>NZ_JBHSFI010000001.1:0-683132 GCF_042654905.1 Promicromonospora alba
GCCCAACGCCTCAAGCAACTCTTCGAACAAGCCGCATAACTTGCACTGACCGCTTGACAACGCCGCGCGATCCTGGCAGCAAGTGCATGGTCAGAAAAGTGTGCCAAGCGCTGTCGCCTCCGGTCAGGCCGGGGAGCGCCAGGTCAGCTCGGGGGAGCGGTGGCCCGACGTCGGCTCGTCGCGAACCAGAGCACTACGGCGGCTGCCGCGAGCGTCGCGCTGACCACGAGCGGGCCCACGAGCCCGAGCGGGCCGATCGCCAGGCCGCCGAACACAGGACCCACCAGGGCGCCCAGGTTCAGCGCGACCGTCGAGTACGCCCCGCCCATGGTCGGTGCGCCGTGGGCGGCCGCCATGCTGCGGGCGATCAGCGTGCCGCCGACGGCGAACGAGAGCGCGCCCAGCACCGGGGCGAGCACCCACACCGCCGACGGGCGCTCGGCGAGCAGGGCCCACAGGATCCAGCCCGCGAGGAGCGCCGGCGCGGCGACCCGGAGCACGAGGCGCCCGTGCGCGTCGGCGAGCCGGCCCGCCGTCGTGACACCGGCGAACGCACCGAGCCCGAACAGGGCGAGGATCACGGGCACCAGCGACGAGCCGAGCCCGGCGCCGTCCGTCACGAGCGGCGCCAGGTAGGTGAACGCGCAGAACGTCGCGCCGTTCACCAGCACCCCGAGCATGAGGTAGCGCAACAGCTCGGGGGACCGGAGCGTGCCGAGCTCGGCGCGCAGGTCCGTCCGCACGCCGGGCTCGCGCGGTTCGAGCCTGGCCGGCGTCAGGATCGCGACGGTGGCCAGCGCGAGCGCCGAGACCCCGGCGATCGCCCACAGGGCCGACCGCCAGCCCCAGATCTCGCCGAGGAAGGCTCCGGCGGGGACCCCGGCGATGAGGGCGAGCGTCGTACCGCTGAGGATCGCGGCGAGCGCCCGGGCCTGCTTGCCGGCCGGGACGACCGCCGTCACCGTCGAGAGCGCGACGGCGAGGAACCCCGCGTTGGCCAGCGCGGCCACGAACCGGCTCACCAGCAGCACGGCGAACTGGTCGGTGAGCGCGCCCGCCGCGTGGGCCGCGACGAAGACCAGCAGGCAGCCGGTCAGGGTCCACCGTGGTGGCAGACGGCGGCCGAGCGCCGCCGTCAGCGGTGCGCCGACCACCATCCCGACCGCGAAGCCGGAGGTCAGGTAGCCGGCCTGGGCGATGGTGATGCCGAGGTCGGCGGAGATGCCGGGCACGAGCCCGGCGAGGACGAATTCCGACGTGCCTTGCGCGAAGACCGCGACGGCGAGCACGTAGAGCAGGACAGGCATGGATGCCTCCGAAGGAAGGGGGAACGGGTAGGCCTGGGCGGCACTACGGGCCCTTCGGATGCGCGGGAAAGCGGCCGGGCGACGGCTCGGCGGTCTCTACAGGGGCATCTCGGGCTACCGGAGTACCGGCAGCCCGAACCTGGATGCTTCTGGAGACCTCATGTACCGAGCCTATCCGGCCGCGAGCGGTGCGCCGGAATCGGCGCGCGCGGGCAGCGGCCGGTGCCAGGCGACCTCGCGGTCCAGCTGCCCGGTCGAGCGGAACAGGCGCACCTGGTGGGCGTCGGGGAGCGCGGCGGCGAGGTCGTCGGTGGTCGTGGCCGTGAAGCCGAGCTTCTGCCAGAAGCCGCCGGAGCGGCGGGAGAACAGCCAGGCCTGGCGCGCCCCGGCGTCGGCGGCCCTGTCCAGGGCGAAGCGCGCCAGTCGCAGCCCGTCCCCGGCGCCCCGCAGGTCCGGCCGGACGGCGACGCTGCGCACCAGGGCGTGCTCGCCGCTCGACCCGAGCTCGAAGCCGGTGGTCGCGCACACGGCGCCGGCGTCGTCCCGGTCGAGCCACAGCCGCACCGCCGGTTCCGCGAGGGCGGCGACCGTCAGGTCGGCCGAGCGCAGGAAGGCGGCCAGGTCGTCGAGGTCGTCGGGGGCCGCGGGGCTGAGCACGCCGGAATGCTACCGGGAGCGGCTCCCCGTGTCGGCGGGCGCCAGGTCGTCGTCGGTGGCCGCAGGGCTCGGGCTGCTGCTGGGGGCGGCGCACGACGTCCAGCTGAACTCGCTGTGCACCTGGTAGCCCTTGCCGTCGTCGGACCTCGCCCAGGTCTCCGCGGTGTACGGGAGCCACGTGGCCGTGTCGATGACGACGTCGAGCCGCGTCAGCTCGCCGCCGAGCACGAGCTCGCCAGGGGGATCGAATTGGATCCGGACCAGGGTCCGGCCGTCCTTCTCCTCCAGCAGGTACTCGTCGTTCAGGCGGTGGTCCCTGCCCTCGAGGCCGGACAGGTCGAGGGCCGCGGTGACGGTCGCCACCTGCAGCACGTCCAGCGGCTGCGTGCTCAGCGGGATCGGCTTCGGCGTCCCGGTGTCCGTCGCGAGGGAGCCGTCGACGCGGGTCGCCGACTCCGCGCCGAGCGTGGAGTGGGTCTTGACCTTGCATCCCGCGTCGGCCACCGCGGGCGCGGCGCGGTCGACCACCTCGGACGGCGTCAGCGCGAGGGTCGGCGACGGTCGCGGCTCAGGATCGTCCGTCGGCGAGAGGCTGGTGCCGGCCGACGTGCCGGGCGACGAGCCGGGCTGCACGCCGGGCGCCGGCAGGTTCACCACGGTCACCACGACGGCGGCCGCTGCCGCCGCCGCGACGCCCCACACCAGTGCCCGCCCGCGGTGCGCGCTGGACCGGCCGCGCCGAGGCTTCGCGTCGAGGTCGTGCAGGAGGACCACTACGCGCTCGTCCGTCGCCCAGTGCTCGGGTTCATGCTGCTGCGCGTACCGGTGCTCGTCGCCGTCCAGATGCTCGTCGACGCCGTGCGCGCGTGCCCGCGACTCGGCGTACACGCGCGCCAGGTCGAGCTCCGGGTCGACCCCCCGCAGGGCGCGCCGGGCGCGGGCCAGCTCTTCGTCTTCCACGTCAGGAACCTTCCTCGGTGAGCTGTTCATAGGCCGCACGCAGACGGCGCCGTGCGCGGTGCACCCGGGTGGCCGCCGTCGCCGTCGTACAGCCGAGGACCTGGGCGACCTCCGGGGTGGACAGCTCCGCGGCCGCGAGCAGGGCAATCACCTCGCGGTCCGCGGGGCGCAGCAGGGCAAGTGCCCGGCGGAGCGCGTCCAGCTCGCCGACCAGCCGCGCGCCGTCCTGGCCCGCCGGGACCGGGTGTGCGCGGACCCGCTCGACCAGCGCGATGCGCCGCTGCTGGGCGCGCACCTGGTTCGCCATGACGCGGCGGGCCACGCCGAGGAGCCAGGCGCGCGGGTTGTCCGGCAGCTCGCCCTTGCGCCACGCGACGGCGAACACCTCGGCCACCACGTCCTCCGCCTCGGCGGCGGGGAGCCGCGAGCGCGCGTACCGGTACACGGCACTCGCGTGCGCCACGAACAGCGCCTCCGTGTGGGCAGGCGTGAGGTGGGCAGGCGTGTGCCTGCCCGGTTCGAGACGCTGTGGCTCGGTGTTCGTGGCCAGGGTGTACTCCACAGACGAAGAGACAGACGAAGAGACGTGCTTCCGACTCAGTGTGTCCGGCAGGAGCGTCCCCATGACACCTCGCGGATGTTGTCCACGTCACAGCCCGCCGCTGACATCGCGGTCCGGGCCGTGCACACCAACGCTGATGTGACCCTCTCCTTCGTCCGTACCCGTGCCCGGTTCCGCCCGGCGGGCCCCGCCTCCGTCGTCGTCGCCGTGAGCCTGCTCCTCGCGGGCTGTGCTGCCGCGGACCTGGGCACCGAGGGGGGCGGCGAGACCGGGGCGGAGCCGCAGGTCACCGCCTCCGCCCCGGCAGAGAAGAACCCGGCAAAGAAGAACCCGGCAGAGGAGCCGGCAGAGAAGCCGGTAGAGAGCTCGGACGAGTCCCAGGCACCCCAGACGGAGCCGAGCCCGGTCGCGGCCCCCGCGGAGGGCCCCGTCGATGCCCCGGGCGCGCCACCCGCTACCGGCCTCGACCTGACGGAGCACTCGGCCACCGATCCCGGGAGTCCCTGGGTGGTCGTCAACAAGCGCAGGCCGCTCGACCCGATCGACTACGAGCCCGACCTCACCGTCGTGCGCGGGTACCTCGTCCGGACGGATGCCGCCCGCGACGTCGCCGCGCTGCTCGACGCCGCCGCCGCCGACGGCGTGCGCCTCACCCTGCGCAGCGCCTACCGGGGCTACCCCAAGCAGGCGGCGGTCTACGAGGGCTGGGTGGCGCAGCTCGGCGCCGAGCAGGCGGACGAGGTGTCGGCTCGTCCGGGGCACAGCGAGCACCAGACGGGTCTCGGGGTGGACGTCGGCGGCACCACCCGGCCGGAGTGCGACTTCGAGGCCTGCTTCGGCGAGACCGTGGAGGGCCGCTGGGTCGCCGAGCACGCCGCCGAGTTCGGCATGCTGGTGCGGTACACGCGCCAGAACAGCGCGGTCACCGGCTATGCGCCCGAACCCTGGCACCTGCGCTGGGTCGGCCGGGAGCTGGCGGCGCACATGCGGGCCACCGGCGTCACGACCCTGGAGGAGGTCCTCGACGTGCCGGGCGGGGACTACGCGGACTGAGCCGGTTCGGCGAAGTAGAGCGCTTGTCCGAGTCTCCCCGGCGCACGTAAGGGAGACTCGGACAGGCGCTCTACTTCGCCGAAGCGCACGCAGCAGGAGGAGACTGGCCACATGCTGACGATCAGCCAGCTCGCGTCGTACGCCGGGGTGACCACGCGCGCCGTCCGGCACTACCACGCCAGGGGCCTGCTGCCGGAGCCTGGGCGCGACCACTCGGGCTACCGGCGGTACGACGCCCAGGCCGCCGTGGACCTGATCCGGATCAGGGTCCTGGCGGAAGCCGGTGTTCCGCTCGCGCGGGTCAGGGAGCTGCTGCGCGCCGACGCGGCGGAGCTCGCGGCGGCCGTCGCCGAGATCGACGCGCGGCTCCGTGCGGAGATCGACGAGCGGGAGCGGCACCGGGAGCGGATCGCCAGGCTCGCCGCGGGTGACAGCCTGGCGCTGCCCCCCGAGGGCGCGGCCTACCTGGACCGGTGGCGCGAGCTCGGCCTCCCCGAGCGCGTGGTCGAGATCGAGCGCGACAGCTGGATCCTCACCCTCGCGGTGCTCTCCCCGGAGCAGGTCGCCGAGGCGATGGCGCTGAAGGGTGCGCTGCTGGACGACGAGCAGTTCGTCGAGACCCTGCGGCGGCTCAGCGCGGCGGTCGACTGGGCGCCCGGCGACCCACGGCTGCCCGCCCTGGCAGACCAGGTGGCCGCGATGCTCGACGAGCACGCCGGCTGGTCCGCCGGCTCGGCGAGCGAGATGGAGGCGGGGCTCGTCGACCTCTTCGACTCGCTCGCCCTCGACTCCTTCCCCGCCGGCCGCCGCCTGGAGTCGCTGCTGGAGGAGCGCGGCTGGTCGGGCTGGACCCGCCAGGAACGCACGGGTTGAAGCGCGTCCGCGGCGTTCAGAAGGGCAGCCAGACGACGGCCGCGAGGGCGGCCAGGTAGAGGGCCTGCTCCGCCAGGCGGCGGCCGACCGGGGTGGCCGGCCTGCCGCCGAACAGGAGGCCCCGCCGGGCCGCGGAGATGTTGGCCGGCGTCATGGCGATCGTGAGGAGCCCGAGGCAGATCGCGGCCGCGGGCGCCGTCGCGGGGACGAGCAGGCCCACCGCTCCGGCCAGCTCGAGGGCCCCCGTGCCGGCGACGAGCAGGTCGGGGCGGGGGAGCCCGGGCGGCACCATACGTTCGAGGTCCTGGCGTACCCGGGGGATCAGCCTGCCGGACGCCGCCAGGAGGTAGATCGCCGCGGCGCCGACGCGGGCGGCGTCGTGCCAGGAGTCGAGGGCGGGTACCGCGACGAGGCCGAGCAGGCGCGCCAGGGCGGCGACGCCGAGCAGGAGGACGGGGAGCGGGACCGGCATGAGAGTCCAATCTTGACGGCGACAAGTTCGAGCGTCACTCCACCACCCGCGGTGCTATCTTGTCAATGGATAGATTGGTCGAGGATCGGGAGCGGGATGAGCTACCACCACGGAGACCTGCGGCGGACGATGACCGCCGCGGCCGCGACGGCCGTTGCCGAACGGGGACCGGCCGCGCTCAGCCTGCGCGAGCTGGCCAGGATCGCCGGCGTCTCCCACGCCGCGCCGGCCCACCACTTCGGCGACAAGGCCGGCGTGCTCACCGCGGTGGCCACCGAGGGGTACACCCTGCTCGCGGCCGCCCTGAAGGAGGCCGGCGACGACCTGCTCGCGGCAGGCATCGCCTACGTGCGGTTCGCCGTCGACCACCCTGGACACTTCGCCGTCATGTTCGACCGCAGCCTCCTGCACGCCGACGACGCCGGCCTGCGCGCGGCCGAGCAGGCGTCCGCGGCGGCGCTCGCGGGTCTGGCGCCCGACGCCGACGCCTCCCGTGCCGCCTGGTCCGTGGCGCACGGCTTCGCGAGCCTGTGGCTCTCGGGCGCGATCTCCGGGCCGGACGTCGTCGCGGCCGCCGAGCCCGTCCTCCGCCGCATGGCGCCCCCGCGCGGATCGAGTCGCGGATAGAGTTCGGACCGTGCGGCTGGATCCGTTGCCCGACGTGTCCGCCTGGACCCACAGCGGGGTCCGGGCAGGCTTCGAGGTGCTCTTCGCGGAGCCGACGGCGGACGGGTACCTGCTCCGCGGGCACACCACCGCCGTCGAGGGGCCGCAGGCGTGGTCCGTCGGGTACCGGATAGAGGTCGACCGGCAGTGGTGCACCCGCCGGGCTGAGGTGCGGGCGGTGTCGGCCGTCGGGACCGTCCGGACGACCCTCGACCGGACCGGGCAGGGTGACGACGCCCGGTGGCTCGTCGACGGCGTCCCGCGCCGCGACCTCGACGGCTGCCTCGACGTGGACCTCGAGTCGTCGGCGGTGACGAACACGCTGCCGGTCCACCGGCTGGATCCCGCCCCTGGGGAGCCGCACGAGGTGCCCGCGGTCTTCGTCCGAGCGGGTGACCTGGGGGTCGAGCGGCTCGAGCAGGAGTACCGCCTCCGGAGCCGGACGCCGACGGCGATCAGGTTCGACTACGCGTCGTCGACCTTCGACTTCGAGTGCGTGCTCACCTATGACGCCTCGGGGCTCGTCCTGAAGTACCCGGGGATCGCCGTCCGGGAGCGGTGAACCCGAGGCTCGACCGGGCCTCAACCGAGCGCCGACCAGCGGTCTGACCTGCGCGAGCGGGTCTCCAGCCGCTGAGATGCGAGTTCCAAAATGTCCCAGTATGAGTCATGATGTTCCCACCACCTATCACCAGGGGAATATCGTGACCGCGATCACCTCCGGGGCCGCAGCACTCTCGGACGTGCCCACGTCCACACCCGCTCTCGTCGCCTGCGACGTCGAGGGCACGCTCGTGCGCGCCGGACGGCGGCCGACCGGCGCGGTGCTCGATGCGATAGCGGCGGTCCGCGCCGCCGGACACCACCTCGTCGTCGCCACGGGCAGGTCGCTCTCGGGCGCCGTGCAGGCGGCCCGCCAGCTCGGGATCAGCGACGGCTGGGTGGTCGCGGCGAACGGCGCGGTGACCGCGCGGCTGCGGCCGGACGGGTATTCCGTCGTCGACGTGACCGCCCTGGACGCGGGGCCCGTGTGCCGGCTCGTCGCCAGGACGCGGCCCGACCTGCGGATCGCCGCCGAGGTGGTCGGCACCGGGTACCGCGTGACCAGGCGGTTCCCCGACCGTCTGCTCAACGGGCACCAGGAGGTGCTGGGCACGCTGGAGGAGATCTGGGCACGCCCGACGCCGCGAGTGGTGGTGTACGGGCAGTGGGCGCTGCGGCTCGCGCCGGCGCTGCGCGACTCGGGCGTCACCGCGGTCGCGGCCCGTGTCGACTGGGTGGACGTCACCGCACCCGAGGTCACCAAGGCGACGGCGCTCGAGCGCATCCGTGTCGAGCTGGGGGTCGCATCCTCCCGGACGGTCGCCCTCGGCGACGGCGAAAACGATCTCGAAATGCTTCGGTGGGCGGCCCTGTCGATCGCGATGGGGCATGCGCCGGCGACGGTCCGCGCGGTCGCCGGCCGGATCACGGGCACGGTGGACGAGGACGGCGCCGCGGCCGCGCTCGTCGACGCGCTCCGGCTGCCGACCGCCTGATCCCGGACCGCCCCGCTCGCCGCGCCCACGGCGCGGCCCTGGGTGAGGATGTGCGCATGGCGCACGCTCACTCGCACGACGCGGCCGGCCCAGCCGCGCCACGCACGACGTTCCTGCTGGTCGTGACCCTGGTGTCCGCCCTTCTGGTGACCCTCGCCGGGCTCTGGCTGCTGTGGCCGAACGCCGGGGACGTGCCCGACCGGGTGCCCGCACGGGCCGAGGGCACCTCGTTCGTCGACGTCACCGTCACCGGGCCCGCCGACCCCACCACCGGGAGCATCCCGGTGGAGCTCCCCGGCGGGGAGCCGTCCCGGATGCAGTCGCCCGGTCCGTCGATCCCGCTCGCCGACGGGGACCGGATCATCGCCGTCGACATCTCCGCGGTCGCGCAGCCCGGCGTCGACCCGCTGGTGTTCATGGACTTCCAGCGCGAGCTGCCGATCGCGCTGCTGGCGATCGTCTACGCCCTCGTCGTGCTGCTGGTCGCGCGCTGGCGCGGGCTGGCCGCCATGGCAGGGCTGGGGCTCGCGTTCGTGGTGCTCCTCGGCTTCACCATGCCCGCGCTGCTGGCGGGGGAGTCCGCCATCGGCGTCGCGCTCGTGACGTCGTCCCTGGTGATGTTCGTGACGCTGTACCTGGCGCACGGCCTGTCGGCCCGCACGTCGACGGCGCTGCTCGGCACGCTGGTCGGCCTCGCGCTGACGGCGGGGCTCGCCGCCTGGGCGTCGGGGGCCGCGCAGATCACCGGGACGAACGACGAGATGTCGGCGTTCCTGCCGTCCAGCGCGCCGGGCGCCGACCTGCGGGGGATCGCGCTGTGCGGCATCGTCCTGGCCGGGATGGGCGTGCTGAACGACGTGACGATCACCCAGGCGTCCGCGGTCTGGGAGCTGCGGGCCGTCGCGCCCGCGGCGTCGCGTGCCGAGCTGTTCACCAGCGCGATGCGGATCGGCCGCGACCACATCGCGTCGACCGTCTACACCATCGCGTTCGCCTACGTCGGGGCCGCGCTGCCGCTGCTGATGATGGTCTGGCTCGTCGACCAGTCGCCGACCACCGCGCTGACCTCCGGCGAGATCGCCGAAGAGGTCGTGCGGACGCTCGTCGGCTCGATCGGGCTGGTGCTCGCCATCCCGATCACCACGGCGATCGCGACGCTCACCGTCCCCGGGCCGGCGGCGGAGGGTTCGACGATGCCCGAGCCGGCCTCCGACCCGGAGCTGATGGCGCCCGTGTCCGAGGCGTGGGCCGCGGGGCCAGGTCCCGGGACGACGGCGACCTGACGGTCACGGCGGTGCTGCCCACGTTCTGCTCCAGCGCGCGCAGGAGCGACGCCGCCTCGTCGCGGCGCGCCGGGTCGAGGTCGCCCGCCGTCGCCCGCTCCAGCCGGTCCCAGATCTCGGCGACGCGCGGCCTCAGCGCCAGGCTCGCCGGCGTCGGCTCCACCAGGGTGACGCGCCGGTCGTCGGGCCCGGGGCGACGGCGCACGAACCCCGCACGCTCCAGCCGCTGGACCGTCCGCGTCATCGACGCCGAGTCCGTCGCGACGTGCTCGGCGAGGTCCGTCTGCCGCTGGGGCCCGTGCTCCCACAGGAACATGAGCAGCAGCTCCTGGCCGGGATGGAGACCGAGCGGGCGCAGCAGGTCCGCGGCGAGGGCCCGGTGCGCCCGCGCGAGCGAGAAGATCGCGAGGCTGAGCGGTCCGGCGGCTGAAGCGTTCGACTCACTGTCCGGGGCAGGTGCCATGCGCTCCATCGTAGGACTCGGTGCGCGGACGGTCGCGGGAGCGAGGTCCGGCGGAATAGTGGAGACGGTTCCCGCGGTTACCTGTCCGGAACAGCGAAGTCGGCGGGCGTCCGGTTCGGATGCCCGCCGAAGACGAAGGAGAACGTGATGCGCGCAGTGGTCTATGACGAGTTCGGCGGCCCCGAGGTCCTGCACCTGGGGGAGGTGCCGGAACCGGAGGCGGGTCCCGGCCAGGTCCGGGTCCGGGTGGAGGCCGTCGGCGTCAACACGTTCGACGGGAAGGTCAGGTCAGGCGCCATGGAGGCGGCGTTCCGCACGCGGCTCCCGGCGGTCCCCGGCCTCGAGGTGGCGGGCATCGTCGACCAGGTGGGGGCCGACGTCGCCGGGGTCGCCGTCGGGGACCGGGTCGCCGGCCCGGCCGGCCGGGGCGCCGCCGAGCTCGCGGTCCTGCGCGTCTGGGCGCCGGTGTCCGACGGGCTGGACGCCACCCAGGCGGCAGCGCTCCCCGTGGTCGCCGAGACCTCCCGGCGCGCGCTGCGGATCCTCGACGTGAGGCCAGGGGAGACGCTGCTGGTGCACGGCGCGAGCGGCGGTGTCGGCGGGCTGGCGACGCAGCTCGCGGTCGCGGCGGGCGTGCGCGTGATCGGCACGGCGTCGGAGGCCGGCCAGGAGCGCGTCGCGATGTACGGCGCCACGCCCATCGTCTACGGCGAGAGCATCGTCGACTGGGTCCGGGCGCTCGCGCCCACCGTCGACGCGGTGCTCGACGCCGCGGGCAAGGGCGTCCTGCCGGACAGCATCGAGCTGCGAGGCGGCACCGACAGGGTGCTGACCCTTGCCGACCCGGCGGCCCACGAGCTGGGCGTCGAGTTCTCGGAGCGGTCCGAGCACTCGACGGAGGTCCTCGCGGAGGTCATGGGGCTGGTCGCCCGCGGCGAGCTCTCCGTGCCGGTCGCGAAGGTGCTGCCCTTCGCGGAGGCGGCGCGGGCGCAGAGCCTGGTCGACGGCGGTCACGCGGGTGGCAAGGTCGTCCTCGTGCCGTGACGGATCCCGGTCCACTGAGGTTGGCGCGGGCCGGAGGCCATGTCTTCGTGGTTCAACGGCGATTCATCTGGCGGAACGCCGGGACCACGAACGGCGCGAGCGTGAGCAGGAGCATGGTCGCCCCCACGCAGACGAGCGCCGGGCGAACGCCGGCCTGGTCGGTGACCAGGCCGGTGAGCACCGGGCCGAGCGGGAGCCCGACCCAGGCCGACGCCTTCACGGCGCCGAGCACCCGCGGCAGCATGGGGCGGGGGATCTGCTCGTACTGCACCGCGCCCACCACCGGGTTGACGCACCCCATGGCCAGACCGCAGCCCGCGGCCAGGACGGTCGCGGGCACGACCGTGTCCAGCATCGCGAGGCCGAGGTAGAGCGGCGCCCCGCCGACGAGAAACGCGACCGAGTACAGCAGCCATCGGTTGGCCCGTGGCGCGAACCAGGCCCCGGCCAGGCTCCCCGCCAGCGCGCCGACGCCGAACCCGGCGGCCACGGTACCGACGGCGGCCACGGGGAGTCGTTCGGCCAGCGCCCACGAGGGAAGCAGCACGCTCACGAGGCTGGAGCCGACGAGGTTGGTCAGGGCGATCATCACGACGAGTGCGCGCAGCACGGGATTGCGCGCGAGGAACACGAGCCCGGCGGCGAGCCGGCGCAGGTACGGCTCGGGGCGCTTCTGGTCCCGCTGCGGCGTGCCGACGTCGTCCGGGACCAGGAGGCCGACCAGCGCGGCCGCGAGGAGGAAGCCGCCGCTGCCCACCGCCACCACGAGGGGCGCCGGGCTGAACGTGAGCAGCACCGCTGCGACGGGCGCACCCAGGAGATGTCCCGCCTGCGTGGCCGACGCGTGCAGGCCGGCGGCCCGCTCCAGCGGTGTCCCAGCCAGCTCGGCGGCGCCGGGGACGAGCGGTGCGCTGCCGCAGTCGGCGACACCGCGCAGCAGCCCGACGACCGCCACCACCGCGATGAGCGGGCCGTGCGCGAGGTATCCGGCGAGATGGAGTCCCGGGACCGCGAGCAGGGCGACGCCGGCCAGCAGGTTGGCGGCCCAGCTCGCCCTGCGCGGGCCGAACCGCTCGACCCACGGCCCGGCTGTCGCCTGCATGGCCACATAGGGCGCCAGCTCGGCGAACACGACGATCCCCGTCATGGCGGCGCTCCCGGTGGTGCTCAGCACCAACCACGGGATGGCGACGGCGGAGACCGCGGTGCATGCCACCGATGCCAGGTAGGCGACCAGCACCGCCGCGAGCGGGGCGCGGCGGCGCACCGCCGTTTCCGTGCGCTGGTCGACGGCGGTCACCGCTCGTCCGCCTGTGCGGGGTCGGACGGCGCGCGCCCCGTCGGCGCGGGGCCGTGCGGGTCCGGCATGAGCTGGAACTGGAACACCGCGCGCTCCCGCCCGTCGCCGTGCTCGTCCGGCCCGCCGGCGCCGCGGGCCTCGCCGACCAGGTCGCGGCGGTACTTCGAGACGAGGTCCTGGACCTGACCGGCCAGCTCTCTGGCCTCGTCGTGGGTCAGGCTCACCGCCTGCTCGCCCAGCTGCCACGGAAGGTCCGGGAGCTCGTCGCGGCGGTCCGGCAGGGAGTCGACGTAGGACAGGACCCGCTCGTACGCCACCTGCATGACCATGCGGACGTAGCGCTGCGCCGCCTCGAGCTGCTCGTGGTCACCCGCCTGGTCCGGGACGCGGAACGAGAACACCGTGCCCTCCCGTACGGCCTTCCACCACCGGTCGCGCCGGTTGCCGCGCTCCGTGTCCTCGACGACGAGGCCGGCCTCGGCCAGGGTGCGCAGGTGATAGCTGGTCACCCCGCTGGAGTGGCCGACCCGGACGGCGAGCCCGCTGGCGGTGGCCGGGCCGTCCTCCCGGAGCAGGCGCAGCAGCGACATCCGGATCGGGTGCGCCAGCGCGGAGACGTTGACCGGCGTGAGCAGGTCGTAGCGCTCCGGATCGAACCACGGCGGCGGCCAGGAGGAGTTCGGCATGACCCGACCCTACGACTGCAAAAGCAGTTTGCAAAGGCGTTTTGCTCGCGGGCGAGCGCGAACCGTGGCTCGCGATCGACCCGGAGCCCCTCGCCGGAGACCTCGGCTTCGACCTGTGGCCTGCCCTGGACAGCCGGTGGGCCGACGTCGTCGTCGCGAGCGGCGACCCCCGACGCGTGGTGCGGCGACGCTTCGACCTGCTCACCGAGGTCCTCGGGCTCGACCGGTTCCGGGCGACGGGCTGGACGCTGGGGCGGCTGCTGCAGAACTCGCTGTGGGACGTCGAGGACGGCGCGACCGCCCTGGCGCCCGGCGCCGTCGTCATGGCGGACGCCCTGCTCGACCGCGACTGATCCCGCGGCATGGCGGCGGTGCGGCGGTGCGGTGGACCGATGCGTGCGGCTTCCGCCGGACCAGGGTCAGGCGCGCGCCGCCTCGCGGACCAGGCCCTCCAGCTCGGCGGCCAGCAGGCGCTCGCCGTCGAGCCCCATGGTGCCGAACGCGCCGACGATCTCCAGGGACACGAGCCCGTGCACGCGGTACCAGGTGGACAGGGCCAGCCGGAGCGCGGCCGGAGCCGCCTCCGCCGGCGTGCCGAGGGTCCTGCCCCAGCGGGCCAGGTCCTGGTCGAGCACTGATCCCTCGGCGGTGCTGCCCGCCTCGGCGGCGTCGCCCGCGTCCGTGTCGGCTGCGACCTCCTGGATGGTCGTGACCAGGGCGAGCATGCTCTGGCCGATCGCGCCGACGCTCTCCAAGGGGTCCACCGCCTCGCGCCGGCTGCCCGTGAAGAGCATCGAGTACCGGCGCGGATGGTCCAGGGCCCAGCGGCGCCACGCGCCGGTGATGGCGGCCAGCCGGTCCGCAGGGGACCGGTCCTGCGCCTGCCGGACGGCGGTCTCGACGGCGGTGCCCAAGTCGGCGTACCCGGCCAGGACCAGGGCGTCGAGCAGCGCCTCGCGGGACGCGAAGTAGTGGTAGAGCGCGGGCGGCGTCATGCCTACCGCCTTGCCGACCGAGGCGAGCGACAGGCCGTGCGCGCCGCCGTCGTCGACGAGCCCCAGTGCCGCCTCGACGATCTCGTCGACGGTCTGCCGCCGGAGCCGTTCGCGCCGTGTCAGGGGCCGGGTGTCGTCGTCCTCGGGCATGTCGCGAGCGTAACGCCAAAGGCGGGTGCCGACGCGGCGCCCACCTGGCACGATGTCGCCCATGACGGCTGAAAGTGCGCGTATGGACGCGGCACCCACCGGGCTCTCCGAACGCGCGCTCGGCCCCGACCTCGCGCGCGGCGTGATGCTGCTGTTCATCGCCCTGGCGAACTCGCACTACTTCCTGGTCGGCCAGCGGTACGTGGGCGGGTTCCCGGTCGACGGCTCCCGCGTGGACGACGCCGTGGCGTGGCTCGTCTCGACCTTCGTGGACGGCCGGGCCTTCCCGATGTTCGGGCTGCTGTTCGGCTACGGAGTCGCGCACATCGTGCGGCGTAACAGCGAGCTCGGGCCTCGTGCGGTCAACCGGATCCTGCGCCGGCGGTCCCTCGTGCTGATCGTCATCGGCGTGCTCGACGCGCTCCTGTTCTACGCGGGCGACATCCTCGCGATGTACGGCGTGCTGCTCTTCGTCGGCATCCTCCTCGTGCGGCGGTCGGACGCCTGGGTCCTCGCCGTGGCCGCCGTGTTCTTCGTGCTCAACGCCCTGCCCGGCGTCGACTCCATGTCGATCAGCACCGCGGGGCCGGACCTCGCGGCGCTGCCGCCGGACCTTGCGACGATGTTCACCGCACGGGCACCGGTCGCCGCGATCGTCGCGCTCGGCGGGCCGATCGGGTTCGCCTGCCCGTTCGCCATCGGTCTGTGGGCGGGGCGTCGGCGGATCCTGGAGCGGCCCGCGGAGTACCGCACCCTGCTGCGCGTCGTCGCCGCCGTCGGGATCTCGGCGGCGGTGCTCGGCGCCCAGCCGGCGGCGCTCCTGGTCGCGGGGGTCTACGGCCGGCCCGGCGACGGGCTGCTGCAGTGGTTCGGCCCGCTGCACGACGCGACGGGCGTGCTCGGCGGCTTTGGGTACGCGGCGCTGATCTGCCTGGTCTCCGTACGCCTGCGCAACGGCGGTCTCGTCGCCGCGGTCGCCGCCGTCGGGCAGCGGTCCATGACGTGCTACCTGCTGCAGTCGCTCGTGTGGTTCGTGGTCTTCACGCCGTTCCTGCTCGGCCTCGCCGGCACGCTGACGGTCGCCGGCACCGCGCTGCTTGCGTTCGGCGTCTGGGCGGCGTCCGTCGCCCTGGCCGAGTGGATGCGCCGGACCGGGCGGCGCGGCCCGTTCGAGACGCTCACCCGCCGGGTCACGTACTCGGCGATCGGCGGGCGTGGCGCCGGCGCGGTCGCCCCTGCGGGCGGTGCCCGGTGAGCCGGGCCTGGTTCGTGACGGGCGCGAGCCGCGGGCTCGGCCGGGCCATCGCCACGGCGGCGCTGGAGCGCGGCGACCGGGTGGCGGCGACGGCGCGCGACGTCGCAGCGCTGGACGACCTGGTGACCGCGCACGGCGACGCCGTCGTGCCGCTGCGGCTGGACGTGACCGACCCCGCCCAGGCGACTGCCGCGGTGCGGGCGGCCGCCGAACGGCTCGGCCGCATCGACGTGGTCGTGAACAACGCGGGCCACGGGTTGTTCGGGTACGTCGAGGAGATCACGCCCGAGCAGCTGCGCGAGCAGCTGGAGGTCAACCTCTTCGGCGTGCTGCACGTGACCCAGGCGGCGCTCCCGCTGCTGCGCGCGCAGGGGTCGGGGCACGTGGTGCAGGTGTCCAGCTCCAGCGGCGTCGCCGCCTGGCCGGGGCTCGGGGGCTACAGCGCGTCGAAGTGGGCGCTCGAAGGGCTGTCCGAGGCGCTCGCCCAGGAGGTGGCCGGGTTCGGGATCCGGGTCACGCTCGTCGAGCCCGGACCCGTGGACACCGCCTGGCGTGGGGAGTCGGCGGTGCGGGCCGAGCCGCGGCCCGCGTACGACGCGCTGCGGGCATCCGCGTGGCACCCGCCCGGCTCGTCGTCCCCTGCGGACGTCGCCCGGGTGGTCCTCGCGGTGGTCGACGCGGACGAGCCGCCGCTGCGGATACTGGTGGGCGACCTGGCGGCGGACGCCGTCCTGCCCCTGACCGAGGAGCGGCTGGCGGGCTGGCGACGCTGGGAGGACCTGGGCCGCTCCGCCGGCTGACGGCCGACCGGATCCTGGATCCTGACCGGATCAGCCGGCTGAGAGAGCCCGCCAGCCCGGCAGGAGGCGTTCCAGGGCGTCGGCCAGCGAGATGGAGTCGCCGTCCTTGCCTCCCGCGCCGAGCAGCAGCGGCGGACGGCGCGGCTCCGGCCGCACCCCGCGCACCCGGTCGAGCAGCCCGATGGGCGCGGTGAGCACGTAGAAGTCGCCGTCGGCGCTGATGCCGGACGTACGGTCCACACGCAGGTACCAGCCCCGCAGCGGGGTGCGGGCGGTGCCGCGGCCGCCGTACCCCTGCACCTGCAGGGGCTCGTCCGGGAGCCCGGCGTCCCGGGCAGCGGCCACGAACTCGCGCAGCAGGGCCTCGGCGCGGGTGTGCTCGGCGTCCTGCCGCGCCTGCAGGCGTTCGGCCTGCAGGCGGACCGCTTCCGCTCGCTGCTGGGACCACTCGTCGTCGCGCATGGCAGGAGTGTGTCAGAGCAGGAAGGCGTCAGAGCAGCTGCAGCGGCGTGCGGTACTCCGGGACGACCACCTCCGTGCCCGGCGACAGCCGCCGGATCTGCTCCGTGAGGCGGGTCATCCGGTCGCGCGTGCCCGCGCTCGCCAGGGGCGGGTTGATCAGCGGCGACTCGAAGTCGTCCCAGTGCACGAGGACCACCCGGCCGGGGCCGTCCAGCGCGACTAGGAGACGGCCCGCGTAGTCGGCGGTGACGTCGGTGCTCGGCACCGGCAGCGCCACCGTGTCGACGCGCAGCCCGCGCAGCGCCTGGTCGTCGTAGTCGCTGCCCCCGAGCAGCAGCACCGACCGGCCCTGCGGTGAGCGCAGCAGGTAGGACAGGGTGTCGCCCTCCGGCAGGTCCGCGATCGTCCGGGGCCTCGTAGGCACCGTCGTGCGCATGCCGGGAAAGAGGAGAGCGCCGGACGCGGTGCGGCTGTGCAGGGCCGGCACCACGCGCATGACCAGGTCCCCGAGGTGCATCTCCTCACCGCCGCGCACCACCGCGAGCTGCTTCTGCGGCACGCCCATGGCGAGCGCGAGGTGGTACCCGGTGAGGGTGGTGAACACGGTGGCCCCGCGGGTGCGGGCCAGGTGCGGCACGTCGGCGAAGTGGTCCCAGTGCGTGTGCGTCACCAGTATCGAGTCGACGGCGCCCTCCTGCGTCCCGGGCGAACCGAGAGCCGCGTCCAGCGCTGCCGGGTCGACGCGCAGGCGCGTGGTCGCACTGAACTTTCCGGCGGCGAGCCCGGTGCCGAACCGTGTCACGTACGGGTCGAGCAGGACGGTCGTGGTGGGTGTGCGGATCCGCCAGCCCGAGGTGCCGAGCCAGGCGAACGAGGCGAAGCCGGCCGGGGCGGTCGAGGGCTGCGTGGGTGTCGCGGCTGCGGCCGGGCCGGCTGTCTGACCGGTACCGAGGGCCCTGGCGCCGGTCACACCGCCGAGCGCGCCGAGGGCCGCTCCGGCGCCGGTCAGCAGGGTGCGGCGGCTGAGCGCGCGCTTCGAGGTCGTGGGATTCGTCATGCGGCACACCCTCGCGGGAGCCCGCGACGAGAGTCAAAGAGTCTTGTGGACGTGACCCGAGACGTTTTTGATATGGGTCGCGGCTAGGCTCCCGGGCGTGGACCTCCTGAAGCACCTCGGCTTCTTCAAGGCTGTCGCCGACGTCCGGCACTTCGGCAACGCGGCCGCCGACCTGGGCATGACGCAGCCCCCGCTGTCGCAGGGCATCCGCCGGCTGGAACGTCACCTCGGGGTGCGGCTCTTCGACCGGGACGCGCGCAGCGTGCGGATCACCGCGGCCGGGCGCCGGCTCCTGCCCGCCGCGCGCGACCTGCTCGATGCCGCCGACGACCTCGTGTCCACCGCCCGTGACCTCGCGCTGCCCGAGCAGGTTCGCCTCGGCATCGCCGCCGACCTGGAGGACGGCGTCCCGCACCTGCTCCGCGCGCTCACGGCGCCACCGCCACCGTTGGTCGAGCCTGTCGAGACCGCGCCACCGTTGGTCGAGCCTGTCGAGACCTCCCGCACCGCCGGGACCTCGATCGCGCCCACCGTCGCGGGCAGCGTCGAGCTGGTCGACCTCCTGCGTGACGGCCTGCTCGACGTCGGCCTAGTGCGGCATCCGGGTGTTCTCGACGGGTTGACGGCAGGCCCCGTGCTCGTGGTGCCGACCCGGCTGGTCCAGGCGCCGTCGGTGCAGACCCAGGACGACAGCCCGGATCGCGGCGCCCGCAGGCTGACGCCTGGCGACGTGCGCCTGCCCGTCGCCGTCTCGCCCCGGCACCATCAGCCGCCCGCACACGACCAGCTCGTCGATGCGTTGCGGCGTGCGGGGCACAGCGGCGAGGTGGTCGAGGCGCGAGACGCGGCCCAGCGTCGGGCACTGGTCGCGGCCGGCCTGGCGGCGGGCATCGTGCCGGTGCTCCAGGACGGAGCGACGGCAGTAGGCCCCGTGGGACCGCCGCTCCGGCTGCGGGTGGCCCTGCCGCCGGCGGCGCAGCGGCGGCCGGAGATCGGCCACGAGGCGGTTGCCGAGGTGGTCCGCGCGGCGCTGAGCCCGACGCCCGGCCCGGCACCTCGCACACCGCACGGCGTCGCCGGATGAGCACCCCCGACGTGGCAGTGACCGCCGCGCTCCGGGCGGTGGCGCGCGACGCCGGCGTCACGGCCCGCGTCCACGCGACGCGCCTGGCGGGCCCGCCCGGAACCGTCGCGCTCGACGACGCCGAGCCGGTCGCGATCGCCTCGCTCTACAAGCTGCCGCTCGCTCTCGTCTGGGCGGACCTCGTGACAGCCCGGCGCCTCGCCGCGGACGCGCCGGTGCGACTGCCGGCGTCGTCCCGCATGCCCGGGCCGACGGGTGTGGCGATGCTGCTCGACGACGTGGTGCTGACCGCGCGCGACGTCGTGCGCCTCATGCTCGCCGTGTCCGACAACGCCTGCGGCGACGCGCTGCTGTCGCTCGTGGGGCGCGAGCGCGCGCACGAGCGGCTGGCGGAGCTGGGCCTGCCGACGACCCTGGTGCGGCAGGGGTCCGCCGGTGAGACGCGCGCGCTCCTGCGGGACACCGGCACCGCTACGTGGGCCGGCGCGCAGCGGGCCCTCGCCGACCCGGACCACGCGGCCGAGACGAGTCAGTACGACCCGGCGCTCGCGAGCGCCGCCACCGCCGCCGAGCTCGGGGAGGCGCTGCGCCTCCTGTGGTCGCGGCGCGGCCCGGCGTACGACCTGGTGCGGGACGCGCTCGCGCACCAGGCGTGGCGGCACCGGATCGGCAGCGGGTTCCCGCACGACGACGTGGCGCTGCACGGCAAGACCGGGACCCTCGGCAGGCTGCGGCACGAGGCGGCGGTGATCGGGTTCCCGCACGAGTACCCGGTGGGCGTCGTCGTGCTGACCTGGGCGGCCCGGCCGGAACGGTACCTGCCGGGCGTCGACGCGGCGATCGGAGAGCTGGCCCGCCTCGCGACGGGACCGCTGCGGATGCCCGACGACGAGACAGGCTGACGAGACAGGGTCGGGACAACCCACCACCCAGGACGTGAGCCAGCCGGATTCTCCCAGAGCCGCGTCCTGACCAGCATGGACGTATGACCGAAACCAAGCTTCGCACACTGTCAGCGGCCGCCTTCGCGCTCGCCGTCCTCGCCGGGATCGCCGAGGGCGCCGTCTCCGTCGCGGCCATCCACGCCCAGGAGGGCATCGACGGCGGTCTCGTCATCCAGATGGCCTTTCGTGGCCTGATCTTCGCCGCGGCGCTCGCGTGCGCCTGGTACCTGGCGGCCGGACGCCGCTGGGCCTGGTGGGCGCTCCTGGCCGGCCTCGGCGTGCTCGGCCTGGCCTCGATGGTGGTGCCCATGGCCGCCGATCTCGCCGGCGGCGCGAGCTGGTACTACACGCTCGGGGGCGACGTGTCGCCGGCGATGCCGGCGATTCGCGTACTGCACATCGGCTTCGTGGTGGCCGGCGTCGTGACGATGCTGCAGCCGCGGGTGCGGCTGAGCCTGGACGGGGCCGGGCGCCCGGACCGCACCGTTGCGGCCTGAGCGCTCGATCCCCTGATCACCAGGGAGCCCGGCGGGCTCAGGGCCGGCGGAGGAACTCGCTCACCGCGGCGAGGAACTCGGCCGGCGCCTCGTCGTGCACCATGTGGCCCACGCGGATCTCGACGAGCCGTCCGTCGGCGACGCCTGCGGCGAAGTCCACGAGGTCCGCCTGGTCGACGTTGCTCGCGGGGCCGCCCGCCACGACCAGGACAGGGACGTCGATCCGTAGCCCGGCGGCCCACCACTCGGGGTCGGGCTCGCTGCGCTCGGCGCGCAGCGCGTTGACCAGCGGCCAGTCGAACGGCACCGGGTGGTCCGGCTTCTCGAACGGCTCGAACGCGGGCCCGCCCGGGCGGACCGGGGTGGCGTCCTCCAGGACGAGGCGCGTCACGCGCCCGGGGTCGCCGTCGGTCAGGAGGGTGGTCACCAGGGCGGCGGTCGCGGCCCCCATCGAGTGCCCGACGACGGTGATCGCGGCCGGCGCCGGTGCCAGCGCGTCGCAGAACGCGACGGCGTCGGCGGCCAGCAGCTCGTAGCCGTACGTGCCCGGCCGGTCGCTGTCGCCGTGGCCCCGCGCGTCGGGCGCGAGGACGTGGTAGCCGAGGGTTGCGAGGTCGTCCATGAGGGGTTCCCAGGAGAGCGAGCTCTCGCCGAGCGCGTGCAGCAGGAGCAGCGGGGGCGCCGCGGGGTCGCCCGCCTCGCGGTACGCGAGGCGCAGGTCACCGACGTCGACATAGTGGACCGGGTGAAAAGGTGCGATTGTCATCCGGGCAAGTATGCCGACCTGGCGCGGGTCCCTGCGACGATCCGCACGGACCCGCGCCGGTGCCGGTGCGGCCCTCCCAGAGACGCCCGGCCAGAGACGGTCAGTGGTGGTGGTGCTCGCCCGCCGTCACCGGCGTCGCGCCCGGACGGGTCCACTGGATCGCGGGCCGCCCGCCGTTCCAGCTGTTCCCGACGCCGTCCTCGTCGGCACGCCAGAACCAGCCCGGCACCTTGCCCTCGGGCCAGCCCTCGGGGTAGTCCTGCCAGGCCTCCTTGCGGCCCCGTGCCGTCATGTCGAGCAGGGCGAGCGCCGGCATGGTCGCCTCGGCCCCGCGCCCCGTGACGCTGGTGGTGAGGAACACGCGGTCGCCTGCGCGCAGGAAGCACAGCCAGGTGCCGAACTCGCCGCCGCCCACCGTCTCGTCGTCGGAGTCGAACACCGAGTACCAGTCCTGCGGGTACCCCATGAACTCGATGAACGGCGCCAGCTCGGCGTACGGCGCCTTCGCGAACACCGCGAACGACACGCCTCGCGCCTTCAAGTAAGCCGGGTCCTGTACCGCCCAGTAGGTGAGGGTGCAGCCCTCGCACTGGTTCTCGAACGGTTCGCCCAGGTGCCACATGTGCTTGTAGACGATGAGCTCCTCGCGGCCCTCGAACAGGTCGAGCAGGGTGGTCGGCCCCTCCGGGCCGACGACGACCGCCGCACCGTCGACCTCGGTCATCGGCAGCCGGCGCCGGGCCGCCGCGATCGCGTCGCCCTCGCGGGTGTGCGCCTTCTCGCGCACCAGCAGCTCGTCGCGCGCCGCCTGCCAGGCCTCCCGGTCGACGACGGGCGGGACGGCGGCTGTACCGGCCTGGTCGGTGTGGCTCTCGTGCGTTGCGGTCATGACGTCTCCTTGTTGGCCGTGATGTCGGGTCCCTCTCCCGGGACTACTGACGACCGGCCGGACAAAAGATCATCGGTCGGGCGCCCACCACTTCGACGAACGACGACGGCGCAGATCGACACGGCGCCCACCGGCCGCTGACCGACCCGCCGCTACCGCAGCGCCGCCGCGACGATCTCCAGCGCCTCGGTCCGGCCGATGCCGAGCGCGCGGACCGTCTCCGCGTACGTGGACGCCGCAGTCTGGGCGAGCGAGAGGCGCTGGTCGCCGGCCGCGCTCACGAAGGTCCCCGCCCTGCCGCGGGTCTCGACCAGGCCCGCCGCCTCCAGCTCGCGGTACGCGCGTGCCACCGTGTTGACGGCGATCCCGAGCTCCGCCGCGAGCGCCCGCACCGTCGGCAGCCGTGTGCCGACGGGCAGGGTCCGGTCCGCCATCTGCTGCGCGAGCGTGGTGCGCACCTGCTCGAACGGCGGGACGGGGGAGTCGGCATCGATGCTGATCACGCCACCCACAGTACAAGTGCCGGGCCTTCACCACGGTGCGTTCGCCGTTAGTCTCACGTCCATGAGCGACGCCTACCAGCGACCCCACCCCACCGAGCAGCGCACCCCCGAGGCGATCCCGCTCGGCACCGCGCCCCGGCCCGCCGACGCCGCAGATCTCGTCGCCCGCGTCCGCGTGGCGCTCGCGGGAGCGCTGGGCGGCCGGGCGGTCGGTCTCGAGCGGGCGACCATCCGCGCCGTCCTCGACGGTGCCGACATCGCGTCGGCGGACATCGATCTGACGGGCGTCGTCGTCCGGGCCGACGGCGCCCCGGGACAGGCGGGAGCGTCCGGCGCCGCCGACGCCGCGAAGCAGTGGCGCCCAGAGGTGGTGCGGCGCGAGCCGGGCACGCTGCGCCGGCTACGGGTGGACGCGCACCGGCTCGTCGCGGTGGACCTGCCCGTCGACGTCACCGCCGAGGTGGAGGGGCTGCGGTTCGACTGGGTGGAGGGTTCCGACGGCCGCGTCGGCATCCAGCCGGTGGAGCCCAGCGAGGCGCACCCGGTGGCGGGTCACGCGCGCGTCGCCGTCGACAAGGCGGGCCTGGTCGCGACGGCCCGCGGGCTGCTCACGGTGGTGCTGCAGCAGCAGGGCGTCACGCTGACCGGGCTGGACGTCGACCTGGTGTCGCGCGGCCCGCGGGCGGCGGCGCTCCGGGTCGACGCCGCGATCAAGAAGGGCATGTTCCTCTCCGCCCGGGTGCAGGCCACCGCGTCGGTCAGCGTCGACGAGAACATGGTGCTCGCGGTCCGCGACGTCCAGCTCGCGAGCGGCAACCCGATAGTGGCCGCGCTGCTGGGCACCATCAGGGGCCGGGTGGAGGCCGCAACGCGCCGGGACATCGACCTCGCCCAGCAGCTGCCCGACGGCGTCCGGCTGGCCGACGTGCGCCTCGACGTCGGCCAGGAGCTCGTGGTGAGCGCCAGGCTGGCCTGACGGTGCCGGTCTGAGCCTCAACCTGAGCTTGAGGGTTGGTCAACTCTCAACCTCGACTCGAACCTCAGCGCACGCTCGCGGGCATTCAGGCCTGCGGCGCTCGGGGCCGGCCGAGGACGATGCCGCGGCCGGCGTAGAAGCGGTCCAGATCGGACCAGCGGACGCTGGCGTACTCCGACCGTCCGGGGAACCCGGACGGGTCGTGGATCACGACGTGCTGCTCGTCCGCGCCGACGGCGAGCACCAGGTGCCCGCCTTTGCGGGGTGGCGCCGGGTCGAGCACGCGGATCGTCCTGTGGACCGACAGCATCACCAGGTTCCCGGCGGCGACGTGCTTGGTGATCTGGTCGGCCGGAAGGTCCGGGTAGACGTCGGCGACGAGGTTCCACCGAGACCGGACGTAGGCGGCGAAGGGGGCGTAGATGAGACCGTCGAGGCCACCGTCCTCGCGGTGGACGTAAGCGCCGACCTCCACGCAGTCGGCGGCGAGCCGCATCGGGTCCGGGACGTCCAGGTTCCAGGCCCCCAGGGCCATGCGCAGGCACGCGACGCCGCACAGCTGGACGGCCCACCACTCGTACTCCTCGGGGGTGCTCGCCCCGTACTCGGCCCATCGTGGATCGTCGGCGGCACGCATGGTGCCGCCGACGATCGCGGGCACGAGCTCGGGGGAGGCCCACTGCGAGTAGTACGGAACCTGCTGCAGGACGGCGGAGGAGGTGGAGTAGGTCACGGTAGCCATTCTCGCGTGTCAGACGCTCAGGTCACCCGGGTGACCTGAGCGTCTGACACGAGCCGGCCGCGGGATCAGTACGGGTTGTTCACGTAGGCGCGGTCCAACGGCTCCGGGATGCGGAAGTAGTTCGCCGCGAGCCCCGCCGGGTCGGTCGCCAGTGCGCCACGGCCCGGGCCGTCGTTGCCGTCGTCCCAGCCCCACGGCGCGTTCGCCGAGTTCTGCGAGCAGGAGATCCCGCCGTCCCCGCAGCTGCCGCCGCCGTCGCCCGCGAAGGTGCCGTGGCTCGCGAACAGCGACGTGCTGGTGCGCTGCGACCAGAGCCCGCCCGGCGCCTGCACGTCCACCAGACGGTAGGACACGTCGCGGTCGTCCGGGTGCTCGGGCACCTCGGCCCGGCCGGCCGGGTAGTAGATGACGCCGTCGCCCCGGATGTCGTAGCCCGGGCGGGCCTTGAGGCCGTGCCCCTTGGCCTCCTGGGCGGTGACGGGATGGGCCAGCCCGTCGTGCGGGCTGGTCGCCGTCTGCAGGGTGCCGTCGATGTTCTCGGCGCCGGCGCCCCACGTGCTGCCCGCCGGCGTGTACGAGAAGAAGTCGGTGTGCGCGACGGTGACGGCGCCGCGCAGGACGCCGTACGCCGAGCCGTCCTTCTGGACGGCGACCATGACGCCCTCGGCGTCGTTCTCGTGCTCCGTGTCGAAGATCGAGTCCGACCAGTCCCGCGGGTGGAAGAACATGTAGGTGACGAACCAGTGGGTGCCCGTCTCGAGCACCGAGTAGTAGGCGGTCGCGGCCAGGGAGTGGTTGCCGGTGTTCTCCCAGTTGTTGCGGGCGTCGAGGTCGCCGTCGAAGTCGTAGGCCGCGAGGTAGTCCGACCGGCCGCCCAGCGCGTTGGTGCCGGTCTGGTCGACGTCCTGGTAGTGGATCGGCGCCCAGCGCTGCGCCAGGTCGGCGCTGCTCGCCGCGGAGAGCTGTGCGGGCACCGGCGTGGTCGCTGTCGTACCCGCCGCCGCGGATCCCGCGGCCGTGACACCCAGGGCGACCACGGCCGCCGTCGTACCTATCGCGAGCTTCAGTGTTCGTGCAGGTCCAGGCATGTTTTCCCTCGTCCCGATCAGGAGGTGGCGCTCTTCCCGCCGAAGGCTTCACCCGCGGCATGGCCGACGAGCAACGAGCGCATGGCAAACGGATGACGAGTTGTCGGGCTCAAGGGGCCGCCGGACTTTTCGTTACAGCAAGTCGGACATGCGATACGTTTCGATCGACGACGACGTACCGTGCGCCTCTGGCGCGTCGAGAACCGAGAACCATGACAGTCACGACGACGACTCTGGCCGAGCGCCTGACCGACCTGGCCGACCTGACGCCGCTGACCGAGACCACCAGGAGCCCTGACCCGGCCGCGGTGTACGAGCGGCTGCGCGCCAGGTGGGGCAACGTTGCCCCGGTGCTCCTGGAGGGCGACGTGCGGGCCTGGCTCGTGCTGGGCCACCGGGAGCTGGCCACGCTGCTGCGCAACGAGACCCTGTACTCGCGCGACTCGCGCAACTGGAGCCTGGTCGCGGCCGGCGGCCTGGACCCGGGCAGCGGCGTCGGCGCGGTCCTCGCCCCGCGGGACAGCGTCTACTACGTCGACGGGGCGCGGCACCGGCACCTGCGCCGTCTCGTCGACGACGCGTTCGAGGGGTTCGACGAGCGCCGCCTCGCCGTGACCGTGCGGCAGTGGTGCGAGAGCACGCTGGACCGGGTGGCGGCCAAGGGCGAGGCCGACCTGGTCAGCGAGTACGCGTGGGCCGTGCCCCTGCTGGCGATGTCCACGATGTTCGGGCTCGACCCGGAGGAGGCGCGGGCGATGCTGGGCCACGCGCGCCGGATCTTCCGGGCCAGGGGTGCGGAGGGCGCCGAGGCGCTCGTCGCGCAGAAGAGCCTGATCGTCGACCTGGTCGTAAGGCGTCGTGTGCGGCCCGCTGACGACATGACCTCGGCGATCCTGAACCACCCGAGCCTGCCCTCCGACGAGGACGTGCAGAGCGCGGTCTCCACGATGCTCGTCCTGGGCAGCGAGTTCGAGGTCGCGTGGATCACGCAGGCGCTCCGGCTGCGGCTGACGGACCCGCGGTTCGACGGGCGGTCGGGCGGCATGCTGTCGGCGTCGGACACGCTGGAGGCCGTGCTCGGCTCCATCCCGCCCGCGAGCAACACCGGGCCGCGCTACGCGATGGCGGACACGGTGCTGGGCGGTCGCAGGATCGCGGCGGGAGACGCCCTCGTGCCGGGCATCCTCGGCGCGAGCGCGGAGTCACGAGGGGCGTCGGGGGACGACCTCTGGCTCGAGCCCGGCAACCTCGCCTACCTCACCTGGGGCGCGGGCCCGCACGCCTGCCCCGTGCGGCGCCCGGCCAGGGTGATCGCTCAGGTGGCGGTCGAGGTGGCGCTCCGCCGGCTCGGCGGGGTGACGCTCACGGTCCCCCTGGACTCGCTGCCCGTCACGGGAACCCTGTGGTCGTCCATGCCGTGGCAGCTCCCGGTGCGGTTCGAGGTGCCGCGCTAGCGCTTGGCCGGCTTGGACTGCTTGGCCGGCTTGGCCTGGGGCGCCCACCCGTCGGCGCCGGCCAGGTAGTCGTCGATCTCGTGGTCGGCGGCCTCGGCGTCGGACAGCTGCGGCCGGTGTTCGTTCACCACGGCGCCCGGCCCGCGGTTGTCGTGCTCGGCGTTGCTGCCGGCGGTCCAGTCGAAGCCCGACATGGTCGTCCACGGGTCGGTCTTGAGATAGGTGCCGAGCTGCGTGTCGCGGACGACGGCGCGCGGGTTGTTGTCCGGGGCGCTGGACGGGTGCCAGGGCCGGCCGAGGTAGTAGGAGCCGTCGCGCGCGTCGGACACTATTGCGCTGTCGATGACGAGGAACCCGCGGGCGAACCCGGCCGAGGTGCTCGGCGCGAGGACGTAGCCGCTGGGGTCCGAGGCGCGGGGCAGGGCGTTGATCGTGGTGTCGTCCAGGACGGCGGTGGCGCGCCCGAAGATGAAGTCGACGTCGCCCTCCACGTAGCTGTCGTGCACGTACACGCGTCCCGGCGTGGTCGCCGAGGGGGAGTCCAGGTAGAGCGTGTCCTGGTTGCCGAGGAACCGGACGTTCTCGAACGCCACCCGGTCGGCGGCGGTCTTCACGGCGACGGCCTGGTGGCCGGTGAGCTCCGGGTGCGCGGCCTCGTCGAACGCGTTCTCGAAGGTCACGGCCTCGGCGCGGAAGTCGGCGCCCTGGATCGTCACCGACGCGCTGCCGCTCGTGCCCCACGTGCCGCCGCCGGGTCTCGGGGTGCCCGCCGCGCGGTCGTCGGTGATGACGACGTCCGCCGGATCGCCCGTCGAACCCAGGAACGAGAGCCGCTGGTGCGCCGGGTCGACCACCACGCGTCCCGCGTACCGGCCCGGCTCGAAGACGATCTCGACCCGTCCGGCGAAGTCCGTGGGCGCCAGGTCCACGGCCTCCTGGGCTCCGGTGGCGTCGCCGCTGCCGTCCGCCGCCACGACGATGCGGACGACGTCGTCGGCGGGTGACGGCTCGCACGCCGACGACCCGGCGCCGCCCACCAGCGGCGCCAGCGCGAGCGTGGGGGAGAGGACCAGGGCGAGCGCGGGCAGGGCGAGAGGTGCGGGCATCGTTGCCTCCAGGGCTTTGCGGCCAACCGGGAAACCGGTTTCTCGGTACAGGAAAGCACAGTGCGAGTTCCGGGACAAGGCCGCGAGTTCATGTCGGTGCATGGGACATGAGGTACATTCCGCCTAAAAGCCGTGATGCGCGATCTGTCGCGCCCAGAACCCCCGGGGAGCCATGACAGTCACGACGACCACCCAGTCGGAGCGCCTGATCGACCTGGACGACCTGACGCCGCTCATCGAGACCACCACCAGCGCCGACCCGGCGCAGGTCTACGAGCGGCTGCGCGCACGATGGGGCAACGTGGCCCCCGTGCTGCTGGAGCCCGGCGTGCCGGCCTGGCTGGTGCTCGGGCACCACGAGCTGGTCACCGTGCTGCGCAACGAGAGCCTCTTCGCGCGGGACTCGCGCAACTGGAGCCTGCTCGTCGACGGCACCGTCCGCCCGGACCGCGGCGTCGGCGGCGTCCTCGCCCCGCGCGACGGGATCTACTACGTGGACGGCGTGCGGCACCGCCACCTGCGCCGCCTCGTCGACGACGCGTTCGAGAGCGTCGACGAGCACCGGCTCGCGACGATCGTCGAGCAGTGGTGCGGGATCGCGCTGGACCGGCTGCTGGCCAAGGGTGAGGCCGACCTCGTGGGCGACTACGCGCGCGCCGTCCCGATCCTGGTGATGTCCACCATGTTCGGCCTCGACGCCCAGCAGTCCCGCGCCATGCTCGGCCACGCCCAGCGGGTCTTCCAGGCAACGGGCGTGGCGGGCCGCGAGTCGCTCAACGCGCAGCGGGCCCTGATCGCCGACCTCATCGCGAGCCGCCGCGCGGCACCCTCGGACGACCTGACCTCGGCGATCCTGAACCACCCCAGCGCACCCACCGACCTGGACGCGCAGAGCGCCGTCTCGGCGACCCTGATCCTCGGCAGCGAGTTCGAGGTCGCGTGGATCACCCAGGCCCTGCGCATGCGGCTCACCGACCCCCGGTTCGACGGGCGGGCCGGAGGGCTGCTGTCCGCGCCCGACACTCTGACCGTGGTGCTCGGCGCGGCGCCACCCGCGGCCAACGCCGCACCCCGCTTCGCGCTCGCGGACACGACCCTCGGCGGCCGGAAGATCCTGGCCGGCGACGCGGTGGTGCCCGGCATCTTCGGCGCGAGCGCGGAGTCGCGCGCCACCGGCGACGACATCTGGATGGAGTCGGGCAACCTCTCCTACCTCACGTGGGGCGCCGGCCCGCACGCCTGCCCCGCCCGCCGGCCCGCCACGGTGATCGCCCAGGTGGCGGTGGGGGCCGCGCTGCGCCGCCTCGGCGGCGTCACGCTGACGATCCTGCCCGAGGAGCTGGGCGCCACCGGGACGCTGTGGTCGTCGGTGCCCCGGGAGCTCCCGGTCCGCTTCGAGGAGCAGCGTCCGGCGCGCTGACGTCCCCAAGCCGAAGGCTTCCCGGGTAGGGCCGAAGGCTTCCCGGGTAGGGCCGTAGGCTGCCTGGGTGCAGCTGACCAGGCCTGACCTCGCGCGGATCCTCGACCGTTCGGCTGCCGAGCGGCCGACCGCCGAGCTCGGCTGGCTCGACGCACCACCCGCGCGCGCCCGCGTGCTGCGCGAACGGGTGGTGCTCGGCCCCGACGCGACGGTGGATGATGTCGCCGACGCGCTCTTCGGCTGGCGGATCCACCGCGGCGCGGGGCTCGTCATCGTCCCGAGCGGCCCGGCCGATGTCGGCGTGACCGTGGTGCAGGCCGTGCGGGCGGGGTCGCTCTGGTTCGCCGCGCCGTGCCGGGTGATCGACGTCGTCCGGACGCCCGACGAGACCGGCTTCACCTACGCGACGCTGCCCCACCATCCGGAGACGGGTGTCGAGTCGTTCCGCGTGCTGCGCGACGGCGACCGGCTCGTCTTCGAGATCCACGCGGTGACCCGGCACGACTTCTGGGGCTCCCGGATCCTGCCGCGCGTCGCCCACCGTGTCCAGGACCGGGTGACGCGCGGCTACCTGGATGCTGCCGGGCTCAGCCCCGGAACTCGGCCAGGAAGTCCGTGACCAGCGCCGTTACATCGGAGGGACGTTCGAGGTTCGGCAGGTGGCCGGCCCAGCCGAGCTGAGTGTGCTTCGCGCCAGGGATGTGGCCGGCGAGGTGGTTCGCGATGGCGCGGAAGTGGTCGAGGTCCTGGCCGCCCGAGACGACGAGGGTGTGGGCGGTGATCGACTCCAGGTCGATCTCGGGCCCGGCCTCCTGGTTGATGTCGTCCCCGGCGGCGAGCTGGACGTCGAACGCGCGCCGCTGCATGGTGCGCACCAGCTCGCGGGCGTCGTCGTCGGCGTCGGGCCCGAGCCAGGTGGCGACGTTCAGCTCGGTGGCGCCGTCGACGTCGCCCGCCTCGAGCAGCGCGTCCTCGCGCCGCGCGAACCGCTGCACGGAGCGGGTGGGGGGCAGCGCGAAGGCCGAGTTCAGGAGGATCAGGTGGGACACGAGGTCCGGCCACTCGGAGGCGAGCTGGAGTGCCACCTTCCCGCCCGCCGACGCCGCGACGATCGCCACCGGGCGCTCGCCGAGCGAGCTGAGCAGCGCTCGCACGTCGCCGGCGTTGTCGAACGGCTCGCTGGTCAGTGGCGTGGCGCCGTAGCCGCGCAGGTCGCACCGGATCACGCGGTGGTGCTCGGCGAGATGCGACCGCTGCGGGTCCCACATCCGGGAGTCGGCGACACCTGCGTGCAGGAGCAGGACGGCGGGGCCGGAGCCCGTGACGTCGTGGCTGAGGATCATCCGCTGACCGTAACGGTGGCGGCGCGGAACGTGCCAACGCATTCGGTAGACGCCGGTGCGGGCGACCGGTAGGATCGAACACATGTACGAATCAGCGGAAGGTCAGGTGTCCGGCCGGCCAGGCGTGCGGGCGGTGGGCTCGCCGGTCGACGCGGCGTTCGCCGCGCTGCTCGACGAGCTGTTCACAGGCCCCCGGGTCACGTACCCGCCGGTGCGGGAGTCGCCCGCGTACTACGGGGGTCATGCTCACGGTCATGCTCACGAGGGCCGCCGGCACCGGCGCTTCGTGCTGCGCGCCGGTGCCGATCTCGACGATCCGCGCTGAGCTACAGCACCACCGCGAGCACCGCGGCCACCAGGGCCAGGGCGATGCCCACCCAGGCGAAGGTGGTAGCGGTAGCGGCCTTCTTGGTGGCGGCGTCGGCAGCCTCACGGGCGGCGTGTGCCGACGTCGTCGCGGCGTCGGCAGCAGCCTGAGCCGCTGAGGCGACGGCGCGCGCCGAGTCGAGGTCGGTGCGCAGCGCGCCGGTCGTCGAGGTGAGCTCGTCGATCCGCTCCCGCAACCGCGCGGCCTCCTCGCGGGCAGCGCCGGCGGACTGCTCGATCGCGGTGGCGAGCTCGCCCGCCGCGGTCTCGCGCGCCTGCTCGATCGCCTGGGTGAGCGCCTGCTCCTGCGCCTTCGCCTGTGCGACGCTCTCCTTGGCGATGAGCTCGCGCAGGTCCGTGGCCTGTTCCTTGAGGTTGACGGTCAGCTCGGCGCGGACCTCCTCCGGGGTCAGGGGCTTGTCCGGCTTGGCGAGGTAGGCGTCCGCCCAGGTGCGGCGTGACCTGCTCGGCCGGCCGGACTGCGCGCCGTCGTCGGCGGCGGGCTCCTTCTCCTCGTCGCTGAGGCGATCGAGCGCCTCGGCAGCGGCCTTGACCGCCGGCGGGGTCTCGACCGGTGCCTTGGCGCCCTTGGCAGCCTTGGGCGCCGCGGCGGCTGCCACGGGTGCGGAGTAGTCCGCGTCCTCGCTGTCGTTCGACGCGGACTCGGGAATCTTGATGGGCTTGGTCAACAGTGCCCGGAGGCGGTCCATCCGCTCGGCCTTCTCGCCGCCCTCGCTCGGAGGCGCGTCGCTGTCGCTGCTCATGCGCAAAAGGTACTGCTCTGCCCGTTCTAGGTCGACCATCTCGGTGGGCGCGGCGTTTACCTGTGCCGATGCTTCACCCTGTTTGGACGGCGGTGGACAGGAATGGCCTTCGGGGGCCATCTGAAACCCCACTGGTGCTCCTCGCGGCGCAGGCCCGGTACCCGTCGTCGCCGCCCGAAGGACTGGATGCCGACGTCCTCGGGCAGCAGGCGCGCTCTGCGTGTGCGCAGGAACTCGTTCAGCTCGGACCGAGGGGCTGCGGGCTCGTGCCCACCGCCCTCCTGAGTCGTCATCTTCCCAGTATGGCGGGCGTCGTACCTCCGTTGCTCGGGCTGCGGAGGCAGTGTCCCCGAAGCGGGCCGTGCCGCTGGGCAACCGCTGACCTGAACTTACGAGGTAAACGCCTCGTACACCGATGACTCAGTCCACCGGCCGCCTTGCGCTATGGTTCCGTCAGCAACGGCCCTGGTCCGAGCCAAGCGCCCGATCAAAGGAGACCTCGTGCGACTGACCCGCCCCGTCGCTGCCGTCATGGCCGCGATCTGCACCACCGTCCTGTTCGCCGCACCGGCCAGCGCGGCGGAGGGCATCTCGCCCAGCTGCTCGGGGGCGATCGTTGCCCAGGCCCCTGTCAAGCTGCCCAACGGGACCCAGGTCGGCCGGGTGGAACTGTGGTACTCGTCCGCCAACGGCGGCACGAACTGCGTCATTACCCGTAGCTCCCTCGGCAGCAGCACCGGTGGCATCGGCGCGTACCTGTGGCTGCAGGACGGCCGGTCGATCTACGACGCGTCAGCCTCGTACAACAGCTACGCAGGTGGGGCCTGGATCAGCAACGCAGCCGGCATCTGCGTCAAGTACAAGGGAGAGGTCGTGAACGCCTCCGGCGCCGTCGGGACCGGCGGGCGCACGGGCTCCTGGGGCAACTGCGGCTGACGGGGCGTCGTGCAGCAACTCGCTCCGGAAGGCCGGCCAGCCACGGGGCGGGTGGTGTGGACGCTCGACGGGCTCAGTGCACGGGGCTCAGTGCACGCTGATCGCGTCCAGCTGGTGGGTTCCCCCGTTCAGGAACACGTTGACGCCCTGGACCGTGCCGACGAGCGCCTGGCACTCCTCCGTCAGCGTGGTCAGGTCGACGACGACCTCACCGGGCTCCTGCACCCAGCCGGCCTGGCCCGTCTCGCACCACGTCCAGTCGGGTCCGAGCTGGAGCGCCACCTTGGTGTCGAAGCCACTGGTCCCTGCCACGTCGAGCCGGAGCTCGGTGCGGCCGGTGAGGTCGATGCCGCCGGGCCCGGACAACCAGGCGCCGTCGGTCCCGGCCTCGACGGTCAGGATGCCGCCGGACGCGGTCGCCGTCCCGTCCGACCAGCTGGGCACGGCCCAGCCCTGGTCTCCTGCCTCGAAGTCGGCGATCACGACCGGCTGAAGCGGCGACGGCTGCGCGTCGAACCGGAACAGCATCGCGGTGAGCGCGGACCGCCTCACGGTGTGCCCTGCCCCGAACGACATCGACGACGGCTCCGGTACCACCCCGGTCTCCACCGCCCACGCGACGGCCTCGGCGGAGGCGGCCGGGACGTCGCTGTACACCGTGGTGACGTCCGTGGCGGGCGAGCCGTAGAGGCGCCAGAACGCCTCGGCGACGGCCAGCTTGGTGGCCCCGGCGCGGGGCGCGGCCGGGACGGCGACGTCGCCCTCCGGGTCGTACGCCCGCAGGAGGGCGGCGAGCTCGCCCGCCTTGACGGTGCGCGTCGGGTAGAAGCGGCCGCCGCTGTCGCCCCAGCGCACGGCCTCGGCGAGACCCTCTTCGGCGAGCCACTCGATCGCCTCGTATTCGGCCATCGTGCGCGGCGTGTCCCGGAAGACGGGGGGCGGCGGCGTGCCGAGCACGGCCTTCAGGTCGTCGACGACGATCGCGCCGGAGGACGTACCGCCGTCGGCGGCGTTGACGTACACGTTGAACTGGCTGACGTTCTCGAGGTCCTCCTGCGTGATCCGGCGGTCGGCGTTGCCGGTGTCCCAGGGCGCCGGGCGCCAGTCCGCGAACGGGATGGTCGCCACGTACGGGGCGTCGCCCGCGAGCGAGGGGTACGCCTCGTACGAGACGCCGCCCGCGACGAGCTGGAGCACGAGCTTGTTGCCCGACGCGTCCGGGTCCACCCAGAGCGAGAAGTCCCAGTTGCCCGACCAGTCGGCGCCGACCTGGCGACCCACGCCGGTGTACGACTGGTTCGCGAAGTCGTAGGCGAGGCGCATCGCGTTGTCGCCCGACCCGACGGAGCCGCCCGCGGCCGCGCGTTCGAGCGTGACGGTGTTGGCGTTGTACCGCACGTACCCGGCACGCAGCGCGGTGTCGTCGCCGTAGCCCTCGAAGTCGTCCATCACGCCGGGCGGGAAGACGGGCTCGGGGCCGAGCACCACCGCCGACGCCACCGTGACCTCGCCCTCCGCTGTGACGACGCGGAGGGTGAGGTCACGGGTCGAGTTGCCGAGCTCGTCGGCGGGGATCGCCCACTCGCCGGTCCACCACAGCTCGCCCGCGGCGGGCGGGGTGAGCACTACCTCGCCCACGGCGCCGCCCACGGTCACGGAGGCGCGCTCGACGTCGACGCCGGAGATCGTGGCGCGGAGCGTCGTCGGCCCGGACGCGACGCGCGAGCCGTCCGACGGCGACGCGAGGTGCGCCACCGTAGCCGCGGCCACGGGTTCGGTGACGGCGTCGAAGGCACCCTCCACCTCGTCCGCGAAGTACGTGTACGGGTCGGCGTGGAACGCCTGGAAGTCGGGCAGCATCTCGCCCTCGGTGGGCGTCCACGGCGCGTTCGACCCCCCGAAGTTGGCCCACGTGAGCATCCACGCGCTCCGGGAGGCGCGCGGGTCGGCCTCGATCGCCGCCAGCAGGTCGGTGAACCAGGAGGTGTTGAGGTTCTCGCCGTCGGGCTTCATGCCACCGGTCGGGCCGGTCTCGGTGAAGGTGCTGATCTTGCCGCGCTCGTCGGCGAGGTCGGCGATCATGCCGAGGTCCGCCACGACGGTGGCGAGGCGGGCCGGCGACGCGCCCGAGTCGTCGTAGTAGTCGTAGCCGAGCACGTCGACGAAGTCGTCGCCCGGGTAGGTGCGCAGGTACGTCTCGGCGTCGCCGCCGAAGGTGCCGTTGGGCGACCAGGAGTAGAGCAGGTTGTCGACGCCCTTGACGTCGCGCAGGTACTCCACGGTGAACCGGAAGAGCTCCTTGAACTCGCCGGGCGTGCCGAAGGCGGCGCCCCACCAGAACCACGAGCCGGTGTTCTCGTGCCAGGGCCGGAACACGATCGGGATGCGGTTCCCGTCGGCGTCGCGCGCGTTGTCAGCCGCCAGCGCCACGAGGTCGAGGTACGCGCGCAGCTCGGCGTTGTGGGTGCCGCCGGGGAGGACCGCGCGCAGCGTGTCGCCCGAGGTGTCGTAGAAGTCGCCGCCCGTGACCACGTTCTCCATGTGCATCGACAGGGTGCTGATGCCGCCGAGGTCGTGCGCCTCCCGGATGCCCTGTGCCAGGAGCAGGGCGTTCTCCTCGCGCGGCCCGCCGTAGACGCCGGGCGGGATGTTCCCCTCGATGACGAGAGTGTCGAAGCCGAAGACGGCCGGATGGTCACCGGTCGCGGCCAGCACGTCGGACGAGACGCCGTCACGCGAGGTGAAGGTCTCGCCGACGTCGGTCGTGTGCTGGTGGCCGAACAGGAGGCCCTGGCCGCGCACGTCGCGCAGGTAGGCGAAGAGGCTTCGGGTCTCGGCGGTCGCATCGGCGTCGACCAGGTCGACGACCGGGTCGGTGATCGGCACGGGCTCGGCCGCGGCGGTTGTCGCGAGCGGCACGCCGAGGCTGGTCACGGTGAGGGCGGTCGCAGCGAGGGCGGCCACCCCCGCGAGCAGCCTGCGTGCGGCCGACGGGGTGGCACGGGTCGGCCTGTGCTGTGCGGTCGGGTCCGGCGCGGGCCGGCGAGGATCACGTGCTCGGGCAGAAGGGCTCAACGCTGAACCTCCGGTCACCTCGCGGACAGGCGTCGGTGCTGGCCGCAGCTGGGTGGGACCGGCCCAACGTAGCGCCGCGGGCTCACCCAGGTCAGTGGCCGGCGCAGGTCCGAATCGTTTAACCGATCGAAGCGCCCAGCTGCCCGAGCGGATGCGCCTCGCACGCGGTCCGCGGGCTCGGCGACGCCGCGGTCCGGCGGGCCCGCGCTCAGTAGCGGGACGCGAGCCGGGTGCTCTGGCCCCCGAACGCGGCGAGGTCCGCCCTGAACACCGCGTCGAGCAGGCCGGCGTCCTCCACGCCCGGCGCGGTGACGACCTCACCGAGCTCCAGGCCACGCAGGCTCGCGGTGACGACGTCCTGTGCCGACATCCGCGGCACGGAGCTGAGGTCCAGACCCTGACGACTGTGGAACTCGGTGGCGACCACGCCGGGCAGCAGCGCCTGGACCCGTACCCCCGTGCCCTCCAGCTCGGCGCTCAGCGTCTGGGAGAAGGCGAGCAGGTCGGCCAGCGCACCGGCGTACACGGCCCGGCGCGGCATGACCGACGACGGTGCCGGACCGCTGAACGCGATCATCCCAGCGACGTTGACGATCACACCGGCGGCGCGCTCCAGCATGCCGCCGAGCACCGCGCGGGCGAGCAGCGTCGGCGCCAGCACCTTGACGTGGACGAGCTCGGAGGCCTTGTCGGCCGGGAGGTCCGCCAGCGGCATGTAGTGCGCCACGCCCGCGTTGTTGACGAGGAGGTCGACGGGTTCGGCCGCGGCGACGGCCGCCACCGAGTCGATACCTCGTGCGGTCGACAGGTCGGCGACCACGGCGCGGATCGTGACCTCGGGGTGGTCGGCGACCAGGGCGTCGAGCCGCGCGGAGTTCCGGCCGACCGCGACGATGTCGTATCCCTGCGCCGCGAGGCGGTCCGCGAACGCGCGGCCGATCCCCGACGTGGCGCCGGTGACGAGTGCCAGCTTGGTCATCTCTTCTTCCTTCCTGTCGGCCCGGCAGTCCCGGGCCCTCGTGCTCAGGCTGCGCCGGGGGCTCGGGCAGAGAAAGGGCCCCACACATCCTGGGGATGACAGGACCAGGCAGCGGCGGCGGTGCCGCCTTACCGTGGAGGGGATGGCTGACGAGCGGAACCTGTTGGGGGAGTACCTCCGTGCCCGGCGCGAACGCGTCGGCCCGGAGCAAGTAGGCCTACCCCGCAGCGGCGTGCGACGGGTGCCCGGCCTGCGCCGCGAGGAGGTCGCGCTCCTGGCCGGCATCAGCGCCGACTACTACCTGCGGCTCGAGCAAGGGCGCGACCGCAACCCGTCGGTCCAGGTCCTGGAGTCGGTCGCCCGGGTGCTGCAGCTGGACGACGCCGGTACCGCCTATCTGCTGGGCCTGGCCGGTGACCGCCCGCGACGGCGCAGGCGGCCGGCCCGCCGCGAGACGGTCCCCGCCGGGACCCGCAAGCTGCTCGGCGCGATCGGGCTGCCCGCGTTCGTCGAAGGCCGGTACCTCGACGTGCTCGCGGCCAACTCACTGGCCACGGCCGTGTCACCACGGCTCGTGGTCGGCCGCAACCGGCTGCGCGACGTCTTCCTGGACCCCGCCGAGCAGGCACTCTATGCGGGCTACGACCCGGCGCTGATCGCCGCGGAGATGGTTGCGGGCTTCCGGCAGGTGGTGGGCGCCGAGACCGACGACCCCCGGCTGGTCGAGCTGGTGGGGGAGCTGTCGCTGGCCAGCCCGGCCTTTCGCGAAGCCTGGGCCCGGCACGACGTCATGGTGCGGGAGGGCGCGGCCGTCACACTGGATCACCCGGAGGTCGGCCCGCTCGCCCTCAACCGCGAGAAGCTCGCCGTCGGCGGCGCGCCGGGCCTGACGCTCGTCGTCTATCACGCGGACGTGGGCACCGCCGCTGCTGACAAGCTCCAGATGCTGGCCTCGTACTCCGCGCCGGCCCGCCCACCGGCCCGCCCGGAGGGCCTCGTCAGCTGATCGCGTGACACATGTCATGGGTCGGACGACGAACCTCCCGGGTGCCGGTGACGGCTCGCCACTGGGCTACGTGCCGGGCTCCGCGAAGACTTTCACCTGATCTCGACCGTGAAAGTCCGGCGGTCCCGCCCATCACCTCATGGAGCACGAACATGCGACTCCTCCGACGCGCCCTCGAAATAGTCCAGGCGAGTCGCCGCGCGTATCTCGCCCTGAACGCGATCCTGTACGGCTCGGTCCTCGCCGGTTTCGGGGCGGGCCTGCTCTTCCCCGGCCTGACCGCCGCGCAGATGGAGTCCTTCGAGGACGGTGGTCAGGCCGACCTGGTGCGGTCGCTGCTCGAGAACCCCTGGCTGTTCGCCCTAGCGATCCTGGCCAACAACGCCTTGCGAGCCGGACTGCTCAACCTCGTCCTGCCCTCGATGATCGTGCCGTTCGCGGGCATCGTCTGGTACGTCTACTCCCTGTTCACGGTCGGCCTGATGCTCGCACCGGTCGACCGGGACGGCTGGCTGGTGCTCGTCCCGCACTCGCTCACCGTGGTCATGGAGGTCCAGGCCTACGTGCTGCTCGCGCTCGGCGCCTACCTCCTGGGCAGGGCATGGACCTGGCCACGGACCGTCGGCGCCGAGAACCGTCGGCAGGCCTATGTGGCCGGGCTGCGTCAGCTCGGCGTGCTGAGCCTGCCGGCGCTCGCGCTGCTCGTGGTCTTCGCGCTCTACGAGTCGTTCTCGATCGTCTATCTGGTGCCCTTGCTCACGAAGGGCTGAGCGAGGAGCAGACGGTCCGCCTCGTGCCCCGAGGTGCGAACCGACGGAAATGCAGATGACTGAGGAAGGGTGACAGCTATGTCCAGCTGGAACGATCGGCGCCTCGCGCGACGAGTGAAGCCCGGCGACGGGCGCCCCCTGCGACCTTTTCGCTGGTGGCACCTGCTGACGCGTTCGGTGCTCTCCATCTCCCTGCCCTCCGCGGGGCGGGTGGTCGTCCACAGCGTCGAGGTCATGCACGGCGGTGATCTCAACACGGGCGAGGTGATGGCGCGGCTCTACCGTGACGGCCGGCTCGACGCGGAGTCGCGCGTGCCGGCGCGCTTTCCCGTCGAGGGCGGCGTCATCGAGGTCCGGACGAGCGAGGCCGGCATGCGCCGCTGCGCGTTCGTCGCCGATGACGGCAGCGAGCATCAGCTCGTACCCGATCCGGCATCGGCCGAGGGACGCCGGATACGCTTTGCGCGCGAGCATCCCGGGGCCAGCCGTCTGATCGGAGCCGTGTCGATCCTCGTGCTGCTCATCGGCGTCGGAGTGAACCTGCTGCAGGTCGCCGAACCGATCTCGCAGATCCCACCGATCGCGGACACGATCGGCACCTTCGAGTCGCCGGTGAACCTGCCGCTGTGGCTCAACATCTCGCTCGGCGTCGCGGCCGCGGTCGGTGCGACCGAGCGTGCCCTCAGGATGCGCTACCACTGGTTGCTCGACAGCGGAGCAGGGACCTGATGGCGGTCAACCAGTCGGAGTACTACCAGGCTATGGGGCCGAGGCGATCGCGGAAGGTCCCGGTCGGCCCGTCGGGGGCGAGCGTCGCGAGCTCGATGATCGGATCGCTGCCCTCGGTGACCGTCAGCTCGCCCATGTGTCTGCTCATGTCGGTCGCGGGGAACCTGCCGTTGGCGATCTCGCCGGGGATCGCGGCGTTGAACTTGAGGGCCGGCAGCGCCTGGGCGTAGCGGACGGTGATCATGTTCAGTGCCGCCTTCGACGAGGTGTAGGCGAGCTCGAACATCTTCGAGACGGGTTGCCCGGGGTCGGTCACGTACGCGATGGACCCACCAGGGCCGGTGACCATCACCACCCGCGGGTTGTCGGCCGCCTGCAACAGCGGTAGGAACGCGTGCGTGACCCGGACCGGCCCGTACACATTGGTGTCGTAGACGGCCTGGATGTCCTCGGCCGTCGCGTCGACCGGGTTGACGCCGCCGCCCGACGTGGCGGCGTTGTTGATCAGCACGTCCAGCTGGTCGGTGTCCTCCCGAACCAGCCGCACGGCCGAGGCCACCGATTCCTCCGAGGACACGTCCAAGGGGACCGCGACGACGTCGGCGCCGTCGACCGCCAGCTTCTGCGCGGCCACCCGTCCCCGGCCCTCGTCTCGTGAGCCGAGGAAGACCTTCCAGCCCAGCTCCCCGAACCTACGCGCGGTCTCGTGGCCCAGGCCTTTGTTCGCTCCGGTGATCAGTACTGAGGTCATGTTCTCTCCTGATGTCGTCGTACCTACGGCCGCTGCCGAGGGTGTGCGGGTCGTTCCCGGTGAAAGCTCCGGGCTGAGCGACTAGGCGAGCGTCTTCTCGAAGGAGGCATCCGGCGCGGTGGCGAGCCGACGCCTCCGCGTGGGCAGGCCGAAGGTCGGGTGCGGGATGCCCCACAGCGAGATCTTGAGGATGCCCGTCTTGATCCGCGCGGCCGTCCGGCCGCCCAGGTGCATCGGTCTTGCTTGCGCCATGTCGTCGACCGGCTGCAGGATCCCGTCCCGCCGTCCGAGGCTGATGTGGTTGCCCGGGTAGTCCAGCTTGCTCTTCGCGATCTTGCGGCCGGTCAGGCGTCCCACGATCGCGTCCGTGGCCTGCCGGCCGGTGGAGCCGGCCGATGCGCACGACATCGGCAGTGAGCGGCCGTTGTCGCCGATGACGTGGGCGCTGTCGCCGGCGGCGTAGACGTTCGGGTGTGAGACCGACCGCATGGTGTCGTCGACGACGATCCGACCGTCCTCGGTGACCTCCAGCCCGCTGGCGGCGGCGATGGGGCTGACCGTGAACCCGGCGGTCCACACGGTTGCGTCAGATGCCATGGCCGTGCCGTCGGTGCACAGCACCCTCGTCGCTTCGACGGCTTCGACGCTGGTGTGCTCCAGGACGGTGATGCCCAGCCGGTCGCAGGCCTGGCGCAGGTGCCTGCGCGCTCCGGCGGAGAGCCGGGCGCCCAGCTCTCCGCGGGCGATGAGCGCTACCGACAGGCCGGGCCGGGACTCGGCGAGCTCGGTGGCGGTCTCGATGCCGGTCAGCCCGTCACCGACGACCAGCACGCTCGCGCCTTCGCCCCGCCAGTCCAAGCTGTCCAGGCGCTCGCGCAGACGCAGGGCCGCGGGCCGGGTCGTGACGTGGAAGGCATGCTCGGCCACGCCAGGGACGCCGCAGTCGGCAACGTGGCTGCCGAGTGCGTAGACCAGCGTGTCGTAGCTGAGCTCGCCGTCGCCGTCGGCGTCGATGACGACGACCCGGCGCTCGAGGTCGACGGCGGTGACGCGGGCCAGGCGCAGCCGTATCCCTGTGCCCGCGAGGACGTCGGTGAGCTTGTACGCCTCGATCTGCTGGCCGGCCGCGAGCTGGTGCAGCCGCAGCCGCTCGACGAAGTCCGGCTCAGCGTTGACCACGGTGATCTCGGTGTCGGCCGGGGAGAGCCGGCGGGCCAGGTTCCCGGCCACGTAGGCCCCGGCGTAACCGGCGCCGAGGACGACGATGCGGTGCTTGTGTCTCATGGGTTACTCCTGTCGGTCGGGCTTGCTCGGGGTGAGTCGACTCGGCCCGGGATCACCGATCCTCTGGATCAGGGTTGCCGTGGGCCTCCGCCGAAAGGTCCTGCCAGTCGGCCCAGGTCTTGAGCCGGTCGGCGTAGACCTGCTGCAGCATCGGGTAGAAGCCCTGCCCGAAGAGCACCCGCAGGGGAGGGGTGTCGGAGTCGACGATCTTGAGGAGCGCCTGGGCCGCAGCGGCCGGGTCCCCGGCAGGTTGGTTGCCCGCGAAGGCGGCGACGCGCCGGCGAAGGCCGTCGTAGACCGGGTCGGGCTCGGACAGGTGGCCGTTGTTGAGCGGATCGGGGTTCTTGCCAGACCGGGTGGCGAAGCCGCCAGGCTCGACAACGGTCACCCTGATCCCGAAGTCGGCGATCTCGTGGGCGAGGGATTCGTTCAGGGCTTCCAGCGCCCACTTGGAGGCGCTGTAGGCGCCGCTGAGGGGCATCGCCATCAGCCCGGCCGCCGAGGACAGCTGGATGATGTGCCCCGAACGCTGCTCGCGCAGGTGGGGCAGCGCGGCCTGGATCACCCACAACGCGCCGAACAGGTTGGTCTCCAGCTGGTCACGCAGATCCTGCTCGGCGAGCTCCTCGACCGCGCCGACCTGGGCCCAGCCGGCGTTGTTCACGATGACGTCCAGGCGACCGAACTGCTTCTTGGCCCGCTTCACGCTCTTGAAGACGGCGCCCTTGTCGGTCACGTCCAGCTCCAGGGGAAACACCGCCTCGCCGTGGGCGGCGACCAACTCGTCGAGGCTTGCTGTGGTCCGGGCAGCCGCGGCTACCTGGTCACCGCGCGACAGAGCGGCCTCGACGAAGCTGCGGCCCAGGCCGCGGGACGAACCGGTGACGAACCAGACCTTGCTCATGGTGTCTCTTCCGTTTCTTCTGTGGTGGCATGTCGTTCGCACGACGTCCTGACGACCATGTGGCGTCGGAGCCCCGAGATCTGTGACAGTGCGGTCATGTGACGTGGCTCACCGATCACGGGTGTCACGCAGCGGGGACCGCCGGCGCCTTGTGCACGGAGCAGGAATGTTGCCGACGAACAGGCAGGAGCCAGGCATGAACGAGCGCAGGGACGTCACGACGGGCACCGAGCCGCCGGCCGGCGGCCAGATGGAACAGGCAACTGAAGCGTTCCTCGCCCACCGCAACCTGCTGTTCACCGTCGCCTACGAGATGCTCGGCTCCGCGGCCGACGCCGAGGACGCCCTGCAGGAGACCTGGCTGCGATGGGTCAAGGTCGATCTTGGCCAGGTACGCGACCACCGCGCCTACCTGGTCCGGATCGCCACCCGGCGTTCGCTGGACCGGCTGCGCACGATGAAGCGCCGCAAGGAGGCGTATGTCGGCCCCTGGCTGCCCGAGCCGCTGCTCACCGCGCCGGATGTGGCCGAGGACGTCGAGCTTGCCGAGAGCGTGTCGATGGCGCTCATGCTCGTCCTGGAGACGCTGTCGCCCACCGAGCGCGCCGTCTTCGTCCTGCGCGAGGTCTTCGACGTGGAATACGACGAGATCGCGGCCGCCGTCGGCAAGACCCCGGCGAATGTCCGCCAGATCGCGCACCGGGCTCGCACGCACGTCGACGCCCGCCGCCCGCGCCAGACGGTCTCCCCGACCCAGACCCGGGAGGCTCTGGAGTCGTTCCAGCGCGTGCTCGAGACCAGGGACCTGCAGGGCCTTCTCGATGTACTCGCCCCTGAGGTCGTTCTGATGAGCGACGGCGGCGGAGTCAAGCAGGCCGCGCCGCGGCCGATCACCGGCGCCGACAACGTAGCCCGCATGATCGTCAACGGCCTCGGCAAGGCCCAGGTCACGCTCAGCAGCGAGCTCACCATGGTCAACGGCAACCCGGCCCTCCTTCTCTACGTGGACGGCGAGATCGACGGCGTGATTGCGGTGCGTATCGAGGACGCCCGCATCACCGGCCTCTACTACGTCCGCAACCCGCAGAAGCTGACGCGCATCGCATCGGAGACTCCACTCACGCTGAATTGATCCGTCAGCAGCCGCCCTTGATCAAGGCACTGGACCGATGACTTCCGGGGGGCAGGGGCGTCTGAACCGGCATGAGTGAATTCCTCTCCGATGGTGTCGAACTGTTCGCGGCGAGCTGCGTGGCCGACTACGCGGCCGCGTATCCGTGGTGGGAGTCCTTTCTCGGGATGCCGCCGTCGTTCAAGGCGACGCCGACCGAGGCGGTGTGGGAGGTCGCACCGCACCGCTGGATCGTGCTCGAGGAGCGACCGGAGCGTGCGGGCAATGCGACGCACACCCTGTTCGTGGGCGACCTCGACGCCCGGGTCGCGGCGATCTCCGCCCGCGGCATCGAGCCGAGTGACCTCGAGACCTATGACGGGGTCCGCAAGGTGATCTACCGCGACCCCGAGGGCAACGAGATCGGGCTGGGCGGCAACCCGTCCTGACCGGGGGTGCTCAAGAGTCCTCTTCGGCCCAGTGATCTGGCCCAGAAGTCGCTGAATTCTTGGGCCAGATCGCTGGGCTGGAGGGGGCGCCGGCGTCCGTGCCGCGTCGTGTAGGACGCCACCCGGGACGACACAGCGGGTGAGGGAAGCCCCTGGTCCGGACGTCCGGACCAGACCCCTCCCTCACCCGCGGCGCTCTGATCAGGGCGTGAAGTCGAGGACCTCCTCGGCGACCGCAAGGACCGGCCAGACGTTGCCGTCGGCGTCGCGGAGCTCGTAGGCCGGGAGCAGCAGCACCGCGCCGTCCGGCATGTACTGCTGCGCCACACCGAGCCGGCCCGACGTGATCGTCACGTCGGTCACCGGCCAGGCGATCTGGGCGCCCGGGGTCGGAGTCGGGGGCACCGTCGGGTTCGGGGCGGGCATCATGTCGCTGCTGGCCGTGTCACCCTCCTGTGCGGCGCGGGCGTCCGCCGCCTGCGCGATCATGCCGCCCGAGGTGCCGAACCGCGGGTCACCCAGGCGCTCCACGGCCTCGGCCTCGCTCACCACCGGGTACTGGCCGAGCGAGATCGTCTCCGCGAGGAATCCGTACAGGTTCGCGATGCCGGACGCCGACACCGACGCGCTCCACGACAGCCCCGTGCGCTGCCCCTCGACCACCTGCGACGCCGTGACGTAGCGCCACGGGTCGTCCTCGTGCGACTCGCTCGCCTCCAGCTCGAAGCCCGCGGGGTCGACGCCGAGGCGGTCCATCACCTCCCGCAGTGCCGCGACGGCCTCGCCCGTGGCCGGGGCCGCGTCGGGCGTGACGGTCGGGCAGTCCGGGGCCGGGAGGATCTCCGAGCTGTCGGCGCCTCCCTCGTCCGTCGTGCCTTCCTCGTCCTTCGTACCTCCCTCGTCCGTCGTGCCCGGCTCGCCCTTGTCCGGGAGCGGGCAGGACCACGGGTCCTGCGCCGGGTCGTAGAAGTCGAAGCTCCCCGAGCCGTCCACGTAGACGTGGACCGTCGGGCCGCTGCCGTCGGCCGGGCCGACCACCCAGGAACCACCCTCCTGGCGCGGCTTCCCGGAGGCACCGAGCGCGTCGCCCACACGGCGCGCCGTCTCGGCCGACAGGACCCCGGCGGGGTCGAGGCCGAACGCCTCGGCCTCCGAGCCCGACGTCGACAGGCCCGTACCCGCGTGGAAAACCGTGCGGCCCGAGAAGCCGTACGGGTACGACGACATCTTGTCGGCACTCTCGGCCGCCATAACCCTGTCCGTCGCCGCCGTCGGTCCGGGCACCGGCCCGGCCGCCGAATCGGTGCCGAGCAGCGTTTCCGCCGCACCGGCCGGGGCTTCCAGCGTGATCGGCGCCTCGGCCGTGCTCTCGCCCACGCCGTCGGGGCCGCTGGCTCCCACGGCGCCCGCCAGGTACCCGCCGCTCCCGACGGCGACGAGGGCCACCGCGGCGGTCGCGGCGATCCATCCGGTCCGACGCCGGGCACGCCGCGCGGCGAGCTCGTCGGTGGGCACCGGCGTCCCGGCGTCGGTGCGGCTGGCTGCGCTCAGGCCGGCCTGCGCGCCGGGGTCGCCGTTCTCGTTCGTGCTCATCGTGGTCCTCCGTGCTGAACGTGAGGGCCGGGGCGGTCCCTCCACCTGTCATGTGTGCCGTGCGGGCCTGCTCTTGCGGTTCGACCCCGCGCGGTCCTGCTGTACAGCACCGTCCCGGCGAGCGGCTCGATCAGCGCCGGGCTGTGCTCGTGCTGTCGCGGACGGTCAGCGAGGTGGCCAGCTCGACATGGCGTGACGTCGGCGGCTTGCCGGTCGACATCGCGATGATGGCCTGGACCGCCATCCGTCCCATGCCGTCGAGGTCCTGGTGGATGGTGGTCAAGGGCGGTGTCGTCCAGGACGCCTGGGGCGTGTCGTCGAAGCCGGTGACGCTCAGGTCGTCGGGCACCCGGATCCCGAGCTCGTGCGCGGCTGCCAGCACACCGACGGCGAGCTCGTCGTCGGCTGCCATGATCGCGGTCGGTGGGTCCTGTGCCGACAGGAGGTCGTGCGCGTGCCTGGCGCCTGTGGCGACGTCGAACTCGTCGGCGCGGACCAGCTCGGGGTCGACCTCGATTCCTGCGGCGTCCAGCGCCGCGGTGAAGCCGTAGAAGCGGTCGCGTGCGGCCTCGGAGAGCTCTGGTCCACCGATCCAGCCGATGCGTCGGTGGCCGAGCGCGATGAGGTGGGCCGCGGCGGTGCGTGCACCGGTCCAGTTGGACGAGCTGACGCTGACCATGCCTCGGTGGTTGGTGTCGACAGGGTCGACCATGACGAACGGGATGCCGGCATCGGCCGCCGCCTCGATCAGCGCCCCCGGTCTGGCCAGCGTGAGCCCGACGATCCCCGTGACGCCGGCGGCGTGCTGCTCGGCGACCCACGCGCGGGCCACCGTCCGCTGTGTCCGTGCCGCGCGATCGGGGGCGAGCCGGGTGAGCAGGTCCAGCTGCCCGTCCGACGTCTCCGTCAGTACCCCTTGCAGGACGCCGAGGATGTAGGGAGACGCGGGGATGTCGTACACGACGGCGATGGCACGTCGGGTTGCCGTCGGTACGTGCGAGGTCGTCGGCCGGTAGTTGAGCGCGGCGACGGCGTCGAGCACGCGCTCGCGGGTCGCGCCTCCGACGTCGTCACGCCCGTTGAGCACCTTGGAGACGGTGGCCGTCGATACCCCGGTGGCAGCCGCGACATCCGCCAGGGTTGTCCGCCGGGTCGTTGAGCGATCAGCCATGTGCGCCTCTTCCGGTTCGAAATAATTTCGTGGCTATGCCCGCACGATACCTGACTATTCCCGACCGAGACCGGACCCTTGCACGGCCAGTGGGCCTCCTATAGTCTCAACGCGCAGCACAAGTTGCGAAACTATTTCGGCAGAGTGGCCGTTGTGTGTAGCTGTACACGTTTCGCCCGACTCGAGGAGGAGTTCGATGAAGTCACGGTTGAAGAGCATGAGGAGCCGTGGACGCGTCGGCGTCTCGGTCGCGCTCGTGGGGGTGCTCGCCCTCGGTCTCGCCGCATGCTCAGCGGACGGCGGTGGAACCTCGGGCCTCGACGGCGAGACGCTCGAGATGTACACGTGGATCGGCGGCGAGGCCGATGAGCAGCAGTGGAGCGACTACATCGCCGGGGGAGTGCACGCCGACCCGGAGATGAAGGTGAGCTTCTCCGGGCCGCCGATCGGCGACTACTACACCAAGTTGCCCACGGTGATGAGGAGCAGCAACGCGCCCTGCCTGGTCACGTTCCAGAACGGCCGGGTGAACCAGTACGTGGAGGGGCTGGAGCCGCTGGACGACCTGGCGAAGGAGAACAACCTCGACCTGTCGGCGTACAGCTCGGCGATGCTCGAGCAGCTCAGCGTCGACGGCAAGCTCTACTCCCTCCCGTTCAACGCCGGGCCCACCGTGATCCTCTACAACAAGAAGATGTTCAAGGACGCCGGTGTGGCCGAACCCACCAACAACTGGACGACCGACGACTTCATCGCGGCGGCGAAGGCGACCACGAAGGACGGCGTGTACGGCTTCGCGATTCCACAGGCGTCGAATCCCATCGCCACCCTCATGGCGGCCGATGGCCACCCCTGGGCGGACGAGAACGGTCCGCTGATCGACGACCCGAACTTCCACGACGCGCTGCAGCTGCTCGTCGACCTGTCCAACAAGTACGAGGTCGCGAAGCCGCTCGAGGCGGCCGCGGGCGGGACCTTCCCCGACATCGACGCATTCAACACCGGCCAGGCGGCGATGGAGATGCAGGGGCTGTGGGATCTGCAGCACGCGCAGGAGTCTCTCGGCAAGGACAACGTCGGCATCGCGGTCATTCCGAGCAAGAGCGGCGCCTCCAAGGGTTTCATCGGCGGATCGGGCTTCGCCATCACGAAGACCTGCGGCGACAAGCAGAAGGCATTCGAGGCCATCGAGGCAATGACGAGCAAGAGCGGACTCGAGTTCGTCACCACGTCGCAGGCCTCCGTGCCGGCGCGGCTCGACGCGCTGGACGCCTGGTCCGCCAATGCCGGATCGCCGGAGTTCGCCTCGGTCATCGAGCAGATGACCGGCGATGCGACGCCCTCGCCCGTGCCGCCCAACCAGGCCGAGCTCGACACGCTCCTGACGCAGTACGAGGTCGACGCCTTCTCCGGTAAGAGCACGGTCGACGAGGTGCTGCAGCAGGTGAAGGCTGGCCTCGCGCAATGACGTTCGTGCGTCTGGACCGTGCGAAGGAAGAGGTCGCCGCCGGGTCGGTCGGCCGGCTCCGCCGCCGGTCCCTCCAGGGTCCCCGCTGGGTGGGATGGGCCTTCGTCCTCCCCGGCCTCATCGGGCTCGTGGTGTTCATCGTCCTACCGCAGGTCGCCTCACTGATCCTCGGATTCTCGGACTCGACCCTCCTGGGAGGCACCCAGTTCACGGGCGCGCAGAACTACGTCCGGCTGCTGCGCGACCCGCAGTTCCTCAACAGCGTCATGGTGACGGCGGTCTTCGTGCTCGTGTACGTCCCGGCGAACATCGCGCTCTCGATGGCGATGGCGATGTGGCTGAAGACCCGTATCGCAGGCCGCAACTGGCTCCGTGTGATCTTCCTGATCCCGGCCTTGTCACCCTTGGTGGCGAACGCCGCGGTCTTCCGGTTGCTCTTCCAGCAGGACGGCGTCGTCAACCAGGCTCTGGCGGCGATCGGGCTGGGGCCGATCCCCTGGTTCAGCGACGGCAACTGGGCGCTGGCCGTCGTGATAGGCGTGTCGGTCTGGCAGTCGTTCGGCTACAACATGATCGTGCTCGGCGCGGGCCTCGACTCGATCAGTCCCGACGTCATCGCGGCATCACGGATCGACGGCGCCGGCCGGTACCGCCGTCTGGTCTCGATCACGCTGCCGCTGGTCAGCCCCGCCCTGTTCTTCACCACCGTGCTGACCGTGATAGGCGCCTGGCAGACCTTCGCCCAGGTCTACGTGATCACGGGCGGGGGCCCGGGCAACAGCACGATGACGATCATGCTGTACCTCTATCAGACCGCCTTCACGAACAACCAGCTCGGCTATGCGTCAGCCATCGCCACCGTGCTCTTCGTGATCATCGCAATCTTCACGCTGTTCCAGCTGTGGGGACAGAGGAGGTGGGTCCACTATGACTGAGCAAAGTCTGCGGAAGCCGGGACCGAGCTGGCGTCACCGGTGGCGCACCGTCGGGTTCGCCGCCAACACGACGGTCGCGTGGCTGTTCGCACTCGTGTTCTCGTTCCCGCTGATCTGGACCTTCTTCACCGCGCTGAAGCCGGCGAACGAGGTGTTCGCGGCGCAGATCAGCTTCATCGGCTCGAAAGTCCTCTGGTCCAACTTCTCGGATGCGTGGACCGAGGTCGACTTCGGGCGCCTGCTCCTGAACAGCCTGGTCGTAGCCGCGATCTCGACCGTGCTCACCCTGGTCGTCGCGACCCTCACGGCGTTCGCGTTCGCGCGACTGCGCTTCCCCGGCCGGAGCGCGATCTTCGTGCTGTTCGTCATCACATTGACGCTGCCGAGCGAGGTCGCCGTCGTGCCCCTGTTCCTCGGTTTCGACCAGGCCAGGCTCGTTGACACCTGGTTCGCGCTGATCATCCCTGGCCTCTTCGGGGCTTTCGGGGCGTTTCTGCTCCGGCAGTTCATGCTCCAGATCCCGGCGGAGCTGGAGGAGGCAGCCCGGCTCGACGGGGCGTCCACCTGGCGCATCCTCGTCAGCGTCATCGTTCCGCTGGTGCGACCGGCCCTGTCGGTGACGGCGATCTTCACCTTCCTGGGCAGCTGGAACAGCTTCCTGTGGCCGCTGATCATCCTCAACAGCTCCGAGAAGTGGACGATCCCCATCGGGATCGCCGGGTTCACGACCCAGACCGGAACGCAGTGGGAGCTGCTGATGGCGGCGTGCGTGATGACGATCGCTCCCGTCGTGATCGTGGTCGCCGTCGCCCAGAGACAGCTGGTGGCCGCGATCGGCGCGGGCGCCTTCGGCGGCCGTTGAGCCCTGAGAGACGGAGAGACGTGAACCTCGAACCCCTCGATCCATCGACCCTGTCGGCACCCGTCGATGTGTCGGACAACCGCCCCGCGCTCGCGACGGTGGATGCCGTCATCGCGGCCGGGCCGTACGACGCCACCTGGGAATCGCTGTCCCGCTATCGCGCTCCGCAGTGGTATCGCGACGCCAAGTTCGGCATCTTCCTGCACTGGGGAGCCTTCTCGGTGCCGGCGTTCGGCAACGAGTGGTACCCCCGCACGATGTACCGGCGCGGCACGCCCGCGTTCGAGCACCACGTGGCGACGTACGGACGGCACGACCGCTTCGGCTACAAGGACTTCCTCCCGCACTTCCGTATGGAGCGCTTCGACCCGCAGGAGTGGGTCGCGCTGTTCAAGCGCGCGGGCGCGCAGTTCGTGGTGCCGGTCGCGAGGTGGGACCGGAGCGCGACGTGCTGGGAGACCTCCTGGCGGCGGTCGACCAGGCCTGGCTGGTTGCCGGCGCGTCGACCCACCGGGCGGAGCACTGGTTCTTCATGAACGGGGGAGCGGAGCTCGACTCCGACGTCCGCGATCCCGCCTACGCCGACCTGTACGGTCCCGCGCTGCGCAAGGAGATGAACCCCACGGAGCGGTTCCTGGAGGACTGGCTGCTGCGCACTGTCGAGATCATCGACTCCTACCGGCCGCAGATCCTCTACTTCGACACCGGGATCGAGGAGCCGTCGTTCGAGCCCTACATCCGCAGACTCGCCGCGTACTACTACAACCGGGCGGCGGAGTGGGGGCGTGGAGTCGTCATCAACTACAAGTGGGACTCGTTCCGGCCGGGTTCCGCGGTGCTGGACATCGAGCGCGGCACGATGGGCGGCATCCGGCCTGACGTCTGGCAGAACGACACGTCGGTGTCGCGGACGTCGTGGAGCTGGGTGGAGGGGCACGACTACAAGGACGCCTCCGAGCTCGTCCAGGAGCTCGTCGACGTGGTCGCGAAGAACGGGAACCTGCTGCTGAACGTCGGTCCACGCCCCGACGGGACCATCCCCGAGGAGGAGGCCGCGTTGCTGGAGGCGGTCGGCGACTGGCTGGCCGTGCACGGCGAGGCGATCTACGGTTCCAGCCCGTGGTGCGCAGGGGCCGGTAGGCCGCTCAGCCGCCGAGTCGGGCGGCGAGCCCTGCCAGGACGATGTCGAGGTGTCGTTCGAACCGCTGGTCGCCGTCATCCTGGAGGTGCCCGGCCTCCTTGACCAGTGACGCGCCCTCGCCCAGCCAGGCGTCGCGCTGAGCGGCGGAGTAGCGCGTCGGATCGGTCTCGGCGGCCTGGCGTCGTTCCTGCTCCTCGATGACGAAGCCGACGACGAAGGCAGTGACCACGTCGACGGCGTCGTCGGCATCGGCTGGCTTCCAGCCCGATGCGGTCCAGCGTTCGAACAGCGGCTCCTTCATGCGGACCACGTCCGGCTCCGTGATCCGGGTGCCGCTGAAGACGCGGGCCCCGTCGCGATGGCGCAGGTACTCCGCACGCAGGACGCGGGCGTAGGCGGTGAGGTCGTCGTGCCAGCCGGCGCCGGGCTGGACCGCGGCGAAGGCGGCGGTCACGCGACGCATGACCTCGGTGGCCATCTCGTCGAGCAGCTCCTGCTTGTTGCGCACGTGCCAGTAGAGGGCAGGAGCGCGGACGTCCAGCCGGGAGGCGAGTGCTCGGACGGTGAGGCCGTCGATGCCCTGGTCGTCGAGGAGCTCCAGCGCTGCCGTCACGATCAGTTCCCGGGTGATGCCCTTGGTCATGGTGTCCACCTTAACGGTGTTCAGAGATGCATGTGCGGAGCCCTGTGCCGGCGTCGCTGTCACCGTGCCGGCAGGGACGGGACTGGGTCCGCAGAGGCGGCGAACCGGGCTGTCATGCGGCGGTGGACGATCTTGCGGATCGCTTCCAGGACGACCGAACGCAGCACGTCGACCGCACGGTTGGACGGGACGAACCGCTGTTGCTTTATCCGTGCGGACCGCTGCTGCCTGGTGATGTAGGGACGCAGTCCCTTCTCCCAGGAGCTCAGTGCGGCGGCGAGGTCGTCAGGGTTCTCCCGCAGCGCCACGCCCAGTGCGGCGCCGCCGCGCAGGGAGGACGAGGAGCCCATGGCCGAGTAGGTGTTCATGCACCAGGCGGCGTCCCCCATCAGCACGACGCGCCCGGCGCTCCAGCGGGGCATCTTCACCTGGTGTATCGAGTCGAACACGTGCTCAGGGGCCTGTTCCAGGGAGTCCAGGACGTGGCGCACCACGGGCTCGTCCTCCATCCCGGCGAAGACCGCGCGCACCTGCTCGATCGACGGCCCGGCGAACCGGTCCGGGATGTCCTCGGTGCGGTAGGTCAGCCAGGCGCAGGGCGCGTGGTCGTCGAGGCCGAACACCCACATCGCACGCCGGGGGCGCGCGACGATGATGCTGTCGCTCTCCTGGTACGACGGCACCTGCTCCTTGAGCTGGAAGGCGCAGATCATCGACTTCCAGTTCACCATGTAGTCCTCGTCCGGGCCGAACATCATCCGGCGCATGGTCGAGCGCATCCCGTCCGCGCCGACCACGAGGTCGAAGTCCTCGCGGTACTGCTTCCTGGTGCCGGCGTCCTCGAGCAGGACCCGCACCTCATCGGCGCCCTCGGTGATCTCGACCGGGGTGGTCGCGAACCGAACCTCGACGGAGTCCTCGATCTCGTCGCCGCTGATGCTCTGCCACAGCGCGGCCTCGATGTCGCTGCGCAGCACCGCTCCCGCTGGGTGCGTCCAGCAGTCCCAGAGCGGGCTTCCGCCGGCCCCGACGGTCCACGGACCACGAGTTCCCGCCCGGCCGCCCGACGATCACCGGCGTCCATCCCGCACGTCGCAGCCCGATCGCCGCGGACATCCCCGCGATCCCGAGCCCCACCACAAGCGCTCTCTTCCGCATGGCTCTCTCCTGTCCGGTCACGCTCAGCTGGAACATGTCTGTCGGAGCGACGGCTCAGTCCGGGACGACGACGGCGCGGCTCCGGCCGTTGTGCGCCCACGCCTCGCCGACCCGGCTCAGCGGGAAGGCGGTGTAGGGCAGCTGCAGGGAACCGTCCGCGAAGCGGGCCATGACCTCGGGCGCCTCGGCGAGCATCTCCTCGGCGGACCGCGAACCGACGCCGCTCCCGGTGATCCGGATCCTCCGGCTGCGCAGCAGGTCCGCGGGCAGTGACGCCTCCAGGCCGGCGAGCGACCCGATCTGCACGTATGCCGTGTCTGCCTCGGTGCCCTCGCCGCTGCGTCCCAGCACGGCGAACGTGGCCTCGGCGACGGGCCCCCAGACGTAGTCCAGCACGAGGTCGGGTGACGTCCCGGACATGGCATCGGCCAGGGCCTTCGTCAGGTCGTCGGAGTGGGCCAGCGAGACGGTGGTCGCTCCTACGGCGCGCAGCCGCTCCAGCGCCTCCGGGTCGCGTCCGGCGGCGATGACCCGCTCCGCCCCGAGTGCCAGTGCCCCCTGGGTGGCGAGGCTGCCCGAGCTTCCCGTGGCGCCCAGCACCAGCACGGTGCCCAGCGCCCCCACCTCCTTGCGCCGCGCGGTGAGGACCATCCAGCCCGACAGGCCGGGGTTCATGCCCGCGGCGATCGCGAGCGGATCTGCCCCCTCCGGGACCTCCACCTGGAACGGAGCGACCAGCCGCTCGGCCATGGTTCCGAAGGGCGGCCGCGCGTAGCCGGTGTAGACCAGGCGCCCGTCGCTGGTGCGCGCGACCGCGTCGATGCCGGGCACCAGCGGATAGGTCATCTGCCCGCGGCCGTAGTGCTGTCCGGTGGTCAGGCCGCGAACGATGTTGTGCAGGCCGGCTCCGACAAGGTGCAGCGGCTCCTGGCCGGGCGGGGCGAGCGGCTCGGGGAGCTCACCGCAGGTGGGTGACGCATCGGGGGCGGTGACGACTGCAGCGCGCATCGGGATCTCCTTAACTAAGTTCATTGATGCGGCCCAGTCTTCTCGAACGTTGTTAAGTTGTCAACCCTGGCCGGGTCGTGGAGTCATCGGCCCGCCCCTCGGGTCAGCGCCGTCCTCACGGTCGTCTCAGGTTCGCTCGGTAAGAAGTGAGGCATGATCTCTGTGCTCGTGGCGGACGCCCAGCCGCTGCAGCGCTTCGGCTTCCGGGCGCTGCTGGAGAGCAGCCCCGACACCAAGCTCGTCGGCGAGGCCGAGAACGGCGCCGAGGCCGTCCGGTGGACCACCGAGCTGCATCCCGACGTGGTGCTGATGGACGTCCGCATACCGGGCGTCGACGGGATCGAGGCCACCCGGCGCATCGTCGCAGCGGGTGGGCGCTCGCGGATCCTGGTGCTGACGACGTTCGACGTGGACCGGTACGCGCTCGCCGCGCTGCGGGCCGGGGCGAAAGGTTTCCTGCTGCGGGACACCCGCCCGGAGGAGCTGCTCGCCGGCATCCGGGCCGTCGCCGCGGGGGACGCGGTGATCGCGCCGGCACTGACCCGGCGGCTGCTCGACGAGTTCGCCGACCAGCTCGGCGACGACCTCGGCGTGCCCGCGCGGGAGGATCCCCGGCTGAAGTTCCTGACCGGCCGCGAGCGCGAGATCCTCGTCGCCATCGGCCAGGGCCTCACCAACGGCGAGATCGCGCGCCGGTTCACGCTGTCGGAGTCGACGGTGAAGACCCACGTCGGTCGGGTCCTCGCCAAGATCGGCGCACGGGACCGGGTCCAGGCCGTCATCCTCGCCTACGACCTGAGGCTCACCCGGCCGGTCTAGCGCTTCGGCTCGCGCGTCCGTCCGGGGGCGTGACCGTGGTTCCCGGCCGCACCGCTCCGGGCGGATCGGTGCGGCCGGGCTGGGTCCGGCTATGCGGTGGTGACCTGCCCGTCGATGACGTGCACCGGCACCTTGACCAGGGGTTTCGTCGCCGGCCCTGCGGTGACCTGGCCGTTGCCGTCGAAGGCGGAGCCGTGACACGGGCAGCTGAAGCCGGAGTCCGCGGGCGTGACGGGGCAGCCTTGGTGCGTGCAGGCGGCCAGGTATGCCAGGAACGTGTCGGTCGAGGGCCGCAACAGGTAGGCGGCGGACCCGTCCGGTGTGGTGAAGCTCGTGGACGAACCGACGGCGACGGCAGCGACCTCAGCGATCACTGTCGGGGAGCTCGTTCCTGAGGCAGTTGGCCGGCCGGGTCTCGGGTCGGTGGTGGTGCGCCGGGTCAGGGCGACGACGGCGGCGCCGAGGGTAGCGGTCGCGGCGGCGATCAGGCCGCCCCGGAGCACGGTGCGTCGTTCGGCACCGGTCCCTTGCTCGGGGGCGGGGTTCGGCCGGCGACTGCGTATCGCGCCGCGCAGGAGGGTCGTCGTGGAGAACAGGCCCGCGTCGCCGGCGATCAGCAGCGGGGTCCAGGCGGCCGCGAAGACGATGTCGGCGCCGACGTAGTACGGGTGGGTCGTCCAGCTGACGGTGAGGAAGAAGCTCAGTGCGAGGAGATACCCGCCGAGTGCGGCGATCCGGGTGAACAGCCCGAGCAGGGTACCCAGCCCGACGGCGACCTCGCCGAGGGCGATGGCAAGGCCGGTGACGGTTGGTTGCTCGGCCGCGAACGACACCAGCGGGCCGATCGGCGAGGTCGCCGCGGCGTGCAGCATCTGAGCCTGCACCCCGAGGGGTGAGGCGTGGTCCAGGTAGTTGGCGTCGAGAAGCTTGGAGAGGCCCGCGTAGAGGAACGTGCCGCCGAGGAAGACGCGGAGCGGCAGGAGCGCCCAGACCGGTATCCGTGGTGGCGCATCAGCCGGGATCCCGGTCATGACGTGCGGGGGGAGACCGTCATGATGCCGATGCACATCTCGTCGCCGGTGCCGTCGCCCCACACCACGTAGCGCGGCGGCAGCTTGCTCAGCTGCGGCATCTGCTTGCGCAGGCCCGCGTCGTGCGTGCACGTCACCCGCAGCGTGTCCCCGGGATCGACCTCCACCGGCGACGGCAGCTTCTCCATCCGCTGGTTGTCGAAGTCGAACTGCGGCACGTCCAGCAGGATCTGGGCCTTCGGCGTGCCCGGGTTGAGCTCGACCCTGATCGACCGCCCGAGCATGTGCATGTGGCCGAAACCGGCGAACACCGTCACCGGCTCCTCCACCTCGTGGTCGCAGGTCTGGGTGTCACCGGGCTTCGGCACGCCGCCCTCGTTGCACTCCTCCACCTGCTCGTCCGCGAACTCGCCGACCTCTGACCCGAAGCGCTTCGTCACGTCGGCGATCGAGGCCGCCCGGTCACAGAGCGGACCCGACTCGTCGGCGGTGCAGGGCAGGTCGGTGGGCGCGCCGAGCGACCACGTCTCGAGCTCCCGGGTCCGCGGTGTGCCGTCCGTCAGCCGCAGCCGCACCGCCGAGCGGTCCGACCCGGCCGCCTTGCCGTCGGTCGCGAGCAGGTTGTAGTGCATCTGGAAGACGATCAGGCTGCCCGGCTCCAGCGTGAAGCCTGCGTCCTGGTCGAGCAGCGTCTCCGCCGCGCCCGGCGCCCAGGTGTCGACCCACGCCGCGCCCGGGTCGGTGCTCTCCTCGTCGTCGTCCTCCACGTCGGCGCCCTCCACGCCGGTCCCGCCGAAACACTGCCACCCGGGGCCGGGAGTCTTCGCGTCGTGCTCGCGCACCGCCGCGGCGTCGCCCGGCTGCACCGCGTACACGATGCCGTGGTGCGCGATGGCGACGTTCTCCGGCATGACCTGCGTCCCGGTCAGGAAGGCCTTCTCGGTCAGGCCCGGGTCGAGCACCTGGCACCGGTACTCGTCCACGGCGCCCTCGGGCGGCGCGGGCGTGTAGGCCTCGGTCATCGTCAGGTCGACGAACCGCTCGCCGTCGCGCAGCGGCTGCGGTGGAGCCGACGACGCGCCCGCGTGCGCGCCGTGCGAGCCGGCTGCGGTGGGCGTCGCACCGTCGTCGGCGGCGTTGTCTGTGGGCGGCCCGCAGGCCGCGACAGCCAGCACCGTCGCCAGCGCGATGGCGGCCGCTCCGAATTTCCGCAGTGGACTCTCAGGTTTTGTCATGGCCTGAACGCTAGGCAGGATCATGTCCTGTTTCGTCGTACCGCGGTCGTCACTTCTGGGAGACGGGTGGTACCACGGTACGTCTCGCCGGAGCGTCGTCCGGGGCTGGTGAACCCGCAGCCGGAAGCTCCACCCGAAGCAGCGCGCCACCGCGCGCGGACCGGGCGACGGTGACCCGGCCGCCGTGGGCGTCGACGACCCGCTGCACGATCGACAGCCCCAGACCCGACCCCGGCAACGCCCGGGCGCTGTCGGCACGGTAGAACCGGTCGAACACCCGCGGCACGTCGTCGGCGTCGATGCCCGGCCCGGCGTCGTCGACCTCGAGTACCGCCGACGCGCCCTCGGCGCGGAGCCGGACCTGGACCGGCTGGTCCGGGGGAGACCACTTGCCGGCGTTGTCGATGAGGTTGAGCACCGCCCGTTGGAGGCCGGCGGGACGCCCGCTCACCCACACGGAGGTCACGTCGAGCGCTACCTCGATGTCGGGCACCCGGGAACGCGCCCGGGTCGCGGCGGCCCCCACGACGTCGGCGAGGTCGAGCACCTCGGTGCTCTCGTCGCTGACGTCACCGCGCGCCAGGTCGGTCAGCTCGGCTGCAAGGGTGCTCAGCTCGGCCACCTGGGCGCCGAGATCGTCGAGCAGCCGGGTCCGGCTTGCCGCCGGCAGTGCGCTGTCCAGGGTGCCGCGGCGATCGAGCCGGATCAGGAGCTCGACGTTGAGGCGCAGGCTGGTGAGCGGGGTCCTGAGCTCGTGGGCGGCGTCCTCGGCGAGCAGCCGCTGGGCCTGGCGGGAGTCCCGGAGCGCGGCGAGCATGTCGTTGATCGACTGGATCAGCCGCCGGATCTCCCCACCGCCCTCGTCCGGGATGTCGGCGTCGAGATCCCGGGTGTGCGCGACCCGGACCGCTGCGGCGGTCAGCCGGTCGATCGGTGCCAGCCCGGTCCGCGCCACGGCCCGCCCGACGAGGGCGCCGCCGACCACGCAGAGCAGCCCGATCAGCAGCATGCCCAGCCCGAACTGGTTGACCGGGCCGTCGTCGGCGGCGCGGGCCACCTGGACCGCGCCGCCGCCCGCCCGCAGCGTGTAGACGAGGTAGCCGCCGTCGTCGATGTCGCCCGACTCCATCAGGTCGGTCGACGCGCCCCGAGCCACCCGCCCGGCGTGGTCGCTGACCGGGGGCAGCGCGGGCTGGCCGTCCGGCGTCCGGGTCGAGCCGTCGGGCAGGACGACCCGCACCAGCCGGCCGGATCCGGGATACGGCGGTAGCCGGACCTGCGCCAGTCCGGCGCGTTCCGCGTCCGTCGCCAGGACGCGGGAGTCGGCGCGCAGCTGGTCCTCCGCGGCGTCCTGCAGCTCCGATTCGAGCAGCTGGCTGGCTACCTGGAAGGCCAGGAACACGCAGACCGCGATGGCCGTCGCCGCGATCACCGTCAGCCTGGTCCGCAGGGACCGCAGGCGCCACCAACGGGTCAGCCGGCGCGAGCCCCGGCCGGCGGTCCTGCTCACGGAGGAGTCTCCCGCAGCGTGTACCCCAAGCCGCGCAGCGTGTAGATCAACCGCGGCTCGCCCTCGGCCTCGAGCTTGCGGCGCAGATAGCTCACGTACACCTGGAGGTTGTTGGCGGTGACGCTCATGTCGAATCCCCAGATCGCCTCGAACAGCGCGTCCCGGGTCAGCACCCTGGTCGCGTTGCGCACGAGGACCTGGAGCAGGGAGAACTCGGTGCGGGTCAGGCGGAGCGGCCGCTCGCCTCGCCACGCCTCGAACCTGTCGGGATCGACCCGGACGTCGGCGAAGACGAGGATCTGCGACTCGTCGCCGCCCGGCGCGCGGCGGCGCAGCAGGGCCCGCACCCGCGCCAGCAGCTCCTCGGTGGCGAACGGCTTGGGCAGGTAGTCGTCGGCGCCCGCGTCCAGCCCCGCGACCCGGTCGAAGACCTGGTCCCGGGCGGTCAGCATCAGCACCGGCAGATCCTGGCCCGCCGCCCGCAACCGCCGGCACGTCTCCAACCCGCCGAGGCGGGGCATCATCACGTCGAGGATCAGCAGGTCCGGCGCGTCGCCACGGACCCCGTCGAGCACGGCGAGTCCGTTGGCGACGGTATTGGTGTCGTAACCCTCGACCTGGAGCACCCGCTCCAGCGACTCGCGGATGGCCGCCTCGTCGTCCGCGATCATGATCCGCACGCCGGCCGCCTCTCCAGTCGTGGCTTGTGCCGCTCAGTGTCTCCGATCAACCTGAGACCAGGATTAAACGTCGCCGCTCAGGGTCGGTCGGTTTGCCGCACAAGTCAGCGAGCGGGCGGCAGGACACTCCCACGGGCGACGACCTGCGGCGGCGGATCGCTGATGACGCCGAGCTGCGTGGGGGCGCCGGCGAGCAGGGCCGAGACCTGCTCCACCGCCCTCACCCCTAGTGCTCGCATCGGCAGCCGGACCGTGGTCAGTCGCGGTCGGACCAGCTCAGCGACCTCGGCGTCATGAATTCCTACCACCGAGAGCTGCTCGGGTACCGCGATGCCCGCGTCGGCCGCAGCCCCGAGCAGGCCGACCGCCGACATCACGTTGTTCACCACGATCGCCGTCGGCATGGATTCGCCCGCGCGGAGCATCGCCAGCCCGGTTGCGCCGGCCTGAGCGCCGAAGCCGGTGAACAGCGGGGGGCGCGGTTCCAGGTGCGCCTGCTGCATCGCGCTCAGGTAGCCCTGATGCCGCGGGTTCGCGGGCTGGGTGTCGAAGCCTCCGACGAAGGCGACCTCGGTGTGCCCGGCCTCGATGAGGTGGCCGGTGGCCGCGCGTCCCGCGGCGACATCGTCCACGGAGACCCACGGATCGTGGTCGTCCGACTGGTACTCCACGAGCATGACCGGGGTCGGACGGGAGCGCAGCACGCCCAGCACCTCCTCGTCCATCAGGCCGCCGTGCCGCAGCACGATGGCATCGACGAGCCCTTGGCCCAGGAGCCGCGCAAGGAAGGGGCTGCCGGACCGCATCCACATCGTGTCACCCACCACCACCGCCAGGCCACGCTCCTCGGCAGCTTCGTAGATGCCGCGGAACAGCTCCTGGTACACCGGGTTCTCGAGGTTCTCCACGACGACCGCGATGGTGCCGGCCTGTTGACGGCGAAGGGCGCGGGCGGCGGTGTTGGGTATGTAGCCCAGCTCGGCGATCGCGGCCTCGACACGGGCGCGAGTCGCCTCACCCATGCGCGTGTGCTTGGTGCCGTTGAGAACGGCAGCGACGGTCGACGGCGAAACGCCCGCGACGCGCGCAATATCCTTCTGTGTCGCCATCCGGCCCACCCTAATCATCGTTCGGTCATCACGTGGCTGCCGCCTCGAGGCCCCGGCCAATTCGGCTACTTCAGACCGGTCGTTGCGATACCCCGGACGAGGTAGCGCTGGCCCAGCAGGAAGATCAGGAACAAGGGGACGAGGGAGACGATCGACATCGCGAACATGGCGCCCCAGGACGACTGGCCCGTGGAGTCGAGGAACGCGCGCAAGGCGATCGGCACCGTGTACAGGTCTGGCTCGGTCAGGAAGATGAGCTGCGAGAAGAAGTCGTTCCAGGTCCAGATGAACGTGAAGATCGCCGTCGTGGCCAGGGCAGGTACTGCCAGCGGCAGCATGATCTGCACGAAGATCCGTGCGTGACCCGCGCCGTCGATGCGTGCGGCCTCGTCGAGATCCCTGGGGACCCCGCGGAAGAACTGGACCATGAGGAAGACGAAGAACGCATCGGTCGCCAGCAGCTTGGGAACGATGAGCGGAAGAAAAGTGTTGAGCCAGCCCAGCTCGGAGAAGAGCACGTACTGCGGAACGATGATCACGTGGATCGGCAGCATGATCGACATCAGCATGATCGCGAACCACAGGCGCCGGAACCGGAAGTTCAGCCTCGCGAAGGCGTAGGCAGCGAGCGAACAGGACGCCAGGTTCCCCACCACGGAGCCGGCCACCACCATGAAGGAGTTCATCAGGTAGTGGGTGAACGGGTGGCTGAGCGCATTCCAGCCCAGAGAGTAGTTCTCGGTCGTGAAGTCGGTGGGGATCAGGCCGGGTTCCCTGAAGATGAGCGCATCGGGCTTGAACGACGAGGCCAGCATCCACAGCAGCGGGTAGATCATGACGATCCCGACCGCGATCAGGACGATATGTCTGGCCAGCCCGCGTACTCGCACTCGCCGGGGCTCAGTCATCGTAGAAGACCCAGTACTTCGAGGCGAAGAAGTTGATGGCGGTCATCGCGCCGATGATCGACAAGAGCAGCCAGGCCATGGCCGAGGCGTATCCCATGTTGAAGTTGCCGAAGCCTTGCTGGTAGAGGTAGAGCGTGTAGAACAATGTCGAATCGACCGGCCCGCCTGTTCCGCCCGAGACGATGAATGCCTGCGTGAAGGTCTGGAACGCGTTGATGACCTGAAGCACGAGGTTGAAGAAGATCACCGGGGTCAGCATGGGCAAGGTGATGCTGGTGAACTGCCGCAGCTTCGAGGCGCCGTCCAGGCTGGATGCCTCGTAGTACATCTCCGGGATCTGCCGCAGTCCCGCGAGGAAGATGACCATGGGTGAGCCGAACGTCCAGACGTTCAGGAGCATCAGGGTGCTCAGCGCGTGGTCGGGATGTGACACCCACCCCTCGGTGCCCACCTGGATCAATGGCTGGACGCCGTTGAACCATTCGATGCCTCGATTGATCAGCCCCTCCGCGCCGAACAGCTGCCGCCACAGGATCGCGACGGCCACCGAGGCCCCGAGCAGGGACGGCAGGTAGAAGACCGAACGATAGAAGGCCAGTCCGCGCACGCCTTTGTCCAGCACCATGGCCAGGCCCAGGGCGGCGGCGAGCTGCAGCGGCACGGACACGAAGACGTAGGTGAAGGTCACCGCGAGCGACTGAGCCAGTCGCGGATCCTCGAACAGCTTCCGGTAGTTCTCCAGTCCGGCGAACACCGGATCCGAGAACAGGTCGTAGTCGGTGAAGGAGAGGTAGAGCGACGCGAGCAGGGGGCCCGCCACGATCAGGAGCAGGCCGAGGAACCAGGGAAGCAGGAAGACCATCGCCGCTCTGCCGTCGCCGCGCTCGGACGGAGCCCTGGAAGCGGGTCTGGCTACCTTGCGGAGTCTTGAGAGTTCACCAGCAACGGCCATGGCGCGCCTCCGTAGGTGTCGGTCCGCCGGCGCGCCAAGGCTCGCCGGCGGACCGTGAGGACTAGTTGGTGGCGGAGATGCTCTGGTCGAGCTCGTTCGCGAACCCCTCCGCGGCCTCTTCGGGCGTGATCCGCTTGAAGAGCATCTGCTCGGCATAGCGTTGCAGCATCTGCTCCGCCGTGTCGGCGCCCGGCGGCGGGGGCATCGGCGGGGCCTCGGGTGCGGTCGCTTCGACGACGGCGACAAAGTCCGCCATCAGCTGCTGCTCGGGGGAGAGGCCGTCCCTGATGTGCTGCACGACGTCCTGGTTCGCCGGGATGCCGCGCTCGGCCTGCAGGATCTCGGCCGCGTCCAGGTTGCCCTGGAGGCAGTCCAGCAGCTGTGCCGCCTCGGCCGGGTGCTCAGTGGCTGAGGTGATCGCCCAGCTCATCGGCCGGAAGCTCTGCCCCGTCTCGCCGTCCTCGTGGACCGGGAGCTGCAGCAGAGCGAACTCTGAGCCGGTGCCTGCCTGCAGGGCGGTGATCTCGTTGATCGGCCGGACCGCCAGCAGTGCGCCACCGGTACCGATCATCGTCTGCTCGATCCCCACGCCCTGATGCTCGATCGAGATCGAGGCGGGTGCGGACCCGTCGGACTCCTGCAGGTCGAGGCCGTACCGCAGGAACGAGGCGATGACGTCGGTGTCCAGCCCGACCCCGGTCTCCGTGTAGAGACCGTCGAGGTGGCCGAGCTGCCGGGCCCAGATGTTCAGCAGGCGGATGTCCTCGCTGGGCTGCTGCAGCCCCCAGACCTCTCCGCCGGATGCTTCGTACACGCTGCCGGCGTAGTCGAACAGGTCGTCCCAGGTCCAGTTCTCGTCGTCAGGACGCTCAAGTCCGTACTCCTCCATCATCGTGACGTTGAGGATGAGCCCGGACGCGTTGGTGGTGATCGGAACCGCGTAGTTCTTACCGTCCACAGCGTCCGCGTTCATCACCACGGGCGAGATGGCGGAGGTGTCGATGTGCTCCTCGACGGTGGCGATGTCCAGCAGGCCGCCGCGCTGGCCGTAGGAGCTGATTGCTCCGCTGACCACCTGGATGACGTCGGGCGGGTCACCGGCAGCGAACTGGGTGGCCAGCTTCTCGTCATATCCGTCGTTGACGAATTCCGCGGAGGTGGTGATGTTTCCGACGGCGGCTTCGCAGACCGCCAAGGCCTCCTGCGTCTGTTCATGACGGACTTCGGCGCCCCACCATGCCACGCGGAGCTCCACGGCATCCCCGGGCGCCGCCGCCTCGTCGCCGTCCAGGTTATCTGCCTGACCACACGCTCCCAGGCCCAGCAATGCCACCGCGCTCATCGCGACGAGTGTGGCGCTGCGGCGTGGGAGTCCTGCCCGGCCTCGCGATCTTGTGCTTCTCATTGTGAACCTCCAGTTGGCTCGCCGTTGAGCGCTGCCTCATCGGGCGTGCAGATTCTCCGTACAGGATGGTGGCGGCCATCTGCCGCAGCCGTCTGCGAGCAACGGCATTCACCCGTGACGACAAGCCGCTCCACCGCTGCGGGTCCTCGATGATGCTGATGACGGCATCTTGGGCCGCCGTCTCGGCGCCCGGACCGACCTCGATGATCACGTCCGGTCCGCCGAGGTCGTCGTACATGCGCCCCTTGACGGTCTCGGTGGGCAGGCGCAGGTAGAGGGTGGGTACTGCATGGGCTGTCGCGATGATCGGCGAATGGCATTCCATGCTGATCACGGCGCGGCTGACGGAGTAGATCGCGCTGGCCTCTGCGAGAGACCAGAACCGATCCAGTATCCGGACGTGCGGTGCGACATCCGGGGGGAGCAGCGGGAGCAGATGCTCGCGTGCGTAGGCGGGCGCGTAGGACATCTCCGGGACGACGACGGCCGGCGCCTTCGTCTGTCGTACCCACGTCGCGATGGCGGTCACCAGTGCCGCGAGGTCGGACCGGTGGGTCGCCGCGTTGATCGCGTCTCTGCGCAGGCTCTCCGGTGTCGGTTCCCGCCCGTGGATCTTCGCGTAGGGGGCGTAGCGGAGCCTCGGCACGAAGCACGCGAAGTTGTCGCGGCGAAGGTCCATCTCTTCCAGGAACGGCTCGATCGTCGCGGCGTCGGCAAAGACATAGGTGAAGGTGCCGTCCGGCCCGAAGCCCAGCGTCTTCGCCCGGATCTGCTGGCGGCGTAGGTACTTCAGCGAGATCGAGTCCCTGCAGAAGATGAACTCAGCGGAGTCGAGCGGTTCCCGCGCTTCCGCCCCGAGGAACTCTGGCGGGAGGAAGGCCGCCATCGCCTCCAGCTCGGCCAGCGTGCCCCAGGTGGGCGGGCAGACCGGATCGGCGGTCACGCCGGCGTATCCATGAGGCTTCCCCGTCGTGCGGGACCAGTGCAGGAACTCGGCGTGGCGATTCTCGACGTCGGCTGCCGAGCCGTGCACCAGTATCTCTGCGGAGCTCCAGGCGCTCGCGAGCTCGGGCGTCGTCGGTTGGCCGTCGTCGCTCAGCTCGCCGCGCACGATCGCCACCTGCGGCAGGAACTGGCGCATCAGCGCCTCTTCACGCTCGCCGAGGGCCACGGGCCAGAGCGTGAGCTCGGCATCCGGATCCAGGTCCAGCAGTGCGGAGAGCAGTCCGGGGGAGTGAGCGACGTCGCCGATGTTGACGTCCTGCCAGGACGAACGAAGCAGCACTCGCCGCGACTTCGGGGAGCTCATCTGTACCTCTCCAACGCGGCGTCGTCGCCGCAGAGCCGGGAACCATCTGGCCGAGGTGAAGTTTCGTTGCGTCTGCCGTGACGCGTCGTTGCGTCAAACTAACATCCGGCTCTGAAGACCGTCAATCATGCGGCCCCGAGCGGCAAAGCGCTGGGCGGACAGGTTCAGGGGCCGGGTGATTCCCAGAACGCACCGGAACCGGAATACTTCGCAGGTGATCCGGATCCTGCGCTCCCTGTCGGTCGGCTTCCTCCTCGGCTGGCTCCTGCTCGCCGGCCTCGGGCTGGACGGCGGCGTGCCGGGCTGGTGGCTGCCCACGGCGCTGGCGATCGGCGTCCTGACGGTCATCCTCTCGACCATGGTGATGAGCCTGTCGACCGCCGCCGGGAGCGTGCTGCGCCCTGCGCCGTCGGACGACGCGATCGCCACCGCCGAGCGGGAGGGGCGTCTGCACCTGGCCAGGGTCGTGGACATCTCGTCGACCGGGACCCGGATCAACGACAACCCGGTGGCTGAGCTGCAGCTCGTCGTGGCGACGTCGTCCCGTTCGCCGTACTCGACGCGGACGCGGGCACTGATCGACGAGGTGCGCCTGCCGCAGTTCCAGCCGGGCAACGTGGTCGTGGTGCTGCAGGAGAAGGCCGACCAGCCCGCGGTCACGCTCCTCCAGTCGCCCCCGCAGAGCTGGCGCGACAAGGCCGCGGATGACACCCGTGTGAGCAGGATGGACCACGCACCCGAGTGGGCGCAGGAGCCGACCAAGGCCCGCGACGCCCGCGGGATCCTGCGGATCCCGGCCGTGGTGCTCGTGCTGCTGCTCGTCGTCGGCTTCGCCGCCCGCCTCTATCCGGTGCGCTCGGAGCTCGCCGAGATCCTCGCCGGCGCGGCGCCGTCCGAGGTCGCCGACGCCCGGACGCTCCGCCTCGAGCGGGCGGAGAGCACCCTCGACCCGGCGCGCGCTCAGGAGGTGATCGACGACCTCGTCGCCGAGGCGGGACACAACCGCTTCACGGAGGTCCACCTCGGCTCGACGACCGCGTCGGGCACCGTCCCGACCGCACCTGACGCCGACACGACGGACGACATCGACTGGCGGGACGGCAAGGTCACGGCCCGGGAGCCGTCGCTCATCCAGCCGAGCGGCGACGAGCTGCCCCTGGAGACCTTCGACGCCGCCGACGTCGACTGGGCCGGACTCCAGGGTCTCGCCGACCGCCTGCCGGAGCAGGGCGGCTTCGAGCTCGATGAAGCGCCGTCCGTCACCGTCAGCGTGCCGTCGCGTACGTTCGACGAGGACGACGTCCCGTACCAGATCAGCATCTGGGGCTCAGGGGCGTACCACGACGCGTCGGTCACGTACGACCCGGACGGGAACGTCATCAGCATGAACGGGGGCGCGTCCGGATCCGAGATCGCGGCCTGGGTGGCCGAGCGGCAGGGCTGAGGCCGGGGCCTGACCGCCGACCCGATGTCGGACGTCTGCAAGGCCAGGCCCGCACCGGACACATTCCGGAAGAGCGCCGCTGGCGATGCGGCCCTACCCGGAGGAGCCGACATGATGCGACGGAGCGGGCTGATACAGGGCGGGGCGGTCGCCCTGGGGATGCTGGTCAGTGGTTGTGCCCAGGCGGGTGCTGCCGGCGGGTCACCCGTCGGCGACGCGTCGGTGGAAGAGAGCGCGTATCTCTGCCAGGGCACGCCGGTCCCGGCGTCGGTACTGACAGACGGCGCCACCGCCGACCAGCTCGGCGAGGAAGCGGCCGCGGCGCTGGACGGGGCAAGCGTTCCAGACATCGACCCGGAACAGTGGCGCGTGCTGACCGAGACCGACACGAAGGTCTACCTCGTCCGAGAGCTGCCGGAGCCGCGGGACAGCGACGGCGAGCAGCGCACGCACGAGGTCATGGGCATCGAGTGGGTCGATGAGACCGAGGAGGGCGGCGAGGGCTGGCAGCTCTGGCGGCACGGCGACTGCGCGCTGCGGTACGACCTGGGTGACCTCGGCGACGCGATGGTGGCGCTCGACCCCGACAACCCGCCGGACCCCGACTCCTCGCAGGTGCACCTGCTCGTCACCGAGTTCGCGTGCGCGAGCGGCGAGCTGGCCGACGGCCGGGTCACGCTGGAGCGCCTGGTCGAGCACGAGGACCGGGTCGAGCTCGTGGTCGGCGTAGAGCCCCCGCCGGGCATTCAGACCTGCCAGTCCCACCCGCCGACACCGTTCATCGTCGAGCTGGACGAGCCGCTCGGGTCCCGGACCTTGGTGGACGCGGCGGTCTATCCGGAGCGGGAGCTGGCAGCCCCCTAGCCGTACCCGCACCCGCCGCCGTCGGGCTCGAGGGCTGTCCCCTTCTCCCGGCGGCGCGGGTCGACCTGCTGCGCCGGTCCGGCCGAACGGCGCTATCCGGTCAGCCGCCTCGACGAGCTGTGACCGGCGTGCTCCGTGCGTGCGAAGGCGAAGAGAAGTGCGGCCAGGAGGGTGATGCCGCCGGATATCACAAGGGTTGCGGTGTACCCGAGGTACTGATTCGAGACCCCGGCGAGGGCGCCGCTGAGCAGGGCTCCGCCGGTGGACGCGTTAGCGAAGAGGGTCGTGGCTCGCCCGACGGCGGCGATGCCGACACCGCGGGCGAGCTGGCTCAGCGAGTGCGAGTGCGGCAACGACTTCGACGATCGCGCAGGCACTGTAGAGCAGGCCGACGTCGCTCGCTGGACGGTGCACATCGGTCGTGACATATAGCGGAAGCGCCACCGAGCCCGCGTACATCGCCGTGAAGAAGAGCACGATGCTGGTGGTGAACGTGAGCGGCACCGGCGCGGCAGGCAGGACCGCCGAGGTGGCCGGCGCGGTATCGGCGTCTCGCGGGTGAGGTCGTGGCGGCCTCGGCGCGGCGAGGATCGTGATCGCCGTGACCGCAAGGAGCGCGGCACTCGTGGTCAACAAGACGACGTAGCTGCCGTGCGCGATGATCGCGGCGCCGAGTAGTGGTCCCGCGGCCCACGCGAGTGACCAGCCCGAGCTGCGCCGCTCATCGCCGCGAGCACGGCGTAGATCCGTCGTGGGTGCCGATCAATCCTCCTGCCCGCGGAAGCTCACGACGATGCTCCCGACCGGCGGTGCCGACATGAAGATGCCCGTCTGCAACGGGCTCAACCCGACCTCGTCAGATGCGTAGAGGACCAAGTAGGAGCCGACCATCGAATCGGCGATGCCCAGCAGCAGCACTCCGGCCGCGAGCGGGCCGAATGCGCGCATGGTGGGCATCCGCTCTTTCGCCTCGCGCATGCGACCCAGGCTCGTTCCCCTCTTCGTCGTCGGGATGTTTCCACTCTGCGCAGCTGGTGCGCACGGAGTCAGCCGGCGTCGAACCGGTCCTCACCGTCACGGTCGGGGTTGTCCTCGGGGTCCTCGCCGGGTATCGCCTTCTCGTCCGCGGGGTGAGTCTTCGTGCCATCCGAGGCCGGGTCCTGTCCGCGGACGGCTTCCGCCTGACGCTTGGCCAGGTCGGCGAACTCGGCGTCGTCCCGCGAGGTGTCGCTCTCGCTCATCGCTGGTCCCTCCAGAGCTGTTGGTCGCCACGGGGTCACGTGACTGCGTCTCGACGCTAAGGGGACCGCGCTGTGCTCGCACCCAGACTCCAGGCCCCGGGCCGGGAACCGCAGGCTGTGAGCGCGTTCCGAGCTCCTCGGACGCCCGACCGAGGGCCGCGACGGTCTGTCATCGATCGACGACCTCGATGCTCACCTCGCCGCTCGCGAGCCGGTCGAGCTGGTCGCTGCCGGCTTCGTAGGTCCCGAGGTGCAGGGTCTGGTCGGAGTGCTCGATGCCGTCGGCGTCGTAGTAGAAGCCGATGTTGCCCCACGGGGTGAAGTAGATGAGGTCGCCGTCCTCGGGATCCGAGCCGGGCGTGCCGTCCACGTCCAGCTCCCGGGGCGGGTAGCCGATCTTCTCGCGGCCGTTGAGCTCCTCCAGCTCCATCGTGAGGGGCAGCAGCGAGAGGAAGTCGCGCGTCGTCGGGGTGTCGGCGCCGATCGTGACGTCCACGGACGTGCCCCCGCCGGTGAACCGCACCACGGTGCCCTCGACGGGTGCGGGGTCGGTCGGGGAGGCGGACGGGGACGGCGACGGTGACGTGGTCGGCGTCGTCGGCGCTGCCGTCGGTGTCGGCGACGTCGGCGACGTCGGCGCCGCCGTGTCTCCGCACGCGGCCAGCAGGGCGACCGCTACCACGGAGGCGAACAGCGGGAGTGGGCGTCGCACGGAAGGCTCCTCGGGTGTTGGTGCTGATAGTGGGCAGGCCCGGCGCTGGTTCGCGCGGGCCACGGGCTCGGCACGCTCAGCCGAGCCGGTGTCCCGCCGCGGCGAGGACGTCGATGATCCGCGCCGGTTCGGCGATGTCGCGCGCGAAGACGTAGGCGACGGTGTAACCGAGCTCGCGCAGCTCCTCGGCTCTGCGCACGAGGTCGTCGGCGTCGTCCTGCGGGTCGAGGGTGAGCATCGCCGTCTTCTCGATCTGCTCGTAGTCGCGACCGACGGCGTCGCAGTGGGCGCGCAGCACGTCGAGCTTGCGGCCCGCCTCGGGCCCCGCGGCGATGTTGCAGGCGTCCGCGTACTGCGCCACCAGGCGCAGGGTGCGCTTCTCTCCGCCACCGCCGATCATCAGGTACGGACGCCGCAGCGGTCCCGGCGAGTCCAGGGTGCGTCCGAGCTGGTAGTGCGTCCCCTCGAACGGCTCCTCGGAGCCGGACCACATCTGCAGGCAGATCTGGATGGCCTCCTCCAGCCGGTCGAACCGCTCCTTGACCGGCGGGAACGGGAACCCGAGGCCCTCGGACTCCTCGCCGTTCCAGGCCGCTCCGATGCCCAGCCCGGCCCGTCCTCCGGAGAGGGCGTCAAGGGTGGTGATGGCCTTGGCCAGCAGTGCGGGCTCGCGGTAGATGACGCCCGTGACGAGCGTGTGCAGCAGCGCCTTCTCGGTGTGCGCGGCGATGAACCCGAGCGCCGTGTATGCCTCGTACATCTCGTGCTCGACCGGACCGACGCCTTGGATCTGCCAGAAGTGGTCCATCACGGTGATGCGCGTGATGCCGGCCTGCTCGGCACCGCGAACGTGCCGCGCGAGGGTCGGGCCGAGTGCGGGCGCCCCACCGGTCCAGCTGAAGTCGGCGATGTGCAGGCCAAGTTCCACGGTGCAGTCCTTTCCTTGCCCGCCATGAAGGGTCCGTGACGGCGCGGCGGCGATCAGTCGTTCTGTCGGTACCCATCACAACGCCTGGCAGCCCCGGTGTGGGAGGCCTGGAGAGAACCCCCCAAGGCGTTGGTCAGCCGGATGACGACGACGCCGGCCGAACGACCAGAACCAGGGGGGTGATATTGCTAGTCCGTGAAGTATCTTCATCGCGATATTCTTTCCGCCGCAGGTTCGGCCCCCTCCCAGCAGGGCAGGAGCCGCGACAGCCAGCATCGGAGGAGGACCCCGTGAACCCCGCCCCCAGGCCCAGTCAGACGCCGTCCGCGAGCGACATCGAGGAAGCACTCGTCAGCGGCGCCCGGCCTCCCGTCGGTCGATACCGGCTCGACCTGGCGACGGGGGAGTGGGCCTGGTCGGACGAGGTGTACGTGATGCACGGCTTCCAGCCGGGCGAGGTGGTGCCGACGACGCCGCTGATGCTGTCGCACAAGCATCCGGACGACCGCGGCCGGGTGGACGGCTTGCTCCAGCGCGCGGCGGAGACGGGGCAGCCGTTCAGCTCGGTGCACCGCATCGTGGATGCCGCAGGAAAGACCCGCACGCTGGCCGTCACCGGTCAGGGTCGGCGTGACCCTGCCACCGGCCGGATGACGGAGCTGTTCGGGTACTTCATCGACGTGACCAAGGCGCAGCGTGAGGCGGCGGCTCGCGAGGCGTCGGCCTCGATCCAGGCGTCCTCGGAGCGGCGGTCGGTGATCGAGCAGGCCAAGGGCGTGCTCATGGTCATCCACGGCATCGAGGAGGACGAGGCGATGAGCCGGCTGCGCGAGGCGTCCAACCAGACGAACGTCGCCCTGCGGGACATCGCCTACTCGCTGGTGCAGCTGTTCTCCGGGCCGGACGTCACGGAGTTTCCGACGAGCGAGGCGATCGACAGGTTCCTTGCCGCCCCGGTCCTGTCGGACGACCTCTGACGCACCACAGGCGACGAAGTCACCTGCTTCACCGAGAGGGCCCTCCGGCTCGCGGAGGGTCAGGAACCCCGCGACCCTTACGCTGCTGCGATGACCTTTCGGCTCGCTGCCTACGCCGTCTGCATCGATGCCGGGCGCGTGCTCCTCGTCCATCACCGTGCCACTGGACACTGGACGTTGCCCGGCGGCGGCGTCGAGCATGGCGAGGACCCGATCGAGACCCCGGTGCGTGAGCTGTTGGAGGAGACCGGCTACCGCGGTGCGGTCGAACGGCTGCTCGGCGTGGACTCCCGGATCATCCCGGGCGCAGAACGACTCCAGCCGGGTCCCGAGCACCAGAACGTCGGCATCTACTACCGGGTCTCGATCACCGGCGGCGACCTGCGCGCAGAGCCCGACCCCGAGATCGTCGCGGCGGCCTGGGTCCCGGTCGACGACGTCGCGAACCTCAGGCGTTCGTCCCTCGTCGCGATCGGGCTCGGCCTCAACGAGCACACGCCCGCCGACGGCCACGTCGCACCGGTTCCGATCGGTGGCCTCGTCGAGCACTGACAGCACCGTGCTCGCTGAGTGCTGGGTATTTGTGGCGCAGCGGCCTTCTGTCCCACAAATACCCAGCACTCAACGAACGTCCGGGTCGTGCTTACTGACCTAGGACACCTTGAACTGCCTGGGCCAGGGCTTCGGGGCTGGTGAGCTCGAGCTTTTCGCCGTCCAGGAAGAACGTGGGCGTGCCGCCGACGCCGAGCGCTCGGCCCTCGTCGAAGTCGGACTGCACTCGTTCGGTGGTCGCCGGGTCCGCGACGGCGGCGTCGTAGGCGTTCATGTCCAGGCCGAGCTCCTGCGCGAAGCCGCGAAAGACGTCCGCCCTGGAGTCTTGCGCCTCGCCCCACTCGGCCTGCGTCTCGTACATCCGCTGGTACATCGGTTCGAGCTGACCCTGTGCCGCCGCGGCCTCGACGGCGACGGCGGCGTTGGTGGAGTTGGTGTGCGCCGGGATCGGGAAGTAGCGCATGACGACGGTGAGCTCGTCGCCGTGCTGCTCACGCAGCTGCTCGACGGTGGGGTAATAGGCCCGGCAGACCTCGCACTCGAAGTCGAGGAACTCCACGAGCACCGCCTTCTCGTCGGGCGCCTGGTTCAGGACGTGACTGTCCTCGCGGACGACGTCGGCGGCGGCCGCGTCGCGTTCCGGGGTGGCCAGGATGTACGCGACCAGGAGGCCGACCAGGCCGAGCATCCCGATCAGGAGCACGAGCTGGAGCAGGCGGCGTGAGGTCAGACGCTGGGCGGTTGGGCGCTGAGTGGTCGGGCGCTGGGTGGTTGAGCGCTGTGCAGACATGGGTTTCCTTTGGGCGGAGGCCGAAGCCGGATGGGGATCTTCGAGACGGAGCAGGACCACGCGGCGCGCACCCGAGGTCGGGGCGCGCCGATGCCGCCGAGACCAGAGGCGTCGGCGGGGCGGAGGTGGTCTACGTCCGGGAGATCCCGAGAGCGTGCAGCGACGGTGCGGTCGCGTCAGCCGTCGTGGCGGGAACCGGGGTGTCGTCGTGCACCACGGCGGTCACGAGCCCGCCCGTCGAGGGTTCCAGCAGCGCTGCCGGACCGGAGGAGGAGACGGGCGGGAGCACGTCGCACTGTGCCGACTGCCGGTGGTCGTCGGAACAGTATCGGGCGTCGTCGCGGGTCGGCCCGGAGGCGATCTCCACGGCCGTCGCCTCGTGATAAGCGCCGCATACCACACCCGCGCTGACCACGGCGAGCACGAGGAACATCGCCGTCAGGACGCTCGTCAGCCCGCGCCGAACACCGGCGAGGCGGGGTCGAGTGCGACGAGTCACGTCCATGGCGAGCCCAACAGTAGTCGAGCCCGCCCGGAGTATGAGATGCCGACGTGGGGTCTTGACGAGATGGCGCTCCGCATGAGTGCGTAGCCCTCCGTCCACCCTACGGAGCTCTCATGACAGCCATCGACGCCTCTCCGGTCGTTACCCGACCGACCGAGACCGCCTCCGCACCCGCCCTCCGGCCCGTCCAGGAACCGGACCAGACCACCCGCACCACCCGCACCGCACGGGCGCTGAAGCCCGACCCCGGGCCGCGGGAACACCCCGGCCGGCTCGCCGCCGCACGCACCCAGGTCGCCGCACGCTACGGCGTGACCGCCCGGCACGCGGACCTCGCAGCGCCGCAGGTCTCCGGGACCCTCGCCGCTGCGGCCGACCTGCCCCGCTCGGTGCTCGAGGTCCAGCTCGGCCACCGCTCCGTCCGGCGGTTCCTGCCCGGGCCGCTCGCACCCTCCGTGCTGCCCACCCTGGTCGCGGCCGCGCAGTCCGCACCGACGTCGTCCAACCTGCAGCTCTGGAGCGTCGTCGCCGTCACCGACCCGGCACGCCTCGCACGCATCGCCACGCTGTCCGGCGAGCAGGACCACGTGCGAGACGCACCCCTCCTGCTCGTCTGGATCGCGGACCTCGCCCGCGTCCGCGCGCTCGCCGCCAGCCGGAGCACGGCGGTGCACGCCACCGGCTACCTCGAGACCACCATGACCGCGTTCCTCGACGCGGCGCTCGCCGCCCAGAACGCAGTCGTCGCCGCCGAGTCCATCGGCCTGGGCACCGTCTACCTCGGCGGGGTACGGGACGACCCTGAGGCGCTCGCGGCCGAGCTGAAGCTGCCCCGGGGGACCGCACCGGTCGTGGGGCTGGTCGTGGGCCGCCCGGACCCCGCATGCCCCGGACGGGTCAAGCCCCGTCTGCCGCAGGCCGTCGTCCTGCACCACGAGACCTACGACATGGCGCGGCAGCTCCGGTCGCTGGGCGCGTACGAACGGCGCATGACCGCGTTCTATCGCGACGAGGGCTTCACGGGCGGATGGATCGGGCGCGTCCTGACCCGCATGCGTGGCAACGGGTCGCTGCGCGGACGGGAACGGCTGCGCTCGGCGCTGGCCGCGCTGGGCATGCCGTCGTGGTGACGGCCCCGGAGGTGCACGGTTCGGGGTGCACAGTTCCCGGACACACCTGACCGATAGCGACGAATCATTTAAGTAGGTGCTACTCGTTGACACCGGGCAAACGCTTACCTTACCGTCGACGACGCCGATTAGATCGATTCAAGTTCGGTGGTGGACGACGTCGTGGCGATGGAGCCCCGTCGTCGTCACCGCACCTCGCCAGCCCTCAGCCCGTGCCCGAAACGGCCGAGCCACCTCAACGATGAGCCACCTCACAGGGGAGCGAAACAATGTCGGAAACAAGATCGAGGCGAAGAAGTACCAGAGCGGCGCTCGTGGCCGGGCTCTCCGGTCTCGCCGTCGTCGCGTCGAGCGTCGTCGCGCTGAACACCGCCCACGCTGCCACCGTCCGCCACGAGGCGGAGACCGCCCCCACCGTCTGCGGTGGTCTGGTCGAGGCCAACCACGCCGGGCACTCGGGCAGCGGGTTCTGCAACTCCGACAATGCCGTCGGCGCCGCAGTCGAGTTCCGGGTCAACGCCGCCGCGGCGGGCCCGGCCACCCTGACGTTCGGCTATGCCAACGGCGCGACGGAGAGCAGGCCGGGCGAGGTGCTCGTGAACGGCACCGTGGTGGGGACCTCGCAGTTCGGTGCCACCGGAGCCTGGACGAGCTGGGCGAGCCAGACCGTCACCGCGCAGCTCAACGCTGGTACGAACACCGTCCGCCTGCGGGCCACCGGCGCGGGCGGCCTGGCGAACGTCGACTACCTGGACGCCACGACCGGCGGCTCCGAGGAGCCCGGCGGCGGGAACGGCGCCTACGAGGTCGAGGCCCTCACCCGCGGCGTGACCGTCGTGCCCTCGGGCAGCGGCAACCTCGTCAGCTGGCGCCTGCTGGGCACCGACGCCCAGAACGTGGCCTTCAACGTCTACCGCGACGGCACGCGGCTCAACTCGACGCCGATCACCGGCGCGACGAACTACCTCGACACCGGCAACGGGACCTACACCGTCGCGGCCGTCAACGGCGGCACCGAGGGCACGCGCGTGGGAGCCGAGGCCAGGTTCGGCTCGGGCGGCTACCTCGACATCCCGATCAGCCGGCCCTCGAGCATCTACGACGCCAACGATGCCAGCGTCGCCGACCTGGACGGCGACGGTGACTACGAGTATGTCGTCAAGTGGTCCCCGAACAACTCCAAGGACAACTCCCAGACCGGTGTCACCGACAACACCATCGTCGACGCGTACACCCTCCAGGGAACCCGCCTGTGGCGGATCGACCTGGGGCGCAACATCCGGTCCGGGGCCCACTACACCCAGTTCCAGGTGTACGACTACGACGGTGACGGCGACGCCGAGATCGCGATGAAGACCGCCGACGGCACGCGCGACGGCCGTGGCGTCGTCATCGGCAACGCCAGCGCCGACCACCGCAACAGCGGCGGCTACATCCTGACGGGCCCGGAGTTCCTGACGATCTTCGACGGCCGGACGGGCGGCGCGATCGACTCCGTCAGCTACCAGCCCGCACGCGGCAACGTGGCGGACTGGGGCGACGGCTACGGCAACCGGGTCGACCGCTTCCTGGCCGGCACCGCGTACCTCGACGGGTCCACGCCGTCGATGATCTTCGCGCGCGGCTACTACACGCGCTCGGTGATCTGGGCGGTCGACTTCAACGGACAGGACCTCACGACCCGCTGGATCTTCGACTCCAACACCCGGGGCGCGCAGTACGAGGGCCAGGGCGCGCACAGCCTGTCGATCGCCGACCTGAACGGCGACGGACGGCAGGACGTGGTCTACGGGGCGATGGCGGTCGGGTCGGACGGCAACCCGCTGTGGAACTCCCGCATGGGCCACGGCGACGCGCAGCACGTCTCGGACTTCGTGCCCAGCCGTGCGGGTCAGGAGGTGTTCATGGTGCACGAGAGCGGCACCGCGCCGTCGTCCAGCCTCCTCGGATCGAACGGCGCGGTCCTGTTCCAGACCAGCCCCAGCGGCGACAACGGCCGCGGCGTGGCCGCGAACGTCACCCCCGGCAACGCCGGGGGCGAGTACTGGTCCTCGAACGTGACGGACCTGCGGAACTCCGCGGGGAGCTCCGTCGGCGCCAAGCCGAGCTCGATCAACTTCCTCGCCTGGTGGGACGGCGACGGGGAGCGGGAGCTGCTCGACAACACCGCCATCGACGACTACCAGAACGGCCGGCTGCTGACCGGCTCGAACGTCGCGTCGAACAACGGCACCAAGGCGACGCCGTCGCTCTCGGCGGACCTGTTCGGCGACTGGCGCGAAGAGGTCGTCTGGCGGACCGCTGACAACACGGCGCTGCGCATCTACGCCACGCCGCACAGGACGACCTTGCGCATCGCGACGCTGATGCACGACCCCCAGTACCGCGTGGCGATCGCCTGGCAGAACACCGCCTACAACCAGCCGCCGCACCCGAGCTTCCACATCGGCAGCGAGGTCACCAGCTACCCCTGGCCCAACATCCACACCCCGTAGCCGAACGACGGCTCCGGATCAGGGGCGGGCGGACCGTGCGGTCCGCCCGCCTCTGGCGCGTCGGTGCGGTCCACTACCGTTGCCGGGTGATCGACGGAGCTCAGACCCGCCATGGCGCCGCAGGCCTGCGGCGTACCTACCTGAGCCTCGGCACGGGGGAGCTGGCCGCGGTGGTCGTCTTCGTCGCCGTGCAGCCGATGGTGGCAGGCCGGTTCGACGCCGCCGGCGGGCGGGCGCTCTGGTGGGCCATGGCGCCGTTGCTGGTCATCTTGCTCCAGGGCGGTGCGTACTGGCTTCTCGCACGCACCTGGCTGCCGGGTGCGGGGCGCTCGGGGATGCCGCGCGGTGTCGCGCTGCTGTACCGGGCGTTCCGGCTGCTCGACCCCGTCCTGCTCGCCGGATGCCTCGCCGGGCTGCTGCTGACCGGAGCGGGCTCGGGCGCCCTGGTGCTGGGCCTGCTCGTCTGGGTGTTCGGGCTCCTCGAGTACGTGAACTACTTTGTCGTGCGGCTGTCCTATCCGATGACGCAGTGGTTCACCCTCGTGGGCCGGCGGCGCACGCCCGCTGTCGTCCGGGACGTCGCCCGGGCGTTGTCATGACCGGTTGCGCACGAGAGCGCGCGTGACCGCGGTGACCACCGTGCCGCCCACGAGCGTGCCGAACAGGACGAGGATCGCGCCGACCGCCCAGAGCCCCGAGTCGTCGGTCGACGAGGCGTGGAGCGTCCAGGCGGCAGTGAAGGGCAGGCTGACGGCGAGCACCGCGAGCCACGCCGGGAGCACCAGGGCGCCGACCACCACCAGGCCGACGAGCACCACCACGCACGCGATCACCTGAGGCGCCTCGTAGGGCCCGGTGACGGCGCCGGTGGCGGCATCGACCTCATGGGTCGTGTCCCGGCCCAGGGTCCACCACGTGGCGGTCGTCAGCGCGGCGATGACGAAGGTGAACAGAGCGACCAGGGAGCTGTTCTGCGGCATGGACCCCATAGTGCACTTTTCCGGGGCGGGTCCGCCCCTCGCTGACCCAGGCCTTCCGCACTTGACGCAATCTTGACCAACCTCGCAGATGATGGCAAACTCCCCAAATGGTGGCGCTAACATCGCAGTTCGCACCCCCCCGGGGCAGCCATCGCCCGGCCGGAGCCCAACACAGACAGTCAAGGACGACAGTCGAGAAAAAGGGGAACACCATGCCGATCAGCGCTGCTCACCGCCGTCCTGTGCCAGCCCGTCCCGGCCCGTTGCGCGCGGTGTACGCGACCGCTGCCGCCGCGGTCCTGCTGCTCGCCGGCGGGTCGGTCCCCGCCGCGTCGGCGCCGACCGGGCCTGCCGACGAGAACGCGCCGGCGGAGGCCGGGGCGATGGCCTGGGAGACCCTGATCGACGGGAACTCGTTCGCCAGCCGTGCCGCGCTGGAGTCGGAGTGGAACTACCTGTACCCGTGGGGGTCGGACCACAACGGCACCGCCCGCATGTACGCCAGCTCCACCGACAGCAACCACCTGTTCCTGTCGCCCGCCGGGCAGCTCAACATCAAGGCGACCCGGATCACCTGGGACGAGGGCGTCAGCAACAAGGACCCGCACCTGCCCATCAAGTACCACTCGGCGGCGATCCACGCGAAGAACCAGATAGTCGTCAACGACAGGTACCCGAGCTACGAGATCCGCGGCGAGTTCCAGGCACCGTCGGCCCGGGGCACGTGGCCCGCTTTCTGGATCACGGGGGCGAACAGCTGGCCGCCGGAGAGCGACATCCTCGAGTTCAAGGGTGACGCCCGGAACTGGTTCAACACCTACGACGGCGGCTGGGACAACACGATCGTCCCGGTCGGCTCGCCGGGGAGCTGGCACGAGTACCGCATCTGGATGAACAAGATCAACGCCACCGACGTCGAGATCCACTACTACCTCGACGACGTGTGGAAGGCCAGGCACGTCGGGTCCAACTTCGTGGGCAAGCCGATGAACCTGATCATCAACCTGCAGATGGAGGGGGCGTCGGGCTCACCGGGGCCCACCGCCGAGACCCACTTCCGGGCCCGCAACGTCTACGTGGGCCGTACCGCCAACTGATCGGTCCGCAGGGCCGACCGGTCAGCCGCAACGACGCGTGAGGATCCACCAGCCATGAGTATTCGACGTACCTCGCGCGGACTGGCGGCAGCCGCCACGGTCCTCGCCCTCGCGGCCGGCGCGGCCGGTGTCGCCGCGCCGGCCGCGGCCGACGTGCCGACCGTCCCCGAGCCGATCGAGTACGACGCCTATCCGGCCGTGGCCGACCCCGGTGCGTTGTCCGGCAGCTACTTCCGGCCGCACTGGTACGACACCGACGGGCGCCACATCCAGGCGCACGGCGGCCAGATCGTCACGCGCACCTCCGACGAGCTCGGCGTCGAGGCGAGCGAGACCACCGCCGTCGACCAGGACGGCACCACCGTCTACCACTGGTACGGCGAGGACCGGTCCAACGGCTACTACGAGAGCCCCGGCGTCTCGCTGTACACGTCGACCGACACCTACAACTGGACCAACGAGGGCGTCGTGCTGCGCTCGGTCACGTCGCGCGCGGAGCTGGAGTCCGAGTACTTCGACGAGCTCTACGACACGGTGGCCGACGACGGCACGCCGGACGCCGAGCGCATCGACGAGCTGTTCTACCACCTCAACGTCAAGGCGACGACGGAGGCGGGCGTGGCGCAGCTCAACGCGATCTTCGAGCGGCCGAAGGTGCTGCACAACGAGCGCACCGGCAAGTGGGTGATGTGGTGGCACTCCGACGGGAGCATCACGCCCGGCGGCAGCAACTACGCCCGGTCGCTGGCGGCGGTCGCCGTCGCCGACTCGCCGGCCGGCCCGTTCGAGCTCCAGGGCGCGTACCGCCTCTACAACGAGCCGACGTACCAGACGGCCTGCGATATGCCGAGCGCCGTGCCGGGCCAGGCCCGCGACATGACCGTGTTCCAGGACACCGACGGCACCGCCTACGTCGTCTACTCCTCCGAGGAGAACCGCAGCCTCTACATCGCGAAGCTCGATGACGAGTACACGAACGTCGAGAAGACGACCACCGAGGACGAGGTGGGCATCCAGTTCTCGGCCGACGGCAGGTACCCGCGCATCTGGGCCGACGGCACCGAGGGCGCACCCGTCGCCGGTGCGGACTACGGCATCGTGCGGCGCTGCGGCATCCTGGAGGCGCCCGCGGTCTTCGTGCACGACGGCAAGTACTACACGGTGGCCTCGGGCGCGACCGGCTGGTCGCCCAACCCGGAGACGTACTACACCGCCGACTCGATGCTCGGCACGTGGATCCGCGGCGTCGACCCGGACGACAGGTACGAGAACGTCGCCTACAACACGATCCCCGAGGGCGGCGACGGGCTGCTGTCGGTCGGCGACTCGCGCCGGACGAGCTTCGGGTCGCAGTCCACGAACGTGTTCCCGCTCGACGCGGCGACCGGCAGGTTCGTCTACATGGGCGACCGCTGGAACGCCGGCGCCGCCGACTCCACGTACGTCTGGCTGCCGATCACCATCGGTGAGCGCGGGAGCCTCGAGATGCGCAACCCCGCGGTCGAGGACGCCCGCTGGGCGGACGGGTGGACCGGGGAGTACTGGGACGACAAGGGCGCGGGCCGGTACATCTGGGAGGTCACCGACGACCGCCTCCCGGAGAGCGTCCGCACCAACGACGACCTCACGGAGGCGCTGCCCGGCACGGTGGAGGTCACGGCGAACAACGTCGCCACGGACGTCGCCGTCACGTGGAGCCCGGACGTGATCCGGTCGGCGGGTCCGCAGACGATCACGGGCACCCTTGCCGGTGACGACGAGTTCACGGCCGGACGGACGTTCCGGCGCACCGTTGAGGTGGTCGCGCACGGCGTGCACAACCTCGCGCCGTCGGCCACGGTCACGGCGTCGGTCCGGCAGGAGCTCGCGGCGAGCACCACGGACGGGAGGCTCGGCAAGGGCTGGGACGACTGGGCGGCGGGGGGCAGCTATCCGCGCAACAGCACCCTCGACTACACGTGGTCCGAGCCGCGCGCGCCGCGGGAGATCGTGGCCCACCTGTACCAGGACGGCACCACCGCGACCTGGCCCTCACGGATCGCCGTGGAGTACGTCGACACCAACGGCGACTGGCAGACGACGGAGGTCGCGGCAGACGTCGCCCAGGACGCCTCCGGACCCGCGCCGGTGGTCCGGCTGGACACGTCGTCCGTGCCGCCCACCACCGCCGTCCGCCTGCGGCTGACGACCGAGGCAGCGACGTGGCAGGCGGTCGCGGAGGTGGAGATCCTCGGGCTCGCGCCGACGTCGGCCACCGATCTCGCGACCCTCGCGGTCGACGGCGATGACGTGGACGGCTTCGACCCCGCGGACTGGGACCAGACGGTGGTCACCACCGGTTCCGAGCCGGTCATCACGGGGACCGCGACTGATCCCGTCGCGACCGTCACCGTGGACCAGCCCACCGCCGAGCGCCCCTGGGCGCACGTGACGGTGACGGCAAAGGAGGACGACGCCGCGGTCGCCGAACGGATCTACCTCGTCCGCGTCCTCAACCCCCGCAGCGACGCCCGGCTCACGGGCCTCGCGGTCGACGGCGACGCCGTCCCCGGGTTCGACGCCGCCACGCTCGACTACCGGGTGGATCCCGGGCCGTGGGGACCCGTCCCCGAGGTGACCGCCGACCCCGTCCAGGACGACGCGACGGTCGCCGTCCGCGCCGACCAGGCGGCCGCACGCGTGACGGTCACGGCGCCCGACGGCCGCACGACGCGGACGTACACGGTCGCGTTCGCCGCCACGGGGTGCGTCGACGACACGGTGAGCGCCCCGTGGCAGTTCGCCACGCTGGCGACCCGTCCGGGGTCTGCCTGCGAGGGGGAGGGGGCGGCGTTCCGCGTCGCCGACTCCGACGACGGCCTGTGGACGAACAAGGACAACCTCAGCGTCGTCTACCAGCCGGGCCGGCTGCCCGTCGGCGGGTCCGTGCAGACCTACGTGGCGGGCCTGGACAGGGGAGCCAGCGCCGACCCGCGCGCGGGCCTCGTCGTCCGCAACGACCTGTCGGCGGCCGGCAAGGGGAGTGCCGACGGCTACGTCGACCTGGTGACCAGCCCCTCGGGCACCTACCTGCAGTGGGACTCCAACGGCGACGGCTGGCTCGACAGCGAGGGCGGCAAGGTCGCGCTCGCGACGGCGCCCGTGGAGCTCCGCCTCGAGCGGACGAGCGAGAGCACGATGACGGGGTACTACCGCACGTCGCCCGAGCGGCCGTGGTCGCAGGTCGGGACCGCGCCGCTGACCGGTGCCGACGCCGAGCTCGACGCGGGCATCACCGCCACGGCGAACAGCACCCGGGCGACGTCGACGGCGACCTTCCTGCGCACGCGGTTCTGGGACGAGCCGGAGAGCGTCGACGCGGTCGGCGTCGGCACGGTGGCCCGCAGGGCGCCGGCGCTGCCGGAGACGGTGGGCGTGACGCTCGCCGGGGGCGGCCGGACGACGTCCGCCGTCGACTGGGAGCCCGTCGGGGAGACCGCGTATGCAGTGGCCGGGACGTTCACCGTGCGGGGTGCGGTAGAGGGCACCGGGCTGGTCGCGGTCGCCACGGTGACCGTCGCGCCGTGGCCGGTGCACGGCGCCGTCGGACGGGAGGTCACGTTCACCGCGGGCGGCTTCGCACCCGGCGAGGCGGTGTCCGTCGCGCTGCGGACCCACCGTTCCCTGCCCCTGGGTGAGGTGACGGCGACGGACGGCGGCACGGTCACCCCGCGCTTCGTGGTCCCGCGGGTACGCCCGGGCGGCTACGACCTCGTGCTGCGTGGTGCGAGCTCGGGCACGAAGCTCGTCCTGCGGCTGGTGGTCAGGCCCGGGCACGGAAGCTGAGGGTCCGGGTGACCAGAGTGACCTGTACCACGAAGCTCGTTTCACCCACGTCTTGACGCGGCCCCCCGAACGATTAAGTTAGGTCAGGCAAACCTAAGTACTGCCACGCCGCCCCTTCCGGGCGGCGTGGCAGTACTACGCCGGTACCTTCCCCATCCCTTTTTCGAGGAGCCTTCCGCATGCCCTCACGCCTGCCCGCAGCGACGCAGCCAGCGACCACGACGCCCGTCCCGGGCGCGAGCCACGACACGACAGCACTGTTGCGCGGGGCCACCGCGAGCGTCTATGCGGACACGATCCGCGAGGTCGCCGACGACGTCGCCGCCCGGCTCGCCGCCGTCACGCAGCCGTTCTCCGGCGCCAGCCGCTCCGAGCTGCGCGCCCTGGTGGACGCCGTGGACCTGGACGGCCCGCCGTCCGGCACCCGGGAGGCGCTGCGCGAGGCCGGCGACCTGTACGCGCAGCACGCGATCTGGTTCCACGAGCCCACGTACACGGCGCACCTGAACTGCCCGGTGGCGCTGCCCGCGATCGGGGCCGAGACGATGCTCGCTGCCATCAACACCTCGGTCGACACCTACGACCAGTCCACCGTCGCCACCTTCATGGAGCGCCGCCTGGTCGAGTGGACCGCCGGCCGCATCGGCTTCGCGGTGGGCGCGGAGGACGACGCGGCGGTCGCCGACGGCATCTTCACGTCCGGCGGCACCCAGTCCAACTTCCAGGCCCTGTTCCTGGCGCGCGAGAAGTCTCGCCGCAACGGGACCCGGCTGGAGTCCATGCGCATCCTCGCCACCGCGGTCAGCCACTTCAGCATCGCCAAGTCCGCCCTGCTGCTCGGCCTGCCGGACTCCGCTGTGGTCACCGTCGGCACCGACTCCGATGGCCGCATGAGCCCGGACGCCCTGGCCCAGACCCTCGTCGACATCGAGCGCACCGGCGACACGGTGATCGCCGTCGTCGCGACCGCCGGGACCACCGACCGCGGCTGCATCGACCCCCTCGACCCGATCGCCGACCTGTGCGACGCCGTCGGCACCTGGCTGCACGTCGACGCCGCGTACGGCTGCGGGCTGCTGGTGAGCCCGCGCCGCCGTCACCTGCTGGACGGCATCGAGCGCGCCCGTAGCGTCACCGTCGACTTCCACAAGTCGTTCTTCCAGCCCGTGTCCTCCAGCGCGCTCGTCGTCCGGGAGCGGGCCGACCTCGCCCCCGTCGCCTGGCACGCCGACTACCTCAACCCGGAGGAGAACGCGGAGCCCAACCAGGTCGACAAGTCCCTGCAGACGACCCGCCGGTTCGACGCGCTCAAGCTCTGGGTCACGCTGCGCGCCCTGGGCGCGGACGGCGTCGGCGCGATGGTCGACGCCGTGTGCGACCTGGCCGCCGCTGTGCACCAGGACCTCGCGACCGACCACGACTTCCGGGTCGTCGGGACCACCCAGCTCTCCACCGTCCTGTTCCGCTACCAGCCCGAGGGGCTCGACGCCGCACGCGCGGACGCCCTGGTGCCGCAGGTGCGGCGCGTGCTGTTCGACTCGGGCCGCGCCCTGGTCGCCAAGACCGTCATCGACGGCCGCCCCTGCCTCAAGCTCACGCTGCTCAACCCCGACGCGACGCTCGCCGACATCCGCGGCGTGCTCGAGCTCGTCCGCTCGGCCGCGCACGGACTGCTCGCGGGGGAGGCGCTGCTGGATGCAGACGAGCCGCCGTGCCGCGACGTGCACCCGCGACTGGCCCGTACCGACCTGCATGCCGACGGAGAACAGCGATGACCGCCGCCCCGACCACCACCTATGACCTGCTCGGGATCGGGATCGGCCCGTTCGGCCTCGGCCTCGCGGCGCTCGCGGACCCCCTCGACGACGTCGAGGCGGTGTTCCTCGACCAGCGCGACGGGTTCTCCTGGCACGCCGGGATGCTCATCGAGGGCACGACGCTGCAGGTGCCGTTCCTGGCCGACCTGGTGACGATGGCGGACCCGACGTCGCCGTACTCGTTCCTGGCGTGGCTCAAGGCGACGGGGCGGCTGTACCAGTTCTACATCCGTGAGTCGTTCTACCCGCTGCGGGCCGAGTACGACCAGTACTGCCGCTGGGTCGCGGAGCAGCTGCCGGCGCTGCGCTGGGGGCGGCGCGTCACGAGCGTCGTCCGGGTCGCGGACCCGGCATCGGCGGACGGCGGCTACGTGTTCGAGGTGACTGCCGAGACCGGCCACGGGGTCGAGAGGCATGTCGAGAAATACTGTGCCAAGCACATCGTGCTCGGCACCGGGACGCAGCCGCGCCTGCCCGCTCACCTCCAGGGCCTGGAGGGCGCGGGGCCCGTGGTGCACACCAGCGACTACCTGCCGCACCGCGCTCAGCTGGCGGCGTCCGGCTCCGTGACGGTCGTCGGCAGCGGGCAGTCCGCCGCCGAGGTGTACCGCGACCTGCTGGACGGCTGCGGCACCGGGGCGGGGGAGCACCGCGTGGACTGGGTGACCCGCTCACCGCGGTTCTTCCCGATGGAGTACACGAAGCTGACGCTCGAGATGACGTCTCCCGAGTACACCGACCACTACGTGTCCCTGCCCATCGAGCAGCGCGACGTCCTGGCGCGCGAGCAGCGCAACCTCTACAAGGGGATCAGCGGCGACCTGATCGACGACATCTACGACACCCTCTACCGCAAGTCCGCGCTCGGTGCCGAGGTGCCGACCACGCTGCTGTCCGACACCGAGGTGACCGCCGCCCGGTTCGACGCCGACGGCGCGGGCGGGGCCGGCGAGTACGTCCTGACCCTGCGGCACGCCCAGCTCGGCACGACGGCGGAGCACCGCACCCGGGCGCTCGTCGTCGCCACCGGCTACGCCCCGACGGCGCCCGGCTTCCTGGCGCCCGGCCTGGGCAACCTCGACCACCGCGGCCGGTTTGCCGTCGCCCGCGACTACACGGTCGACGACGACCGGCGGATCCATGTCGTGGGCGGCGAGGAGCACACCCACGGCGTCACCGCACCCGACCTCGGGTTCGGACCCTGGCGCAACTCCGTGATCCTCGCTAACGTCACGGGCCGCGAGCCGTACGCGACGGAGCGCCGGATCGCGTTCCAGCAGTTCGGCCTGCCGGTCTCCGCCGATCCCAGGGCCGAGACGACCGCCAGCCAGCCCGACGAGATGGAGGCCGCCCGGTGACCGCCCCGACGACCGTGCACACGTTCACCACGACCACCCGGCTCGGCGAGATCACCATCGAGCCGATAGTCCCGGACCGCGACGCCGAGCTCGTCCAGGGCTGGCTCGCGCACCCCGCCGCGTCGTACTGGCAGATGGCAGAGCTGCGCGTCGACGAGGTGCGCGAATACCTCGCCGGCGTCCAGGCCGGCCCGCACGAGGCCGCCTGGCTCGGCCGCCTCGACGGCGAGCCCGTCTTCATGACCGAGACGTACGACCCCGCGCACGTCCTGCTCGCGGACGTCCACGACGCCCTGCCCGGCGACCTCGGCATGCACCTGCTGGTGGCCCCGCCCGTCAACCCGCGCCACGGCATGACCGACGCCGTCATGACGGCGGTCATGCGGTTCTGCCTCACCGACGCCTCGCCCGACGGGGGTGGCCAGGGGGCCACCCGCGTCGTCGTCGAGCCCGACGTCGGCAACCGGAAGATCGCCGACAAGAACGCCGCCGCGGGCTTCCGCGTCCTGCGCGAGCTGGACCTCGGCCGCGGCGCGCACGCCAAGCGCGCCGCGCTGAGCGTCGCCACCCGGGCCGACTTCGCGGCGTCCGCCCTGGGCGACGGCCCGCTCCCCGGCTCGGACCTGCTCGCCAGCCACCTCACCGCCGACCACATGGAGCACGCCCACCGGCACCTCGCGGCCAAGGCGCTCGCCGAGCTCGCGCACGAGCGGCTGTTCCAGCCGGAGCCCGACGACGCCCCCGGCGCCCCGGCGGACGGCTTCCGCCTCGCGCTGGACGGCGTCACCTACCGGTACACCGCCCGCCGGTACGCCCTGGAGCACTGGGTGGTCGACCCGGCGTCGATCCGCCGTACGGCCACCGCGGGGATGCGCGGCGACGTCGAGCTGCCCGTCGACGCGCTCGAGCTGGTCGCCGAGCTGCAGCCCCTCCTGCAGGTGCCCGACGCCATGCTCGCGACCTACCTCGAAGAGCTCTCCTCCACCCTGGCCAGCGCGGCCGCGAAGCGGGAGCGCGAGCTCGACGGGCACACCCCGTCGGTGAGCGGCCTGCTCGAGGCGATGCGGACGGCGTCCGGCACCCGGTCCGCCGCCGAGGCCTTCCAGCAGGTCGAGGCAGCCATGTCCGAGGGCCACCCCGGCTTCGTCGCGAACAACGGCCGCATCGGCTTCTCCCTGAGCGACTACCGCGCCTACGCCCCCGAACGCGGCGCCCGCATGCGCATGCTGTGGCTCGCCGCCCGCCGCGAGCACACCCACCTCGCGCTCGCCGCCGACCAGAGCGAGCAGGGCCACTACGGCGCCGAGCTGTCCGACGCCGAGCGCACGGCCTTCGCCGACCGGCTCGCCGCGCGCGGCCTGGACCCCGCGGACTACCTGTACCTGCCCGTGCACCCCTGGCAGTGGGAGCACCGCGTCGCGATCACCTTCGCCGCCGACGTCGCCCGCGGCGACCTCGTGCCGCTCGGCCCCGGCTCGGACGAGTACCAGCCGCAGCAGTCGATCCGCACCATGTTCAACCGCACGCGCCCCGAACGGCACTACGTCAAGGTCGCGCTCGCCATCCAGAACATGGGGTTCCTGCGCGGCCTGTCGCCCGCCTACATGCGCGCCACGCCGTCGATCAACGACTGGGTGGCCGACCTGGTCACGAATGACGCGACCCTGCAGAGCGCCGGGTTCAGCGTCCTGCGCGAGGTCGCGTCCATCGGCTACACGGGCGACGTCTACCACCGCACGCCCCAGCCCAACGCGCACCGCAAGATGCTCGCCGCCCTCTGGCGCGAGTCGCCCGTACCGCGCCTCGCCGCCGGCGAGCGGCTGGTGACCATGGCGAGCCTGCTGCACCGGGACGCGAGCGGCACGGCGTTCGCCACCGCCCTGGTCCGCGAGTCGGGCATCGCGCCGGAGCAGTGGCTGCGCGCCTACCTCGACGCCTACCTGTACCCGCTCGTGCACTGCCTGGTGACCTACGAGCTGGCGTTCATGCCCCACGGCGAGAACCTCATCCTCGTCCTGCACGACGGCGTGGTCCGCCGCGCCGTCATGAAGGACATCGGCGAGGAGGTGGTGGTCCTCGGCGACCAGCCCCTGCCCGACCGGATCGAACGCATCCGCGAGGTGGTCGACGACGAGGAGAAGGCGCTCGCGATCTTCACCGACGTGTTCGACGGCGTGCTGCGCCACCTGTCCGGCATCCTCGCCGAGGACGGCGTGCTGGGCGAGGACCGCTTCTGGGCGCTCGTCGCCGAGACCATCGACCGGCACGCCGCGGAGCACCCGGCCGTGGCCGTTCCCGGGGGTGGCCGCGGGCCGGGGCTCGGGATCGACCTGCGGGCCGCGCGCTTCGCGCACTCGTGCCTCAACCGGCTGCAGCTGCGCAACACCCTCCAGATGGTCGACCTGACCAACCAGTCGGAGTCGCTGATCTATGCGGGCACCCTGGCCAACCCGGCGGGCCGTCAAGCAGAACGAAGAACCGAGAGATGATGGGGAACGTGGAGTTTGACCTGTTCCGTGACGACCTCGGCATCCCGCACGTGCGGGCCGCCTCCGAGACCGCGCTGGCCTACGGCCAGGGCTGGGTGACCGCACAGGACCGCGGCCTGCAGGTCGAGGCCGACCGGATGCGGGCCGAGGAGCGGTACGCAGAGATCGCCGGCGCGGCGGGCGACGCCTGGGACCGGTTCGCGGCCCGGGAGCGCCTGGCCGCCACGGCCCGCGAGATCTACGACGCCCTGGACCGGCCCGAGCAGGAGTGGCTCACCGCGTACGCCGACGGCGTGAGCGCCGGCCTGCTCGCCGGCGGGCGGGACGTGCCGGAGCTGGTCGGCGTGCCGCACGAGCCCTGGCAGCCGTGGACGCCGATCGGGGTGTTCCTCACGGCGCACGTGCTGTTCAACGGGTTCCCGAGCATCCTGTGGCGCGAGCACGTCGCCAGGCACCTGCACGTGCCGGGCGTGCCGCTGGAGCAGGTGCTCGGCCTGTTCGCGGCGGACGCCGGGCCGAGCTCCGGCTCGAACGCATGGGCGGTGCACGGCTCGAACACCTCGTCGGGCAGCCCGCTCGTCGCGGGGGACCCGCACCGCACGCTCGAGCTCCCCGGCCCCTACCAGCAGGTCCGGCTCGCCTGCACCGACCCGGCCGCGCCGTACGACGTGCTCGGGTTCGCCTTCCCCGGGGTGCCCGGCATCCCGCACTTCGGGCACGCCGGCACCGTCGCGTGGGGCATCACCAACGCCATCGCGCACCATGTCGAGGTCGTCGCCGACGGCGCGGACAGCGCCGGCGCCGACGGCTGGCACCTGCACTGGCCGGCTCGCGAGCTGGCCGACGCCGGCGTCGCGTCCTGGCGCGCCCTGCTGCACGCCCGCACCGCTCACGACGTCGCCGAGGCGTTCAGCGGCTGGGTGGACCCGGTCAACCGGGTCCTCGCCGCGGACAGCACCGGCGAGGTGCTCAGCATGACGGCGGGCAAGGTCCCCGCCGCCGCCGACCGCGCGCTGTCCGCCGCCAAGCCCGCCGACGGGTACGTGGAGCTGCCCGCGCCGGTAGCGGTGACCCAGGTCGCCGTCGACGCGAACGAGCGGCCGGTCACCCAGCCGCCCGCCGAGCTGGACGGCCGCCCGGGTCTCGGCCCGCGGGACGTCCGGCCCGGCCGCGAGGCGCACGACCTCGGCTGGTCGTACGCGCCGCACCGGGCGGAGCGGATCCGGCAGCTGCTCGCCGCGGCGACCGTCCCGGAGTCGCCGGCGACTCAGGCGCGGATCCACGGCGACACCCGCGACCTGGGCGCGCCCGGACTCGTCGCGCACCTCGCCGACGACGCCTCGCCGGCCGCCGTCCGCATGCGCGCCTGGGTCGCTGACGGCGCCCACGTCGACGCCGGCTCGACCGACGCCGCCCTGTACATGCGGTGGCGGGACACCCTGACGCACCGCCTCGCCCGGCACCCCGTGCTCGCGCCACTGCACGAGCCGCACGGGCAGGACCCGTCCTTCGCCCCGGTGCTCGGCGGTGTCTTCGACGTGCCGACGGCGGTCGGGGCCGGGCTCGCCAACATCCTCGGCGCCGACTGGCTGCGGATCGACTCCGCGGCCGAAGCGCGCGCGGCGCTGGCCGAGGTGGCCGCCGAGGGGGCGTTTTCCGCTGTCGGGCAGACCAGCGAGCCCACCTGGGGCGAGCTGCACGTCCCCGCCCCGCTGCACCCGGTACCTGGCCCGGGTGACCCGGCGGCCGGCGTGACCCCGGCGCCCGTCTCCGGGAACAACGACACGGTCCGCTGCACCGGCGGATCGCCGGGCGTGGCGGCCACCGCCTACCGCGGCTCCGTCGCGCGCTACGTCTGGGACCTGGCGGACCGCGCCAACAGCCGCTGGGGAGTGCCCTTCGGCGCCGACGGCCGCCCCGGCAGCCCCCACTTCGACGACCAGCACGCCACCTGGGCCGACGCCGTCACCTCCCCCGTCGTCACCGACTGGGACCGGCTGCACCCCGCGGACACGACGCTGCGGCTGCTGAACGGTCCGCGCGGGGCGGAGGTGTGGCGCCGCGACTTCGGTGCGGCCGGCCTCGTCACCGTGCACATGCTCGATCCCGAAGCCGACGCCGACATGCTGCACGGCTGGTTCACCCAGCCGCGGGCCGGTTTCTGGGGCATGGGCGACCACACGCGGGACGAGGTGCGGGACACCTACGCGTTCGTCGAGTCCCTGCCGACGCATCACGCCTACCTGGTGCGGTGGGACGGCGAGCCCGTGGTGCTCCTGCAGGCGTACCTCCCCGAGTACGACCCGATCGCCACCGCGTACGACGTCCAGCCGGGCGACCTCGGCATGCACTTCTTCCTCGGGAGCCGCGGGCCCGACGCGCGGCACGGCCGGCCCGACAACCCGTGGACCGTGCTCGGGCCGGCCCTGCACGAGTTCCTCTTCGCCGGGCCGGGTACCCGACGGCTGGTCGGCGAGCCCGACGCGAACAACGAGAAGGCTTTTCGTCGGATGATCGCCATGGGTTTCACCGCGGGCGAGCGGGTGTCGTACGAGTCGCCGCAGGGTCCCAAGGTGGCCCGGATGGCGTACCTGAGGCGCGAGGACGCGGCCGGGGGGGCGGGTGGTCCGCTAACGTCGCCGAATGGCGAACGAACCGACCACTGAACAGACCGCCGCTGAGCAGAGTGCTGCCGGGCCGGCCGGGCGCCCCCGGCGCACCCTGCTCGTCCGCCCGCCGTCGGCCCGCCTGGCCGACGGCGAGCTCACCCACCTGGAACGCGTCCCCGTCGATGCGGACCTGGCGGCCGCGCAGTGGCAGCGGTACGTGGAGGTGTTCCGCGGGTACGGCTGGGACGTGCGCGCGGTGCCGGCGGCCGAGGCGCACCCCGACGGGGTCTTCGTGGAGGACGCGGTGGTCGTGTTCGACGACCTGGCGGTCCTGACCCGGCCGGGGGCGCTGACCCGGCGCGACGAGGTGGCGTCGGTGCGGCCCGCGGTCGAGGCGGTGGTGACGGAGCTCGCGCAGATCACGGACCCGGGCACGCTGGAGGGCGGCGACGTCCTCAAGGTGGGCCGCACCGCGTACGTCGGCCGCACGGCGCGCACGAACGCCGAAGGGGCCGCCCAGCTCCGGGCGCTGCTCGAGCCGCGCGGGTGGCGCGTGGTCGAGGTGCCCGTGACCCGGGCGCTGCACCTGAAGTCCGCGGTGACCGCGCTGCCCGACGGCACGGTCATCGGGTACGCGCCCCTCGTCGAGGACCCCGGCGTGTTCGACGCGTTCGTGCCGGTTCCCGAGGCGGAGGGGAGCGCCGTCGTCGTGCTGGACGAGTCCACGGTGCTGATGTCCGCGGCCGCGCCCGCCACCACCGAGCTGCTGCGGGGGCGCGGGCTGACGGTGCTCACCACGCCCGTCACGGAGTTCGAGAAGCTCGAGGGGTGCGTGACCTGCCTGTCGGTGCGGGTGCGCTGAGGGTCGTTGAGAGAGCGTGACGCAGGTCACACTCCAACAAGGTGCTTACCCAAACTAACAACTTGCGGGCGGCGGGATAATGGATCCGATGCCTCAAACAGCCGATAGTTCGAATCGATCCGATCCATCGTCCGAGCGCAGCACCTTCGCCTCGATCCGTCGTCTCCACCCCTACGTCCGCACCGCCCTGCCCCGCCTGGCCGGCGGGCTGGTCGCGTCGCTCGGCGCCAGCCTCATGGCGCTCGCCATCCCCGCCGTGCTCCGGTGGGTCACCGACGGCCCGCTCACCGAGGGCGTGCGTGAGCACGACTGGTCGGGCCTGGCCTGGTCCGTCGTCCTCATCGCCGTGCTCGGCGTGGGGGAGGCCGGGCTCATCCTGCTGCGCCGCACCCTGGTGATGTTCCCGGGTACGCGGGTCGAGGCCGGGATGCGGATGGCCCTCTTCACGCACCTGCAGGACCTGCCCATCGCGTTCCACGACCGCTGGCCCGGCGGACAGCTGCTGAGCCGCATCATGGGCGACCTCGGCCTGCTCCGCCGCTGGCTCGTGTTCGGCATCCTGCAGCTCGTGGTCAGCGTCGTGACCATCATCGTGGGTGTCGCCCTGCTCGTCGCCACGGGCGGCTGGCTCGGCATCATCTTCCTGTGCGGGTCGATCCCGGTGACCATCCTGGCCTTCCGGTTCTCCAGCAGGTACCGCAAGATCTCGCGGCTCTCCCAGGACCAGTCCGGCGACCTCGCCACCACCGTCGAGGAGTCCGTGCACGGCATCCGCGTGCTCAAGGCCTTCGGCCGCGGGCCGGACGCGCTGGACCAGTTCACCGACCAGGCGGAGGGGCTGCGCGAGACCGAGATCCGCAAGGCCACGACCGACGCCGGCCTGACCACCGCCCTGCGCACCATCCCGGAGGTCACGCAGGCCGTGGCGCTCGTGGTGGGCGCCTACCTGGTGGCCCAGGGCGACATGACGCTCGGCGCCCTGGTCGCGTTCTTCGCCACGGCCCAGGTCATCAACGGCCCCGTCGTCGACCTCGGGATGACCCTGTCGATGACGCTCAACGCGCGCACCGCCGTCGACCGGTACTTCGAGGTCATGGAGACCGAGAACCCGCTGACCGACCCGGCGACGCCCGCCGACCTCCCCGCGGTCACCCCCGGCGTGGCCGGGCAGGCCGGCGGCCACGTCGTGTTCCGCGACGTCACCTTCCGGTACGACGACGCCGTCCGCCCCGTGCTCGACCACGTCGACCTGGAGCTGCCGCCCGGCACCACCACCGCCCTGGTCGGGCTGACCGGATCCGGCAAGTCGACGCTCGCGATGCTCCCGCCCCGGCTCTTCGACGTGACCGACGGCGTGGTCGAGGTCGACGGCGTCGACGTCCGGGACCTGACCCGCGCACAGGTGCGCGAACGGGTCGCCGTCGCGTTCGAGGACCCCACGCTGTTCTCGGCGTCCGTGCGCGAGAACGTGCTGCTCGGCGTCCCCGACACCCTGTCGGCGGCCGAGCGCGAGGCGCTCCTGACCCAGGCGCTGGAGGTGGCGCAGGCGCAGTTCGTCGCCGAGCTGCCCGAGGGCGTCGACACGCGCATCGGCGAGGAGGGTCTGTCGCTGTCCGGGGGCCAGCGGCAGCGACTGGCGCTGGCCCGCGCCATCGCCGCCCGGCCGCGGGTGCTCGTGCTCGACGACCCGCTCTCCGCGCTCGACGTCACCACCGAGGAAGCGGTCACGGCCCGCCTGAGGGACGTGCTCGACGCCACGACGACGCTCGTCATCGCGCACCGGCCGTCGACGGTCGCCCTCGCCGACCGGGTGGCCGTGCTCCAGGGCGGCCGGGTCACCGCCGTCGGGACGCACCACGACCTGCTCGCGAGCGACCCGCACTACCGCTACATCATCTCGAGCCTCGAGGACGACTACGTGGCGAACGATCCGCACTGCCCGGCCCCGGGAAGCTCCGACCAGCACACCTCCGACCAGAGCCAGGAGGCGCTGTCATGACCGCCGCCACCGAGCCGACCACCACCCGCCGTCGGCCCACCGACGCCGCTGCGGACGACGAGACCCGCCTCAACAAGGAGACCTCGCGCAGCGTCCGGCGCCGGTCGATGCGCCTGCTGGGCGACCTGCTGCGCCCGCACAAGAAGGCCCTGGCCTGGGCCGCCGTACTGGTCGTGGCATCGACGCTCGGCGTGGTCGCGGGGCCGTGGCTCGTGGCCGAGGCGATCGACCGAGCGGTACCCGCACTCCGCGACGGTTCGGCGACGCCGCTGGTCCTCATCGGCGCCGGCTACCTCGTCGCGGCCGTGCTGGGCGGCGTCGCGGCGGGCGCCTACATCCGGGCGGCGGCCCGCATCGCCCAGGCGGTGCTGCTCGACCTGCGCCGCCGCGTGTTCCGCCAGACCCAGCGCCTGTCGCTGGAGTTCCACGAGTCGTACACGTCGGGCCGGATCATCTCCCGGCAGACCTCCGACCTGGAGGCGCTGCGCGAGCTGCTCGACGGCGGCCTGACCGGCGTCGTCTCCTCCCTGCTGCTCATGCTGTTCACCTTCGTGAGCCTGCTGCTCATCGACTGGCGGTCCGGCCTGGTGCTCGCCGTCGCGTTCGTCCCCGCCTGGCTGCTCACCCGCTGGTTCCAGCGCATGTCGCAGCGGTTCTACCGGGAGCAGCGGACGGCGTCGGCCCGGCTCATCGTGAAGTTCGTCGAGACGATGACGGGCATGCGCGCCGTGCAGGCGTTCCGCCGTGAGCCGACCACCGAGGCGGACTACCGCACGCTCGGCGAGGACTACCGCGACGCCAACCTGCAGATCTTCGGCGTCAACGGCCGGTTCCAGCCGGGACTCATCCTGATCGGCAACATGACGGTGGTGGCCGCGCTCGCGGTCGGCGGCTGGCGCGTCCTGGATGGCACGCTGGCCGTGGGTGCGCTGGCGGCCGTGCTGCTCTACTGCAAGCGGTTCTTCCAGCCGGTGCAGCAGCTCGGCATGTTCTACAACTCGTTCCAGTCGGCGACCGCGGCGCTCGAGAAGGTCTCTGGCCTGCTGTCCGAGGAGCCGACCGTCACCGAGCCCGCGCACCCGACGCCGCTGCCGCTGGCGGACGGCGGGCGGGCTCGGGGCGAGCTGCGCCTGGACCACGTGCGGTTCCGGTACGGGGACGGCCCGGTGGTGCTGCCCGACCTGGACCTCACGATCCCCGCCGGGCAGACCGTCGCGGTGGTCGGGACCACGGGGGCCGGCAAGTCGACGGTGGCCAAGCTGGTGACCAGGTTCTACGACGCGTCGGAGGGTGCGGTGCGCCTGGACGGCGTCGACGTGCGCGACCTGGCCTCGGCCGACCTGCGCCGCGCCGTCGTCATGGTGACCCAGGAGGCGTACCTGTTCAGCGGGTCGGTGCGGGAGAACATCGCGCTCGGCCGGCCGGACGCCACCCAGGAGGAGATAGAGGCCGCCGCCCGGGCGGTGGGCGCGCACGAGTTCGTGCTGGGCATGCCCGACGGGTACGACACCGACGTGAACAAGCGCGGCGGGCGGGTCTCGGCCGGTCAGCGGCAGCTGCTGTCGTTCGCCCGGGCGTTCCTGGCCGACCCGGCGGTGCTCGTGCTCGACGAGGCGACGTCCTCGCTCGACATGCCCGGCGAGCGGCTCGTGCAGCGCGGCCTGCAGACGCTGCTCGCGGACCGGACGGCCATCATCATCGCGCACCGGCTGTCCACGGTGGCGATCGCCGACCGGGTGCTGGTGATGGAGCACGGTCGGATCGTGGAGGACGGCAGCCCTGCCGAGCTCATCGCGGGCGACGGCCGGTACGCCCGGCTGCACGCGGCGTGGCGGGACTCGCTGGTCTGACGGGGCTTGCCGCGTCGACCGCCTCGACTCCCTCCTTCGAAGTCTGACGGTCTCCGTTCTGAGACGTTTCAGTACGGAGAACGTCAGACCTCAAAGGGGAGGCCCCCGTGGCTGCCCGCCCGCTGGCAGCGTCAGCACCTGGCCCGTCGGTCAGGCCGTTGATGATCGCCTCGAGCGCCCGGTCGAGCTCGGCGTCGGTCACCCCGCCGAAGCCGAGCACCAGCCCCGTCAGGCGGGCGCTGCGGCAGTAGTCGGCGAGGAGCGGGACGTCGAAGCCGGCGGCACGCCCTGCCGCGCGTGCCCGCTCGGCCGCCGCCGGGTCCGTGAGCCAGGTCGAGTACATCCCCGCCAGCGGGCCCGCGAGCTCGGCGTGCGACGCCATGGCGGACGCCACGCGCGGCGCCCGGTCCGCGTAGACCCGGCGGGCGGTGCGCACCACCTTGTCGGCCCAGCCGTCGCGCAGCAGGGTGAGCATGGCGCGCTGGGTGGGCCACGGCGGGGTGTCGTGGGTGACCGTACGGCGTCGGACCAGGCGTTCGTGGATCTCCGGCGGCGCGACGAGCCAGCCCAGCCGCAGGCTCGGGCTCACCGACTTCGAGGCGGTGCCCAGGTAGGCGACCCGCGACCGGTCGAGGGCCGCGAGGGCGGGCACGGGGGCGACGTCGTACCGGAACTCCGAGTCGTAGTCGTCCTCAACCACCACCGCGCGCGCCTCCCGGGCCGCCGCCAGCAGAGCGAGCCGGTCGGCGGCCGGCATGACCCGGCCCAGCGGGTGCTGGTGTGCGGGCGTGACGTAGGCGGCGGCGCAGCCGGCCAGGTCCGTGACGGGCTCGAGGCCAGGATGGTCGACGACGCCGCGCCCGGCCGCCCGGACCATCTCGACGGCCGCGCGGTACCCGGGGTCCTCGACGAGGACGTCCCCCGGCGGCAACGCCCCCAGGAGCTGCCGCAGGCCGTCGGTCGAGCCGGCGGTGACCAGGATCTCGTCGGGCTGTACCTGCACGCCGCGGGTGCGGGCGAGCCGCTCGGCGAGCGCTTCGCGGAGGTCGGGGAGGCCGCGCGGGTCGGGATAGCCCCGCGGCGCGGCCGCGACGGAGACCTCGCGCCAGGCGCGCCGCCAGCCGGCGAGGTGCCGGGGGTCGATCCAGGGCGTCCCGGCGTCGAGGCGGACGAGCTGCGGCTCGCGGGTGGCCGGCTGGGGCCGGGTTCCGGTTCCGGTTCGGGTTCTGGGCCGTGTTCTGGGACGGGTCGGGGGAGCGGAGGCGTGTGGCGCTGCCGGTTCGGGTGCGGGTGCGGGTGCGTGGGCAGATGCGCGTGCGTGCGTCGTGCTCACGGCCGGCGGAAGCGCCCCGCCGGACGCCACGTACGTACCCGACCCGCGGCGCGTCTCCACCCAGGCTTCGGCCAGGAGCTGGTCATACGCCTGCTCGACGACGGCGCGCGCCACGCCCAGGTCGGCCGCCAGGGCACGGCTGGAGGGCAGACGGTCACCCGCGGTGAGCGTGCCTCCGGTCACCAGCGCGCGGACGGCGCCGGCCAGCTGTGCGGGAAGCGGCTCGGGGCGGGCGCGGTCGAGACGGACGGGGAGCATGAGGTCTTCTCCGGCTGGGGCTGGGGCTGGGGCTGGGGCTGGGGCTGGGGCTGGGGCTGGGGCTGGGGCTGGGCGCGTGCAAGTGGCTTGTTTGAATCGCGGCAAACTGGCCCGTGTCCACCGGCCACTTCCGGGCCAGGCTAGCGGCATGACGACGCAGCAGCTCTCCCCGACCCCACGCACCACGCCGACCCGCGGCCGCAACCGCCAGGTCGAGGACCGGCGTCAGCTCATGGCGCTGCTCTCGGACGCGCTCGTGGCGCACCTGGGCGTCGTCGCCGGTGGGCATCCGGTGGTGCTGCCGACGGCCTTCGCCGTCGATGCAGCCGGGCCCGACGACGGTGGTTCGCTCTACCTGCACGGGTCGGTCGCCGCCGGCTGGCTCGCCCCGGCCCTGGAGCAGGACATCTGCGTGACCGTGACGGAGCTGGACGGCCTGGTCCTGGCGCGGACCGGATTCCACCACTCGATGAACTACCGGTCGGCGGTCGTGATCGGGCGACCCCGCCAGGTGACCGACCTGGAGGAACGGCGCCGGGCGCTCGACCTCGTCGTCGACCACATGATGCCCGGCCGGGCGGCGACCCTTCCGCCCGCGACGCGCAAGGAGCTCGCGGCGACGGCTGTCATCGCGCTGCCGCTGGCCGAGGCCTCGATGAAGCAGCGAACGGGCGGCGCCTCGCTCGAGCCGGGGGACCTGGACCTGACGGGCTGGGCAGGGCTCGTCCCCGTGCGCCGCGTCGCGTCGGCGCCCGTGACCGAGGACTACGTGTCCGACCCGGTGCCGGAGCTGGTCCTGCGCCGCGCGGCGGAGCTCGGCCAGGCGTGAAGTGCCCGCCGAGGCCCGTGCATGACGTCGACGCGCGACGGGGTCGGAGGCTCCTCCTCGGGGGCTGTTGGGCTTCTTCGCCTGACCGCCTTCTTCGCCTGACCGCCTGACCGCCCGACCGCCGCCTGCCCGCCGTGTGACGACTCGTCTGACTGGCCGCGCTCAGTGCCCAGGCGGACTGGTGGCGACCCCGAGCAGACAGCTGGCCTGCTGAGCAGCTGCCCGAGCGACCTTCCAGAGTGGGCTTGCAGATCTGCGGTGCCACACCTCAGAAGGGTGGCTCGTCGGGGAAGCGGCGCAGACGCTGCTCGGTAGTCGGTGGTTCGACCGACGACCGTTCAGTGGCCGACGCGGTGATCTCTGTGCTGTTCGACCCGTCAGTCGTCGATCCTGCGGTGGGTCGACGTTCGGTGGTGGGTCGCTGGGCAGTTGTCGATCCTGCGGTGGTGGGCTGCTCGGCGGTCGTCGACCTTGCGGTGGTGGGCCGTTCAGTTCTGGGTCGCTCGGTGGTCCTCGATCCTGCGGTGGCGGGTCGTTCAGCGATGGGTTGCTGGTTGGGTGGTGGTTGTCCGAGGCGTGCTCGGGTGTCGTCGGTCAGGCTGGTGATGTCGTTGCTGACCTGCCCGGTCTGGGTGGGCGGTCGGGTGTAGGTGTGTCCGGTGGGCGCGGTCCAGGTCGTGGTTCCGGTGGTGGGGTCGCGGACGGGGGTCCAGCCGTGGTGGGTCTTGGCGAGGTGGTGGGCGCGACACAGGGGTTGCAGGTTGGTGGCGCGCGTCTGCCCAGGAGTGCCGGGAGGCTGGTTGGTGGGATCGAGGTCGTGGTCGAAGGGCTGGATGTGGTCCAGGTCGGCCCAGCAGGCGGATCGCTCACACTGCAGGAAGGTGCAGCTCTGGTCGCGGGCGGTGACCGCTTGGCGCAGGACCTTGCCGGGTTGGTAGGTCGTGGTGGAGTAGTCCGTGAGGATCCCGGTGGTGGGATCGGTGAGCAGGCGCTGCCAGGTCGCGTCGGTCGCGATCCGGGCGGCGATGTCTGCGGGGATCGGCCCGTATCCCTCGAGGTGTCCGGGCGTGTTGTCCAGGCCCAGGAGCGTGGTGGCGGGGATCGTGATCCGGATCTGGGGCTTGACCTGGATGACTCGTATCGTCGTCCCGCCGCAGGTGCAGCCGCCGCAGGTGCACCCGGTGGCCGGCACGGTGGTCCGCGGCAGTGCCTCGTCGTTCAAGGTCTCCGCCTCGAAGGCTCCTGCAGCTACTACGGATCCTTCTGCTGTCCCTGCTGCCTCGATCCCCACTGCGTTGGCTGTGGTCGTGTCTGTGGTGGGGCTGCATTCGGGGTGGGGTGGGACGATCATGCGGCCCGTGGTGATCGCGACGAGGGCGTCGGCGCGGGCCTGGGCCAGGGTCCGGGTCGTGCCCGGGGTGCGGCGCAGGGTGTGGGCGGCTTGTTCGATCGCATCCCAGACGGCTGCGGCGTCGGGGGCGGGCAGGTTCGCGCTGATCCAGGCCATGGTGTTGTCAGCCGGGTCGAGGTAGACCGCGCGGCGGGCCATGGCGTGCTTGGTCGTCTCCAGCGTTCCCTTGAGGCGGTGGGCGAACTCGTTCATCTTGTTCCGCAGCCACCCACGGGTTCGGTCGGGTGCCTCTGGTAGGTAGCGGGTGATCGCTTCGTCGCGTTCCTCGTGAGTGAGGGGGTTGCCGGAGCGCAGGAGGATGTCGGCCTTAGCGGTGTCGATCAGCCCGTCGTGCAGGGCGTTCATGACCTGGGGGTGCTCGGCCAGGCCGGCGCCGCGGGCGAGGTGCTTGTTCGCCTCGCGTTGCGGGATCCGGAGGCGGGCGCTGATCTCGGCTGCGGCGGCGTTGTGTTCCTCGGTCCAGGAGCGGCGTCGTGCGATCTCGCCCAGGGCGCGTGACTGCATCGCGGTGGCCCAGGAGATCAGGTCCTGCCAGCGTGCCGCGGCATCGAGCAGGACATCGTCTGCCAGATCAGCGACCTCGATACCTGCCAGGGCCTCGACCAGAGCGGCGCCGACGGGCAGGTGGTCGAGCCCGACCGCAGCAGCATCACCACCGACCAGGCCGTCACCACCGACCAGACCACCGTCCTCAACGGGCACGTCGCGAGCGACGAGCCCGTCGTCGTCGACGGGCTCATTGACAGTAATCAGCTCGCGACCGCCGATCGGCTCGTCACCACGGACCGGTGAGCCCGAGCTCGCATCGTCTGGACCACCGCCAGCGGCCGACGTGCCCGGTGGGGCCACGGCGCTCGGCGTGCTCCGGACGTTCGTGGTTGGACCGTGGCCGTGGCCGGGCCAGGTGACGGTGGCGGTTGGTAGGTTGCCTTCGCCGTCGTGGCGGATCGCGTTCCAAGTCAGGGTGCATGTGGTCGTTGATGCGTCGAGAGGCAGGCCGACCGCAGAGGGCAGCGCATCGCGCAGCAGGTCCTCGACGACTGCGGCGGGACCAGCGGTGCTGTCCGTGTTTCGGCTCATCTCATTCACCCCCTCGTGCTATCAAGAACTCTCTTAGAATCGAATATATGTTCGATCATTTGGTTCCGCATCTCCAGATCCGAAGATGTGGATAACCCCTGCAGCAGCACGCGCGGGGTAGTCGAACGGTCGTGCCTCGCACCAATGAGCAAGTACCAACGACCCTACCGAGCGACACCGACACGCTCACCGACCCGGGGCGGCCGACCCGGCCCGGCCCCGCCGGACACCTCGGCGGACACTCCACCACCGCCCGGAGAAGCGCTGCTAACATCCCGATCGTGACTCCCACACGTTCCGTCCTGCCGCCCCCGGTCGTCTGACCGGAGCGGCACAACGACCGGCCCCCGCGGGCCGGTGCTGGGGCGTGCTCCGCGACGATTCCCTGCCCTCGGAATTCCCTCGGAACGGGCCGGACCCCGCGGGGGCCGGCCAGGAGCACACATGTCATCCACTCGTATCGGGCTGCTCTTCGTATGCCTCGCCGGAATCCTCTGGGGCACCGGCGGCCTCGCACTTGAGATCCTGCGCGACCACTCGCCGATGTCGGTCCTCACGGTCAGCGCCTACCGCATGCTCATCGCGGCCGTCGCGCTGCTCGTGGCCTCGCTCGCCCTGCGCAGGGGTCCGCACCTCGTGGCGCTCGTGCGGGCGCATCCGGTCCGTGCCGTCGTCGTCGGCCTGGGGACCGGCGCCTACCAGGCGCTGTACTTCGGGTCGGTGGCCACGGCCGGCGTCACCGTCGCGACGGTGGTCAGCCTGGGGCTGGCGCCGGTCCTCCTCGCGGTCGCCGACCTCGTCCGGGCCCGGCGCCGGACGGCGACCAGGAGCACCGTCCGGCTGACGCTCGTCGTGGGCTCCGCGCTGTCCGGCCTCGTGCTGGTGAGCATGGCGTCGGGTACAGCGTCGGGCGCGAACGCCGTCGGGCCACGGCCTGTGCTCGGCCTGCTGCTGGCGATCGCCTCTGGCTCCGTCTACGCGGCGACGACGGCGCTCGGCAGCACCCTGCTGGCGTCCGGCGACGTGGACCCGCTCGCCCTGACGACGGTCGCGACGACGGCGGGCGCCGTCGGCCTCGTCCCCGTGGCGCTGGCCGGCGGCGGACCGTTCGTCACGAGCGATCCGACGGCGCTCGGCACGCTCGCGTATCTCGGGATCTTCACGATGGCGCTGGCCTACGGCCTCTTCTACGCCGGACTGCGCACCACGCGCAGCGGAGCGGCGGTCGTCGCGACGCTGCTGGAGCCCGTGACGGCGGCTGTCGCGGCCGCGGTTCTGCTGGGGGAGCGGCTCGGGCCCCTGGGGGTCGTCGGGTCGGTGCTGATCCTGGCCGCCGTGGCGGGCCTGGAGGAGTAGCGGCTCAGGCGTACGACCAGCGTCCGTCCTGGTACGGCCCCTGCCGCGCCGGGACGGACGTGTGGTCGATGGCGGCCATCTGGCCGGTGTTGTACTGGTCGGCGATGTACTGGCTGAACTGCCCGGAGTCGGCGGTGTGGGAGTTGTCCACGTAGTCGTACCCGGCGTTCCCGCCCGGGGCGACGTAGCCGCCGGTGTAGTCCAGCTCCGACCCCGCGGCGTACTGGGGCTCGTAGCCGGCGTCCGCGTACTCGGGCTCCGGCGCGGGCCGGTAGACGGGGAAGGCGCCGGTAATCGCCTGCTGCGCGGCGGGCTGCCACCGGTCGGTCTGCGGGTTGGGCGCGTCGAACGTGGGCGCTGCGGCGACCCGCTGGGCGGGTACGGCGTGGGCCGCGGCCGCTCGCTGTGCGGCCGCCTGCTGCGCCGATCGGGCTGCGGCCGCCTCCTGGGCCGCCGCCGCGCGCTGCGCCGCCGCCCGTTGCGCAGCAGCCTCCTGTGCGGCCGCCTGTCGCGCCGCGGCCTGCCGGGCCACCGCTTCGCGAGCCACTGCCGCCCGCGAGGCAGCTTCCCTGGCCGCCTGGTCCCGGGCGGCGGCCTGCGCCGCAGCCGCCTGAGCCGCTGCTTGCTGGGCTGCGTACCGCTGGGCTGCGAAGAGGGCGGACGCGCCGGCGTCGGGCTGCACGCCGTTCAGCTCGCCGTGGATGCGGCCCGCGAGGTTCGCGGCGATGGCGAAGCGCAGCGGCGCCAGGGAGCTCACGGACATGGTGCCCGTCACCGCCGGGGGCGGCAGGAAGGCGAAGACCTCGTCCTCGCCCAGCCGCAGCCCTTGTGCGAGGGCCGCGTTCAACGTCTCCTCGAGGAGGTACTCGGCGCGGCCGTCGCTGCCCTGGAGCTCGGCGAACATGCCTTCCATGGAGTCCCAGCGGCGTTCGAGCGTGCCCTCCACCGTGTCGAGGAACCACCAGCCCTCGGGAGACTCCAGGAACATGTCGCCGAAGCAGGACGCGAAGCGGGGGGTCTTGTCACCGGTTCCGATCCACGACCAGGACGACAGCGCGAACTCGTAGGCGTCAGGTGCGAATTCTCGGATCAGGTGCACCTTGCGCATGTTGCCATGCTCACACTCCGAGCAAAAGAGGCGTACCGGACACGTAACGATTCGCCTAGGGTGAAAAAAGCAAGTGTTTTCCTGCCGGAAACACGTGGCGGGCGGTCACGGGGCGCCGCTACGGTCTCGCCATGGCGAGCGAGACGAACGGCAACGGACGGGACAGCGGGCAGCACGGCGGCCGGACCGGTCGGTATGCGACCGACCAGGGCGCTGTCGACACCCGGGTCCAGGAGTACTACTCCGGGCGCACGGGGTGGGACGAGCACGCCCGGCTGACGGTCGGCTCGGCGCAGGGGCGGGTGGAGCACACGAGGACCCAGGAGCTGATCCGGCAGCGCCTCGCGCCCGGTGCGCGGGTGCTCGACGTCGGCGGCGCCACCGGGGTGCATGCCGCACCGCTGGCGCAGGACGGCTACGACGTCCTGCTGGTCGACCCGGTCGCCGCCCAGGTCGCCCGCGCCGGGCAGCACGGCACGTTCGAGGCGCGCGTCGGCGACGCCAGGAACCTGGGCGGACCGGGCCTGGACCTCGCGGACGGCGAGTTCGACGCCGTGCTTCTCCTCGGTCCGCTCTACCACCTCGCGAGCCGAGAGGACCGGCTGCTCGCCCTGCGCGAGGCCGTGCGCGTGACCCGGCCCGGCGGCACCGTGGTCGCGGCAGCGATCACGCGGCTCGCGGCGCTGGTCGGCGGGGGCTACGAGCTCTTCCCGCCATCGACCTGGCAGGCGATCCTGGAGCACGGCCACGCCCCCGACGACATCGGGTTCCCCGCTGCCCACTTCCACGACGCCGCGGAGCTCGCCGCGGAGGCCGCCGAGGCGGGGCTGTCCGACGTCGTCGTGCACGGCATCGAGGGACCTGCCGGCGGGGCGCTGGAACGGGTGCGGCTCGACGCCCCCGAGGCTCCTGAGCTGATCGACGCCGCGCTCACGCTCGCCCGCGCGCTGTCGACGACGCCCGGGGTCACCGACATGAGCCAGCACGTCCTGGCGATCGGTACTGTCGCGCCATGAGCATCTCCCAGCCGGACGCCGAGGCCAGCGCCGTCCCGAGGACCGACCCGCCGATCGTCGGCGACGAGCTGACGATCGTGCGGTCGTTCATCGACTTCTACCGCGCGACGATCCGCCGCCAGTGCGAGGGCCTGACGGTCGAGCAGCTGCGTACGCCGCACCCGCCGTCGACCATGACGCTCGCGGGGATGCTCAAGCACCTGGCATACGTCGAGGACGTCTGGTTCAACGTGCGGCTGGCCGGCAACGAGCCGGCCCCGCCCTGGGACACGGTGGACTGGGCGGCCGACTCCGACTGGGACTGGCACAGCGCCCTCGAGGACACCCCCGAGCAGCTCACCGCGCTGTTCGACGACGCCGTCGCGGCCTCCGAGCGGATCCTCGACGAGGTGCTGGCCGAGACGCCGCCGCCCGGCGCGGGCGTCCTCGACCGGACGACCGCGCGGCCCGGGCGCAACGGGCACATCTCCCTGCGCTGGATCCTCGTGCACATGGTGGAGGAGTACTCCCGGCACGCGGGCCACGCCGACCTGCTCCGCGAGGCCCTGGACGGCGCGACGGACCTCTGACCGCGCAGCGCGGAACGACTCAGAGCGGAACGACTCAGAGCAGGAGCCACGCGTAGTCGGCGGCCTCGAGCACTATCCAGAACCTGAAGAACCGGCCGACCAGGCCGGTGCTGATGAACAGCCACAGCCGCACGCGCAGCACGCCCGCGACGACCGACATCACCATGAACGGCGGGAGGCCCGCGAACGCGGAGGCGAGCAGCACCAGGCCCATGTAGACGGGGCGCCCGTCGGTGCGGTCGCGCCAGCGGGCCATCGCGGCGGCGGCCTTCGGGGACTCCAGCTTGCGGCGCAGCCACGGCAGGCGGGTGGTCCCGGCGCCGGCCCAGTACCAGAGCAGCTTGCCGGCGATCTGCCCGGTCGCGGCCACGGCCGCCAGCAGCACGCTCGGATAGGTGTCGTTGGTCGCGGCCACCGCCAGGTACGCCTCGAGCGCCATGAACGCCGCCACGGCGGAGCCCGCGGAGTAGAAGAAGGTGGACAGCAGGAGCATCGGGCCTTGTCTGTCCTCAGCTGACGGGGTGCGGGGCGGTGACGGCGGTCACAGTCGATGTCACAGAGGGACGTTAGCGCCTGCCGCGACGAGCTGCCGAATCAGGGCCGCGGCGGGTGGCGCGGGCGGGCCGACCGTGAGGGCCATGACCCGGCGCACGGCGCCCGGCAGGGGAGCGTTCGCGATCCCGGGGTTCCGGTGGGCGCGGAGCGTGAGCCCGGGCAGCAGGCTCACGCCCGCTCCTGCGGCCACGAGGGCCTGTACCGCCACGTAGTCGTCGGTCTCGAACGCGATGCGCGGGGCGAACCCCACGGCGGCACAGCGGGCCACCATGTCGGCGCGACATCGTTCGCAGCCGGCGATCCACTCCGCGTCGTCGAGCAGCTTCAGGTCCGGCACGAACCCCGGCACGGGGGCCGCGTCGAGGTCGACGGCCGTCACGAGGTGGACGGGGTCGTCGAGGATCGTCGTCGACTCGTAGCGCGACAGGTCGTCCATGGACCGCGCGTGGCGCACGTCCGTGTGCTCGAACACCAGCGCGACGTCGACGGCGCCCGACTGCAGGGCGGCGACGGCGTCCGGCGGCTCGTGCTCCACCAGGCCCACGGAGAGCCCCGGATGCTCCTGCTGGAGCCGGGCGACGGCGTCGGGCACCACGGTGGCCAGCGCGGAGGGGAAGGCGGCGAGGCGGGCGCGGCCCGCACGCAGGCCGGCGAGCGCGTCGAGCTCGCGGCGCGCGCCCTCGACGCGGCCCAGGATCTCCTCGGCGCGCGTAGCCAGCAGGCGGCCGGCCTCGGTGAGGCGGACGCCGCGGCCGTGGCGCTGGAGCAGCGGGATCCCCGCGTCGGCCTCCAGGCGGGACAGGTGGTGACTCACCGACGGCTGCGCGTAGTGCAGCTCCTTCGCTGCCGCCGTGACGGACCCCGTACGGGCCACCGCCGCGAGGACACGCAGCCGGGTCAGGTCGAGCTCTGCGGTCATGACCCCAGGCTAACCCAGAAAGATAGGTGTTATCGATCGAAAGTCTTCGTAACAGGTATTGGACCTATGGGTCATGCTGGGGTCACGCTGGAACCATGACGCTCGCGACCCTCCCGCCCCGGCTCTCGGCACCGGCCCCGCCGACCATCGCCGACGTCCTCGCCGCGCAGGCCCGCCTGGAGGGCGTCGTCGTCCGCACCCCCGTGGGGCAGTACGCCGAGCTCGACCGGGCCACCGACGCCGCCGTAGTCGTCAAGCACGAGAACCAGCAACGCACCGGAGCCTTCAAGGCCCGCGGCGCCAGCAACCTCATGCTCTCCATGTCCGACGCCGAACGCGCCCGCGGCGTCGTCGCCTACTCCACCGGCAACCACGCCCAGGGCGTCGCCTACGCCGCCCGCCTCACCGGCACCGCCTGCACCATCGTCATGCCCGACGACCCCAACCCGGTCAAGCTCCGGGCAGTCCTCGACCTCGGCGCCGACGTGCTGCTGCACGGCGCCAACTTCGACGACGCCCGCGCCCAGGCCACCGCGCTCGCCGAGAGCTCTGGCGCCCGCCTCGTCGGCGCGGCCAACGAACCCGGCATCATCGCCGGCGTCGGCACCCTCTACCTCGAGCTCTTCCAGCAGGCACCCGGCCTCGACGTCCTCGTCGTACCCGTCGGAGGCGGGTCCGGCGCCGCCGCCGCGAGCCTGGTCGCCGCCGCCGTCGCCCCGGGCACCGCGGTGATCGGCGTCCAGTCCGCCGCATCCCCCGCGGCCCACGACTCCTGGCACGCCGGAGCACTCGTCGAGCGCGCCAACACCACCCGCGCCGAAGGCCTCGCCGTCGGCTGCGGGTTCGAGGTCACCCAGGCCCTGATGCGCCGGCACCTCACCGACTTCGTGCTCGTCACCGACGACCAGATCACCGCCGCTCAGCACCTGTACCTCACCGGCGCGCACACCGTCGCCGAGGGCGCGGGCGCCGCGGCGCTCGCAGCGGTCCTCGCGGACCCGGAGCGCTTCGCGGGCCGGAACGTCGGGGTCGTGTGCACCGGCGGGAACGCCAGCGGGGACGAGCTGCGGCGGGCCCTGTCTGTCTTGTGAGACTGTCTTGTGAGTCCGCCTTGTAGGAGCGGTCGCCTGAGCGCTGCGTACGGACCTGGGCCCGACTAGGCTCGGCGGCATGGCCCGCTACTTCGACGTCCACCCCGTCGACCCCCAGCCGCGCAGCATCGCGCAGGTCGTCGCCATGCTGCGCGACGACGCCCTGGTCGCCTACCCGACCGACTCCTCGTACGCGCTGGGCTGCCGCATGGACTACCACGACGGCGCGGACCGCATCCGCAGCATCCGCAGGCTCGACGACAAGCACCACTTCACGCTGGTGTGCTCGGACTTCGCGCAGCTGGGGCAGCTCGTGAAGCTCGACAACTCGGCGTTCCGCGCGATCAAGTCCGCCACGCCGGGGCCGTACACGTTCATCCTCCCGGCCACCGCCGAGGTGCCGCGCCGGCTCGCCCACCCCAAGAAGAAGACGGTGGGCGTGCGCATCCCCGACTCCGCCGTCACGCAGGCGCTGCTGCGCGAGCTGGGGGAGCCCTTGCTCTCGTCCACGCTGATCCTCCCGGACCAGGCCGAGCCGATGACGGACGGCTGGACCATCAAGGAAGAGCTCGACCACCTGCTGGACGCCGTGGTCGACGGCGGGGACGCCGGGACCGAGCCCACGACCGTCGTCGACTGGTCCGACGGGTTCCCCGACGTCGTGCGCATAGGAGCCGGGGACCCCACTCGTTTTGAGTGACCGCTCCGAGTGAGCCCGCGCTCCGGGCTGCTCGCGCTGAGTGTCACCGGCGTCGCATAACCTGTGCCCCATGACGGACCTCACCGGGCTCGAGCAGGCCCGTACCAAGATGACCGAGGCAGGCGTGGCGCCCGCCGCCATCGAGACGTTCACGCGGTTCTACCACCTGCTGCAGTCGGGTGCGAGCGGCATGATCCGCGAGGACGACATCGACCCGCTGGTCGACATCCCGAACCGCGCCGAGCTGAGCATCGGTGACGACGAAGCGGCCGCGGCCCTCGCGAAGACAGCGATGCTCAAGCTCAACGGCGGGCTCGGCACGTCCATGGGCATGGACAAGGCGAAGTCGCTGCTGCCGGTGCGGGTCGCGCCGGCCTCGTCCGACGACGGTCCGGCCGGCGAGCCCGAGATGCTCACGTTCCTCGACATCATCGTCGGCCAGGTGCGCGCGGCCCGGGAGGCCACCGGCGCCCGCCTCCCGCTGCTGTTCATGAACTCGTTCCGCACCCGCGACGACTCGCTCGCGGCGCTGGAACGCTATCCCGACCTCGCGGTGGACGGGCTGCCCGTCGACTTCCTGCAGAACCGCGAGCCCAAGCTGCTCGCCGAGGACCTCACGCCGGTCACCTGGGAGAAGGACCCCGACCTCGAGTGGTGCCCGCCCGGCCACGGCGACCTGTACCCGGCGCTGCACGCGTCCGGCGTCGTCGTCGCACTGCTGGAGGCCGGCTTCCGGTACATGTGCGTCTCCAACTCGGACAACCTCGGCGCCACGCCGGACGCCACGATCGCCGGCTGGTTCGCCGCATCGGGTGCCCCGTACGCCGCCGAGCTGTGCCGCAAGACGCCCGCCGACGTCAAGGGCGGCCAGCTCGTCATCCGCAAGGCCGACGGCCAGATGGTCCAGCGCGAGACCGCGCAGACCCACCCCGACGACGTCGCTGCGTCCCTGGACGCCACGCGCCACCCGTTCTTCCACACCAACAACCTCTGGTTCAACCTCGAGGCGCTGGCCGCCGAGCTCGAGCGGACGTCGGGCGTGCTGGAGCTCCCGCTGATCCGCAACGACAAGACCGTCGACCCGTCGGACCCGTCGTCGCCCAAGGTCGTGCAGATCGAGTCCGCGATGGGCGCGGCTGTCGCCGTCTTCGAGGGTGCGACGGCGATCGAGGTGGAGCGCTCGCGGTTCCTGCCGGTCAAGACGACCAACGACCTGCTCGTGCTGCGGTCGGACGTCTACGACCTGACGCCCGACTACCGGCTCGAGGCGCAGGCCCTCGCGCCGCTCGTGGACCTCGACAAGGACCACTACAAGCTCATCGACGACTTCACGCAGCGGTTCGCCGCGGGTGCGCCGTCGCTGCGCGACGCCGACTCGCTGACGGTCCGCGGCGACTGGACCTTCGGGTCCGGCGTGCGCGTGGAGGGCAAGGCGCAGCTCACGGGCGACGGCGGCACGGTGCCCGACGGCGCGACGGTGGGCCCGGAAGGGTTCTGAGCGTACGGCTCGGCGCGGTCGGTAGAACGTCAGGTGGTCGGCACCTCGGAATGCCGACCACCTGACGTTCTACCGACCGCCAGACGTTCTACCGACTATCGCGTGGTTGCGCGCCAGGTCTCCTCGATCTCCACTATGCGTTTCCGCAGCGGGGTTGGGTCGGTGTCCGGCGGGACCGGGCCGTGCGCGGCGGCGTCGGCCAGCCAGTCTGCCCAGGCCTGCCAGCGCGGCAGGTAGAGCTCCCGGACCAGGCCCTGCCAGTGCCTGCCCGAGTAGTCGTGCAGGCCGTTGTGCTGCCCGCCCCAGACGCTGACCAGGCTCCGCGCCTCGCGTTCCATGGCGTCCCGTTCGGCGTCGGTGTCGCCCCAGGCGCGCGCGCCGTCGACCCACGTGGAGACCCGGGTCTCGGGGCGGGCTCCGGCCAGGTCGTCGAGCCGCAGCAGGTCGGCGCGCAGGCGGCGCATGTGGGCGCGGACGCCGTCCGGGTCGCCCGCGCGTGCCGCCGTCAGGATGCCGCGCACGTGCGCCCGGGTGCCCTGTGCGAGGACGTGGCCCGCCAGCTCGGCGATGTCGGCGCTGAGGAGGTCGCGCGCCGGGTTCGGCAGAGAGGCCGGGAGGGTCTCCGGGAGCCTGTCGCGGACCACTGTCAGCTCCCGGACGGCCTGGTCGAGGCGGGGGAGCGCGGTTGCGACGGCGGGGTCGTTCTCGGCGTCGATGTTGGACGACGGTGTCGGCGGCGCGTTGCCGATCGCCTCGCCCGCGCTGCGCTGGGCGGGGAACGGCAGCCCTGCGGCCCAGGGGCGAGCGATGACGGGCGTCGGGACGGAACGGGTACGGCCCTCGCCGTAGAGAGTTGAATAAATAGTGTGCCAAGCACGTAGCACCACTTGTGCCAGGTCCGCACGTACCTCACCGCTCAGCCCGGACGGGACCGGTCCTCTACCCGATTCAGTACCCGATTCGATATTCGATTCTGTGCCCGATCCTGTGCCCGACTCCCTGACCGGATGCGGCTCCGACAGCCCGTACCGGTCCAGCACGAACCGCTCCAGCCAGCGGTCGAGCTCCGCGGGGGAGCGGGGGGCGTCGTCCCAGGCGAGGTCGGTCGCGAGCTCGTAGAAGACCTCGTTGTTCTCGATGGCCTCGGGGGCGAGGCCGATGCCGCGCAGGTGGGGTACGCCGTCGGGCAGGGCCTGGACGTCCCGGACGAGGCCGCGCAGGTCGCCGAACAGCGCCGGCCGGCCACCGAAGTTGTGCAGCGCGCACCAGACCCACGGGCGCCCGGCGAGCGGGGCGCCGTCGGCGAGGAGGGCCTGGTGCAGCGGCACGTGCTCGCCCCAGAGGTCCAGGACGAGCGTGCGGTCGACGGGGACGTCGCGCAGGTAGGCGGCCACGCGGTCGGGCGTCCAGAACGCGCCCTTGTAGTGGAAGGGCCAGCCCTGGAGCACCCAGACGGCCTCCGGGTCCGCGGCGGCTAGGGCCCGGTAGGTGCCGCGGCCTGCGGCGCGCAGGTACTCGACGTCGCCCGACGGCGGGACCGACTCGATGTACGGGTCGACGGCGTAGTGCCCGGATCCCGGGCCGAGCAGCTCGCGCTGGACCTGCGCGAAGGTCGCGAACAGCTCCTGGAAGCGACGCGACTCCGGATGGAGGAGCGGGATGTGCCAGCCTTGCCACTCGATCTCGCCGGCTGGGTGGTCGCCGGCTGTGTGGTCGCCGTCCGGGGCGTCACCGTCGGGAGCAGGGCCCGCGAGGGCCGGCGGGACGTGCCCACCGAACGCGGGGAGCACGGGCGTCATGCCGAGCTCGCGCATCCGGACCAGGACGCGCCGGGCCAGGTCGACCCGGCGCTCGGCCCAGCGCGCGGGCAGCGGACCGCCGAACGAGTGCATGCCGCCCATGAACGTCCACGGGAAGTGCGCGGCGCCGCCCAGCCAACGCGCGGCCTCGGTGTCGGGCAGACCGGCCCGGCGGAACGTCTCGGCCAGCACCGCCTCGTGCGCCACGAGCATGAGCGGGTGCGTGATGCCGTGCAGCGCCATCCAGTCGATCTCGCGCTCCCACCGGGCCCAGCCCCAGAACGGCGTCGAGTACCCGAAGGTCACGACGTTCAGGTAGTACCGCACCTCGTGCGGCGACGAGACGATGGTGCGCGGCGCGTCCGGCAGCGGGCTCGGACTGGTCGTGCTCGGACTGGTCGTGCTCGTGATACGCGGCTGCTGCCAGGTCAGCCGCGTGCCCAGGTGGTCGCGGACGTACCGTGCCAGCGCGACGGACGCTGCCACCGCGTCGGTCGCCCGGATCATCAGGTGGCCGGCCTCGGCCCGGTACTCGGCGGTGTCGTGCCGGGCAGCGTCGGGTCGGTCGGCGTCGAACCCGGTGGGCTCGACGGTGACCCGCCGCGGGTCGAGGCCGGCCCGCTCGGCGACGCCGCGGACGGCGTCCGCCCACGGGCTCGCCGTGCTCACCGCACCCTCCGGACGGTGCCGTCCTGAGGTGTGCTGTCCTGGCCGGGGCTCATGCCCGCAGAACCCAGCGCGGCCCCGGACCACCGCCCGAAGTCCACCACGCCGGCACCCGAACGCGACCACTCCGCGGCGAACGCCATGAGGTGGCTGTCCAGCGCTGTGGCGAACGACAGCTCGCCCGAGCCGACGGTGCCGTCGACCACCGCCCGGCAGAACGCGTCCATGAGGCCGTCGTCGCCGCCGGCATGACCGCCACTCAAGCCAGACTCCGGGGCCGGGTGGGCAAGAAGCGTGTGGGTGGCGTGGCCGAGCGGCCCGTCCGTGCCGGACTCGACGAGCTCGACGCCGGGCAGGGCGCCGAGGACGGCGTCCGGCAGCCTGCCCGACGGCGAGAACAGGTCCACCCGGATCTCGCCCGACTCCATGTGCCCGTGCAGCTGCCCGCGTGTGCCGGTGATCGCCAGGTGCCGCGTGTTCTCGGCGGTGAACGCGCTGGCCGTGAGCGTGACGGTGAGGCCGGAGGGGAACCGCAGGAGGGTCTGCTGGTGGTCGGCGACGTCGTTGTCGCAGTGGTAGACGCAGCGCCCGTACGGCCCGCGCCGCAGGGCGGCGAGGCGGCCGGCGGGGGACAGGTCGTCGCCGAGCATCGTGACCGGGTGACCGGTGACGTCGCGCAGCGCGTCCAGGTAGTAGCGGGGCGCGTAGAACGGGCAGTCGGCAGCGGCGGGACAGCCGTCGGTGCAGCGGGCGGGGGCGCCCTCCGGCGCGTTCTCCGGGCGGAAGTGCAGCAGCGAACCCTCGCTCGCCACGGTCCGGGGCGCCGACCCGGCGAGCCAGCGGATCAGGTCGAGGTCGTGGCAGGTCTTGGCGAGCACCATCGGGCTGGACTCGGCGGCGTTGCGCCAGTTGCCCCGGACGAACGAGTGCGCGAAGTGCCAGAACCCGATGTTCTCGCGCACCTCGATGGTCGCGAGGTCGCCGAGCGTGCCCGCCGCGACGACGGCCCGCACCGCCCGCCAGAACGGCGCGAACCGCAGCACGTGCCCGACGGCGATCCGGGCGCCCGTCCGGCGCACCACGCCCGCCAGGTCGGTCAGGGCGGCGAGCGTCGGCGCGGCGGGCTTCTCCAGCAGCATCGGCAGCCCGGCGTCGGCGACCGCGGTGGCCGCGGCGACGTGGAGGGCGTCCGGCAGCGCGACGATCACGGCGTCGGGCCGCAGGCGGCCGAGGTCCGCGACCAGGCCGGTCCAGTCGGCGTAGCGGGCGGCGGTGGTGCCGGCCAGGGCCTCCAGTCGGGCAGCGTCCGGGTCGGCCACCGCCACGATCCGGGCGCGGTCGGGGTGCGCGCGGGCCCAGCGGCCGTAGGCGTCGGCGCCGCGGCCGCCGGCTCCGAGGACGGCCAGCCGGACCGGGGGCCGGGCGGGAGCGCCGGCCGGAGTCGCCGTCATCTCTCCGCCCCTTGGACCAGGCCCGACACGATGTACCGCTGCGCGAGGAAGAAGACGATCACCACGGGCACCGTCACCGCGATGGACCCGGCCAGGAGCACGGTGACCGGCACCTGGAAGTCGCCGAGCTGCGCGATACCGAGCGGCGCCGTCCAGAGGTCGCGGTGCTGCACCAGGAACAGCAGGGCGTAGAAGTACTCGTTCCAGGCGATCATGAACACGTAGATCGCGGTGGCGACGACGCCGGGGATCGCGATCGGCAGCACCACCCGGACGAGCAGCTGGGGCAGCGTGCAGCCGTCCATGATCGCCGCCTCCTCGACGCTCTGCGGCAGCGCGAGGAAGAAGTTCCGCATCATGTAAAGCGCGACGGGCACCGTGGCCGCCACGTAGACGACGAGCAGCCCCACCAGGGTGCTGGTCAGGCCGAGGCGGGACAGGATGACGAACTTCGGCACCGCCAGCACGATCCCCGGGAACAGGTAGACCGCCAGGATGATGCCGTTCGTCAGCGCCCGGCCGCGGTACCGGAGGCGGGCGGCGGCGTAGGCGCCGAGCACGCAGACCAGGATGCTCAGCGCGACGGTCCCCACGGCGACGCCGAGCGAGTTGAGCACGAACCGGCCCAGCCCGAATCCGCCGTCGGCCTCGTCGCGCATCGCCGTCGTGAAGGCGGACAGTTCGAGCCCGGACGGCAGTCCGAGCGGGTCGCGGACCACCTCGCCGTACGGCCGCACCGAGAGCAGCACGCCGTACAGCACGGGCCCCAGCGACCACAGGAGCGCGACGACGACCACGACGGCACGCCCGACCCGGGCGGCACGGGTGGGCCGTATGCCGCTCATGACTGTCCTCTCATGGTTGGCCTCATGATTCGTCGGTCCGTCGGGAGAGCAGCACGTAGCCCGCGAGCAGCACGCAGAGGATGAGGCTCATGAGCAGGCCGAACGCGGCGGCGCTGCCGATGTCGGCCTTGGTGACCAGCTCCGTGTACACCTGGATGGCCATGACCTGCGTGCTCCCGGCGCCCTCGGTGAGCAGGTAGACGTCGTCGAAGGTCTGGAACGACCAGATGAACCGCAGCAGCAGGAGCAACAGAGCCACCGCTCGCAGCTGCGGGAGCAGGATGAACCGCAGGGCCTGCCGGCGGTTCGCGCCGTCGAGCGCGGCGGCCTCCTCGATCTCGCCGGGCACCGACTGGAGCCGGGCCGTGAGGAACAGGAATGCGAGCGGTGCGGACTTCCAGACGTCGAACAGCACGACCACGAGCAGCGCCACCGGCACCGGGATGCCCCAGACCTCCGCGGAGGTGGTGCTGAGGAAGCCCACCGGTGTGTCCCACCCGAGGTACGCGCGGCCGAACGCGTTGACCACGCCGTACTGGGGGTTGAGCGCCGTCTTCCAGATGGTGGCCGCGGCGACCACCGGGAGCACGTACGGCACGAGCAGCAGGGCGCGTACCAGGCCGCGCCCGGCGAACGGCCGCCGCAGCGCCAGCGCGAGCGCGAGGCCCACGGCGAGCGACCCCACCGCCGTCAGACCCGCGTACAGGACGGTGGTCCACAGGGCGCCCCAGAACGCCTGCGACCTAGCGGCCTGCCGGAAGTTGTCCAGCGTCCACTCGACCGGCTCCGTCCCGAGGTACGGGATGTCGACGAGGCGGATCTCGGAGAACCCGAACACCACCACCAGCGCGAACGGCAGCAGCACCACCAGGGCGACGACCGCGAGCGACGGCGAGACGAGCAGCCACCCGGAGCGGTTCGCGCGCTGGGCAGCGGTGGACTGGCGCGCCGTCACTGGTCCTGCTGCAGGGCCGTCACCTCGGCGGCCATCTGCCCAGTCACCTCTGCCGGATCGGTGCCCCGGTACAGCGGGTCGAGCTGCTGCGCGAGCGTGCCCTGGGTGGCGACCAGCCCGGCGAGCGTGGCGTCGGGAGTGCCCTGGCCCCAGCGGGAGACGGCGGCCATGCCCTCGCCCATCGCGGTGACCAGGTCGTCGCCGTACACCTCGGCGACCGAGGACTCGACCTTGGGCCCGAACCCCAGGCCGCCCCACGCGTCGAGGAACTCCGTGGGGTTCTCGGGCGTGCCGGTACGCAGCGGGAGGCGGCCCTCGGTGGCGACGGCGAGCGTGTCGGCGTAACCCTCGCCCAGCACGTACTCGATGTACTGGCGCGCCTCGTCGGCGTTCGCCCGGGCCGGGACCGCGTAGGCGAGCGTGGCGCCGAACTGGGCCGGATGGTTCTCGTCCAGCACCGTGATGAAGCCGGACTGGTCCGCGAGGAACGCGGGGTCGTCGGCGCACTGCTCGCACGACGGCGGCACCGCCTCGTCGAGGTTCGCCAGCTCGTCGAGGATGTGCGTGGAGAAGAGCAGCATCGCGGCGTCTCCCGCCATGTAGGCGGCGCGAGCGGACTCGACGTCGTAGTCGCCGGCGACCGACGAGTCGCGCAGCTCCTTGAAGTACCCGGCGGCCTCGGCGCACTCCGGCGAGTCGATGGCGACCTCGCCGTCGGACACGAGCTCGCAGCCCGCCGACTGGAAGATCGACTCGATGCCTTCCGTGCCCGAGGCGGTGCCGGATTGGGTGCCGAGCGCGATGCCGGTGATACCGAGCTCGTCCTTGACGGTGGTCGCGGACTCGGCGAGCTCGGCCACGCTGGTCGGCACCTCGACCCCCGCCTCCTCGAGCAGGTCGGTGCGGTAGGCGATGAGGTGCACCCAGCCGTCGCTCGGGACGGCGGCGACCGTGCTGGCGCCGTCCTGCCCTGCTTCGTTCTGCACCGTGACAGCGCCCAGAGCGTTCTCGTTGAAGGTCGCCGGGTCCAGCGTGTCCATGGCCTCCTGCACGACGTCCGTGTCGAGCAGCCCCTGGGCCTGCCAGGACGTGATCTGCGAGGCGCCGGCGAGGATCACGTCCGGCACCTCGCCGGAGGCGGCACCGGTGACCAGCGCCTGGTCCTGGTCGGCGGCCGCGAGCGGCACGACCTCGACCTCGATACCGGTCTCCTCGGTGAACCTGGCCGCCACGGCCTCCTGGGCGGCGACCCGCTCCGGCGTCGACTGCGGCGTCCAGAAGGTGATGGCGTCGGCCGGCCCCTCCTGCTCGGCGCTCGGGCCGCAAGCGGCGAGCAGGGCTGCGGCGGCGGTCAGTGCGACGACGACGGCGGACGAGCGGATGCGACGATGCATGGTCCCTCCTCGGTGTTTGTGCCGGTGCGGGTGCCCCAGAGACTTCACCCGCGGAGGAGGTCAGTCAAGGCCGACGCGCGGGTACGTCCACCACCCGTGCCTCGCCGACGGTAGGGGAGAGGGCACCGGCGGAAGCGGATGCGACGTCGGCGGCCAGGGTGTCCAGCTGCTCCCTCGGCACCAGCAGCCGCAGGTGCGCGACGGCGTCGTAGGCGGGCGGCTCCATCACCGAACCGTGCGACGACGCCCAGTCGCGCAGCACGTTGTCGATCCGGCCGGCGTCGCCGTGGGGGACGGGCACCTCGACCTCGTACAGGAGCTCCCGCCGGAGCAGCGCCCCGGAGGCGGCGGCGACGTCGAGGGCGCCGGCTACCGCGCCCGAGTACGCCCGGACCAGACCGCCCGCACCCAGCTTGACGCCGCCGAAGTAGCGGGTGACCACGGCGACCAGATCCGTCATGTCGCGATGACGCAGCACCTCCAGCATGGGGACGCCCGCGGTGCCGCCGGGCTCGCCGTCGTCGGAGGAGCGGGCCGTCTGGCTCGCGCCGTCGGCGCCGGTACCGAGGACCATCGCGACGCAGTGGTGGCCCGCGTCCCACAGCTCCTTGCGGCGGCGCGCGATGACGGCGTCGGCCTCCGCGACGGTCGCGGCGGGTGCGAGGTGGGCCAGGAACCGGGACTTCTTGATGACCACCTCATGGTCGATCGGCCGGGCGATGGTGCTGGGGAGGTCCACCGCACGAGGGTACGGGGACTTCCTTCACGGAGCGCCGACACACCACGTCTTCTCCATTGATTAATAGTGTGCCAAGCGTATATTCCAACCCATGACCAGTGCCGATGCCACGTCACCACAGACAGGGAGCGGGGAGCTCGCCCGCTATCCGCGGCCGCCGGTAAGCCTCGAGGAGGCCGAGTGGGTCTGGCGGGAGCTCTCCACCGAGGCGATGCGCACGGGCGCGAAGCCCGAGGCGGTGCGGCTCGCGGTGATCACCGGCCTGGTGCGCGCGACGGGTGCCCGGTACGGGGACCTGCTGCGCGTGCGGGTCGAGGACATCGACCTGGGGCCGGCTCGGGCGAAGACCTCGGACGGCAGCGTGCTGGTGCGGCACGGCAAGCACCGCACGCCGCGGCGGCACCTGCTGCCGGCCGATCTGGTGGTGCTGCTGAAGCACTGGATGGTCGTGCGCGAGGAGCTCGCGGCGGAGCTCGAGGGTTCCGTGCCGAGGGCGCTGCTGCTCACGGTCCACCACACGCACGACAACGGGACGACCGTCGCGTCGGGCCTGCCGATCAGCAGGCAGGGGCTGGTGCTGTCGTGGCGGCGGTTCGTGCACCGGACCAACGCGCGCTACGGCGCCCTGCGCCCGCCGCTGCCCACCCGCTTCGAGCAGATCCGCCGAGCGTGGATAGAGGCATCGCGAGAGTCCTGACCCGGTCCCGTTGAGTGCGGGGTATTTGTGCGTTGACGGCTCCTGACGGCGCAAATACCCCGCACTCAACGGTCAGGTGGTGGGGATGCCTACCAGCGGGGCCTGCGGGGTCGATGAGGGGAGCGCCGTGAAGCCGTAGCGGTCGTAGAACAGGCGGGCAGCGGTGTTCTCCGCCGCGTAGCCCAGGTGCACGCCCGGCACGCCGCGCTCGGCGAGGGCGCCACGGAGCGTGTCGATGAGGCGGGAGCCCAGGCCGCGGCGCTGGAGCACCGGCAGCAGGTCGATGTGCAGGTGGGCGGGATGCGTCGTCAGCTCGCCGTGGCGCAGGCCCCGGACCATGCGCTCCGGGTCCGCGCCGTCGTGCAGCAGCTGGGCCTCGGTGTAGGAGGGGTTCCGGCCGGTGGCCGGGCCGGGTGCGGGGTGCCGGGCGACGAAGCCCGGCGTCCACTCACGGGCCCACCAGTCCACGAAGGCCTGGGTGTCGGCGACACCGATGATGTATCCGGCCGCACGGCCCTCGTGCTCGACGACCCACGCGAGGTCGGGGGAGTGCTCCACGTACGGGAGCGCGTAGACGTCGGGCATGAGCAGGTCGGACGAGTAGACGCCGCGCGCGTCGCCGCCGGCAGCGGCGGTGCGGACGCAGATGTCGGCGACGTCGGCACGGTCGGCGGCGCTGTACGGGCGGATGAATGGCTCGGTCACCCCGGCACCCTAACGTGCGGTCCCCGCGTGGTGCGGGGCCGTTCCCGGTTACGACTCCGGGATCGCCCCGGACGCCGACTCGAGGTGCGCGCGCACGAACCAGTGGAACTGCTCGAGCTCGTGCAGGTGGCCGATGAGCAGGTCGTTCGTCACGTCGTCCAGCTTGGCGGTGTCGTCGGCGGCCTTGCGGTGGTCCGTGATCACGGACTCGTAGACCTCGTCGAGCGCGGCCAGGTGCTTGGTGGTCGTCGCGCGGCCGAGCGGGTAGTCCTCCCAGTTCCGGGCCGCGACGAGCGCGCCCGGCGTCCCGACCGGGACGCTGCCCAGGGTGGCGATACGCTCGGCGATCTGGTCGACCATCGCGCGCACGGCGTCGACCTGCGGGTCGAGCATCTCGTGGACGCCGATGAAGTGCGGTCCCACGACGTTCCAGTGCACGTGCTTAAGCGTGAGGTGCAGGTCGTTCAGCGCGTGCAGCCGCTGCTGGAGGATTACCGCGACCTCGGCCCCCTGCTCAGGGGTGAGGGACGGGACGGTGTAGCGGGGCAGCTTCGGGGACATGTCGATCCTTTCTTCCGGCGATGCTTCAGGCAGTGCCGACCGCTGGCGAGACCCGCTGAGGGGGACCGCTGGTCAGCTCGGTCCATCGTCACGCGAGGGGCGGCCGGTCGCCAGCGCGAGGAGCGCGATCCCGACCAGGCCGAGCGCCGCGAGCAGGACGGCGGTGGTCGTCGTCGTCCCGGAGGCGAGCAGGGCGAGGGCGCCGAGGAGGCCGGTGGCGCCGAGGACCGTGGCGTCGCGTCGCCAGCCGGTGCGGAGGGCCGCGAGCTCGGTGTGTCCGTCGGGCGGGACGTGGGCGGCCCACCAGGTGGTGCGGGCGAGGAGGTGGGCGAGCAGCGCGACGACGAGCGCCCAGGGGTCGAAGGGCTCGGTGGTGAAGCCCCAGAAGAGCACTGCCGCGACGACGATGACGCCGCCGGCCGTGGCGGGGGTGGGGCGGACGACGAGCAGGCCGGTGGCGAGGAGGGCGATGGTTCCGGTCACTCCGAGGGGGACGTCGGGGGTGCGGCCGGCGGCGGTGAACAGCAGGAGCGGGGTGAGGACGAGGAGCGCGAGGCGGAAGACCCAGCCGCGGACGGTGGGTCCGGTCTCGACGGTGACGGCCGGCAGGGGGCGTCGTCCGGGGTCGTCGAGGCGGAGCCTGAGGTGCCGTAGCCGTTCGGTGAGGGAGCTGGGGATCATGGGGTGCGTCCGGGTACGTGGCGTCGGGCTGCGTGGGCGAGGGCTTCGAAGCGGACGGCGGCCTGGTCTCGCTGGGATCCGGCCCAGCGGACGACGGGGATGCCCTCGACGTCGAGGGCGGCGATCCGGTCCTCACGTTCGAGGCGGCCGATCTGCCAGGCGATCGCGAGGTGGCTCTCGATGACGGGGTGGACGTCGGGGAGGGTGTCGATCACGACGACGGGGTGGCCCGCGGTGCGCCAGGTGCGGACGAGGTGCAGGGGGTCGTCGTCGAGGAGCGTGGTGAAGAGGTAGACGATGGCGTCGGCCGGGAGCTGCGGCGGGCGGACGCGGTGTGCCGACGCCGGATCCTTCGGGTGGGCGAGGGCCAGTCCGTGCACGAGGCGGCGGAGGTGGCGTCGTCCGGCCGACGGCGGGAGCGGGCGGCGTCGGCGGGCGAGGTCCTCGAGGCCCACGCGGTCGCCCGCTTCGACCAGGGCGGTGGCGACGGAGGCCGCGGCGTGGCGGGCGAGGTCGAGCGACGTCGGCTCGTCGACCCGGATGATGCCGTAGCCACGCCAGGTGCGGACGTCGGGTCCTACCTCGTCGCGGGAGTCGACGACGAGCACTGCCGTCGCCTCGGCGGTGGAGTAGGTGCGGCGGACGTAGAGGGTGTCGAGCTCGGGGGAGCGGCGGGCGGTGGTGCGCCAGTCGATCCGGCGCAGCCGGTCGCCCGGGGTGAAGGGGTGGATGTCGCGCAGCTCGGTGCCGTCGCCGAGGCGGCGTGCCGAGTGCGGTCCGGTGAGGCCGCGCAGCCGTCGCGGCAGGGGCAGGCGGCCGAGCGGGGCGGCGCCGGGCAGGACGAGGCGGGTCGCGGCGCGGACCTGGGTCGGCTCCTCCTCCCAGGTGCCGTGCCGGGACCCGCGCAGGTCGACGGTGAAGGTCTGCTGGGGGCCGGTGCGGACGGACGAGAGGCCGAGCGGTACCTCGCGGGCGTGGGCCTGGTTCTGGGCCCGTTCCTGTGGCCGGGCCGCCAGCGTCAGGTGGGTGGTGCGGTGCCCGGGCGCGGTGATGCGGAGGTGGACGACGTCGGCTCCTTCTCCGGTGCCGGCGGCGAGCTGGAGGTTCGCGGAGAGCTCGCCCGGGGTCGTGGGGCCCGACGGTTCGCGGAGGTCCGCGCGCAGGGGCGTGGTGGGACGGCCGGCGTGGGCCCACGTGGCCGCGAGGAGGCCGGGTATGCCGATGAGTGCGATGTCGGCGCGGCCGGCGAGGACGCTCGTGGCGAGCAGGAGGATGCCGACGGTGACGGCGGCGGTGTACACCGAGGTGGGGCGCCAGCCGTGGGGGCCGTCGACGGGTCTGCTGTACGAGGTCCGTCCGCCGGCGACGATGATGCCGCCGACGGTCATCGGGTGGGGACCGTGGCAGGCGTGGGGACGGTGTGCAGGAGGTCCGCGACGACGGTCTCGGGCCGGGTGGCCGACGCCCACGCGGTGGGCGTGAGGGTGATGCGGTGGGCGAGGACGGGTATGGCCACGCGCTTGACGTCCTCGGGCAGCACGTAGTCGCGTCCGTCGAGGACGGCGACGGCGCGGGCGAGGAGCACGAGGTTCTGCGAGCCGCGGGGGGAGGCACCGACCTCCAGGGCCTGGTGACCGCGGGTGGCGGCGGTGAGGTCGACGCAGTAGCGGACGACGTCGGGGTCGACGGGGACCTGCTCGGTCCCGGCCTGCATGGCGCGCACTGTGGTGGGGTCGACGACGCGCCGGACGGAGGTGGCCTCCTGCCGGCGGGCGAGGCGGCGGGTGACGACCTCGGCCTCCTGGGCGCGGTCGGGGTAGCCGACGCCGAGGCGGACCATGAAGCGGTCGAGCTGAGCCTCCGGGAGGGGGTACGTGCCCTCGTACTCGACGGGGTTGGAGGTGGCCAGCACGTGGAAGGGGTTGGGCAGGGGGCGGCTGGTGCCCTCTATCGAGACCTGCCGTTCGGCCATCGCCTCGAGCAGCGCGGACTGGGTCTTGGGCGCGGTGCGGTTGATCTCGTCGGCGAGGAAGAGGCCGGTGAAGACGGGCCCGGGGCGGAACTCGAAGGTACGGGTCGCCGGGTCGAAGACCGAGGAGCCGGTGATGTCCGCGGGCAGCAGGTCGGGGGTGCACTGGAGGCGCGCGAAGTCGAGGCCGAGGGCGGCGGCCAGCGACCGGGCGGCGAGGGTCTTGCCGAGGCCCGGTACGTCCTCGAAGAGGACGTGTCCGCCGGCGAGGATCGTGGCAAGGGCCACCTGGAGGGCGTCGCGCATGCCGACGATGGCGGTGCCCACCTCGGTGAGGACCTGTTCGCCCAGTGCTGCGACGTCGGCGACGGGCAGCGGTGCGGGGCTGGTCGCCGGGCCAGTTTCAGGGCCGGTGCGGTCAAGCATGGTTCTCCTCGGTGGTGGGTGCGGCGCCGAGGCGGTCTATCGCGTCGAGCCAGGTCTGTACGGTGCGCGCCGTCGGGGGCTGTCGGGACTTGAGCTGGCGCAGGACGCGAGCGCCGAGCAGGCGTTCGGCGTCGGGTTCGGCTGCGGGGTCGGACGGGTCGATGCCGTGTGCGCGGAGGCGGTCGGCGGCGAGGGCCCGGATGCGTCGGACGACCCGGTCGGTGACGTGGCCGTCGCGGCCGAACACGGACCAGCCGAGGTCGGACACGTCGTGCCGGCCGCCGGCGCGGGCCTCGATGGGGAGGTGGGGCCATTCGGGGTCGGGGACGGTGGCGTCGGTGGCGGACCACAGGATGCCGATCGCGGTGGCTACGGCTGCCGCGGCGATGGCGTGCCAGGGGTCGACGACGCTCCAGTAGACGAGTCCAGTGGCAGCCAGGCCTGCGATGACGGTGACGGTGGTGATGCGCCGCCAGTTCCAGTTCCTCACGCTCGGCCTTGTTCGTCGCGGGTGCCGGTGCCGGGCTGGTCGGCGGGTTCGTCGGCGGGCTGGTCGACGTCGAGGCTGCGTGCGATGTCCGCGAGCGCCGTTCGGGCCTGGGTGACGGCGGTTCGGTCGATGGGGCGGTCGGTGAAGCGGGCGCGTTGGTAGAGGGTGCGCAGGCGGGCGACGGCGGCGGGTGGTGCGGGGGTGTTGGCGAGGACGGTGCCGGTGAACTCGGTGGGGGTCTGGGCGGGGTCGCGGTGGGCGCCTGCGCGGGCTGCGGCTTCTTCGAGGGCTACCCAGGCGGCGACGACGGCGTCGCGGGGGCGGGCGTGTCCGTCGAGGTGGGCGAGGGCGCGGGTGACGGCGTCCTGGAGCTCGGGCAGGTCGACGGCGTCGTCGGGGGTTGCGGTGCCGGTGCCGCCGGTGAGGTTGTCGGGTGTGGTGTCGATCTGTCCGCGGAGGATGGCGAGGAGCTTGCGGGCGGCGAAGCCCAGCAGGGCTGCGAAGAGGAGGCCGAGGAGGATTGCGGTGACCAGGACGACCCAGCGGTTGTCGCGGGTGGGTTCGTCGAGGGGCTGGGGCCGTGGGCTGGCGCTGACGTCGAGGCTCGGTGGGGGCTGCTGTTGGGGCATGGAGAGCTCCGGGGTGGGCAGGTGGGGCGGGCTGAAGCGCCAGGGGGTGGCGGTGGCTGCGCCGAGGACCACGATGGTGACCAGGAGGAAGGTGATGGTCAGGCGGGTGATGGGCTTCATGCCGTGCCGGTCGTGCTGGTGGTGAGCCGGTGGGCGTGGATGCCGGCTGCGGCTGCTGCGACGAAGGATGCGGGGTCGGCGTCGAGGTCGCGGCCCATGGTGCGTAGTCCGCCTGGTGCGGTGCGCAGGGTGTCGAGGAGGGTGGTGTCGGTGGGGACGTCGACGAGGGTGTGGCGGGTCTCGGCGAGGGCTTGTGCCTGTTCGCGGATGCGGTGGGTCAGCGGTGCGCCCCAGGCGGGCCGGTCCTCGAGGCCGGTGTCGGGTGCGGGGACGGGGACGTCGGCGGGGGCGAGGGCGACCCTGGTGTACGCGGTCAGGGAGTGGTGGGAGATGCCGAGGTGGCGGTCGCGGGGGTCTGCGCCGGACACGCGCAGGGAGGCGACGGGGCGTCCGCGGAGGGTGGCGGCGGCGTTGACCGCTTCGCCGGCGGCGACGCCGGAGTAGCCCCAGCGGGTTCCGGTCCCGAGGTTGCCCGGTCCCTGGGCGACGACGGCGATGTCGCACCCGGCGACGTGCCGGGCCGCGAGCAGGCCGGTGTGTACGGTCACTGCTTCGAGGTCGCCGCCGAAGGCCTGGCCGACGGTGACGCAGGTGGTGAGCCAGTCGGCGTCGCGCAGGGCGGCTACCGTGCGGGAGAACGCGGCGGGCAGTGCACCGCCGTCGGTCATGATGTAGGCGATCCGCAGCTCGTCGGTGGATCGGCTGGTGGTCGCGTGGGCGTGCCGGAGCCCGGCGACGACGGCGGGGAGCGCGGAGTGCAGGTCCGCGACGATGACGGGCATGCCGTCGAGGCTGTCGGCGTCGGCCAGGGTCGCGTGGTGGGGCGACTCCTGTTCGTCGACGCCGAGCACCATGGTCTGCAGGGGCGTGTACCGGGCCTTGACGAGGTGTCCTGGGCCCGGTTCCGGGTCGGGTGGCAGGGGGGTACCGGCCGAGGCCGGGCCCACTACCAGTGCGTACCCGCCGGTGCCGAGCCCGCGGGCGAGCGCGGAGACGTTCAGGAGCAGGGCGTCGCCCGGTCCGGGGTCGCCGACGAGGTCGGTGTACGCCAGCGCGCGCACGGTCGCCGGCTCTGTCTCCGCCTCTGTCACCTGCCCGGCGGCGTCGCGCCCCGGCAGGGGGCGGTCGAGCGTCACCTCGAGCTCGCGTGCGCCCCGCCACGACCTGCCTGTGGAAATCACGGTCCCGATCCGCCACGTCATCACAGGGTGGAGGCTACCGAACGCTACCGTTGTCCTGATGTCCATCGATCCGCCTCCCAGCGCGCAGCCCGCGCCGTCACCCGCCCCGCCGTCCGCTCAGCCGGTCGGCCAGCCGCCCGGCCTGAACCCTGCCGAGCGGCTCCTGAACCTTGTCATCGCGCTCGTGAACACGAACGCGGCGATGACCAAGCAACAGGTCCGTACCGCGGTGGCCGGGTACGCCGACGCGCCCAGCGACGAGGCGTTCGAGCGGATGTTCGAGCGGGACAAGGACATGCTCCGTGCTCTCGGTATCCCCGTCGTGACGGTCGGGACCGGTGGGCACACCGACGAGCTCGGGTACCGGATCGATCACGACGCCTACGCGCTGCCGCCGATCGACCTCACCCCGGCCGAGCTCGGCGTGCTGTCGCTGGCCGCCCAGTTCTGGCAGGACAAGACCCTGCAGACGGACATCAACCGGGCGATGGTCAAGCTGCGGGCCGCCGGGGCGGGCGACCCCTCCGTGGATGCCCTGGCCGGCCTCGCGCCGTCCGTGCGCGCCGTGGGCGACGCCTACGGCCCCCTCATGGAGGCGATAGAGGCCCGCCGCGCGGTCACGTTCAGCTACCGGGCCGCGTACAACGGCGCGGTGCTGACCAGGCATGTCGAGCCGTGGCGCATCGCGGCCCGCGACGGCGGGTGGTACCTCATGTGCTTCGACCGCGACCGGCAGGCGCCCCGCGTGTTCCGCATGTCCCGCATCGAGTCCCGCGTACGCATCACGGGCCCGGCCGGCGCCTACGAGATTCCCGACTTCGAGACCGACGTCATGCTCGGCAAGGCGCAGCACGGCGAGGTCCGGGCGGCGGTCGTCGCCGTCCGCCCCGAACGCGCCGGAGCGCTGCGTGCCCGCGCCAAACCAGTACCCGAGGGCGAACGCGAGGCCTACAGCGAGCGCCTGCCCGGACCCGTCGGGGCGTCGGCCGGTGACCGTGCGGGCGATCACGCCGGGTGGGACGTCCTCGAGGTGCCCTACCGGTCCTTGTCCGGCATGGCGTCCGAGGCTGCGGGATACGGGGCGGCGCTGGTGGTGCTCGAACCCGAGCCGGTACGGAACGAGACGCTGCGCAGGCTCACCGCGGCGGCAGCACTGGGCACTGGCACTGGCTCTGTTGCCAGCGCGGGAGCACAGGGGGCGTCTCGTGGCTGAGCGCGCGGACGACAGGCTGCTGCGCCTGCTGGGCATCGTCGCGTACCTCGACGGTGCCGGGCCGGTGTCCGTCGCAGACCTGGCCAGGCGGTTCGGGACCACGCCCGCGCAGATCCAGAAGGACGTCGACGCCCTCTGGGTCTCCGGTACCCCCGGGTACTGGCCCGACGACCTCATCGACTTCGACGCCGCGTCCATCGACCGCGGCGTCGTGCACCTGACCGAGGCGCGGGGCATGACCAGGCCGCTGCGCCTCGGCACCCGGGAGGCCGTGGCCCTGGTCGCCGCGCTGCGCGCCATGAAGGCCACCGGGGCGGTCCAGGCCGACCCGGCCCGGTCCGCCGTCGTCGAGTCGGCGCTGCGCAAGCTCACCGACGCCACCGGCGAGGCCGCGAACGCCGTCGACGTCCGCCTCGCCCCTGGCGGGGACCGGCAGGTCGTGTCCGCGATCACGTCCGCGCTGACCGCCCGCCACCGCCTGCGGATCCGGTACGTGACCTCCGCCGACGTGGTCAGCGAACGGGACGTGGACCCCGTGCGGCTGCACACGCAGGACGAGTACGCCTACCTCGCCGCCTGGTGCTACCGCGCCGCCGCACCCCGCACCTTCCGGGTCGACCGCATCCTGGAGGCCACCGAGACCGACGTCCCCGTGCAGGACCACCCGGGTGTGGGGGCCGAGATCGACTTCGCCGCCCTGTTCGCCGGCGGGTCCGCACCGCTCGCGACCATCCGGTTCGCACCGCGGGCACGATGGTTCGCCGAGGAGGTCCCCGTCGAGTCGGTACGCAACCTGCCCGACGGCGACTTCGAGGTCACCCTGCGTGTCACCAACCCGGGCTGGCTGCGCAGCACCCTGATCCAGCTCGCCCCGTACGTGCGGTCCGTCTCACCAAGATCCCTGGCCGACGACGTCGCGGGAACCGCCGCCGAGGCGCTGGCCCTCTACGAAACCGCGCCCGCCCCTGCGCCGGGAACTGGGCCCGAAGCAGGTCCGCCGACCCGAGACGCAGCCACATCCGCAAAATCGCACTAGGCTTGGCGACCATGTGGTTCTGGGTATGGACCCTGCTGATCGTAGGCAGCCTCGTCGGAGCGTTCTTTCTCGCCCGTTCTCTCTGGCGGTCGGCAAAGGGTCTGATGGAAGAGCTGGGACGAGCGTCGCGTCGCATCGGCGAGTCGAGCGACCGGTTGCAGGAGCTGTCCGACCGGGCACGGGAGGCCGCGACGACGCGGCACGCAGGCCCGAGCCTGTTCGACGACGTGACGATCCACTACCAGCGTGTCAACGCGCAGCGCACCGCCCGTGCCGGGCGCAAGGACGCGCGCCGGGCGCGGCACGTCGTGACGTGGCAGAAGTGGAAGCACTTCAACGAGTGAACCGGCGTCCTGGCGCGCGTTCACGGGCGCGGCCACCTGCAGTCCACCGGAGGGCTACCTTTGTGCCCCCTACGTCCGCGTAGGATCGGTCATATCCGCACCGCACCGCGTATCGGTACCGCACCGTAAGGAGTCACCATGGGCGCAATGCAGCCGTGGCACTGGATCGTCCTGCTCGTCGTCGTCCTTCTGCTCTTCGGGTCCTCCCGCCTGCCGGGCCTGGCCAAGAGCGTCGGCCAGTCGATGAAGATCTTCAAGAAGGAGGTCAAGGACCTGCGCGAGGACGGTTCCGGAAACGCGGACAGCAACGTCGCTGACGCTCCGGGCGGGACGACCACGTCGAGCCCGAGCTCGACGGCGGGACCCGGCGCGAGCTCGAGCACCGACCAGGTACCGGGCTTGATCTCCAACAGGGACCGAGACATCCCCAAGGCCTGATCGGTGGCACGCACTCGGCGGCCGTCCGACGGCCGCATGCCTCTGCTCGCGCACCTGCTCGAGCTGCGCAAGAGATTCGTCCTGATAGCAGTCGGCCTCGTGGTCGGCGCCGTCGCCGGATGGTTGCTCTACGACCCGTTGCTGGTCCTGCTCCAGCGTCCCCTCGTGGTGGCGGAGGAGATGCGGGGCAACGAGATGACCCTGAACTTCGCCGGTCCGATGGCGGCACTGGACCTGAAGATCAAGTCGTCCCTGTTCCTCGCCGTGTTCCTCACCTGCCCCTGGTGGCTCTACCAGGTGTGGGCGTTCATCACCCCGGGCCTGAACAAGAACGAGAAGAAGTACGCGTACGGGTTCGTCGGTGCCGCGTTCCCGCTGTTCCTCGGCGGCGCGTACATGGCATGGCTCGTGTTCCCGCACGCGATCGAGATCCTGTCCGGGTTCCTTCCGGACGACGCGACCGCGTTCACCAACGCCCAGGAGTACCTGTCGCTCGTGATGCGGCTGCTCATCGCGTTCGGGCTCGCGTTCCTGTCCCCGGTGCTGCTCGTGGGCCTGAACTTCGCGGGCCTCCTGACCGGCAAGGCACTGCTGGCCGGCTGGCGGTGGGCGATCCTCGTCGCGTTCACGTTCGCCGCGATCATCACGCCGACACCTGACGCCATGACGATGATCCTCGTCGCACTGCCGATCTGCGTGCTCTACTTCGCCGCCGTCGGCGTCGCACAGCTGCACGACAGGCGCGTCGAGAAGCGGCTCGCGGCCGCCGAGCTCTGACCGCACAGCCCCGGTGCGCCTGTCGCGCCCGGGGCTGTCGGTGAGTGACCGTAGGCTGTGCCCATGAGCGAGCTGAGCCCCGCCGAGCGGTACACGGCCTTCCGGACCCAGAGCCGTTCAGCGGCCGAGCACCCCGAGCTGACCCGCTTCCGGGAGGTCATCGGCTTCGAGCTCGACGACTTCCAGGTGCAGGCCTGCGAGGCCCTCGAACAAGGCCGCGCCGTGCTCGTGGCAGCCCCCACCGGAGCCGGCAAGACGGTCGTCGGCGAGTTCGCCGTCCACCTGGCGCTGGCCTCGGACCGCAAGGCGTTCTACACCACGCCCATCAAGGCCCTGTCCAACCAGAAGTACGCCGACCTCGTGCGCCGCCACGGCATCGACAACGTCGGCCTGCTCACCGGCGACACCACGATCAACGGCGACGCACCGGTCGTGGTCATGACCACCGAGGTCCTCCGCAACATGCTCTACGCGGGCTCCCCGACCCTGGACGGGCTGGCGTACGTCGTCATGGACGAGGTGCACTATCTCGCCGACCGCTTCCGCGGCCCCGTCTGGGAAGAGGTCATCATCCACCTCTCCGACGACGTGCAGCTCGTCTCCCTGAGCGCGACCGTGTCCAACGCCGAGGAGTTCGGCGACTGGCTCGAGATGGTGCGCGGCGACACCGCCGTCGTCGTCTCCGAACGCCGGCCCGTGCCCCTGTGGCAGCACGTCCTCATGTCCTCCCCGGAACCACGCGGCAAGCCGCGCCTCCTGGACCTGTACGACGGACACGTCGACCCGACCGACCCCGGCACCAACCCGCCCATCAACCCCGACCTGTCCGCCGCGTTCCGGTCCGGGCGCGGCGGCAACCGCCCCGGCGACTACCGGGGCGGCCCGGGCGGACGACGCGGCCGCGGCGCAGGTCGTGGACGCGGCGGGTACCGCGGCGGCGACGCACGCCGCAGCGACGACAGCTCAGGGGGCATCGGCCCCAGCCGGCGCACCCCGCCGCGGTTCATCGTCATCGACGCGCTCAACGCCGACGCCCTGCTGCCCGCCATCTACTTCGTGTTCTCCCGCGCGGGCTGCGAGGCCGCCGTCGACCAGTGCCTCAAGGCCGGGCTACGGCTGACCACCCCGCAGGAGGAGGCGACCATCCGGTCCGTCGTGGAGGAGCGCACCGCCGCCCTCCCGCCCGAAGACCTGGACGTGCTCGGCTACTGGGCCTGGTCGCAGGCCCTGGCCCGCGGCGTCGCAGCCCACCACGCCGGCATGCTCCCCGTGTTCAAGGAGACCGTCGAGGAGCTGTTCTCGCGCGGCCTCGTCAAGGTCGTGTTCGCCACCGAGACCCTCGCGCTGGGTATCAACATGCCCGCCCGGTCCGTCGTCCTGGACAAGCTCGTCAAGTGGGACGGCACCAGCCACGTCCCGGTCACGCCGGGCGAGTACACACAGCTCACCGGCCGCGCCGGCCGCCGCGGCATCGACGTCGAGGGGCACGCCGTCGTCGTCGACCACCCCGCCCTGGACCCCGTGGCGCTGGCCGGCCTCGCGTCCAAGCGCCTCTACCCGCTCAAGTCCAGCTTCCGGCCCACGTACAACATGGCCGTCAACCTCGTCGCCCAGGTCGGCCGCGACCGCGCCCGGGAGGTCCTGGAGACCTCCTTCGCGCAGTTCCAGGCCGACCGCGGCGTCGTCGGCCTCGCCAAGCAGGCCCAGGCGCACGCCGAGGCCCTCGACGGGTACGCCAAGGCCATGTCCTGCGACGTGGGCGACTTCGGCGCGTACATGGACCTGCGCCGCGCCATCAAGGACCGCGAGAAGGAGCTCTCGCGCGCCGCGTCCGGCGCCGAACGCGCACAGATCGTGGCCTCCCTGGAGGCGCTGCGCCGCGGCGACGTCGTCGAGGTCCCCACCGGACGACGACGCGGGTACGTCCTCGTCCTCGACCCGGGCGAACCCGGCGGGTTCGACGGGCCGCGCCCCACGGTGCTCACCCAGGAACGCCAGGTCAAGAAGCTGACCCTCGCCGACGCGCCCGCCGGCCTGGAGACCGTCACGACCGTCAAGATCCCCAAGGCGTTCAACCCCCGCAAGCCCGACGCCCGCCGCGACCTCGTCTCCTCCATGCGCAACGCACTGGGCGCCCTCGCCGACGACGTCCCCTCCGCCCACTCGACCAGCACCCCGCCCGGCGCACGCGCGCGCAGGTCCCCGGTCGGACGGCGGTCGGACGCCGCGACCGACGCCGAGCTCGCCCGGCTGCGCAAGGCCCTCAAGGCGCACCCGTGCCACGCCTGCCCCGAACGTGACGACCACGCGCGGTGGGCGGAACGCTGGAACAAGCTCAAGCGGGAGCACGACCAGCTCGTGCGCCGCGTCGAGGGCCGCACCGGGTCCATCGCCCGCACGTTCGACCGCACCCTCGACGTGCTGCTGACCCTCGGCTACCTGCAGCGCACCGACGCCGGCACGAAGTCGGACACCGGCCTGCGGGAGTCCGGCAGGATCCGCGTCACCGACGACGGCCGCTGGCTGCGCCGCCTCTACGCGGAGAACGACCTGCTCCTGGCCGAGTGCCTGCGCCGAGGGGTGTGGGACGGCCTCGACGCCGCGGGCCTGGCCGCCGTCGTCTCCACGGTCGTCTACCAGTCACGGCGCGACGACGCCCCCGACCCGTACATCCCCGGCGGGCCCACCGGGCGCCTGGCCGCCGTGCTGGACGAGACCCAGCGGGTCTGGTCCGAGGTCGACGACCTCGAGGAGGCGCACGGCATCGAGGCCACCGGCCCGCTCGACCTCGGGCTGGTCGGTGCGATGCACCGGTGGGCGTCCGGCAAGACGCTGGACAGCGTCCTGCGCGGCTCCGACCTCGCCGCCGGCGACTTCGTACGCTGGTGCAAGCAGGTCATCGACGTGCTCGACCAGCTCGGCGGCGCGGCGCCGTCCGACAAGCTGCGCACCACCGCACGCAAGGCGCAGGACGCGGTGCTGCGCGGCGTGGTGGCGTACTCGAGCCTCTGACCAGCCCTGACCGGCTCTGAGCACCGCATCGGGCGGGCTGATCGCATACGATTTCCACCGTGAGCCAGCCCGCCCGATCCATCCTGTACCGCAACGGCGTCATCCACTCCTCAGCGGACCCCTTCGCCGAGGCGATCCTCGTCGACGACGGCGTGGTGGCCTGGCTCGGAGCGAACGACACCGCCGCGGGCCTCGCCGCCCGCGCGGACCGGGTGATCGACCTGGACGGCGCGCTGGTGACCCCCGGGTTCGTCGACGCGCACGCCCACGTCCTGGAGACCGGCCTCGCGAGCGACGCCGTGGACCTCACGCCCGCCGGGGGAGTGCACTCCCTCGCTGACGCGCTGGCCGCCCTGCACACCGGCGCCCGGCGGCTGGCCGCCGCCGACCCGTCCGGCGACCAGGTGCTGCTCGCCTTCGGCTGGGACGAGCAGACCTGGCCCGAGCAGCGCACGTTCACCCGGCAGGAGCTCGACGACGCCTGCGGCGGCCGTCCCGTCTACGCGGCACGCGTCGATGTGCACTCCGCTGTCGTCTCCAGCACGATGGCCGCCCGCGCCGGCATCGAACGCGACCCCGCCTGGACCGGCATGGGCATGTCCGGCTCCGGCTGGTCCGACGCCCCCGTCGACACCGGCCTCGTCACCGCCGACCTGCACCACACGGTGCGCGCCGTCGCCCACACGCTGTCCCCCGAACGCCGCACGCGCCTCTACCGCGAGACCCTCGCCGCGTGGGCGGCCCGCGGCATCGTGTCCGTGCACGAGATGAGCGGCGCGCACCTCGACACCCGCGCCGGCCTCGCCGAGCTGTACGCCATGACGACGGGTTCGGTGAGCGCGGAGGCCGTGGCCGACCCGGACGTCCCCGCCCTGCCGCACCTGGCCGCCTACCGCGGCGAGCTCTGCCGCACCCCCGACGACGCCCGCGCGATCCTCGCCGAGCTGCCGTTCCTCACCGGGATCGGCGGGGACCTCAACGTCGACGGCTCCATCGGGTCCCGCACCGCCGCCCTGCGCAGCCCCTACTCCGACCTGCCGCTGGACCCGTCCTCCGCGTCCTTCTCCGGCGCGCTGACCCACGCCGACGGCAGCCCGTGGACCGGGAACCTGTACCTGACCGCCGAGCAGATCGCCCACCACCTGGCCGCCGTCCAGAACGCCCGGGGCCAGGGCGCGGGCGTGCAGGGCGCGTTCCACGTCATCGGGGACCGCGCGATGGACACCATGGTCCTCGGGCTCCAGATCGCCGCCCAGCTGACCGGCGACAGCGCGGTACGCGCCGCGCACCACCGCATCGAGCACGGGCTGTTCGTGGACGCGACGACGCTCGCCGCACTCCTCGCGCAGGGCGTCGGCCTGTCGGTCCAGCCCGCCTTCGACTCGTCCTTCGGCGGCAGCAAGGGCGTCTACGCCACCCGCCTCGGCCCCCTGCGTGCCGGATCGCTCATGCCGTTCGCCGACCTCGCCCAGGCCGGGGTGCCGCTCGCGTTCGGGTCCGACACCCCGGTCACCCCCGTGGACCCCTGGCAGGGCGTCCGGGCGGCGACCAGCCACGAAGACCCCGACCAGCGCATCTCCGCAGGTGCCGCGTTCCGCGCCCACACCCGCGGCGGCTGGCGACTCGCCGGCCTCGACCACACGGGCGCCGGGCAGCTGCGGGTCGGCGCGCCCGCGCACCTCGCCGTCTGGCGGGCCGAACGGCTCGGCGTGCAGGCCGCACCCGGCCGCCTCAGCTCCTGGAGCGAGGAGGCCCGCGCGGGCACGCCCCTGCTGCCCGACCTCGCCCCGGACGCCGTGACGCCGGAATGCCTGCACACGATGCGCGACGGCGTCATCCTCCACGACACGTTCTGAGCGCCCAGAACAAGGGGCGGGGCCGGCGGTAGGCTGCGGGCGTGCGTCTGCCCGAGCCGTCCCGGCTGCTGTCCCTGTTCCTCACGGTGGCCGGCGGCCTCCTCCTCTGGAGCGCGTTCCCCGACGCCGGAGCGTGGCCCGCCGCCTTCGTCGCGGTCGCCGTCCTGTACTGGTCGCTCGGCCGGGACAGCGCCCGGTGGAACGTCCTGATCGGTCTCCTGTTCGGCCTGGCCTTCTTCCTGCCCCACCTGTGGTGGGCGCACGAGTCGACCGAGACCGCGCCCTGGATCGCCATGTCGACGGTCGAGGCCCTGTTCCTCGCGCTGTTCGGCGCGCTGTGGACCTGGGTACGCCGCGCGAGGTTCCTGCGCCGCCGCGGCTGGCGGCTCGCCGCGGCGTTCGCCGTGCTCTACGTCGCGGTGGAGCAGTGGCGCGCCGAGGTTCCGTTCGGCGGGTTCCCCTGGGGCCGCCTCGCCTGGGCGATGGCGGGCACCCCCACCGGACGCGCCGCCTGGCTGGGCGGCACCGTCGCCGTGAGCCTGCTCGTCGCGTTCGCGGGCGTGCTGCTCGCCCTGTCCGTGGCCGGCCTGGTGCGTGGGGCCAGGCTCCGCGCCGCCGGAGCCCTCACGCTCGGGGTCGCGGTCGCCGTCGCGCCGCTCGTACTGCCCCTGGCGACGTCCGCGAGCGCCGGCCCCGTCGAGACGCCGGACGGGGCAGAGGTGTACGACGCGGGGAGCGATCTGGCGGAGGACGGGACGCTGTGGGCCGGTGCGGTCCAGGGGAACGTGGGGGAGCCGGGTCTGGGGGCGTTCGCGAACCGGGCGGAGGTGCTGAACAACCATCTGGAGGGTACGTACACGCTGGCGGAGGACTTCGCGGGTGAGCTGGACGTGGTGCTGTGGCCGGAGAACGGCAGCGATCTGGATCCGCAGACGGCGCCGGACGTGGCGCGGGGGCTGGACGCTGCGGCGACGGCGGTGGGGGCGCCGATCCTGGTGGGGGCGCAGGAGTTCCCTCAGGCGGGTGGGCGGTACAACGTGTCGTTGCTGTGGCAGGCGGGTAGCGGTGTGATCGGGCGGTACGCGAAGCAGCATCCGGCGCCGTTCGGTGAGTACATCCCGATGCGGCCGTTCCTGCGGCTGTTGTCGGATCAGGTGGACCGGGTGACGACGGACATGATCGCGGGCGTGAATCCGCCGGTCGTTGAGGTGCCGAGCCGGCTGGGGCAGGGCGGGTACCGGATGGGCACGATCATCTGTTTCGAGGTGGCGTACGACGAGATCGTGCGGGACGCGGTCCTGGAGGGTGCGCAGGTGCTGGTGATCCCGACGAACAACGCGTCGTTCGGGTTCACGGCGGAGTCGACGCAGCAGCTGGCGATGTCGCGGATGCAGGCGATCACGACGGGCCGGGCGACGGTGCAGATCTCGACGGTGGGGGTTTCGGGGGTGATCACGCCGGACGGCACGGTGGTGCGGCGTACGGGGTTGTTCGCGGCTGACGAGTTCGTGACGCACCTGCCGTTGCGGTCCTCGATCACGCCAGCGGTGGCTGCGGGGTACTGGCCGGGCTGGGTGGTCGGTGGTCTCGCGGTGGCCCTGGTCGTGGCGGGGGTGGTGGGCGGGCTCGGTGCGCGCAGGCGGGACCGCGCTCAGGCAGCGGTGTAGACGCGGGTAGACGCGGGTAGACGCAGAACGACCGTCGGGTCCGGACCATGTGGTCCGGACCCGACGGTCGTTCAACTGCTTTCAGGCACTGCTTTCAAAGGCTGCTCTCAGGCGGAGCGGCGGAGCTTGCCGGCGCGCAGCAGCTCGAGGCGCTCGTCGAGCAGGTCTTCGAGCTCCTTCACCGTGCGGCGCTCCAGAAGCATGTCCCAGTGGGTGCGCTGGGGCTTCGTCGCCTTGGGCTCCGGCTTCTCGGCGTCGCGCAGCAGGGCCTCCTCGCCGCAGCGGCACTCCCAGATCGGGGGTACGTCCGCGTCAGTGGCGAAGGGCAGGATGATGGTGTGGCCATTGGGGCAGTCGTAGTAGGCCTGGAACCGAGGGGCGAAGTCAACGCCCTCGTCGGACTCCATGCTCTTACTACCGATGCTCATACCGCGCAGGGACCGGTCGGGCACGATGTCCTCCAGAGGGTTGTCGGGATTGGTGGCGGAAAAAGGTCCGTAGTGCCAACGCGGGGACCCTCTGTGATGTTCCAGCCGTTCCAGTCGTCTATTTTCCAGCCGTCTGATCAGGCTACGCGTCGGATGTGCGCACGCAAGCGCACTCCGGGCAAACTGGGCGCTGATGTGCCCGATCTCACGTGCGTCCCGGCCGGTGGGAGCAGGCTCGGTGGGAACAATCGACACTAGCAGCAGGTTGAGGCCAACGTGCATGCATCTGCATGGACATCTGGAAGAGCAGCAGCTCAGCAGCACATGACCAGCAGCACACGACCTTGGGAGCGCGGCATCATGCAGTTCGGGATCTTCAGTGTCAGCGACGTGACGACGGACCCGACCACGGGGCACACCCCGGACGACACCGAGCGTGTCCGGGCGATGCTCACCATCGCCAAGCACGCCGACGAGGCGGGCCTGGACGTCTTCGCCACGGGTGAGCACCACAACCCGCCGTTCGTGGCCTCCAGCCCGACGACGATGCTCGGCTACCTGGCCGGCGTCACCAAGAACATCACGCTGTCCACTGCGACGACGCTGATCACGACCAACGACCCGGTGCGCATCGCCGAGGAGTACGCGATGCTCCAGGTCATCTCCGACGGCCGCATGGACCTCATGATGGGCCGCGGCAACACCGGCCCCGTGTACCCGTGGTTCGGGCAGGACATCCGCCAGGGCATCCCGCTCGCCATCGAGAACTACGCGCTGGTGCGGCGTCTGTGGACCGAGGACGTCGTGGACTGGGAGGGCAAGTTCCGCACCCCGCTGCAGGGCTTCACCGCCACGCCGCGCCCGCTGGACGGCGTGCCGCCCTTCGTCTGGCACGGCTCGATCCGCAGCCCCGAGATCGCCGAGCAGGCCGCCTACTACGGTGACGGTTTCCTGCACAACAACATCTTCTGGCCCATGAGCCACACCAAGCAGATGGTCGCGTTCTACCGCCAGCGGTTCGAGCACTACGGCCACGGCCGCGCCGACCAGGCGATCGTGGGCCTCGGCGGGCAGGCGTTCCTGCGCAAGAACAGCCAGGCCGCCTGGGACGAGTTCCGGCCCTACTTCGACAACGCGCCCGTCTACGGCCACGGCCCCTCCATGGAGGACTTCACGCGCGACACCCCGCTGACCGTCGGGTCGCCGCAGCAGGTCATCGACCGGTACGGCTCCTTCATCGACGACGTCGGCTACTACCAGCGCCAGCTGTTCCTCGTCGACCACGCGGGCCTGCCGCTCAAGACGGTCCTCGAGCAGATCGACCTGCTGGCCGCCGACGTCGTGCCCGAGCTGCGGAAGATCGCCGACGCCAAGCGCCCGGCCGACGTGCCGGCGAACCCGCCCACGCACGCCGAGCGCGTCGCCGCGGCGCGCGCGAAGAACGAGGCGGGCGCCACCCACGTCGGTGACGGCGGGGACGAGTACACCGGCACGCTGGCCGAGGAGGCGCTGTCATGACCGACTTCGAGAGCAAGCTCGAGATCGAGTTCGAGACCGCGGGGGCCGAGGACCGGGACCACCGCACGGTCGCCGTCGTGCACGCCGGGCTGGGACAGCCCTCGTCCACGCGCCTGCTGGCGGACCGCCTCGCCGACGCCACGGTGCGCGAGCTCGAGGCCCTCGGCCAGGACGTGACCGTCGAGGTCGTCGAGCTGCGCGACCACGGCCACGCGATCATCGACGCGATGCTCACCGGCTTCCCCACCGGCGACCTCGCCCGCGCCATCGAGACGATCACGCGGGCCGACGCCGTCATCGCCGTCACCCCGCTGTTCACCACCACCTACTCGGGGCTGTTCAAGTCGTTCGTCGACATCCTCGACAAGGAAGCGCTCACGGGCATGCCCGTGCTGCTCGGCGCGACGGGCGGCACACCACGCCACTCGCTCGCGCTCGAGTACTCGCTGCGGCCCCTGTTCACCTACCTGCGGGCCGACGTCGTCACGACGTCGGTCTTCGCGGCCACCGACGACTGGGCGCAGGCCGCGGGCACCGGGCACGACGACGGGGGCAGCTCCCTGCCCCAGCGCATCGAACGGGCCGGCCGGTCCCTCGCCGCCCTCGTGTTCGCCCGCGGGGAGCACGCCAAGCCCGCCGACCCGTTCGCGAGCACCCCGAGCTTCCTGGACATGCTCGGCGGCGAACAGGGCAGCAACTAGGAAGCCACTAGGAAGCCACTCGGTAGCGGCCAGGCAGCGACCCTGGCCGCCGCCAGGTAGAAGCCCTGGTCGGAGAGTCACGCCCGGGGCTTGCATGCCCCGGGCCAGGCGGGGAACATATGGGACAGTGGTCGCCGCTGGTCGTGGCCGGGTCGATGGGTGAGGGAGCTGTCATGGCGGACGGTACGGAGAATCAGGTCTCGGACGGTTCGAGCGCCGACAGCCCGCAGGGACCGCACGCTCCCTACCTGGAGGCCGACACCGGACGCGTCGCCCGGATAGTGGCGGCGCTGCGCAAGGCCCACGCGGAACAGGCTGCTGCCGTCCCGTCTGCCGGCACCACCACGGACATGGACACGGACACCGCCGAGTTGTCCGATGCTCCCGCACCCCGCCGGGAGACCAGCGGTGTGAAGCCCACCAAGCCGGCCGTACCCACCCTGCGCTGGAACCCCGGCGCCCGCTACCGAGCGTCGCGCCTCGCGGACCACCCGGTGGCGGAAGCGCCGCAGGTCGCGCACGTACCGGCACCCCCGGCAGCGGTTCCAGGCCCGCCGGCTCCGGTTCCCGCCCCGCCCGGACCTCCGGCGCCCCCGGCACTCCCGGCCGCAGGTCCGGTCCCGCCGCCCCCGGCCCTCGCCGGGCGCCTCTTCCGCGGGCCCGCCCGGCGGACCGCGGTCTTCGAACGCGAGATCTGGTACCCCGTGACCCGGTCGCACGTCCCGCGTGACGTCAGCGAGGCGCTCGTCGCCGCGGTGGAGCGCTACCGCAAGGGCTCGATCTCGACGTCGGGCCTCGTCCGCGCGATCGGCAGGGCGCACGCCGCCTGACCCGGGTTCAGCCACGGGTCAGGCCCGTCCTTGGCGTGCCCAGCACTTTTCCGTATCGCGGCAATCTCCCTGGCTCCGATAGTCGTTGTTCGCCCCCGTAAGCCCTTGTCCCGTGTTCGTACAGCGGAGGAACATTCGTTGCACGAACGAGCACGCGGCATGGGCCCGTGAACCGAGTGCACCACGCGCCGCGTCCCGTCCCTCCCTGAAGGAGAGGCGCCGAACGAGGCACCTGGCGGCCAGGACGAGGGAGGGCAGCACCGGTGATGCGACGGCAGGCGGGGGCAGCCCTCGGCGTGATCGGCGTGATCAGCACGATGGGGCTCCTCAGCGGCTGCATGAGCGACCAGGCAGCCGCGGGCTTCACCGCACCCGAGGACTACGAGACGATCGAGCAGCTCGTCTCGGACGCCGACGTCGTGGCCTTCGTGCAGGCCGGCGACTCGGCGGTCGACGTCGTCGACAGGGTGCCGTACACCCGCACCGAGCTGAAGCTGCGCAAGGTGCTGCTGGGCGTCGTGGCGAAGAACGCGCACCTCGCCGTCACCCAGGTCGGGTCGACGTCGTCACCGCCCGGAGCCGGGCTGGCCGCCGTCCTGCGGGACGGCCACGAGTACGTGGTCGTGCTGCACCGCACCGGGGCGGGCGAGTTCGAGATCGTCGGCCCCGGCGTCTGGCGCGCCGACACGCTGGGCACGAGCCTGACCCTGCACACGACGATGCTGCCCTGCGTCCCCGCGGCCATCCCGCACGTGACCACGCCGTGGGCCCTCGAGGTGGAGCTGGGCGAGGCCGGGGAGTCCCTCGGCACGAGCGTGATCGGCAGCTACTGAGCCTGACCGACCACTGAGCCCGCCTGCTGAGCCTGCCCACCCCGGCTGGGCCAGACTGGGCGTATGACGCGCAGCCTCGTGCTCACCGCGGACGACGCGGGCACCGACCCCGACGCCGACCGCGAGATCGCCGCCCTGCTGGCCGGCTCGCCCCTGACAGCGACGAGCGTGATCACGGCACACGTCGAGGGTGACCCGCCCGGGGGCGCTGAGAACCCGGGCGCGGCACGGGCCGTGGAAGAGCTCGCCCGTGCGGCTCCCGGTGTCGCACCCGGTGTGCACGTCGTGCTCCCGACGCCCGCGCCGGAGGGCGGCTTCGACGACGTCGCCGACCGGGTCGGCGACCAGATCGACGCCCTGGCCCGGGCGACGTCCGCCGTCGGCTCGCCCCCGCCCGACCGGCTCGACTCCCACCAGGGAACGCTCTACGGGCTGCTGGGCCGCTCCTACCTCGCCGAGGCGATAGAGGTGTGCGCGCGGCGCGGCCTGGCCTTCCGGCTGCCGCGCGGCCTGGAGCTGTACGGGGACGACGACCCCCTGCTGGCCACGTCCGTCGTGCGGGAGCGGCACGCGAGCGCCGTGGCGGCGGCCGACGCCGCGGGGGTGCGCCTGCCGCGGGTCATCGCCACGCACCGGGGCGGCGACGCGGAGGCCCGCGACTACGCGACGTTGCGCGACCACTATCTGCGCCTGCTGGAACGGCTGCCCGAGGGGACCAGTGAGGTCTTCCTGCATCCGGCTCCGGACACGCCGCGCCTGCGGGAGCTGTCTGCGGGGTGGTGGCGCAAGCGGACGTGGGAGCTGCGGCTGCTGGGTGATCCGGTTTTCATCCGGGAGATCGAGCGGCAGGGCATCGACCTGGTCGCGGGGTGGTGAGTAGGCTCGCCGACGTGGACGCCGAGCCTGCGGCACCGAACTCGCCGTCGAGCGCACCTCGGACGGGGACGTCGCCGATGCGCTACGGCATCGGCATGTTCGGCACCTCGCTGCCGATCAACCTCGTCAAGGGCTCGATGCTCTACGTGTACGTGGAGCTGCTCGGCCTGGACGCCGTCGTCTACGCGGCCGTGTACGCGGTCTACGGGGTGCTGGACGCGCTGGACAACCCGCTCTTCGGGTACCTGTCGGACCGGACGCGGTCGCGGTGGGGGCGGCGCCGGCCGTACCTGGTGACCGGCGCGCTGGTGCTGGCGGTCACGACCGTCGCGCTGTTCTCCGTGCCAGGTCCGGTGGCCGACTCCGCGGTGGGGCTCGCGGTGTGGTTCGCGGTGTTTGCGATCACCACCGAGATGGCCGACTCCCTGATCAACGCGAGCTACGGCGCGCTGCTGCCCGAGCTGTTCACGCACGAGCGACGCCGCGCGACGGCGAACGCCGTGCGGCAGGGCGCCCAGCTCATCGCCCTGGTGATCGCGCTGGCGCTGACGCCCGTCCTGGCGCGGAACGTGCTGGGCGCCGAGGGTTCGACGGTCGGGTACGGGCGCCTGGCGGTGATCTTCGCGGTCGTGGCGGCGGCCGTGATCCTGTGGACGGCGTTCGGCGTGCGGGAGGATCCGGCGCTCGACGCGGAGCCGAAGCCTCTGTTCTTCCGGTCGGTCCGGCAGATCCTGTCGACGTCACAGTTCTGGACGGTCGGGATCGTGAATGCCTGCTACGGCTCCGCGATGGCGCTGGTCCTCGGCGGACTGCAGCTGTACGTGCACCACACGCTGCAGGGCTCGGCCCTGGACGCGAGCATCCTGCAGCTGGTCGTCATCGTCGTGGCGATCGGGATGCTGAGCGTGTGGGCCGCCGTCGTGCGGCGCAAGGGCGCCGCGTGGACCTGGCGGCTCGCGCTGCCGGTGGCGGCCGTCGGGTTCGTGCCCATGTACTTCGCGAACGACCTGCTCACGGGAATCCTCGCCGGGCTCGCGGTCGCCGTCGGCTACTCGGGCGTGCTCGCGACGAACGACCTGGTCATCGCTCGGGTGCTCGACGCCGACGCCGCCCGCCACGGCACGCACCGCAGCGGCCTCTTCCTGGCGTCGTTCGGGGTGCTGGGCCGGCTCAACGGCCTGGTGACGGCCGGGGCCCTGGCATCGCTGGCGCTGTGGTTCGGCTACCGCTCCGGTGCCGATCCCGGGCCTGACCCGGGGCAGGCGTTCCGTCTCTACCTGTCCCTGTACCCGTTCACGTTGCTCGTGATCGGCACGACGGTGTCGCGGTTCATCAGGCTGCCGGCCGCTCCGGAGGAGACCGGGTCGCCGGAGGTGGGACCGGAGGAGACGGGTTCGCCGGAGGAGACGGGTTCTCCGGACACGGGTTCTGCGTACGGGCCGGAGCCGGTCACGCGCTGATCGCCAGCAGCGTGCGGTCTGGGGCCTCCAGCCGGTAGGGGCCGGGCTCGGACGGCGCCGGGAAGAGCACGCGGTCGCCGCGCACGCGACGACGTCGGCCGGTCGCGTCCACGAGCACCGTGCCGTTCGCGTCGACGGCCACCAGATCGCCGCCCAGCCGCACCAGTACGGGCTCGCCCGGGCGGGGGAATCGGCTGATGGCGGTCCGTCCGTGCCGGACGGCGTCCAGGATCGCGCCTGGCGTGCGGTCCTCCGCGGCGACCCACGTGGTGGGCGTGCCGGGCGGGAAACCCTGGTCGGGCGTGTGGAAGTCGCTGCCGCCGAGCAGGACGGGCCTGCCGAGTTGCGTAGACTGCCCTGCGCTGCCGAGCGCCCCGACCGCCGCCTGCAGGTACGCCCACGGGCCGGTCGCCGTCAGGTCGAGGAACCACGAGATGTGCCACAGCTCGAGAAATCCGGTCTGCACGGGATGGAGCCACCCGCAGTCGTCCTGCACGGGGTGGTTCACGGACAGCAGGCCGCCGCGCGCCTCGACGTCGGACAGCCACTGCGCCGCCGGACGCCGGAAGTCCACCCAGCCGATGTCACCGAACGCGTTCGCGTGGCCCGCGTGCGTGGTCACCTCCTGACCCGGCAGGAGGCAGACGTCGTACGCGGCGCCCACGCCCGGCAGGTGCGCGTGGTGGGAGACGGTGTTGTGGTCGGTCACCGCGAGGAAGTCGAGACCCCGGCCCGCTGCGGCCGCCGTGAGCTGGGCGATGCTCAGCGTCCCGTCCGAGTGCGTGGTGTGTGCGTGCAGGTCGCCCGCGAACCAGGTCAGACCGTCCGGCGCGGGCAGGTCCCGCCCGAGGCGGGTGCGGCCGGTCCCTGCTCTGGTCCCCACCCTGGACTCAGCCCCGCTGCCCGACGGCGGAGGCGGGGCGGGCGGCTCGCCCTCGACCGCCCCGGCGTCGACCCCCGTGGCGATCGTGACGGTGACGTCGACAGGTTCGGCCGGCAGCACGTGCAGACCGAGGACCACCGCCCACCGGCCCGGAACCAGCTCGCCGGGCTCGTACCCGGGAGTCGCCGCACCCGGCGTGATCACGAAGCGCGACCGGGCGCCGCCCGACCACCCGCGCCAGCGTTCCGGGTCGCGGCAGCCCAGGTCGATCACCGCGGCGTCCCGGTCGTAGGCGAGGGTGACCTCCAGTGCGTCGGCGGCGCGTCCCGCCGGGAGCTCGAACGGCACCTCGAGGTACCGGTTCTCGATCTGGTCGTCGATCGACAGCCGCAGGCGGCGCTCCTCGCTGGTCACGCTCCGAGCCTACGGCTGCCTCCTGCGTCCGGTGGGTGAGGTCGCAGGGCGCCCGTGCACCGTGCCGGAGGCTGCACACGTGCTCGTCGAGCCGTGCACTCCTGGGGTGGTGCGCCCCGCTCGGTCCTGCGGCCCTGATGCGACGTACCAGGTACGTCGAATCAGGGCCGCAGACCGTCGTCAGCCCCCGAAGATCAGCGCCCCAGGATCTCGGCGAGGAACTCGATGGCCGCCGGGAACGCGTCCTTGCGGTTCGCGCGCTGGGCCAGGCCGTGCCCCTCGTCGTCGTACACCCGCAGCTCGTGCCGGATGCCGCGCTCCGCGAGCGCCGCCGCGATCTGCTGTGCCTCGGACAGCGGGACGCGGGGGTCGTTGGCGCCGTGGATCACGAACAGTGGTGCGCGGAGCTGGTCGAGGTAGGTGATGGGGGAGGCGGCGATGAGGAGGTCGCGGTCGTGCTCGAGGCTGCCGTACTCGCGTTCGCGGGCGGCGCGGGGGTACTCGGAGGTGTTCTCGAGGAAGGTGACGAGCGAGGACATGCCGACGATGTCGACGCCGGCGGCCCAGAGGTCGGGTTGCATGGTGGTGCCGGCCAGGACCATGTAGCCGCCGTAGGAGCCGCCCCAGAGTGCGCTGCGTGCGGGGTCGAGGCCGAGCTCGGGCAGCCAGGCCTGGAGGGCGGCGAGGTCGGCGACGGAGTCGAGCCGCTTGCCGACGTCGTCGAGGCTGACCCAGCGTTTGCCGTATCCGGAGGAGCCACGGACGTTGGGGACGAGCACGGTGAAGCCGGCGGCGGCGATCGCCTGGATCATCGGCGAGAAGAGGCGGGCGGCCTCGGCCTCGGGGCCGCCGTGGACGACGACCACCGAGGCGCCGTCGAGGGCGGCACCTGTGCTCGCTGTTCCTGTGCCCGCAGCAGCTCCGGCGGGCGCGGGGCGGTACACGAAGCAGGGCACCTGTTCGCCGTCGGGGGTGGGCACGCGGTGCACGGTAGGCAGCGAGATGGGCAGGCCGGCGGGGATCTCGGCGCGTCCGTCGACGACTGTCGTCGCGACGCCGGTCGCCGCGTCGACGAGGTGGACGGAGCCGGGGTCGCCGGAGGTGGTGAGGTGCACGGCAAAGCGTGAGGAGTCGGGGGCCCAGACGACGGCGGGCACCCCGGCATCGGGCAGGGCGACGTCGCAGCGGTGGGCGCCGTCGGGTTCGTGCACGGCCAGGGTGGTGACGCCGTCCTGGTGGTGGCCCACGACCATCGCCGTGCCGTCGGGGGAGAGGACCACCTCGAGGTCGTGGTCGTCGGCCTCGACGAGGGTCTGCCAGACGGTGTCCTCGGGGCTGCCGGTGTCCTCTGGAGTGTTCGTCTCGGCGGTGTTCGTCTCGGCGGTGTTTGTCTCGGCAGGGCGCACGCGGACGACGGCGGCGAACTCGCGGTCGTGGTCCGACGCCATGACGAGCGCGTCGTCGTCGTTGGTCCAGGCGACCTGTGAGTGGTGAGCGTGCTCGTCCGGGTCCGTGAGCGCGGTGGTGCTGTCTCCGCCGTCGCCCGCGATGGGGATCTGTGTGGAGCGGGGCTGGCTGCTGAGCACCGTGATCGCGACCGAACGACGGTCGTGGGAGGCGACGGCGGCCGCGAGGTAGCCTCCGCCGTCGTACAGGGTGGTCTCGGTTCCGGTCGCCAGGTCGTGGACCACCAGGTCGAAGTCGACGCCGTCGCGCCGGTTCGTCAGGAAGACCACGGAGCCCGCGGAGACGTCGGCGAGGTCGTGCAGGATCGTGGTGGGCTGGTGGGCTGGTGGGCTCGTGGGCTCGTGGGTGGCCCGGAATACGGTTGCACCCGCGCCCGGGCGCAGGCAGGCTGCGGTGACCGCCAAGGGCAGGCGCCCTCGGCGAGGCAATCGTCGAACCAGCTGTCGAACCAGCCGTCGAACCAGCTGTCGAGCAAGGAGCTGCTGTGCGCCACTCCCATGCCCCGATCATCACGGAGATCCCCGTCGCGGATGCCAAGGACGGCCCGTACGGCATAGCGGCCGGACCCGACGGCGCCCTGTGGCTCACCCTCGCGCAGAGCGGTCGCGTCGCGCGCCTCACCACGGACGGCGAGGTCACGGAGTACCCCCTGGACTCGGCCGAGTGCCAGCCCACGGTCATCACTCCCGGTCCCGACGGCGCCCTCTGGTTCACCCGGACCAAGGACCACCGGATAGGCCGCATCTCCTCCGAGGGCGTCGTGCGTTCCTACCCCGTGCCGACGCCGGACAGCGGCCCGTACGGCATCACCGCCGGACCGGATGGCGCACTGTGGTTCACCGAGATGAATACCGACAAGGTCGGCCGCATCGACGTCGAAGGCCGGGTCACGGAGTTCGACCTGCCGGTGACGGGCGGCATGCCCTCGGCGATCACCACCGGACCCGACGGTGCCCTCTGGTTCACCCTCAACCAGGCGAACGCGATAGGCCGGATCACCGTGCAGGGAGACGTCACCGTCCACCCGCTGCCCACACCTGGCGCGGCGCCGGTAGGGATCACCAGCGACGGGGCGGCCCTGTGGTTCGTCGAGATCATGGCGGGACAGATCGGCCGCATCACCACCGACGGCGCGATCCAGGAGTTCCCGCTGCCCGACCGCGCGGCCAAGCCGCACGCCATCGTCGCCGCCGGCACCGGTGACTGCTGGTTCACGGAATGGGGCGCCAACCGGATCGGTCACATCATCGTGCCGGAGGATGCGGCGGACGATGCTGGCGGCCACGACGCGACCGGCCACGGGATGGCCGATCACGACGCGACCAGCTACGACGTAACCATCTATGACCTGCCGACGCCATCGTCCGAGCCGCACGGCATCACCGTCGGACCGGACGGAGCGCTCTGGGCGGCCCTGGAGATTGGCAGCATCGTGCGACTGATCGCGTCCTAGCGCCGACCGGGCCTGGAGCGCCAAGCACAGGACACGCGTCGGGCCCGCATCCGCTCCGGCCCAGAGGAAGCGGCCCAGAGGAAGTCCGGCCGGTCTGGTTCACGCAGCCCCGGGCCACAGGCTGCGCAGCTCGATCCGACGACCGTGCCGGTTGATGAACGTCCATCGGCCCGGTTGGTCCGGGTTCGCGCCGGCCTCCCAGGCCATCGTGATCCCGGTGGTGTCCACCAGTGTGTGGTGATGCCAGCACAACAGCGCCGAGTTCGCGACGGACGTCTCCCCGCCGTCGGCCCAGTGCCGTAGTGCGTGGTGCACCTCGCACCGGCTCGGAGGCTGATCACACCCAGGGTAGACACAATGCTGGTCTCTCGCGATCACCGCCTTGCGCATCTGGCCCGTCACCGTGCGCTGCGCACGACCGACGTCGATAGCCGTCCCGTCCGCGCCGAACACGACCCGCGTGATCTCCGCATCGCACGTCAGCCGGCGCAGCAGATCGCGCGGGATGACGCTGCCCGTCGCCGACGCGCCGGTGAACGTCGCGGGCTGGGCCGTCAAGGACGTCAGGTCCGCGGGCCGGAGCCCGCCGGTGCCGGTCTGTGCGGCAGCTCCCGCGTGCGCGGCAGCCCGGTCCGTGTACCGGATCAGCTCCGTCAGTGAGACCGTGACGTGGACGTGCGGCCGCACCGCGGCACCCGTGCCGACGCGACCGTTGTCCAGCACGTCCCGGGCGACGTCGGCCAGGGCCTGCGCACGGCGTTGCGTCGGCGTGCGGTCGTCGCCCGGTGTCGGAGCGCCCATCATCGAACCGAGCACCGTCGCCAGCAGCTGGCCGTGCTCGTCCGTCAAGAACCCGTTGACGTGCCAGCCGCCGAAGGTCGGGGAGACCTCCAGGTGCTCCCGCTCGGCAGCTTTCCGGTATCCGCGGTCGTCCGCGTCCGGGTCGACGACCTGCCCGAACCGCCTCAGCACCTGGCGGAACCGCGACGGGTCACAAGCGCCCGCCAGGCCGGTCAGATATTCCTCGCCGGTGATCGGCGGGGGCGCAGGGATGTCGTCCTCGGCCGATCCGTCGCCTCCCGGCCCTGCGGAGTCCGTTCCCTCCGAATCCTGGTCCGCTGGTTCGATGGTCGCTTCGTTGCCGGTGGGCGCATCGGGAACATCACCGGCCGGCGGGCCGGGAACCACGGTCGGCACCACGCCGGGCGGCAGATCGTCCGGCTCGATCGGTGCGGCGAGCGCGGCCTTGCGGGCGTCGCTGGTCGGTGCCACGTCCACCAGTGCGCGCACGTGGTCGGCGCCGATGTCGCCCGCGAGCGCCGTGGTGCGAGTGGCCGGCAGGTGGTCGCGCAGCGCTCGGCCGGTCCGGGTCTCACGCTTTGCGGTCGTCGTGCTGACGTTCTCCGTCCGCGCCAGCCAGGCCGAGAAGTTTCGTGCGCCTGTCGTCTGCCACGGAAGCTCCGCCTCGATGACGGGCAGCCAGGTGAGCCGGAGGGTGTCCAGCCGCGTACCGAGTGCGCGGAGGCGGGGTGCGGCGGACGCAAGACGGGAGACAGCGACGCCACTTGTCGCAGCGTGCCCGCCGACACCCGCCACCGCGTCCGGACCGGCTGACACGACGAGTTCGTCGGTCAGGGACTCCAGGTCGGTCAGCGTCTCTTCGAAGGTGCGGGCCGCGGGCTCCTGGCCGGACGGAGGCGGGGTCGTGGATGCCATGGTGCTCCGCCCCCGTCCTGGTCTCTTGCGGTTCCCGGTGCGGGTACCTCACCTCTCGATTCTATCGAACATGCGTACGCATGGCGCACGCTGTTTGAAATCTGTGGATGACCTTTTTGGTCGCCTCAGAGGGTGCGAGCCGTCAGCTGGAGAACGGGTGCTGCTCCACGTAGTGCGGGTTGTACATGACCCCGAGGATGTTCCCGAACGGGTCCACCACGGACGCGGTGACGAAGCCGATGTCGCCTCGCGGGGTGATCGGCTGGAACTCGGTCGCGCCCAGCTCCAGCAGGCGCGCCACCATGGCCTCCAGATCGTCGACGTGCCAGTACATGAGCGCGCCGCCCGGCGCGGAGGGCAGGCCTGGCGGCGCGAAGGCCCGGCTGACGAGGCCGAGCTCTGCCTCGTTGTCGCCGATCCGGAACTCGGCGTAGGCGAGTGCCCCGTCGGGGCCGGGGCGCTGGAAGTACGGCTCCACCCCGAGCAGCTCGGTGTACCAGGCGGCGGCTGCGGTGACGTCGTCGGCCCAGTAGTTGATGGTGGCAAATCCGCGAAGGTTCATCAGGCCATCAGAGCACCACCCACTGACACTCGTGCCCGCCGACGCGCGGGACTCACCGCTGGGCGAGGGTGATCTGACGCGACCCTCCAGAGCCCAGGCCGGGGCCGCCGGACGCCGTGTCAACGCACGACGTCCGGGGGCCGGCCTCGCTACGCACCGATCAGCCGCCCGACCTCTCAGCCGGAACAGGACGGGACAGCCGCGGACGCCGTCGCCGCCTCCAGCGCCTCCCGCAGCCCGGCCGCCGTACCCTCCGCCTGAGCCCGCGCCGCGATCGCCGCCATGCGGGCCTGCTCCGCCTCCGCCGCCAGTTCCCGTGCCGACGCCAGAGCGTCACGCGATGCGGACAGCTCGCCCTCCAGCCGGGCGACCGACGCCTCTGCGCCGGCGCGGGCCGTCTCGGCCGCCGCCTGGTCCCGGTGCGCCTGGGCGGCGTCGGTCCGGGCTGCCTCGAGCGCCCCGCGCACATCGGCCAGCGACTCCCGCAGCCCGACGGCGGCACCCTCCGCCTGCGCACGGGCCGCCTCGGCGTCGGACCGCGCGCGTTCGGCAGCGGCCGTAGCGGCCCGCTCCCGGGCGAGCTCGTCCCGTGCGGCGTCGAGCGCCTGTCGCACGGCGGCCAGGTCGCCCTCCAGCCGGGCCGACGCCGCCACGGCATCTGCCCGCTCCTTCTCCACCGCGGCACGATCCTCCTCGGCGGAGCGCGCCTGCTCGCGCGCCGACTCCAGGACCGCACGGAACTGCGCGAGCTCCGCGTCCGCCTCGTCCACGCGCGCGGCCAGAGCGTCCGCCTCACCGACGACGGCGGTCAGCGCCTCGTCCTGCGCGGCGGCCGTGGCCTCGTGCTCGGACCGCGCCACCTCGATCGCGGCGCCCCACAGCGCATCGAGGCCGCGCTCCACCAGCGCGGTGACCGCCACCGGCAGCTCGGGGAGGGCCTGCCGCGCTTCGTCCTCCGCAGCCTTGCCGTCTCGCCACTCCCGCAGATACTTCGTGGCCGCCGCATTGGAGCAGCCGGCGCGCTCGCGCACGTTCGTCACCGTGACAGCAGCACCCTCCGCTGTCAGCGCCTCGGCAGCCTGGAAGACGCGTTCCTTGTCCCGCACGTTGTTCCCCGATCCATCAGTCATTCCGGCCCACAGTTTTGCGCGCACGCTCCGTGCTCGTAGTAGTACGAGTAGTCCTGTGATACTACTACGACTCCCGGTCCCACACTGTACGCACCCGCTTTCCTGAAGCGGGTGCGTACAGAACTGGTGATCGGCTAGATATCAACGCTTTTCGGCAGTTTTGAGCGCTCCGGAAGTGCCGCGAAGAGCACATAGTGAGCATCGATGACGGCGGCTCCGCACCGCTGGACGAGCGCTCCGTCGCTACTGGCCCCCGGCGGCGACCCGCGCACCGCACCTTGAACCGTGAACGCTCCTGTGCTCCTTCCCGCGGTCCCTCTCAGTGGCGACCGCGGAGGCAGCCAGGAGCGACGCGGCAGCGAGGCTGCCCCAGAGGGCGACCGGGCCGAGGGGAGCGAGCGCCGTGATGACGGCGGGGGAGACGGCGAGGCCGAAGCCCGTGGAGATCTGGAACCGCGCGAGGGCGCGAGGCGGGGCAACCGTGACGCTACGGCTCGAGGCGCTGGCGCATCCGGTGCGGCTACGGCTGCTGCGGACCCTGGTCCGCGGCCCGCACACGACCGGTGAGCTGGCCCACGCCTGGGAGCTGTCGGCTCTGCTCCGCTAAGGCCCCGCAGAGGCCCCCCGACGAGCCCGAGCGCCCCCGGCGCTCAGCGCTCCTCGGCGTCCTTGACGAACACGATCCCGTCAGCGGCCGCGAGCTGCGCCGGGTCGAGCGGGGCGTACCCGAACCAGGGGGACACACGGGCGTCCGGCAGGTGCTCCCCGAGCGAGGCGGCCAGCCGACCGGCGTCGACCAGGTGGTGCTCCCCGGGCAGCGCGTACAGCAGGCCCTCCACGCTGTCCGGCACCGGAACGTCCACGCCCCGGTGCCGGATGGTGCCGACGGCCGTGGCCAGGAAGGCGTATCCCGCGCCCAGCTCGACGTCGACCAGCGCCCCGGCGCCCCACCACTCCAGCCTCGGGTGGTCCCACATGCGCATCGTGCTCGGGGTGCGCTGCAGGTGGCTGTTGTGGGCGCTCACCAGCACCGTCCCCCGCTCGGCGAGAGCCAGCAGGTTGGCGGCGATCATCGCGTCCCGCACACCGAGCAGCCACGTCATGCGACCCGGAGAGGTGTCCGCCATCCAGAAGTGGTAGCGCAGCAGGCCCGTCGCGGTACGCCCGTACAGGCGGGCCCGCTCCCACTCGGCAGGGGTGGACGCGGCGATCAGCCCGGGCGCGTGCGCGCCGAGCAGCGCCACGAGGTCGTCAGCGATGAGCCGCAGCTCCCTCGCTTCCGCCGACTGCCCCGCGGAACGGGACGGGTCCATCATGGCGGCGGGTTCGGTCCACCGGTCGTCGGGGCCGATCAGGCTGTCGAGGGAGTCGCCGGAGCAGGGGAGCAGGCCCGTGCCCAGCCGCTCCGCCAGGAATCCGTGCAGCGCGGTCAGGGCCTGCCGAGGGCTCGCGGCGGCCGTGATCTCCAGCGGGCCGTCGACACCGGCGAACCGGATCCGGTCGGACGCCGGCCGGCCCGCGTTGAAGGACCGCATCCAGCGCACCAGCTCGCGGTTGCCCGGGAACGCACCCCACTCGTGGCTGAAGCCGCGTGCCATCACGTCGTCGAGGTCGTCCTCGGCGGAGGCACCAGCCGTGCCCTCGGCACCACTGATGTAGGCGTCCACGAGCAGGCCCATCAGGCAGTCGCTCTCCAGAGCGAAGGTGCGATAGCCCTCCTGCTCGACGAGCTGACGGAAGAGCTCGTTGCGCACGGCGTGCAGGCTGCCCTCGCCGTGGGTGGGTTCGCCCAGCGCGAGGATGCGCGGGCGCGCCGGGAGCAGCGCCATGACGGCTGCGGAGTGGACGGGACGGATGGTCTCCTTGAGATCTGTCGTCATTCCCTCAAAGGTATCGTTGAAGTTCCGGTTGAAACTTCTTCCTGATATGGGCGTACAGATGGGTATGAACCCTCAAACCGATACTCAGCTCAGGCCGATCGACCTGGCCCGTGAGCACGGCCTGTCCACCCAGGCGATCAGGAACTACGAGGATGCGGGGATCCTCCCGGCCACCGTCCGCACGCCGACCGGATACCGCGCCTACACCCCACTGCACGCGCGTGCGCTGCGCGCCTTCCTCGCCCTGCTGCCCGGGCACGGCCACCGGACGGCGTCGGCGATCATGCGAGCGGTGAACGACGGCGATGTCGCCGGCGCGCTCCGACTCATCGATGAGAGCCACGTCCAGCTTCTCGACGACCGCCGGACGCTCCAGGCGGTCGAGGGCGCCCTGCGCGATCTGGATCCCGCCGGCACAAAGACCCGCCCGGAGGCCGACACAGGGACCGGCACCACGCCCGCACCCCGCACCGGACCACGCGACACGTTCATCGGCCCCCTGGCCGCGCAGCTCCGCCTCCGGCCCGCGACGCTGCGCACCTGGGAGCGCGCCGGCCTGGTGCGGCCGCGCCGGGACCCGCAGACCGGCTACCGCGTCTACGACGAGGCCGCCGTGCGGGACGCCAGGCTGACCCACCAGCTGCGCCGCGGCGGCTACCTCCTGGAGCAGATAGCCCCGCTGATCGCCCAGGTCCGGTCGGCCGGCGGCCTCGAACCGCTGGAGGCGGCGCTGGAGGACTGGCACGGCAGGCTGTCCGACCGCGGACGAGCGCTGCTGGCCGGCGCCGCGGCCCTGGACGCGTACCTGGACCATCTCGATCGCAGGCGGTAGGACGTCGGCCCGGCCCACTGACGCCGAGCGCGTCCGCGAACCCTGAGCACGTTCACCGCTCCTGGGTGCGCAGCCGTGCCGCCTGCTTCATGAGGTGGGTCCGCTCGAACAGGCTCGTCGCCCGGTCGGCGGCGATCGTGTAGTGCCGGATCGCCTGGGCGGCATCGTCCGCGCGCTCGTACAGGTGGGCCGCTACCGCGTCCCATCGCGCGAGCTTCGGGTCGACGTCGGCCAGGACGGCCAGTTCCGCACGCGGACCGTCGACCTGACCGACGGCGACCGCCCGGTTCAGGGCGACGACCGGGCTGTCCGCGAGCCGGGTCAGCTCGTCGTACCACTCGAGGATCTGCGTCCAGTCGGTCTCCTCGGCGGTGGGCGCGTCGTCGTGCAGGGCCGCGATGGCGGCCTGCGCCTGGTACTGCCCGAGCCGGTCGTTGGCCAGCGCCGCCTGCAGGACGTCGACGCCCTCGGCGATCATCGCCGTGTCCCACAGCGACCGGTCCTGCTGGTCCAGGGGGATGAGCTCGCCCGAGGCGTTGTACCGGGCGGCCCGCCTGGCGTGGTGCAGGAGCATCAGGGCGAGCAGGCCGGAGACCTCGGGGTCCGCGATGTCCACGGCGTTCCTGGAGGCGGCCGCGACGAGCTGGCGCGTCAGCCGGATCGCCTCGTCGGCGAGCGAGATCTCGCCGGTGAAGCCCTCGTTGAAGATCAGGTAGAGGACGTGCAGCACTGCCTGGACGTCGCCCGGGGTGTCGAACCGCTCACCGGCGATCGTGCGCTTGGCGCGGGAGATGCGCTGCGCCATGGTGGCCTCCGGCACGAGGAAGGCACGGGCGATCTGCGCGGTGGTGAGCCCGCCGACGGCGCGCAGCGTCAGCGCGATGGCCGACGCCGGGCTGAGCGCCGGATGGCAGCACCTGCTCAGCAGGAGCAGCGTGTCGTCCGACTGCTCGGTGGGGCCGGGCGCGGGCTCGTCGTGCACGCGTTCCTCCCGGCGCCGTCGGGCCGCCTCGGCCCGCTGTGCGTCGATCAGCTTGCGGCCGGCGACGCGCAGGAGCCAGGCCTTCGGCTCGTCCGGGAGGTCTTCGGGCCAGTGGCGCACCGCCTCGATGAGTGCCTCCTGCACGGCGTCCTCGGCCGTCGCGAAGTCCGCTCCGCGACGGACGAGGACGCCCAGGACCTGCGGCGCCAGCGTCCGCATCAGCTCGTTCACCTGGTCGTCGCTCACGTGGCCGTCGTCCACCTGGTCCTCGTGCATTCCGCGGTCCTGACCTACTCCGCAGTTGCCTGCAGCTCGGCGAAGAACGGTCGCACCTCGAGCCACTCGTGGAGCGGGCGCCCGCCCTGGCCGGGTGCCGCGGAGAGCTCGGCGGCCGCCTCGTAGGCCCGCTCCTGGGACTCGACGTCGATGATCATGAAGCCGGCGATCAGGTCCTTGGTCTCCGCGAACGGCCCGTCGGTCACCGGGGGCCTGCCTTCGCCGTCGTACCGGACGAACGTGCCCTCCGGCAGGAGCGCGCCCTCGCTGACGAACTCACCGCGCTCCGTCAGCTTCTCGGCGAACCGGCTCATGTAGTCGATGTGCGCCGTGATCTCCTCGGGCGTCCACTGGTCCATCATGACCTCGGTGCCGGGGACAGGTGCGGGGCCGTTGTGCCGGTAGTGCTTGAGGATCAGATACTTCGCCATGGTGTTCTCCCTGGTGGAGGGCCTGTCGCCGGGCCCATCGGTCGTGGACGCGGTGCGCGCCCTCGCCCCTGGGACGGAGCCGGTCGCACGTTCTCGACATCAGGATCCCGGATTCGCGAGAAAATGTGCGGCGAGTTTCTTCCCCGCCGGGTCAGCCCGCCGCCCAGGCCCGTGCGGAGCCGATCGCGGTGACGTTCGCGGGCGCGTCCGAGGCTGTGGACGCGCCCGCGCCGGTGGGCTCGAACGAGGTCGCCTGGAACGCCGCGCTCATCGTGTCGCCCAGCGCGTCGAGGTCGTCCTCGAACAGGCCCGCGTAGGTGGACAGCGTCAGGACCGGCGACTCGTGCCCGAGCATGCGCTGCACCGCCTTGACCGTGGCTCCGCCCGAGATGGCGAGGGACGCTGCGGTGTGGCGCAGGTCGTGCAGGGTGAGGGTGTCGAAGTCCTCGGCGCCCGGCCCCAGCGTCGTGCCCGACAGTGCGGTAAGCAGCCTGGTCCGGCTCACCTTCTCGCCGCGCGTCCCGTCCCGGCGCGTCCGGTCGACGTCGGCCACCAGGGACCAGGTCGCCGGGTCGCAGACGCCGGTGGGCTCCAGCCCGGCGTCGGACTGGAGCCGGCGGACCGCGGCGACCACACCGTCGTCGTACAGGCCGGAGGCGCGTAGGCCGAGGGCCTCGCGCAGCGTGCGGACCGCACGGCCGGCCGCGAGGACGGCGGGCCGGAACGCCGACCGGTCGAAGCTCTCCCGGCGCAGGGGACCGCCCCGGGTCCCGGTGAACAGCAGGTCGGCGGGCGTCCGGCCCGCGGCCTGTGCCGCGACGTCGGCCACGAGGATCGCGGGCAGCGGGACCTCGCGCCGGGCGTGGGTCTTGGTGTCGCCGAGCAGCAGGGTGCCGTCGTCGAGGCGGGTGTACGCCTTGCTGACACGCACGCGACGGCGCAGAGGGTCGACGTCGGCCACCGTGAGCGCGCTGACCTCGCCCCACCGCAGGCCGGTCAGCGCCGTCAGCAGCACGAGGGTGCGGGCCTGCGGCGTCCTGGTGGCGTCCGCCACGCGGCGCAGCTGCTCGTGCGAGAGGTAGCGGTGGGGCTTGGTCTTCGGCGCGCGCGGCAGGGCGGGCACCTTGCCCGACGGCGTCCGCGCGGGGTTGGTGCGCAGGCGCCGCGCGTCGACGGCGGCGTCGAGCAGCGCCACGAGCAGGCGGGCCGCATCCCGCCGCCGGGCCGGCGAAGCGGTCTCGCCGGTGGTGGGCGAGGTCATCGTCGCGGCCCAGCGGGCGACGTCCTCGTGCGTGACCTGCCGCAGCGGCCGGTCACCGAACGTGGGCGCCACCAGGGACCGGAAGCGCTCGCGCTCGGCCTCGATGGTCCGGGGCGCGCGGTCGACGCGGAACTCCTGCCAGGTCGCGAACCACTCGGCGACGGTGACCCGGCCGGCCGCGGGGTCCACCCATTCGGCGTGCTTGCCCGCCTCCTCCTGGCGCCTCGCCTCCGCGAGCGCCTCGCGCTTGGCGGTGAAGCGGCGGGTGCTGCGCAGGCGCCCGTCGACGCGGTACCGGCCGACGTGGCCCGTGCGGCCCTCGGAGTCGGTGCGCTGCTCGGTGTAGGCCACGTGGTGAGGGTATCGGGCGTGACGGCGCAGGTCAGGGAGCGACGCGGGGTGGGACGTCGGCGAGCCATGCGGTCGATTCCTTGGCGAGGCGGCGCGCTGCTGCTTACGGCGGTCGGTCACGGCTGCCGCGCTGCCGTGTGGTCCTCCAGGTTCCGCAGCCGCCGGACCGGGCTGGCGGCGAGGATCGCGGGGGCGGCGAGGAGCACGAAGGCGGAGCCCAGGAGCACGGCGCGGGTCCCGGCGGCCTCGGCGATCGCGCCGGCCAGCAGGCCGCCCAGGGGGATGCAGCCCCAGGACACGAACCGTACGGTGCCCATGACGCGGGACAGGAGCTCGGGCGGGCTCGCGACCTGCCGGTAGGTCCGGGTGACCACGCTCCCGGGGACGACGCTGGCGGCGAAGACGATGTTGCCGACGGCGAACCAGGCCCAGCCCCACTGGCCGGTGCCCGAGGGGAGGAGCAGCGCCCCCGCGAACCCGAAGAGTCCCACGAGCAGCACGACGCGGGCCGATCCGAACCGCCGCACGAGCCAGGGTGTGGCGCCGGCGGCGAGCAGCGCGCCGAGCCCGCCGGTCGCCAGCAGCAGCCCGACGACGGCCGCCGGTGCGTGCAGCTCCCGGACCAGGTAGATGGCGAACAGGGCGTGCTGTGCGCCGCAGACGGTGTTGACGACGCACGCCCACCAGGTGCACGGCGCCATGACGGGGTGGGTGGTCACGAACCGCCAGCCCTCGGCGATCCTGCGGTGCACGGGGGTGGGGTCCTGCGCGCCCGGCTGGCGTCGTTCGGGCAGGGTGCGCAGCAGGACGGCGGAGACGACGTAGGACACCGCGTCGAGCAGCAGCGCGGGCACGGCGCCCGCGAGCTGGACCACCAGCCCACCGAGAGAGGGGCCACCGAGCTCGGTCACGGCGTGGGTCCCGGACATCAGGGAGTTGCGGCCGGTGAGCTGGTCGCGGGGCACCACCGAGGTGATGAAGGTCGTGTTGGCGCTGAAGAAGAGCACCTCGGCGAAGTTCAGCGTCAGCGCGACCAGGAACAGCTGCGCCAGGGTCAGGTGTCCGGCCCACCACGTCAGCGGGACGGACAGGATCGCAGCGGCCCGTACGAGGTCGGTGATGACCTGGGTGGCGCGGAGCGGCCAGCGCTGCACGATGGCGCCGGCGGGCAGCCCGATGACTATCCAGGCCAGGTAGGACGCCGCGGCCAGGAGACCGGTCTCGAACGGTCCCGCGTCGAGCACGAGCACCGCGGTCAGGGGCAGCGCGATCGTGGTGACCGCTGAGCCCATGCTGCTGGTGGTCGTGGCCGCCCAGTAGGTCCAGAAGCTGCGGGTAGCGGTCGGGGCCGTCGTCGTCATCGTGTGCCTCCACTCGAGGATAGTAAGTTCCAAAATGGAACTGACCAACGGTAGGGTGACAGACGACGGGGCACGAGAGCAACGCGGCGGAGCACCGGCGTACGAGAGGATGACCGCATGCGCAAGGAAGACCTGGCTGACGCCGACTGCGGCATCGCGCAGTCGCTCGGCGTCGTGGGCGACTGGCAGAGCCTGCTGATCGTGCGTGAAGCGGCCGCCGGCGTCTCACGCTTCGAGGCGTTCACGCACGAGCTCGGCCTCAGCAGGCGTGCCCTGACCGAGCGGCTGGGCCGCCTGGTCGAGGACGGGGTCCTGGAGCGGCTGCAGTACTCCGAGCACCCGCCCCGGTTCGACTACCGGCTCACCCGGCGCGGCGAGGGCCTTCTCCCGGTCCTCGTCGCGCTCCAGGAGTGGGGGACACGCTTCGTGATGGGCGACGGCGCCGTCTCAGGTGCCGTGAGCGACGCCGAGTCCGGCCGCGTGCACGGCCTCCTGGACACACGCGTGCCGGACGTCGCCCTGACAGCCCACGACGGCAGCACGGTCACCCTCGCCGACGCCGACCGGTGGACCGTCCTGTTCTTCTTCCCCGGCGCCTACGCCCCCGAGACGAACGGCTACCCCGACGGCTGGGGCGACATCCCCGGCACCCGCGGCTGCACGCTCGAGTGCCGCACCTACGCCAGGCACAGCGCGGCGCTCGCCGACGCCGGAGCGCGGGTGCTCGGGGTGTCCACCCAGCGCCCGGACCAGCTCGCCGCCTTCGCCGCGCACGCTCAGCTGCCCTACCTGCTGGCCTCTGACCAGGACGGCCTCGCCGCGTCCGCCCTGCGCCTGCCGGTGTTCCGGGCCGGCGGCGCGGACCGGCTCAAACGGACCACGCTGCTGATCGCACCCGACGGCACGGTGCGCGACGTCCAGGCACCCGTGACGGATCCCGCCGGATCCGTGGAGGAGATGCTCGCCGCCGTCAGATCACACGAGCCTGGCCGGTCAGGGCGTTCCACCCGAGCCGGCCGCCGAACGCGAGCAGCACCAGCCCCGTCACCCGGTCGGTGACCCGCGCGATCGCGCGCCCGGACAACCAGCGCTTCGCCAGGGCGGCAGCGTTGATCAGCAGGGCCAGCCACACGAACCCGAGGACGTCGTGCTCCACCGCGAGCAGCAGACCCATGAGCAGGTGCGGCACGTCGTCGGGCAGGAACTGGGGGATGGTCGCGAGGTAGAAGACACCTACCTTCGGATTGAGCAGGTTCGTCGTGGCGCCCACCGCGAACGAGCGCCAGGCGGACCTCGGCGCGCCCAGGTCGTCACCAGGGATGTCCGCGCCGCCCGGCGCCTCACGCCGCAGGGCGACAGCGGGCAGCGCGTCGTAGCGGCCAGGGCGGAAGCTGGACCACAGCATCTGCCCGCCGAGCCACAGGAGGTAGCCGGCGCCGGCCAGCGTGAGCGCGCGGTACGCGGTCGCGGAGGCGGCGAGCACCGCCGTCGCACCCACCGCGGCGGCCACTCCCCAGACCAGGACGCCCGCGTTGATGCCGAGCGCCGTCGCGTAAGCATGCCTGCGGCCGCTCACGACGGCCGTGCGCAGCACGAGCGCGCTGTCCAGGCCGGGCATGATCGTCAGCGGGATCGCGACCAGCGCGAACAGGACCATCGCCTCGAGCACCGTCACGGGCCGAAGGCTACCGGTGCCGGCCCGGACCGGGAAGGTCCGCTCACCCGGTAGTTTGGGAACATGCGCGTTCTCGTCTCGGGTGGAGCCGGCTACATCGGCTCGCACACCGTCCTCGCCCTGGTAGCCGCCGGTCATGACGTCGTGGTGGTCGACGACTTCTCCAACTCCAAGCCCACCGTGCAGGGCCGCCTGGAGGCGCTCGCGGGCCGTGCGATCCCGGTCCACGCGTTCAACCTGACCGACATCGACAAGACGGAGGCGCTCTTCGCGCACGAGCACATCGACGCCGTCATCCACTTCGCCGGGTACAAGGCGGTGGGGGAGTCGGTGGCCAAGCCGCTCGAGTACTACCGCAACAACCTGGACTCCACGTTCGCCCTGGCCACGGCCATGACGAAGTACGGCGTGCGGAAGCTGGTGTTCTCGTCGTCGGCCACGGTGTACGGCGAGAAGGCCCCGGTGCCGTACCGGGAGGACTACGAGTACCTGTCGTCCTCGTCCCCGTACGGGCAGACCAAGGTGATGATCGAGCGGGTCCTGTCGGACATCGCGCAGATCTCCGAGGGCTGGAAGGTGGCGCTCCTGCGGTACTTCAACCCGGTCGGCGCGCACGAGAGCGGCGACATCGGCGAGGACCCGCAGGGCATCCCGAACAACCTGATGCCGTTCATCGCGCAGGTCGCCGTGGGGCGCCGGGACAAGCTGACGGTGTTCGGGAACGACTACCCGACGGCCGACGGCACGGCCGAGCGCGACTACCTGCACGTCACCGACCTGGCAGCCGGGCACGTGGCGGCGCTCGAGCACCTGGACGACATGACGGAGCCGGCGCGCGCGTTCAACCTCGGCACCGGTACGGGGACGTCGGTCCTGGAGCTGCTCAAGGCGTTCGAGCGGGCCGTCGGGCGGGAGCTGCCCTACGAGATCGGCCCGCGCCGGGCCGGTGACCTGCCCGCGTTCTGGGCCGACCCGACCCGCGCGAACACCGAGCTCGGCTGGCGCGCGACCAGGACGATCGACGACATGTGCGCGGACACCTGGCGCTGGCAGTCCAAGAACCCGAAGGGGTTCCCGGACGCCTGACCGGGCAGGCCCGGCGTCAGACGACCGGGTTGCCGATGGGCGGGGTCTCCAGCCGGTCGAACTCGAGCTGGGGCAGCTCGCCGTCGAGGTCATGCTCCCGGCCCGGCCGGGGAGCCGGATGCGGGTTCGGCAGCGGGCCCGAGCGTAGGATCGGCCGCTCGCGGGCCACCCGGTCGAGCACGGACTGGTCGAGCGTGGGGCGCTCGTTCGTCGGCACGTCGTGCGACGCCGTCGGGCGCGCGGTCCGGTCCACCGGCTCGGCGTGTGCCTCCTCGAAGGCCCGCACTATCGACCAGGGCAGCCGGATGTAGCCCTCGACGTCGAACCCGTTGGCGATGGCCCAGGCCCGCATCTGGGCCGGCGTCGCCACGCTGCGTCCGTTGGTCGGCTTCTTGGCCCCGGTGTCGTCGTCCAGCTTGGGGAACTCGACGGGGGTGGCCTCGACGATCGGCTCGATCACCGCGTCCCGGGGGCAGCCGATCGTGTCCGCGACCCGCCACAGCTCCTGCCGGGCCTCCAGGTGGTACCGGTCGGCGGCGATCGCCTGGCGCACCAGCGCGTCGAAGAACTTCCTGCGGATGTCGGCGGCGGCCTCGGGCGTGAGCCGGTAGAGCGGCTCCGCGTCGGCGAGCCCGGCGGACGTCTCCGGCGTGAGGCGTCCGTCCTGGAGCAGCTCGGCGACGAGCGCCAGGTAACCGTGGGTGTGCACGTCGGCGACGGCGGAGATCGCGTCGGCGAGCGGCTGTCCCCCGAGGGTCGTGAGGATGCCGGGGCCCCGGCGGCCCGGCCACGGGCGAGGCGGCTCGGCATCCCGGCTGGGCCCCGCGGGCCAGGGGTACACCCAGGCCCGTAGCGTGACCTGCAGCAGCTCCGGCAGGTCGGACGTCCCGTTCCCGCTCTGCAGGAACCTGCTCAGCAGCCCCGCGGTGGCGCGGGCCTCGTTCACGGGGCTCGTGTGCGGCGGGACGCCGCCGCCCTCGAACGGGACCCCTGCGGCGGTGCAGCAGTCCGACAGCCGCCGGTGCACCAGGCCCGGCAGGTAGTGATAGCTCGCGTCGACGGTCGTCAGCTGCGCGAACGCGGGCAGCTGCCACCCCAGGTGCGACAGCTCGGCCCGCAGCACCTCGATGCCGAGCCGGCCGTTGTGGGTGATGATCGCCATCTGCGAAAGGCGTTCGCGCAGGGTGGCGGCGACGTCGGCGAGCGCGATCCACGCCCCGTCCGGATGCAGGACCGCCGACCACTCGTCGACGACCGCGCCCCGCTCGTCGACCCGCACGACGGCGATCTCCCGCAGGCGCGCCCGAGCCACCCGGATGCCGGTGATCCGGGTCGACACCGCTGCGTACGCGGGCTTGCCTACGCGTTCGTCCCTCGCCATGCGCGTCCTTTCTCGACAGCCGTGCCGCCAGTGGCGCTACGACGCGCCACAGGGTGTCATCAGCGCGGGAGTCCTGAAAGTGGAGATCGTACGAATATGTCGGATTTTGTGAAAATCACTACCAAAGATAGCGGACCGCCCCCTGATTATTAACACTTGTGGTGGGTGTTTGGCCACCGTCTGGGGTGGGTCAAAAGGGGAGGTCATGGTGTTGTCGAAGCTCTCGATCATGGACTGGCGCGCGATCGCCGCGCTCGGTTTCGCTCTTCCGTACGTCGCTCTGACGCTCTTCGGGGGTCGGTTCGGCTGGTCCGCGCCAACCGGTTCCGACGCTCTGACCAGCCCAATCACCATCGTGACACTCGGTTGCCTCCTTGCCGGAGCCGCCCTGGCGCTGGCTCCCGTCCTGCAGGACGGGAACTATCCGGTCCTCAACATCCTTGTTGGCGGAGCCATGCTGCTCGGTTTCGGCTGGGCCGTCCTCGTACTGGCTCAGGCGAAGTATGGCTGTGACCCGGTGAATCTGCTTCCCGGATGCGGGTGATCTTTTGAAAATGCGTGCCAACACCTCCGTCATGCAGTTTTCTCGTGCCGGTTCCGGTGTCTTCGGGACACAATGCGAACGTGTTCCAGCGCCCCGCTAACCACCGGCTCGCCAGCCGCGAGCTCGTCGCTCTCGGCACGGCGAGCCAGGTGCCCACCAGGACCCGCAACCACAACGGCTACGCGCTGTTCTGGGACGACGAGGTGATCCTGTTCGATCCCGGTGAGGGCACCCAGCGCCAGATGCTGCACGCGGGCATCTCCGCGACGGCCCTGACCCGGATAGCGATCACCCACCTGCACGGCGACCACAGCCTCGGCCTGGCCGGGGTCGTGCAGCGCATCAGCCTCGACGCTGTGCCGCACACCGTGCCCGTCACGTTCCCGCAGTCCGGCAGGCGCTGGATCGAGGCGCTGTGCGACTCCACCGCGTACTTCCATCAGGAGCGCCTCGCGCTGCAGGGCCTGTCCCACGACGGCGTCGTGCCGCGCGTGCCGGGGGAGGTGCACGGCCCCGCGGTCCTGCGGGCGGCCCGCCTCGACCACTCCCTGGAGGCCTACGGGTACCGGCTCGACGAGCCGGACGGCCGCCGGATGGACCCCGACCGGCTCGCCGCCGCGGGGATCAGCGGGCCCGACGTCGGGCGGCTGGCCCAGGAGGGCGCGCTGCACACCCCGCACGGGACCGTCCGGGTCGAGGACGTCAGCGACCCGCGACCGGGGCAGTCGTTCGCGTTCGTGATGGACACCCGGATGTGCGACGCGGTGTGGCGCCTCGCCGACGGCGTCGACCTCCTCGTCATCGAGTCGACGTTCCTGGACCGCGACCGGGACCTCGCACGCGACCACGGGCACCTGACGGCCCTGCAGGCGGCGATCGTCGCGGCGCAGGGCGGCGTACGCAGCCTGGTGCTCACCCACTTCTCGCAGCGGTACACCGACCCGGAGGAGTTCGAGAAGGAGGCGCGCACGGTGTTCGACGGCGAGCTCACCGTCGCGGCGGACCTGGACCGCGTCCCGGTGCCCCGGAGACGGTGACAGCGACCGCCGCGGCGTCCCCTTGACCTTCACCCTGGGGGAAGCGCCAGCCTCCTGGGCACCGGCGACCCCGCCGAGGACGAGGATGGTGAGAGTGGAGCAGCTGAGCATCGGCGAGTTCGCCAGGATGTCGGGCCTGACGCCGAAGGCGTTGCGGCTGTACGACGACCTCGGCCTGCTCGCCCCCACCAGGGTGGACCCGTTCAACGGGTACCGCTGGTACGCACCCGAGCAGCTCGACCAGGCCCGCCTGGTCGCGCGGCTGCGCCTGATCGGGATGCCGCTCGCGCGGATCCGGGCAGTCGCAGCCCTGCCGCCCGGAGCTGCCGCGGCGGAGATCACCGCCTTCTGGAGGCAGGCCGAGGCCGACACGGCCTCACGGCGCTCCGTCGTCGCCGCCCTCGTCGACGACCTGCGCACGAAGGAGACCACCATGGCCACCACAGGGCCGACGCTCACCGCCCGCAGCGCCGCACGGCTCGGGCAGGGGACCCGCCCTGCCCAGCAGGACGCGCTCCACGCCGGGCAGTCCCTGTTCATCGTCGCCGACGGCTTCGGACCCCACGGGAGCGCGGTCCCGGCGGGCCTGGCCGTCAGCGCGTTCACCGCCCTGGACACGCCCTGGGACGAGACCGACGGAGACCCGTCCGCGGCCCTCCTCGCCGCCGTCGCCGAAGCTGAGCGCACGCTCACCGCCGAGGCCTCGGCGCTGACCGACCCGGACCACTTCGGCACCACCCTCACCGCCGCGCTGCTCGTGGGTTCCACCGTCCTCAGTGCCCACATCGGCGACTCCCGCCTCTGGCTCGTGCGCGACGACCGGGCCGGACAGCTCACCCGGGACCACACGGTGGTCGCCGCACTGATCGAGGAGGGCCGGCTCACCGAGGACGAGGCCCGCTCGCACGAGGACCGCAGCCTCCTCAACCGTGCGATCGTCCCGGCCGGGACGAGGGGCCACGCCGACGCCAACACCGGCATCAGCGCGGGCCCGGACCTCGCCACGACCGCCGTCCGCCCGGGCGACCGCCTGATCCTCACCGGAGACGGCGTCCACGCCGTCCTCGAACCCGGCCACCTCGCGGCCCTCATGGTGGCGCAGGGCGACCCGGACGACGTCGGGCAGGCGATCGCCGACGCCGTCGAGCAGGCCGGTGCGCCCGACAACTACGCGCTGATCGTGGTGGACCTGGCCGCCTGACGGTCACCCTTGCCGGCCACTCTTGCCTGCGACCCGCGTCCAGGGGCAGTTCTCCCCGTTGACCTGCCCCTGGACCCGAACCACGATGCCGCCCATGAGCATTCCGGTGAACCCCAGGTCGAACCCCAGGGCCTGGGACGGCGCCGTCAACCTCCACGACCTGGGCGGCCTCCCGCTGGAGGACGGCGGCACCACCGCGCCCGGGCGCGTCTGGCGCTCCGGCGCACCCGAACCGATCACCCCCACGGGCTGGGCCGAAGCGCTCGAGGCGGGCCTGACCACCGTCGTCGACCTGCGCAACCCCGCCGAGATCAAGCAGGCCCGCGACCGCATGCCCGGCTCCGCGCGGCCGAGCGAGCTCGTCACCCGCAGCACCCCCACCGAGGACCCCGGCGACCCCCACTTCCTGGAGACCTGCGGGCCGTGGCTCGACCATCCGCGCTCCTACGCACCCAACATCGCGATGTACCCGCACCTGATCGGCGGCGTGTTCCGGGCGCTCGCCGACGCGGCGGGCCCGGCGCTGGTGCACTGCGCGGCGGGCCGCGACCGGACCGGGATGATCACCGCGATGCTGCTGTCCCTGGCGGGCGTCGAGCACGAGGCGATCGCCGAGGACTACGTGCAGGCGTTCCGCGGTACCACCCATCGCGGCGGCGTCACCTACGACGAGGAGCAGGGCGCCTGGGTCCAGCACCCGGGGGAGACCTGGACCGCGCAGCAGCTCGAGGTACGCGTCCGCGAGCGCCGCGCGGCGCTGCTGAGCTGGCTGGCGGAGCTGGATCCGGTCGCGTACCTGCGGTATGCCGGGCTGGACGAGGGGCGGATCACTGCCCTGCGGGGCCGCCTGCGGACTGCGGAGCCGTGGTCTGGGTCTGTGTTGCGCGCAGCTCGAGGGTCATGAACACGCTGTACGGGTCGAGGGTGTAGCTCCCGAACGGGCCGCACTCGGCGAAGCCGTGCCGGGCGTACAGCCGGCGTGCGGCGGCGAAGTAGTCCTGTGGTCCGGTCTCCAGGCTGATCCGGGTGTAACCGCGCCGGTGCGCCTCGGCCAGTACCTCGCCGAGCAGCGCCGAGGCGACGCCGCGGCCCCGGGCGTGCGCGGCGGTGCGCATGGACTTGATCTCGCCGTGCGGTCCGGTACTGCCGGGTCCGGTGTGGTCCGGGTCGCCGGTGGCGTCGAGCCGGCTGAGGGCGCCGCAACCGAGCAGGGTGCCGTCGTCGCGTGCGGTCCAGAAGGTGATGGTCGGGGCGAGCAGCGCCGAGTGGTCGAGGGCGTGCACGCTCTCGGCGGGGGAGGCGGCGAACATGTCGGTGAGGTGCTCGTCGAGGAGCCGGCGGACGTCGTCGCGTGCGGGGGAGTCGATGGCGATCTTCACGGCCCCATCTTCCGTCGGCCGAGGCCCGGATCGTCCGCATGGCGGGCCCGTGTGGCGCACGTCACCTTGTGGCGGTAGGAATCTCCTCGTGCGCAGTGCCGCGCCCGGTAGTCCGGATCACCGAGGAGAACCACGATGTCGTTGCCCAGCCCGAGCTACACGATCACCCTGCGCGTGGAGGTGGCGGCGTCGCAGCGTGCCACGAGCTCGGTGGTAGCGGCGGTAGCTGACGCCGGGGCCGCGGTCATGGGCGTGGACATCGCGCACTCGACGTCGCACGGCCTGGTCGTGGACGTCACGTGCGACACGATCGACGCGGAGCACGGCGAGCGGGTCGTGGCGGCCGTGAACGCCATCGAGGGTGCCGAGGTGCTCAAGTCGAGCGACTCGACGTTCCTGATGCACCTGGGCGGCAAGATCGAGGTCACGAACAAGGTGCCGCTCAAGACGCGCCGGGACCTGTCGCGGGCGTACACGCCGGGTGTGGCGCGGGTGTGCCTCGCGATCGCGGAGAACCCGGAGGACGCCCGCCGGCTGACGATCAAGCGCAACACGGTCGCGGTGGTCACGGACGGCACGGCGGTGCTGGGCCTCGGCGACATCGGCCCGGCCGCCGCGCTGCCGGTCATGGAGGGCAAGGCGGCCCTGTTCAAGGAGTTCGGCGGGGTGGACGCCTGGCCGGTGTGCCTGGACACGACCGACACCGACGAGATCGTGCGGATCGTCAAGGCGATCGCGCCGGTGTACGGGGGCGTGAACCTGGAGGACATCGCGGCGCCGCGCTGCTTCGAGATCGAGGCGCGGCTGCGCGAGGAGCTCGACATCCCCGTCTTCCACGACGACCAGCACGGTACGGCGATCGTGGTGCTCGCGGCGATGATCAACGCGCTCAAGGTGGTCGACAAGAAGCTGGAGGACGTGCGGATCGTCGTGTCCGGCGTCGGCGCGGCGGGCAACGCGATCATCCGGCTGCTCAAGGCGCAGGGTGCGCGGCACATCGTGGCGTTCGGGCGGGACGGCGCCCTGCACCCCGGCGTCGTGACCCAGGACCCGCACCGGCGCTGGATCGTGGACAACACGAACGTCGACGGGTTCGCCGGCACCCTGCAGGAGGGGCTGAAGGGCGCCGACGTGTTCATCGGCGTCTCGGCGGCCGGGATCCTGTCGGGGGCGGACATCGCGCAGATGGCCGAACGCGCCGTGGTGTTCGCCCTGGCGAACCCGACGCCGGAGGTCGACCCGCTGGAGGCGTCGCAGACCGCGGCGGTGGTGGCGACCGGGCGCAGCGACTATCCCAACCAGATCAACAACGTGCTCGCGTTCCCCGGGCTGTTCCGTGGCCTGCTGGACACGGGCGCCAAGGACATCACCACGGAGCTCCTGCGGGTGTCCGCGGTCGCGATCGCCGAGGTCGTCGGGCCTGACGAGCTGAACAGCGCGTACATCGTCCCGGGCGTCTTCGACCACCGGGTGGCCGAGGCTGTCGCCGACGCCGTGCGCAAGCAGGCGTGAACACGACTTCGGCCCGGACGTCGTTGACGTCCGGGCCGAAGTCATGCCTGCCGAGGTCGTGCCTGGCGAGCGGGCAGCTCAGCCGATGTTGCTGATGGTGGCGTTCACGAGGCCGCTGACCATCGCGGCGGTGCCGAGAACGAGCACGAGCAGGGCGCCCGTGGAGGCGACGAGGGGAATCCACCAGCGGACGGGGTCCGGCTGGGTGCGACGGTCGTCGATGCGGTACTGATAGTTGTTGTTCACACTGTTGCTCACACTGATAGAGACGTTCGGGGACGGGTAAACGATGCCCGGGTATCGATAACGGTTCGGGAACGGTCCGCGGTCCCGGGACGGACCGGGTCCTCCGGGGAGGTTGAGGTCAGCGTGAAGAACATCGGGTTCCTGTCCTTCGGTCACTGGACGCCGCATCCGCAGTCGGGCACACGCTCGGCGTCGGACGCGCTGCTGCAGTCGATCGACCTCGCCGTGGCGGCCGAGGAGCTGGGCGCCGACGGCGCCTACTTCCGCGTGCACCACTTCGCGCGCCAGCTCGCCTCACCGTTCCCGCTGCTCGCGGCGATCGGTGCGCGCACCAGCCGCATCGAGATCGGCACGGGCGTCATCGACATGCGCTACGAGAACCCGCTGTACATGGCGGAGGACGCCGGTGCGGCGGACCTGATCTCCGGCGGGCGGCTCCAGCTCGGCATCAGCCGCGGGTCACCCGAGCAGGTCGTCGAGGGCTACCGGCACTTCGGGTACGAGCCCGCGCCGAAGGACGCCGGCGGCGCCGACCTGGCGCGTGAGCACACCGCCCGCTTCCTGGAGGTGCTCGACGGCGAGGGGTTCGCCGAGCCGAGCCCGCGCCCCATGTTCCCCAACCCGCCGGGCCTGCTGCGGGTCGAGCCGCACTCCGAGGGGCTGCGCCGGCGCATCTGGTGGGGCGCCGGCTCCCGCGCCACCGCGGAGTGGACGGCGGCACGGGGCATGAACCTGATGTCCTCCACGCTGCTCACCGAGGACACCGGAGTGCCGTTCCACCGGCTCCAGGCCGAGCAGATCCAGCTGTTCCGCGCCGCGTGGGCGCAGGCGGGGCACGACTTCGAGCCGCGCGTGTCGGTCAGCCGCAGCATCTTCCCGATCACCGACCAGCGCGACCGGCAGTACTTCGGCATGGAGGTCTACAGCGAGGACCAGGTCGGCCACCTCGACACCGGCCCCGCGCGGTTCGGCAAGACGTACGCGGGCGAGCCCGACCAGCTCGTCGAGGACCTGCGCGAGGACGAGGCGGTCCAGGCCGCGGACACCCTGCTGCTGACCGTGCCCAACCAGCTCGGCGTCGACTACAACGCCCACGTCATCGAGAGCATCATCAAGCACGTGGCGCCCGCGCTCGGCTGGCGGTGACGTGCCCGGGGTCCGACCCGGCTCGGGTCGGACCCGCGATGTCACCCGGTGATCTCCTGTCGGCCCGACGACGGCGGTGGGACGCTGCGAGCATGACGATCATCAGGACGCCCGAGCCGGCGGAAGCGACAGGAGCGTGGGCCGAGTTGTACGCGGGCGACCAGGAGTCCCTCGGGTACGTGCCGAGCCACACCCGCGCGATGGCCACCAACCCCGAGGCGCAGCACGCGTTCGAGGCGCTGGTGGGCGCTCTCGTGCCGAGCCTGGGCCTGCGGCTGTACGAGCTGGTGACCCTCGCCGCGGCCGGCGCGATCGGGTCGCAGGCCTGCCGGCTCGCGCACGGGCGCAAGTCCCGCACCGTGTTCGACGACACGCAGCTCGAGCGGATCGCCCGGGACTACCGCACCGCCGGCCTCACGGAGCTGGAGGTGGCGGCGATGGAGGTCGCCGAGCGGCTCAGCGGTAACTCGTCGGCGATGACCGAGGCAGACAGCCTGCGACTGCGCGAGCTCGGGCTCACCGACAGGCAGATCGTCGACGTCGTGCTCGCGGCGGCTGCGCGCAACTACTACAGCCGCGCGCTGCACGCCCTCGCCGTCGACCCGGACGTGCCACCCGACCTGCCCGAGTCCCTCCGGGACGCTCTCGTCGCAGGGCTCTAGCGAGCGTCGAGAGCTGCTAGGCCGCGCATGGTCGGTCCGCGTCCAGGGCGTGCCCGCGCACCGCCTCGGGCCGCGCGGCCGCCAGGACCAGCGAGCGCTGCCTGGCCATCTCACGAACCCGCCGGTACGCGTCGCAGCGCGCCATCAGGTACACGCCGGACCACGGGCCGCGCGGACCGCCGTCCGAGGCCGCGAGCGCCGAGCGCTGCGCCGTCCACCGTTCCCAGTGCCGCACGAATTCCTCGGGCTGCACCACCCGGCCGCGATCGAGCTGGCCGTCGAGCGCCTCGGCCAGGGAGACGTCCACCGCCACCAGGACGGGGTCCCAGCCGCGCAGCCGCGCCAGGGTGCCGAGGGTCTCGCGGCGCCGGGCGCGGGTGGCGGTGTCGTGCACCAGGAGCGGGGCGGCGGAGCGGGGGCCGCGCGCGAGGCGGGCCACCGTCTCCACGGCGTGCAGCGTGTGCACCGCCCACCGGTAGGTGACGTACGGGACGAAGGACGGCAGCCGCCTGGCGATCGCGCGCCGGTAGCGGTCGGGGTCGAGCACGACGGTGCGGGGCGCGTCGTCGGCGACCCTCGCCAGCAGGGTGCTCTTGCCGGCTCCCGGCACGCCTCCCACGACGATCATCAGCGGGCCCGGGGTCTCGCCAGGGCCGGGTACGGGGCGCAGGCGGGGCAGTACAGCGGGTGTCGTCACATGGTCCTCCACTCGTAGGGGGCCGGGTGAGCAGCATCGCGCGAGCCGATCCGGAAACACCGGGAACACCCTGTGAAGGTGCTGGACCCGGCACGCGGACCGGAGCGAGTCAGGTCGTCCTACAGATGCTCATTCCACCGACTAGAACGGATGAAACCGGCACGTTTGTTCCCGGTTCCGGCGACGAATCCTGGCTGGTGGGAGCGCATATCGCAGGTCCCGGCGATCCTTCCGAGCCGCTAGGGTCGGCCGCGTGAAACGCTTCCTCCTGGGTGCCCTGTCCGGTGCGGCGATCGCCTTGGTCGGCGTCGGTACCTGGTCGGTGGTGGCCGACCACCTCCGGCCCCGCCTCGTGCACGAGGTGTGCGACCCGGACCCGGACCATGCGGCAGAGCAGGCGGCAGGGCCGCTGTGCGTCCAGCTGCGCGACGACGGGTCGCCCGGCGGCGTCCTGTGGGTCGCGCGCAAGGACCCGGAGCTCGGCCCGCGCGTCAGCTACGTCGCCAGCCCGTTCACCGACCTCGAGCACCACACCGCCGAGGAGATAGAGGTGACCTTCGAGCCCGACCACCTGGTGGTGCACGGGCACGACGGCTCCGAGCTGATCCTCACCGACGACTTCATCAGCGAGGACTGACCAGGGGAGGACCGAGCCCGCCCGCCACCGCGAGCCGCCGTGCCGTGGCACCATCGCACCGTGACCAGCAACACCTCCGACACACCCGCCGGCAACGCCACCGATGCCCAGCGCGAGGCCCAGCGCCTGCGCGACCTCACCCTGCTGCGCCGGGTGCGCGACCGCATGGACCGCGAGTACACCCAGCCCCTGGACGTCGAGGCGCTCGCGGCAGGGGTCCACATGTCGGCCGGACACCTCTCGCGGCAGTTCAAGGCCGCCTACGGCGAGTCCCCGTACAGCTACCTCATGACACGCCGTATCGAGCGCGCCATGATGCTGCTGCGCCGCGGGGACCTCAGCGTCACCGAGGTCTGCTTCGCCGTCGGCTGCTCCTCGCTGGGGACCTTCAGCACCCGCTTCACCGAGCTCGTCGGCGTACCGCCGAGCGTCTACCGCAACGACCCGCTGCTGGCGGCCGAGTCGATCGACACGGCCGGGCTGCCGGCGTGCATCGCCAAGCAGGTCACCAGGCCGGTCCGGAACCCGGTCAGGAATCGAGAAGCGCGCACCCCCTGACCGGATCTAGCGTGACTGTCATGAGCACAGACACCGGCATCAGCATCCACCAGACGTTCCTCCCGCACACCGACCCGGAGGCCTCGCTCGCCTTCTACCGTGACGCGCTCGGCTTCGAGGTCCTCCTGGACGTCGGCCAGGGCACCATGCGGTGGATCACCGTAGGTCCCGGCGGCGGGTCCGGCCCGTCCATCGTCCTGACCCCGCCCGCCGCCGACCCCGGCGTCACCGACACCGAACGCCGCACCGTGGCCGAGATGATGGCCAAGGGCACCTACGCCGCCGTCATCCTGGGCGCCAGCGACCTCGACAGCACCTTCGAACGGGTGGCGGCCAGCGGCGCCGAGGTCATGCAGGAGCCCATCGACCAGCCCTACGGCTTCCGGGACTGCGCCTTCCGCGACCCGGCGGGCAACACGGTCCGCATCAAGCAGCTCTGACCCTGGTCCGAGGCCGCGTCGGCGGGCCGGCTCAGACCTGGTCCGCCCACAGGTGCAGCACGCCTTCCGCCGAGACGACGCCGCTGCCGGTCAGCTCCACGCCGTCCGGCAGCGCGCGCACCCGGATCAGGCTCCGCCGGCCCAGCGCCGTGCCCTGCTCGATCTCCACGGTCGCCCCCGGGGCGAGGACGCCCTCCTCGACCAGGCGCGCCGCCAGCGGCCCGGCCGCCGTACCGGTCGCCGGATCCTCCGGGATACCCATGATCGGGTTGAAGAACCGCGCGTACGGCGCCACCCGGTCCTCCTGCGCTCCGGCCTCGAGCGTGTACACGTAGCAGCCCTCCGCGCCGACCGCCCGCAGCGCGTCAGCAAGCCGCCGGTAGTCGGGGGAGACCCGGTCCACCACCGCCCGCGACCGCACCTCGGTCAACAGGTGACCGGCACCGGTCGAGATCACCCGCGGCGACCCCTCCGCGAGGTCAGCCGCCCGGATCCCGAGCGCCCCCGCCAGCCCGCCCCGTGCGCCCGCGGGAAGCACCCCGCCCGCGACGGGCGCCAGCTGGGTCATCGTCACCTCGACGCCGCCGGCCGACCCGGGCCCCGCGGCTGCGCCGGGCCGCGTGACCCGCACCTGGAGCAGGTCGCCGCCGATCTCCTGCACGAACGACTCCTGCCCGACCGGCAGCCGGCCCGCGCCCGCGAGCCAGATCCACGCACCCACTATGTTGTGCCCCGCCCCGCCGACCTCCTCGCCGGTCGGCGTGAACGAACGGAACCGGACGTCCGCCCGCCCGTCCGAGGCACCGAGCACGAACGTCGTCTCCGACTGGTTGAACTCCCGCGCGATCGCCCGCATCGTCTCCACGGGAAGGCCGTCCGCGTCCGGGACCACGGACACCGGGTTCCCGGCCAGCGGCCGCCCAGCGAAGACGTCGACCAGCACGAACGGCACCTTGCTCGCGGCATTGCTCGCATCATTCACAGCGCAACTCTAGGGGCGGGAAACGACCGACCAGACAGAGCGATCCGATACCGATCAGATATCGAGAAGCGGCGCTCGCGGCACCCCGCCTAGTGTGGCTGCCATGGACACCCACCCCGCCGACAGCCACGACCTGATCCGCGTCAAGGGCGCTCGGGAGAACAACCTCAAGGACATCAGCCTCGACATCCCGAAGCGACGGCTCACCGTGTTCACGGGCGTCTCCGGGTCGGGCAAGAGCTCGCTGGTGTTCGCGACGATCGCCGCAGAGTCGCAGCGCATGATCAACGAGACGTACAGCGCGTTCGTGCAGGGGTTCATGCCGTCGCTGGACCGCCCGGAGGTGGACCAGCTCGACGGGCTGACCACGGCGATCGTCGTCGACCAGGAGCGCCTCGGGTCCAACCCGCGCTCCACGCTCGGCACCGTCACGGACACCAACGCGCTGCTGCGCATCCTGTTCAGCCGGCTGGGTCAGCCGCAGGTGGGGCCGCCCATCGCGTTCTCGTTCAACGTCCCGGCGCGCAAGGCGAGCGGGGTGATGACGTCGGCCACCGGCGAGAAGCAGATAGTGCGCAACGCCGTCTACCACGGTGGCATGTGCCCGCGGTGCGAGGGCCGCGGTCAGGTCTCCGACCTGGACCTGACGAAGTTCTTCGACGACTCGCAGTCGCTGAACGAGGGTGCGATCAAGATCCCCGGCTACAACGCCGACGGCTGGATGGTCGCGACGTACATCGAGTCGGGCTTCGTGGACCCGGACAAGGCGATCCGCGACTACACCGAGACGGAGCTCGCGGACTTCCTGCACAAGGAGCCCACGAAGATCAAGGCCAAGGGCATCAACCTCACCTATGAGGGCCTGATCCCGAAGGTCCGCAAGGCGGTGCTGAGCAAGGATGTCGACTCGCTCCAGCCGCACATCCGGGCGTGGGTGGAGCAGGCGGTGACGTTCGTGACCTGCCCGGAGTGCGAGGGCACCCGTCTCGCGGAGGCGGCACGGTCCTCCAGGATCGGCGGCATCAACATCGCCGACGCGTGCGCCATGCAGATCAGCGACCTCGCCGCGTGGGTGCGCAAGCTCGCCGCCACCGACGAGGGCGCGGCTACCGGTCCGCTCCTGACGGGTCTGCAGCTCCAGCTCGACAAGTTCGCCGAGATCGGCCTGGGCTACCTCTCGCTCGACCGTCCATCGGGGACCCTGTCCGGTGGTGAGGCGCAGCGCACCAAGCTGATCCGGCACCTCGGCTCGGCGCTGACCGACGTCACGTACGTGTTCGACGAGCCGACGATCGGGCTGCACCCGCACGACATCCAGCGGATGAACCGGCTGCTGGCCGAGCTGCGGGACAAGGGCAACACGGTGCTCGTCGTCGAGCACAAGCCCGAGGCGATAGCGATCGCCGACCATGTCGTCGACCTGGGGCCGGGCGCCGGTTCCGCGGGCGGGACCATCCAGTTCGAGGGCACCGTCGAGGAGCTGCGCAAGAGCGAGACGCTCACGGGCCGCCACCTCGGGTACCGCTCGCGCCTGAAGGACTCCGTGCGCTCCGCCTCGGGAAAGCTGGAGATCCGCGGGGCGAGCGCGCACAACCTGCGCGACGTCGACGTCGACGTGCCGCTCGGGGTGCTGACCGTCGTCACGGGTGTCGCGGGGTCCGGGAAGAGCTCGCTGATCCACGGGTCGCTCCCGGCCGACGCGGGTGTCGTGACGGTCGACCAGGGCGCGATCAGGGGTTCGCGGCGGTCCAACCCCGCGACGTACACGGGCCTGCTGGACCCGATCCGTAAGGCGTTCGCCAAGGCCAACGGCGTCAAGCCCGCGCTGTTCAGCGCGAACTCGGAGGGCGCGTGCCCCACCTGCAAGGGCGCCGGCGTGATCTACACCGAGCTCGGGTTCATGGACACCGTGGCCACCACGTGCGAGGACTGCGGCGGCAAGAGGTTCGACGCGTCGGCGCTGGTCTACACGCTCGGAGGTGACGACGGCAAGGACATCAGCGAGGTGCTCGCTATGCCGGTCGCCGAGGCCGCCGCGTTCTTCGCCAAGGACGGTCCCGCTCCGGTCCCGGCCGCGCACAAGATCCTGGAGCGCCTGTCCGACGTCGGTCTCGGCTACCTGGGTATCGGCCAGCCGCTGACGACGCTGTCCGGGGGAGAGCGGCAGCGGCTCAAGCTGGCCGTCGAGATGGCCCGTGAGGGTGGTGTCTACGTGCTCGACGAGCCGACCACGGGTCTGCACCTCGCGGACGTCGAGAACCTGCTCGCCCTCCTGGATCGCCTCGTCGAGTCGGGCAAGTCGGTCATCGTGATCGAGCACCACCAGGCGGTCATGGCGCATGCCGACTGGATCATCGACCTCGGTCCGGGCGCCGGGCACGATGGCGGCCGCATCGTCTTCGAGGGCACCCCGGCCGACCTGGTGGCGCAGGCGAGGGCGGGCCGGCCGACGCTCACCGGCGAGCACCTGGCGCAGTACGTGGGGGAGTAGCCCGCGCGGCCGCAGCCCCTGGCAGGTCAGTGGCCTGCGCGTACCAGGCCCGACTCGTACGCGCAGACCACCATCTGGGTCCGGTCGCGCAGCTCGAGCTTGTTCAGGATGCGTGAGACGTGCGTCTTGACCGTCTGCTCGGCCAGGTACAGCTCGGTGGCGATCTCGGCGTTGGACTGGCCGGCGGCGACCAGCTTCATGACGTCGAGTTCGCGGTCGGTCAGCGCGGACAGCCTGGCGTCCGCCTTTGCGGGCCGCTCCGGGCGCGCCGCGTAGTCGGCGATCAGCGCCCGCGTGATCTTCGGGGACAGGAGCGCCTCGCCCGCGGCGACCACGCGGACGGCCTGGGTGAGCTCCTCGGGCGGGGAGTCCTTCAGCAGGAAGCCGCTCGCGCCCGCGCGCAGGGCCGAGAACACGTAGTCGTCGGCGTCGAAGGTGGTCAGCATGATGACCTTCGGCGGTGTGCCCGGCATGGCCATGATCGTGCGGGTCGCTTCCAGCCCGTTGACCTTCGGCATGCGGATGTCCATCAGCACGACGTCGGGCTGGGTGCGGCGCACGACGTCGGAGATCCCGTCGCCGTCCTCGGCCGTGCCGACGACCTTGATCCCCTCGTGCGCGTCCAGGAGGGCGGCGAACCCGGCCCGGATCATCGACTGGTCGTCGACGATCAGCACCCGGATCGCACTGTCGGCAACATCGGGAGCTGGGGGCATGAGACCAAAGTAGCCGACGCGGGACAGGGCAACCCGAAAGTATGACGCCGGATCCCTCTCCCGGGTGACGCGCCGCACACGTCGGACGCATAGCCTGCAGAGAATGGACCACCCACATGCTCGTCCACAGGTACCGAGCGCCGTCGCCGCAGCCAGCCGTGGCGCCCGCTACTGGCGGCTGCGCTCGCTGACCCGCCTGGACCTCAGCACGTTCTCGATCGCCCGGCGCGAGGTCGTCTGGATGTGGACCGTGGTCTCCGTCGCCGCGGTGGCGCTCGTCGCCGTCGGCTGGCCGGTGACCGCGTCCGGGTACGACACCCATCCGGCGGCCGCCATGGCCCTGACGATCGTGCACTGCGCCGCCGCGATCATGGCGGTGCGCTGGGCGTGGGCCGGGCTCGGCGCGTCCATCCCGGCCGCCCTGGGGCTGATGATCGTCACCGCGAACGCTGCGCCCGAGTGGCCCTGGCCGTGGCCGGTCACGGTGCTGCTCACGCACTGCCTGACGGTGTTCGTGCTCGCCCTGCGTCACTCCTGGTACTGGGCGGCGTCCCTGTGGCTCGCCGGCGCCATGCTGACGGTCCTCGCCCCGGCGCTGATCGTCGACGACACCGGCCAGTCGGCCGTCGCCAACGGCGTCGTGCTGGTCTCGCTCAGCGCCGCCATCGCCCTGGTCGGTGTGCTCGTGCGCCTGTGGATCCTGAGCGTCGTCCGCATGGAGCAGGCCGAACGCCTCAGCGCCGCCGAGGCCGGCCGACGCCGGGAGCTCGAGGAACGCAACAGGATCGCGCGCGAGCTGCACGACGTCGTCGCGCACAGCATGTCCGTCATCACCGTCCAGGCCTCGACCGCACGCTACCGGCAGCCCGGCCTCGACGAGACGATCCAGCAGGAGTTCGAGGAGATCGCCGCCTCCTCCCGACGCGCCCTGAGCGAGATGCGCGGCCTGCTCGGTCTCCTGCGCGGCCACGACACCGCACCGACCGCCCCCATGCCCAGCCTGTCGGACATCGCCGAGCTCGTCAGGTCCACCCGCGCCTCCGGCGCGGAGATCGCCTACGAGGGCACCGAAGCGGTGGTCCCCGACGCAGTGGGGCTCACCGCCTTCCGCGTCGTCCAGGAGGCCCTGAGCAACGCCCTGCGGCACGCTCCCGGCTCGGCGATCACCGTCACGGTCACCGACGACGGGCACGACCTGCGTGTCCGCATCACCAACACGGTCCCCGCACGCAGCGACGACCCCACACCGGGCGCCCGGCTGGGCCTGGCCGGCATCCGCGAGCGCGCGGTCGCCCTCGGCGGCACTGTCACCTCCGGCCCCACCCCGGACGGCGGCTTCGAGCTCGCCGCGACCCTCCCCGTCGGTGAGGACGAGCACCCGCTGCTCGCATAGGGCTGCCCACCTCGGCGAGACCCACTACTCACGTAGGGGGTGAGGTTGGCTCCCGCGGGGGACGCGCTACCGACAACCCGGTTCCTAGGTTGACACCTATGACGACCACGACCGAAGCGCCGCCTCGTTCGGCCCAGCGGACCCGCCCAGCACGCACCGCGCGCAACCAGCAGACCAACGACTACTTCGATCTCGCCGAGCGCGCCACCGCCGCCGGCCTGATGGGACGTCGCGTCGGCTGGTACGCGGCCCGCGCCGCCTTCCTCGTCGCTGGTCTGGCGCTCGCGTTCACGCTGCTGCTGACGCTGGGCGACACGTGGTGGCAGCTCGCGGTGGCCGTCCTGTTCGGCATCGTGTTCACGCAGGGCGCGTTCCTCGGCCACGACGCCGGGCACCTGCAGATCTTCCGCTCCGGACGGCACAACGAGTGGGCCGCACGGATCATCGCCAACCTCGTCGTCGGCCTCAGCCACGGCTGGTGGGCCCGCAAGCACAACAAGCACCACGGCAACCCCAACGTGATCGGCAAGGACGGCGACATCGCCACCGGTGCCCTCGTGTTCGTGCCCGGCGAAGAGGTCGGCCGCACAGGGTTCATGGGCTGGGTCACCCGCCACCAGGGCTACCTGTTCTTCCCGATGCTGATGCTGTTCGGCCCGGTGCTGCACGCCAACGCCGTCCAGACCCTCGCCACCACGCCGGCGATCAAGCACCGCACCGCCGAGGGCTTGCTCCTCGGGTTCCGGCTCATCGCGTTCCCGACCCTCGTCTTCCTCACGCTCGGCCCCGCCCTCGGCGCCGCGTTCATGGTCGTCCAGCTCGCGACGTTCGGCCTGTACATGGGTGCGACCTTCGCACCGAACCACAAGGGCATGCCGCTGCTGCCCAAGGACCTCAAGATCGACTTCCTGCGCCGCCAGGTGCTCACCTCCCGCAACATCCGCGGCGGCTGGTTCACCGACATCGCCATGGGCGGCCTGAACTACCAGATCGAGCACCACATCTTCCCGCGGATGGCCAGCGTCAACCTGAAGCAGGCCCGGCCGATCGTGCAGGCATTCTGCGCCGAGCGCGACATCCCCTACACCGAGACCGGGCTGTTCGAGTCCTACGGCATCATCACCGCCTACCTCAACCGCGTCGGGCTCGGCGAGGCCAACCCCATGGACTGCCCGATCGTCGCGCAGTACCGGTAGCGCGCGCACTGCCGGCAACGGCAGTACCCGCAGCAGTCAGGTACGTGCCAGGACCTCCGCGACGGACGACGACGCCCGCCCCGTGAGCCGCAGCACCTCACCCGACACCGTGCCCCACCGGTCCTCACGGACCGACGCGAACATCGTCGAGTACGCATACGTCCACCAGGGATCCTCCCCGGACCTGGCCAGCTCCTCGACCAGCACCCGCGCCGGCACGTCGGTGTAGCTCACCGGGATCCCCGCGATCCCGGTGAGCACACCCGCGAGACCCTCGAACGTGAACGACTCCGGCCCCGTCAGATCATGGTGCCGCCCGCTCGGCGGCAACAGCGCGAGCGCCGCCAGGCACCGCCCGACGTCGGCCCGCGACACCAGCGCGACCCGCCCGCCCCCCGCGGGCACCCGCAGCTCACCCGAGAGCAGCGCCGGACGCAGGAACCCCGCGAAGAACTGCGTGAACAACGACGCCCGCGCAAACGTCACACCGCACCCGCTCTCCACCAGCAGCTGCTCCGTACGCCCGTTGGTGAACGCGTAGCAGAACGGCGACGCCACATCAGCGTCCACACCGCTCAGATACACCACGTGCCCCACCCCGCAGGCGCTCGCGGCCCGCACCACGTTCTCGTGCTGGACCAGCATCCGCGCGGCCTCGCCGTCGCCGGACACGAACACCAGCACGTCGACCCCGCGCAGGGCCGCCCGCAACGAGCCGGCGTCGTCGTAGTCGGCATGGACCGGCACGACGACGCCCGAGGCGTGCGCTGCGGGGCTCAGCACGGCCGGTACGGCGTCGGGCCGCCGGGCGAGCGCCAGGACCTCGTGCGGGGCGTTCTCGGGGCCGTGGAGGCCGTCGTGCGTGCTGTGCCCTGCAGTGGCCAGGAGGCCGACGACCTGGCTCCCCAGCGTGCCGGTCGAGCCGGTGACCGCGATCCTCACGGCGGTCAGGTTACCGGGACGCGGGTACGTCCGTGGCTACTACCGTGCCGGCAGTGCGCCGGCGCTGTCGCGGCCGACGCCGTCCAGCACCGCCAGCTCGTCGTCCGTCAGCCGCAGGGCTCCCGCCGCGACGTTCTCCTCCAGGTGCGCCACGTTCCCGGTACCGGGGATCGCGATGACGTGCGGCCCCCGGTGCAGGGTCCACGCCAGGCGTACCTGCGCCGGCGTCGCGCCGTGCGCGGCGGCGACCGCCGCCACCTCCGCCTGACCGGTCTCGTCCGGACCACCGCTCAGCGCGGCCCCCGGCACCGCCGCCCCGACCGAGAAGAACGGCACGAACGCGATGCCGTGCTCACCGCACAGGGTGACCAGGGCGTCGTCCTCCCGGCTGGTCAGGCCGTACTGGTTCTGCACACACACCACAGGAGCGACGGACATCGCCTCGGTCAGCTGCTCCGGCAGCACGTTGGAGATACCGAGGTGCCGCACCAGGCCAGCGTCACGCAGGTCCGCGAGCGCCCCGAAGTGCTCGGCGACCGACTCGGGCTCGCGCCCCTCACCGGCCATCCGCGTGCCCCACCGCAGGTTCACGACGTCGAGGTGGTCGCGGCCGAGCTGGCGGATGTTCTCCTCCACCTGGGCGCGCAGCTCCTCAGGGCGCGCCATGTGCTCGAACGCGCCGTCCCGGGCCCGGGACGGCCCGACCTTCGTGGTGATCGTCAGATCCTCCCCGTAGGGCTGCAGGGCAGTACCGATCAGCTCGTTGGCCGAACGCACGGGCATGAAGTAGAAGGCCGCGGTGTCGATGTGGTTCACCCCGAGCTCGACGGCCCGGCGCAGGACCGCAATCGAACCGTCCCGGCCACGCGGCGTCTCGTCCCCGGGCATACCCACCAGCCGCATCGCCCCGAGCCCTACCCGGTTGACCGTGCGGTCCCCGAGCCGCCAGGTGCCGGCCGCCGCCGCGTCCGGGGTGGCCGGAGTGGCCGGGGCCGTCGCGGCGCTCGCTGCTGTCGTGTTCACGTCTGTCGTCATGCAGCCAGCATCACGCCGCCCGGACCGGATCTCGCCACGATGGCAACAAGTTGCCGTCCCTGGCGCGGGGGAGCGGTGCTGGCAGAATCGGACCCATAATCGAACCCATGCAGACCGGGGAAGCCGTCACCATCGTGCACGGCGAGCGGGAGCTCTTCGAGCGGACCAGGCACCTGTTCACTACCGCGACCGACGTCGCCTGCGCGGCCAACGACCTCGCCACCTGGGCCACCGCACAGTCCTCACCCGAGTTCACCGGCATGGTCCGCGAACGACGGCCGGCCGGCGCCCGCCTGCGCAAGATGTACCGCTCCGCGATGCTGCTCGACCACGTCGCCGCACGACACCTCGCCCGCGACCGCGACCGCCACGGCGCACACGTCCGCGTCACCACCCAGGAGATCAACGAGACGATCATCCTCGACCGCCGCCTGGTGATCCTCGCCGGCGACCTCACCGCCGGCCGGCGCAGCTACACCGTCATCACCCAGCGCGAGGCAGTACAGGCAGTCACCTCCCTGTTCGACGCGGCCTGGCACTCAGCCACCGAGCTCGACGTCTACGACACCCAGATCGCCGAGATCCGCCACCTCGCACCCCAGGTCCTCGACCTCCTCAGTCAGGGAGCCAAGGACGAGGCCGCAGCCCGGACCCTCGGCCTCGGCGTACGCACCTACCGACGCCGCGTCGCCGAGCTCATGGACGCCCTCGGCGCCGAGTCCCGCTTCCAGGCCGGCGTACGCGCACGAGAGCTCGGCCTCGTCTGACGGCTCTGCCGACCTCGTCCGACGACCCCGCCAGCCCCGTCCGAGGACCGTGTCAGTGACTGGTGCAAGACTCCTGCCGTGAGCGAACGAGCCCCCGTCCCGACCGACACCATCCAGCGCCTCGCCGCCATCCTGGAACCCCTCCCGGAGTGCGCCGAGCACGACGCCTGGACCGGCGTCTCCTGGAAGGTCCGAGACGCCACCATCGGGCACGTCTTCGGGGGAGAGGACGGCCTGGTCCGCATCACCTTCCGCGCCGAACCCGACGAGGTCGAAGCCTTCCCCCACCTCGGCCCCCAGTACTTCAAGGCCAGCTGGGGCACCAACGTCGTCGGCCTGATCCTCGACCAGCACACCGACTGGGACGAGCTCGCCGAGCTCCTCACCGACTCCTACTGCATCCAGGCACCACAAGACCTCGCCGCACAGGTCGACCGACCCGCACCCCAGGCCGGCTGAGCGATCCGCTGATTAATCTCGAGACATGACCCAGCACACCACCGTCCAGACCTGGATCCGCAACGACGAACGCCTCTGGCGCACACCAGGCACCGACGCCCTCACCGACCTGTTCACCACCGACGCCACCTACAAGACCTCACCCTGGGCAGCACCCGTCGTCGGCCTGCCGGCGCTCGCGGAGTTCTGGGAGTCCCATCGTGACGGCCCGGACGAGTCGTTCACCATGTCCTCCGAGGTGGTGGCGGTGGAAGGTCCGACGGCGGTCGTCCGCGTGAGCGTCGAGTACGGGGAGTCCGGTGATCGCTGGCTCGACCTCTGGATCATCGACCTCGACGACGACGGCCGGTGCACCGCCTTCGAGGAGTGGCCGATCGCCCCGGACCGGGCCGTGTCCCAGTAGTTCTGCCTGAGCGACCCTGGTCCTGCGGCTCTGCGTCAGCAGCCCCGGCTCAGTAGCCGCGGTCCAGTGCGACCGCCGACGCCGGGCGGACGCCGGCCCGGATCGCCTTCAGGGCCGCGTCGAGGCCCGCCACGACGTCCGAGGACAGCGTGAGGCCCGAGACGTGAGGCGTCACCGTGATCTCGGGGCGACGCCACAGGGGAGAGGAGGCACCTAGGGGCTCCTCCTCGGTGACGTCGAGGGTCGCGTGCCGGACGTGCCCTGTGGCGATCGCGTCCAGCAGCGTGTCCGTGCGGATGGCCGACCCGCGGCCGATGTTGAGCAGGTGTACTCCGTCGAACGCCCGCAGCAGCTCCGGCGTGATCAGCCCGGCGGTCTGCGGGGTGTGGGGGAGTGCGAGCACGAGGACGTCGGCGCCAGGCCCGTCGAGGGCGGGCGTCCGGTGCATCTCGGCGAGGGGGAGCACGACGTCGAAGGCGTCGTCGGGGTGCCCGCTCCTGCTGAGGCCCGTGACCCGATGCCCGACGACGGCGAGGGTTCTGGCGATCGCACGGCCCATGGCGCCGGTGCCGATCACTACCGCACCGTCGCGGGCGCGTGGTGCGGGCGGGTCCGACGGGTCCCAGGTCGCCGTCGCCGAGTCGGCGACGTAGCGGGCCGTCTGCCAGCGTTCGGCGAAGACCCAGGCCAGTACGTACTCGGCGATGCGGTGCGGCATCGTCCCGGTGGTGCGGGTCAGGAGCACCTGGTCCGCCAGGGCCGGCGCCAGGTGCTCTACACCAGCGAAGGGGGAGTGCACCCAGGAGGCGCCTACGGCATGGGCCGGTCTCGTCGTGATCGCGAGCGTCGCGGCGTCCCGGGTGAGCTCCAGGCCGTTCGCGTGCGCCCAGGAGGCGAGCGTGTCCCGCCAGGCCGGTTCGACGTCGTCCCCGAGGCGGACAGTGGGACTGGCGAGGAGTGCTTCGGCGAGCTCCCGGACTGCGTGCTCAGAGGTCATGCTGGTGAGCAGTCATCGTGGTGAGTCCGGTCCCTCGTGGCGGACGTCCAGGCGAAGGGCACGGCAGAGCTCCTCGAGCCCGTGCTCCGCGACGAACGGTGCGAGGAGCGACAGGAGCACCTGGACGGCGTCGGCTATCGCATCGTGGTCGGGGGAGCCGACGAGGGTGGCGGCGAGCCCGTCGGGTACAGGCCGGCCGGCGTTCTCCAGGCTGACTGCCCCGAACTGCGGGAAGACCACCTGTTCCTGTGCGGCGACCAGCTGGAGGTACAGGTCGCGGGCCTCGGTCAGGCTGCGGATCGCTCTCCAGTAGGTGCCCCTGCGGGCGTGCTTGAGCGCGTCACCTGCGGCGATACAGGCGAGGAAGGCCCATTCGCGCCGTCCGTCAGCATCGGGGTCCCACGTCGCCCGATCCAGCGAGGACGAAAGCCTGTCCAATTTGTCCACCAGGGCGAGGGCTTCGGGTGCGAGACCGGTGCGCGTCGCCGACGGCATCACGACGAGCGAGAGCTGCCGTCCGTCCTGGTATATGCAGACCAGGTGTGTCGTCTCCGGCCCGAACGGCTGACGCAGCACCGCGGCCGTAGGGGCGAACTCGGTCACTGCGTGTTCGACGGCGTCCAGGTCGCCGCCGTCCAGCAGGCCGACGCCGGCGTCGATGTCCGAGTACTCGTCTCCGGCGCCTCGTCCCAGCGAACCGGCGAGCTCGAGCCACTCGACCCACGGGGTCTCGCGCGCCCAGGCGGTCAGGCTCTCGACGAGCTCGGCAGGACCTGGCGAGGCTGGTGGTGCTGCGGAGGATGGCGCTGATGACGCCGTCGACTCCGGTGGCACCGAGGACAGCGGCGTCGACGGCTCCGGCTCCGCCGGCAGTTCTGTCCCTGGTGACGATCCTGCTGAAGATCCTGGCGCTGATGCCGGTTCGGCTGATGCTGGTTCGTATGGCGACGACGTGTGCTGAGCCACGGCCGCAGTCTGGCACGTGAACGCGCCGACTTCGCGTCGTGGATCGGCCTGTACAGCCAGATCAGGCTAGAGCCGATAATGCACATTATGTCATTACGGCGAGGAGAACGACCTTGGAACGACTTCCCTGCCCGCACCACAGGCTGCACCACAGGCTGCGCTGCACTCGCCGCGCTGTTGCGCGCCCTGGCGCGCGATTCACGCCCTCAAGCACGATCCGCCCTCGACGCGGCCTTCTGACTTCGGTCCGTTGCTGGGTGCAGTGAGCGACTTCGGTCGGTTGCCCTGAGATCGGTCAATCAACCGACCGATCTCAGGGCAACCGACCGAAGTCGTGAGCAACGCCGCGCAACCGACCGATCTCACGGATCAGCGATGCGCTCCGGACGCCCTCACACCAGCCAAGCCGCCGCACCAGTCGATCAGCGCTCGAGGAACGCCGATGGGCCCGCACGCGGCGGTCGATCACCGCACCCATCGCCGCCAGGAGAAGCCTCGCGGCAAGCCCGCGCCACCCCGCTCCCCACCAACCCCGATCAGCAAGACATCTATAGCATTGTGTATAGCGCAACACAACTGTCTTCCACTACGAAGCAAGGTCAACACGGTAGCAGCCCGAAAATCCTGCGGCCCGTCGCCCTGGTCGAGGCATACCATCCGGGAACCATGAACCTTGCAGGAGTTCTCGCCGCTTCCACGAGCACCGTGCTGCTCGTGGAGGGCGAGAGTGACCGCGTGGCGGTAGAGATGCTGGCCGCACGGCTGGTCCTCCCCCTCGGCGACCTCGGGGTGCAGGTCCTCGCGATGGGCGGCATCACCAACATCGGCCATCACCTGGTGGCGCTCGGCGGCCAGGGCGTTCGCCTGGGCGGGCTGTACGACGCCGCCGAGGAACGCTTCGTCATCAAAGGGCTCGACCGGGTGGGCCTGCGCTCGTTCGCGGCGACCACTTCCCTGACCGACCTCGGCTTCTTCCGCTGCGACCGGGACCTCGAGGACGAGCTCATCCGGGCGATCGGCATCGACGGGTTCCTGGCCCTGATCGACGCCGAGGGCGAGCTGCGCAGCTTCGAGCGCCTGCAGGGGCAGCCCGCTCAGCGCGAGCGCACGACCACCCAGCAGCTGCACCGCTTCATCGGGTCCAAGGGCGGGCGCAAGGAACGCTACGGACGCCGCCTGGCGGAGGTGCTGCCGCTGGACCGGGTGCCGGCCCCGCTGGACGCGGTGCTGCGCTGGGCGACCTGACTCGCGCCCAGCACCCAACGCCCAACCCAGCACCCACGAAGAGAGTCAGTCCCGCCGCGGGTCGAGCGCGACCATCCCGGCGCGCGGTGCGGTGTCCATGGTCGGCACGAGCGCTGCCGCCTCGGCCAGCCCGATGACGCGGTCCAGCAGGTCCTGCGGACGCAGCGTCCCGGAGGCCACGAGCTCGAGCATCTCCGGATAGTCGGCGGCCGCCATGCCGTGGCTGCCGAGCACGTCGAGCTCCCAGGCGATCACGCGGCCCATCGGCACGCGCGGCCCGCCGTCGACCGGTGTGAACAGGCCCACCTGGACGTGGCGCCCGCGGCGGCGCAGGCTGCCGATCGCGTCGGCGCACGTCTGCTCGCTCCCGACGGCGTCTACGGCGACGTGCGCGCCGCCGTCCGTCATCTGCTGCACGACGGCGGGTACGTCGACCCCGTCCGCGAGCACCGTGCGCTCGGCGCCGGCGCGGCGGGCCACCTCCAGTGCCCCTTCGGACCGATCGACAGCGACGACACGAGCGCCGCGTGCGACTGCGATCATGATCGCGCTGAGGCCGACGCCGCCCGCGCCGACCACCGCCACCCACTCCCCTGCCTGGACGCGCGCGCGTCCGGCCACCGCCCGGTAGGCGGTGGCGAAGCGGCAGCCGAGGCTCGCCGCGGTCTCGAAGGAGACGTCGTCGGGGACGGCGACCAGGTTGGCGTCCGCCGCGTACAGCACCACGAGCTCGGCGTACGAGCCCCAGTGCGTGAAGCCGGGCTGGGTCTGGTCCGGGCAGACCTGCGCCTGTCCGCTGCGGCACCACTCGCAGGTGCCGCAGCCGCTGACGAACGGGACGGTCACGCGGTCCCCGACCCGCCACTTCGTGACGCCCGCGCCGACCTCGGCGACGGTGCCGGCGAGCTCGTGGCCGGGTACGTGCGGCAGGGTGGTGATGTCGGTGTCGTGCCCGGCCCAGGCGTGCCAGTCGCTCAGGCACAGCCCGGTCGCGTGCACCCGCACGACCACGCCCCCGTCAGGGGCGCTCGGGTCGGCCACCTCGCGGACGTCGACGGGGCCCTGGAACTGGTCGAAGACGATGGCACGCACGAGCGGATTGAATCACGACCGCTCCCGTCCCAGCCGCATCCCAGCCGCATCCCAGCCGCCCGGCTCAGGGCCGGACCGTCAGCGCGCCGCGCGCAGCAGGAGGTCGCGTGCCCCCGCCAGACGCCGCGCGTGCGCGATCCGGCCCGCGTTCCGGGCGAGCGTCTGGAGGCGCTGGGTCGGGCGGCGGCGCAGGCGGTCGTAGCGGGCCAGCCCTTCGGCGACACGGCCGGGGGCGAGACAGCGGGCCAGCGTGACGGCGTCGACCAGCGCCTCGCACGCACCGCGGCCGAGGTCCGGCGTCATGCCGTGCGCGGCGTCGCCGACCAGGACGGCGTTGCGGGCTCCCCCGGTCACGACGTAGCTGGGCAGGTGCGGGTGTACGTCGTACATGTCGTGGCGCATGACGTCGTCCTCGGTGATCGCGTCCAGGACCTGCCCGATCGGGTCGTGCCAGCCGGCGAACAGCTCGCGCAGCATCGCGACCTCTCCCCCGGCGGCACGCTGCCCGGGCGGGGCGTCGAGCGACGCATACCAGTTGGTGGTGCCGTCGAGGTAGGGCGTGACGCCGAAGCGGCGGCCCGGCCCCCAGGTCTCGGTCACCTCGTGCGTGGTGACCGCCACCCGCCCGCGCAGGCCGCTCTGCCCCGTGTAGCGGGCGCGGTACCGCTCCCCGAGGAGCGCGGTGCGGTAGGTGCTGAAGACGCCGTCCGCCACGACGACGACGTCGGCCCGCGCCTCGCCTGCCTCGTTGTCCAGGCCGGCCAGGCTGTCGAGGCCCGCTCCCGACGGATCGACCTTCGAGCCGTACCGGACGGCACTGACCGGCAGCGCCGCGGCCAGCATCTCGGCCAGGTCACGGCGGGCGATCAGGTGCACCGGGTCGCCGGGGCGGCGCGTGACGCGTTCGGCGCTGAGGGTGGCCAGCACCGCGCCGTCGGGCCGCCGGATGCTGCCTGCCGCCTGGGGAGTGGCGGCCGCACGCAGAGCCTCCCCCACGCCGAGCTCGTCCAGGGCCGCGAGCGCCGTCGGCCAGATGCCGAGGGCTGCTCCGCTGGTCTCTGGGTGGGTGGCGCGTTCGTGGAGGGTGACGTGCCAGCCGGCGTGGGTGAGGCCGATGGCGGTGGCGGTGCCTGCGATCCCGGCTCCGATGATGGTGGCGTGGGGCATGCCGGCGACGGTACTACAGGTGTAGTGCGGTTGACTACAGCCGTAGTGTGTGGGGGTGCCCACCCGTTCCGTGCCCACCGGTACGCCCACCCGTTCAGAGACCCTGCTCGACGCCGCCATCCACGTGGTCGGGACGGACGGCATCCGCGCCCTCACCCACCGTGCGGTCGATGCCGCGGCGGGCCTGCCCACCGGTTCGGCGTCCAACCTGTTCCGCACCCGGGAGGCGTTGCTGCGGGCCATGGTCGTGCGCATGATCGACATCGAGGTCGAGGGCTGGGGCCGCCTGGCAGGTGCGGCGACCCCCACCACCCCGGACGCACTGGCCGCGACGCTCGGCACCATGGTCGAGACCCTCACGGGCTCCCTGCGTACCCTGACGGTCGCGCGGTACTCGCTGTTCATGGAGGCTGCACGCGACGAGTCGCTGCAGGCCGAGATGGGACGCGGCGCGCGGCGCGTGGCCGCCATCGGCCGGGAGTGGCTGACGGCGGCCGGATCCAGCGACCCGGACGCCCACACCGCGCTGCTCATGGCACACCTGGACGGCCTGGTGGTGCACCGGCTCGCCTTCCCCGACACCCCGCCCGGGTCGGACGCCGCCGCGGCCGGCCTGACGACTCTCCTGCGCGCCCTCATACCGGATGCCCGGTGAGAGGGCCCTCTGACACGGCCTGCTGACGAAGCCGGCTGACTACGCAAACCTGCGTACGAGGGTGCCGCTCCCCGACGGACGCCGGAACCGGCCCGGCGCGCGACGGTGGGCCCATGGACAACGACGACGCGCTCGTGCTGCGCACCGAGGGACTGACCAAACGGTACGGCGACCGGGTCGCCGTCGACGGGGTGAGCATGACCGTGCGCCGCGGTGAGGTGTACGGATTCCTCGGCCACAACGGTGCGGGCAAGACCACCACCCTGCGCATGATGCTCGGCCTCGTCCGCCCCACGGCGGGCGGGGCGACCGTACTGGGCCACCCGGCAGGGCGACCCGACACGACCGCACGCGTGGGCGCCCTCGTGGAGGGCCCCGGCTTCTACCCGTACCTCTCCGGCAGGGACAACCTGCGCTCTCTCGCCCACTACCGCCACCTGCCCCGCACCGAGGTGGAACGGGTGCTGAGCCTGGTCGACCTCACCGCACGCGGCGACGACGCCTACAAGGGCTACTCCCTGGGCATGAAACAACGCCTGGGCGTCGCCGCCGCCCTGCTCGGCGACCCCGAGCTCGTCATCCTCGACGAACCCACCAACGGACTCGACCCCGCCGGCATGGCAGACATGCGCGAGCTCGTCGTGTCCCTGGCCCGCGACGGCCGCACCGTCCTGCTCTCCAGCCACCTCCTGACCGAGGTCCAGGAGATCTGCGACCGCGTCGGCGTCATCGACCACGGCCGCCTCCTGCGCGAGGCAGCCGTCACCGACCTGCGCGGCGGCATCACCGTCCGCCTGCGCGCCACACCCCACGACACGGCGCTCGCGGTCGCCACCCGCCTGGCCGGCCCGGGCGGCGTCCGCACCCTGCCCGACGGCGCCCTCGGCGTGGACCTGCCCGCCTCCGCCGCACCCGACCTGACACGGGCCCTGGTCACCGCCGGCGCCGACGTGCACGAGGTCGCCCCCAGCGAACGCACCCTCGAAGAGGTCTTCTTCGAGATGACGACCCCCGGCGCACGCGCCACCAGGCCCGAATCCACCACCAGCCCGAAGGAGCCCGTCTCATGACCGCCCTCGTCGACTGCACGCGCGCCGAGCTGCTCCGCCTGCGCAGGTGGCCCGCCGTCTGGATCACCGTGGGCGCATGGATCGCACTCGCACTGACGTTCGGGTACGTCTTCGACTACGTCTCCTACGCCACCGGAACCGAGAGCTTCGCCACCGAGGCGACGGCCCGCGACGCCCTCCTCGCCGGGCTGCTGCCCCAGGGCGTACCCGACGTCCTCGTCCAGGGCATGCCCATGTTCGGCGGCGCACTCGCCATGGTGCTCGGCGCCCTCGTCGCCGGCAACGGCTTCGGCTGGGGCACCTGGAAGACCGCGTTCACCCAGGGACCCGGACGCCTCGCCGCCGTCGGCGGTTCACTCACGGCCCTGACCACCTTCGTCGTCCTCATCGTCGCCGCCACCCTCGCCCTGTTCACCACGGTCGCCACCGGCATCGCCCTGGCCGAGGGACAGACCATCACCTGGCCGACGGCGACCGCCCTCGCCCAGGCGGCCGGCGGCGGGTTCCTCGTCCTGTCGATGTGGGCACTGCTCGGCTACACCATCGGGATCATCGCCCGCGGACCGGCGCTCGCGGTGGGGCTCGGCCTGGTGTGGGCGCTCGTCGTGGAGAACCTGCTGCGCGGCGTCGGCTCCCTGCTGGGCGCCGTGGAGCAGCTCACCCTGTTCCTGCCGGGTACCGCGGCGGGCTCCCTCGTCGGGTCGATCACCGGAGCCACCGGCACACCGGGCGTGCTCGACGTCATCGGGGGTGACCGGGCCGTGCTCACGGTGGCCGCCTACGTCGTCGGACTGACCGCCGTGGTGCTCCTCGTGATGCGCCGGCGCGACCTCGCCTGAACCCCTCGTACGCCCCCTCGCGGGACCTGCGGCGCGACCTGTCGAGAGGTGCGGGTCGCGCCGCAGGTCAGCGGCACATTCCGGCATATCGGGAGTGTCAGTGGTCCCGCCTAGGGTGGCGGTCATGGTCGCTCCCCCGCGCCTCGAGCGCATCACCGTCGCCGAAGCCACCCGCCGCTACCTCGCGGCGGTCGAGGTCGAGACGATCCGTGGTGTCCTGTCGCCCGCCACGGCGCGCAGCTACACGCGCGACGTCACCGAGTTCGGCCGCCTCACAGGGCGGGACCGCATCCTTGACGACGTCACCGGTTCCGACGTCGACAGCGTCCTGGTGCGCTACCAGTCGGCGCCCGACGCCCGCTACACCGACCCGGACCGCAAACCCGGGCCCGGGCGCAGCACCGCCACGGTCAACCGGTTCCGGCAGTCCGTCACCCGGTTCTTCGCGTACGCCGCCCGGGAGTGCTGGGTACAGGCCGACCCCATGCAGTGGGCAGCGCCGCCGGCCAAGGTGCGGGGCACCCTGCGCACCGCCCGCACGGCGCTGTCGGCGGGTGCGGCGCGCAGCCTGCTGACCAGCGGCCCTGCCGAGACCCCCGCGCGCACCGACCAGGACCTCGCGCTGCGCGACCGGCTGGTCGTCGCGCTGCTCCTGGTCCTGGGCCCGCGCGTCTCGGAGCTGGCCCGCACCGACGTCGACGACGTCGCACGCGAGCCCGAACGCACCACCTGGCGCATCCGCGGCAAGGGCGGCAACACCCGCACGGTGACGCTGTCCCCGCCCCTGGCCCGCGCCCTGGACGACTACCTCACCCACCTGCGCCCCACCCTGGCCGCCAGACGCCCGCAGGACGCCGACGCGCAGCGCGCCCTCCTGCTGTCCTGGCGCGGGCGCCGTATCGACACCCAGGCGATCCGGGCGCTGCTCTCCCGTGCGGTGCGCCGCATGCCGGCGCCCTACCAGCGTGAGGCGACCCCGCACGCCCTGCGGCACACCACGGCGACGCTGCTGGTGGCCGACGGCTGGGACGTCAAGGTCGTCGCCGAGCTGCTCGGGCACGCCTCGATCGCCACCACCGGCGTCTACCTCGACCGCATCGAGGGCGAGCTCGCTGCCGCCATCCGGTCCCACCCCCTGGCGGGCGCCTTCGACTGATCGTTTCACTGATCACGAGAACCGCGTGCAGAACGCGTTGCGGAACCGCTCCTCGCCCGGCCTCGCGCTGCGGCGCCGGGCGACCGTTAAATCCGCGATCCTGGACGTGAGACCGGGTACCGTGAGCCCGTGGCGTCTCGCAAGGTCCCCGGCAACCTCCCCAGCAACGTGCCCAGCAATCTGCCCAAGCTCACGCTCGACGTACCGACCGACTTCATGCAGCGTGCCCGCACGTTCGCGACCCGGGCCGCGATCATCGCGGCGGCGGTACCGGTAGGGGCGGCGGTAGCGCTCACGGTCACGGACAAGATCCGGCAGCGCCTGCATCCGCTCACGTCGAAGTTCCCCACGGAGAAGCCGCTCACCGAGCACATCGACGAGACCGCCACCACGGTCTACACCTATGGCGCCGACCTGTTCGAGGCGATGCTCGAGGCCATCGCCGGGGCACGCAAGACCGTGATGCTCGAGTCGTACATCTGGAAGAACGACGAGATGGGCCAGCGGTTCAAGCAGGCGCTGATCGACGCGTCCGCGCGCGGCGTCGAGGTGTACGTCATCGTCGACGGGTTCGCCAACCTCGTCGTCCCGTACTCGTTCTTCCGCTTCCCGCCCGCCGTGCACGTGCTGCGCTTCCCCGTGCTGCGCCCCGGGATGGCCTACCTCAACATCCGCACCTCGGGTCGTGACCACCGCAAGATCCTCGTGGTCGACGACGAGACCGGGTTCGTCGGCGGGTACAACATCGGCTCCCTGTACGCCACGCACTGGCGCGACACCCACGTCCGCCTCCAGGGGCCCTCCGCGTGGGAGCTGCGCAACGCGTTCGTCGACTTCTGGAACCGGCACCGCAAGCAGCGCCACCCCGTCCTGGCCGACGCCGGGTCCGGGACCTGGCTGCCCCACCTCAAGGCCGCGCGCAACGCGCCGTCCGAGCTCGTGTTCCCCATCCGCGGGATCTACCTCGACGCCATCGACCGCGCCATCAGCCACGTCTACATCACCCAGGCGTACTTCATCCCGGACCACGACATCCACGCCGGGCTCCTGGCCGCCGCCGCACGCGGCGTCGACGTCCGCGTCCTGGTGCCGCACCGCTCCAACCACGTGGTGGCCGACTGGCTCGCCCGCGGCCAGTACGCCTCCCTGCTGCGCGGCGGGGTGCGGATCTTCCTGTACCAGGGCGCCATGGTGCACGCCAAGACCGCCACCATCGACCGCCGATGGACCACCATCGGCACCGCCAACATCGACCGGCTCAGCCTCACCGGCAACTACGAGATCAACCTCGAGGTCGTCGATCCAGGCCTCGCCGGCCGCATGGAGGACATCTTCGCCATGGACCTGTCCAACGCGCAGGAGCTCACCCTGGCCCAGTGGGAGGAACGTGGCGCGCTCGCCAAGATCGGCGAGTACCTGCTCATCCCACTGCGCCCTCTGCTGTGACGATCCGGCGGCTCAGACCGTGACGAGCCGCCGGCTCAGACCGTCAGCGACTCCCCCGCCTGGAGCCGCGAGTACGTGTAGTCGCCGCTGAGCCGCGCCGTGTCCAGCCGTGCTCCGACGATGGTGAGCCCGATCTCGGAGAGCAGCGCCTCGTGGATCGGCACGACGGTACGGGCCGGGACCGACCGCGTGAAGTCGATGGCGTCGGCGATCTTCATCCACGGGCCCGAGACGGGCAGCAGGAGCACGTCCAGGCCGGCGGCCGGCAGGGCCGCGGGGGCGTCGTAGGAGTCGCCGGGGTGGAACGTGCTTGCCCCGTCCGCCTCCACGAGGTAGGTCACGTTGACCGCCCGCGGGATCTCCGGGTGGATCAGGGCGTGGTCGCCGCCGCCCACCGTGACGCGCGCGCCCGCGATCTCGAGCACCTGCCCGGGGGTCACCTCGTGCACGCGGTCGGCCGGTGCGCCACCTTCCCGCAGGGCTTCGGCCGCCGGCGTGGTGGCCCATACCTGGGCGTCCGGCGCGGACGCGAGGTGCTGCACGACGGCGGGTACGTCCACGTGGTCGGGGTGGTCGTGGGTGACGAGCACGGCCGCGGCGCCCGTGAGCGCGGCGGCGGCGTCGCTGAAGGTGCCGGGATCGATCACGAGAGTGCCGTCGCCGTCGGGCAGGTCGATGGAGACACAGGCGTGGCCGTGGAAGGTGAGCTGCATGCCCGCAGGTTACGCCTGACCCCTGGATACGGCAGACCGTCTGGTCGGGGTGCATGGCGCCCCGTCCCAGACGGCTGAGTCGTTCGGTGTGTCGTTCGGTATGTCGACCGGTGCGGAGGTGGTTGTCAGACGGCGGACCTGGCCGCCCGACGTTGCGCGAGCTCGTCACCCTCGACCGTGGGGACCTCACCGATCTCGCCCTGGTCGAGGGTCTCGGTCGGCATCTGGGCCAGGGTCCCCTCGATCTCGCGCCATACGCGCCCGACCGCGATGCCGAACACGCCCTGGCCGCCGGCGACGAGATCGACCACCTCGTCGGGCGAGGTGCACTCGTACACGCTCGCGCCGTCGGACATCAGCGTGATCTGCGCCAGGTCGTCCACGCCGCGCTCGCGCAGTGCGGTGACGGCGGTGCGGATCTGCTGCAGGGAGACGCCGGTGTCGAGGAGTCGCTTGACGACCTTGAGCACGAGGATGTCGCGGAAGCTGTACAGCCGGTGCGTGCCGGAGCCGGTGGCCGGCTTGATGCTCGGCTCGACGAGGCCGGTACGGGCCCAGTAGTCGAGCTGACGGTACGTGATGCCGGCGATGTGGCATGCCGTCGTTCCGCGGTAGCCCGTCGTGGCGTCCTGCTCCGTCAGGTCCTCACCGAAGAGGAGACCCTGCGCGCCGTGCGGGACCGTAGCGCGTGTGGCTCTCTCACCGCTGGTGTTCACTGTGCCTCCTGGGGTGTCGTGGCCACGCTAAGGCGCGTCGAAGGTGATTTCAAAGATGCGCGCCGTGAAAGGTTCGGCGTGTCGCGAGTTGGTGGGTTTTCACCCACCAGATTGATCCCTTTTCACCCGGTTCGACCACCGCCGCCCTGAGTTCCACCTCCTGGCGGTCCGAGGAAGTCTTCGGGCGTGACGTGGTCCAGGAAGTCGCGGAACCGCTCGACCTCGGCCTGCTGGTCGACGTCGACGATCTCCACGCCGGCCAGTGCGACGATCTCGGCGGAGCACAGGACGGGGCTGCCGGTGCGTACGGCCAGCGCTATCGCGTCGGAGGCACGGGAGTCGAGGTGGACGCCGTTGCTCAGGACGAGCTCGGCGAAGTAGATCCCGCCTTCCAGGGCGACGATGTCCACCCGTTCGAGCGCGACGCCCACTGCGCCGAGCACGTCGCGCAGGAGGTCGTGCGTCATGGGGCGGGGGGTGGCCAGCCCGGCCTGCGCCATGGCGATGGCGCTGGCCTCGCGCGCTCCGATGACGATGGGGATGGCCAGGTCGGCGGCGCTGTCGAGCAGCAGCACGACGATCTCCTGATCGCGCTGCTGCTGTCGAACGCCGAGGATCTCCACGGGGACCATCGGCACGTCGTCCGGCCTCACGCTTTCACCGTACGGCCATTGACCGTCACTCGTCGCGCGCTCGGGACAAATTTCTGGTCACGGAGCGGTCGTCCGGTGGCAATGGTGGGTGAATCTTTGTGGCGGTTGGGGGTCAGCCGAGGTCGTCGATGCCCTGCCGGACCCATGCGGCGTGCAAGCGGGTGAACAGTTCCCCCATGTCGCTGGCCATGCTCGCGGCGCGGCCGCGGGCCGCGCTGGCGTGCTGGCTGCGCAGGGGCGCGACGACCTGGTCGACGAGCGTCACCTGCCGGTCGGCGGCGGTGCGGAAGGAACGCAGGTGGCGCGGTTCGATGCCGAACTCGGCCAGCGCGCCCGCGATACGGGCCACCTCGACGGCGCCCGAGCCGAACGTGCCGCCCGACGCGGGCAGGAGCCCTGCCTGGGCGAGGTTCTGCACGAACTCCTCGGTGACGCCGGCCGCGTCGGCCACGGCCTGCGCGGTCCAGCGGCGTCGGGCGGGCGAGCCCGTGCCGGCGAGGCGGGGTGCGGGGTGCTCGGCCGAGTCGGGGTCGGCGTCCATCGCGGCGAGGCGTTCCTTGATCACCTTCAGCGGCATGTAGCTGTCGCGCTGCTCGGTGAGGACGAATCGCAGGCGCTCGACGTCGGCCTGGCTGTACTGGCGGTAGCCCGACGGTGTGCGCACCGGCTCGATCAGGCCCTGCTCCTCGAGGAAGCGGAGCTTGGAGTGCGATACGGACGGGAACTCCTGGCCGAGGGCGCGCAGGACGTCGCTGATGCGCATGGTGGCCTGGCGGGAGATCCCGCGGGGCCAGGGCGCGTCGAGGTCGTCCTGCGCGGCACCGTGCTCCTGACCACGCTGGTCGTGCTGCGGGCTCTGCTCGTCGTCACGCTCGTCGTCACGGATGCGCTCGTGGGCGCGCTCATGACGCGGTTCGGTGCCGCCGTGGAACCCACGATGGTCGCGTGCGGCTCCGGCCGTCACGGGGCGGGCGTCCCCGCGCCCCACTGCGCCGGCGACTGCGGGCTGGCGTGGAAGGTGAGGCGGAACTTGCCGATCTGCACCTCGTCGCCGGTGACCAGCGTGGCGGCGTCGATGCGACCGCGGTTGACGTAGGTGCCGTTCAGGGAGCCGATGTCGCGCACGACGAACGAGTCGCCCTCGCGGACGAACTCGGCGTGCTTGCGGGAGACCGTGACGTCGTCGAGGAAGATGTCGGCCTGCTCGCTGCGGCCGGCGACGCTGCGGCCGGTGTCCAGGAGGAAGCGGGCGCCGAATCCCGGGCCGCGCTGCACGATGAGCAGCGCGGAGTGCCGCGGCAGGGCGGCGACGGCGGCGGCTTCCTCGGGGCTGAGCGCCGTGCGGGGCGCCTGCTCGTCTGAGGTCGGGAACGCGATCCGACCCAGGTTGGCCGTGGTATCGGGCCCGACCGGATGGGCGCTGGGGTCCGTCATCAGGTCTCCTCGGGTGCGGTGGGGATACTGCGTTGGTCACAGGGCGGGGCGCTACGTTCGGACAACGGTCGGGACCGCGTCCGGGTTCCACTCAACCTACCTCGATCAGGTTCGAGGCGGGAACCATAGAAGGGAACCAACCCGGATAAAACTACCCAGGTCACGGCCGTTCCGCATGCCAGTTTTCACAGCCTCGGCCCGATCTGGCGGTGATCTTCGCCAAGAACTGGCGCAAACGTGGCGCGAGTCACTTCTCTCGTCACTTCTCCTGGGCCGGTTCGGCGTGCTCGGGCTCGCCCGGGATGCGCACGGCATCGACGCTGACCTGGTCGGAGACCGTGGTGGTCGCTTCGCCGCCCTCCTCCCGGATCCGGGGCAGCGCGCCGCCGGGGATCTCGAGGGCGCGGTCGATCGTCTCGGGGTTGCCGATGGCGGTCCACTCGTACGGGGAGGCGATCGCGGCGCCGTCGAGCACGACGCCGCCGCCGGAGTCGACGAAGTAGCTGGTGGTGACCAGCCGCACCCCGTTGACCTCGATGGCCTCGGCCCCGGCGTTGCGCAGCTCCTCCAGGAGGTTGAACAGCACCTGCGCCTCCAGCGGCCGGTCGCCGTCCGCCACATGGACCTGCACGCCCGGGCCGTGTGCGGGAAGCCGGCCTGAGAGGATCCCCTCCTGCTCGGCGCGCTGCCGCGCGAGGTCGCGCGCTGCCTGGTCGCGTCCGTCCTCGGAGCGCAGGTCGTCCCGGATCTCCTCCAGGTCCGAGACCTGCGCGTCGAGCTGGTCGGCGCGCTGCGTCACCTCGTCCAGGAGCCGCACGAGCTCGTCCTGGCGCAGGCCGCTGAGCTGGTCGCCCGTCGACTGCCCCACCTGGACGGCCAGCGCGAAGCCCAGCGCCAGGCACAGCAGGCCGGTGAGCACCTCGGACCGGGTACCGCGGGGTCGCAGCAGCTGCGCCACACGCTTCCAGCCCGACGCCGGCGGGGTGTCCTGGACAGCATCCTGGACGTCGTCCCGCACGTCGTCCCGCACCGGACCCTCGGTTCTGTCCTGCTCGATCCTGTCTTGCTCGATCCTGTCTTGCTCAGACTTGTCCTGCTCAGTCCTGTCGCGCTCGTCGCCCATGCTCACGCCTTGAAGATGTGCCGGCGGATGGAGGCGGCGTTCGAGAAGATCCGGATACCCAGCACCACCACGACCGCCGTCGACAGCTGCCCGCCCACGCCGAGCTGGTCACCCAGGAACACGATGAACGCCGCCACCACCACGTTCGACAGGAACGAGACCAGGAAGACCTTGTCGTCGAACAGCCCGTCGAGCATCGCCCGCAGACCTCCGAACAGGGCATCCAGGGCCGCGACCACCGCGATCGGCAGGTACGGCTGGAGTATCAGCGGGACGGTCGGCTGCAGCACGAGACCGGCGACCACCCCGATCACGAGCCCGACGATCGCGATCATCCGTTGTCCTCCTCGGATCGGTCCTGCGTTGACTGCGCTGTCTGTGCTGACGGCGTCGGCTGTGCCGTCTCTTGCGCACCCCCGGACCGCTCGGAGTGCGCGTACCGCAGCGTCGGGGACCCCGCACCCGGCAGGTGCATCCCCTCGCTCGCGGTCACCTCGTGCTCGATGCCGTACTCGGCGCTCAGCAGCTGCAGGAACCCCAGGCCCGCCGAACGCGCGAACTCGACCTGCATGTCCTCCGGGTCACCCACCGCCTCGACCGTGTACGTGGGCCCGTTCAACGGCTGCAGGTCCACCAGGATCGCGTCACCCGCGTTCCGGATCGCCGACAACGACGTCAGCCGCTGATCGTTCACCGCGACCGCCTCCGCCCCCGCCGCCCACAGCTCGTTGACGACGAACTGCACGTCCGCGTCCCGCACCCGCGACTCGGCGGGCGCGTCACCAGGATCCACCAGCCCACCACCCGCGCCATCCGTCAGCTTCACCACCATGCCAGGACCCCGCACCGGCACCGCACCGTTGACCCACCGGTCCAGCTCGTTGATCTCCACCAGCGCCGACGGCAGCAACGCGGCACCCTGCAGCCCGTCCACCTCCGCACTGAGCTCGGCAGAACGCCGCGACAGCGACTCCACCTCGGCGCTGCGCTCCTGGATCTGCTCGATGAGCACCGTACGGCCCCTCGTGAGCAACGGCTGCGGCGCTCGCAGGTCGAGGACGGCGACGGTGGTCGCGGCACCGAGCAGCACGGCGACCAGGAGCAGACCAAGGCTGCTCGCCGTCCCGCGGCGCGACGTCGTCTCCCCCGCCTCCGCGCGCCGCTGCGCCATCAGCGCGTAGCCCGGGTCCAAGGGTCGCTCCGTGACCTCGCGCAGCAGCGTCATCGACTCGTCGGGACGCCGTCCGGTATGCCGTCCGGTATGGCGCGGAGGGATGGTGCTCGGAGCGGTCATGCCGCGGCCGCCAGGCGCCGCACCTGAGCCACGTACTGCAGCCCCGCCAGCCAGTACAGGCCGACCCCCCACCAGGTGAAGGCCCAGCCCACCACGTGCGCCACGGCGCCCAGCCAGCCGGGTACCGCGGCGAGGAGCAGCAGCGGGAACGCGTAGAGCAGGGCGAACGTCGCGACCTTGCCGACCAGCGTCACCTCCAGCGTCCCGTAGCCCAGGCGGGCCAGGACCGGCACCGTCAGCGCGAGCAGCACGTCCCGCGCCACGATCGCCAGCACCAGCCACAGGGGAACCACCTCGCGCCACGCCAGACCGATCAGCGTCACGAAGATGAAGAGCCGGTCGGCGAACGGGTCGAGGATCTGCCCCAGCCGGGTGACCTGGTTCAGGCGACGGGCAAGCACACCGTCGAGCCAGTCCGAGGCGCCCGAGACAGCGAGCACCAGCAGCGCCCAGCCGTCCTCACCCACGACGATCAGCACTGCGAAGACCGGCACGAGCGCCAGTCGCACCAGGCTGATCATGTTGGGCACGGTCAGGACCCGGGAGCTCATCTCCGCCCCAGTGGACACGCGCACCGCCCTTGCTCACGCCGGTTTCGTCTCGGCCGCCATACTACGGGGAGAGCGTTGCGTATCCGCACTGGCGCGCCGTCCGACGGCCCGACAACGCCCCTCACCACGCACGACATCACCCGCGTGCTGCACGTCACGCTCCCCAGCCCTGTGCCGAAGGCCCCAGCACCGGATAGGGTGTAGCCACATCCCCTTGGAGTTCGTCGTCTTCCCGTGTGTGCACAAAACGTGCGAGACAGGCCCGCAGCCTCGGCTGCGGGGAAGGTGTTTCGGGAGCGAGCGACGCGAGGGCCCTCACCTCGGCCCTGACTCCGCCCGCGACGACGAACGGTGCATCACTGCATGTCTATCGACACCCATGACCTGATCGCGCCTGCTGAGCAGGACACCGAGCAGGCCACCGCCGACACCGGCGACCAGACGGCCCCCGAGGCCGTCACCAACGAGAACACCACCTCCGAGGACACCACCACGGAGACCGCGGCCCCCGAGCCCGAGCCCACCGGCCCGACCTTCGCAAGCCTCGGCCTCCCCGCGCAGCTGATGGCAGCCGTCGACAAGCTCGGCTTCGTCACGCCCTCCGCCATCCAGGCCCGCGCCATCCCCGAGCTGCTCGCCGGCCACGACATCACCGGCGTCGCCCAGACCGGCACCGGCAAGACCGCCGCGTTCGGCCTCCCGCTGCTCGCCGCCATCGACCCCAAGCTCCGCAAGGTCCAGGCCCTCGTCCTGGCCCCCACCCGCGAGCTCGCCATGCAGGTCGCCGACGCCATCGAGTCCTTCGCGACCGAGCTCGACGACGTCCGGGTCCTGCCCGTCTACGGCGGCGCCCCCTACATCCCCCAGCAGCGCGCCCTGCGCGACGGCGTCCACGTCGTCGTCGGCACCCCCGGCCGCATCAAGGACCACCTCGACCGCGGCGCCCTCAAGCTCGACGACATCCGCTTCCTCGTCCTCGACGAGGCCGACGAGATGCTCCGCATGGGCTTCGCCGAGGACGTCGAGGAGATCTTCGGCCAGGCACCCACCAAGCGCCAGGTCGCCCTCTTCTCCGCGACCATGCCGCCGGCCATCCGCAAGGTCGCCGACCACCACATGACCGACCCCGTGCAGATCGCCGTCACCCGGCAGGCCTCCACCGTCACCGCGGTGCGCCAGACCTACGCCGTCGTGCCCTTCCGCCACAAGGTCGGCTCCCTCGCCCGCGTCCTCGCCACCTCCGACGCCGACGCCGCCATCGTCTTCACCCGCACCCGCGGCGCAGCAGAAGACGTCGGCTCCGCCCTCATCGAGAAGGGCATCTCCGCCGCCACCATCTCCGGCGACGTCGCCCAGAAGGAACGCGAGAAGATCGTCGAGCGACTCCGCTCCGGCGCCCTCGACGTCCTCGTCGCCACCGACGTCGCAGCCCGCGGCCTCGACGTCGACCGCATCGGCCTCGTCGTCAACTTCGACGTCCCCGGCGAGCCCGAGGCCTACGTCCACCGCATCGGCCGCACCGGCCGCGCCGGACGCACCGGCGAGGCGCTCACCTTCGTCACCCCCCACGAGCGCGGCAAGCTCCGCAGCATCGAGCGCACCATCCGCGCCTCGCTCGAAGAGATCGCCATCCCCTCCCCCCGCGACGTCTCGGCCCACCAGGTCAAGCGCGCCCTCGGCAAGGTCGCGGCCCGCCGCGAAGCCGGACGCCTCGAGATGTACACCGACCTCATCCGCACCTACGCGGAGGAGACCGGCACCGACCCCATCGAGATCGCAGCCGCCATGGCGGCGCTCGCGGTCGGCGACGACGGCCCCCGCGCCCGCGCCGAGCAGGAGGAGTTCGAGCGCGAGCAGGCCGAGGCCAAGTCGGCGGCCGCCAGGCGCACGACGCGCGACGGTGACCGGCACGACCGGTCCGGCGACCGCGGTGCTCCGCGCGGACGGTCCGAGGGCGACCGCGGCATCCGCCGTCCGGCCCGTGGCACGCGCTACCGCATCGCCGTCGGGCACACGCACGGCGTGCAGCCGGGCGGGATCGTCGGCGCGCTGACGGGCGAGGGTGGCATCACCGGCGCCGACGTCGGCAAGATCGACATCTTCGGCAGCTTCTCGCTGGTGGACATCATCGCGCCGCTCGACACCGAGGCACTGGACCGTCTGGGCCGCGCCCGCGTGGCCGGCAAGCCGCTCCGCATCACGCTCGACCGCGGCCCCGCGCGTACCACCGGCGGCGACCGTGACCGCGCCCCCCGGAGCGGTGGCGACCACCGCCGTCCCGACGGCGAGCGTGGCCCCCGTGCCCGCACCACCCCGCACTGGGACGCGCGCACCAGCCGCTGATGCGGTGAACGCAGTCGTATGACGACGGCGGTCGTGCTTACCGAGACCTGATCTCGGTAAGCACGACCGCCGTTCTTTGTCGTCCGGTCGGGTGATCAGCTACGTGCGGTCGGGCTCCGCGGCCTCGCCCAGCTCGGCGATGAGCGCCACCAGGCGGCGCGCCTCGGCCATGCCGTGCTCGCCGTCCGCCCGCTGGATGCCCATCACGGCGAGCACGTCGCCGTCGGCCAGGTCGAGGTGCACCCACGGGTCGTTCGGCCCGAACCGCACGGTCACTATCTCGGCCCAGACGAGCCGGCGGCTCGCGGCGTAGTTGATGACGGTGAGGCCGCCCGGGTCCGGGACGGCGCGCACGGCGCCGAAGCGCCACGCGATCACGGCGCCCACCAGCCCGAAGACGATCATCGCCACGCGGTTGGCGGTGTCAGCGGTGCTCGACGCCAGCGCGACGAACGTGCAGCCGCCCCCGGCCAGGATCGCCAGGCCGTACGCCGTCGGGGTGCCGAAGCGACCCCGGAAGGTGCGGAAGCGGTCACGGTCATGGCGAGGGGCGCTGTCCTCTGCCCCCCGGCCCGTGCCCGCCCCCGCACCCATGAGGTCTACAACCGCGAGGCGTGGATCGACGTCACGATGATGGCGCGCGCCCCGACGTCGTACAGGGCGTCCATGATCCGGTTGGTCTCCCGGCGCGGGACCATGACGCGCACGGCGCAGGCGTCGCTGTGGTGCTGCGCCGAGACGGTCGGGGACTCCTTGCCCGGCGTGATCGCCACCGCCTCCTCCAGCCGCGACGCGGGGACCACGTAGTCCATGAGCACGTACTCACGGGCGGTGATCACGCCCTCCAGGCGGCGGGTCAGGATGTCGAGGCCGACGGGCGGCTCGGCGTCGGACTGCCGGATGAGCACAGCCTCCGAGCGCAGGATCGGTTCGCCGAACACCTCGAGGCCCGCGGCCCGCAGGGTGGTTCCGGTCTCGACGACATCGGCGATGACGTCCGCGACGCCGAGCCGCACGCTCGACTCCACGGCGCCGTCCAGGTGCACGATCGCGGCGGGCTCGACGCCCTGCTTCGCGAGGTGCTGGGCCACGAGCGTGGTGTACGACGACGCCACGCGCCGCCCGGCGATCTGGCTCACGTCGGTCACGGGGTCGGTCTCGCCAGCGCCGGCGGGCGCCGCGTACCGGAACGTGGACCGGGCGAACCCGAGGCCGAGGTGCTCGACGGCGTCAGCGCCGGAGTCGAGCATCAGGTCACGGCCGGTGATGCCGACGTCGACCGTTCCGGTGCCCACGTACACCGCGACGTCGCGCGGGCGCAGGAAGAAGAACTCGACGTCGTTCTCGGGGTCGGCGAGCACGAGCTCACGGGTGTCGCGGCGCTGGCGGTAGCCCGCCTCGCGCAGCATCTCGGAGGCGGGGCCGGACAGGGCACCCTTGTTGGGGACGGCGATGCGCAGCATGTGGTTGGTTCCTCTCTGGGTGTACGACGGATCTGGGCGCGAGACACAAGGTCCCGCTACAGATGCGTGTACACGTCCTCGAGGGTCAGTCCCTTGGCGACCATCAGGACCTGCAGGTGGTACAGGAGCTGGGAGATCTCCTCGGCGGTCTCGCTGTCCGACTGGTACTCGGCCGCCATCCACACCTCGGCGGCCTCCTCCACTACCTTCTTGCCGATCGCATGGACGCCGGCGTCCAGCTGGGCCACGGTGCCGGAGCCCGCGGGACGGGTCTCGGCCTTCTCGGTCAGCTCGGCGAACAAGGTCTCGAAGGTCTTCACGGGCCCAGCCTAGTCGGGCGACGGGGGCGCCGGCCTTCGCCGTCCCACGTGGTGGCCACTCGCCGCTATGACGCGGGCCACTCCGACGGCAGCGCGCCGTCCTTCGCCGGGGTCAGGACGCCCTGGTAGGGCGTGATCAGGTGGAAGTCGTCGACGTCGTCCTCCTCCGCCGAGCCGTCGCCCAAGCCGTCACCCAAGGCGGCGGACAGGAGGATGATCACGGAGCCGTCCTCGCCGCCGAGACCGCTGGCCGGGTCGAGCGGGTCGCCCCCGGGGTACCCCCGCACGCTGCACGTCTCCGGCGTCGAGACGACGGCGATCTGCTCCCCGGGCGAGACCTCGAGCTCGGGCTCCGCCTGCGGGTAGCCCGACGGCGGATCCGGCCGCTCGAGCACCTCCTCGACGGTGACCAGCCAGCGGTTGGCGTCGACGCCGTACATCTGCGCCGTGCCGTCCTGCTCCACCACGGTCCCGCGGAGCGCAACGCCTGCGCCGGACGCCGCCTCGGCCGGCGTCTCGAACAAGACCCAGTCGACGCAGGCGTTGGGGTACTCGCCCAGCGGGTCCTGCGACGTGTCCACGGTTTCCTCTGTGTTCGAGGGTTCCGCTCCCCCGGCCGGCTGCGCCGCCGCGCAGCCGGCGAGCCCGCCTGCCGTGACCGCTGCGACGGAGGCGCTGACGACCGCCGTCCTCAACGCCGATCGTGAGATCAGCCGTGCTGCCGCCCGCGGAGTACGTGTAGTTCTCATACCCCGTACATGTGCCGAGGAGCCCGTTCTTTCAGGCTCTGGTTGGCCTGTTTGCCAGGTGCGGGTGACGTTTTGGACGCTTGGCACACTATTAATGCAGGACTGGAGCGAGAGTCAGGTCGCGCAGCGTCACCGCCGTGGCGACGGCGGCCTCCACCGCCTCGGCACCCTTGTCCTCGCTCGAGCCCTCCAGACCCGCGCGGTCCAGTGCCTGCGCCTCGTCGTCGCACGTCAGCAGACCGAACCCGACGGGGACGCCGGTGCGCACGCTCACGTCCGTCAGGCCGGTCGTCGCCGCGGAGCACACGTACTCGAAGTGCGGTGTGCCGCCCCGGATCACTACCCCGAGCGCCACCACGGCGTCCGCTCCCCCGGCTGCCGCCCGCGACGCAGCGACCGGCAGCTCGAACGAGCCGGGCACGCGGACCTCCGTCCAGTCGGCGCCCGACTCGCGCAGCGCCCTCCTGGCACCCGCCAGCAGGCCGTCCATCACCTGCTCGTGCCAGCTCGCCGCGATCACGACGACCCGCAGGCCGCTACCGTCCACAGTCACCTTCGGTGCTCCGGCGCCGCTCATGCGCATGCTCCTTCGTCCTCGTTCATGCTTCGTTCAAGGCTCGGCTCGAGCTCGAGCTCGAGATCAAGGTCCAGCTCTTCGATGCGGTGGCCCATGACCACGCGCTTCGTCTCCAGGTACCGGTGGTTGTGCACGCCGCGTCCCACCACGAGTCCCCGGCGCCCGACGACGTGGGTGCCCGCCGCCCGCAGACCCGCGACCTTCTCCGGGTTGTTCGTCAGCAGCGTCACGCCGTCGAGCCCGAGGTCCGCCAGGACGGCCGACGCCGCGCCGTACTCCCGCGCGTCCACCGGCAGCCCGAGGTCGACGTTCGCCTCGACGGTGTCCCGGCCGCCGTCCTGCAGCGCGTACGCCTGGATCTTCGCCGCCAGGCCGATACCCCGGCCCTCGTGGCCCCGCAGGTACACGACGGCGCCACCCTCAGCGGCGACCGCCGCCAGCGAGGCCTCCAGCTGCGGACCGCAGTCGCACCGCAGGGAGCCCAGCGCGTCGCCCGTCAGGCATTCGGAGTGCACCCGCACGAGGGAGCCCGCACGCGTCGCCTCCTCCTGCGCGGAGCCCGCACGGCGCGGGCCGGACAGCGCGACGGGCGTCAGCGCCAGGTGCTCCGCGCCCGACCGCAGGTCCCGGTACGCCACCACCCGGAAGGTCCCGTGCCGCGTGGGCAGCGACGCCTCCCCTACCCGGAGCACCCGGGGCCCCGGAATGCCGCCACCTTCGACCACCGGGTCGTCGGCCTGCGGGTCGTCAGTCTGCGAGGCAGGGTCGTGCACCCGGCGCCACGCCACGAGGTCCTCGACCGTCAGCAGCACGAGCCCCGTCTCCTCGGCCAGGGCCTGAGCCTCGGCCAGGCGCATCACGGCGCCGTCGTCCCGGACGAGCTCGGCGATGGCGCCCACCTCGCCCAGGTCCTGCCCTGCACCGCCCGCCAGGCGCACGAGGTCCACTGCCGCCTCGGTGTGTCCCGCACGCTCCAGCACGCCGCCGGCCCGCGCCCGCAGGGGCAGCACGTGCCCCGGCCGGATCAGGTCCCGCGGGCCGGAGGACGGGTCGCCCAGCACGCGCAGCGTCCGCGCCCGGTCCGCTCCCGAGATACCCGTCGTGACGCCGACCGCGGCGTCGACGGACACCGTGTAGGCGGTTCCTCGAGGGTCCTCGCTCCGCTCCACCATCAGCGGAAGCTCGAGCGCGTCCGCGCGGTGCGCGGGCATCGGCGCGCACAGGTACCCCGAGGAGTGCCGCACGGTCCAGCCCACCCACTCGGCGGTCGCGACGCTCGCCGCGAACACCACGTCGACCTCGTTCTCCCGGCCCGCGTCGTCCGCCACGAGGACGGGCCGGCCGGCGGCGAGCTCGGCGAGGGCCCGCTCCACGAGGCCCGTGTCCACGGCGTCCTGGTGCATGACGTGCACCGTCCCGCCCGCGCTCATCGTGCCGCCCCGGTCAGGTCGCCGAGGCCGGCCGCCGCGTCCGCCGCGGTTGTCCCGCCCGGCACCGACGCCCCCGCCGCAAGGAGCCGCTCGACGTACTTCGCGAGCACGTCCACCTCGACGTTCACGACGTCGCCCGGGACCAGTCTGCCGAGCGTCGTCGCGGCGAGCGTGGTCGGGATGAGCGAGACCCCGAAGCCGTCGTCGGACACCCACGTGACGGTCAGCGAGACTCCCGCCAGCGCGATGGAGCCCTTCTCCGCGATGTACCGGGTAAGGGCTGCGGGCGCGGAGAACTCCAGGTCGTCCCAGCGCGGGCCGGGCGTGCGGCGCACCAGCGTCGCCATGCCGTCGACGTGTCCCTGCACCACGTGCCCGCCCAGTCTGCCGTTCGCAGGCAGTGCGCGCTCCAGGTTCACCACGGAACCGGGGACGAGGCCCCCGAGCGAGCTGCGGCGCAGCGACTCGGGCATGATCTCCGCGACGAACGAGCCGTCCGCCACGGAGACGACGGTGAGGCACACGCCGTCGACGGCGATCGAGTCACCGGGCCGGGCGTCGGACGCGGCGAGCGGGCCCGCGACGGTCACGACGGCGTCCGCACCGTCGTCACCGTCGGGACGGTCGAGCGCGACGACGGAGCCGAGCTCCTCGATGATTCCGGTGAACATCAGATCTCCTCCTTGGGGTGCCGGCTGGGCCGGCCGGGCTGGACTGGCTGGACCGACTCGGTGGCCTCGGTGGGCCGAGCGTGCTGGGCGCGGCGCGCTACCAGGAGCACGTCGTCGCCGAGCCGGGTCACGTCGTGGGTGGTGAAGCGTGCGGCGTCGCCGATCGTGGTGACGCCCAGGTCACCGACTGCGGTCGCGCCCGCGCCGAGCAGCACGGGCGCCACGTACGCGTGGAGCTCGTCCACGGCGTCGGCGGCGAGCAGAGCGGTAGCGAGGGTGGGGCCGCCCTCCACGAGCAGGTGGCGCACCTCGCGCTCCGCGAGCTGGCTGAGCACCGCTCCGAGGTCGTGCTCGGGGAGGTGCAGCAGGGCGCCGCCCGGCCCGCGCAGGCGAGCGCCGTCGGGCACCGCGCGGCGGCCGACGACCACCCGGAGCGGCTGGTGCTCGAAGAGGCCGCCGTCGATCGTCCGTGCGGTGAGCGACGGGTCGTCGGTCAGGGCGGTCCCCGTGCCGACGCCGATCGCGTCGACCTGCGCGCGGATCGTGTGGGCGTGGGCCCGTGCCTGCGGGCCGGTGATCCAGCGGCTCGTCCCGTCCGTGGCGGCGACCCGTCCGTCGAGGCTGGTCGCGAGCTTGAGGGTCACGTAGGGGCGTCCGGTCCGGACGGCGTGCAGCCACTGGCGCAGCAGCTCCTCCCCCTCGTCGGCGAGGAGGCCGGTCGTCACCTCGATCCCCGCGGCGCGCAGCTTGGCCGCGCCACCGGTCGCCACCGGGTTCGGGTCGGCGACCGCGACGTGCACCGCGGCGACGCCCGCGTCGATCAGGGCGTCGGCGCAGGGGCCGGTACGGCCGTGGTGGGCGCAGGGCTCGAGCGTCACGACCGCTGTCGTGCCCCGCGGGTCGACGCCACGCGAACGGGCGGCGGCCAGCGCCGCCGCCTCCGCGTGCGGCGTGCCCGCACCGCGGTGGAAGCCCTCGGCGACCGGCTGACCGGCCGGATCGAGGAGCACGCAGCCGACGCGCGGGTTCGGGCCGTATGCAGGGCCCTGCGCGGCCAGCGCGAGAGCGCGGCGCATGGCGGTCCGGAGCGTCGTGGTCTCGAACGTCGTAGCCTCGAACGTCGTGGCCGCGGGAGAGCGCGCTCCGGCGGGTCCTGCCGCATATGCCGCGGCGCGTCCCTGCGGTGGCTGGGTCATGCTGTCCTCCCCGAGCTTCGGTGCTCCGGGGTGGACGACGGGAGCGCGGACGAGGCCGGCCGGCCCTGCCCGCGCGCACGACGTCACGACGACGCACGCCCCGAGGGACGGCGACGCCGCACGTGCTTCCTCCCATCCGGACTTTCACCGTCGGTCCTGGAGTTTCACCAGATCAACCGGTCCTCCTCGCGGAGGACGCGGGTCGCGGACTTTAACCGCCGGCTCGGAATTACACCGACCCCGGAGCACGTGTGTGCGTACTGCTGCCTGCCAGCATGCCACAAACCTCGCGGACGTCGGCATGGCTTGCGTCACACCCTGGCCGGGATCCGCCGACGACGGATCACCCACTCGGCCACCGCCGCGTTGATGACCCACGCAGCGGTCATGAGCACAGTGTTGACGACCGGACCCGGCATACCCGCCACCGCGATGTACGGACCGATCAGCAGCGCCTGCGTCCCCGCGCCCATGGCCAGCGCGTAGGCCCGCATCATCCATGCCGGGTGCGCTACGAAGTCGTGCCGCAGCGCCGCGCGCACGCCCAGGACCAGCGACACCACCATCACGACGCCGACCACGTAGCGGACCCCGTTGACGACCACGGTGTCCTTGGTGGGCAGGTCGTAGAACGCGGTCATCCAGAGCCCCGTCAGCGCGGCACCGAGCCCGGCGGGGAACAGGACGCGGCCCGCCAGCCGGTGCCAGCTGCGGCGCCGCAGGCTCGGGACGAACTGGAACGCGCCCAGCATGCTGTAGACGGTCACACAGACGATGTGCACCAGAACCGGGATCGGCTGGGTCACGAACCGCGCGTTGTCAGTGGTGAGCGCCGGGTCTGAGGCCAGCTCGGAGACGCGTGCGGCACCGCCGAGCGCGGGAACGAGCGCGAGCAGGAGAAGGCCTGCGGGAACGAGCCATTGGCGGCGGCTGGTGGGCTTGGTCCGCACCTGGGATGTGGTCATGGTGCGAGCCTGCTCCGCCCGACCCACGCAGGTCATGGGCCCGCGGACCGGTCTCGTCCTGGCCGAAAGTACGAGTCGCCGAGAGTACGGGTGCAGCCCGCGTCAGTGCTCGCGCGTGGGGCGCGCGGGACGGAGCCGCCCCGTGTCGTACGCCCAGAGCGCCACCTCCACGCGGTTGCGCGCCCCTAGCTTGGTCATCAGGTTCGCGACGTGGGACTTCACGGTGCTCAGCGTGACGAACAGCTCGCGCGCTATCTCGGTGTTCGTCCGGCCGCCGGCCACCGCCAGCAGGACCTCCTCCTCACGCGCCGTGAGCGGGTCCAGCGGCTGGGCGGGCAGGTCGCGCGGGCCGGCGTCGGCGAAGGCGCGCAGGAGGCGCGTGGTGACGCTCGGGGCGATCAGGGCGTCACCCGACGCGGCGGCCTCGATCGCCTGGGCCAGGAGCGCCGGTCCGGCGTCCTTGAGCAGGAAACCGCGAGCCCCGGCGCGCAGGGCTGCGTACACGTACTCGTCCAGGTCGAACGTGGTGATCACGACGACCGCCAGCGGGTCCGCGACAGCGGGGCCGGCGAGCAGTCTGGTCGCCTCGATACCGTCGACGTCCGGCATCCGGATGTCGAGCAGGGCGACGTCCGGACGCAACCGCTGTGCGAGCTCGACGGCGGTCCGGCCGTCGGCGGCCTGCCCGACGACCTCGATGCCCTCCTGGGCGTTCAGGATCATGGTGAGGCCAGTACGGACGATCTCCTGGTCGTCGGCCACGAGGACCCTGATGTTGCCGGTAGTTGTGCGCCCGGCAGTTGTGCGCCCGGCAGTCATGCGGCGCCCGAGAGCGGGAGGATCGCCTCGACGGTCCAGCCGGCCGCGCCGGGCCCGGCGTCGAGCGTGCCGCCCAGCAGCGCCGCGCGCTCGCGCATCCCGGCCAGCCCGTAGCCGCCGTGCCCGTACCCGCCATGGCTCGGAGAGACCGCCGCACCGCCGTCGTCGGACACCCGGAGCCGGACGGACGTCTCATCGACGGTGACGCGGACCGCGATCCGGGTGGCGCCCCGGGCATGACGGCGCGCGTTCGTGACCGACTCCTGCGCGATGCGCTGTACCGCACCGCCCACGGCCGCCGAGACCAGGGCGGGGTCGCCCTCCAGGTTGACCTCGACGCGCGGCACGGTGGGGTCGGCGAGGCGTTCGACGTCGGCCAGCGTGGGCCCGGGAGCGAGCTCGTCCGCCCCGTCGCCGCCGTCCTCTCCAGGGACGAGCTCGTCCGACCGCAGGACGCGGACCAGCGTGCGCATCTCGGCCAGCGCACGGGAGGCCTGCTCCTCGATCACCTGCAAAGCCTCGGCAGCCGCGCCGGGATCGGTCTGCGACACCGCGAGTCCGGCCTGTGCCCGCACCGCGACGGCCGAGATGTGGTGCCCGACGACGTCGTGCAGGTCCCGGGCCAGTCGCTCCCGCTCGAGCAGAACCACCTGCTCGCGTTCGCGCCGGCGCGCGCCGGACCGGTACCGGAGCGCCAGACCGAGTGCGAACGTCGAGCCGAGGATCAGAGCGCCGATGCCCACGTCAGCGAGTGTGAGGAAGCCGAGCGCCGCGTTCGTCCCCATCTTCGCGAGGACCACCGCCGCGCCGAGCACCATGGCCCGCCCGCTCCCCCACCGGAACAGCGCGTACGCCAGGACCAGCATGAAGATGTTCGAGCCGAAGGCCAGGTCCCGGCCGAGGACGAGCGCCGGCACCGTCGACGCCGCGAACGCGACGACGACCGTCGTCAGCGGGTGCGTCCGGCGCCACAGCAGCGTCGGTGCGAGCACGACGACGGTGGCGAGCTCCAGCCACCGCCCCTGGACATCCGGCCGCGCGACCATCTCGATCACGGCCCCGGCCACGACGGCGGCGACGAGCACCCAGTCCCGCCACACGCGCACGGGCGGATCGGCGGGCCGCGGTTCGTCCCAGAGCGAGCGGATGGCGGACACGCGCTCATGCTACGAGGGCCGGGGGCACCGCCGGATCAGGCAAAAGTACGAGCCGGGCTCCCGGGGCCGGGGCTGTTGGTGACGTGCCTCCGGGGCGGGTGTTGTGCGGCACGCGCTTGGCACACTATTTATTCCTACGTAGCGATTGTGCCCAAAACTCCCGTGAATTGTGGGCACAATCGCTGCGTAGAGCGATCCGGTCTCCCTCAGTGCGTGTGCTTGCTCGCGAGCTCGCGCAGCGTCGCGATCTCGGCCGGGATGTCCTCGGCCCCGTACACCGCCGAACCCGCCACGAAGACGTTCGCCCCGGCCTCGGCCGCACGCTCGATCGTCTCTCGCGACACTCCCCCGTCGACCTGGATCCATACGTCCAGACCGGACTCGCTCACGGCCTCCCGTGCGCGGCGGATCTTCGGCAGGGTGCCCTCGATGAAGGACTGGCCACCGAACCCCGGCTCGACCGTCATCACGAGGATCATGTCGATCTCGGCGAGCAGGTCGAGGTAGGGCTCCACCGGCGTCGCCGGGCGCAGCGCGACGCCGGCTCGCGACCCGAGCTTCCGCAGCTCCCGCGCCAGACGCACGGGTGCCTGCGCCGCCTCCGCGTGGAAGGTGACCGACGCCGCCCCCGCCTCCGCGAACGCGGGCGCCCACCGGTCGGGGTTCTCGATCATGAGGTGCGCGTCGAGCGGGACGGGCGACACCTTCGCGAGCCGCTCGAAGATCGGCAGCCCCAGCGTCAGGTTCGGCACGAAGTGGTTGTCCATGACGTCGACGTGCGCGTAGTCGGCGTCGGCGATCCGGCCGAGGTCGCGCTCCAGGTTCGCGAAGTCGGCGGACAGGATGCTCGGGGCGATAAGGGCTGCCATGATGCCAGCGTAGAGCGCGATTCTCCGCACCACCGAACCGCATCCCCAACCGCGCAGTCCCCACAGTCCGGGAGCAAAGATGATCCCCGAAGTGAACTACTGGGCAGTGCTCGTGGCCACGCTGTCCACGCTTGTCGTGGGCTCGCTCTGGTACACGCCGAAGGTGTTCGGCACCCGCTGGATGCGGCTGGCGAAGGTGGACCCCAAGGCCGCCGAGGCGGCAGGCATCTGGCCCATCGTCGTCACGGTCATCGTCAGCTTCCTGACGGCGTGGGTGCTGGCCGGCGCCGTCTACATCTCGTGGGAGTTCTACCAGGGCGCGTTCCTGACGGCGTCGGTCGTGACCGCCGTCCTGCTCTGGATCGGCTTCACCGCAGCGCGCATGATCACGCACGACGCCTTCGAGGGCCGTCCCCCGGCGCTCACCACCCTGAACCTGGCCCACGAGCTCGTGACGATCCTCGTCATGGCAGTGATCATCGGGGTGTGGCCGCCGGCGGGCGTCTGACACCGCAGGCCTGACTGGAAGTCTCTAGCTTCGGCGAAGATCACCCGGCCCGTGCCGCAGAGGTCGTGGTCCGACGTCGGACCGCACCGCTAGCCTCCGTGCGTGGCAGAGCAGCAGGGGCGCGCAGCAGGGACGCGCCTGGGTGCCCTCGTCCGTGAGCTACGGCGTTCAACGACAGGCGGACTCGTATCCACCATCTGCTGGATCGTCGTGCTGTCAGCCATACCCGGCTACCTCACGTTCGGGTACTTCCAGGACAGACAGATCCTCGCGGAACGCGGGGTGCAGATCGTCGCGTCGGTGACCGAGGTCAACGGGTCGCGCAGGGCCCCCGACACGGTGGTCGTCCGTCCCGTTGATCCGCCGTACTTCGAGTCGACGCTCCACCGCTTTCCGGATGTCAGCGTCGGTGATCGACTCGACGTGGTCTTCGATCCACAGAATCCGGCACGGATCGCCGCTGCCGACGGGCCGCTGATCAACGGCTCCGCCCTCGTCGTCGCGGGCCTCGACCTACTCAGCCTCCTGGCGCTGCTCTTTGCCCTCGCGGCAGCCGCCGAACTCGTCCGGCGCGCGTGGGCACGCCTGCGTGGTGATCGAAGGCCGGGCCCCGACGGCTCCCATCGCTAGGCTCTCTTGCGCAGCAGCGTCAGGTGCATCGCGTCCGTGCCGTGCACGTGCGGCCAGAGCTGGACGTCGTCGCGGTCCGACAGGGGAATCTCCTCGCCTGCGCCACTCGCGCTGACCACGGACCGCACGGCGGCGGCCGTGTCGAGCCGCTCGACGTCGTCGCGCTTCTTCAGGACGTCCGAGACCACGAGCTGCGTCTCGGCGAGGTGCGGCGAGCACGTCACGTACGCCACCACTCCCCCGGGCCGGACGGCGTCCAGCGCCGAGGCGAGCAGCTCGCGCTGCAGGCCGGTGAGCTCGGCGAGGTCCGACGGCGTCCGCCGCCACCGGCTCTCGGGCCGACGGCGCAGCGCGCCCAGTCCGGTGCACGGAGCGTCGACGAGCACCCGGTCGTAGGCGCCGGGCTCGTCGGCGCCCACGTCGCGCCCGTCGCCGGTGCGCACCTCTTCGACGACGCCCTCGGGTATGGCCGCCAGGGCGTTCGCGACGAGGCGGGCACGGTGCGGCGCCACCTCGTTGGCGACCAGCGTCGCGCCCCGCTGGGCGGCCAGCGCCGCCAGGAGGGCCGCCTTACCGCCCGGGCCGGCGCACAGGTCGAGCCAGCGTTCGTCACGGCCGTCCAGGGGTGCGCCCGCGAGGGCGAGGGTCACGAGCTGCGAACCCTCGTCCTGCACGCCCGCGAGGCCCTCCCGGATCGCCGGGATTCCCGCCGGGTCCGAGCCCTCCAGGCGCAGCGCGGTCGACGCCCAGCGCCCGCCCACCAGCTCGGCGTCGCCCCACGCGGCCTCGTCCGAGACGTCGACCAGGCCCGGGCGCGCCACCAGCGTGACGCGCGGCGGCACGTTGTCGGCGGCCAGCAGGGCACCGATCTCGTCGACGTCGCGACCGTTGCCCGCCAGCGCCTCGCGCATCGCCCGGGCGATCCACATCGGGTGCGACTCGGTCGCCGCGAGGCCGGCCAGGGCGTCCGGCGCCTCCTTCGTGAGCACCGAGAGCCACTCGTCGAGCGGACGCTCCGAGACCCGGCGCAGCACCGCGTTCACCATCTGCGCGGGCCCGGCGCCCACGCGGTTGCGCGCGAGCCCCACCGTCTCGGAGACGGCGGCGTGCACGGGCACCCGCATGCCGAGGACCTGGTGCGCACCGAGCCGCAGGACGTCGAGCAGCGCCGGGTCCAGCCCGGGCAGCGGACGGTCCACCAAGGTCGCCAGGATCGCGTCGTACCGGCCGCGCAGGCGCAGCGTGCCGTAGGTGAGCTCCGTCGCGAAGCCCGCGTCCCGCCCGCGGATCTGCCGCTCGCGCAGCAGCGGCGGCAGCACGAGGTTCGCGTACGCGTCGGACTCGTCCACCTCGCGCAGCACGTCGAACGCGACCATCCGGGCCGGGTCGGTGCGCTTGCGGCGCTCCGACGGCGCTTGCGACGTGCGAGGACGGTCGCCGGCCCGGAACCGCGCCGCGCTGCGTTCCCGGCCTCGAGAGTTCCGGCGCGGATCGTCGCGGCGCGGATCGTCCTGGGGCGGGTGAGAAGAGGTGTTCGGCACTCCCCGATCCTACGTTGACGCGCCTGGTCAGCCGTCTCTGCACGGATCCGCCCGGAGCACCATGGGGAGATCTCCCCATCGAACCGTCGGGCCGGTCGTCGTCGTGGCTCCTAACCTTTCGTCCGCGCGGTGACAGATGCGCACATCGGACGAGAAGCCACACTGGAGGAAACATGTTCGGGAAGAAGCTGGCACACGGTGCCCTCGTCGCAGCGGCGTCGATCGGGCTCGTACTGGGGGCCATGCCCAGCGCGTCCGCCAACGACATGTCGTGGACCCTGAAGAACGCCTCGGGCACGGTGCTCGCGAAGGCGTTCGCGGACGACTCCGCCAACCGGGTCCAGGCCTGGGACACGTACGTCAACGACCGCAACGTGCGCCTCGACGTCTGGCGGGTCGGGAACGAGGGGGGCACGCACGTGTACTGCCGGGACAACCTCGCCGCGGACGGGGTCAAGTGTGACAAGGCAATGATCTGGGTGGAGGACACCCGCCTCGCCGGGCGGCTCTGCGAGATGAGCGGTTCGACGGCGACGCGCTGCACCGGCGTCAAGGAGTTCTACAACTGACCGTAGGCCTGGGCTGAGCCGACGTGGTCCGCACCGGTGCGGACCACGTCGGCTCAGCCGTCTCAGACGGCCGCGCCGCCCAGCACGAGGCCCGCCTCCACGAGCGGACGCCCGCCGCCCCGCGCCCAGTCGGGCGCCGGCATCGCCTTCTTCCCGACGGGCCGTACCTCGCCGAGCGCGACGGCGTGCGTGGCAGTGCCGACCAGCACCTCGTGCTTCAGTGCGCGCACCTCGCCCGCCCGCAGGTCGGTGACCTCCGGGCGCGGAGCGACCGGCCCGAGACCCAGGCGGGTGCCGTCCGGCAGCACGGTCCACGCGCCGGGCGCGGGCGTGCAGCCCCGCACCAGGCGGTCGATCGCGAGCGCCGGGTCGGTCCAGGCCACGCGGGCGTCGTCGGTGGTGAGCTTGGGGGCCACGGACACGCCGTCGGCGGGCTGCGGCTGGGGCTGGAGGGCGCCGTCCTCCAGCGCGTCGAGGGTGGCCACGAGCAGCTCGGCGCCGGAGACCGCGAGGCGGCCGAGGAGGTCGCCCGACGTGTCGGTGGGCCGGATGGTCTCGGTGGCCGTGCCGAGCACGGGGCCGGTGTCCATGCCCTCGTCGAGGAGGAACGTCGTGGCGCCCGTGACCTCGTCGCCCGCGATCACCGCGCGCTGGACCGGAGCGGCACCGCGCCAGGCGGGCAGCACCGAGAAGTGCAGGTTGATCCAGCCGAGGCGCGGCACGGCCAGCACCGCCGGCCGCAGGATGTGGCCGTACGCGACGACGGGGGCTGCGTCGACCTCGAGGCCGCGCAGCCGGTCGATGAACTCGTCACCGCGCGGGACGTCCGTGATGACGGGGATCCCGGCGTCCTCGGCGCGGGCGCGCACCGGGCTCGGCGTGAGCTTGCGGCCGCGGCCCGACGGCGCGTCGGCGCGGGTCAGGACGGCGACGACCTCGTGGCGCGAGCCGATCAGTGCCTCCAGCGAGGCGACGGCGGGTTCGGGGGTTCCTGCGAAGAGAAGACGCACCGGGTCATTCTAGGTTCGGCGGACCGGCGCGGTGCTCCCGGGCGCCGGGTTCTCCGGCTGCGTCTTCTCGGACTGCTGCTCCGCTACCGGGAGCCCCAGGGCGCGCAGGTCCTTGCGCAGGGTCTCTGTGGTCGTGAACACGACACCGTGGAACCCGACGCCGCGCGCGGCGTCCACGTTCACGTCCTTGTCGTCGATGAACACGGCGCGGGCCGGGTCGATGCCGAACCGCTCCACGACCAGCTCGAAGATGCGCCGGTCGGGCTTGGCCATGCCCTCACGGCCGGACACGATGACGTCCTCCATGAGGCCGATCGCCGGCGCGGCGGGCTCAGCGCTGTGGAACGTCTCGGCCTGCCAGTTCGTCAGCCCGTACAGCCGCAGCCCGAGGCCCTTCAGCTCGGCCACGAGCTCCGCCGAACCTTCTATCGGTCCGGTGAGCGACAGCTCGTAGTGCTCGACGTACCGGCGCAGGTCCTCGACGAGGTCCGGGCGGGTGCGTTCCAGGCGTTCGAGCAGCACGGAGAACGGCGTACCGGCGTCGGCGGCGTGGTTGATCGTGTGGAAGTCCACCGCCTCGAAGAAGGCCTCGATCTCGGCCCGGGGCCGCCCCGCGTACGGGCCGAAGGGGTCCCAGCCGACCAGGACGTTCCCGAAGTCGTACACGACCGTGTCGATGACGGTCGCCGTCTCGGTCGCCGTCTCGTCCTCCGGTCGGGTCGTGGGGGCGGGGACCGGGACGGTCGCGGGGTCGGCAGAGGTCACAGCATCTCCTTCGGGTCGAGCTGGACACGGACCGTCCCGCCCTCGCGGCGCGCGGAGCGGACGGCAAGGCTTGCCTTGAGCCTACGGGCGAGCTCGTCGCCCTGGGCGAGCGGTACGCGCAGCACGGTACGCACGGGCAGGTCCAGCGCCTGCACCCCGGCCGCTCCGCCCCGGCCGGACGACGGCGCCCCCGTGCCGCGGCCTCCCGGCCCGCGCCCGGCGGCGTCCGGGTCGAGCTCGACCGGGCCCAGCACGCCCGAGCCCGCCCCGGGGTCCTCGCGCAGCCCGACGCGCGCGACGACGGCTTCGACGGCCGTCCGGTCCCCGGTCACCGCGGCGACGCGCACGGCCGGCGGGAGGTGCAGCTCGGCCCGCTCGTCGAGCTCGCGCTCCGCGAAGCCGGCAGGGTCCCAGCGCACCAGGCCCTGCGTCGGGCCGGGGGCGCCGTCGCCGACGAGCAGCACCTGCCCCTGAGGCCCGGGCCGGACCAGGGAGGCGGCGGCCAGCCAGCGGTGCAGGGCCTCCGTCCCGGAGGCGAGGCCGGTGCCGCCCGTCATCACCGCCGCGTCGAGGAGAAGGGCCGTCGCGTAGCCGGACTCGGCGACCGGTTCCGCGCCGGGCGTCGCGACGACGAGCGCGGGCGTGCCGGGGACGGCGTCGAGCACGCCGCCGGGCGCCGTGGCGGAGGACAGCCGTACGGGCACCCCGGTGAACGCGCGCCCGAGCTCTTCTGCCGTGCGCGCGGAACCGACACGCACCGACCGCAGGCCGGTCCAGCCGCACTCCTCGCAGTGCCACCCGCCGGCCAGGCGGCCGCACCACGAGCACTGCGGGGCGCCGTCGGCGTGCGGGAGACCCAGCGGGCCGTGGCAGTGACCGCACCGGGCAGCGACCCGGCAGCGGGAGCACGCCACGACCGGCAGGTAGCCCGACCGGGGCACCTGCACCAGCACGGGGCCGCGTTCCAGGGCGTCGCGGGCGGCCTTCCAGGCCACGGACGGCAGCCTGGCCGCCGCCGCCGCGCCGTCCCGCGCCAGCTCCACCGAGGTCAGGGCCCGGACGCGCGGCGCACGGGACCGGACCACGTCCCTGGGCGCCGCCAGCTCACGGGCCCAGCCGGATGCCAGCAGCGCCTGCGCCTGCACCGTGCGACCTGGCGAGCCCAGCAGGAACGCCGTGTTCTCCCGCTCCGCGCGCAGCGCCAGCACGTCGCGTGCGTGCGGGTACGGGGAGTGCGGCTCGGCGAGGGTCTCCTCGCCGTCGCCCCACAGGACGACCAGCCCGAGGTTCGTGACCGGGGCGAACATCGCGGCCCGGGTACCGACCACCACACGCGCGGCACCCCGCAGAGCGCGCAGGAACGCACGGTAGCGGGGGGCCGGGCCGTCGTCCGCGAGGAGCCGCACGACGTCGTCCGCCGCGAGGCCGGCCAGCTCCAGCGCCGCGGTCACGCGCGCCGCGTCCCGGGCGTCGGGTACGACCACGAGCACCCCGCGGCCGCCTGCGACGCACGCCAGGACCGCCTGTGCGACGGCGGCCGCCCAGTGCGGCGTGCTCGCGCTCGTGCCGGCGGTTCGGGTATCGGTACGGGTATCGGTACGGGTATCGGTACGGGTATCGGTACGGGTATCGGTACGGGTATCGGTACGGGTATCGGTACGAGCATCCGTATCGATGCCCACACCCGGCAGCGCCGACCAGACCGCACGCGGTGCCTCGCCCGCCATGATCCGGCGCAGGTACGCCTCTCCCCCGCGGTACGGGGCCCAGGCGGTGGACGACGGGGCCTCTGCGAGCTCCGGGGCCTGGACAGGCTCGACCAGCGAGGAGGCGGGCTCGACCAACGGGTGGGTGGGGCCGGGTGTCCCGACAGGCTCGACCAGTGGATCGGCGGGCTCGGCCGGCGAGGGGGCCGACACCGGCTCCTTCTCGACGCGCGCGTGCCGTGGCGGCAGCGCGAGGCGCAGCACGTCGGCCAGCGTGCCCGCGTAACGGTTCGCGACGGCGCGGCACAGGTCCAGCACCTGCGGCGTCAGCACCTGCTCGCCGGACACCACCTTGCGCAGCGGCACGAGGCGGCCGTCGTGGTCAGAGGTCTCCTGGCGGGCCACCACGTACCCCGCGACGTCCTGCCGGCCGAAGCGGGCCTTGACGCGGACGCCGGGCTGGGCTTCGTCGGCCATGGTGACCGGGACGAGGTAGTCGTACGCCTGGTCGAGGTGCGCGGGCTGCAGGTCGAGCACGACGTGCGCCACCGGGAGCGTCTGCGTGATCGGGACGCCGTTGGTCTCGGCGTTGTCGAGCGGGTTCCTGGACCTGCTCCGACCCTGCCCACCGCTCGATCCACCACCACGCCCGCGGCCACCCGCGGGCACAGCACCCACCTCGTCCAGCCCGAGCAGCGCTCCGTCCGGCAGCGTGTCCTGCTCTGTGTCCCCGTTCACGTGCCTATCCCACCACGCGCCACCGACATCCGAGTCCGGGCCTGCCGGCGGTCAGCCGTCGCCGGAGCGGACCGCCGTCAGAGCAGGCTCAGAACAGGCTCAGGAGGTCCTCGACGCGGTTCGTGCGCTCCCACGTGAAGTCGGGCAGGTCGCGCCCGAAGTGCCCGTACGTCGACGTCGCGCGGTAGATGGGCCGCAGCAGGTCGAGGTCGCGCACGATGGCGGCCGGGCGCAGGTCGAACACCTCGCGGATGGCGGCGGTGATCCGCTCCACGGGCACCGTCTCCGTGCCGAACGTCTCGACGTAGAGGCCCACGGGGTGCGCCTTGCCGATCGCGTAGGCGACCTGCGCCTCGCAGCGCCGCGCGAGCCCTGCCGCGACCACGTTCTTGGCGACCCAGCGCATGGCGTACGCGGCGGACCGGTCCACCTTGGATGGGTCCTTGCCCGAGAACGCACCGCCGCCGTGCCGCGCCATGCCGCCGTAGGTGTCGACGATGATCTTGCGGCCCGTCAGCCCGGCGTCGCCCTGCGGCCCGCCGATGACGAACTTGCCGGTCGGGTTCACGAACTTCTTGGCGCCCGACCACTCGAGCCCCGCGGACTCCAGCACGGGCGCGATGACGTGCTCGGCGACCTCGACGTGCAGCTTCTCCTGCAGGACGTCGGCGTCGTGCTGCGTGGAGAGCACCACCGTGTCCACCGCGACGGGGCGGTCGCCGTCGTACCCGACGGTGACCTGCGTCTTGCCGTCCGGGCGCAGGCCCAGCACCTCGCCGGACTTGCGCACCGCCGCCAGCCGCTCCGAGAGGCGGTGCGCCAGCCAGCCGGCCACGGGCATCAGGGACGGCGTCTCGTCGGACGCGTAGCCGAACATGAGCCCCTGGTCCCCCGCGCCCTGGGCGTCGAGGGGGTCGAGGTCGCTCGTGTCGTCCCGCATCTCCAGCGCCTTGTCGACGCCCTGCGCGATGTCCGGCGACTGCTGGCCGATCGACACGGAGACGCCGCACGAGTCGGCGTCGAACCCGATGGTGGAGGACGTGTAGCCGATCCCGCGCACGACGTCCCGCACGATCTGCGGGATCTCGACGTAGGCCTCGGTGGTGACCTCACCGGCGACGTGCACCAGGCCGGTGGTGACCATCGTCTCCACCGCGACGCGCGACGTCGGGTCCTGCTCCAGGAGCGCGTCGAGGATCGCATCACTGATCTGATCGCACACCTTGTCCGGATGACCCTCGGTCACGGACTCGGACGTGAACAGACGCAGCTCGCTCATGAGCCCCAGCCTACTGTCTCGCACAGCGAACAGTCGATCCTGAAAGGTGAGACGGGGATCACGACTGAGGCTCGATCAGCACGGCGGCAGCTCAGGGCAGCAGCTTGACGACGGCGTCCCAGACGGCGTCCGCCACCGCGCGCTTCGTCCCCGACGCCGCACCGACCACCTCACCGGTGCCGTCGAGCAGCGTGACCTCGTTGCTGTCGGTGCCGAATCCACGCCCGGAGCCGACGGCGTTGACCGCTATCAGGTCGGCGCCCTTGCGCCGCGCCTTGGTGCGGCCGTGGTCCAGCACGCTGCCGGACGCGTCGCCGGTCTCGGCGGCGAAGCCCACCACCACCTGGCCGGGACGCAGGCGCTCGTGCGCGAGCTCGGCCAGGATGTCCGGGTTCTCGAGGAGCTCGATCGGCGCGGGCCCCTGGCCCGGCACCTTCTTGATCTTGGCGCCCGGCGTGGCGGCGGGCCGGAAGTCGGCCACGGCGGCGGCCATCACCACGACGTCAGCGGCGGCGCCGGCGGCCCGCACGGCGGAGCGCAGCTCGGCGGTCGACTCGACCCGTACGACGGAGCAGGCGAGCCGCCCGGCCGCGCCGCGCACGGACTCGACCTGGTCGGTCACGTCCTGGGCGAGGTTGGCCGCGACCAGCGTCACGTCCGCGCCGCGTGCGGCGGCCGCCTGCGCCAGCGCGACACCCTGCCGGCCGCTGGACCGGTTGCCGATGAACCGGACGGGGTCGATCGGCTCGCGCGTGCCGCCCGCGGAGACGACCACGCGGCGGCCGGTCAGGTCCTGGGTCTCGACAGACCCGGCCAACGGGGCGTCCACCAGCGCCAGGGCCTCGCGCGCGATGTCCACCGGCTCCGGCAGGCGACCGGGGCCTGTGTCCGTGCCGGTGAGCCGGCCCGACGCCGGCTCGATCACGTGCACGCCGCGCTCGCGCAGCGTCGCCACGTTCGACCGTGTCGCGGGGTGGTCCCACATCTCGGTGTGCATCGCCGGAGCGAACACCACGGGGCAGCGGGCCGCCAGCAGCGTGGTGGTCAGCAGGTCGTCGGCGAGGCCGGCGACCGCACGCGCCATGAAGTCGGCAGTCGCCGGGGCGACGATCACGAGGTCGGCACCCTTGCCCAGCGCCACGTGCTGCACGCCGGGCACGTCGTCGAACACCTCGGTGCTGACGGGCTCGCCCGACAGCGCCTCGAAGGTCGGTGCGCCGACGAACTCGAGGGCGGCGCTCGTGGGGATCACCCGCACGGCGTGCCCCTGCTCGCGCAGCAGGCGCAGCAGGAGGACCGCCTTGTACGCGGCGATCCCCCCGGTCACGCCGAGGAGGATCCTCATCGGTGGTTACCTCTCAAGAACCGTGCAGCTCAAGAACAGTGCAGGTCAAGAGGCCTGCGACGAGTCCGGTCAGGCCGGGAAGTCGGGCAGCGGCTGCTCGGCCTTGGCTGCCGCGGCGGCGTCGGCCTGCGCCTGGACCTCTGCCGGGTCGACCTCTTCGATCGTGAGGAGGCCCTGGGTGATCTCGCGCATCGCGATGGAGAGCGGCTTCTCCTGGTTGCGGGTCTCGACGAGCGGACCCACGTTCTCCAGCAGGCCCTCGTTGAGCTGCGAGTAGTAAGCGTTGATCTGACGCGCGCGCATGGATGCGTACAGCACGAGGCCGTACTTCGAGTCGATGCGCTCGAGCAGCTCGTCGATCGGCGGGTCGGTGATGCCCTCGGGGGCGGCGACGGTTCCGGCCATGGTGAAGCTCCAGAAGTCTGAGGTACGGGGGGAAAGTCCGAGGCACGAGTCTACCTGCTCGATCGCTCGGACGCGGCAGGCCGGACGTGGTCCGGCCTGCTCTGGTCTGCGCGGGGCCTGTCAGCCGGCGACAGGTGTGGTGGAACCCACACCCATCCCCACACCCATCACAGCGACGAGCGCGTCCGTGGCGCGGTGGACGTCGTCGTTCACGATCGTGACGTCGAACTCCTCCTCCGCGGCGAGCTCGACCCGCGCGGTGGCGAGCCGGCGCTCGCGCTCCTCGGAGTCCTCGGTGCCGCGTCCGACGAGCCGGCGGACCAGCTCGTCGAAGCTCGGCGGGGCGAGGAAGACGAATCGGGCTTCAAGACCCGAGGCCGTCACCGCGTCACGCACCTGGCGTGCACCCTGGAGGTCGATCTCCAGGAGGACGGGCACCCCGGCGGCGAGCTTCTGCTCCACCGGCCGCCGTGGCGTCCCGTAACGGTTGTGACCGTGCACCACTGCCCACTCGAGCATCTCGCCGGCGGCGACCATACGGTCGAACTCCTCCGGTGACACGAACAGGTAGTGCACTCCGTCCACCTCGCCCGGGCGCGGCGACCTGGTGGTCGCCGACACGGAGAGCCAGACCTGGGGGTAACGGTCCCGCACATCGGCGGAGACCGTGCCCTTGCCCACCGCGGTGGGTCCTGCGAGCACGGTCAGCCGTGCGGGTTGTGACGTACTGATCTCAGCCAAACCTCTCGATGAGCGCCGCCGACTGGTGCGGTCCGAGGCCTCGGACGCGGCGGGTCTCGGCGATCCCGATCTCTTCCATGATCGCCCTGGCCTTAACCTTACCGACCCCGGGCAGTGACTCGAGCAACGAGACGACCTTGAGCTTGCCGACGACGTCGTCCTTCTGGCCCTGCTCGATGACCTCCTTGAGGGAGCCCTGCGAGTACTTGAGCTTGTTCTTGATCACTGCCCGAGCGCGACGCGCCTCGGCGGCCTTCTCGAGTGCTGCCGCACGCTGCTCGGGGGTGAGGGGAGGTAGTGCCACGCAAGTCACCTACTCGTGTCTCGACCGGCCTCCTGGGCTAGGACGTCCGGTCCTCGCTCGGGCCGGATGCCCAAGTCCGTGACCTGGTCCGCGACCGGTCTGGTGTGAACTGCTGCATCGAAAGTAGCCACCGCCCCACCGGTCGGCAATCGCAGAACGCCACTTCGTGAAAACTCATGCACATGGGCTTTTACGCATTTGGTGCATTCCATGACAAAGCGCCCTCGATACATAGCGATCGAGGGCGCTTTGTCCTTCGGACGAGTTTCAGCTCCGCAGCGCGGTCTTCGCCTCCTGCGCGGCCGTTCGTGCGGCTCTCACCAGTGCGTCCGGGTCCGGTCCGGCGGCGAGCACCCCCCTGGACGACGACGCCAGCACGTTCCGCCGGGCGTCCCCGAACGTCGTGGCGAGCTCGCGCTCCCCCGCCCCCTGGGCACCCACACCGGGAGCCAGGAGGGGTCCGTTGACGGCGACGAGGTCGGTCCCCGTGGCAGCGACGGCGTCACCGATCGTCGCGCCCACCACGAGGCCGACGGAACCCATGGGCTCCGCCCCCGCGTTGAGCACCGCCGCGCGCGCGGCCATGAGGGCGGCCACCGTGCCGCCCGGGACGCCGTCCGGACCAGCCTGCCCCGAGACCTCGGTGCGGGCGTGCTGCACCTCGAAGCCCTCCTTGTTGGAGGTGAGGCACAGCACGAACAGCCCGCGGCCGGTGGCCGCGGCCAGCTCGACGGCCGGCGCGAGCGAGCCGAACCCGAGGTACGGCGACACCGTGAGGGCGTCCCCCGCCAGGGGCGAGCCGTCCGCGAGGAACGCGTCCGCGTAGGCGCCCATCGTCGAGCCGATGTCGCCGCGCTTGGCGTCCACGATCGTCAGCGTGCCGGCGCCGCCGGGGCCCGCGGGTCCCGCAGTGCGAGCTGCCGCGATGACCTCCTCCAGCACCGCCAGGCCACGCGAGCCGTGCCGTTCGAAGAAGGCCGCCTGCGGCTTGAACGCCGCGACCCTGCCGCCGAGCGCGTCCACCACCCGCAGCGAGAACTCGCGCAGCCCGTCGACGTCGTCCCGGAGGCCCCAGGCCTGCAGGAGCGAGGCGTGCGGGTCGATGCCGACGCACAGCGGACCGTGCTCGTCCATCGCCGCGGCGAGCCGGGCGCCGAAGGGCACGACGCCGCTCACGCGCTCGCCCCCGCCAGCTTCGCCGCCGCCAGGCGGGCCGCCGTCGCGGCCTGGTGCTCCTGGAGGCTCGCCACCTCGAACGGGCCCGCGAGCACCGCCTCGATGCCCTGCACCGCGGCCGCGAGCTGGTCCACGGTGGTCGCGATCGGCTTGTCGGCGGCCGTCGTGGCCGCGCGGATCTCGTAGCCGTCCGCGCGGGCACCCTGGCCAGAGGGTGAGTTCACCACGAGGTCGATCTGCCCCTCGGTGATGAGCCCCACGACCGTGAGCTCGCCGTCCGGCCCGCGGCCCTCGGTGTGCTTGCGCACCACCGTCGCCTCGATGCCGTTGCGGCGCAGCACCGTGGCGGTGCCCTCGGTCGCCAGGACCTTGAAGCCGAGCTCCACGAGCCGCTTCACGGGGAAGACCACGTGCCGCTTGTCGCTGTCGGCCACGGAGACGAACACCGTGCCCGACGTCGGCAGCCCGCCGAACGCCGCCGCCTGCGACTTCGCGAACGCGTGCGGGAAGTCCTTGTCGAAGCCCATGACCTCGCCGGTCGAGCGCATCTCCGGGCCGAGCACCGAGTCCACGACCAGGCCCTCGCGGGTACGGAACCGCTTGAACGGCAGCACCGCCTCCTTGACGGCCAGCGGGGCGCCCAGGTCGAGCGTCGCGCCGTCGTGCTCCGGGAGCAGACCCTCGGCCCGCAGGTCGGCGATCGAGTCGCCGACCATGACGCGAGCCGCAGCCTTCGCGAGCGGCGTGCCCGTCGCCTTGGAGACGAACGGCACGGTGCGCGACGCGCGGGGGTTGGCCTCCAGGACGTACAGGACGTCGCTCACGAGCGCGTACTGGACGTTCAGCAGGCCCCGCACCCCGACGCCCCGGGCGATGGCCTCGGTGGAGCGGCGGATGCGCGCGATCTCGGTCTCGCTCAGCGACACCGGGGGCAGCACGCAGGCCGAGTCGCCCGAGTGGATGCCCGCCTCCTCGATGTGCTCCATGACGCCGCCGAGGAACATCTCCTCGCCGTCGAACAGGGCGTCGACGTCGATCTCCATCGCGTCGTCGAGGAAGCGGTCGATCAGCAGGGGCGCGGCGAGCGTGCCGTGTGCGCCGGAGTCGGCGTGGGAGACGGCGGCCGCCTCGAGCGCACGCTCCACGTACCCGGTGAGCTGGTCCTCGCTGTAGACGATCTCCATGCCGCGGCCGCCCAGCACGTACGACGGGCGCACGAGCACGGGGTAGCCGATCCGGTCGGCGATCTCGCGGGCCTGCGGGAGCGACCGGGCGGTGCCGAAGGCCGGGGCGGGCAGACCGGCGTCGAGCAGGACCTGCCCGAAGATGCCGCGGTCCTCCGCGGCGTCGATCGCCTCGGGGCTGGTGCCGAGGATCGGCAGGCCGGCCTCGGCGAGGCGCCGCGCGAGGCTCAGCGGCGTCTGCCCGCCGAGCTGCACGATGATGCCCTTGACCGGTCCGGCCGCGAGCTCGGCCTGGTAGACCTCGAGGACGTCCTCGAAGGTCAGGGGCTCGAAGTACAGGCGGTCGGCCGTGTCGTAGTCCGTCGAGACGGTCTCCGGGTTGCAGTTGACCATGACGGTCTCGTACTTGTCCTTGAGCGCCAGGGTGGCGTGCACGCACGAGTAGTCGAACTCGATGCCCTGCCCGATGCGGTTGGGCCCGGAGCCGAGGATGATCACGGCCTCGCGCTCGCGGGGCGCCACCTCGGTCTCGGAGTCGTAGCTCGAGTAGTGGTACGGGGTCTTGGCCGCGAACTCGGCGGCGCAGGTGTCCACGGTCTTGTAGACCGGGCGGACGCCGAGCGCGTGCCGGATCTCGCGGACCGTCACCTCGCCCGAGGAGCCCATGCCGCGCAGCCGCGCGACCTGGGCGTCGGACAGCCCGTGCCGCTTGGCGTGCCGCAGCACGTCCTCCGTGATGGTGGGCGACGCCGCGACCTCGGCGGCCACCTCGTTGACGAGCTGGATCTGGTCCAGGAACCAGGGGTCGATCTTGGTGGCGTCGAAGACCTGCTCGAGCGTTGTCTCGCCGGTGGCGACCGCCCGCAGCGCCTGCTGGACGGCGACCATGCGACCCTCGGTGGGCCGCTCGATCTCCTTGAGCAGCGTGGCCAGCTCCTCGCCCGACGGGGCTGCGCCGTCCCAGTGGAACTGGACGCCGCCCTTGTCGATGGACCGCAGGGCCTTGCCGAGCGCCTCGGTGAAGTTGCGGCCGAGGGCCATGGCCTCGCCCACCGACTTCATGGTGGTGGTCAGCGTGTCGTCGGCGGCGGGGAACTTCTCGAACGCGAACCGCGGGACCTTGACCACGACGTAGTCGAGCGTGGGCTCGAAGCTCGCGGGAGTCACCTTGGTGATGTCGTTCGGGATCTCGTCCAGCGTGTAGCCGACGGCGAGCTTGGCGGCGATCTTCGCGATCGGGAAGCCGGTCGCCTTGGAGGCCAGGGCCGAGGAGCGGGACACGCGCGGGTTCATCTCGATGACGATGATCCGCCCGTTGGCCGGGTCGATGGCGAACTGGATGTTGCAGCCACCGGTGTCGACGCCGACCTCGCGGATCACGGCGATGCCGATGTCGCGCAGCTTCTGGTACTCGCGGTCCGTCAGCGTCATCGCGGGGGCGACCGTGACGGAGTCGCCGGTGTGCACACCCACGGGGTCGACGTTCTCGATGGAGCAGACGACCACCACGTTGTCGTTGCGGTCGCGCATGAGTTCCAGCTCGTACTCCTTCCACCCCAGGATGGACTCCTCCAGGAGCACCTCCGTGGTGGGCGAGTAGTGCAGGCCCTGCCCGACGATGCGGTGCAGGTCCGCCTCGTCGTAGGCCAGGCCGGAGCCCAGGCCGCCCATGGTGAAGGACGGGCGCACGACCATCGGGTAGCCGAGGATCTCGGCCGCCTTCAGGGCCTCGTCGATGGAGTGCACGATCTCGGAGCGGGCCGACTCGCCGCCGCACTTGGCGACGACGTCCTTGAACTGCTGGCGGTCCTCGCCCTTCTGGATGGCGGGGATGTTGGCGCCGATCAGCTCGACGCCGTACTTCTCGAGCACCCCTGCCTCGTCCAGCGCGATAGCGGCGTTGAGCGCCGTCTGGCCGCCGAGGGTGGGCAGCAGCGCGTCGGGGCGCTCCTTGGCGATGATCGTGGTGAGGACCTCGGTCGTGATGGGCTCCACGTACGTGGCGTCCGCGAACTCGGGGTCGGTCATGATCGTGGCCGGGTTCGAGTTCACGAGGATGACCCGCAGGCCCTCCTCGCGGAGCACCCGGCAGGCCTGGGTGCCGGAGTAGTCGAACTCGCAGGCCTGGCCGATGACGATCGGGCCGGACCCGATGACGAGGACCGAGGAGATGTCGGAACGGCGAGGCATCAGTGGTTCTCCTCGGTGTTGATCTGGGCAGCTGACTGCGGGGACTTGAGTGCGGGCGGCCAGGCCGCCGGGTTCGTCAGCAGGCCGACGAACCGGTCGAACAGGTAGGCGGCGTCGTGCGGGCCCGCCGCCGCCTCCGGGTGGTACTGCACCGAGAAGGCGGGCAGGTCCAGGCAGGTCAGGCCCTCGACCACCTGGTCGTTGAGCCCGATGTGGGAGACGACGACGCGGCCGTAGCGGCCGCCGTCGTGCGGGGCCGTCGAGCCCTGCTCGTCGAGCGGGGCGTCGACCGCGAAGCCGTGGTTGTGCGCGGTGACCTCCACCTTGGCGGTGGTGCGGTCGAGCACCGGCTGGTTGATGCCGCGGTGCCCGTAGTCGAGCTTGTAGGTGCCGTAGCCGAGCGCGCGGCCCAGGAGCTGGTTGCCGAAGCAGATGCCGAAGAACGGGATCCTGCGGTCCAGGACGGCGCGCAGCAGCTCGACCTCGTGGCTCGACGCGGCCGGGTCACCGGGACCGTTGGAGAAGAAGACGCCGCGCGGGGCGTCGTCGGGCAGCGCGGCGAACACGCCCTCGATGTCGGCGACGGTGGAGGCCTGCGGCACGACGACGACGCGGACGCCGCGCTCGGCGAGGCGGACCGGCGTCATGGTCTTGATGCCGAGGTCGACGGCGACCACCGTGGCGACGGGGGCCTTGCCCGGGTTGTTCTCCAGCCACTCGCCCTGCGGCTCCACGGTGTAGGCCTCCTTGGTGGAGACCTCGCGGGCCAGGTCGGCGCCGGCCATCTGCGGGGAGGCCTGCACCTGGGCCACGAGCTCCTCGACGGAGCGCGGGTAGCCGTCGCGGACCAGGTCCGCGCCCGAGAAGATGCCGGCGCGCATCACGCCCTCCTCGCGCAGCCGGCGGGTCAGCGCGCGCGTGTCGACGTCGGAGATGCCGACGATGCCCTGCTCGGCGAGCTCCTCGCCGAGCGAGTGCTGCGCGCGCCAGCTCGACACACGGCGCGCGGGGTCGCGGACCACGTAGCCGGAGACCCAGATCTGGCCGGACTCGGGGTCCTCGTCGTTCACGCCGGTGTTGCCGATGTGCGGCGCCGTCATGACGACGATCTGCCGGTGGTAGGACGGGTCCGTCAGCGTCTCCTGGTAGCCGGTCATGCCGGTGGAGAAGACGATCTCGCCGAACGTGGTGCCGGTGGCGCCGTACGCGCGGCCACGGTAGGTCGTGCCGTCCTCGAGGACGAGCGCTGCGGACTCCGCGGCGGTCTGTGCTGCGGGTGTCATCGGGATGGTCACCGGGCCTCCTGCTGGTGCGGGTCTTGCTGGTGCGGGTACTGCTGAACGTTTTGCTGAAGCTGCTGGGTGTGCTGGGGCTGCCGGCTGGCCAGCAGGTGCCGGACGGCATCGACGAGCGCGCCGCGGTCCTCGGCGCGCCGGGTACGCAGGCCGGTGTCGACCAGGGCGGCGGCGACGTCGTCGGCCTCCGGGACCGCCCAGGTCAGGACGACGAGCCCGTCGGCGCCGACGTACTTGCCGGCCATGCCCGGCGCGAGGCTCGTGCTGCGGATGGCGTGCACGGGCACCCAGAGGTCGTCGGCGCCCTCGCGCTCGATCAGGACGCCGCCGTCATGCACGGAGACGAGCGAGTTGGACCGGTCGCCGAGCCCATGTGCGCCGACGCGGGCGAGCCAGTCGCCGTGCAGCGTGGTGGAGACGTAGACGGCCTCCAGCGGGCCGAACCGTTCGGGGCCCATCTCGTCCGTGCCCGTCTGGTCCGCGCCGGGAACCTCTGGCGGCCGCGGCACGAGGGTGGTGGTGCGCTGCGCGAGCCGACGTCGGCCGATGAGCGTCACGTACAGCACCAGGAAGATCGCCAGGAGAACCAGCAGGGCGATGGCCAGGATCTTCATCGGACGGCTCCTTCGAAGGGCTTGCTCTCGACGGCTCGGTCAACAACTGTGCCGTCGAGCACCGTCGCGCGGCCGCGCAGGAACGTCGCGACCACGCGGCCCGGCAGCTCCATGCCCGTGAACGGCGTGTTGTCGCTGGCGGTGACCTGGGTGCGGCCGTCGATCGCCCGAGTCGCGGACGGGTCGACGAGGGTCAGGTTGGCGGGCTCGCCGACGGCGACCGGACGGCCCTGGCCCCGTCCGTGCTCACCGTCGATCCGGCCGATGCGGGCGGGGTTCTCCGAGAGCACGCGGGCGACGTCGGCCCAGGTCATGCGACCCGTGTCGACCATGGTCTGCTGCACGACCGACAGGGCCGTCTCCAGACCGGTCATGCCGAACGCGGCCGACGCCCACTCGCAGTCCTTGTCCTCGACCGGGTGCGGGGCGTGGTCGGTGGCGACGATGTCTATGGTGCCGTCGGCCAGGCCCTCGCGGACCGCCTCGACGTCCTTCGCGGTGCGCAGCGGCGGGTTGACCTTGAACACCGGGTCGTAGTCGCGGGCGAGCTCGTCGGTCAGCACCAGGTGGTGCGGCGTCACCTCGGCGGTGACGTCGATCCCCCGGCCCTTGGCCCAGCGGATGATCTCCACCGACCCGGCCGTCGACAGGTGGCACACGTGCAGCCGCGAGCCGACGTGCTCGGCGAGCAGCACGTCGCGCGCAATGATCGACTCCTCGGCCACGGCGGGCCAGCCCGTCAGGCCGATCTGCGCGGACACGATGCCCTCGTTCATCTGGGCGCCCTCGGTCAGGCGCGGCTCCTGCGCGTGCTGGGCCACGACGCCGTCGAACGCCTTGACGTACTCCAGCGCGCGGCGCATCAGGACCGGGTCGTGCACGCACTTGCCGTCGTCCGAGAAGACCCGGACGCGGGCCGCGGAATCGGCCATGGCGCCCAGCTCGGCGAGCTTCTCGCCGTCCAGGCCCACGGTCACCGCGCCGACGGGGTGCACGTCGACCCAGCCGGCCTCCTGGCCCAGTCGGTACACCTGCTCGACGACGCCCGCGGTGTCCTGCGTCGGCGTCGTGTTGGCCATGGCGTGCACGGCGGTGAACCCGCCCGCGGCGGCGGCCCGGGTGCCGGAGAACACCGTCTCGGCGTCCTCCCGGCCGGGCTCGCGCAGGTGGGTGTGCAGGTCGACGAGCCCGGGCAGGAGCACATGCCCCTCGCCACGGACCTCGTGGGCGCCCTCGGGCACCTCGACCGTGCCGGGGGCTCCGATCGCGGCGATCACTCCGTCCGCCAGGACGACGTCGACCGCGTCCGTGCCGTAGGGAAGCACCCCACGCAGCACGTAGGTCGTGGTTGAAGGGGCGCTCACAGAGTGTTCCTCTCGTCGGTGCTGGTCTTCTCGGTGCTGGTCTTCTCGGTGCTGGTGCCGGTGTCGCCGGACAGCAGCAGGTACAGCGCAGCCATCCGGACGGCGACACCGTTGGCCACCTGCTCCACGATCACGGAGCGGGGGTGGTCGGCGGCGGCCGCGGAGATCTCCAGGCCGCGGTTCATCGGTCCGGGGTGCATCACTATCGAATGGTCGGGCAGCACCGCGAGGCGGCGGGCGTCGAACCCGAACTTGCGGCTGTACTCCATGGGGCTCGGGAAGAACGACCCCGAGCCGCCCGACATCCGCTCGCGCTGCACCCGCAGCATCATGACCGCATCGGGCTGCCACTGCTCGAGCGTCTCGTCCAGGTGGTACGAGACTCGGCACGGCCACGTCTCCACGCCCACCGGGACGAGCGTGGGCGGCGCGACCAGAGTCACCTCGGCGCCGAGGGTGTGCAGCAGGTACACGTTCGAGCGGGCCACGCGGGAGTGCAGCACGTCGCCGACGATCGCGATGCGCAGCCCGGCCAGGTCCGCTCCCACGGACGTGTCCGTGCCTCGACCGTCCTCGCCGACGTTGCCCACCAGGTGCCGGCGGATCGTGAACGCGTCCAGCAGCGCCTGCGTCGGGTGCTGGTGCATGCCGTCGCCCGCGTTGAGCACACCGGCGTCGAGCCAGCCCGCGTGGGCCAGCTGGTGCGCGGCGCCCGAGGCCGAGTGGCGCACCACCACGGCGTCGGCGCCCATGGCGTGCAGGGTCAGCGCCGTGTCCTTCAGGGACTCGCCCTTGGACACGCTCGAACCCTTGGCGGAGAAGTTGATGACGTCCGCGGACAGGCGCTTGGCCGCCGTCTCGAACGAGATCCGGGTGCGCGTGGAGTCCTCGTAGAACAGGTTCACGACGGTGCGCCCGCGCAGCGTCGGCAGCTTCTTGTTCTCGCGGGACTGCGTGGCCGCCATCTGCGCGGAGGTGTCCAGCAGCAGGATCGCGTCGTCCTTGGACATGCCCTGGGTGGTCAGGAGGTGCTTCACCGTGCGCCTCCGTCCGGTGTGACCCCGCTGATGACGACGGAGTCGGCTCCCCCGTCGACGTCGGACAGCCGGACCTTCACGCGCTCGCTGCGCGACGTGGGCAGGTTCTTGCCCACGTAGTCGGCACGGATCGGGAGCTCGCGGTGGCCGCGGTCGACCAGGGCGGCGAGCTGCACCACGCGGGGGCGGCCCAGGTCGTTCAGGGCGTCGAGCGCGGCGCGGATCGTGCGGCCGGAGAACAGGACGTCGTCGACCAGGACGACCACCTTGTCGTCGATGGTGCCGTCCAGGCTGCCCGGCAGGACCGTCTGCCCGACGGCGCGGGTGGGCTGACGACGCAGGTCGTCGCGGTACATGGTGACGTCGAGGGTGCCGTACTCGCCGTTGAACGAGGGCTCGATCTGCGTCAGGCGCTCGGCGAGACGGTGCGCGAGCTGCACGCCACGCGTCGGGATGCCGAGCAGGAGGAGGTCGGCGGCGCCCTTGTTCCGCTCCACGATCTCGTGGGCGATGCGGGTCAAGGCCCGAGCGATGTCGGCCTCGCCGAGCACCGTCCGTGCGGCGGTGCCGGGGTCCGAGCCGGGCTCTGGGCCGGACTCGGCGCTCTGGGCGCTGGGGGTGGCGCTGGATTCGGGCATGCGGCTGCCAGGATTCATCTGGCGACCTCCTTCTCCGCCTCACGGGACGGGATTAAAGGGAGTCTGACAGCCACCACCCTAACCCGCCGCCCCTGCGCCGAGAGCCGAGGCCGTCGCCCGCCGGAGCGGTGTTGCTCACACCTCAGTCCCGCAGCACCGCGGCCGCCAGGCTCGCGGCGACGGCCACCAGCACGAGCACCATCCCGACGGTCCCGGGCCATCCGGCCAGCGCGAACCCGACGCCGCCGAGCCAGCCGAACACGCTCGACCCCGCGTAGTACGCCAGGTTGTAGACCGCCGCGGCCTGGGTGCGGGCCTGTGGCGCGGCGACCGGCGTCCACCCGCTGGCCACCGCGTGCGCTCCGAAGAATCCGGCGGTCAGCACGACCAGGCCCGCCAGGACGATCGGCAGCCGGCCCGACAGCGTGGCCGCCACGCCGACCGCCATCACCCCGGTGGAGGCGATCAGCACCCGGCGGCGCCCGTGCCGCATCACCAGGCGGCCCGTCCGCGCCGACGACCACGTGCCCGCCAGGTACGCGAGGAACACGAGGCTCACCACGCCGGACGACAGCCCGAACGGTTCGTCGGCCAGGCGGAAGCCGAGGTAGTTGTAGACGGCCACGAACCCGCCCATGAGCAGCAGGCCCTGCGCGTCGAGGGCGAGGAGGCGCGGGCTGAGCAGCACCCTGAGGCGGCCGGCCCGACCGCCGTCCGGCGCCTGGTCCCCTGGTGGCGCCTGGCCGTCTGTCGACAGCGCCCCCGGCCCGCCGTCGCCCCTCGTGACCCTCCGGTCCCGCGGCGCCAGCCAGACGAACACACCCGTCGCGACCAGGCACGCGACCGCGACGGCGCCCACGCCCGCACGCCAGCCGAAGAGCTCGGCGACGCCGCCCGCCACGAGCCGGCCCAGGAGCCCGCCCATCGAGGTGCCCGCCACGTACGTCCCAGCGGCGCGTGGCACCGCGGAGGCCGCCCCCGCGTCGATGAGCGTCTCGGTCAGGTACGCCATCGCGACGGCGGGAACCCCGGCGACGAGCAGCCCCTCCACCGCCCGGCCCGCGACCATCAGGCCGAACGTCGGCGCGAACGGGACCGCGAGCCCGACCGCCGTCGCGCCGAGCATCGCGAACGTCATCGCCCGTACCCGGCCGACGCGGTCGGCCACCCAGGCCCAGGGCAGCACGCCGACGGCCAGGCCGAGCGTGGCCGCGGAGACGAGCAGCGCCGTCGCGGAGGCCGACGTCGCGAGCTCGCGGGCGGCGTCGGGCAGGACGGACTGCGGCGCGTAGAGCTGCGCGAACGCAGCGGTCCCGGCGCCGAACAGGGCGACGAGCAGACGTCGCTCGTCGAACCGTTCAGCGCCGGGACCGGTGCTCACGCGTGCTGCGGACCTGTGCCCGTTCTCGCGCGGGCGCTCACGCCAGCAGGGTCGGCTTCAGGTCCTTGACCCGGCCGAGGAGACCGTTGACGAAGGCCGGCGAGTCGTCCGTCGACAGGTCGCCGGCGAGGTCGACCGCCTCGTCGACCGCTACGGCGTCGGGCACCTCGTCGTTGAACAGGACCTCCCAGGAACCGATCCGCAGCAGTGCGCGGTCGACAGCCGGCATGCGCTGGAGCGTCCAGCCCTGCGAGTACGTCTCGAGCACCTCGTCGATGCGGTCGCGGTGCTCGACCACACCCTCGACGATGTCGACCGTGTACTGCGGCACGGCCGCCTCGGTGTGCGGCACCGCCACGCGGTCGGCGAGGAGCTTCAGCGGGTCGATGCCCCGCTGCTCCGCCTCGAAGAGGATGTCGGCGGCGCGCTTACGCGCCTTGGTGCGTGCGCCCATGGTCTCTTATCTCTACTGAAGTTCGCTACTGGAGCTCTGCCACGAAACCTGCTGGTGGGCTGCCGTGCGCCGGATGCCCGTCAGCCGCACGTCACTCCGTGACGCGACCGAGGTAGTCACCGGTGCGCGTGTCGACCTTCACCTTGACGCCCTGCTCGAGGAACAGCGGGACCTGGATCTCGGCGCCCGTCTCGAGCGTCGCCGGCTTGGTGCCACCGGTGGACCGGTCGCCCTGCAGGCCCGGCTCGGTGTAGGTGATCTCGAGGACCACCGACGTCGGCAGCTCGATGTACAGCGGCGTGCCGTCGTTCGAGGCGAGCATGACGCTCATGCCCTCGAGCATGTAGTCCTTGGCGTCACCGACCGTCACCGCGGGCACGTTCACCTGGTCGTACGTGTCGTTGTCCATGAAGACGTAGTCGTCGCCGTCCATGTACAGGTACTGGAAGTCGCGACGGTCGACGTTGGCCGTCTCGACCTTGATGCCGGCGTTGAACGTCTTGTCGACGACCTTGCCGGACAGCACGTTCTTCATCTTCGTACGGACGAACGCTCCACCCTTGCCCGGCTTGACATGCTGGAACTCGATGACGGACCAGAGGTTGCCGTCGATGCGGAGCACAGTGCCGTTCTTGATGTCGTTGGAGGTAGCCACGTTCGTCTTCCTGTGTCGGTGAAGGTTTGCACCCGGGGCGCGCCGACAGGAGGCCGGCGGCTGGGGTGATCGAGCTGGGTGATCAAGCAGGTGTCAAGCAGCAGCGGTCAAGTCTAACGGACGACGACACAGACAGCGGCCTATCCACCACCGCTCCGCACGACGATGCCGATCCCCGCGGCGACGACCATCAGGACCACCGAGACCGGGTAGTACATGAGCGCACGCCGGATGTGCGCATGCTTCTGCGCGGAGATGTCGGCCAGGTTCTTGGCCTGGAGCCAGGCCTCCCGCCGGTCGTCCTCCGGTCTGGTCGCGACGAGCTCCTCGACCGAGGCGTTCGTGATGTCCGGCAAGGAGTACCGGGAGAAACCGCTCTGCTTCATGCGGGGCCGGAGCGACAGGACCAGGTGCACTCCCGCGATACCGCACAGCACCATCGCTGCGATGCCGATCACGGCGCCGGCCACTGCCGGCCCGGCGCCGGACTCCAGTGCGAGTGAGAACGGGAGCGCCGGAGTACCTACCCCGAAGGTCAGGGCGATGGCTCCTACGAGGACGCTCGTCTTGATGTCGGCGTTGGTGATCGTCAGGTGGAGCATGGACTGGACGAACTGCGCGTCAGCCGCGTTCTCGCTCGAGCGATCGGGCTGCTCTGCCGGGCCGCGTGGCCTGAACACGCCGAACAGACCACGGGAGGCCCGTTGCACACGGGCGGATCCCCACCAGCTCATTCCTCACGCTCCCCGGATTTCTTGCCGTCAGAGGGCCTCTGGGCATCGGACGAGTCTTCGACCCAGGCGCCGACCTGGTTCCACCAGCTCGTCATCGGGACGCCGCCTTCTCCCCCGGAGCCGCCGTCAGCGACCCCCGGCACGTTGATCAGGAGGATCGCCAGAGCGACGACCGCGACGGCCACGCCCACGCCGGTCTTGGCGGCGCGCGCAAGCACCCCGGACAGCAGTCTCAGTGCCCCGCCGAGCAGATCCACGGCGTCCTCGACGAACGCGCCGTAACGCCGCAGGATCACCGGGAACGGTCGGTGGAGCCGAAGGAGCACGCTCGACCACAGCAGGTCCACGTACAGGAGAACGCTGCAGATGACGTCCGTCAGAACTGGTCCCACCCCGCCCAGCACCCGGCCGACGAGCGGAACGAGCCAGCGCAGAGAGAGACGCACGGCGATCACCGCGGCGACCGCCGACACCGGAACGCGAGCCGGGTAAGGGAGCCAGGGGAACAGGCCGACCCAGAACGCGACGACCGCACTCAACACACCGATCGGTTCCACGCATCAGTCCTGCGCGTCGGGTGCGTCGCCGCCCGGGCTCGCATGGGCTTCACCTGGTTCTCCATCCGCATCCACGTCCCGATCTTCGGTGATCGCGCGAGTCCTGGAACTCGCTATCGCCTGCGGCTCCGATTCACGGGCACGGCTCCCGGCTTCGATCAACAACGCGTCCATGGCGTCCAGGAGCGGCTCGACCTCCCACTCCTCGGTGTCTGGCGACTGCACCTTGGCTCGCAGCAGGGCGAATCGCGCCTGCAGCAGTGCGCTCTCCCGGTCATGGCCCCAGACGCGGTCCTCGTCCTGCCGCTGGCGGCGATCGTCCGCGAGCTTGGTCGCGTACGACGGATCCCGCGCGATCGCCTCTTTGGTCACCCCGTCCTTGTCGTTGAGCACGTCGCCGGCAGCCTCGCGGTCAGCCTTCGCGGTCCGGTGAACCTGCTCCTTGAGCTTCCGCGTCCGGTGCTCGCCTTCCCACGCCGGGTCGAAGTCGACCTTGACGTCGACGGATCGCACCTCGACGAACTCCAGGTCGGCGGACGCGAGCGCCCCGAGATCCGACTGCAGGAACGCCTGCTCGAGCTCTGGCGCATCCTCCATCTGATACCGCCGGCTCGTCCTGCGTAGTGTCTGGAGCACGGCTCGCTCCACGAGCTGCAGGACATCGGTCTGGGCATGTTCCACCGCACCGAGCGGGTCGTTGACGCGCCACTTCGCACTGACCTCGCAGGCGAAGGCGAGACCCTTGTCCGAGCTGGCCAGCGGCGCCTCGACGAGCAGCGGATGGCTGCTCATGTCGACGATCCGGTAGGTCCCGTGGCCTTGTCGCGAGAACCAGCTCATCCCAGAGGTGGGTAGCTCCCCCGGTTGCAGCACGCTTGAGATCCCGCCGCGGTGGAAGACGACCCGTTCGTGGCTTCCCGGCCTCGCGTCCCCGTCGACGTGCCTCGGACGTTTCGGCTCGAAGGGTCCACGGACCACAACAACCCTCTCTGTACCCATCAGCTCGCTCCATTCTTGGCAGTGCTCCTGGCAGTGCTCCTGGCAGCGCTCCTTGCAGTGCGGGCAGTGCTCATGGCCGTGCGCGGGTCGGCGCCCGTTCGTCGAGCCGTTCGAGGGCGACCTGAGCAGTCGGGGACGAGGCAGTCGGGGACGGGTCGCGCGGCTTGCTCAGGAGCCCTTTCAGCGCGTGCCGCAACCGCAAGCGGTCTCGCTCGTCCACCACGACGTGAACGATCAGCTCCAGCACCGGATCTCGATACGGCGTCTCGCGATCGGCCTGTCGAACCCAGTCCAGCAGCAGGGGAAGCGCGACCGGCTGGCTCTCCGGCGCCCTGAGCGCCGCGCGCCACAGGCGGAGCACCGCCTCTCGCGCAGACCCGCCGTCGGACCCATCAGCCGGCCGGGGAGCGGGACGGGTCAGACCGGTCTCGAGCATCTCCAGCACCGCGGGCAGCGCGGAAGCTCGTCGCCCGACTCCGGAGAGCGGGCAGCTCTGCAGGAAGGCGGCGAGAATCTCCCGACGGTAGGACGCGTCCGCCGTCGACCACCACTGGTCCAGGGTTCGGACGACCAGCTCTGGATGTCCCTCGAACACATTGGACAGGCCGTCGCGCACCGCCCGAGCGACCACGCCGCCGTCGCGGTCCGACAGCAGCCGGCCCAACCCGTCGAGTGCCGGGTACGGCCAGAGCGGACTGACGGCGAGGCCCCACGACAGAGCGGCGGTGGTTCTCTGCTGACGACTGCCCGCAGTCGTCCAGGACTCCACGAGCCCGAGGGCGTGGCCGGCGACTGCCTCGTTCTGCATGGCGACGCTCAGCGCCATCGCGGCGGCGAGGCGCCTGCGCGAGCTGGTCGAGTAGGACCAGGACTGCAGCAGGTTCTCGGCCACGTCCCCGAATCCCAGCCAGGAGAGCCGGCCGACCGAGGTCGCCGCCCGCAGCCGGACGGCCACGTCTCGGTGCACGGCCAAGCCACCCAGCCAGGTCAGGAGGATCTCGGACCCGCCGAAGTCGCGCCAGGTCTGCTCTATCACCGCATCGAACATCTGTGGACGCCGGAACTCCACCACCTCCGCGGGGCTGGCCCCGTACTCGGTAGTCACGGTCCGTTGGGTGATCTCCGCGCCGATCTCGTCGAGGCGCGAGCGCCGCTCCCGGAGGAACCTGCTTCGCCTCGGGCCGTCGTCCCCCGTCACGGCGTGGACCAGTTCCGCCAGTCCTGTCTCCATCCGGTAGACGGTCGAGTACGGGAGGCCGCCGAAGAACGCGATTGCGATGGCCAGCTCGCGGGGCTTCTCCGGGGACCCGAGGATTTCTCTTACCGTTTCTCGCTGCCGCGCACCGGCGCCCTCGACACACTCCGCGGGCGGGTCACCCTTGGCGAGCCGTGCCCCTATCCTCGCCACCTCCGTGAGCGACGGAGCGTCCTGGTCCAGCCACGTGGTGATCAGGGGATCATCGAGCAGCTCCAGGCCCTCGGTGCGGCCCTCGCGCGCCGAGTGGTGGCGCAGATGGCTGCGCAGGACAGCGGCCCGGGAGAGCGAGTCGGTGATCCGGACGACCCAGGTCGTCACCTCGTCCGTGGCCAGGACGTCGTCGTCGACCACCAGCACGAGGGCGGCCTTGCGGCGCGTGAGCAGGCTGGCGAGCCGTGCGAGGACGTACTCGGCGAGCGACCGGTCCCGGGCGATCTCGGGAGATTCCAGAACGTAGCTGCAGTCTGCCTCGAAGTCCTCTGCCGCAAGGTCACGGGGATCCGTACCCGGTTCGATGAGGCGGCAGTGGCCACCCTCGCCGACAAGATCTGCCGCCGCCGTCCTCGCGATGAAGCCTCGCCCGCTTCCGCGTGGTCCCTGCAGGATGCACAGCTTGTTGGTCTGCAGCGCGGCGCGCGCGGCGCCCGCGGAAGGATGGTCGGCGTCGAGCTGCCGCATCTCGACGAGGTACTCAACGGCGATCGGCGTCGACAACGTCCGCCTGCGCTGCTCACCACCCAGGTGGATGTGCTGGCTACCGCCGATCGTCGTCGCACCACGGATGTCGACCGGCGCGTCGAACCTGATGGAGTCAGGACCCAGGAAGCGGGTCAGGTCGCGATCAAGGTCAGCAAGGTTCAGGCTCGAGTCGGTCTCCGGCTCGCCGTCCGGGTCGGCCTCACGGTCATTCTCGTCAGTGCGGCCGTCCTGGTCGGCAGGCTCATCACCGCCTGCCCTCCGACGAGGCCTGTCGGCATCGTTCTGCGGCGTCCCGCCAGCGGGCTTCTCGTCGGCCGTCACGGGTTCGGCCTGTCGCTTGTCCTGTCACTCTGGCCATCACTCTGCCCACCGATGTGCTGGACGCCCCCGATCGAGGTGGTTCCCTCGAACGTCACGGGCGCGTAGAAACCGATGCGCGGCGGTTCGGCTGACCCGTGCGCGCTGCCGGACGGTGCGTCATGGCTCGTCGGCCGGCTCGTGGCAGCCGAGTCAGGCCGGGCGGCGCTCGTACTCCGGGGAGTGACCCAGACCAGCAGCTCACCGCGCGACTTCACGTGCACGCTGCTCGCCTCGAACGCTCCGGGGTCGAGATCCCCGTGCAGAGGAAGGACCACCCCTTGCCAGATCGGTTTCGTCACTGCCAGCACCCAGTCGCCGCGCTTGCGTAGAGCTTGACGAAGCTCGGGCGAGTCCAGGATCCCGGACAGCTCTTGCACGGCGCGGCCGTTGTGATCGCCATCGGCCTCGTGCGGCACGACGTAGCCCTCATGAACGACGAACCGCAGCGCCATCCGCAGAGCCTGCGCCACCCGCCTGTTGTGCCGACGCAGCTCCGACGGCACCTGCTCCGTCACGGCCCGGATCACACGTACCGGCGAGACGTCGTGGAAGTCGAAGCGGCCTCCGTCGCCACGGTTCTGCCAGGAGTACGCGTCCGACCCGATGCCCTGGCTCTTCAAGGCCCGACGGACCAGCCTCTGCAGGTTCTCGACCAGTTCCGAGGACAGGCTCTCCTCGCGGGCCGGACCGGATGAGTCCTGCAGGTCGACGCCGAGCATCAGTCGGTGTCGGGCGTGGTTCTCTGAATATGCCAAGGCATCCCCAAGCGTCGCCACTGATACCACCAAGCACTACCGAAAAGTAGATCGCAACGCTGCTTGCCTGACCTTGCCCGGCCATACGCCTGGCCGACCAACCTAGCCGGCCAACAAGGGGAGTCCGTTCTCAGCCAGTCTGAACCAGTCTGAACCAGATGAGGCATCTTAGAGGAGAAGCCCCTAGCACGCTATGCCCGTGCTTGATGCGCATGGCCCTGTCGATGCCATCCAGGCTAAAGACTGATCAAGCACGAAAGCCAGGTACTTATTTGAACGAGAGTTCAGGTATATGCTTAATTGGTGTTCACCCTCATCGGAGACATCGTCGGCTCTCGCAAGATCGCCGACCGGGCAGCCGCACAACAAGCCATCAGTGCAGCCCTGAACCGGGTCAACGAAGCGATCGACACCGCTCAGCCCCTCGAGCCCACGCTCGGCGACGAGGTGCAGGGCGGGTTCACCACCGTGGCCGATGCGACCCTCGCAGCGCTCCTGATCAATCTTGAGCTGTCACCCGACATCGAAATGCGTTTCGGCCTCGGCAAGGGTGACGTCACCGTCCACGACAGCAGCCGCCACCCCCTCCTCCAGGACGGGCCGGGATGGTGGACGGCGCGCGAGGCGATCAGCACTCTCGAGGGCCGTCGCGGCACCTGGTACGTGGGCCCGTCCGAGGAGAACCCGCCCCCCGCCCTCGTGAACGCGTTCCTGCTTGCTCGCGACGCCCTCGTCGCTAGACTCAGCGACCGCCAGCAGCGAATGCTCCTTCTGTCCTTCCAGGGACGATCGCAGCGGGAGATCGCTGCGACTGAGAAGATCTCGCAGTCAGCAGTCAGCCAGGCGTTCGCCAAGGGCGTGCGAGCCGCGCACGACGCACAGCTCACCTTCGGAAAGGCGTGATTCACGGATGGCAGTCCTCGGAGCGTTCCTGGCAGCACTGGGGGTGGCGGACGCGTTCCGTGACACTCATCCGCACGGCATCTCGCCCGCACGGCGGTACACCGCCCTCGGCGCCGGCCTGGTCACTCTCATCGCGCTCCTGGCCGCCGGCGGAGTCGCACCGGCCACTGGACTCCGCCTCGGCGTACCGCTCGCGCTGCTTCTCGCCGTCTGGGTGCTGCTCGACCTGATCACTCGTGCCATCGGCGCGACGGCCGCGCGCAGCGCAGCGTTCCTGGCAGTCGGCTCGGGCATCATCGTTGCGCTCGTCTTCGCAGATGACGGCTCCGGGGCGTGGCCGTCCTGGGCACCAGGTCCGCTGTCCGCGCTCTCGCCCTCGGAGGTGGTGTTCGTGACCGGAATCGCACTTGCGCAGGTCACGACCGCGAACGTGCTCGTACGACTCATCCTCGACGCCGTCAAGGTTCCCACCAAGGCAGGGGCCGACCGGCTCCGGAGCGGGCGCGTGCTCGGCCCGATGGAGCGGCTCTTCATCGTCGGGCTGGGCCTGGCGGGCAACCTGACCGCCGCAGCCGTCGTCGTCGGGGCCAAGGGCCTGCTTCGCTTCCCCGAGCTGGCCGCCAGCGAGTCGAGCACCCGGGCAGCGGCGTCGCCCATCATCGTCCAGTCGTCCGGAGGCAGCGAACCGGCCAAGGGCGTCGACATCTCCCCCACCGTCCCGGCGCATCAGGGCCCGAACCCTGTCACCGAGTACTTCCTCATCGGCAGCTTCGCCAGCTGGCTCATCGCCCTCGCAGGCCTCGGACTCGCGAGCCTCGTCCTGGGTTAAGCCATTGGCTCAACTTCCGCCATGTGAAGCCGCACGCTTCATCAGAGGCGGGTCGCGATGGCCGACAGCGCCAGCCGGTAGGAGTCGAACCCGAACCCCGCGATGGTGCCCGTCGCGATCCCGGCAACCACCGAGTAGTGCCGGAACGACTCCCGCGTGGCCGGGTTGGAGAGGTGCACCTCGACGAGCAGCAGGTCCGCGGTGGTGACCTGGGCGGCGGCGTCGCGCAGCGCGTACGAGTAGTGCGTGAACGCGGCAGGGTTGAGCACGACGTGGGCGCCGGCGTCGACCGCCTCGTGGAGCCAGCCGACGATCTCCGACTCACCGTCGGTCTGCCGCACCTCGACCTCCAGCCCCAGCTCCTCGCCCCACTTCGCGGCGGCGATCTTGAGGTCCGCCATGGAGGCATGGCCGTAGATCTCGGGCTCGCGGACGCCGAGCCGGCCGAGGTTGGGACCGTTGAGCACCAGGACACGGGGCAGCGCAGAAGCCATGGCCGTGAGCCTAACGGGCACGGCGGCGAAGCGCCGTCAGATCTTGCCGCTCCCGCTGGCGACCCGGTGCCCGCCCGTCGCGTCGGCGACCCAGCGCAGCACCTCGGGACGAAGCTCGTCCCAGCTCCAGAAGACGAAGGCCAGGCAGCTGAGTGCCGCGCCACCGGCCCGCCACTCGACGACCGGCGTGGCGACGCCGCACGCCCGGCACTCCAGGTCCGCCTCGCTCCCGGCGTCCCCCTCGCTCCAGGCCTCCGCAGCGGCGTAGAACTGCCCCATGCCCTCCTCGTCCGAGCAGGTCGGACCGAACTCCTCCGGCGGCCCGAAGAACTCTCTCGTGGCCGAGCAGCGCGGGCACGTCACCGAGCCGACGTCGAACTGCCCGCCGTCCTGCACCGCACGGCCGACCCGGACCTGGACACCCCACGGCGACTCGCCCGACGCCGACGCCTCGACGGTGTCGGCCCACGCAGGCCCCGCCGGATGGCCGTCACCGCCGAGCGCCGCGTCCGGGGACAGCTCCGGAAGGATCACGCCGCGCGCGACCAGCGCCTCCACCACCCGCCGCCCGACCTCGGGCGCGTCGTGCTCGGTCACGTCCAGGTCGGCGACCCACTCGTAGTACGTACCCACAACTCTCCCTCGGTCGGCACCGTGCGACTTTCTACCAGAGCCGCCGTCGGGCCCGCCCGCAAAGTCGCCCACCACCACCTCGCCGTCACGCCCCGCCGTCACGTCTCGTCCGGCTCCAGCCCCTCCACCAGGAGCGTTCGCGGCCCTGGGCCGGCCTCGGCGAGCTCGTCGTGCGGGTTGGTCAGCGTGCAGCGACGCAGCGAGAGGCAGCCGCAGCCTATGCAGTCGGTGAGATGGTCGCGGAGCCGGGAGAGCTGCTCGATCCGCGCGTCGAGATCGTCGTGCCAGGCCTGCGAGATGCGCCGCCAGTCCTTCGCGGTCGGTGTGCGGTCTCCGGGGAGCGTGCCGAGCGCGGCGCCGATGTCGGCGAGCGGTATCCCCACGCGCTGCGACACCCTGATGAACGCCACGCGCCGCAGCGTCTCGCGCCGGTAGCGGCGCTGGTTGCCCGACGTGCGGCGGCTCGCGATCAGCCCTTTGCGCTCGTAGAAGTGCAATGCTGACACCGACACGCCGCTCCGCGCGGCGAGATCACCGACCGTGAGCTCGTCACGGTCCCACGGGACGGCAGGGTTGGGCGCTTCCACAGGTGGCCTCCTCAGGCTCTTCAACACTCCGGCGGCGACGCTCGGGCGACGCCGGCGGACGCCGCAGGGCGGCCCGTGCGGGCCGCGATTGACCTCAACTTTGGTTCAGGTTAGAGGATGACCGCATGGACGCCATCAGACACCACTCCTTCGGCCCGCCCGAGGTGCTCACGCTCGAGCAGATCCCGGACCCCGTACCCGGCCCCGGCGAGGTGCTCGTCGACGCGGTAGCGCACGGGGTACACCTCGTCGACGCGAGCATCCGCCGCGGCGAGGAAGGCCCTCCGCTCCCCCTGCCGAGCCTCCCGACCGTCCCGGGCCGGGAGATCGCGGGCACCGTTTCCGGCGTCGGCCCCGGGGTCGATCCCGCATGGACCGGACGGCGCGTCGCGGCGCACCTCGGCCGCGTGCCCGACGGCGGCGGGTACGCCCGGCGCGTCGTCGTCGGAGCCGACAAGCTGCACGTGATCCCCGACGGCCCGGACGGCACTCCCCTGGACCCCGCCGACGCGATAGCCATGATCGGCACGGGCCGGATGGCCGTCTACACCCTCGACATCGCGGCAGTGACTGCCGCCGACGTCGTTGTCGTCACCGGTGCCGCAGGCGGGCTTGGCACACTATTCGTGCAGGAGGCGCTCGGCGCCGGCGCACGCGTCGTCGCCCTGGCGAGCAGCGGGCCCCGGCTGAAGGTCCTGGAGGACCTGCTGGCGGGAACGGGCTCCGGTTCGCGGCTCGAGCTCGTCGACTACTCCGTCCCGGGCTGGACGGACGTCGCACGGGCAGCGCTGGGCGGCTCCCCCGCGACGCTCGTGCTCGACGGCGTCGGCGGCGACCTCGGCACAGATGCCACGGCTCTGCTCGGCGACGGAGGAGAGGCCGCCACGTCCGCACCCGCGCGGCTCGTGGCCTACGGCTGGGCCTCCGGCGAGCCCAACCGGTACACGTCCTGGGCGGAGGCCGACCAGATCGACTCCCAGATCGAGGTGCGCTACGCCGTCGGGCCCGACGCTCCCCCGATGCCCGACCAGCGCCCCTACCAGGAGCGCGCGCTGGCCCGGGCGGCGTCCGGCCAGTGGCGGATCGCGACGCATCGCGTGCCGTTCGCCGAGGCCGCGCGGGCCCACCGCGAGCTCGAGGAGCGTCGCACCACCGGCAAGGTGGTGCTGGTGTGACCGGGACCGTTCCCCCGTCGCCGTCGGGCTCTCCCTCGGCGACTCCGCCGGGCACTGACTCAGCCGCGCCGTCGGATCTGGCACCGCCTGCGCCGTCGGGCACGCTGAGCCGGGCGGCGCAGCGCCTCGTCCTCGCCGGGATGGTCGCGCTCTGCTCGCTCGGGGCGTTCGAGGCGCTCGCCGTGTCCACGGCGATGCCGACGGTCGCCGTCGAGCTGGACGGGCTGCGGTACTACACGCTCGCGTTCGCGGTGACCTTCGCGACCAGCGTGGTCGGGATGCTCGCGGCCGGGCGCTGGTGCGACCGCAGCGGCCCGACGCCCGCGATGTGGACCGGCGTCGCACTCTTCGTGGTCGGGCTCGTCGTCGCGGGAACTGCGACCGACATCGGCACCCTCGTCGCGGGGCGCGCGGTGCAGGGCGTCGGCAACGGGTTGTACGGGGTCGCGCTGTACGTCCTGGTCGCTCGCGTGTTCGCCGCCGAACGGCACCCCGCCGTGTTCTCGGCGTTCGCCGCGGCGTGGGTCGTACCCGCGATCGTCGGGCCGGGACTCGCCGGGCTCCTCGTGGACCACGTGGGCTGGCGCTGGGTGTTCCTGGGCGCCGCGGCGCTCACGGTGCCGGCGGCGCTCCTGATGCGGCCCGGCCTCACGGCCGCCCGAGGCGATCGGCCGGATCCCGCGGGCGGCTCGGTGTCGGATGGTGCGGTGTCGAACGGTGCGGTGTCGAACGGTGCGGCCGCGAACAGCGTCGTCATCTCCGATGACACTGCCTCGAACGGTGCGGCCTCGGAGGACTTGGCTCCAGTCGGCCCGACCCCGAAGGGGTCCAGCACGAACGGCGACCGGGGCGGCGCGGCCGCCGTCGATCAACCGGGTGCTCCCCCGCTGCACGCGCTGCGCCTCATCCTGGCCGTGCTGCGGGCCGGACGCGGGCTGCCGGCCGTCGTGTCGGTGCGGGCCCTGGTGTCGGCGGCGTTCGTCGGCGCGGAGGTGCTGCTGCCCCTGCTCCTGGTGCACGAGCGCCACCTGAGCCCTGGCGGTGCCGGCCTCATCCTGACGGTGGGAGCGCTCGGCTGGTCCGGGGCGTCCTGGGTGCGTGGCCGCAACCTGCTGCACCTCAGCCACGCCGGCTACGTGCGGCTGGGCGGCGGCCTGCTCGCCCTCGGGATGGTCGGCGCGGCCGTCCTCGTGCTCCCCGCCGTGCCGGCCGGGGTCGGGATGGCGTTCTGGGTGCTGTCCGGCAGTGGGATGGGCCTGGTCTACCCCACGCTGTCGGTCCTGACGCTCGAGCTGGCGGCGCCGCATGAGCAGGGCTCGGCCTCGTCGGCTCTCCAGGTGGCTGACGCCGTCGCCGCCGCCGTCGCGTCCACCGCGACCGGAGCGCTCCTGTGGACCCTGCATGACATCGTGGGGCTGCCCGCCTACGCAGCGGTGCTCGGGCTCACCGGCCTGCTCGCGATGATGACCGTGCTCCTGGCAGGCCGGACACGACTCGTCAGGCAATGACAGGCAATGAACGGAGCAAGGCGGCCTGACGAGTTGGAGGTCAGGCTGCCTGAGCCACGCCGACGGCGGCGGATCCGGTGAGTGGATGCCGCTCGTTGCCGAGGGGTTTTCGGTGGGGTCGATGGGGTCGCTGGTTCGGTGAGCTTGGTGGGGTTCGGCGGTCTCGCTAGGGCGCGCCAGGCCTGCTGGCGCGCTGGCCTGACCGGTCCGGCGGCTTCGGCGGGTTGCCGGGTCCGACCGGCCGCTCAGGCGACTTCGGTGGTGGGCGGGGGTGTGGCTTCGATGGCTTCAGGGAGGCGGATGCGGTGCCCACGGGCGTCCGTGAACGCCCACCCGGTCTCGAGGAGGGCACCGGCCGTGGTGTCGGCGGGCTTGCCGGTCCAGTGCATGGTGATGCCCTTGGCATCCACCAGCTGGTGATGGAACCAGCACAACAACGCACTGTTCGTCACCGAGGTGTCTCCGCCGTCGGCCCAGTGGGTCAGGGCGTGATGGACCTCGCACCGTGACGGCGGTTGATCACACCCCGGATAGACACAGTGCTGGTCTCTCGCGATGACGGCGCGGCGCATCTGCCCCGACACCGTGCGCTGCGCACGTCCGACGTCCAGGACGGCGCCGTCGGGTCCGAACACGATCCGGGTGACCGCGCTGTGGCACGCCAGGCGGCGCACCAGCGCGCGTGGGGCACGACCGCCGGTCTCGGTGAACACCGGACCACCGGAGGACAAGAACCCGGACAGTGCCGTATCCGTTGCACTCCAGGTACCCGGACCTGCGGTCGGACTTCCGTTCGGGCTTCCGGTCGGGCTTTCGGCCGTTGGGCCGGTGTGCAACGCGCCTGCACCTGCACCTGCACCTGCACCGACATCCGCATCCGCATCCGCGTCCGCACCCGCACCCGTGCTGGTGGTGCTGGTGCTGGTGCTGGTGCCAGCGCCAGCGCCACAGCCGGTGCCAGTGGTGCTGGTGGTGGTGCTGGGGATGCTCGGCCCCACGCCGAAGCGGGTGCCGCGCCCTGGTGTGGTCTGCCCGCAGGTCAGGCAGAGGCCGTCCCGGGTCCTCGTGACCTGGGTGACGAACTCGTCCCAGGACACCGTGACGTTCAGGTGCGGCGCGATCGCAGCGCCCGGGGAGGCCTGGTTGGTGTCCAGCACCACCCGCGCCACATCCGCCAGACCCTGCGCCCGACGCTGGGTCGTCGTGCGGGTGTCCTCCGCCGCCGGGGCGCCCAGGACCGCGTTGATCGCGGTCGTCAGCTGCAGGCCGTGCTCGTCGGTGAGGAACCCGGCCACGTGATACCCGCCGAACGTCTTGGCCAGATCGAAGAACTCACCCTGCGCGGCCTTGTCATCGTCCACATCGTCGGTATCGGGATCGGTCACAGTCGCGAACCGGCGCGCCACCTTCCGGAACTGATCCGCGTTCAACACACCAGCCTCACGCAGCACCAGGGCTTCACCGGTGACCAGGGTCCCCTCCGTGATCGCACCCTCCAGGACCTGCGTGACCAGCTCACGGGTCCGGGTCCCGTCGGGGTCGTCCACCGGGTCGGGGAAGTCGACCGGCACCGACTGGACGAACTGTTCCGGCGTGGTGGTGTGCCCGGTGCGGGCGTCGATCAGCCAGGCCAGTGCGTCGGTACGGGTCTCGCTGGTGGGCGCGACCTCCGTCATCACCCTCGCGTGGTCGACACCCAGGGTTCCCGCGACCAGCCGCTCCCGCGTCACGGGCAGCGCGGTCGCCAGACGGCGGGCGATGGTCATGTCCTTACCCGCCGTCGAGGCGGAGATGCCTTCGCGTAGGCGCAGCCAGGTCGTGAACGCCCGGGCCGTTCCACCGGAGCGCCAGGACCCCTCGTTCTCGATCCGGGGCAGCAGGGTGTACCGCACCCCGTCCAGGCGACCGGTCACCCGGCGGATCCGGGTGTGCGCATCAGCCAGGCGAGTGACCGTCGGCGCATCCCAACCGGTCAACGTCTCGGGGTCGGTCAGAGCAGTCAGCTCCGCGGTCGCCGCCTCGATCCGGGCCAGCACATCCTCGATCGACGCCGCAGCAGGCAGACCAGCAGCGGAACCACCGTTCGTCGTCCGATCCACCCTGCCCACCCCCGCCTACCTCGATTGCTCGCCTCTAGTTCTCACTCCCTTGCTGTATCTATTCTCTCGAACACGCGTGCGATCTGCTTGCCGGATTCGAAATCTGTGGATAACTCTTTGAAAGGCCACCGCGCACCCCGACCGCCCTACCGGAGGCCCCGCAGACACCCACTCAAAAGTGCCCGCGCGCCCCGCTGTCCTTCGGGCGAGGCTGTGCTCATGGACGAGTTCACCGACTACATCGCGAGCCTCGACGGCTCTGTCCGGGATGCCGTCGAGCGTGTGCGGGCGAGGGCGCTGGAGCTCGTGCCCGACGCCGAGGAAGGCGTGAGCTACGGCATGGCCGCGCTGCGCTATCGGGGCAGCCCGCTCGTGTCGGCCCGGGCCACGGCGAAGCACATCGGGCTGTACCCGTTCAGCCCTCCCGCGATCGAGGCGCTCGAGGCGCTCGAGACTGACCTCACCGGCTTCTCGACGTCGAAGGGGACCATCCGCTTCACGTCCGACCGCCCGTTGCCGGACGACGTCCTGGACCGGCTGATCCTGTTCCGCCGCGACGAGATAGACGCGATGCACAGGCGCTGACGATCGATCCTGCCGCGTGACCGACGGAGCGCCTCGCACCCCGCCAGTCACCATGCCAGTCACCCAGCCAGTCACCCAGCCGATCAGCGCGGCGTCCCGCCCGTCTCCAGGATGCTCGGCGTGCCCGCGGTCAGCGCCAGCACCACGCGGTGGAGCACCCATACGACCGCGAGCGCCGTCCCGATCGTCGGTACCCCTGCCTGCCAGAGCAGGTAGCCGATGCCGCCGAAGAGGAGTGCTTCGAGGGTGATGCGGGCCGACGGCGGGATGGTGACGCGGGCCTTGGGCGAGAGGAATGTCCCCCAGATCGCGATGACGGTGGCCGGGGCGAGGATGACGAAGAGGATCCGCCATCCGCCGTCGGACAGGGTCCAGCCCGCGTAGGCGGCGCCGGCGAAGAGGGCGAGCTCGAGGAGAAGGCGGACGAGGAGCGCGGTTGTTCTCACGGCCGCAGAGTAGGGGGCTCGGTGAGTGCGGGCCTAGCGCATACTGCGCGGCGCGCGATCAGTCCGTGAGGCCCGGTCAGGCCCCGAGAGACACCGTGCGCCGGCGCTGTCACATCTGGCACCCGTCCCTCGTCAGAGGGGGTATGACGCGAGAGCATGTGCTCATGACGGACCCGGAGACCTCCCAGGACGGCCACACACAGGACAGCCAGGACAGCCACACACAGGACGCGCCCCAGCCGCCCGGTACGCGGCTCGACGGCGCCGCCCTGGACCGGTTGCGCCCCCTGGCGTTCAGCGTGGCGTACCGGATGCTCGGCAGCGTGGCCGAGGCGGAGGACGTCGTCCAGGAGGCGTTGCTGCGCCTGTCGCAGACCGAAGGGGTGCGTAACCCGGACGCGTTCGTGACCACGGTGACGACGCGGATCGCCATCGACGTGCTCCGTTCGGCCCGGGTGCGGCGCGAGTCCTATGTGGGCGAGTGGCTGCCGGAACCTCTGGTGGGGCCTGTGCAGGCGAACCTGCCGGTCGCCATGGCGTCCGCGCCGCCGGACGCCGCAGCGCACGCCGAGCTGGCCGACGACCTCTCGACGGCGTTCCTGGTGCTGCTGGAGCGGCTTACCCCTACGGAGCGCGCGGCCTTCCTGCTGCACGACGTGCTGGGCTACTCCCACACGGAGGCGGCGGGCGTCATCGGCACGAGCGAGGTGTCCGCGCGTCAGCTGGCGTCTCGCGCCCGACGGCGGATCGCGCGGGAGCGCGACGACGCCGCGCGTTCAGCACCCGCCCGCTCAGGACCCGCCCGCTCAGCACCCACCCGCTCAGGACCAGGTCGAGCCGACCGGGTACGCGCGGAGGAGCTCGTCACGCGGTTCCTGGCCGCGTGCGAGGAGGGTGCGGTGGACCCGTTCCTGGCGCTGCTCGCCGAGGACGTCGTGTTCACCGGCGACGGCGGCGGGAAGGTGCCGCCGGGCTTCTCGATCGCCCGGCCGGTCTCGGGGCGGGACACGGTGGCGCGTCTGCTGGCGGTCTTCATGCGCCGTGGTGCGCCCATCCACTTCGAGCGTGCTCTGGTGGGTGGGGAGCCTGGTCTGCTCATCATGGCGGACGACGTCATCGGCGGTGGCCTGATCGGTACCTGGTCGTTCGAGGTGGTCGACGGGCAGGTCGCGGGTATCCGGGGTGTGATCAACCCGGAGAAGCTCCGGCACCTGGGGCCGCAGGCGGACCTGGAGCGGCTCCGGGAATGGCTGACGATCGACCGGCAGCGCCGGGGCGCTCGCTAGGCCTCCCGGGTACGTCTCACAGGTGCGTGCGCGTCACTCGCGCACGCACCCGCACCGTCACGCGCCGGTGTGCGTCTCGGGTACCGCTTCGGACCGGCTCTCGGCGGCCGGCGCACCCGGCACGAACCACATGAGCACGAGGCCGACGAGCACGACGGCGACGATCCCGAGGGTCCCCCAGATGGTCGCGCCGGTGACGGCGATGGTGATCGTCCACAGGGCGCTGGACATCCAGGACGCGGCGCGGCCGGTGGTGGCGTAGAGCCCGAAGATCTCCGACTCCCTGCCCACCGGAGTCACCCGGGCGAGGTAGGACCGTGACGCGGCCTGTGCCGGGCCGACGCAGGCCGACAGGACGAGCCCGCCCGCCCAGTAGACGCTGGGGCCGAGGTCGCGCAGGAGCACGACGGAGACGCCGGCCACCACGATGATGCTGAGCGTGGTGAGGATGACGGAGCGTGGGCCGAAGCGGTCGTCAGCGAAGCCGACGAGCACGGTGCTGATCCCGGCCACGAGGTTGGCCGCGATCCCGAAGATGATCACCTCCTGGGAGGAGAACCCGAAGCTGACGCTGCCGATGATCGCGCCGAACGCGAAGACGCCGCTCAGTCCGTCCCGGAACACCGCGCTGGCCAGCAGGAACCAGAACGTGCGGCGCGAGGTGCGCCACAGGCCCTGCACGTCGCGCACCAGGACGGCGTAGCCGACGAAGAAGCCGACCTTCGGACGGCCCTTGGTGGCCGGCTGCTCCGGCACGAAGGCCAGGATCGGCCAGGCGAAGGCGATCGTCCAGAGGGCGCAGCCGACGGCGATCACGCGGAAGGCGAGACCGTTGTCGGTGGGCATGCCCCACCAGTTCGCGGCGTCGGCGATGACCACGAACAGGAGCGCGAGGATGCCGCCGACGTAGCCGAGGCCCCAGCCGAGACCGGACACCTTGCCGACGGTCCGCGGCGTGGCGACGGAGACCATCATGGCGTTGTAGTTCACACCCGCGATCTCGTTGAGCACGCTGCCCAGGCCGATCAGGGCGGCACCGAGCACGAAGTACATCGGGTCGGCCTCGACGAACCACAGCGCGAGCATGCACAGGACCATGCCCGCGGTGCCGCCGGCCAGCCAGACCTTGCGCCGGCCGGTGGCGTCGGCACGCTGCCCCACCACGGGGGCGAACACGAGGATGAGCAGACCGGCGAGGGTGTTCCACAGGCCCACGCCGCTGGTCAGCTCCGCGAGGCCACGCTGGTAGGCGGGGTCGCTCTCGCCCAGCGCGACGACGGCGGGGTCCAGGAAGGCCTCGGAGGTCAGGTACACCGCCGTGAACACGAACGTCAGGATCACGGTGTTGAACGGCTGGGTACCCCAGTCCCACAGCGCCCACGACACCACCTGGCGACGCGGGACCCGCACACCCTCCTGCAGCTCCAGACCCGTTCTCGGGGGCGGAGGGGTAGCAGAGGTGGGATCCGGTGTCTCGGGTCCGCGAGCGGCGTCGGTCATGGCGGCAGTCTGCCCGGATCCGGTGAACGGCGGGTGCCGAAGGCGGTCACGATCTGATACCGACGCCCGCCGGAGCCGCAGGTCACAGCGCCAGGTTGTGCCGCCCGACCTGTTCCGTGGCGGACACACCCGCGAGCGCCATGGTGAGGTCGAGCTCGGCCAGGACGTGCTCGGTGACGGCGCGGACGCCGTCGGCTCCGGCGAGGGCCAGGCCGTAGACCCAGGGCCGGCCCAGGAGGACGGCGTCGGCGCCGAGGGCGAGTGCGGTGAAGACGTCGGCGCCGGTACGGATCCCGGAGTCGAACAGGACGGGGACCCCTGCCGTGCCGGCATCCGGGCCTGTGCCCGTACCCCCGTGGGCGCGCACGGCGTCGGCCACCGGCGCCAGGGCGTCGAGCGAGGCGATGGCGTTGTCGATCTGCCGGCCGCCGTGGTTGGACACGATGATGCCGTTCGCGCCGTGGTCGAGGGCCGCGCGGGCGTCGTCGGGGTGCTGGATGCCCTTGACGAGGATCGGGAGCGTGGTGCGTTCGCGGAGCCAGGCGAGGTCGGTCCAGGTCAGGGTGGAGCGGGAGAACACGTCGAGGAAGGTCTCGACGGCGGCGCGCGCGTACGGCTGGGTGAGGTTGCGCCAGGTGGGTCCGGGGTGGTGGCGGGCCATGGACAGCAGGGAGCGGACGGCGGCCACGGTGGGCCGGGACGACGTCGTCTCCGAGCCTGCCGTGCCCGAGCCACCGGTACCCGAGCCGGCAGAGCCCGCAGCGCGGACGCGGGCCTCGACCAGCTGCTGGAACACGGGGTCGCTCAGGTACTGGGCGATGCCCTCGGCCCGGGCGAACGGGAGGTAGCCGAGGTCGAGGTCGCGCGTGCGCCAGCCCAGCACGTGGGTGTCGAGCGTGACGACGATCGCCTCGCAGCCGCTGGCCTCGGCGCGGCTGACGAACGACTCGACCAGGGCGTCGTCGGACGACCAGTAGAGCTGGAACCAGCGCGGGCTGTCGCCGAGCGCCGCGGCGGTGTCCTCCATGGGCGTCGACGCCTGCGTGGAGATGACCACGGGCAGGCCGAGGTCGCGGGCGGCCCGGGCGAGCGCGGGCTCGGCGTTGCGGGGTGCGGCCTGCCTGCCTCCCCGGCCGAGCTGGTGCTGCACGGCGAGCTCCAGGGCACCCACGGGCGCGAACAGCACGGGTGCGGGCAGGTCGCGCCCGAGCAGGGTGGTGGCCAGCGACCGCTCGCCGACGTCGACCATCTGGCGGGGCACGATCCGGTACCTGCCGAACGCCTCCCGGTTCGCGTCCACGGTGCGCTGCGCGCCGGCTCCCCCGGCGACGTAGGACCAGCCGGTGCGGGTCATCCGGCGTCGTGCGCTCTCGGCGAGCGCGTCTGGGTCGGTGGGGACCACCGGCCGGCGGCCGAACACCCCGTCGCGGTAGATCGACGACTGCACCGTCCGGCCGATATTGCGCATGCCGGACATCCTGTCACCCCGGTGCCCGCGCGGTCAGTACGCGGTGACCGCGTGGTGACCGCGGAGCAAACAGGCAGAGCAGCAGGCAGTATGAACCGACGGCGGCGTCCCGCCGGGCTAGGATCCGTTCGTGCCCGTACCGCCCCTGCCCGACCCGCAGCAGGTAGAACTCGGCTGGCAGACCGACCACCTGCTCGGCGAACCGTTCCAGGAGGCCCCGCTCGGGCCGGCCACGCTGGTGCGCTACCCGCACCCGGACGACGCTCCGGCACCCCACGCCGCCGTCATCCACGTGCACGGCTACAACGACTACTTCTTCCAGGAGCACCTGGCTCGTGCCTTCGCGGCGGCGGGGTACGCGTTCTACGCCCTCGACCTGCGCGCGGCCGGGCGGTCCCTGCAGCCCGACCAGATCCCGCACTTCGTGATGGACCTGCGCGAGCAGGCCACCGATATCGCGGCGGCCGCCCGGACAGTGCGCGCGCTGGAGCCGGGATTGCCGCTCGTGCTGCACGCCCACTCCACCGGCGGGCTCACCGGGGCGCTGTGGGCCCACGCGCACCGCAACGCCGTGGGCGCCGACGCCGGACCCGACGTGCTCGTGCTCGACTCCCCGTTCCTCGACCTCTGGGCGTCCGAGTTCCACCGCGGCGTCGGCACGCGGCTGCTGGACACCGTCGGCCGGCTCGCCGCCACCGCGGTCGTGAAGGACAGCCCCTCGAGGTACGCGGAGCACCTGCTGGCCGCCAACGGCGGGCGCTGGGAGTTCGACACGACGCTGAAGCGGCCCGAGGGCTTGCCCAGCCGGGTCGGGTGGTTCGTCGCGGTCCGGCGCGGCCAGGCACGCGTCGCCGCGGGGCTGGAGATCGCATGCCCGGTGCTGCTGGCGCGGTCGGACTCCTCCGGCCCGGACGCCCTCGACAACCCGCTCCTCGACGCGCAGGACACGGTGCTCGACGTCGACCAGATGGCCGCGCTCGTCCCGTCCCTGGGGCACGACGTCACGGAGCTCGTCGTACCCGGCGCGGTGCACGACCTGACGCTGTCGGCCAGCGGGCCGCGCGAGGCATACCTCGACGGCATGTTGCAATGGACGAACAGCCGGTTGGGCGCCGTCGTCGGCGCCCGGGACGCGACCTGACGCCGGCACGCACTGTCGCACGTACGACCACCCGCAGAACCATCCGCACGACCACCCGCACGACCACCCGCACGACCACCCGCACGACCACTCAGTATCGAGACCCGAGGGACAGCCAGTGACCTATTTCGAGGGGCCGTTCCAAGCCCTCGCGCATCGCGGATTCGCCCACGCCTCGGTCGGTACCGAGGGCCTGGAGAACTCGCTGGCGGCATTCGGCGCCGCCGTCGACCTCGGCTTCCGGTACGTGGAGACGGACGCGCACGGCACCGCCGACGGCGTAGCGGTCGCGCTGCACGACGAGTCCCTCGACCGCACCACCGACGGCGCCGGCCTCGTGGCCGAGCTGCCGTGGTCCGACGTCAGCGAGGCCCGCATCGGCGGCGTCGAGCCAGTGCCGCTGCTCGAGGACGTCCTGGGCGGCTGGCCGGAGCTGCGCGTGAACATCGACGTCAAGCACGCTTCCGGCGTCGGCCCCGTGGCCCGCGCCGTCGAGAAGACGTCGTCCTGGGACCGCGTCTGCGTCACCTCTTTCGACGCCGCGCGGCGCCGGGCCACGCTCGCCAAGCTGTCCCGCCCGGTGGCCACGTCCGCCGGGCGGAACGAGATCAGGGGCTTCCTCACCGGAGTGCGCCTGCGCACCCGCCCGCTGGCCCGCCGCTCCCTGCGTGACGTCGACGCGCTGCAGGTCCCCGTGCGCGAGAAGTCCGTCACGGTGGTCGACGCCGCATCGCTCGAGGTGGCGCACGCGCTCGGCAAGAAGGTGCATGTCTGGACCATCAACGACCCTGCCGAGATGGGCCAGCTCATCGACCTGGGCGTCGACGGCCTGGTGACGGACCGAGCGGACCTGCTCAAGGACCTCCTGATCGAGCGGGGACTCTGGGAGTGACCCGAGTTGTCAGACGCTCAGGTCACTCCAGTGAACCCAGCGTCTGACACGGGGCTTCCGGGTCACTCGCAACCGACGCCGTCGCCGTCTCGGTCCAGGTGCGAGGCGTAACCAGGGTCACCGGCGTACACAGGCGCGGCACCGTCGGCTCGCGCGGCGTCACAGTTCTCGTAGTAGACCGTGCCCCCGGTGTCCGCGGAGCCCTCGTCCACGGACTCACCAGTCCCTGCGCCCGCGAGCGCCACGGCCTCCGCCTCCTCGACTGCCGCCTCCCGCGCGGCGACGTCGGACTCCCGTCCCTCCAGCTCCGCCTCGGCGGTCTCGACCGCTGCCTCGCGGTCCTTCACCTTCTCCGAGTCCTGCGTGACGCCGGTCATCATGGCCTTCAGGCTCTTCTTGTCGGATGCCAGCTTCGCCGCGTCCGTCTCAAGCGCCTGCTGCGCCTCCGCGAGCGCTTCGGTCTCCGCCTGCAGCGCCGCGCGGTCGGCCTCCGCTGCGACCACCGCTGCGGAGGCGGAAGCCTCAGCAGCCTCGACAGCGCCCTGGTTCCCTCCGCTCGCGCCGAGTCCGACGAGGAAGACGACGACCGCCGCCACCACCGCGCCGACGATCAGCAGCGGGCGGCGACGGGACCGCTGGCCGCCCTCACCGTCCGGCACGTCCACGACGACGGCGCCGTCACCGATCATGGCTGTGTCCGGCACATCGACCCAGAGCTGCCAGCCGGCGGGCATCGACCACTGCCGGTTCGGCTCCCATCGCAGATCAGGCGTCCAGTCCGGGTCCGGCGCCGGCCAGCCTGGAGGGAGGTTATAGACCTTGCGCATGGTGGCACCTCTCGGTCAGCACGCCGCCATTGCCGCGCGCGGGTTCCCCTTGTGCGACGGACGGTAGGCCCGTTCACCGCGAGCTGCGTGGCTGATCCGCCAAGATCACCCGTTTCGTCACCCCTTGAGTCCGAGGGCGTCAGGTGCTTGCGCTGGTGCCGCGCGCTGTCGAGAATGAAGCGGTGAGCAGGCCAGACGGCAGCTTCGGCGAATCGGCGCCGCCCACGTCGCGGCGTGGGCGGCGTACCGTGCTCCTCACGGCCGCCGCCGTCGGCGTCATCGGTATGGCCACGGCAGGAGCCGTGTTCGCGGCCACGGCGAACAGCCCGGCGCCGCCGCTGCAACCCCTCGCGACGCTGTCACTGTCCCCGGTGGAGCCGGAGCCTCTTCCCGTCCCGTCCGAGCGGGTCCTGGTCGACCCGGCTCCGGAGGAGCTCGGTCACGCCAGCATGGATGCTGCGACCATCGACTGGATCGAGAGCCTCGACACCACGGTGCGGGACGACCCGGACTTCGGTTCCGTCGCGATCTCCGAGGATCACACCACCGTCACCATCACATGGTTCGGTGAGCCGAGCGCGGCCCTACGGGCACAGATCCGCTCGGCCCCCGAGCACCTGCGGGTCGTCGTCCAGGCCGCCGCGTTCCGTCCCGCTGAGCTGCAGGAGCTCGTTCTGGAAGCGATGCGCCCCGGCCTGGTGCCCGGCGTGCACGTCACGAGCGGCGGCCCCGAGAACGACGGCTCCGGTCTCCAGCTCGGCATCGCCGAACTTCCCGCCGGGCAGACTCTCGGCGACGTCGCCGAGGACCTCGCCACCGCCGTCGATCGCACCGACGTGCCGTTCTCCATCGAGGTCACCGGGCCGGTGACTGCGATCGCCGGCAGCGGCTGACGACCGAGTCCGGCGCCGTCAGGGGCCACCGTCCCCGGCCAGACCGATTCGCCGGCCCGTTGTCAGACAGTGACCCCTGCACCCTCCCCGCACCCGAAGTGCGCAGATCAACGGCACCGACCAACCGTACGGACCAACCGCACGGGTCAACGAGGTATCTCAGCCCAGCGTCAGCGTGACCGGGGTGCCCGGGCCCTGGGTCGGCGGCTCCTTCGAGACCTCCGCGTAGGCGGCGGCCAGCAGCGTCGGGTCGGGGCCCTCCAGGCGGACCGGCTTGGCGACGTCGTCCAGCACCACGAACCGCAGCAGGTCGCCGCGCGTCTTCTTGTCGCGCCGCATCGCAGCCAGCAGCTGGTCCCAGCGGTCGCCCCGGTAGTGCACGGGGAGCCCGAGCGAGGACAGGATGGCGCGGTGCCGGTCGGCGACGTCGTCGGGCAGCTTGCCGGCCATGCGCGCGAGCTCGGCGGCGAAGACCATGCCGACGCTCACCGCGGCGCCGTGGCGCCACTGGTACCGCTCGGCCAGCTCGATCGCGTGCGCCAGGGTGTGCCCGTAGTTCAGGATCTCCCGCAGGCCCGCCTCCTTGAGGTCCTCGCCGACGACCTCCGCCTTGACCCGGACCGACCGCTCGACCAGCTCGGCGATGACGGCCCAGGTCTCGTCGGTCGCTTCGGTGCCCGCCCAGTTCCGCAGCTCGTCGACGTGCGCCTCGACCAGCTCGAGGATGACGGGGTCGGCGATGAAGCCGGTCTTGACGACCTCCGCCAGGCCCGCGACGAGGTCCCACTTGTCGAGCGAGCCGAGGGCCGCCAGGTCGCACAGCACGCCCGCCGGCGGGTGGAACGCGCCGACGAGGTTCTTGCCCTCCGACGTGTTGATGCCGGTCTTGCCGCCCACCGCGGCGTCGACCATCGCGAGCAGCGTGGTCGGCACGTGCACCACGCGGATCCCGCGCAGCCAGGTCGCCGCCACGAAGCCCGCGAGGTCGGTGGTGGCTCCGCCGCCGACCCCGATGATCGCGTCCGACCGCGTGAAGTCCAGCTGGCCCAGCAGCCCCCACAGGAACGCCGCGACCTGGGGCGTCTTGGCCTCCTCGGCGTCGGGCACCTCCGCCACGAACGCCTCGTACCCGCCGGCCTTCAGGTCCTCCGCTATCGCGTCGGCGGTCGCGGACAGCGCGGCCGGATGGACCACCATCACCTTGCGGGCCGGGCCGACCAGCGAGGGCAGCTCACCCAGCAGGTGGCGGCCGATGACGACGTCATAGGGGGCGTCTCCCCGCACGGTGACCCGCGTGGGGACGCTCTCGGTGCTCACGTGGTGCTCTCCTCGTTCTTCTTGGGGTCCATCAGCTCGCCTGCCGTGGCCTCCAGGCCCAGCGCCTCGATGATCTCGGCCGCCACCTGCTCGCCGGGCCGCTCGCTCGAGACGACGGTCAGGGTCGCGAGCCGCTCGTACGTGGGGCGCCGCTCGGTCATCAGCTTCTGCCACTGCGCACGCGGGTTGCCCAGCAGCAGCGGCCGGGCCTGGTTCATGCCCACGCGCTGGGCGGCGATCGCCAGCGGCACGTCGAGAAAGATGACCTGCCCGCCGTCGGCCGTGTACTTCTCGAGCGCGTCCTGGGTGGCGGGGTTCATGACCGCGCCGCCGCCGAGGGACAGGACGCCGTCGTGCTCGGCGAGGGCGGTGAGCACCGCCGCGCGCTCCAGCTCGCGGAAGCGGGGCTCGCCGTCGTCCACGAAGATCTCGCTGACGGGCTTGCCCGCGCTCTCCTCGATGTCCGCGTCGGTGTCCCGGACCGTGACGCCCAGGCCGGCGGCGAGGATGCGGCCGACCTTGGACTTGCCGGAGCCGGGCGGGCCGATCATCACGGCGACCGGGCCGCTCACTGCAGCAGCTCCGGGATGGCCGCGACGTACGACTCCATGTTGCGGCGCACCTCGGCCACGGAGTCGCCGCCGAACTTCTCGACCGCGGCCTCGGCCAGGGTGAGCGCGACCATCGCCTCGGCGACGACGGCGGCGGGCGGCACCGCGCACACGTCGGACCGCTGGTGGTGCGCCGTGACAGGCTCGCCGGTGGCGGTGTCGACGGTCGGCAGCGCGCGCGGCACCGTCGAGATGGGCTTCATCGCCGCACGGACGCGCACGACCTCGCCGTTCGACATGCCACCCTCGATGCCGCCGGCGCGGTTGGTCGTGCGGCGGATCCGCCCGGGTGTGGCCCCGTCCGACCCGGCCACGGACTCGCGCACGATCTCGTCGTGGGCCGCGGTGCCGCGGCGGCGTGCGGTGCGGAAGCCGTCGCCGACCTCGACGCCCTTGATCGCCTGGATCCCCATGAGGGCCGCGGCGAGGCGCGCGTCGAGCCGGCGGTCGCCCTGTACGTAGGTGCCCAGGCCGGACGGCACGCCGTAGGCGAGCACCTCGACGACGCCGCCGAGCGTGTCGCCGTCCTTCTTGGCCAGGTCGATCTCCTCGACCATGAGCTTCGAGGAGGACGCGTCGAGGCAGCGCACCGGATCGGCGTCGAGCGCGGCGAGGTCGTCGGGGGTCGGGAGCGCGGAGTCGTCGGGCACCGCGGCGCCGCCGATGGCGACCACGTGCGAGACGAGGCGGATGCCGAGAGCCTGCTCCAGGAACTTCGCGGCGGCGACGCCGAGCGCCACGCGGGCCGCCGTCTCGCGGGCCGAGGCGCGCTCCAGCACCGGCCGCGCGTCCTCGAAGCCGTACTTGCGCATGCCGATGAGGTCGGCGTGGCCCGGGCGCGGGCGCGTCAGCGGCCGGTTGCGGGCCACCTCGCGCTCGTCGCCGGTGCCGGCGTCGACCATGAGCGCCTCCGGCGGCACCGGGTCGGCCGACATGACGTCGGTCCACTTGGGCCACTCGGTGTTGGCGATCTCGATGGCGAGCGGACCGCCCTGCGTGATCCCGTGGCGCAGCCCGCCGAGCACCCGCACCTCGTCCTGCTCGAACTTCATGCGCGCGCCCCGGCCATAACCGAGGCGGCGGCGCGCGAGCGCACCCTGGATGTCCTCCGTGGTCAGCTCCACCCCAGCGGGCAGACCCTCCATCACGCCCACGAGGGCAGGACCGTGCGACTCACCCGATGTCAACCAACGCAGCATGGCGCGATTGTTTCACGCGCGTGACGCAGGCCGCGCCCGCTGTCCACAGGCCGTCAGGCCAGCGCGCTCCGCAGGGCCTCGTCCATCGCGGCGAGCGGCGCGGGACGCCCGGTCATCAGCCGCACCTGCTCGGCCGCCTGGTGCAGGAGCATGCGCTCGCCGCCCACGGTGTCGGCCCCCAGCGCGGCCCAGGCGGACTGCAGGGCCGTGGGGCGGGGGTCGTAGACGACGTCGAGGAGCACGCCGCGGGGCTTCTCCCCCGCGCCGGTCAGCAGCCCGGTCAGCAGCGGTGCCCACTGGTCGGCGGCGTACTTCGGCGTCGTCGAGACGACGACGTCCGCGACCGCCAGGGCCGACGTGGTCGCCCGCTCGTCGAACACCTCGAACGACGGGCTGACCCCCATCCGCGCGACCGCCGCGCGCAGCGGGCCGATCCGGTCCAGGGAGCGCACGAAGACCCGCGGCGAGACGCAGCCGAGCTCCGCCACCGCCGCGAGGGCCGACGCCGCCGTCGCACCGCCACCGAGGATCACCGCGTCCGCGACGCCGCGGGCACCGAGGCCCTCGCGCAGCGCCGCGACGATGCCGTGCACGTCGGTGTTCGTGCCGGTCGTGGTGACGGCGCCGCTGCCGGAGCGTCCGGCCGCGGAGAACAACACCGTGTTGACGGCGCCCACCGCCTCGGCGAGCGGGTCCACGTGATCCAGGAGCGGGATCACCACCTGCTTGAGCGGCATCGTCAGGCTCAGGCCTGCCCAGCCCGCGTCGACGTCCCGCAGGAAGCCCTCCAGGGCGCCCTCCGTGACGTCGTGCACGCCGTACTCCCAGCCGTCCAGTCCCAGGGCCCGGTAGGCCGCGCCGTGCAGCACCGGGGACAGGGAGTGCGCGACGGGGTGGCCGAGCACGGCGGCCCGGCGGATGGTCGTGGTGCTCATGCTCAGTACCCGTTCTCCGCGGCCCAGACCTGGTACTCGTCCTTGAAGGCCAGGAACTCGTTGTAGTCGTCGGTGAACTTCGTCTCCTGCGTGTCCAGGTTGACCGTCACGTACCACCGCCACGGCCCCTCGGGCGCCTTCAGGACCGCTTCGATCGACGCCTTGCTCGGCGCACCGATGGCGGTCGGGGGCAGCCCCTTGACCACGCGCGAGGCGTACGGGAACGACTTGTCCCGGAACTCCGCCGACGTGATCTCGTGCGACGGCTTCTTGCGGCCGTAGGAGTCGATGGCGTCCAGGCCGAGCGCCTCGTTCGCCGCGAGCCGGTTCTCGATCACCCGGGCGACCTCGCCCCGGTACTCGTCCGGTGCTTCCCGCTCGACCAGCGACGCCTTGATGATCAGGTCGTTGCGCTGGTCGGCCGGTACCTTCAGCTCCTCCAGCTCCTGCATCGTCAGGGCGACCATCTGCTTGAGCACGTCCGCCGCGCTCGTGCTGTCCGGCTTGACCTCGTAGGTGTTGGCCGCCAGCCAGCCCTCCAGGTGCCCGCCTGCCTCGGCGGGCAGGCCCAGGGCCGCCGGGTCGGCCAGAGCTGCCTTGACGTCCGCCTCGGGCCACCCCGTCTCGATCATCATCTGCTCGATCTGCGCGACCGTGCTGCCCTCGACGACGGTCAGGCCGGTCCGGTCCACGTTGTTCTGCGCCAGCAGCGCCACGGCCGATGCCGCGCTCATCCGCAGCTTCATCTCACGGGTGCCGGGCTGGATCGAGGAGGCGTCCGGGTTCGCGTTGAACGCCCGCACGAACGCCTCGGCGCTGGCGACCACGTCCTGCTCCGCGAGCTCCGCGCCGATCGTGTAGCCGTTGCCCTGGGGCACCTCGACCACTACCGCCTCGCCGCCCGTGCCCTCGTAGTCCGGGGCGGCCAGCGGGGTGCGGATGCCGAACAGGTAGCCGTCGTTGACCACCGTCCACGCGCCCAGGGCGCCGACGACCAGCAGGACGGCGACCACGGCGAGGACCAGCGGCCGCCTGGACCGCTTCTGCCGCCTGTCCCGCCTGCCGCCGCGCCGGTCGCTCCCGGTGGCCCTGTCGCGCCGGCTTCCGGACATGTCTCGATCTCCTCGTCGGCCGCGAGAGCCGCTGGCGTGCCGCGGTGGCCCCTGATAACTCACTCCGGGAAGGGCCTCGGTCACGCTCGCTCCATCCTCTGCGCTGCCTGGATCGTGGTTGATCCATGCCTGGTCATACCCGGGCGCGCGACATCGCGATCGCATGTCACGATCGCATCACAGGCCGGGTGCCGCGAACGCTACCCCGATCGGCACGTTCGCGGCCAACTCCCGAATTCACGGCACCGGACCGTCAAGAACGCCCGCTACCTGGGAATTCACCCGTTCGCGGCCTGCCAGTCGCGCAGTTCCTGGACGTTCCGCTGGTGCTCCTCGAAGTCCTCGGCGAACTTCGTCTCGCCGGTGTCGAGGTTGACCGTCACCCAGAACTTCCAGTCCCCCGGGGTGGGGTTGAGGACCGCGTCGACGGACACCTCGCCCGGGCTGGCGATCGGGCCCGGCGGCAGGCCCGCGTGCCGATAGGTGTTGTACCGGTTCTTCGTGTTGTCGCGGTCCGCGTTCGTCAGCTCGGTACCCGACTTCTTCGCCCCGTACGCGACGGCCGCGTCGATCTCGAGCCGCATGTCGTCGTCCAGGCGGTTCTCGATGGCGCGCGCGATCTTCGGCTTGTCGTCGCTGTGCATACCCTCCCGCTCGACGAGGGACGCCTTGGTGAGCACCGTCTGCCACTGCTTGGAGGAGACGCCCTTCTCCTCCAGCTCGCTCTTGGTGCGCTCGACCATCTGCGAGAGCAGCCCCGCGGCGGTGTCGTCCGGCTCCAGCGTGTAGGTGTCCGGGTACAGCCAGCCCTCGACCTTGCCGTCGGCCTGCTCGGGCAGCCCGATCTCCGCCGGGTCCTCCAGTGCTGCCTGGAAGTCCTCCGCGGGCAGCCCGCTGACCTGCACGGCGCGCTCCACCACCTGGTCGGCCGTGTAGCCCTCCGGGATCGTGAGCTGCAGGTCGACCGTGTCGTTCTTGACGAGCAGCGCCACCGCGTCGCTCGCGGGCATCTCCTCGAGCATGGTGTGGGTGCCCGGGCGGATCATCACGGAGTCCGGGTTCGCCTCGAACGCGGCGGTGAACGCGGCGACGCTCGCCACGACACCGGCGTCGTAGAGCGCCTCGCCCATGGCGGTGCCGGAGGCACCCTCGGGGATCTTGACATCGACCTGGTCGCCGCCGGGTCCGGGGAAGTCCTTGGACGCGAGCGGGTTCGACAGGCCGGTCAGTGACCCGAGGTTCAGCCAGACGGCGTAGCCGGACCCGCCGACCAGGACGAGGGCGATCAGGAGCACGACGAGGGAACGGCCGTGCCGGTTCCGCCGTCGGCGGCGCTGTGCTCTTCTGCTCGACCTGGGTTCAGGGAACGCGGGGTCTTCCTGGTTACGCGGGGGCGCTGTGAAGAGGTCCGTCACCGGAGGCTCACTGTCCTTCGTTGGGGGGCGACTGGGTCATTCGTGCGGGGTCATTCGTGCGTGTCTGGCACGGTCCGCGGCTCGACGAGCTCGCCGGCGCGCTCCCCCTTCGCCCGCTCCGCGTCGAGTGCAGATTGCAGAATGATAACGGCAGCGGCCTGGTCGATCACAGACCTGTGCCGTTTGGTCTTGCGACCGGCCGCGTGGAGCGCCTGGTGCGCCGACACGGTGGTCATCCGCTCGTCCACGAGACGGACCTCCGCGGCCTCTCCGGCCGCGGCGAGCGCGACGACCAGGCGGGCCGCGAAGGCCCGCGCGTCGGCCGTCGCGGCGCCCTCCTTGCCGGACAGGTGCCTGGGCAGCCCCACGTAGACGACGGCGGCGAAACGCTCCTCCGCCTCGGCGACGATCCGGGCGACGTCGGCGGTGGTGCCGCGGGCGCTCTCGCTGCCCTTGCCGCTGCCGCCCTTACCCCCGGGCGCCAGCACCCGCGGCACCGTCTCCACCGGGGTGGCGACGAGGCCGTCGGGGTCGCTCGCGGCGAGCCCGATCCGCGCCATGCCGACGTCGACCCCGAGCCGGGCCCCGCGAGGGAGGCCGGGCTCGGGGGTCTCGACAGGCTCGGCCACCGAGGGCACGGGCTCGAACGACGAAGGCACAGGCGTCAGGCGCCGACGGCGGCCAGGCGGACGCTCTCGGCGATACCCGCCAGCGCCTCGCCCAGCTTGGCCGGGTCGGTGCCGCCGCCCTGGGCCATGTCCGGCTTGCCGCCGCCACCGCCGCCGAGCGTCTGGGCCGCGGTGCGGACCAGGTCGCCGGCCTTGTAGCCGGCCTCGCGGGCGGCGGCGTTGGTCACGACCACCACGACCGGCCGGCCGCCCGAGACGCCGCCGGCGGCGGCCACGACGGGCTCGGCCTCGCCGAGGCGCCCGCGCACGTCGAGCACGAGGGCGCGCAGGTCGTCGGCCTGGGCCTCGCCGGCGTCGTGCGCGATGACGCGGACGTCACCCACGCGAGGAGCCTCGGCGGCGAGCTTGCCCGCCGTGGCCAGGAGCTGGCCCTGCCGCAGCGCGGCGAGCTCCTTCTCGGTCTCCTTGAGGCGGGAGACCAGCGAGCCCACACGCTCGTGGAGCTCGTCGGGGCGAGCGTTGAGCAGCCCGGTGAGCTGGCCTACCAGGGCGTGCTCCTTGGCCTGGAACCCGTACGCGCCGTCGCCGACGAGGGCGTCGACCCGGCGTACGCCCGAGCCGATGGACGACTCGCCCAGCAGCGCCACGCGGCCCAGCTGGCCCGTCTGCTTGACGTGCGTACCGGCGCACAGCTCGCGCGACCAGTCGTCGCCGATGGAGACCACGCGCACGACGTCGCCGTACTTCTCGCCGAAGAGCGCCATGGCGCCGGCCTCGCGGGCCTGGGCGATCGGCATGAGCTCGTCGGTCACCTCGAGGTTGTCGGCGAGGCGCACGTTGACGCGCTCCTCGATCTCCGACAGCGCCGAGGCCGGCACGGCCGACGGCGAGCGGAAGTCGAACCGGATGCGGCTCGGGGCGTTCTCGGAACCGGCCTGCGTGCGGTCCTGGCCGACCAGCTCGTGCAGCGCCTTGTGGATCATGTGCGTGGCCGAGTGGGCACGGCTGATGGCCTTGCGCCGCTCCGTGTCGATCTGCGCGGTGCCGGGGTCGCCCAGCGCCACGGTGCCCTCGATGAGGCGGCCGCGGTGCACGCTCAGGCCCTTGATGGGGCGCTGCACGTCGTCGACCTCGATGGTGGCGCCGGCGTCGAGCACGATGGTGCCGTGGTCGGCGAGCTGGCCACCGGCCTCGGCGTAGAACGGGGTGCGGTCCAGGATGACCTCGACCTCGGCCGGGGCGGTGACGGCAGGGGCGGGCACGCCGCCGGACAGCAGGCCCGTCACGCGTACGGAGGCGTCCGTCTGCGTGTAGCCGAGGAACTCGACGGGGGCGGACAGCTCCTTCTCCAGGGCCTCGTACGCGGCGACGTCGGCCCCGCCCGTGCGCTTGGCCAGCGCGTCGGCGCGGGCGCGGGTGCGCTGCTCCTGCATGAGGGAGCGGAAGGCCTGCTCGTCGACCTGGACGCCCTGCTCGGCGGCCATCTCGAGGGTGAGGTCGATCGGGAAGCCGTAGGTGTCGTGCAGCTGGAAGGCCGCCTCGCCCGGCAGCACGCCGCCCTCGCCGCCCGAGGCCTTCTTCAGGTTCGCGACGGCCGTGTCGAGGATCGTGGTGCCCGAGGCCAGCGTGCGCCGGAAGGCCTCCTCCTCGGCGTAGGCGACGGCGGAGATCTGCTCGAAGTTCTCGGCGAGCTCCGGGTAGGAGGCAGCCATCGCGTCCTTGGAGACAGGCAGCAGCGACGGCAGGGCGAGGCCGTCGACACCGAGCAGGCGCATGGCCCGCACGGAGCGGCGCAGCAGACGGCGCAGCACGTAGCCGCGGCCCTCGTTGGAGGGGCGCACGCCGTCGCCGATGATCATCAGGGCGGAGCGGACGTGGTCGGCGACGACGCGCATGCGGACGTCGTCGTCACGGTTCTCGCCGTAGACCTTGCCGCTGAGCTTCTGGGCGGCCTCGATGACGGGGAAGACCTCGTCGATCTCGTACATGTTGTCCTTGCCCTGCAGCAGGAAGGCAACACGCTCGAGACCCATGCCGGTGTCGATGTTCTTGTTGGCGAGCTCCCCGAGGATGCGGAACTCCTCCTTGGACTTCACCTCGTCGATCTCGTACTGCATGAAGACGAGGTTCCAGATCTCGACGAAGCGGTCACCGCCCTCGTCGATCAGCGGACCACCGTCGGGGCCGTAGGCGGCGCCGCGGTCGTAGAAGATCTCCGAGCACGGGCCGGCCGGGCCGGGCTGGCCGGTGGACCAGTAGTTGTCCTTCTTGCCGAGGCCCTGGATGCGCTCGTCGGGCAGGCCGACGATGTCCTTCCAGAGCTGGCGGGCCTCGTCGTCCTCGTAGTAGACGGTGACCCACAGCTTGTCGGGGTCGATGCCCAGCTTGCCGTCGTCCAGCGAGCCGGTCAGGAAGTCCCAGGCCATGCGGATGGCGTCGGCCTTGAAGTAGTCGCCGAACGAGAAGTTGCCGTTCATCTGGAAGAACGTGCCGTGGCGCGTCGTCTTGCCGACGTCGTCGATGTCGAGCGTGCGCACGCACTTCTGCACGCTCGTGGCGCGCTTCCACGGCGGCGTCTGCTGCGCCGTCATGTACGGGATGAACGGCACCATGCCCGCGATCGTGAACAGCGTCGACGGGTCGGGCGAGATCAACGACGCAGACGGCACCACCGCGTGACCCTGAGCTTCGAAGTAGTCGAGCCAACGCTTGCGGATCTCGGCGGTGCGCATGAGGTCAGTGATCCTTCTTCTCGGTCGTGCAGAAAGTTGATGGTGCGAGATATTGGTCGTGCCAAAGCTGGTGAATCGCGGGTGGGACGCGCGAGTCGCGTCCGGATCCGGACGCGACTCTATTCTGCCGCTGGTGGTGCCGCGGACGGAAACTGAATGACGCTGTACGGCTGACGAGCTGGGGACGGGCTAGCGCCCGTGGCCCGGCAGCTCGCCCCGGAGGGAAGCCATGAGCTCCGCCTCGCGCTCAGCACGCGCCGTGGCGAAGTCCGACCGGAAGCTGTGCGCCATCCGGTTCAGCCGAACGCCTGCCTCGTCCACGGCGGCCGCGGCACGCTCGCTCACTGCTTCGGGCGTGTAGCGCGCCACCACCTGGCGGCCCTTGCGGATGACGACGACCGTGACGGCCACCCCGACACCCACCCAGAACAGCCGGCGGATCATGCTTCGGTCCCGGTGTGCTTGCCGGACCGGCCCTTGGCCTGGCCGAACGCCTGGCGCACGCCGTAGGAGAACGCGGCGACCTTGACGAGCGGCTTGCCCAGCGTCGCCGCGTACAGCCCGGTCAGCGCGGACACGTTCTCGCTGACCGACGCCGCCGATGTCGTGATCGTGTCGACCTTGACGAGCTGGGTGTTCGCGGACGCGACGGTCGCAGCGGCCTCGTCGAGGATCGGCACCGAGTGCTCCGTGACGTCACGGACGCTCGAGCGCGCCTCGTCGAGGAGCTTGCCCAGCTTCCACAGGGGAACGGCGAGAAAGCCCACGAGGAGCACGAACGCGATGGCCGCGATCAGTCCCGCCACGTCTCCGAGGTCGCCGAAGGTCATGCGCAAACTCCTACCTGAAGGTCCGCTGGTGGTCAGCCGGTGCCCGGCCTGACGCTCTGCCTGAGCTGTCCGCCGGAACCGTTTGTCACCCTATCCCGGACGCCGCCGCCCGCGCCCCGCGACGTCAGCGCGCCGCGAGAACGGGGTTGTGTTCGTGCGGGAACCCGATGCGCACACAACCCCGTTCTCGCCTGGCTTGCCGAACGGTCGTCGGGACCGGCGCACGACAGCAGAACGCCCCGTCTGCGCCGAAGCGCGGACGGGGCGTCCTTGTACTACCGGGCAGGCCGGATCAGCGAGCGTAGAACTCGACGACCATCTGCACGTCGCAGGTCACGGGGACCTCGGCGCGCTTCGGCTTGCGGGTCATCGTGGCCGACAGCTTCTCGAGCTGCACGTCCAGGTAGCCCGGCAGGGCCGGCAGCACGTCGCGGTGCGCGCCGGCGGCGGCGACCTGGAACGGCACGGTGGCCTGGCTCTTCGGCTTGACCTGGATGGTCTGGCCCGGCTTCACGCGGAACGAGGGGCGGTCCACGATCTTGCCGTCGACCAGGATGTGACGGTGGGTCACGTGCTGGCGGGCCTGCAGGATGGTGCGGCCGAAACCGGCACGCAGCACCAGCGAGTCGAGACGCGTCTCGAGGTCCTCGACCATGACCTCACCGGTCAGGCCGGCCTGCTTGCGGGCGTTCTCGTACACCTTGAGCAGCTGCTTCTCGCGAAGCATGTACTGCGCACGCAGACGCTGCTTCTCGCGAAGACGCACCGCGTAGTCCGACTCGGTGCGGCGACGGGCACGGCCGTGTTCACCGGGCGGGTAGGGGCGCTTCTCGAAGTGCTTGACGGCCTTGGGCGTGAGCGCGAGGCCCAGCTTGCGGCTCAGGCGCACCTGACGGCGCGCACGGGTCACAGAAGTCACTGTGAATTCCTGTCCTGTAGTGAATGAAGGTCACACCCGCGCACAGCTCTCCCGCGAAGGGGAACCACACCGGGTGCGGGACCAGCCGATGGAACGGGCGGGTGGATCAGTGATCCGACCATCCCGTTCGCGGGGCCGAGGTCCCAGGGAGTCGCCATAGGCAACCTGTACATCTTAGCGCACGTCAGGCGATCGGCCTGCCGTGGGGCCGGTCACTCGTGCTGGTCACCCGTGCTCGTCACTTCCCCTCGCTGCCGAGGATCCCCCTGATGCGCTCCAGCCGCTCCGAGACCTGCCGCTCGTAGCCGCGGTCGCTCGGGTCGTAGTAGCGCGAGCCGGCCAGGACGTCGGGCAGGTACTGCTGCGGCGCGACGCCGTGCGGCCAGTCGTGCGCGTAGCGGTAGCCGTCGCCGTGCCCCATCTGCTTCGCGCCCGAGTAGTGCGCGTCGCGCAGGTGCGGCGGTACGGTGCCGATCCGCCCGGCGCGTACGTCCGCGAGCGCCGCGTTGATGCCCAGGTAGGCGGCGTTCGACTTGGGTGCGGTGGCCAGGTGCACGACGGCCTCGGCCAGCACGAGCTGACCCTCGGGCATCCCGATGAGCTGTACCGCCTGTGCGGCGGCGACGGCGGTCTGCAGGGCGGAGGGGTCGGCCATGCCGACGTCCTCGGCCGCGGAGATGACGAGGCGCCGGGCGATGAAGCGTGGGTCCTCCCCCGCGGCGACCATGCGGGCGAGGTAGTGCAGGGCGGCGTCGACGTCGGACCCGCGGATGGACTTGATGAAGGCGGAGATGACGTCGTAGTGCTGGTCGCCGTCGCGGTCGTAGCGGACGGCGGCGACGTCGACGGCGCGCTCGACGTCGGCCAGGCGGATACGGGGCACCGTGTCGCCGTCGTCCGCCGCGACGTCGTCGGACAGCACGGCGCCCGCCGCGGCCTCGAGGATGGTGAGCGCCTTGCGCGCGTCGCCGCCGGAGAGCCGCAGGAGGTGCTCGGTCGCTTCCTCGTCGAGCGCTACCGACCCGCCGAGGCCGCGTTCGTCGGTGACCGCGCGCAGGATCAGCTCGCGGACGTGCTCGGTCTCCAGGGGACGCAGCGTGAGCAGCAGCGAGCGGGACAGCAGGGGCGAGTTCACGGAGAAGCTGGGGTTCTCGGTGGTCGCGGCGACGAGCGTGACCCACCGGTTCTCGACGCTGGGCAGCAGGGCGTCCTGCTGGGACTTGGAGAAGCGGTGGACCTCGTCGACGAACAGCACGGTCTCGTCGCCGCCGGTGGCGAGGCGGCGCCGGGCGTCCTCGACCACCTGGCGTACGTCCTTGACGCCCGCGGTGACGGCGCTCAGCTCGACGAAGCGGCGCCCGGACACGGTGGCGACGAGGTAGGCGAGCGTGGTCTTGCCGGTACCGGGCGGACCCCACAGGATCACCGACGACGGCGCCGCACGGCCGCCCGCCCCGGGTTCGATGAGCCGGCGCAGCGGGGACCCGGGCTCCAGCAGGTGCTGCTGCCCGGCGATCTCGTCGACGGTGGCCGGGCGCATGCGCACGGCGAGGGGTGACGACGCCCGAGCGGCCGGGGTGCCGGCCGTGTCGGTAGTCGCGGCATCGAAGAGATCGACCATGCCCCCAGCCTACGGACGCTCACTGACATGCCCGGCCACGCCCGGCCACGCCCCCACGCCCGGCACAGCCGGTGCGGTCCTACGTCGCCGGCTTCTCGTGGGGCGGATCGACGTCGCCGGGCGGGTCGGCGTCGCCGTCGGGCAGGACGCCGTCCGGATCCTTCCGCAGCGTGCTGTACACGGACCAGGCGACGGCGATGAGCGGGACGGCGACGATCGCGCCGAGGATGCCACCCACCACCGTCCCGCAGGTCACGCCCAGCGCGACCACCAGCGGGTGCAGCGAGACCTGCTTGCCCATGATGAGCGGCTGCAGCACGTGCCCCTCGAGCTGGCCGATGCCCGCGATCCCGAGGGTGACGATGAGCGCCGTCAGGAGCCCGTCGGCCGCGAGCGCCACGACCGCCGCGATGATCATGGCCAGCGGCGCGCCGATCAGCGGGATGAAGGTGCCGATGAAGACCAGCACGGCCAGCGGAGCCGCGAGCGGCACGCCGAGGATGGACAGGAAGACCCCGGCCAGGATGCCGTTGGTGATCGCGACGAGGACTATGCCGCGGGTGTAGCCGGAGAACGTGTACCAGCCGGCACCTGCGACCTCGTGCCACCTGTCCCGGGTGCGGGCGGGCACCTGGGTCATGAACCAGCGCCACATGGCGGCGCCGGACGCGAGGAAGAAGATGGTGCAGAAGATCGCCAGCACGAGGACGGCGACGCCTTCGACGATGGAGCCGGCGCTCTCGGCGGCCGTGCCCACGAGGGTCTGGGCGTTCTCCTGGATCCAGTTGGCGGCGTCGTCGATCCACTGGTCGCGCGTGTCGACCTCGACGTCGACCGGGAACGAGTTGTTCTCGATCAGGTCGACTATCTGGTCGATGCCGGTGTTGAACTCGCCCGCAAGTCGCTCCCATTGGCCGGCGACGGACACGATGACGTAGGTGAGGAGGCCGCCGATGACCAGCACGCCGGACAGGATGGCGGCGGCCGTGGCCAGGGGGCGGGGCATCACCCGGTCGTAGAGGTCGGTCAGCGGGTTGAGCACCGCGGTGATGACCAGTGCCAGGAACACGGCGACGAAGACGATCAGGACCTGCGTGACGGCCCAGAAGACCAGGGCGATGCCCGCGACGAGCACGATGAGGCGCCACGACCAGCCGGCGGAGGTGCGCAACCAGGGTGGTGGTGCGTTCTCGGCCGGCGCCGGGTCGCTGGGCTCGCTGTGCGGTGGTGGAACGGGGTCAGGCACCGAGTCAGTCTGCCCCATCGCCGGACACTGTGCCCGGCGCCGTGCCTGACGTTGTGACCTGTGCCGGCGTCTTGCGCAGCGTGCTGATCACCGCCCACGTCACCGCGGTGAGCGGCACCGCGACGACGGCGCCGAGCAGGCCGCCTACCACCGAGCCGCCTGCGACGACGAGCGCCATCACCACGGGGTGCAGCGAGACCTGCTTGCCGGTGATCAGCGGCTGCAGGACGTTGGCGTCGATCTGTGCCACGACCACCATGCCGATGAGCACCACGAGCGCCAGCACGGGGCCCTTGGCGGCCAGGGCGACGAGCGCGGCGACGACGATAGCGGCGACCGGGCCGATCATGGGCACGAACGCCCCGAGGAACACCACCACGGACAGCGGGAGCGCGAGCGGCACGCCCACGACGGAGAGGAAGACGCCGGCCAGCGCGCCGTCGGCCAGGGCGACGAAGAACATGCCGCGCGTGAACCCGGAGAACGCCGTCCAGCCCGCGCCCGCTGCGCTCTCCCAGCGGTCGTGCCGGTCGGCGGGGACCAGCGACAGCACCCAGCGCCACATGCGGCTGCCCTGGGTCAGGAAGAACACCGTGCAGAAGATCGCAAGCACGACGGCGGTCGCACCCTCGCCGATGATCCCGGCGCTCTGCGCGGCCGTACCCGCGTACGAGCCGGCGTTCTCCTGGAGCCAGGCGCCGCCGTCCTGCAGCCACTGACCGGGCGTGCCCAGGCTCGCCACGAGCGGGATGTCGGTGACCAGCACCGCGAGGTCACTGAGGCCCGTGCCGAACTCCGCGGCCAGCTCCTCCCAGCGGCTGACCACCGAGGAGACCACGTAGGTCACGAGCCCGCCGACGGCGAGCACGGCGGTCAGCAGGGACGCGGCCATCGCCAGCCCGCGGGGCATCACGCGGTCGTACAGGTCCCCGAGCGGGAGCAGCACCGAGGTGAAGACCAGGGCGAGGAACAGCGCGACGAACACGAGCTGGACCAGGCTCACCACGTAGAACACCAGAGCCACCGCGAGCCCGATGCCGATCAGCTTCCACGCCAGGTCGCCGGTGGAGCGGATCCAGGGTGCTCCGAATCCTGTCCCCACCGGAGAGGACCCTGCCGGAGGCTGCCCTGTCAGGGGCTGCGGGGTGGTCGGCGACTCCGCCGCTGTCGTCGGCGCTACCGTCGGCGCGTCAACCGTCATCGCCATGCTCCCACTATTGTTTTTGGGCGAATTGTCCAAGCGGACGTTAGCGGCAGGGCGCGTCTCCCGACAACTGGCTCGACTGCTGCCACGACCGCCGGCACGACACCTGCACGCGAGCGGAGCATACGGCCACGAACCGGACTACGGGTCCCGGCGCGACGCAGCCGCGCCGGAGGCGTGCTCGCGCGCGAGCATCGCGTAGTTCAGCTCGGTGGCCCACGCGCCGTCGTCGGGCCGGATGTCGCTCTCCACCAGGCGGGCCTCCAGCCGCATGCCGAGGCGCTCGCACACCCTTGCCGACGGCGTGTTCTCCTCGTCGATGCGCGCGAAGACCCGGTGGAAGCCGTAGACGTCGAACGCGAGGCCGACCGCCGCGCGGACGGACTCGGTGGCATAACCGTGTCCCGCCACGTCCGGGCGGAACCCGTAGCCCACCTCCACCTGCCCGGTGCCGGGCGCCCACTTCAGGAGCACCTCGCCGATGACGTCGCGGCTCGCCCGGCGGGTCACCGCCATCACCAGCACGTCACCCGGCATGGTGAACGGGGCGCCCGACCAGTCGACGAGCTTGCGCGCGGCGAGCTCGGGCGTCCACGGGGGCTGGAACATGTAGCGCGCCACCTCCGGCAGCGAGCGCCACGCGTAGAACGCGTCGGCGTCCGCGGGGGTGACCGGGCGCAGCTCGAGCCGTTCGGTGGTCAGAGGCCAGTCGGGGGTAGTCACGTCTTGCGAGTCTGCCAGCCGGTGTCGGGTGCTCGCACGTGTGGTGACTCCCCACGCGACCCAGGTCACACGCTTTTCGATTCGGAACCCACCCGACCTGCGTGCTATGTTTTTCCACGCACCGAGAAGGCGGAAACGCCGGGAACGGTCCACCTGTCCGGGTGGCGGAATGGCAGACGCGCTAGCTTGAGGTGCTAGTGCCCTTTATCGGGCGTGGGGGTTCAAGTCCCCCTCCGGACACTCGTTGAGACAGCGACTCAGAAGGCCCCCGACCTCCACGTCGGGGGCCTTTTGTGTTGCCCGCACCGTCCTGAAGCGGTTCAGGAGGCGAGGCTGGCCACCATGTAGCGATCGTCGGGCAGCCCGACGCGCATCCGTGCCAGGTTCGCGTTGCCGTCACGCCGGTCCCAGAGGTCGTCGTTGGCGACCAGCTCGCGCAGCACCGCCTTCTGGGTCTCGTCCAGGTTCCGCGGCGGGGCGGGGCGGACGCCCGGCAGGAACTCCACTCCGGGAAACGTCCTGAGCAGGATCGGGCCCCAGGTCATGTTCGACCACAGCCCGCCCTGCGCGACCCTGATCACGGGCAGGCACGCGGGCAGGATCTCGGCGAGGCCGACGTCGCGGGCCAGGAGGTTCGCGACCAGGCCGAAGTGAACACGCATGTCGAATCTCGACGGACGGCGGGTGAACCACTCGTCCACCGCAAGCGGGTCGTGCAGTGCCTCGACGAGCACGGCGGTCGCCTCGGCGGAACCGGTGAGCGACAGGGCGGCACAGGCACGGATCGCAGGGTCGTCGTCGGACAGCCACCCCACACCGTCTCGTCGTCCGCCGCCATCGCACGGTAGAAGGCGTCGATGTCCTCGTCCGTGGGTTCGGCGGCGTCCGGTGCGCGAGTGTCCTCGTGCCAGGACGCGCTGTCCCCCACCGCGTCGATCCACTCCAGCAGCGCGGCCAGGCGCGACCGCCCGTCCTCGTCGCGACGGCGCAGTGCCTGGTGGTGCCCCTGATCACCCAGCGTCCCGGCCACGACCCGCAGGGCGGGCGCCGTCGCCGGGTAGACGGTCCCCTGGTGCAGCACGGCGCCGAACAGATGGTCGACAGCCGCACCGAACGCCGCATCGTCATCGGAGACGAGAGCGCGCAGATGCCGCGAGGTGTCCGACGCGACCCCGTACGCATGGAACATCCGCGACCAGTCCACGTCGTCAACCTGCGGTGTCTTCGTCGAGCTCATGGCCACGGACCCTACATCCGTGTGTGGTCAGGACGGGCTCCTCCCGGAGAATTCGCGGTTTCTCCGGGAGGAGGGAGCGCTACCCGGCTACCGGCGCGTCCAGAGCTGGTTCGTCGCGCCCGTGCACGTCCAGAGCAGCACCGCGGTGTTGTTGGCGGTGAGGTTGCGGTCGACGTCCAGGCACAGGCCGGACCGCACGCCGCGGATCGTGCCGTCTCCCTGGAACGTCCACTGCTGGTTGGTGCCGCCGTTGCAGTCCCAGAGCTGGACCCGGGTGCCCGCCGTGGCGTTGGTCGGGGCATCGAGGCACTTGCCCAGCGACCGCAGCGTGCCGTCCGTCGGGGTCCACGTCTGGTTCGCTCCCGAGTGGCAGTCCCAGATCGCCAGGCCGGTGCCGTTCGCCGTGGCGCTGCCCGGCACGTCGAGGCAGCGGCCCGATGCGGAGCTGACGAGCGTGCCGGTCGGCGGCTCGGACGTGCCGCCAGGGCTCACCTTGAACAGCGCGACGCCGTGCCCGGCGACCTGTGCGGTGAGCTGCCCGGTGGTCGTGCCCGTGGCGCCGGTCCACAGCTCACGGTGCGAGTGCGTGCCGGAGCCGAGCCCGACCTGGCCGAGCGTGGTCGAGATCTGCCGGCTGCCGGAGCCGCGGTTGAGCAGGGCTACCGCCACTGAGCCGTCGGCGAGCGGCTTGGCCCAGACCTCGGCGTCGCCGTCGTCACGCACCCGGTCCGCCTGTCGCACCAGCGGGTCCTGGTCGATCGCGAGGACGTCGCGGTTGGTGAGGACCGCACGCACGTCGGCGCTCATGTTCCTCAGGTCGTTGCCCGCGATGAGCGGGGCGCTGAGCATCGCCCACATGCTCTGGTGCGCGCGGTTCTCCGTGGGCGTCAGCGTGTTCCGCACGCCGACCATGAGCATGTCGGGGTCGTTGTACCGCCCGGGCCGGGTCCACTCGCGCATCGGCTCGATGATGTCGAGGGCTTCCGTGATCCCGACGAAGCAGTCGGCCGACGGCGAGCAGCCCGTGGACCAGGCGTCGTCCAGGTCCTCGGAGGTGCGCCACATGTCCGAGAACTCGCCCCAGCCGGGGTAGGTCGGGGCGGTGTTCGAGTGGGCGCTGTTCGGGTTGATCGAGTAGACGATGGGGCGGCCGGTGGCCTTCAGCGCGTCCCCGAACTTCTTGAACAGCGCGGCCTGCTCGGTCGCCGTGCCGCGCGGGTCGCACCAGTCGTGCTTGACGTAGTCGACGCCCCACGAGGCGAACAGGTTCGCGTCCCGGGTCTCGTTCCCGTTCGACGACGTCCCCGGGAGGTTCGCGAAGTACTGGTTACAGGTCTTCTCCCGCGGTGCGTGGTAGATCCCGAACTTCAGCCCACGGGCGTGGATGTAGTCGCCCAACGCCTTCATCCCCGACGGGAAGCGGTCCGTCCGGGCGCGTAGGTTGCCTGCCGCGTCGCGGGTGTCCTGCATCCAGCAGTCGTCGACGACGACGTACTGGTACCCGACGGCCGCCATGCCCGAGCTCACCATGGCGTCCGCCGTCTCGCGCACCATCTGCTCGTTGATGTTGCAGTAGAAGGTGTTCCAGCTGTTCCAGCCCAGGGGCGGCAACGGCGCCGGCTCATCGACGGTCGGGTCGGGCGCGGCAGCGACCACAGCGGTGGCCTCAGTAGTGGCTGGAGCAGTGGCCGGAGCAGCGGCACCGGCCACCGGTACGACGGCGAGCATGGACGTGGTCAGTGCGGTCGCGGCGAGCAACGAGAGCAGGCGGTGACGAGACAGGTTTTTCACGAGCACTCCTTCGTGCGGGGTGATGTGGGCGGTGAGTGGTGCTCTACGGGGCGGTCAGGTCGAACCGCCGCACGGTGACCTCGCCGCCGAGGGAGCTGGTGGCGTAGTTGAAGATCCCGAAGCGGTAGCCCATGAAGAACTGCCACGAGTTGCCGAGCGTGAAACCGGGGCCGAGCCGGGTGAACGTCACGCCGTCGGTGCTGTAGGAGAACGTGGCCTGCCGTCCGGAGCCCGGCCGGATGTCGGCGGTCGCTCGCAGCCAGATCCGGCCGCCGCTGACGGCCGCGCTCGCGGCCTCGGTGCCGGTGCCCGTTGTGTTCCAGCTGCCGTCCATCGACAGGCCGTTGGTCATCGAGACCCGGGTGACGCCGTTGTCGCGCCTGACTCCGATCCACGCCGAGGAGTCGCGCAGCATCGCGAGCCCGGCCCGGTCGCCGTCGCGCATGGTGCTGTGGTCGAGCTCGATCGTCGCGGTGGACGACGGGCCCTGGATGCGGTGGGTGAGCGTGTTGCGGGCGTTGTAGAGGTCGTTCGTGACGGTGGCGGTCCGCAGCCGCAGCCCGTTGCTCACCGTGAACCTGTTCGGGTCCGCGTTGTGGTTCCACTCCCAGCGCGGGCCGAGCGCGGGACCAGCGAACGTGTCGGGTCCGATCATCGATGCCACGGTGCGCGACGTCGTGATGTTCGGCTTGGGGTAGGTCGTACCCCAGCGGCCGTTCACGGTCTGCACGGTCGGCCAGCCGTCGGCGCTCCAGGTGATCGGGGCGAGGGCCGGCACCCGGCCGCCGGGGTACGCGTCGACGAACGCCATGTAGTGCCAGTCGCCGTTCTGGGTCTGTACGAGGCCGCCCTGGTGCGGCACGCCGCCGCCCGGGATCGGGCCGGGCAGGTCGAGCAGCACCTGGCGCATCTCGTAAGGCCCGAACGGGGAGGTGGACCGCAGCACGAACTGCCCGTTGGCCGGCCGGGTCAGCCAGATGTAGTAGTAGCCGTTCCGCTTGTAGAACCGGGCACCCTCGAGGGTGCCCACGCTCGACGGCGTGCTGAACACCTGCTGGGTGCGCACCTGGCTGAAGCCGTCCGCCGAGAGCTCGGCCACGTGGATCGTGCCGTTGCCGTAGGCGACGTACATCTTGTCGTTGTCGTCGACGAGCAGCCCGGCGTCGTAGTAGCAGCCGGGGATCTGGGCGCGCTTGGTCCAGGTGCCGTCTACCGCGGTCGCCGTGTAGACGTACGTGCGGTTGAACTCGACGCAGCCGATCCAGTAGTAGGTCTGGTTGCTGGGCCGGTACCCGAACGCGGACGCCCAGATCCCCTTGACGTAGGCCCGTCCGCCGGAGAGGTCGTACCTGCTCGACCCGAAGTCCAGGTTCGGCACCGAGTGGCCGGCGTACTCCCAGTTGACCAGGTCGTACGAGCGCAGGATCGGCGCTCCCGGGGAGTAGTGCATCGTGGAGGCGGAGTAGTAGTACGCGTCGCCCACCCGGATGATGTCGCCGTCGGCGAAGTCCTGCCAGACCACAGGATTGGTGTAGGTCCCGGTGCTCGGCCCGCCGACCTTGACCAGCTGCCACTGCTGGTTGCTGCCGTTCCAGTCGGTGTACTGGACGATGTTGCCGCCGTCGGTCGTGGATGCGCCCTGGACCTCGACGGCCTTGCCACTGTGGCGGGCGATCAGCTGGACGTGGCCGTCGACGTCCTGGAGGCTGAACTGCTGGTTGGTGGAGTTGTTGTCGGTCCACTGGACGATCGGGGCGCCGTCGGCCGTGGATCGTTCGGAGACGTCCAGGACCTTGCCGGACAGACGCGACTTGAGCCGGTAGTAGCCGTTGCCGGAGTCGACGAACTGCCACTGCTGCTGCTCGCCGTCATTCCGGGACCACTGGGTGACGCGCGCACCGTCGTTGGTGGCGCGGTTGTACACGTCCAGCGCCTTGCCGCTGTTGCGGTTGACCAGCACGTACCACGCCGTGGGATCCACCTCGGCAGCCGAAGCCGACGGCGACGGCGCGAGCGGCAGAGCCACGCCGACGAGTGCGACGGCGGCAGAAGCGACGAACGCGGCGGCGCGACGCCGGAACCGAGCTGCACTTCGGGAAGGCATCATTGACTCCCTCTCACTGTGTGAGCGCTAACATCAGGGCGATACTGGCAGGCGCTCACCCTGAGGGCAATGGTCGGGGGCGGAGTTAAACGATTTTGCTGCACCGGGCACCTGCTCCTAGCGGCACCCACCAGTTCGGGGCATCATGAGGAGCGTCGGGGGCGGCCGGTATCTCGCGAGAGGAACTGCGGCATGGAGCTGTCGAAGCGAGCCCTCGCGGCACGCGACGCGATCGAACCCGTCACGTCGTTCTTCCTCTCGCTGCGCGCCAGGGACGGCCGGCCCGGCGTCGTCGACCTGACGTTCGGCGACCCGCACGAGATGCCGCTGCCCGCGTTCGTCGACGCGCTGCGGGCGAACCTCGAGCCGCGCGCCGAGGACTGGTTCGCCTACAAGAGCAGCCAGGCGCCTGCGCAGGAGGCGGTCGCCGCCGGGCTGCGGGACGAGCTCGGGCTGCCCTTCGAGCCGGACGACATCGCCATGACGCAAGGCGCCTTCGGTGCCATCTCGGTCGCCTTCCGGCTCGTCGCCGACGTGGGCGACGAGGTGGTGATCCCGCAGCCGGGCTGGTTCTACGCCCCGATGCTCGGCGCGGCGGACCTGGTCGCCGTCAGGGCGCCGCTCGACCCGGACACCTTCGACCTGGACGTCGACGCCGTCGCCCGGGCGATCACACCCCGCACGCGCATCGTCGTGGTCAACTCGCCGGCGAACCCCACCGGCCGCGTCTACACCAGGGACCGGCTGGCCGAGCTCGCGGAGGCGCTCGAGTCGGCGTCGGTACGAGGCGGCCGCCGGATCTGGCTGCTCTCCGACGAGCCGTACCGGCGGATCCGCTTCGACGGCGTCGACTTCACGAGCCCCGCCGCCTGCTACCCGTGGACCCTCATCGACTACAGCTACGGCAAGGTGCTGCTCGCTCCGGGCCAGCGCCTGGGCTACCTCGCGCTCTCGCCCCTGATCCCCCGCACGGAGCGTGCCGAGCTGCGCGCCGCGATGCTGCCGCTCCAGATGGGTATGGGCTGGGGCTTCCCGGACGCCCTCATGCAGTACGCGGCGCCCGCCCTGGAGACGGTCTCGATCGACGTGGCGGAGCTCGAACGCCGCCGCGATCGCATGGTGGGTGCGCTCGGCGAGGCCGGGTACGCACTCACCGTCCCCGAGGGCGCGTTCTACCTGTGGGGCGCGGCGCCGGGCGGCGACGCCACCGCCTTCGTCGCCGCGCTCGCCGAACGCGGTGTGTTCGTGCTGCCGGGCACCGTGTTCAACAGCCCGGGCTACTTCCGCATCAGCCTGACGGCGACGACACCCATGCTCGAGCGGGCGCTCCCGGTCCTGCGCGCGCTCGGACCCGGCTGAGACGCCCGGGCCGGTTGACAGCGGCACGGTACGGGCAAGGTACGGGCTAGGTACGGAATCCGCGCGGACTGCGAGCCGCTCTACGTTGCTCGCATCCAAGTGGAAGGAGAGCTCGATGCTCCCAGTTTCCGAGGCCCGTGCGACCCGGTCGACGTCGTCCGCGAAGCCCGCGCGGCGACGTCCTGCCCTCGCCGGTGCCGGCAAGGCCCTCTCGACCGCCGTCGCTGCCCTGGCGATGGTCCTCGGCGCCGGTGTGGTCGGCGTGGTCGGCGCACCCGCCGCCGCGGCGGCCCCGATCAGCAACCCGAGCCTCGAGATCGAGGTGAAGTGCCCGGGCGCGGTGGCGGAGATCCAGGTCGAGTGGCTCGGCACCCGGTCGGCGAGAGTGCACTGGTCCCTGGAGGACACCGCTGCCGACCAGAAGTCGCCCGTCTTGAAGTACGCCGCACGCAACGCCCCGGGTGACGGCACCAGCTGGATCTTCCAGAACGGGCAGCCCTGGATGGCAGTCGACGGTGGCAGGGGCGACACCGCGAGCGGGGGCGGCACCACCTGGGACCCCGAGGGCATCACCCAGTTCAACCACCTCGAGGTCAAGGTGAGCAACGGCACCTCGGACCAGGATCCCACCCCGTGCTCCGAGACGAAGCGGATCTACAACTACGGCATGATCGCGTACCAGTACGCCCTGAACCAGGAGGGCGACGAGTACCAGAGTGAGAACTTGGAGGATGGCATCGGCCCCGACGAGTGGGACTGCTCAGGGCTCCTCTGGTTCACCTATCAGAACGTCCCGAACTTTCCGAGCTGGACGCGCATGTCCTCCGCCAACCAGTACACCTGGGCCGTCGAGAAGGCGGCAGACAACCACACGGACCTGAGCAACCTCACCAGCCAGGACGTCATCAAGGTCGACCCCTCCGACCGCAAGGTCGGCGACATCGTCTTCTACAACGGCCACGTGAGCTTCTACGCGGGCGACGGTCGCGCTTTCTCGGCCCTCAACGAGGCCTCCGGGGTCGGGTACAACCCGGTGAACTGGGCACCCATCCGGGGTGATGGCTCCTACTACCGCATCGTCGGCGTGCGCTGATCGATCCTGGATCGAACCAGCAAACCAGCACCGAGAATGACCCCGCCCCGCGCCGCTCCGTGCCGCGCGGGGCGGGGCGGGGTCATCTCCGAGCACCTGCTGAGGGGCCCGACCGGTGTCGGGTTCAGCTCCTGCCGGCCAGGCGCCAGACCTGGTTCTTCTTGGTGGCCTGGGCAGCGGCGGAGTCACAGGTCCACTGATGGACCAGTGCTCCGACGGCGGTGGAGATCCCGCTGACGTCCACGCACTTGCCGCTGTGCACCGCGACGAGCTGGTAGTCGTTGCCGGCGACGTGCCGCAACGTGAACTGCTGGTTCGTGCCGCCGTGGCAGGTCCAGTGCTGGACCGCCGCGCCGTCGGCGGTGGAGACGCCTCCGACGTCGAGGCACTTGCCGCTGTGCTGGTTCACCAGGGAGTAGGTGTTCGCCACCCCTGACACCGGGCGGAAGTCGAACCGCTGTTCCGCACCGGCGCCACAGGTGTGCTGCCGGTACTGGGTGCCGTCGGCGGTGCTCCGGTCGGGGTCGTCCAGGCAGTGCCCGCTGTGCTGGGCGACGGCGGTGGACGAGAAGGCGGTCTGACCGGTGGCGAACTGCCACCAGTTCATGTTGAACAGGAACCCGCTGCCACCGGCGAAGCGCAGGTACAGGTCGTGGGTCCCGGTCGCACCGGTGACAGGGCACGAGACCGTGCTCCAGGTCTGCCAGCCTCCGGTGCCCTGCACGGTGCATGTCCCGACCGTCGGCCCGGTAGGACTGTCCAGGTGCAGCTCGACCCGGCCGCCACTGGTGCCTGATGCCACCCTGGTGGTGAACGAGCTGGCACCGGCGCCGAAGGCCACGCCCTTGACCTTGATGTAGTCGCCGTTCTCGATCCAGCTGACGTTCATCCCGCCCTCGCTGGAGGGTTCGGTCTCGATGCCGCTGCCCCACGCGATGGTCTCCGCCTCCTGACGGACATAAGGATCGAGCGTGCCGACCTGCGGCGGCCCCTCCGTCGTCATGGTCATCGTCGGAATGGTGCCGTCGGCGTTGTAGCTGAACTTCTCCACCGCGACCGACCGAGTGAAGCCGCCACCGCCCGGGAGGGCGCCGTTGTGGTAGAAGAAGTACGAGCTGCCCTTGAAGTCGGTGATGCCGGCGTGGTTGGTGAAGCTGCTGCCCTGCGAGGGCATGACGGTGCCGCGATACGTCCACGGTCCGGTCGGGCCGGGCGAGGTGGAGTAGGCGATGAACTCGGAGCAGCACTTCGCCGCGAACACGTTGTAGTAGAGGCCGCCTCGCTTGTAGACCCACGGGCCTTCCTCGTACAGCGTGGGGCGGGCCGTATCTCCCGTGCGGGTGCCGAACCCCGCGGTGGTCAGCGGTACCTGCGTCGGGCTGCCGGAGTACGAGATCATGTCGGCGTTGAGCCGCACGTACCAGAGATTCGGGTTGCCGTAGTAGAGGTAGGCCTGGCCGTCGTCGTCGATGAAGACGGTGGGGTCGATCTCGGAGTTCTGGATCAGCGGACCGCCGATCGCGTCGCGGAACGGCCCGGTGGGGCTGTCCGAGACCCCGACCCCGATGGCTCCCGCTCCGTTGGACATACGCACCGGCACGTACCAGTAGAACTTGCCGTTGCGCTGGATGGCTTGTCCCGCCCAGGCGTCCGAGCTGGCCCAGCTGAAGGTCTCCAGGCTCATCGGCGAGCCGTGATCGGTCCAGTTGACCATGTCCGACGAGGACGACACCCGCCAGTCGCGCATCGTGAAGGACGTCGGGGCCGAGTTGTCCTCGTCGTGCCCGGTGTACAGGTAGACCCGGCCGTCGTGGACCAGCGGTGACGGGTCAGCCGTGTAGATGTGTTGCACGATCGGGTTGTCCGCCTGGGCTGCGGGCGAAAGAAATGCCGCCAGGCACAGGAGGCTCAACGTCAAGGCGAGGACGCGTCTCGACGACCGCTGAAGTGTGAGTTTCACTGTTCGATCCCCTCATTCGGATGGATGTGCTGCTGCAGTCGAAAATCGATCAGGGCGTGGTGAGGGAGAACCGATTGACGGTGACGGACCCGCCGAGAGCGACGGTGGCGTGGTTGAAGATCGCAAAGCGGTAGCCCATGAAGAAGTGCGGGCGATCGTCGAGCGTGAACGCAGGTCCGAGCGGCTGGAAGGTCGCACCGTCGGTGCTGTACGAGAAGGTCGCCTGGCGTCCTGAGCCGGGCCGGATGTCCGCGGTGGCGCGCAGCCAGACCCGGCCGCCGGCGCTGCCGCCGCTCCCGCCGTCGACCCGGACGAGCTGCCACTGCTGGTTGCTGCCACCCCAGTCGCCGTACTGCACGACGCCGGCACCGTCATTGGTCGCCGCGTTCTGGACCTCGACCGCCTTGTCGCTGTTGCGGTTGATCAGCCGCACGTAGCCCCCGTCCGAGTCGGCCAGGCGGAACTGCTGGTTGACGCCGCCGTGGTCGGCCCACTGGTGGATGGCGGCGCCGTCGGCCGTCGACCAGCTGGACACGTCGAGCACCTTGCCCGAGTGCCGCGCCTTGATCCGGTAGTAACCGTCACCCGCGTCCACGAACTGGAACTGCTGGTTGTTGGCGTTGGTGCGGGTCCACTGGTGGAGCAGGGCCCCGTCGGCCGTGGATACGCCGCTGACGTCCAGGGCCTTGCCGCTGGTGCGGTTCAGCAGCACGTACCAGGCAGCGGGGGCGAGCCTGGCGGACAGCTCCGCACTCGCGCGTTCGGTGCCGGTGCTGATGGTGCTCCAGTCATCCAGGTCCATGGTGAGGCCGTCGGTCATGGACACCCGGGTGACGCCGTTGTCGCGCCGCAGGCCGATCCAGGCGGAGGTGTTGCGGAGCATCGCGAGTCCGGCCCTGTCACCGTGCGCCATCGCGGACGGGTCGAGCTCGACCGTGGCCGTGGAGCTCGGGCCCTGGATGCGGTGGGTGACGGTGTTGCGGGCCGCGTACAGGTCGTCCGTGACCGTGGCGGTCTGGAGCCTGAGGCCGCTCCCGGTGGACCACTTGGTGTTGTCGGGGTTGTGGTTCCATTCCCACTTCGCGGCCAGGGTCGCGGCGGTGAACGTGTCGGCGCCGGTGAGCGGCGGAACCAGGTGCGGGGTGAGGTTCGGGAACGGGTACGTCTGCCCCCAGGTCCCGTTGACGGTGGTGACTTCCGGCCAGCCGTCCGAGGTCCAGGTGATCGGCGCGAGGGCGGGCATTCGCCCGCCGGGGTAGGCGTCGATAAACCCCATGTAGTGCCAGTCGCCGTTCGGGGTCGAGACGAGTCCGCCCTGGTGCGGGATGCCGCCGCCGGGGATCGGGCCCGGCATGTCGAGCAGCACCTCCCGGACCTCGTACGGCCCCCAGGGCGACGAGGACTTGAGGATGTACTGGCCGTTGGGCGGCCGGGTGGCGAAGATGTAGTAGCTGCCGTTGATCTTGTAGAACCGGGCGCCCTCCAGGACGCCGATGTCCGACGGGGTGGAGAAGACCTCCTGGTTGCGGACCTCGGTCCTGCCGTCGGTCGAGAGCTGCGCGACCGAGATCTGGGTGGCGCCGTAGGCGACGTACATGGTGTTGTCGGTGTCGACCAGCATGCCCGCGTCGTAGTAGGAACGGGGGAACTCGGCGTGGCGGGTCCAGGGTCCGGCGGGGTTGGTCGCCGTGTACATGAACGAGCGGTGGAAGTCGATCTGCCCGAGCCAGTAGAAGCGGTTCTCACTGGCGCGGTAGGTCAGCGAGGAGGCCCAGATGCCGCCCCTGTAGCGGTGGCCACCGTTCAGGTCGTACGCGTCGTTGAAGTCGAGCCTCGGCACGGAGTGCCCGATGAACTCCCAGTTGACGAGGTCCCGGGAGTGCAGGACCGGGGCTCCGGGCGAGTAGTGCATCGTGGACGCGGTCATGTAGAAGTCCGCGCCGACGCGGACGATCTCGAGGTCGGCGAAGTCCTGCCAGATGACGGGGTTCGCGTACGGCGACTCCAGGGCTTCGGCCTGCGTGAGCGGGCCGAAGGTGGTAGCGGCGGTGACCCCGGCGAGCGCGCCGGCTCCGCCGATGAGCAGCCGCCTGCGGCTGATGGGGAACTCGATCCAGGACATGACTGTTCCTTTCGTTGGTCGGGGGCCGGCGTGGTCCGCGCCTGTGCGGACGTCGCGGCGCCGACGACGGTGTCCGCTCTGCGAGTGGCGCCCACGACAGGCCGGCCACTCCCCTGCGGCCCCTGGGGTTGAGCGCACGCTCGTAGAACTCGGAGCCGGACGCCCCTGCGGGGGCCGGCAGCCGCAGTGATCCTCCTTGATCAAGGCCGAACGGTTCACCCGAGAGAGGGCACACCGCGACGCCTGTCCGCACGCGGATGTGAGCGCTAACATTCGCGGGCGGAGCAGACGGTCTTATCCACGTTCCGATGAGGGTGACTCTGCCCGGTAGGTCAGGCTTGCCCCGATTGTGAGCGCTAACAACGTCATACGTCAAGGGTCGAACGTCATACGTCAAAGGTCGACGGCCGGTCACAGATCGTGCTCGGCCAGCTCCCGGAACTCGTCGGGTACGGCGCCGCCGCGGCGCAGCACAACGGGCAGGTAGCCGACGGCGTCCCCGCCGAACCGCGTGCGGATCGCGTCCATCGACTCGTCGACGGCGCGCCGCGCCGCCCCCTGCGCGGACCCTGGCCGCCACGGGTCAGGGGGCTCCAGGTCGAGCTCGAGCTGGATCGCGCGCTGGTCCGCGAGGTTCGAGACGGAGACGCCGAGCAGCGTGATCTCGCACGGTGCGGCGTCCTCGATCGCCGACCAGGCCAGCCGCTCGGCGACCTCGGTGAGCGTGAGCGTGGCCGCGATCGGCACCGGCAGCGTGAGGGATCGCGTCGCCCGGTGCATACCAGCGAACCGCACCGCGACCGTCACGGTGCGGCCCGCGCGCCCCTTCGCGCGCAGCCGCCGCGACACCCGGTCGGACAGGTGCGCCAGGACCGCCCGGACGTCGTCAGGCTCGGGCCGGCGCCGGCTCAGGGCGGACTGCGCTCCGACGGAGCGTGCACTGCGGCTGGTGACGACCCGGCGGGGGTCCTCGTCGTGCGCCATCGCGCTGAGCTTGTGCCCGACGACCTGCCCCAGGATGTGCTCCACCGCCGACGACGGGGTACGCGCCAGCTCACCGATCGTCCGGATGCCCAGGTCGGCGAGGCGCTGCTCGTTCACGGGGCCGACGCCCCAGATCAGGCCCACCGGCAGGGGGTCGAGGAAGGCCCGCTCGGTGCCGGGGTCGACGACGACCAGACCGTCCGGCTTGGCCACCTGGGAGGCGATCTTCGCGAGGTGCTTGGTCCGCGCGGCGCCGACCGAGATGGGCAGCCCCACCTCGGTCCGGACGCGCGCGCGGATCCGCGCGCCGATCGCGGCGGGCGGGCCGAACAGGTGCGTCGCACCGGCCACGTCGAGGAAGGCCTCGTCGATGGAGATCCGCTCGACCGTGGGCGTCACGTCCGCCAGGACGGCCATCACGGCGTCGCCCAGCCGCTGGTACTCACGGAAGTGACCCCCGACGAACACGAGGTCAGGACAGAGCCGGGCCGCGCGCCAGCCGGGCATCCCGCCCTGCACCCCGTGCACCTTGGCCTCGTACGAGGCCGCGAGGACCACTCCCCCGCGCGGCCCGCCGCCGACGGCGACCGGGCGTCCGCGCAGGGCGGGATCCAGCAGCTGCTCGACCGACGCGTAGAACGCGTCGAGGTCGGCGTGCAGGATCGTGGCGCCGGGCCCGGACATGACAGCATTATACTCGAACACATGTTCTATGCCCAGGGTTTCGCCGAGCCCGGCACCCGGTGGATCAGGGATTCGCGTACATCTGCACGACGACCCGGTCGAAGCGCCGCACCTCGAGGTCCCGGCGGTTGATGGTCCAGTACAGGATCCCCATCGGCACCCCTACCCACTGCGCGAGCACGACCCAGTCCTCCGGGCGGGAGAAGTTCTCGCCGGGTTCCTGGTCCGCAGACTCACGGGCCGGGTCGCCCATGCCGTCGAAGTCGTAGGCGTGGCCGCCGAGCTGCCATTCGCCGCCCTCGTCGGACTGCTCGGACCAGACCTCCTGCAGCGTGTCCGCGTGAGGGTGTGCCGCGCTGGTCTCGTCGTCGAGCGGGCAGGACGGCAAGGAGACGCCGGGGACGAGACGGAGATCAGGGCTGCGCCGCAGGGACTCGTCGAGGTCCTCGGGAGAGTCGTAACCGTAGGCCTCGTACTCGACCGAGTTCTCCCGCTCCTCAACTGGCGTCCCCACCGGGACGTACACGGCGCCGCCCGGCAGGAGCTCGTCCTCCAGCTCGACGTTCGCGAACAGGACCACGTGGCCGTCGGGCGGCAGCGGCAGATCGGTGGCGTCCGGCGGCACCGCCGCCAGGTCGAGCGTCACGATGAGCTGGTACTCGTTGCGATAGTCGGGCTCGAACACCGTGGCAGGGGTGGGCACGTCCGGCGGGAGCAGCAGCGGGCTGCCGAGCCGGCCGACAACGGGGCCGCCGCCGTCGGGCGCCGTGCGCAGTGCCGGGCGCGCCAGCCCGAGCCACCGGTCGACGTCGCCCGCCGGGACGCCCCGCTCGCGCGCCTGCTCCCGGAACCGGTCCAGCCACCACAGCGTGGACGCGGGCAGGTTCCGGACGGACGCGGGCAGCACCCCCTCCCCGAACTCCCAGCCGGGCTCCGGCGCGACCGCTCCGGGCTCGCCCAGCTCCGCGAGCCACTCCGCGGCGGACGAGCGCGTGCTCGCGTCGCCGTCGGACGGCTCAGACAGCACAGCCCGCGCGGCGGCCCGGGCGGCCGGGTGGTCGCCGAGCACCCGGCGGGCGGGCAGCCGGTGGCGGTCCGCACCCAGCGCGAACGAGATGAGGCGCGGGACCAGCGCCTCGGGCGTCGCGGGGAACCGTTCGAGGATCGTCAGGATCATCGTCCTCGTGTCGACGGCGTAGTGGTCCGGGTGCCGCTTGCCGTCGCCGCCGTCGAGGTACTCGTCCGCGAGGTGGAGGCGTTCGGCGAACAGCGGCCACCAGCGCTCGGCGCCCTCGGGCGTCAGGGTGGCGCCGATCTTCCGGCCCCAGCCGTCCACGCGGGTGACGAGCAGCTCGGCGGTCCAGCGGTCCGCGTCGTCCGCTCCGGCGGCACGCCGTGCGTCCAGCAGGGCGCGCACGTCGGGCAGCAGCGCGAGCTTGCTCTCGGCGACCTGCCAGGCACGGTCCTCGTCCTTCCCGCTCCCAGGCCGTAGCCCGCGCAGGGCGCGCAGCTCCTCCGCGAGCGCCGCGTCCTGGGGCGCCGCGACGGGAGGCACGGGGACGGCGGCCTCCGCCGAGCGCAGTACCCGCACCCGGAAGACGGCTCGGCGCAGGAGCCGCTCTCGGTCCGGGTCCAGCGGCCCGGTGTCGCTGTCGCCGTCGGCCAGGGCTTCCTCGATCGCGACGACGCCGCCGTCGAGGTCGCCCAGGCGGGCGAGGGCATCCGGGAGCCGGTCCGGCGGCGCGGTCCGCAGGTGCTCTCTGAGCGTGTCGATCTGCCTGGGCCCGTCGAGTCTGGACAGCGTGGCCAGCGCCTGGGCGCGAACGCCGGCGTCCGCGTCGACGGCGAGCTCGGCGACCAGGCTCACGTGCGCTTCGGGACTGCGCGCGCACTGGGCCGCCACGTAGTTCCGGACGTGGAACTCGGACCCCGCGGCGACCTCCGCGAGCGTGTCGGTGTGCCGGGCGAGGTACGCGATGCCCGCGTCGCTCTCCAGCATGTGGTGCCGGCTGCGCGCCCAGTGCTGGTGGTCCACGTACAGCAGTGCCGACAGGGTGGCGTGCGCTGCCGACCGGCCGGGTGCGTCGGCGGCCCGGGCGATCTCCTCGACGAGGTCCGGGTTCCACCGCAGCCGGACGTCTGCCGCGTCGGCCGCGTCCGTGGCGGTGCTCGCCCGTCCCACGTCGTGGGCCAGCGTGCGCAGCCACGACAGCTCGCCGTCCTCCGCCCCCCGGCCCCAGGCCGCGTGCAGCACCTGCCCGAGCCGGGCGAGCAGGTCGACCGGCGCGCCCTTGTAGACCGTGAGCCGCGCGGCCTCGGCGCCTCTCCGGGTCCACCCGGGGTGCAGGTCGACGACGGCGTCCGTCAGCTCGGCCGGTTGGTAGCCGTCCGGCTCGGCGACCATCTTCGTGCCGCGCGGCAGCTCGCGCAGCAGCCCCAGGACACCCGGTCCGGTGCCGCGCAGGACGTGGTCCACCGCGGGGTCGAAGATCTGCGCCACCTTGAGCGGCGCGAGGACCTCCCGCACCGCGGCCGCCAGTTCGGGCGCACCCCCTGTGCCAGTGCCATCGCCCAGACCGGCCACTTCCTCGTCGAATGTGTACATATCGGGATTTTATGGGCGAGGTCTGACACGCCCGTCCGGGACCGCGGCCGGTACCGCCGGCCGTTCGGCCAGTGTCAGCGGTCCCTGGCACACTGGCGGCCATGACCCTTCCGGACGTCGCCCCCACCCCGACCGCCACCGCGCTCGACGTGCTGCGTGACGTCTTCGGGTACGACGCCTTCCGTGGCGAGCAGCAGGACATCATCGACACCGTCGCCGGCGGCGGCGACGCCCTCGTGCTCATGCCCACGGGCGGCGGCAAGTCGCTGTGCTACCAGATCCCGGCGCTCGTCCGGCGCGGTACCGGCGTGGTGATCTCGCCACTGATCGCGCTCATGCAGGACCAGGTCGACGCGCTGGACGCGCTCGGCGTCCGGGCCGGCTTCCTCAACTCCACGCAGGACCCGGGCCAGCGCCGGGCGGTGGAGCAGGCCTACCGCTCGGGCGAGCTGGACCTGCTGTACCTGGCCCCGGAACGGCTCGGCGTCGAGTCCACCGCACGGCTGCTCGACCAGGGCACCATCGCCCTGTTCGCGATCGACGAGGCGCACTGCGTGTCCCAGTGGGGCCACGACTTCCGGCCCGACTACCTGCGCCTGAGCGAGCTGGCCGAGCGCTGGCCAGGGGTCCCCCGCATCGCGCTGACCGCCACCGCCACCCACCAGACCCGCGAGGAGATCGCCACCCGCCTCGGGCTGACCGAGGCCAGGCACTTCGTCGCGAGCTTCGACCGCCCCAACATCACCTACCGCGTCGCGCCGAAGGACAACCCGGGCAAGCAGCTGCTGGACCTGCTGCGCACCGAGCACCCCGGCGACGCCGGGATCGTCTACTGCCTGTCCCGCGCCTCGGTGGAGAGGACCGCTCAGCAGCTGACCGACCAGGGCATCCGCGCCCTGCCGTACCACGCGGGCCTGCCCGCGCACGTGCGGTCGGCCAACCAGTCGACGTTCCTGCGCGAGGACGGCGTCATCATGGTCGCGACCATCGCGTTCGGCATGGGCATCGACAAGCCCGACGTCCGGTTCGTCGTCCACCTCGACCTGCCCAAGTCGGTGGAGGGTTACTACCAGGAGACCGGCCGTGCCGGACGCGACGGCCTGCCGTCCACGGCGTGGCTCGCGTACGGGCTGGCCGACGTCGTGCAGCAGCGCAAGATGATCGCCGAGTCCGACGGCGACCTCGCGCACCGCCGCAAGCTCTCGGCGCACCTCGACGCGATGCTCGCCCTGTGCGAGACCGTCGAGTGCCGCCGCGCCCAGCTCCTGCGCTACTTCGGCCAGAGCCACCCGGGCAGCTGCGGCGCCTGCGACACGTGCCAGAACCCGCCCGAGGCCTGGGACGGCACCGTCCCGGCGCAGAAGCTGCTGTCCGCGGTGTTCCGCCTGGACCGCGAGCGCAACCAGCGTTTCGGTGTGGGGCACGTGGTCGACATCCTGCGCGGTAAGGCGACGCCGAAGATCACGCAGTGGGGGCACGACAGCCTCACGGTGTTCGGGGTCGGCGAGGACCTGTCCGACGGCGAGTGGCGTTCCGTGGCGCGCCAGCTCCTGGCCCAGGGGCTGCTGGAGGTGGACTCGAACCACGGCACGCTCGTGCTCACGGAGGCCAGTGCGGAGGTGCTGGGTCGCAAGCGCGAGGTGCGGATGCGGCGCGACCCGGCCCCGACGGCGCGCAGCGCACGCAAGCCCGCGCGCTCCGGCGGCGCACGCCCGGAGGCGGCCCCGCTGTCGGACGTCGACCAGCCGGTCTTCGAACGCCTGCGGGCCTGGCGCGCCGCGGCGGCCAAGGAGCAGGGAGTGCCGGCCTACGTCGTGTTCCACGACGCGACGCTGCGCGCGGTGGTCGCCGAGCGGCCGGCGGACCTGGACGCGCTGAGCGGGATCAGCGGCGTCGGCCAGGCGAAGCTGGAGCGCTACGGCGAGGGGCTCCTGGCGGCGCTGCACGCGACGGAGTAGTTGCACCCGACGGAGTAGTTGCTCGCGACGGAGTAGTTGCTCGCGACGGAGCACCTGCCCGCCGTAGCAACCCCCTGAGCGGAGGACAGGGCTCAGGCTCGCGCGAGCGTCATATATGATGTACGACGTGACCACGACGCCATCGGCTCCGACCGCCCTGCCCTCACGCACGGAGCACGCCCTCGCGACCATCAAGGAGGGCATCCTGAGCGGCCGCCTGGCCGCCGGGCAGCCACTGGTCGAGGTGGACCTCGCGCAGGAGCTCGCGATGTCGAAGACACCGGTGCGCGAGGCGCTCAAGACGCTGGAGATGAGCGGGCTCGTCGTCGTACGGCCCTACATCGGGGTGCGGGTGCGCGAGCTCACGCAGGCGGACGCGATTGCCATCTACGAGACCCGGCTCCTGCTGGAGCCCGAGGCGACGCGGCGCAGCGTGCTGGGCGGCGTCGACATCGCGGCCGCGCGAGCCGCGCTCCTGCGCGCCGACGAGGCGACGGCGCCCGCGCAGCGCAGCCTCGCGAACCGCGCGTTCCACGCGGCGCTGTGGGCCGCGGCGGACAACCCGATCCTCGTCGGCATCCTGGAGAGCCTCCGCGACCAGGCGGCGCTGGCCGCCGTCACCACCTGGGCGCGCCAGCCGAGCTGGCGCGACGAGGCCCAGGAGCACGCGCAGATCCTGGCGGCCGTTGAGGCGTCCGACGCCGACCGCGCCGCCGAACTGACCCGCCGGCACATCGCCGGCTTCCTCGAGCGCCTGCGCCAAGGAGGTGGGACCGCCTGACCGCCAGCTAGCCAGGACCAGCAAGACAGCGAGGTACGGCCCGTTCACCGCCAAGTTCCCGGGCCGCACCTCTGAAGCGGGTGCTCCGAACCGGAGCACTCACGTCACTCGATGAACCAACCGATGAACAAGGAGCAACGATGCTCAATGGTACTCAGCAGCCCCCGTCCACGGCAGCCCGCGCCCGGCGCAGCCAGATGCGGTGGACGATCGTCGCGTTCTCCGCGCTCGGGCTCACTATCGCCTATCTCGACAGGGCGGCGCTCAGCGTCGCGCTGCCCTTCATCTCGGAGGACTTCCACATCAGCCCTGCCGTGCAGGGTGTGCTGCTCTCGTCCTTCTTCTGGACGTACGCGCTGTTCCAGGTGCCGTCCGGCTGGCTCCTGGACAAGTTCGGGCCGCGTGTCATCTACCCGATCGCCGTCGGCTGGTGGTCCCTGTGGACCGCGCTCACGGCGTTCGCGACAGGTGTCACGAGCCTGATCGTCTTCCGGCTCGGGCTCGGCATCGGCGAGGCCCCCGTGCAGCCCGCGAACATCAAGGTGGTCTCCACCTGGTTCCCGCGCCGCGAGCGGGCCTTCGCCTCCAGCCTGTTCGACATGGGCCAGCAGATCGGCTCCGCGCTCTCCATCCCGCTGGTCACGTGGATCGCGGTCTTCGCCGGCTGGCGGTGGACCTTCGTCGTCATCGGCGCGGTAGGGATCCTCTGGATCGCCGGCTGGCTCGCCATCTACCGCGCCCCGCACAACCACCGGCGGGTCAACGCCGCCGAGCTCGCGCACATCCGCTCCGACCAGGCGGAGATGGTGCGCCACACCGGGGAGCCCGTGCGGTGGAGCATGCTCCTGCGTGATAACCAGACCTGGGCACTCATGCTCGGCTACGTCTTCCGGTCGCTCGCCGGTGCGTTCTTCCTCACCTGGTACCCCACCTACCTGCTCGACGAGCGCGGGTTCACCGAGGCGGAGTTCGGGATGGTCGGGGCCCTGCCCGCGGTCATCGCGATCGGGTCCACGGTGCTGGGCGGGATCGTCTCGGACCGGATGCTCGCGTCCGGCCTGTCCCCGAACGTGGCACGCAAGGTGCCGATCATCTCGGGTCTCGTGCTGAGCGCGTGCATCGGCTTCAGCCCGTTCGTGGAGAGCAACGCGCTCCTCATGGTGGTCCTCACCGTCTCGAGCGCCGCGCACTCGTTTGCCGGCGCCGCGATCCTCAGCCTCCCCGCCGAGGTCTCCCCCAGCCCCGAGCGGGTCGGCTCCCTCGCCGGCTTCCAGAACTTCGGGTCGCAGGTCGGCAACCTCGTCAGCCCCATCGCCATCGGCCTGGCCCTCACCGTCTCCGCCGGCTCCTACCTCTGGCCCCTCGTGTTCGCGGCGATCAGCTGCCTGGTCTCCGCCGCGATCTACGCCTTCTGGGTGCGCATCAAGCCGGTCGAGGAGCTCGACCGGCAGGACGCCGCCGGCCCCCTGCAGAACGGAGAATCATGACCGTGCGCACCACGCACAGCAGCACCGCCGACGTCGTGGCGCGGCTCGGGACGGTGGTCGGCATCCCGGTCGTCCCCTACGCGCCCGACGGCGCCGTCGACCTCACGCGGACCGGCGAGCTCGCCGACCGGCTCGTCGGCTCAGGGCTGGGAGCGATCACGCCGAACGGCAACACCGGCGAGTTCTACGCGCTCTCGCCGCGGGAACGGGCGGACGTCGCGCGGACGGTCACCGGCGTCGTCGGTGACCGTGCGGTGGTCGTCGTCGGCGTGGGGCTGGATCCCGCGACGGCGAAGGCCGAGGCCGCGTACGCCGCCGAGCTCGGCGCGCACGCGGTCATGGTGCACCAGCCGGTGCTCCCGTACATGTCGCGGGCCGGCTGGGTCGAGTACACGGCGGCGGTCGCGAGCGCCGTGCCGCGGCTCGCCGTCCTGCCCTATGTCAGCTCACCGGCCATCCGGGGGTCGGACATCGCGGCGCTGGTACGGCGGGCGCCCAACGTGGCCGGGATCAAGTACTCCGTGCCGGACCCGGTCGCCTTCGCGGAGACCGTGCAGGACACGGACGCGGACCTGCTCTGGATCGCGGGCCTGGCGGAGTCGTACGCGCCGTCGGCGTGGCAGGCGGGTGCGCGTGCGTTCACGTCGGGCCTGGTCAACGTGGTGCCGGAGATCTCGTTCGGGCTGCTCGACGCGCTGCGGGACGACGACACGGAGCGCGCGGCGGCGCTGTGGCGCCGCATCCGCCGGTTCGAGCAGCTGCGCGCCCGGGACCGGTCGGCGGACAACGTCTCGGTGGTGAAGGAGGCGATGCACCAGCTGGGTCTGTGCGACCGGTCGGTCCGGCCCCCGAGCACCACGCTGCCGGACGCCGACCAGGCCGACGTCGCGCGAATCCTCAGTGCGTGGAACAGCGAGGACTGGAAGGAAAAGCCATGAAGATCGACAGGCTCTCCACCTACCTGCAGCGGGTCGGCGACCGGCCGCGCGTGCTGCTGCGCGTCACCACCGACGACGGCATCGACGGCTGGACGGAGATCTACAATCACGGGCCCGATCTCGCCTATCCGGCGATCGTCGAGTTCATCGCCGACCAGATCGCGGGGATCGACGCGTCCCGTGTCACGTTCGTGAACCAGCTGCTGCACCAGTCGGCCCGGTTCCCGCAGGGGGCGCTCGGTCTCGCCGCCATCGCCGCGGTGGACCACGCGCTGTGGGACATCGCCGCCAAGGCGGCAGGTGTGCCGGTGTACCAGCTGCTCGGGGGCCGGGTACGGGACCGGGTCCGCGTCTACGCGGGGCTCTACTCGGCGCCCGACGTCCCCGAGCTGCGCGACCGGACGGCCGAGCTGCACGCGACGCTCGGCGTCGACGCGTTCAAGCTCAGCCCGTACCGGCGCGACCTGCACCGCTCGCGGTTCGGGATCGTCGCGCGGGAGCTCGGCGACTGGTTCGGGGACATCCGGGAGGCGCATCCCGACGAGTGGGAGTTCGCGTTCGACGCGCACGGCTGCCTGTGGGAGCCGCGGCAGGCGGTCGACCTGGCCGCGGCGCTGGCGCCGAACGAGCCGATGTTCCTCGAGGAGCCGATCCGTCCCGAGTACCTCCCGGCGTGGGGACGGATCCGGTCGGAGATGGCGGTGCCGCTCGCGACCGGGGAGTCGCTGTACTCGCCGAACGAGTTCCTCGGCCTCCTGAGCGTGCAGGGCGCCGACATCATCCAGCCGGACATCTGCGTCGTCGGCGGGCTGACGCAGATGCGCAAGATCGCCACCCTGGCCGAGGCGCACGACGTGCCCGTCGCGCCGCACAACCCGCTGGGCCCGCTCGCGACCGCGGCGAACCTGCACTTCGCGGCGGCGACGTGGAACTTCTCGATCCTGGAGTACAAGCCCGACGACGTCTCCTGGTGCCACGACCCGTACGTACCCACGGGCGGGCACCTGGAGCTGCGGCCCGACCGGCCCGGCTGGGGCATCGAGATCGACGAGACGGCGCTGGCGCAGGACGACTGGGTGCACTGGGAACGCAAGGTCCCCGTGCGGAAGGACGGATCGACGGCATGGATGTGACACGCACCGAAGAGACACACACCGAGGAGCCACGGGAGACCACGCCCGACGAGCTCGACGACGTCGTGGGCCGCGCATCAGGGGCGGCGGAGGCCTTCGCCGCCTGGCCGCGCGACCGGCGAGCGCACCTGCTGGACGCGCTCGCCGACGCCCTGGAGAGCGACCGTGACGCACTGGTCGCGGAAGCGGACCGCGAGACCGCCCTCGGTCCGGAGCGGCTCGGCGGCGAGCTCACCCGGACGGCGTACCAGCTGCGCTTCTTCGCCGAGGTGGTCCGCGAGGGCGCCTACCTCGAGGCGACGATCGACCACGCGGGACCCACCCCCATGGGCCCGCGACCCGACCTGCGCCGCATGCTCGTGCCGCTCGGGCCGGTCGCCGTGTATGCCGCGAGCAACTTCCCGTTCGCCTTCTCGGTGCTGGGCGGGGACACGGCCTCCGCGCTCGCCGCGGGCAACCCCGTCGTCGTGAAGGCGCATCCTGGTCATCCCGCGACGTCGGACCGGGTGGCCGGGCTCGCGGGACGGGCAGTGGCGGCAGCCGCCGCACCGCCGGGCGCGTTCGGCGTCGTCCACGGGTTCGACGCCGGGCGCCGGCTCGTGTCCCATCCCTCGATCCGGGCCGCCGGCTTCACGGGATCCCTCGCCGGCGGACGGGCGCTCGCCGACGCGGCGGCGGCCCGTCCCACGCCCATCCCGTTCTACGGGGAGCTCAGCAGCCTCAACCCGGTGCTCGTCACGCCGAGCGGAGCGCTGCACGACGCCGAGGGCTACGGCCCGGGGCTCGCCGCTTCCGTGCTCCAGGGCGGTGGGCAGTTCTGCACCAAGCCGGGACTCGTGCTCGTCCCGGCGGGCGAGGCCGGGGACCGGGTGGTGTCCGCGCTGGCCGAGGCGATGGTGCGGGCGCCGGCGCTGCCCGCGCTGACCGCTGGGATGGCGGACGCCTACGAGAAGGGGGTGGCGGTTCGCTCCTCAGGTGCGGCTCTCCGGGTCAGGGCGGAGGAGGGTGCGCCGGGAACCACCCGACCCACCCTGCTCGAGGTCACGGCCGGGTCGCTCACCGCGCAGCTCGTCGAGGAGTGCTTCGGGCCGCTCACCGTCGTCGTGCGGTACGGCTCCGAGGCGGAGGCAGTCGCCGTCGTCGAACAGGTGGAAGGGTCGCTGACCGCGACCGTCCTCACCGGCGGGACGTCCGACCAGGACCTGCCCGCCGCACGGGCCGCGCTCGCGGCCCGCGCAGGGCGCGTGCTGTACGACGGCTACCCGACCGGCGTCGCCGTCAGCTGGGCACAGCACCACGGCGGACCGTGGCCGTCGACCAACACGCTGCACACCTCGGTCGGCGCGACGGCGGTCCGCCGGTTCCTGCGGCCGCTCGCCTGGCAGCAGGCGCCTCAGCACGCTCTCCCGCCCGAGCTGCGCGACGGTCCCCCGGTCGTGCCCGTCCGGATCGACGGGAGGCTCGTGCTGCCGGAACGCTGACCGCCTACCGGCAGACCCCGTTGCACTCGTGCACCCAGAACGTGCCGCAGCCCGAGCTGGAGCAGACGCACTCCGGGCACGGGCACTGGGTGCAGCCGTAGCAGTAGTTGCTGCACCACACCCCGTAGAGGATGTTGCACCCGCAGTCGACGGCCTGGGCCTGCTGCGTCCGGCCCTGCTGGACGGCCTGCGGCTCCGGGCCGAGCGTCGCCAGCAGCGCCCGTCCCTCGTCGAGGCCGAACGCCGCGATGGTGTCCTCCGTCAGGGTCTCGAGCTCGTCCGCCAGGGCGGTCTTCGGCTGCACGCGACGCACGAAGACCGTCTCGTCCTTCGCGATCCGGAGCGCGCGGTCCAGCACTGCCCGACGGTCGACGGGCAGGTCGGGGTGCGCGCTCCGGTAGCGCTGGAGCTGCTCGGTCCAGAGGCGGCTGCGGGTGGCGGCCGACGACTCGGCATAGATCGCCTTGCGGTAGGCGGGGTCGTGCGCGGAGAACGCGGCGTAGTCCCGCGGCAGGTCGTTCTTGTTGGCCGCGACCCACCGCTCGGCAGCGCTGGGCGCCGCGGCCGCGGGCTGCGCACCGGCGAGCGCGAACACTCCCGCTCCGACGAGGGCCAGCCGCAGGAACTGCGCGCGGCCCAGGCCGCCGCCGCCCTCCGGGATCGTGGAACCCTTGCGCAGGGCGCCCAGCGCCCCCAGCAGGCGCAGGCTCAGCCGGGGCCCCAGCCGTGCCGCGACCCGAACCGTCATGGCGACGCCGGTCCAGGCGCGCACCGTCCCGTCGCGGCCCACCTTGATCAAGGTCGGCGCGTGCGGTGGCTGGTCGCCGAACACCTGCTCCCGCCACGCCCGCACGTCGGGCCGTTCGAGCGGCCGGACGTCGAGCCGGCCGTCCCCTGCACGCTCCACCTGTTCCGCCACCTGGCGGCACTGGCAGCAGGAAGCGTCGAACGCGAGGATCCATGTCGTCGGGTCAGTCGAGGTGGTCGAGTCCACGGGGCCATCCCTCCGTCGTGCCGAGACCCCCCTGGCCCCGGCTGCCCGTCACGCTAGGCGGGGCCGGCCAACACGCCCACGACTTTCGCCCAGTGCCGAAGGTGCCCGAAGCCCTCGGGGAGAATCCCATGGCCATTGCTGCCGTGGCGACCTACGCTGGTCGTGTCCCCAGTCCTACGACGACGTAGCGGTGACACATCATGACCTGGAACTTCCTGCCCCGTCCGCCGCGAGCGCCCGACCCGCTCGTGACTCTGCGCCTGCAGATCCGGCTCGGGGAGCTCGCGGCCGAGCTGCGACGCGTCGAGGAGGACCCCGACGTCTACGCGCGGGCCCACCACTGGTTCGCCGTCCAGGGCGCCTACGACGCGCTGCTGCGCGAGGCATGCCACCTCGCGGGGCTGCCCACGGAGACGGCACCGCTGCGCGCGGACGAGCGCGCCGGCGCCGGCGAGCGCCTGCGAGAGGAGCTGGAGCTCAGCTCGCGCGGCTGGTCCTGGTGAGAGCGCCTAAGGTCAGGGAATGTTTCCCTGGCTCGAGATCGCCGGGTGGACCGGTTCCATCCTCGTCGTGCTCTCCCTCACGCAGGCGCGTGTGCTCCGCTTCCGCTGGCTCAACCTCATCGGCTCGCTCGTCGCGACCGCCTACAACGCGATAGTGGGCATCTGGCCGTTCGCCGCCATGAACGCCGCGATCAGCCTCATCAACATCTACTGGTTGTGGCGCCTGAACCGCGAGCGCCACGACGCCGCGGTGTACGAGGTGATCGAGGTGGCGCCCGACGACGCGTACCTGCTGCACGTGCTCCGCACCCATGCCGCGGACATCGCGGGCGTCGCACCGGGGTTCGTGGCGGTGCCCGGGCCTGGTGAGGAGCGGTCGGCGTTCCTGGTGCAGCGCGGCGACGAGACCGTCGGGGTCGTGGAGGTGCGCGACGCCGGGGACGGCACGGGCGTCGTCGAGCTCGACTGGGTGACCAAGCGGTTCCGCGACTTCACTCCCGGGGAGTTCGTGTACCGGCGCAGCGGGATCTTCGCGGCGAAGGGTTTCCGGCGCGTCGTGGTGCCGCAGGTCGGACCCGGGGAGCTCGCGTACCTGCGGAGCGTGGGCTTCCGCCCCGAGGGTCCCGACGGCGGGGCGTGGGTGCGGGACGTCGTGGCGGAGGGCGGGCGCTGACGTCAGTGCTCGGCAGGTGTCATTCCGGACGGCGCCGTCCCCGACGGCGTCGGGACCGGCGGGAACGTGACTACCAGGGGGCGCGGCACGGCGATCGCACGGTCGGGCTTCCCCGACCCCGCGGGCCTCGCACCGCCCGGCATCCACACCAGCGCCGGACGGGCGGGTACGTCGCCGGTGCGATCCCGGAGCCAGGCCGCGCCCTCCTGCGCCCACGTGAACCCGGGTCGGCCGAGGGCTGCGCGGTAGATCTCGCCGGCGCGCACGGGGTGTTGTTCCGCGAGGTCGCGGAGTGCGAAGTCGGGGACGTCCCCCGTGTCCAGGAGCTCGGCGACCTGGCGCACGGTCGCCGGGCTGATCGGCGACGTCGAGCCGTGCAGGTCCGCGAGCATCCCGTAACCGGCCCCGAGGATACGTAGCCCCTGGACGGGGTGGTGCACAGGGAACCACGTCCCGCCGTCGGGCGGCCCCTGGTCCAGTGCCTCGCGGAGGTCGCAGAGGTCGCGCTCCAGCGGCAGGCTCGGCCACCACGTCTCCCAGATGCCCGACGACTCCCAGAACTGATCGAGGTCCTCGACGAGCCGGGAGCCCACCCTGGCCACGCCCTGCCCGCCGAACAGGCGCAGGAACTCCTGGTGCTGCGCGGCGAGGGCCACGTGTGCCCGCTCAAGGATCGCGGGGTTGCGGAACGGCAGTGCCGGCGCGCCCCGGACGAACTCGGCCTGCAGGCCGAGCATCGCGTTCCGCTCACCCTGCGCGTACAGCTCGACGGCGCCCACCAGCATCCAGAGCTCACCGACCGGGAGGGCCTGCCCGGCCAGGAACCGCCCGGTCCGCAGGTCCGTGCGGGGCAGCGGAGCCTCCGGGTCGACGTGCAGCGTGTACTCCAGATCGTCGCCGAGGCAGCGGACCCGCACCCCGCCGCCGGCGCGGCGCACGATCTCGAAGACGGCGTGGACACCGCCGGTGCGCCACGTGTCGAGCAGTCTCCGGTCCCGGTCGGTCAGGTCCGCGGACCAGTCGGCGTAGCGGTCGATCAGGCGCATCCCCAGCGGGGGTGCGTCGAAGACGATCTGTGCCGTCGCGAGGGCCTGCGCGCGACCCGCGTGATGGTGCCCGCACAGCTTTCCGCCGTCGTACTGCTCGGTCATCGTCGTCACGCGGCGGAAGTTGGCGGCGGTGCGCTCGCCGAACGGCGGGCTCGTCGCGTACTCCAGCAGCCTCGCGTACAACCCGGACGCGTGCTTCAGCGCGGATTCGGTCGGTGCGGACTCGGTGGTCTCTTCTGATTCCATACGAACATCATCAGACACCATCCATACCAACAGGCATCTTCGTCCACAGTTCTAGGGGACGCACTCGTTGCCGACCGCCTCAGGTGGCCTCCGGGTCCGCACCCTGGGCCGCCCGCCCGCCGTCGACCGGCAGGACGGCGCCGTTGACGAACGCCGCCTGGTCGGAGAGCAGGAACGCCACGGCCTCGGCTACCTCGCGGCCCGTGCCGACCCGACCGAGCGGGTGGAGGGCGGCCATCTGGCGGTCCACCTCGGGATGCTCGCGCCGGTACTCCTCGTAGCGCGCGGTCTCGATGGACCCGAGGGCTACCGCGTTGGTGCGGATGGCGTCCGGCCCGTGGTCGACGGCGACGGCACGGGTCAGGGCCTCGACCGCACCCTTCGCGGTGGCGTACGGCAGGGCGCCACGCACGGGGCGCTGGGCCTGGTGGGACGAGACGTTGACGATCGCTCCGGCCCGTCCGTGCCGCAGATAGTGGCCGACGGCGGTGTGGCAGCCGGTGATCGCGAGCGACAGGTTCGCCGTGACGGCCGCGAGGACGTCGGACGGCGGGGCGGTGACGGGCGCGTCCCGGAAGACGGCGGCGTTGTTGACCCAGCCCGCGAGCGGCGCCCTGGCCTCCGCCTCCTCCGCGGCGCGGCGAGCCGTCCCGGGATCGCCCGCGTCTCCGCTGACGAGCGTGACGTCCGAGGGCGCCCAGACCAGCGTCGCGGCCAGGTCGAGCACCACGACGAGCCCCTCCGTGGCGAGCCGCTCCACGATGGCGCGCCCCACGCCCTGGCTCCCGCCGGTCACCACGAACGAACGCACGGCCCTTCACCTCCGACGACGCGTACCCGGTGCCCCCGGTCGTCGAATCTACAGTCGCCGGCAACCCCCTGTCGGGTCAGGCGGTGTCCGCGACCCAGTAGGGTGCGGCTCGTCCATGCTGACTCCGGCGGGCGGTGGCGCCGTCGGGCCGGGACGCCGTCGGGCACGAAAGGAAACGTGAGGGTGTACGACCAGGTCACACCGCGCCGGCGCATGCCGGTGGCAGTACTCGTGTGGGCGCTCGCCGTCCTGCTGGGGCTCGCGGCGGTGATCGGCACGGTGGGGGTGCTGACGCGCGACGTGGCCGACCCGCGAAGCGCGCCCACGCAGAGCCCCGCCCAGGGCACGACGGCGTCCGCGCCGGGCCCGAGCCCGTCCGAGGCCTCCGCGAGCCCGGACCCGTCGCCCACCCCGAGCGAGCCGCCCCCGGAGCCGACGGTCGTCGCTGTGCGGGGCGCCGCGTCCGGCCGGTGTCTCGACGTGCCAGGGGGCGCGGCCGTCGACGGCGCCGCCCTGCAGATCTACGACTGCAACGGCAGCGCGGCCCAGCAGTGGACCGCGTCCACCTCCGGAGAGCTGCGCACCCTCGGATCGATGTGCGTGGACGATCCGAGCGGCGGAGCGGCCGGCACCGCCGTCGCCGTCTGGACCTGCCACGGCGGCGCGAACCAGCAGTGGGTCCCGCAGGCCGACGGCACGGTGCGCAACGTCGCGACGGGTCTGTGCCTGGACGTGTCCGGGGCGGGCACGGAGAACGCGACGCCCGTCATCGTCTACGACTGCCATGCCGGTGACAACCAGCGGTGGTCGACGTCGTGATCTCCCGCGGCCCACGGCCGGTGGCTACGCCGCCGACTGGGACGCCGCGAGCTCCCGCAACGCCTCGACGACGAGAGCGTGGTCGTCCTGCTGCGCCAGACCCGACACGGTGACGACGCCGACGATCCCCACCCCCGCGACGCGCACCGGGAACGCTCCGCCGTGCGCGGCGTACTCCTGGAACAGCAGGCCCTGGTCGGCGTTGAAGTCGGTCCCCTTCGCCCTGGACCGCAGCCCCACCAGGTACGACGACGCCCCGAACCGGTAGACGACCCGCACCTTGCGCTTGATCCAGGAGTCGTTGTCGGGCGTCGTGCCCGGCCGCGCCGCGTGGAACACCTGCTGCGTGCCCTTGCGGATGTCGACGACGACGGGCAGGTCCCGCTCGGTCGCCAGCTCGACGAGCCGGGAACCCAGGCGCCAGGCCTCGTCGTGCGTGAACGTGGTCAGGACGAGCTCGGCCTCCTGGGCCTCGACCTCGGCGACGGCTGTTTTGACATCTGATTCGGTCATGCCCCCATACTGCCGAATACCCGCGAGCAACGAGGGCCTGTCCGAATCGTCCGAAGTGCTCTATGCTCGAAGCGTCGGAGTCATGAAGCGGCTCCCGGTCCGCAGCGGATCTGGGAGGTTCACATGGGATTCATCGACAACACTCGAACCGCCTTCGCCGACGGTGCCGCTGGCGGCCTCGAGTTCGACAGCAGCTCGCCGAGCCGCGTGGACGACGTCGTGTCACCGGCCCTCGTGGGCGAGGCGATGATCGAGCGAGCCAAGAGCTTCGTGGTCGTGGCCAAGCGTGTCGACGACGACGAGGCGGCCCAGATCCTGCTCGACGCCGCCGACAAGGCCAACGTCCCGATGCGTGTGGCAGCCGATCAGGTCATGACGGCCCTGGAGCACGACGACGTGCGCGGCGGCATCACGCCGGACATGCTGGTGCACGCCCTGGACTGCGTCCGGCCGGTGGAACCTGCGCCGAGCTGGGATCCCGTGCCGGCCGGACCGGCAGACCCGGCCGACCCGACGGGCCACCCGGCACCCCAGGCCGCCTGACCCCATCCGGGGCCCGTCACCGGGCCGACCGGATGGCGGCCAGGTCAGTCAGGACGTACCGAACTCCGCCGCGACGTGGTAGACCCCGCCGCCCCAGCCGTCCTCGGGAAAGGCGTCGGTCACTTGGATGTACACGGCCTTGTCCGGGCCGAGGTGAGGCGTCAGGTCGAGGGTGTGGTCGGCCTTGTTGGAGCTGTCCCTGATCGGCTCGTCCTCGGTCAGCACGGTGGTCCAGCTCTCGCCGTCGGGCCCGACCTGGACGACGTACTGGTTGTCGATCGTCAGGGTCGCCTCGGCCGACGTGGCCTCGGCGGGGAACGGGAACCGGTAGACGAAGTGGCTGGTGCCGTCGGCGAACCGGCTCCCGACGTGGCTCAGCCCTGAGCCGCCCGCGTCCCAGAGCCAGGCGAGCTCCTGCGTCGACCCGGCGTCGAAGTCGATGGTGCTCGCCACCTGGATCGTGACCCGCGTGGTGTAGCTGAGGCCGGGCCTCGCGGTGACCGTCACGGTCAGCGGGTAGCTGCCGTCCGGGGTGTTCGCGGGCACCGTGACGTCCAGTGGGATGCTGGCCCGCGCGGGCCTGCCGTCGCCCGGCGGGACCAGCCGGACCCGGCTCCGGGCCGGATCGACGGTCCAGCCGCGCGGACCGCTCACCCGCACGTCGGCCCGCACGGGCCGGCGTCCCTCCGACGTCGCGGCCACCTCCACGTCGGTCCGCGCCGACGACGTGGCCCCAGGGCTCGGCATCACCACCAGCTGCGTCGGCGACATCGTCGCGGACAGCGACCGGCTCGGCGCGTCCTGGGGAACGTCGGCGATCAGCGCACTGAGCGCGCTGGCCTGGGTGCGCCAGTCGAAGACGTTCGGCGAGGCCGCGGTGCCAACGCCCGACCAGCGCAGGCCGAGCCGCTCGGCGGAGTCGCGGTCGTTCGCCCAGATCGTCGCCGCCTGCCGGTCCACGAACTGCGCGTAGCGCGCGTCGCCGGTGGTGTCGGCCAGCTCCGTGAGGTAGCGCATGAAGATGCCCTTGAACTGCTTCTGGTTGTCGTCGCAGGTACGGCCGAGCGGATCGCAGGACTCGGTGAGCACGCCCTCCGTCGTCAGCGCGTCGGAACCGAGCGCCGCATCGGCCAGGCGCCGCGCGGCGGCGAGCAGCTCGGCGTCACCTGTCGCCCGGTACAGCTCCAGCGCCGCGCCGATACCGAGGCCCTGGTTGTAGCTCCACACCGTGTCGCCGTTGTTGGCGCAGGCGTCGGTCAGCCCGTCGTTGACCAGGCCGTCGGAGTTGATCAGGCCGCTGGCGGCGTACCAGTCCCAGGCCTCCCGGGACCGGCTCAGCCAGGCGGTGTCGCCGGGGATGCGGTTGTGCAGCTCGGCCGTCAGCCGGATCCACTGGCCGTTGGTGACGGCGTTCTTGTAGGTGCGCTCCTCGTTCCACCAGATCCCGCCGCCGCACGTGCTCGGGTCCCAGAACCCGTGCATGAAGTCGGCGATGGTGCCCGCCATGTCGAGGTACTTCTGGTCGCCGGTCAGATCGTAGGCGGTCACCCAGTTCAGGGCCCACCAGCCGGCGTCGTCGATGGCTCGGCTCGTGAAGTTGCCGTAGATCTCGTCGGTGGAGCGCTCCCCGGCCGGGAACGGGCCCTTGTTGGTCTCGAAGCTGTGGTCCAGCACGTCGAGATAGCTCCGGTCCCCGGTGCGCTCCATGTAGTCGCCGATGATCTGCAGGGCGACCGCGGAGTTCCACCAGCTCGACGGGAACCACGCCTTCTGCTCGTCGTAGGAGTCCAGCAGCACCTCGGTGGCGACCCGGGCACGGGCCACGGCGGTCGCGCTCTCGTCGGCCGCGCGCGTATCGGTCGAGCCGGCGGCCACCGAAGCTTGCGGAGGCGGGCTGGCCTGGACGGCGGCGACCGGCTGGAGGCCGACGACCACGGCAAGAGCGATCAGGACAAGTCGGATCCGACGCGGCATCAGGTGTGCTCCTCCCCCGGGCGCGACGTTGCACCCGGATTCACCTCAAAACGTACATTAGTAAAAGGCGCAATGCACCCATCTGTCCGATCTCGCCGAAAATGGCATGGCATACCGGTAAGCCCCCTGTCCCCATGTCCGTACGCGGGTGGCAGACGGCCGGGCGGGTGTCAGTGGCTCCGCATAGGATCGAACAAACGTCCGCAGCAATGAGGCGTATCCATACACTTATGGTTGGCGATGAGAGTGGAGGAGGTGTGCTCGCATGAGCGGAGAACGGTGTGACGACGGCGGGCACGGCGCGCTCCGGTACGACGCGTTCCTGGCCGGTGGTTCCAGAGCTGGCGACGACGAGGCGGTACCCGACGACGCGCCATTCGACGATGTGACGCCGCTCGACGATGTGCTGCCCGCCTGGGATGCGGACGCGAGCGCTGCCCTGGACGGGCCACCCGGCGGACCACCGCCCGACTGGCCGCCGGATGTCGTACCGATCGTGTTGTGGCCGGTCGAGACCCTGCGCACGGCGTTGAGCGGGGCGCCGGGCGTGCAGGTGGCGCGGGTGGTGGCCGAGGTCACCGACTTGGAGAACGGTCTGCTGGGCGACCTGTCGGACGACGCTCTGGGCGATCTGGTCATGGCGTTGGGCCGGTTGCAGTCCTGGTCCGCGGGCTTGCAAGCGAGGGTCGTCGCCGAGCGTGCCGCGCGGGAAACTCACCCGTTGGCACACAGCTCGCTGGTCGGGCAGGTCACCAGCGAGCTCGTCGTGACCGAGCCCGAGGCCGTGGAGGTCGTGGTCCGGGCCGAGTCCGGTACCCAGCACCCCACCGTCATCCAGGCGTTGGTGGCGGGGCGGATCGATGTGCGCAAGGCGCACACCCTGCTGCGGTCCGCCGCGCAGCTCACGGTGACCGAACGCGCCGAAGCGATCCAGAGATACCTGCCCCTGGCGCCCCGGCGGACGTGGAGGTGGCTACGGAACAAGATGCTCGCGTTCGCCAAGAACCGGCACGGCGCCGCGCAGACAGCGAAGGCAGAGACGGCCCGCCGCAGTGTGCAGGTGGACCGGGCGGAGAACGACATGGGCTGGCTGTCCGCGTACCTGCCCGCGACCGACGCAGCGGCAGTCTGGGGCGTCATCGACGACATGGCCCACCAGCTCCGCCACACCACCGGCGAGGACCGCACCCTGGGACAACTCCGTGCCGACTCCCTGACCGGCATCATCACCGGCCGCATCCTGCCCGCCGACCGCCTCACCGACACGGACACGGACACAACTGGCGCTGCCGGCTCCAGCAGCGGCGACACGAACGCCGCCGGCCTCGGCACGGCGGCGTCTGATGCCACGGACGTGCCGGTATGCACCTGCGGCGGCAAGACACCCGTCCAGCAGATCGTCGTGCAGCAGATCGTGCGGCCGGTGCGGATCACGCCCACCCGACCCGTGGTCCGGGTCACGATCCCCGCCACCGCGCTGCTCGGCCTGGACGACGCCCCAGGATACCTGGCGGGGTTCGGCCCCATCCCGGCCGAGACCGCACGGATCATCGCGCAGGACGCGACCTGGCAACGCCTGCTCACCGACCCCGTCACCGGAATCCTGACCGACTACTCCACCACTACCTACCAACCTGGCAAAGTCCTCCGCGCAGCCATCGAAGCCAGAGACGAGACCTGCACCTTCGGCTGGTGCGACACCGCCGCCAGCAGATGCGACCTCGACCACATCCGACCCTTCGACCACCAGCACCAGAACAGAAGCACGGGCACGGGCACGGGCACGGGGAACGCTCCCGGGCAGACCCGCGCGCAGAACCTGCACGCCCTGTGCCGCAAGCACCACCTGCTCAAGACCCACGCCGGGTGGGGTGTCGTCCGCGACCCTGCGACCGGGGTCACCACCTGGACCACCCCGACAGGCCGGACGCAGACCCGGCCACCGACCGTGCTGGACACCCACATCGAGATCGACGACATCGACCCCGACACCAGTCACGACCTGACCCTGCGCGCCCTGACCGGGCAACGCCTACCTCGCGCCTACACCACCACAGAACCCGGCACCGTACCGAACCAATCGACCGACTCGACCCACGCGACAGCCGAAACTCAACCCGATGAACCACCGTTCTGAGCGAGTGTCAGCGGTCGATGCCGGGACATCCGGCTCGGCAGACGAGGAACTACCTCAGCGCGTCGAGCTCCCCGGCACCAGCTCGGTGGGCAGCGTGACCTTGGTGACCTGCCCGACCTCGCGGATCTGGGCGAGGACGAGGTCCACCGCCTCGTGCCCCATGCGCGACTCGTCCTGCCGGATGTGGGTGAACCGGTAGCGCGCCTTGTCGTAGAACGCGTCCGGGTGGTCGAAGCAGACGATGCCGAGGTCACCGGGGACGGTCCGGCCGGCCCGCTGCGCGGCCTCCCGCAGCAGGACGGCGATGTTGTACTCGGTCGCGACCAGGCCCGTCAGGCCGGGGTTGGTGGCGAGGAACTTCTCGAGCTCGGCGATGTCGTCGTCGGGCGCGACGCCGCTCCCGGGGACCGTCGAGCGGACCTGGCGGAACTGGTGCGCCGGGTCGAACGGGATGTGCCGGGTCGCGTGCGCGGCGACGACGCCGTCGAGCCGGTCCTGCACCGTCGAGACGGTGCTCGCCGCCGACACCAGCCCGACGTGGTCGTATCCCGCGGCGAAGAGGACGTCGGCGGCCTGGCGGCCCGCGGAGACGTTGTCGGAGCAGACCGACGACACCGGGACGCCGTCGAACACGCGGTCCACGATGGCTACCGGGAACGACTGGGTGATCAGCTCGAGCACCGCCGGGGGCACGTACTGCGACGAGCTCGGCTCAAGGATCAGCCCCTGGACGCCGTCGGCCACCAGCGCCCGGACCATGTCGTCCTCCGCCTCGCGGTTGCCGAGGCTGCGCTTGACCACGAGGTTCGCGACCGTGCTGGACGCGTCGAGCAGCCCGGCCAGCACTCGCGTGCCGAAGGTGTCGTCGAAGTCGGTCAGCACGCACCCGATCAGCGGGGTGGGCCCGCTCCCGGTGCTGACGGCGTTCGTGGCGGTCTCGCTGACGACGACGGTGCCCAGCCGGGGCCGGCGCGTGATGTAGCCGTCGGCGCGCAGCAGGTCCATCGCCCGCTTGAGCGTGATGGCACTGACCCCCAGCTGCTTGGTCAGCTCCGCCTCTGCGGGCATCCGGTCGCCGACACCATAGGTGCCCGCATGGATGGCGTCACGGAGCTTCTCGTACACCTCGAGGTAGAGCGGCTGGCTCACTGATGCCCCTTCACCGGTCGGACGTGGCCAATCAGTATGACCAATGATTCCGCTGAACCCAGCATGGCCCGCCGTATGCGGCAGGTCATCACCGCGCCTCGAGCGACGCGCGCAGCTCGAGCGCCATGACCGCGCTCAGCTGGGTCGAGTAGAACACCGGCAGCTCGGCCGGACGGCGCCAGTCGCCGCCCGCCAGCAGGTACCCGTCCCGCAGGCTCGTCTCCCACAGCCGGTCGGTGCTCGTGCGGACGAACTCGACCAGCGGAGCGGCGTCGGGCGACGTCGTGCCCAGCCGGCCCAGGAGCGTGCCCAGGTAGCGGTAGAGCACGCCCTTGAACAGGCCCTCGTCTCCCCCGCCGCCCTCGCTGCCGACGACGCCGTCGGGCGCGAGCTCGCGCAGCGCCGTCGTGGCCGTGCGCAGCGCGCGGGCGACGAGCTCCGGTTCGTGCACCACCGCGTCGAGCGCGACCGCCGCCCCGATGTACAGACCCTGGTTGTAGGTGAAGCGCCACTGCGTGTCGATCCGGCCGTCGCCCTCGCGGTTGATGCCGTCCTCGACGAACCCGTCGGGCCCCACGAGCGTCGCGGCGATCCAGTCGAACGCCGCGACGCCGTGGTCCAGGTACCGCGGGTCGGGGTCGTGCTGGTGCAGGCGGGCGGACAGGATCACGAACGGGCCGTTGGCCGGCGTGTTCTTGTAGTACAGCTGCTGCTTGCGCCACGCCACGCTCGCACCCAGCGTCTCGTTCCACCCGTGCTCGACGACGTGCTCCCAGAGGGCGCGGGCGTCGTCCAGGGGTTCCTGCCGCCCGGTGGCACGCGCCAGCCGTTCCAGGGCCAGCGCGTACCAGAGCATGTCGTCGAAGTAGTCGTTGAACAACGACTCCCCGTTCCGGCCGCGCAGGTTGGCGCTCGTCGCCTCCGCCGCTGTCAGCCACGCCTTGTCCCCGGTGCGCTCGAACGCGTCGAGGCGCACGTCGATGACGTGGGCGAGCCACCAGTAGTTGAACGTCGAGTTGTCCCCGACCGGGTAGGTGTTGTCGAGCAGCTGCGGCTCGGCAGTGCCGAAGAAGTGGTCGAGACTGCGCTGCGCCAGGTCGGCGCGGTCCGGCCAGGGGTTCGGGGTCGTCATGTGGCTCCTTGGGTCACTGCGCGTCGGGCTACTGCGTCCGGTGTTACTGCGTCCGGTGTTACTGCGCGTTGTCGGCGAGGATGCGGTCGCCGAGCTCCTGGGCCTCGGCCAGCGCCGTCCGCGCGTCGGTCTCACCGCCGAGGAACTTCTCCAGCGCGGGGATGAGCGCCTTGCCCTCGACGTCGGAGGCGCCGGGGATGTTGGAGCGCACCTCGGCGTACTCCATGGTCTCGATGAAGGCCTGGTACCTGTCGTCCTCCGTGAAGTACGGGTCGTTCGCGGCCTCGACGTTCGCGGGGATCCAGCCGGAGATCTTCGCGAAGTCGACGCCGTTGGCCGGCTGCGTGGTCCACCACTTCATGAACTCCCAGGCCCCGTCGGGGTTCTCGGCACCCTCCGGGATGACCAGGCCGAAGCCGCCCATGCCCGCGCCCTGGTCGCCGTCCGGGCCAACCGGCGGCTGCACGATGCCGTAGCTCACGTCGGCCTCGTCCAGCGCGGTCAGCGCCCACGGGCCGTCGTACTTGATCGCCAGCTTGCCCTCGGCGAACGAGTCGACGCCCTCGCCGAAGCCGGGCTCGTACACGCCCGCGTCCAGCAGGCTCTGCCAGAACTCGAGCACCTCGAGGCCTTCCGGGCTGTTGAACGCGGTGGCGGTGCCGTCGTCGCTGAACATCTGGCCACCCGCCTGCTTGAGCCAGATGTTGAACAGACCCGGGTCGTCCAGCGCGAAACCGGCGACGCCCAGCTTGTCGCCGTCGCGCTGGGTGGCCGCCTCGGCGGCCGCCTTGAGCCCGTCCCAGTCGGTCGGGGGCTCGACGCCCGCCTCCTCCAGTAGGTCGGTGTTGTAGAACAGCGACCGGTTGTCGACGAGCAGCGGCAGGCCGTACGTGCCGCCGTCGACGACGAGCTCGCCCATCGCCTGGTCGTAGAACTGCGCGGTGTCGACGCCGTCGGCCTCGATGTACTCGTCGAGCGGCGCCAGCGCGTTCTTGGGCACGTACAGCGGGGTGTTGTAGCGGTCCCACAGGACGACGTCGGGCACGCTGCCGGACGCGAGCGCCGTGAGCAGCTTCTCCTCGACGAGCTCCTGGCCCACGTACTCGACCTCGTACTCGTCCTGGGACTCGTTGAAGGCGTCGGCCTGCGCCTGGAGCTGCTTGGCCTGGTCCCCGGACCAGGAGCCCCAGAACGTGACCTCCTCCGGGCCGCCGCCCGAGCCGCCGTCGGACGCGCTGCCGCAGGCGGTCAGGGTCCCGGCCAGTACCGCCGCCGCGGCGAGGGCCCCGGCCATTCGTGTCGCACGCTTCATGACGCTGCTCCTTTGCAGATGTCCTGCTCGCTGGTGTGGCTCACTTCGTTCCCGAGTGGGCGAAGTTCTCGATGATGTAGCGCTGGGCGAAGATGAAGACGACGAGGACCGGCAGGCTCGCGAGGATCGTGCCGGCGAGCAGCGGCCCGTACTCCGTCTGGTACTCGTTGACGTATCCCGCCAGGCCCACCTGGACGGTGAGCATCTCCGGGTCGTTGAGGGCGATCAGCGGCCACAGGAAGCTGTTCCAGCCGGCCTGGAACGTGAGCACGCCGAGCACGGCCAGGCCGGCCTTGGCCAGTGGCAGGTAGATGTTCCAGAAGATGCGGAACTCGCTCGCGCCGTCGATGCGCGCGGCGTCGCCGAGCTCGTCGGGCAGCGCCTGGAAGAACTGCCGCATGAAGAACACGGCGAACGGTCCGGCGGCGAACGGGATGAGCACGGCGCCGTAGCTGTTGATGAAGCCCGCGCCGCCCTCGCCGAACAGGTCGTTCCCGCCGACCAGGGGGAACCGGCGCAGCACCAGGAAGGTCGGGACCATGGTGATGATGCCCGGCACCATCATCGAGCCGAGGAACAGCGAGAACACCACGCCGCGGCCCCGGAAGCTCAGCTTGGCCAGGGCGTACCCGGCCAGACCGCCGAAGAACAGGTTGGTGGCGACGCCGCCGAGCGCGATGATCGCCGAGTTGGCCAGGTACTGCCCGAAGGGCCCGTCGGTGAACAGGGTCACGTAGTTGGCGAGCGTCGGATTCTCGGGCACGAGCTGCAGGTAGGACGAGAGGATCTCGCCCTCCGGCTTGAGCGACGTCGACAGGGTCCAGACCAGCGGCATCACCGTGGTGAGGCTGATCAGCACCACGGCGAGCGTCCACACCAGCCGGCCGAGCACCGCACGGGCGGTCGGGGGCCGCTTCTGGAGCACCGGCGGGGCGGCGGCCCTCGCGTCGGCCGGCACGTTCGCCGGCGCGTTCGTGACGGCGCTCATCGGTCCCTCTCCCGTCCGGTGGCGCGGGCGTTGGCGACAGAGAACACGAGGATGACGAGGAACAGCACGAACGAGAGCGCCGAGGCGTAGCCCATCTCCAGGCGGCCGAACCCGCGGTCGTAGATGTAGTAGACGAGGGTCAGCGTCGAGTTGCCCGGCCCGCCTTTGGTGAGCACGTAGGCCTGGTCGAACACCTGGAAGGCGGCGATCAGCAGCAGCGTGAGGATGAGGAACGTGGCCCGCGAGATCGACGGCAGCGTCACGTGCCAGAAGACGCGGAACGCCCCGGCGCCGTCGACCCGTGCGGCGTCGACCAGCTCGCCCGGCACGCCCTGGAGCGCCCCGAGGTAGATGATCATGTTGGCGCCGAACCCGGCCCAGACGCTCATCATGACGATGGCGATCATCGCCCAGCGGGACTCGTACAGCCAGGCCGGGCCGTCGATGCCGAACCAGCCGAGCACCACGTTGAGCAGGCCGTACTGCGGGTTGAGCAGCCAGAACCAGATCGCGGCGGTGGCGACCGTCGAGGACACCACCGGGATGTAGAACAGCGTGCGGAACACGCGCGACGTGCGGCTGCTGCGGTTGAGCAGCAGGGCGGTGCCGAGCGCGACCAGGACCCCGGCCGGCACATACAGGACGGTGTAGAGCGCGGTGTTGCGCACGGCCACCCAGAAGATCGGGTCGTCGACGATGCGCGCGTAGTTGGCCAGGCCCACCCACTCGAAGTCGCCGATCACCGCGTAGTCGGTGAGGCTCAGGCCGATCGCCATGACCACCGGCAGCAGCAGGAAGACCGCGAACAGCGCGACGGGCACGGCGAGGAAGATCCACGCGCTGATGGTCTGCTGACGGCGGGTACCGCTCACGGCGGCACTCATCGCGGACGCCGGTACGTGCGCAGCCCGGCGGTCTCCAGGGCGAGCTCGCAGAACATCGCGTTCGCCCAGGAGAACCACTCGCGCGTGTAGGTCGCGGGGTCGTCCACGTGGAAGGACTCGTGGACCGCGCCCGTCCCCGCGTCGGTCGCCAGGATCAGGTCCAGCAGCTCCCGGCGCTCGTCGGGATCCGTGCTGGTCAGCCCCTGGATCGCGAGCGCGATGGGCCAGACGTGCCGCTCGGGCGTGTGCGGGCTGCCGATCCCGGACGCCGCCGAACCGCTGTAGTAGTAGGGGTTCGCGTCGCTGAGGATCATCGCGCGGGTCGCGGTGTAGAGCGGGTCGTCGGCGGCGCACCAGCCCAGCAGCGGCAGGGACAGCAGGCTGGGCGAGTTGCCGTCGTCGGCCAGGAGCACTCCCCCGCGCCCGTCGACCTCGTACGCGTACACCGGCTCGCCCGCGGGTCCGGGGACGACGCCGTGCACCCGGATGCCGCGCTCGATGTCCGCCCGGAGCGCGGCGGCGTCGCCGGCCAGGACGTCGTCGTGCAGCACCTCGGACGCGAGCGTGCCGACGTAGCCGAGCACCACTACCGCGAACGCGTTGCCCGGCACGTTGTAGCCGTACCGGCACGCGTCGTCGCTCGGCCGGAAGCCCGCCCACGTCATTCCCGTGAACGCGACCTCGGGGCCGCGCCCGTCGCGCACCAAGGTGTCGGACGGCGGGCAGTCGGTCCGCTCGAACGTGTACGCGGACGTCTCGTGCCGCTGCTCGGCACGCCACAGGTCGACGACGGTGCGGGCCACCTCGTCGAACCGCGCGAGGTGGTCGGTGCGGCCGGTGATCCGCCAGAGGTCGTGGGCTAGCTGCACCGGGTAGGCGAGAGAGTCGATCTCGTACTTGCGCTCCCACACCCACGGCGACTGGCCGGTTCCCGGCTCACCCGTGCGGTCCCGGTGCCCGGCCCCGGTCGGGCCGTCGTTGAACGCGTTGGCGTAGGGGTCGTGCAGGATCGAGTCCTGCTGCCGCCGCGAGACTGCCGCGATCGTGTCGGCCAGCCGGGGGTCAGCGCCCACGAGGTGCAGGAACGGCGCGAGCTGCGTCGTGGAGTCGCGGAGCCACATCGCCGGGATGTCGCCGGTGATCACGAAGGCCGTGCCGTCCGGGTGCGGGGTGATCGTCCGGGCGAGCGTGTCCGCCATGCAGCGCTCTACGGCGTCCGCCACCCGGTCGCCCAGCCGGTCGCGCACTGCCGCGACCAGTCCTGCGAGGACGTCCGGGTCGTACAGGGCGCCGGCCGCGGGCGCGCCGAGCGGAGCTGGTGTGCTGGTCATGAATCGGTTCCCGTCGTGCGGCCGGTGTCGTCGTCGAGCGTGTAGCGGAGCGTCGCGTGGTCGAGGTCGAGATGGGTGGCACCGCCCCGCCCCGCGGTGACGACCACGGAGACGGTGTTGCGGCCGGCACGCAGCTCGGCTCCCGGCATGGTGACCGTGCGCCACGTGCCCCACGAACCCGTACCCGGGAAGGACTGGTTCGCCACGCGCGACCCGTTGACCAGCACGTGCCGCGACGCGTCGCCGGCCCCCGCCGCGTACCGCAGCGTGACGTCGTAGGCGCCGGGCCCGCTCACGGTGACGGGCAGGTCGATCCGCTGCGTGCGGGCGTCCCTCCCCGCGACGTAACCCGTCCCGGTAAAGCCCGGCTGGGTGGTCTCGACGCGGACGCCGCTCAGGCGCCCGGACTCGGCCTCCAGCTGCCGGGAGACCGTCATCCGGTCGAGGTTCAGGTAGTTCGCGCTCCCCGCGGCCGACGAGTACTCGACGGTCACGCTGTTGTGGCCCGCGCCGAGGTGGACGCCGTCGAGCACCACCTCGGACCAGCTGGACCAGGCGCCCGTACCCGGGAAGGTCAGCGCGTCCGCCACCGGGACGCCGTCGACCAGCACGCGGCGTACGGCGTCGCCGGCCGCCCCGGCGTAGCGGAACCTGAGCTGGTGCGGCCCGCCGGAGGCCGCGACGACGTCGAACGTCACGGCCTGGCCGTCGGCGTTCCAGCCGGCGAGGTAGCCGCGGCCGAGGAAACCCGGCTGGCTGCTCTCCGCGCCGAACCCGGCGGCGCGGCCGTTCTCGGCGTCGTGGATGCCGGTGCCCGGCTGGGGACCGGACCACCGGTTGGGCGTGACGACCTGGAGACCGGACACGGCGGCGGCCGCCGTCAGGCTCTGGAGCGGTTCGGCGCCGGTCGGGGCGGACCAGTTCGGGCCCACGAGGTCGTCGGACGGACGGCGGTGCGACCACGCCTGGGTCACGTTCGCCTGGAGCATGGGCAGGTACTGGTCCTGGCCGTGCTCGTTCACGAGGGTCATGAGGGTGCGCACGAGGATCGGCTTGAACCCGCCGCCGTCATTGATCCCCTCCGAGACGAAGGTGCCGCCGTTCGTCAGGTGCTCGGTCGACCAGTCGGCGGCCGCCGTCGCCTTGTCGAGGTAGGTGTCGTCACCGGTCACCGCCGCCAGCTGCGCGGCCGCCCCGATGTAGGTGCCGAAGTTGTAGGTGAAGTCCCACTTCACGAGGCGTGCGGGGTCGCCCTCGAAGTGGTCGTAGACGTGGCCGTCCTCGTGCAGGTGGGTGTCGACCCAGTCGAAGAGGGTCTTGGCCGCGGCGAGGTAGTCGGCGTCGCCGGTGGCGTCGTAGAGCCACGCCGCCGTCCAGGCAGCGGTCGCGTTGGTCGCCACGTTCTTCTGGTCGCGCACCGACTTGCGCCACCAGATCCCGCCGCCGTAGGTGTCGTCCTGGTCGGCCCAGATCGTGGCGAACAGGTCCTCGGCGCAGTCGAGGTAGCGGTCCTCGCCGGTGATCTCGTAGGCGCGCACGCACCCCTTGGCCCACCAGCCCTGGTCGTCGTTGAAGTCGTTCTCAAACGTCGGGTAGTACGCGACGAACCCGTCGTAGACGTCGTCGAGCATCCGGCGGTACTGCTCGTCGCCGGTGCGCTCGTAGGCGTCCATTACCAGGTCCCAGAGCTGCGCCTCCCACCAGAAGTCGGTGTACAGGCCGTCCTCCGGCCCGTGCGCGTGCTCCTCGTGGACCTGGCGGTCGCTGTAGGTGAAGAAGTAGTTCCGGGACGGGTCCCAGAACGCCTCGACGAACGCGTCCATCGCCGCGTCCGCGTCGCGGTCGGTCGCGGCGGTCGCGGGTGTCGTCCCGCCGACCGCCGCGCCCAGCGCGAGCGCCGTCGCTGTGAGCGCAGCCGCCAGCCTGCCGAACCTCATCGTCCGAAATTGTCCGAACCTCATCGTCCGCTCCTCCTCGTCGCGCCGACGCTGGCCCGACCTGTCGTGCAGCGTAGGAGGCAATTACACCTATGTCAACGTATTGCAATAGGTGTAATAGAAATAGTGAGCGGACGGCGGTGGGTCAGTACACGATGACCGGCTTGACGGTGGTGCCGTGGTGCATGTCGGCGAAGGCCGCGTCGAGCTCGGACAGCTGGTACTGCTTGATGAGCCGCCCGAGCGGGAGCCGGCCGGTGGCGACCAGCTCGACGAGCTGCGGGATGAGCACCTTCGGGTCGGCGTCGCCCATGGTCACGCCGCTGACCGACTTCCCGGGGAGGATCCCCTGGAAGTCCACCGGGATCTCGGTCCCGGGCGGCGGGGCGCCGCAGGTGACGAGGTGGCCCCGAGCGCCGAGCGCCTCGATCGCGGACCTGGCCACGGCCGGCACGCCCGTGGTGTCGAACGCGTGGGTCAGGCCCGCGCCACCGGTGAGCTCCGCGATGCGGGCGACGACGTCGGACTCCCGGCCGTTGATCGCGTGCGTGGCCCCGAGCCCCAGGGCGAGCTCCAGCCGTTCCGGCACGACGTCGACGGCGACGAGCAGGTCCGGCTCGCGCAGCGCGGCGGCCACCACGCCCGACAGCCCGACGGCGCCGGCGCCGAACACCGCGACCCGCGCGCCCGCCCGCACGTCGAGCGCGTTCCACACCGACCCGAAGCCCGTCATCACACCGCACCCGAGCGGGGCGAGGCTCACGAGGTCGGCGGCGGCATCCACGACGACGACGTTCCGCTCCTCGGCGATCGAGTGCTGGGCGAACGAGGACTGCGCGAAGAAATGACCGCCGAGGGGCGCACCGTCCGCCAAGAGCGTCGCGGTCCCGTCCTCGCGCGCCCCGGCGAAGAGGTTCCGGGCCAGCCAGGTGGCGCAGTAGGCAGGATGGTCGTCCAGGCACGCCGGGCAGTCGCCGCAGGACGTGTAGCTCAGCACCACCTTGTCCCCCGGGGCGGTCGTGGTGACCGCCGAGCCGACCTGCTCGACGACCCCGGCGCCCTCGTGACCGATGACGCCGGGCAGGGGGAACGGGATGCCGCCCGCCCACACGCCGAGGTCGGTGTGGCACACACCGGTGGCGACCATGCGCACGAGGATCTCGTGCTCGCGCAGGCCGGCCAGCTCGACGTCCCGCACGGTGAACGGCGCCTGAGGCGCTGTCAGGACGGCGGCCCTGGTGGTGACACTCATGACGGGTCCTCCCCGAGGTCGATCACTATCGACTTGGTGCGCTGGTAGGACGCCAGTGCCTCCGGGCCGTACTCCCTGCCCCACCCGGACGACTTGACCCCGCCGAACGGCACCGCCGGGTCGAGCACGGCCCAGCCGTTGACCCAGCAGATCCCGGCGTCGAGCCGCTTGGCGACGCGGTGGATGCGCGCGATGTCCGAGCTCTGGATGCCGGAGGCCAGGCCGTACGCCGTGCCGTTGGCCATCGCGATCGCCTCCTCCTCGGTGTCGAAGGGCTGGACGGTCAGCACCGGACCGAACACCTCCTCGCGCACGCACTCGGCGTCCGACGACAGGCCCGCCAGGACCGTGGGCCGGTAGTAGAACCCGCCCTCCAGGTCCCCGCCCAGATCCGCGGGCTCGCCGCCGCACACCACCTGCGCGCCGTCCCGGCGCGCGGTCTCGACCATGGCCGTGACCTTGTCGAGCTGCTTCTGGCTGGCGAGCGGCCCGACGACGGTGGCGTCGTCCGTGATGTCACCGAAGGGCACGCCGGGGACCGCCTGGCCGAGGATGCCCAGCACGGTGTCGTAGACCGGCCGCTCGACGAGCAGGCGCGGGCCGGCCATGCAGAACTGGCCGGCGTTGAACACGAACGCGCCGATCACGGTGCCGATCGCCTTGTCGAGGTCGGCGTCGGCGAACAGGATGTTGGCTGCGTTGCCGCCGAGCTCCGCGGTGAACGGCTTGAGGGTGCGCGCCGCGAGCGCCGCGGCGTGCGCGCCGACCTCCGTGGACCCGGTGAAGGCGACCTTGTCGACCTGCGGGTGGCCGACGAGGTGGTCGCCCAGGCTCGCGCCGGAGCCCGTGACGACGTTGAAGACGCCGCCCGGGACGCCGGCGTCCTTGAGCACCTGGGCCATGAACAGTGCGCTGAGCGGGGTGTCGCCGGCCGGCTTGTGCACCACCGAGTTCCCGGCGACGAGGGCCGGGGCGATCTTGGTCGAGGACAGGATCAGGGGGAAGTTGAAGGGCGTGATCGCCGCGACGACGCCGATGGGCTCCTTGCGGATGTACGCGTGGGCGTTGGCGGGGATCTCGCGGACCGAGCCGTCGAGGTGCTGGCCGAGGCTCGCGGCGTACTCGAACTGCAGGATCGCGTGCTCGACGTCGACGATCCGCGCGAACGTGATCGGCTTGCCGACGTCGTGGCTCTCGAGCTGAGCGAGCTCCTCGCGCCGCTCGCGCAGGATCTCGACGGCCTTCAGCAGGACGCGCGAGCGCTCCCGGCCGCTGAGGCGCGACCAGACGCCGGAGTCGAAGGACTCGCGCGCCGCGGTGACGGCCGCGTCGACGTCGGCGGCCGCAGCCCAGGCCACCGAGGAGATCACCCGGCCGGTCGCCGGGCTGATGACGTCGCGGCGTCCGCCGTCGGCCGCCTCGCGCCACTCGCCGCCGATGAAGAGGCGCCCGGGCGGGAACTGGACGCTCTCGGTGACAGCGGCGGGGTTGTCGGTGATGGTCATGATGACTGTCCTCTCGTCATTGAGAATGTCTCCCGGAGGCGCTCCGCGATGAACGCGTACGTACGCCGGGCCGTGTCGAGGTCGTTCATGTCGTAGCCGTGGTCCACCCCGGGGATGTCGACGTGGGTGACCAGGGAGCCCGCCGCGCGCAGCCGCTCCGCGTAGGCCACTCCGTCCCCGCGGAGCCGGTCCAGCTCGCAGGTCAGGACCACCGCGGGTGCGATACCGGTCAGGTCGGCCGTGTCAGCGGCGCCCGCCGGGGAGGCGAGGCGGTCCGCGCGCATCGCGGGGTCCGGGATGTAGGCGTTGTCGAAGACGTCGCCCATCCAGGGCTTGATCAGCGGGTCCGCGCCGGCCGCCACCTTGTCCCGGGCGTGCGTGACCAGGTCGAGCGGCGGGTAGTGGAGCACCTGGAGCGCGATCCGCGGGTCGCCCTGTTCCAGGGCCTGGCGCGCCACCGCTGCGGCGAGCGCGCCGCCCGCGCTCTGGCCCCCGACCGTGAGCCGGCTCCCGTCCCAGCCGTGGGCGTCCCCGTGCTCGGCGACCCACCGCACGACGTCGTAGGCCTGGTGCGGCGGGGCGGGGAACCTGTGCTGCGGCGCGACGGCGTAGTCGACGTTCACGACCACCACACCCGCCTCGGCGGCGAGGTAGCGGCACAGGGGGTCGTCGAGCTGGACGTCGCGCATGACGTATCCGCCGCCGTGGAAGTTGACGTGCACGGGAGATCCGGGGCCGCACGGGCCCGCGGGCCGGTAGACGAACGCCCGGGCCGGGCCGAGCGCCGTCGGGACACTGATCTCCGCGACGTCCGCCGGGTACTCGGGGAACGGCGCCGGCTTGCCGCGCGCGGCCAGCTTGATGCCGACGGCGGACAGCCGCTGCATCCCGAGCGCCACCGCCGAGGCCACCTGCACATTGCTGAGTACGGACATCTTCGCCACCTTCTCTTCGTGGACCTCTTCGTGGACTCGGTAGCTCAGTACCGGTAGACGGTCTGCGCGGTGTGGACGCCACGGGGGCCGTACGGGGCCTTCTCGAGCCAGTTGGACGCCGCCTCGTTCTGCGGGGCGACCTCGGCGGCGGCCCGGACCTCCTGGGCCTTCTCGGCAGTGGGGCGCAGGTGCGCCAGCGCCTCCCCTGCGGCGTCCCGGTTGAACAGTGCGGCGGACCGGCGGGCCAGGGCGAACGACTCGACCGCCGTCCGCCCGGACTCCCGGGTGCCGGCGGCGAGCGCGAGGACGACGGCGGACGCGGCCGCCTCGGCGTCGGGCACTCCCGAGTTGAGGCCCCGCGCGCCGAACGGCGCGAACAGGTGGGCCGCCTCCCCCACCAGCAGCACCCGGCGGGCGGGGTCGGCGAAGTCGTGCGCGACGAGCTGGAGGAACTGGTAGGTCGAGACCCACGACGTGTGCTCCGCGTACCCGGGCGGGAGCACCGCGTCGAGCCAGGTGCGCGCGCCGTCGGGCGAGGCGAACTTGTCCGGGTCGTCGCCGTCGACGAGCTGCAGGTCGACCCGGTAGCCGCCGGCGAACGGCACGACCAGGACGTTGCGGCCCTGGACAGCGGGGTGGGCGTAGTGGAAGTGCCGCTCCTGGGGCAGCGCCGGCTGCTCGATCTCGTCGACGTCGACGACGATGTACCAGCCGTCGTCGCGCCCGCCCTCCATCCGGGTGCCGATCTGCTTGCGGACGGCGGAGCGTGAGCCGTCGGCGGCGATCACGTACTGTGCCTGCCAGCGGTCGCCGCCCGCGGTGGTGACCCCCACGCCGTCGTCGGCGGCGACGACGGCGGAGACCTCCTGCTCCCACGCGAACTCGACCCCGGCCGCGACCGCGCGCTCGTAGAGGTACCGCTCGATCTCGACCTGCGGCAGGCTCGTGAAGTGCGGGTACGTCCCCGCCGCGGGGTCCGGGTAGGTCTTGGCGTAGACCTCCTTGCCCTCGTAAAAGGTGCGCTGGGTGTTCCAGTAGACGCCGTGCTCGTACAGCTCGGCGCCGAGCCCGGGGCTGAGCCGGTCGAGGATCTGCAGCGTCTGGCTGTGCGTGAAGATCGCGCGGCTGCCCGGCCGTTCCCGGCCGTCCGGCCCGGCCTCCAGGACGGTCACGGGCCGGCCGTAGGACCGCAGCGCCAGGGCCGCGGTCAGGCCGACGGGCCCGGCACCGATCACGAGGGTCTCGCGGACTTCAGGCGTGCTGGCCATGGTTCTCCTCTTCTGGGGTCCGGACGACGACGGCGTCCAGGACGACCGGACCGCGGGCCGTGACCCGTACCGGGTTGAGATCGATCTCGGTGATGTCGCGGTGCTGCGTGAGCACGTCGCTCACGGCGAGCAGGGTCGCCGCGAGCGCCGCGCGGTCGACCGGCGGCGCGCCCCGGAAGCCGTCGAGCACGGCGGAGGGCAGTGCGTCGACCATCTCGGCGGCACGTTCGGCGGACAGGGGCGCGAGGCGTAGGACGGGTTCCGAGCCCAGCTCCACCCCGACGCCGCCGAGGCCGAGCAGGACGACCGGCCCGAAGACCGCGTCGCGGACGCCGCCGACGATGAGCTCGGTGCCGGACGGCGCCTGCTCCTCTACGAGGTAGCGCCGTCCGGAGGTGCCGTCGATCGCGTCTATCGCGTCGAGGGCCGCGTCCAGCTCCGCGTGGCTGCGGACCCCGACGTGCACGCCGCCGACGTCGGACTTGTGCAGCACCGTCGCGTCGAGGACCTTGACGACCACGGGGCGGCCCGGGCCACCGAGCGCGTCCAGGGCCTCGTGGGCGGCGGCCCGGTCTTCGACCGCCCTACGGCCCATCGTGCGCAGGCCCTGGGCCTCGAAGAGCGCCTTGGCCTGGTCTTCGTCGAGCGCACGGCCTTCGTCCAGGTCGCCCCCGAGGGTCCGCGTGGCGGTGACGGGCGGCGCGTCGGGTACCGCGCGGGCGGCGGCGTCGCTGACCAGGGCGGCGAGCCCGATCGCGAGGTCGCCGGGGCTGGCGTAGAGCGGCACTCCGAGCTTCTCCAGCCGTGCCCGGTGCTCCTCGACGGCGGCCGCCGGTCCGCCGGTGGCGTAGAGCACCCGCCCGGCGACGCCCTCGACGGCGCTCACCGGGTCCAGGACGCCGGGCTCGTCGAGCGCGTACACGCCGACGGCGGCGATCCCTGGCTCGGCGGCGACGAGGCGCAGCACGTCGGGGAAGGTGGCCGAGGGCCGCCCGGTGTCCACCGGGTTGCGCTGGTAGGTCAGCGGCGGCAGAAGTTCGCCGAGCCTGGCGAGGGTCGCGGGGGCCAGCTCGGGGACGCGCACGCCCCGGGCGCCAAGCGCGTCGGCGACAACGAGGCCAGGCCCGGCCTGGCCGGTGAGCACCGCGACGCCGGTCGCCGACGGGGGCGCGGCGGGCAGCCGGACGGACCGCAGGGCCGCGACGGCGGCGACCATCTCGTCGAGGCCGTCGACCACTACCGCTCCCGCCTGCGCGAGCGCGGCGCGGGTCAGCGCGTAGGAGCCCGTGAGCGAGCCGGTGTGGGACTTGGCGAAGTCGCCGACGTCGGAGCGCCCGACCTTGAAGGCGACCACGGGCTTGCGGGCCGTGACCCGGCGCAAGGCCGCGACCAGGGCGGCGCCGTCCGCGACACCCTCGACATGCAGGCCGACGGCGGCGGTCGTGTCGTCGTCCGCGAAGAAGTCCAGCATCTCGGCGAAGCCGACGTCGACCGCGTTGCCCAGCCCCACGCCCAGGCGCAGGCCGATGCCCGCGCGCTCCAGCAGGAAGGCGATCGCGAGGTTGACGCCGCCGGACTGGGCGACGATCCCCACCGTGCCCGGCCGCAGCCCGGCGGCCGCGGGCATGAAGTTCGCGAACACGCCGTCGACGGGGTTCATGAAGCCGGACGTGTTGGGACCGAGCAGCCGGACGCCGCCGCGCCGCGCCGCCTCGACCGTCTGCTCCTGCAGCTCGAGGCCCTCGGGGCCGCTCTCGCCGAAGCCTCCGGCGCAGACGACGGCGGCCCGCACCCCTGCTGCCGCTGCCTCGTCGATCGTGTGCGGGACGGCCTTCGGCGGGACCACGAGGACGGCAAGGTCGACCGGACCGGGCAGCTCGCCCAGGCCGGCCAGGGCGGTGCGACCGAGGATGGCGCCGCCGCGGGGGTTGACCGGGTACAGGTCGCCGGCGAAGCCGTCGAGCGCCTGCATCATCGCGTGCCCGGCCTTGTCTGGGCTGGCCGAGGCGCCGACGACGGCGATGCTCCGCGGCCGGAACAGGGGGTTCAGCGCACTCATCGCGCACCCGGCCGGCTGCCGTAGGGGATCGCGCCGTCGTCGGTGACGGGGATGTCGAGCCGCCCGAGCCGGTCGATCTCGACAACCACGCGCTGGCCGGCAGAGATGGGCCCGACCCCCGCGGGGGTGCCCGTCGCGATGACGTCCCCGGGGTACAGGGTCATGACGTGACTGGTGTACGCGACGAGCTCGGCGACGTCGAAGATCAGCTCCTTGGTCGACACCCGCTGGCGCAGCTCCCCGCCGACCCAGCAGCGCAGCTCCAGGTCCCCGGCGTCGCCGACCTCGTCGGCGGTGGTGATCCACGGACCGAACGGCGTGAACGTGTCGAACGACTTCCGGGTCGAGCGGTCCTCGGTAGAGCGCACCGTGATGTCCAGGACAGGGGCATAACCGAGCACGTGGTCGAGGGCGTCGGCGGCGGCCACGCGGCTCGCCGTCCGCCCGATGACGACGGCGAGCTCGCCCTCCTGGTCGGTCCGCACGTCGGTGTACGGCAGCCGGATCGCGCCGTCGGGGCCGATCACCGAGGAGCTCGCCTTGAGGAACACGCCGTACTCGGCGATGGTCCTCTGCTCCCCCATCTCGGCCTTGTGGTCCAGGTAGTTGACCGGGGCGCCGACGACCTTGCCCGGGCGGGCGATCGGCGCGGCGAGCCGGGCGCCGTCCAGCGGGCGGGTGGGCAGGCCGTACAGGGGCAGGGCGGCGAGCTCGGCGAGGGTGCCGCCGCGCTCGAGGAACGCGAGCAGCGGACCGCCCGCGCCGGAGCCGGCGACTTCCACGCTGATTCCCAGGGCATCGGTCAGGTCGACGAGACGGTCCCGCACGACGGCGTGCAGGCGGGCGTCGACGGTGCTGGCTAACCTCATCGTCAGATGCTCCTTCGGTAACGTGACACAACCATCGGCGGTCGGTGTACGGTATGTCAAGCATCGAGTTCTGGCCCGAGCTCTGAACCTGGGAAGGCGACCTATGACGAAGGCGACCACAGCGAGCAGCAAGGCCGACGCCCGAACCGGCAGAGACCACCCTCGCCTGCCCCGCACCCGCCAGGGCTCGCCGCCGAGCCTGCTGCTGACCCTGCTGGGCGACTACTGGTGGGGCCGCGGCGAACCGCTGCCGTCGGCCGCGCTCGTCGAGCTGCTCGCCGACTTCGGGGTCAGCGACGTCGCCGCCCGGGCCGCCCTGAGCCGGATGGTCAAGCACGGGCTCCTCGCGACCACCCGCTCCGGCCGGAACACCTTCCACGGCCTGACGCCGCGCGCCCAGGAGGTGCTGAGCGACGGCGCCGCCCGGATCTTCAGCTTCGGCGCCGACGACGGCGCGGCCTGGGACGGACGCTGGAGCGTCGTCGCGTTCTCGGTGCCGGAGGCCAACCGCTCCGTCCGCGAGGCGCTACGCACGCGCCTGCGCTGGCTGGGCTTCGCGCCGCTCTACGACGCGCTGTGGGTCTCGCCCCACGAGCACCACGCAGAGGCGCTCGCCGAGCTGGTCGGGCTCGGCGTCACGGCGGCCACGGCGTTCGTGGCGACCGCACCCGACCTGCCCTCGACCGTGCCCCCGCAGAGCGCCTGGGACCTCGACGGCCTGGCCACGATGTACCAGGCGTTCGTCGACGAGTGGGAGCCGACCCACGCCGCGCTCGGCAGGGGGTCCATCGACCCGGTCGACGCGCTCGTGCGGCGCACCGAGCTCATGGACGCCTGGCGCGCCTTCCCCGGCCTCGACCCCGAGCTGCCGACGTCGCTCCTGCCCGCGGGCTGGCCCCGGCCGCAGGCCCGCGAGCTCTTCCTCGACACCTACGAGCGCCTCGGCGTACCCGCCTCGGCGCGCGTGCGCGAGGTCATCGGCCGCCACGCGCCCGAGCTCGCCGACCACGTGGCCCAGCGCTCGACGCCGCCGGTGCTGCCGACCACGTGAGCGGGCCGGGCCACAGCGCGTAACCTCCCGGGTCAGGCGACCCTGTCACCGCCTACCTCCCTGGTACCGGGTTCAGCGTCATGACGACGCACTGAGTTCTCTATGACAGGCTGCGGCACACCGGGGTCTCGGCGTGCCGCAGCCCGCCGCTCTCACAGAGTTCTTCGAGACGCGCAACGAGTGCCCCTGCGTCATCGGCCAGAATCTCGGCGCCGATGTCGACCCAGTGCTCTGCCGTCTCGCAAGCGACCAAGCTGTCGAACTCGGCCTGCTGACGTAGCTGCTGGTCGTCGACCTGTGATCCCTCGAGGGCCGTCCGGCAGGTCGGGGGCGTGCCGATCAGAGTCGGGAGCACGGGCCGATCCGTCAGTTCGCTCGCTGGTGCCTCGCTCCCGCATCCAGCACAAAGTGCAGCGAGTACAAGGGTCAGTACCCCTGCATGAATTGATCTCATCGCCTCCCGATCTCCAGCCGGCCGTCACGGTTCACCTCGCGATAACGCTCAAGAAGACCGGCGCAGACGAACCGCGACACCCCTCCCATCCAAGCTGTGTCTCGGCACCACCGCAGATTGCACCGGACCACACATCGCTCTCGGTAGACAGTTGGGCTCGCGTCCCCACCGGGGGTGCGTTAGCCGCTCGGCGCCTAGCACACTGATTGCGGCCGGCCCCCGAGCCACGATCGTGATCGGCCCGTCAGCTGAGCGCCACCCGCAGCTCGGCAGGCACCAGGCAGGGCCGGCCGTCGTCGTCCACGTGGACGCACGTCGTCGTGCCCTCGACGCAGCTCACGCCGTCCCGCAGCACCTGCCAGCCGTAGGTGATGGACGTCCGGCCGACCGCCGTGGCCGCGATCTCGACGACCACCTCGTCGCCGAACCGGAGCGGGCCGAGGAAGTCCACCTCCAGCCGGCGGCGCGGGAACCGGGTGAGCTCTGCCCAGCCGAGCGAGCGGAGCAGCTGGTGCTCCGCCCGCTCCGCCCACCGCAGGGCGGCCGTGTGATGGATGCGGCCGCCCGCGTCCGTGTCGGCGAACTCGACCCGGACCGGCTCACGGTGCGACGGCATCAGCGTCCAGCGGCGGCAGCGTGATGCCGCTCGGCTGCCCGGCCGGGGCGAAGGTCGACGGCCAGGCCTCGGCGATCGCCTCGGCCGACCAGCCGCCCTCGCGGTAGGTGACGGCGAGCTCCTCGGAGTACGAGTACAGCGACAGCTTGTCGCCGCCGACGCCGATCGCCTGCCCGGTGACGCCCGCGCTGCCGTCCGAGGCGAGCCACACGATCAGCGGCGCCACGTCCTCCGGTCCGCCGAGCGCGTGCTCCCGGCGCACGACGCGCGGCAGGGCCTCGCCCCGCTCGTACGCCTCGGCAACCTCCTTGTACACGGGGATGGTCGCGGTCATCGCGGTGATCGCGGTGGGGACCACCACGTTCACCGTCACCTGCGCACGCGCCAGCTCCAGCGACCACGTACGGGCCATCGCGACGACGCCGGCCTTGGCCGCCGCGTAGCTCGTCTGCCCGAAGTTCCCGTGCTGCCCTGCCGGGGACCCGATCACGACGATCCGGCCGCCCTCGCCCTGCTCCCGGAGGCGGATCGCGGCCGCGCGCACCGTGGTGAACGTGCCCCGCAGATGCGTGCCGATGACGTCGTCGAAGTCGGCGTCCGCCATCTTCCACAGCACCCGGTCGCGGAGCACCCCGGCGTTGGCCACGAGCACGTCGAGCCGCCCGAACTCCTCGACGGCTGTCGAGACGAGCAGGTCGGCGGTGCTCGTCGGGCCCACGGGGGCGACCACGGCGACCGCCGTGCCGCCCGCCTCGGTGATCGCCGCGACGGCGCGCTCGGCGGCGGCGGCGTCGACGTCGTTCACCACGACCTGCGCGCCCGCCGCGGCGAGCGCCTTCGCGTAGGCCAGCCCGAGGCCCTGCCCGCTGCCGGTGACGATCGCGACCTTGCCTGTCAGGCCGATGGGCGCGCTCATCCGAGGAACCTCAGGACCATCACGGCGACGACGCCGGGCTTGGCCTGGCCCTCCACCTCGACGACGTTCTCGAAGACCGTCTGGTATCCGCCGGGTACCTCCGTGACCTCGCGGAGCGTGGACAGCACCCGGACCCGCGCCCCGACCGGCACCGGCGCCGGGAAGCGCAGGCGGTCCAGCCCGTAGTTGATGCCGGTCGCCACGCCCGTGACCTCGAAGATCTCGGCCATGAGCGGGACGAGGAGGCTCAGCGTGAAGTAGCCGTGCACGATGGTCCCGCCGAAGGGAGACCGCGCGGCGGCGTCGGGGTCGACGTGGATGGGGTTGTGGTCGGCGGTGAGGTCGGCGAAGTCGTTGACCTCCTCCTGGCTGATGCCGCGCCACGGCGACGGGCCGAACACGGTCCCGGCGTGCTGGGGCAGGTCGGCCAGGGCCACTCTCGTGGGGGCCGGCGCCGTCTCTGTCTCTGTCGTAGGCGGTGTGGGTACTGGGGTCATCGGCTCGCTCGCAATCGAGGTCGTTGGTTCGTGCGGAAAGGTCGGGTCGGGCTGGCGGGCTCAGGGGCGGGCTAGCCGTCGACCCGGACCACGACGGCCCCGGCGGAGTCGCCCGCCGCACAGCCGGTGAACAGGCCGGTGCCGCCGCCCCGGGCGTGAAGCGCGTGGATCAGCTCGGTGATCGCCCGGGCGCCGGTCGGCCCCTGCGGGTGGCCGTAGACGAGCGAGGACCCGTACGGGTTCATCCGCTCGAGCGGGTAGCCCGTCTGGTCGGCGAGCCACAGGTCGTTCACGGCGAACGGGTTGTGCGTGGTGACGACGTCGACGTCGGACATCTCGATCCCGGCGTCCGCGAGCGCCACGCGCGCCGCCTCGACGGGCGCCTTGGGCATGTACGCGGGCTCGGCGCGGCCGAACCCGGTGGCGAGGATCTGCGCGGTGACGCCGTCCTGCCCGATCTCCCGGGCGCGCTCGGCGGTCGCGACGACGACGCCCGCGCAGCCGTCGGCCGGATGGGTCTGCGCCCCGTAGGTGACCACTCCCCCGGGTTTGACGGGTGACAGCTTGGCCAGGCCCTCTGCGGTGGTCGGGAAGACGCCGTGGTCCTCCTCGACCCAGCTCTCGCCCCTCTTGGTGGGGATGCGCACCGGCACCATGTACTCCCGCTGGATCGCGCGGTCGTCGGCGAGCGAGCTCACGTACTGCTCGTAGCGCAGCAGCGCGACCTCGTCGACCTGCTCGCGCGTGTAGCCGCCGTCGACGGCGGTGTTCTCCGCGGTGTCGTTCATGCTCTGGCCGGTGGTCGGGTCGAGCTTCATGGGGTCGAGCACCCAGTGCTCGGCCAGCGGGGCGCCGCCGGTGCTGCGCTGGCTGGAGTACAGCATGAGCGGGCCGTTGCTGGTCCGGTCGGTGATGACGCCGATGGTCGTGGCGTGCGCGCCGAGCTCGACCTGGGTGGCCAGGTGCTCCACGACCACCGCCGACGTCGCGCAGGCCCGGGAGAGCCACGGCCCGCCGTACCGGCCGGCGCCCAGCCGCCGGGACACGAGGGTCACGCCGTAGAACCCGTACTGCTGGGGCACCGTGCAGCCGAGCGTCCACTCGGTGATCTCCTCGGGCGGCAGCCCACGAGCCTCCAGCGCCCGGCCGGTGACGTCGACGGCCAGGTCGAGGCTGTTCACCTCCGCGAGGGGGCCCTGCCACTTGGCGAACGGTGAGGTCCAGCTCAGGCCGAAGGGGATGTGCGCGTCGTGGAACCTCATGCGTGCTGACCCGCCTCTCGTTCGGTGGCCTCCAGCTCGGGGACCTGGGCGCGCAGGGCGCGCATGTCGAGCTTTCCGCTCGGGCTCCGGTGCAGGGCGTCGACCAGGAAGACCTTGCGCGGCTTCTTGTAGCCGGCGAGCCGCCGTCCGACTTCCTCCTGGATCCGTTCGGTGGTGAGCGACGAGCCGGGCGCGGTCACGACGTACGCGGTGACCACCTCGCCCCACCGGGGGTCGGGCGTGCCGAAGACGACGGCGTCGGTCACCTCGGGTATCTCGACCAGGACGGTCTCGACCTCACCGGCGAAGACCTTCTCGCCGCCCGTGTTCACCACCGCCGACCCGCGACCGAGCAGCTCGACCAGGCCGTCACCGATGACCCGCACGTGGTCCCCCGGCATGACGTACCGGACGCCGTCGATCGTGGGGTACACCTCCGCGGTCCGTTCCGGGTCGCCGTCGTAGCCGAGCGGCATCTGCCCGCGGTAGGCGAGCACGCCGGTGGCGCCCGGGACGTCCTGGACCTCGCGCAGCCCGGCGTCGAACACGACGGCGCCCGGGGCCAGCCGCGGATGGCAGGGGATGTCCTGCGGCCCGCGGACCACCCCGTACGCGAACGGGCCGCCCTCGCTGGAGCCGAAGATGTCGACGAGCGTCGCCCGGGGCGCGTGGGCGATGAGGCGCAGCTTGAGCTCGTCGGACCAGGCCATGCCCGAGCTGAGCACCGTGGTCAGGCTGGACACGTCGAGCCCGGCACCCTCGGGCGAGTCGAGCACGTCGACGAGCGGTCCGACGACGGCGTTGCCCGCCACGATCAGCCGGGTCACGCGCCGCTCGTGGATGGCCCGGGCGGCGGCGAGCGCGTCGTGGCCCACCGACGGCAGGAAGATGACGCACCCCCCGAGCACGAGCGCGTTCATCACGTTGAACAGGGCCAGGGCGTGCATGAGCGGGGTCAGCGGCAGGGTCACGGTCGGCGGGAGGTCCGTCCGCGCGGCGATGCGCGTCACCTCGTCGAGGTCGCCGGGGACAGCGACCGGCAGCGAGCCGTAGATCGAGAAGAGCTGGCTGTCGAACAGGTTCCCGTGCGTCCACGCGACGGCCTTGGGGGTGCCCGTCGTGCCGCCGGTGAACATGAAGATCTGATGGTCCGGCGACAGGGGCTGCGGGTCGAGCGGCTCGGCGTCCAGCGCGGTGGCGAACGGCCGGCCGGGTTCGGTGGGTCCGTCGTCGTCGGGCACGGCGAGCACGAGGCCGGGCAACGGGACGTGCCGGGCGGCGTCGCGCACGTGCCGGCCGAGGCTGGTCGGGTGGACGAGGGCGTCGGCGTGCGAGGCACGCAGCAGGTCGGCGAGCTCGCGGCCCTGGTAGCGGAAGTTGATGTTGACCGGGATCGCGCCGATCTTGTACGCCGCGTACACGGTCACCAGGTACTCGACGCGGTTGTACATGAAGATCGCGACGCGTGACCCGGCGCCGAGTCCCTCGGCGCGCAGGGTCCCGGCGACACGGGCCGCGGCGTCGTCCAGGTCCCGGTAGGTCATGGCGCGGCCGGCGACGACGACGGCGGGCCGGTCGGGGCACGCCCGGGCGACTGACTCCCAGATGGTCGCGTAGTTGGCTCTGCTCAGGTGGTTGCTCTGTGCTGGCTGAGATGGCGGCTGGTCCACTGCTCACATCCTCGTGGGCGGGCCGCGACAGGCTGCTGTCTCAGGCAGCCCACCGTCGGCGAGGCCTCGATCGTGCCCCACCACGCTCCACGACGTCAAGCATTTCCGTGACGCCCGTCAAGAATCAGTCGAATGTCACGTGGGCGACGGAGCGCCCGTCCGGCCCAGCAGGCCCGCGAGGTCGGCCCGCGCGGCGCCGACAAACACCTCGCGCAGCCGGCGGAACGTGGCCGCGGAACGCCCGGCGGGCCAGTCGGCGGTGAGATGCTCGGCGGGCAGCCGGGGGTCCGCGCGCAGCAGCGCGAGCCAGTCTGCGCCGAGGGCCGTCATGTCCCGCAGCGGCCGGTCCGAGCTGTCGACCCCGGTCCCGACGTCAGCCCACGTGGCGAGGAACCGGAGGTGGTGCGCGCGGATCTCGTCCAGCCGCCAGGCCGAGCGGACCGCCCGCGTCGCCGAGAAGCCCTCGATCTCGTACGCGCGGAACGCGGACAGCTCGACGCCGGCGAGGTCGCCGTCGAGCGGGCCGAGCGCCGACGCGACGTCGACCTCGCCGGGGGCGATCCACAGCCCGTCGCGCAGCAGGCCGAAACCCGCCCAGGTCAGGGCCGCCCGCACCCGGTGCCGCGCGTCCCGCTGGCTCTCCGGCACCGAGAACGTCACGAGGGTCCAGCCGGTGCCGACGGGCGCGAAGGGCTCGTCGGCGAGCACCCGGCCGCGCGCCTCGCGGAGCACGGACTCGCCGGCCGGGGCGAGGCCGTACGCGACCTCCCGGCCCGCGCGGACCTTCTCGAGCAGGCCGCGGCGGCTCATCCGGGCGAGCGTGGCGCGGGTCGCGGCGTCGCCGGTGCCGAGCTCCGCGAGCAGCCCGATGAGCACCGCCGAGGGAACGTGCTCGACGTCGGCGTCGAGCACGAACTCCCCGAGGAACGCGAGGAGAAGCTGCTCGGGACGACGCGACGACGACATACCCGGAGTATCCCAGAACGCGCGGCCGGAGCCCGTTGACATGCATGACACGAAGGCTGCACGCTGTACACGCAAGTGTCATGCATCTCGCACAGCCGCACTGTTCAGCTTCACCATTCAACGACGAATCGGGGAAATCATGAGCCGACGACGCCCGGGCGTCCTGGCCGCCGGTGCCGCGCTGCTGGCCCTCGGCCTGGCCGCCTGCACGGCCGACGCACAGGACCCGCCAGTGACCGGGGAGGACGGGAACCGGGCCGTGACGATCGGGGCGCTGAGCATCAGCGAGACGGCGCCGCTGTGGGCCGCGGTCGAGGCAGGCGTGTTCGCCGAGCACGGGCTCGACGTGACGGTCCAGCCGATCCAGGGTGGGGCGCAGGCGATGCCCGCCCTGGTCAACGGCGACGTCGACCTGATGATCGGGCAGCCGTTCGGCGCCCTGCGCGCGACGGAGCAGGGGCTCCCCGCCGCGATCATCGCCGGCTACGCCGAGAGCTACGCCGAGGGTGACGACATCAACGCCGTGGTCGCGGGTGCGGACACCGGCATCACGCGCCCGGCCGACCTCGCCGGCGCGAAGGTCGCCGTCAACTCCCTCGGCGCGGCGGGAGACCTCACGATCCGCGCCGCCGTCGAGCAGGACGGCGGGGACCCCACCGCCATCGAGTTCGTCGAGGTGGCCTTCCCCGACGCCGCGGCCCAGCTCGAGGCCGGGAACATCGACGCCGCGTGGGTCCCGGAGCCCTTCGTCTCCATGATCGCCGGCGCGGGCGGCACCACCGTCGTCTACCCCTACCAGGCGGTCATCCCCGGGCTGCCGACCCTCGTGGTCCAGGCGACCACCCAGACCGTCGAGCAGGACGCCGAGCTCGTCGCCGACGTGCGCGCCGCGCTGGAGGACGCGTTCGTCTGGGCGGAGGAGAACGACGACGCCGTCCGCCAGACCCTCGTCGACAACCTCGAGCTGCCCGAGGAGGCCGCGGCGAGCCTGCCGCTGCCGCGCTTCACCACCACCGTCAACGCCGACGCCATCCAGGCGCTGGCCGACCTCGGCGTCGAGCACGACTACTTCCAGACCGCGCCCGACGTCGACGCGATCATCGTCGAATGACCGCGGCGCGGACGCGCGTGCTCGGCCTGCTGGGCATCCTCGGGTTCCTCGCCGCGTGGGAGGCCGCCGCGCTCTCGGGCGCGGTCAGCCGGACCTACCTGCCGACCGCCTCGACGACGCTGGCGCGCCTCGGTAGCGAGCTCACCACCCCGGACTTCTGGACCACCCTCGCCGACACCGTCATCACGTGGTCGGCCGGGCTGGGGATCGCCGTCGTCGCCGCGATCGCGCTCGGGGCCGTCGTCGGGCTCGTGCCGTTCCTCGACCGGGCCACCCACAGCAGCGTGGAGTTCCTGCGGCCGATCCCGTCGGTGGCGATCATCCCGCTCGCGGTGCTCGTCGCGGGGCTCTCCCGCGAGGCCGCGCTCATGGTGGTCGTGTACGCGCCGTTCTGGCAGGTGTTCGTCCAGGTGCTGCACGGCGTGGCCGACGTCGACCCGGTCGCCCAGGACACCGCCCGCAGCTACGGGCTCGGGCGGCTCGACCAGCTGCGCCACCTCGTGCTGCCGACGGCGCTGCCCTACGTCATCACGGGGTTCCGGCTCGCCGCCTCGGTGGCCCTGGTCCTGACCATCACGGCCGAGCTGGTGATCGGCAACCCGGGCCTCGGGCGGCAGATCGAGCTCTACCGGTCGGCCCCCGACGCCCCGGGCCTGTACGCGCTCGTGCTGGTCACGGGCGGGCTCGGCATCCTCGTCAATCTCGCGACCCGGCTGCTCGAACGGCGGCTGCTGCACTGGCACCCCTCGGTGCGCAGGGAGGAGGCGCTGTGAGACTCCGGTCGATGCTCGGACCGCTGCGCGCCGTCGGCTACGCGGCAGGGCTGCCCGCGCTCGCGCTGCTCGCCTGGGCCCTGGCCACGGACCGGTCGGCCTCCATCTACTTCCCGCCGCCGGCGACCATCGCCCAGGCGTTCGCCGACACCTGGTTCGGCCCGGCGCTGACGACCGACGTGCTGCCGAGCCTCGGCCGGTTCGCGATCGGCGTGCTGCTGTCGATCGTCGTCGGCGTGGCCGCAGGCACCGCCATCGGGACCACCCGCTGGCTGCGCGACCTGCTGGAGCCGCTGCTCGAGTTCTTCCGCGCGGTGCCGCCCGTCGTGCTGGTGCCGGTGCTCATGCTGATGCTCGGCATCGGCGACACGATGCGGATCGCCGTCATCGTCTCGGGGTGCGTGTGGCCCGTGCTGCTCAACACGGTCGAGGGGGTGCGCGGCGTCGACCCGGTGCTCACCGAGACGTCCCGCTCCTACCGCGTGCGGGGTGGGCTGTCGCTGCGCTACGTCGTCCTGCCCGCCGCGAGCCCGCAGATCATGGCCGGGATCCGCCTGTGCCTGTCGATCGGGCTGATCCTCATGGTGATCTCCGAGATGTTCGCCTCGTCCTCGGGGCTCGGCTACCGCATCGTCTACTTCCAGCGCAGCTTCATGATCGCCCAGATGTGGAGCGGCATCCTGCTGCTCGGGCTCGTCGGCGTCGCCGTGGCGGGGCTCTACGGGATCGCCGAACGGCGGGTCCTGCACTGGTACCACGGAATGAGACAGGGCATGAGAGAGGTGGCACGTGGCTGACATCAGCACGCACGAGAAGCCGACGGAGGCGCCGAGCACCACCCTGCTCTCGGTGCGGGACCTCGGCAAGACCTACCCGGGTTCAGCGGGTTCCGACGCGGTCGAGGCGATCCGCTCCATCAGCTTCGACGTCCGGGCGGGCGAGCTGGTCTGCATCGTCGGCCCGTCCGGCTGCGGCAAGACGACGCTGCTCAAGTGCCTGTCCGGGCTGCTCGCCCCGACGACCGGTTCGGTGGCGCTCGACGGCGAGACCGTGCTCGCGCCGCCCAGGAAGATGGCCGTCGTCTTCCAGGAGTACGGGCGCAGCCTCTACCCGTGGCTCAGCGTCCGGGACAACGTGGGCCTGCCGCTCAAGTCCCGCGGGATGCCGCGCGGCGAGCGGGACGACGTCGTCCGCGCGGCGCTCGAGGAGGTCGGGCTGGGCCAGGCCCTCACGACGTTCCCCTGGCAGCTCTCCGGCGGCATGCAGCAGCGGGTCGCGATCGCCCGGGCCATCGCCTACCAGCCGGAGGTGCTCGTCATGGACGAGCCGTTCGCCGCGGTGGACGCGCAGACCCGGGCCGACCTGGAGGACCTGGTCCGGCGCGTCTGGCAGGACCTCGGGGTCACCGTCCTCTTCGTCACCCACGACATCGACGAGTCGGTGTACCTGGGCGAGCGGGTGCTGGTGCTGTCGAGCTCGCCGACCGTGGTGCAGGAGGACCTGGTCGTCGACCTGCCCGCCGAGCGCGACCAGATCTCTACCCGCGCCCTGCCGCGGTTCACCGAGCTGCGCACGCACGTGCACCAGCAGATCCAGCGCGCCAAGCGCGGCGACCGGACGGGGTTGCCGGCGACCCCTCGTTGAGCTGTCAGACGCCTCGGGACGTGTCAGACCCGTAGGTCACCCGGGTGACCTGTGTGTCTGACACGTCGGGGGCGTCTGACAGCTCAACGAGGGGTGGGGTCGCTCGCGTGGTGGCCGTGCGCGTCGAGGACCCGGGTGAGGAGCCGCCGCAGCGTGGCCCGCTCCTCCTCGCTGAGCCCGGCGGTGAGCGAGGCGTCCACCTGGGCCGCGTGCGGGACCAGCCGGCGCAGCTCGGCGCCGCCCGCCTCGGTGAGCCGGACGAGGTTGCGACGGCGGTCGGCGTCGGCCCGCGCGCGCTCGACCAGGCCCCGGGCCTCGAGCCGGGAGACGAGGCCCGCGACGGTAGAGCGGTCGAGGTCGAGCGTGTCGCAGAGCTCGCGCTGGCTGGCGCCGCCGGTCCGGTGCAGCACGTTGAGCACGCCGAACTGGACGTTGCTCAGGCCCTGGCCCGCCTCCTCGGCCCACACGGCCAGGTGCACCTGCTGGGCACGCCGGATCAGGAAGCCCACGTGGTCGGGCAGGTACAGGGACTGGCGCGCGCCGACGCCGTCGGCCGGGGCGGCCGCCGCGCTGTGCTGAGTCATTGACTGATCATCACAGACCGCCCACCACCAGCGAGCCGGCAGTCGTTCAGCACAGCAGTTGCTGCCGGACGACGGCCGATCTGGCAGCAAGTGCTGTGCTGAACGGCCGGGTTCATCACAGCCAGCGCGGCGGTGCGGGCACCGCACCGCCGTCCGAGGCGACGACGCCCGCGTCCCCGCGGCCCGTCGCCCACCGCGTCAGGTCGGCGGCGGTCCCGCGCAGCGCCAGGGTCTCGGAGGACGCCGTCCCATCCGCCGTCGCCCCGTCCGCCGTCGGCCCATCCGCAGCCGCCCCGAGCCCGGCAACCGGCACCGGCCGCTCCCGGTCGACCGGCTCCAGCACGAGCGGCGGCGCGTCCGGTCCCAGCCGGCGTCGCCACGCCCCGACCACGTCGGCGAGCAGCGCGTCGAGCAGCTCGGCCGGGAAGTCGTCGAACGAGCCGCCGTTGTCGAGGTCGACGGCGTGCACCCAGACCTCCCGGGTCCGCATCCAGACGGTCTCGGACGCCGGCACGACCCGCCCCAGCGCCGTGCGCACCGGGGCGCGCCAGGCCTCCTCGGGCAGGTCCCGCCACTCGACGTCGAGGTGCACGGCGGCATGGGCGCACAGGTTGCGCAGCGCCCGGGCGGGCAGCGTCGCGGCGAGCTCGATCTCCCGGTCACGTTCCGCGGGCGAGGCGTACATCGGCGTCTCGACGCCGGTCGCCGCCCACTCGGTGAGCCGGGTCAGCGCCCGCGCGTTGAGCCCGACGTGCGCGACGACGTGCCGCCGCGTCCAGCCCGCCACCAGCGACGGCGCGTCGAGCCGGCCGCCCGGCAGCTCGTTGAGCTTGCGCGAGAAGTACGCCTGCCCGCGGCGGGCGAGCAGCAGACCCGCGAGGAGCTGCGGGTCGGTGGTCCGGTCGGTACGGGCGGGCACGGTTCAGCCCTCCTTGACGACGGCGTTGCGCAGCGTGCCGAGCCCGGTGACGGACGTGACCAGCTCCTGGCCGGGCGCGAGGTAGCGCGGGGGTTTGCGGGCGTGGCCGACGCCGCCCGGCGTGCCGGTGGCGATGACGTCGCCGGGGTGGAGGGTGACGATCTGCGAGATGTAGGCCACGAGCGCGGCCGGGCCGAACACCATGTCGTCGATCGGCGTGCGCTGCACCGCTTCACCGTCGACCTCCGTGACCAGCTCCCCGCCCGGCTCGACGGCGTCGAGCGTCGTCAGCCAGGGGCCGAACGGCGTCGTCGCCTCGAACGTCTTGCCCTGCAGCCACTGCGGGCTGCGGTACTGGAAGTCGCGCATCGTCACGTCGTTGAGCACGGCGTAGCCGGCGATGGCCTCCCCGGCCTCGACGGCGGTGAGCCGGCGCGCGGTCCGGCCGACGACGACGGCGACCTCACCCTCCCAGTCGACGGCGTCCGCGGCGTGATCCGGCAGGACGACGGGGTCGTACGGGCCGATCAGGGCCTCGGGGAACTTGGCGAAGAGCGTGGGGTGCTCGGGCAGCTCGCGGCCCATCTCGCGGATGTGGTTGCGGTAGTTGAGCCCGACGCAGACGATCTTGGCCGGCCGGAGCACCGGCGGCGCCCACGCGCGCGGGTCGAGGCCGGCGAGGTCGTGCGCCGGGCCGTCCGCGGCACGCGCGACCGAGGCCCACCGCGGGTCCTGGAGCAGGTGCCCGACGTCGGCGTGGCCCGGCACCTCGACCGCCACCCCGTCGTCGACCCGGACGGCGACGGTGCCCGTGCCGAGCCGGAGCGTCCCGAGCCTCATGCGAGGTCCTCGTTCCGCTGACCGGGGACGAAGGTCCGCGTGAAGTGCAGCCGGTCGACGATCGGGCCGTCGTTGAACCGGAACAGGTCGAACTGGCTGTCGGCGTGCAGCGACCACGGCACCCAGCTCGGCACGGCGAACAGGTCGCCGGTGCGCAGCCGGTGCTCCCTCTCGCCGAGCACCACGGTGCCCTCCCCCTCGAACACCTGCCACACCGAGGACCCGACCTCGTGCGTCACCGGCGTGGACGCGCCGGCGCGGAGCCGGTGGAACTCGCAGCGCAGGGTCGGCATGACGTCGCCGCCCGTGGTCGGGTTCGTGTAGCGGACGGCGGCGTGGCCCTGACCGACGGTCGCCGGGTGGCCGGCGTCCTCCAGGGCGAGCTGCTCGGTGAGCGCCCGGTCGGTGTGCTCCCAGCGGTAGGCGGCGAGCGGCGAGCTCGTGGCGTCCTCGAGGCCGCTGAGCGGGCGCAGGCCGGGGTGGGCCCACAGCCGCTCGGAGCGGGAGACGTCCGGGGACGCCTCGTCGGTCACGCGCTCGGAGCCGAACTCGAAGAAGCCGACGTCGGCGTAGTGCGCGAACGGCACGTCGAGGCCGTCGATCCAGGCCATGGGCTGGTCGGTGTCGTTGTGGTGGCCGTGGAAGTTCCACCCGGGGGTGAGCAGCAGGTCGCCGCGGCGCATCGCGACCGGGTCGCCGTTGACGACCGTCCAGACCCCCTCGCCCTCGACGACGAACCGGAAGGCGTTCTGGCTGTGCCGGTGCTCGGGCGCGGTCTCGAATCCGCCGAGGTACTGGATCGCGCACCACAGGGTCGGCGTCGCGTAGGCGGTCCCCGGGAGCCCGGGGTTGGCCAGGCCGATCGCCCGCCGCTCGCCCCCGCGACCCACGGGCACGAGCTCGCCCGACCGCTCGGCGAGGCCGAACAGCGTGGACCACTCCCACACGTGCGGCACCGCCTTCGGCGAGGGCGTGAACGGCATCAGGTCGTCGCGCTGGGTCCACAGCGGGGCCAGGTGGTTCGTCTCGAAGTCCGCGTAGAGCTGCTTGAGCTCCGCGGTGTCCGCCGTGCCGTCCATCTCCTGCATGGGTGCTCCTCCTGGCCTCGTCGCCATTCGTTGGTATGCCAACGATATGCCCGGGAGCGTGCCCCGTCCAGCATCCCGCGCCCTGCGCCGGCCCGGTCGCGGGTAGCCTGCCGAAGGACTACCCATCGACGAGAGGCACCTGTCATGACGCGTGATCTGCCCCTGGACGGCCGTACCGCCGTGGTCACCGGTGCCGCCCGGGGTATCGGCGCCGCGACCGCGCGGCGGTTCGCGGAGGAGGGCGCCCACGTGTTCCTCGCCGACGTCTCCCCCACGGTGCTCGACCTCCGGGACGAGCTGCGCGACGCCGGCCACCTCGCCGCCGCGTCCGTGCTGGACGTCGCCGACGAGGCCGCCTGGGCCGACGCCGCCACCGCCTGCCGGGCGGAGCTGGGCCGGCCGCAGATCCTGGTGCACAACGCGTACGCCACCACCATCGCGTCGCTCGAGGACACGCCGCTGGACAGCTGGGAGCACCAGCTCCGGGTCTCGCTCACCGGCGCCTACCTCGGCACCCGTGAGCTGCTGCCCGACCTGACGGCGTCCGGGCGGGGCGCGATAGTCATGGTCTCGTCGGTCCACGCGCGCTTCGGGCTGCCGGGCCGGGCCGCCTACGCCTCGGCGAAGGCGGGCATGACCGGGCTCGCCCGGCAGCTCGCCGCCGAGTACGCCCCCGCCGTGCGCGTCAACAGCGTGCTGCCCGGCCCGGTGCTGACGCCGCACTGGGACGGCACGAGCGAGGCGGAGCGCGCGAGCGCCGCCGGGGCGACCGCCCTCGGACGCCTGGGCCAGGCGTCCGAGGTGGCCGATGCCATCGTGTATCTCTGCTCCGACCGGGCGTCGTACGTCACCGGGGTCGAGCTGCCGGTCGACGGCGGCTGGAGCATCACCAAGGAGTCGGTGTGATCGGTGGCCCGCCGCCGTCCTATGGTGTGCCCATGACGACCGTTCAGCCCATCCAGATCACCTTCGACTGTGCCAGTCCCGAGCGCGTGGGCCGGTTCTGGTGCGAGGCCCTGGGATACGTCCCCCCGGACGTGACCGAGGACGGGTTCGCCACGTGGGAGGAGTACAGCCTCTCGCTGCCCGAGGCCGAGCGGGACTCGTGGTTCGCCGCGAGCGACCCCACCGGTGTCGGCCCACGGCTGTTCTTCCAGCGCGTGCCCGAGGGCAAGGTCGTCAAGAACCGGGTGCACCTCGACGTCAAGGTGGGCAGGGGCTTCGTGGGCGAGGAACGCCTGGCCGTCCTGGAGTCCCACGCCGCGCGCCTGGAGGCGATCGGTGCGACGCGCGGCGTGCTCCTGCTGGCCGACGAGGAGAACGAGTCCTGCCAGAACATGCAGGACGTCGAGGGCAACGAGTTCTGCCTCGACTGACGCGGGCGGCCGGTTACCCCACCACCGGCACCACCCGCCGTGAGTTGAGCCCGTCGAGCGCCTCCTGCAGCCGTTCCTTCGCGGCGGGCGGCAGCCGCACCAGCTCGTCGTCCAGGGTGCGCTGGTCGGTCCACTCCTTGAGGGAGCGCAGGGTTCCGCCCCACTCCGCACCGAGCGCGTCGACGGCGGCCAGCACCGCCTCGTAGGCCTCCGGGTCGTCGGCGATCTCGCCGAGCGTGGAGTTCAGCGTGACGGCCCGCGGCTCTACCCGCGCACGTGGGTCAGGCACCGTCCACTCGTGGTGACCGGAGCCGACCTCGGTCTCGGTCCCGCCGGGCAGCACCACCACCGCGGTCGTGTTCGGCGGCACGACCGCGCGCACGACCAGCTGCCCGTCCTGGGCCGTCCAGCCCGCCTCGGCCATCCCGTAGGCGGTCTCGAACCGGGTCGCGGCCCGGTCCAGGCCCGCGATCGGCACGGGCGCCACCCGCAGCCTGCGGTAGCCGTGCGTGTCCGGGGCCAGCCCGGCGACCGTGCGGTGCAGCCAGTCGGCGACCGCGCCGAAGGCGTAGTGGTTGAACGACGTCATCTCGCCCGGGTTGATGCTCCCGTCGGGCAGCATGCTGTCCCACCGCTCCCAGATCGTCGTGGCCCCCATGGTGACGGCGTACAGCCAGGACGGCACGCCCGTCTGCAGCAGCAGGCGCGCGGCGACGTCGGCATGGCCGGTCGACGTCAGCGCGTCCTGGATGATCGGCGTGCCCACGAACCCGGTGCCGATGCGGTACCCGGCCCGACGCACCAGCCAGGCGAGCCGGTCGCCCATCGCCGTCCGCGTCGCCTGGTCCACGAGGTCGAAGGTGATGGCCAGCGCGTACGCGGTCTGCGCGTCGGAGACCACCCGCCCGGCCGGCGTCGTGTACTCGCGGACCCACGCCTGCCGGGCGCGCTCCGTGAGGTCTCCGTACCGCGCGCCGCCATCGGCGTCGCCGAGCTCGCGCGCCGCGGCGGTGACGAGCTGGAGCGAGCGCACCAGGTAGGCGCTCGCCACGATGTCGGGGTCGGCCTTCGCGCCCGCCGGGTCGTCCGGCGGCGCGTCCGGGTCGAGCCAGTCCCCGAACTGGAACATGCCCTCCCACAGCAGGCGGTCGCCGGCCACGGCCAGCAGCGCGTCGGCCCACGCCCGCATGCTCGGGTACTGCTCGGCCAGGGCGCGCCGGTCGGCGAACCGTTCCAGCAGGGTGGTCGGCACGACCGTCGCGGCGTCGCCCCACGCGGCGGCCGGCTTCGCCCCGAAGGGCAGCACCATCGGCACGACGATCGGGCAGACGCCGTCGCGCGCCGCCTGCTCGGCGGCAACGTCGCGCAGCCACGAGGCGAGGAACGCGTCGCTGTCGAACAGGTAGCTCGCCGTCGGGCCGAAGACCTGGATGTCGCCGGTCCAGCCGAGGCGTTCGTCGCGCTGCGGGCAGTCCGTCGGGAGCGAGACGAAGTTGCCGCGCATCCCCCACACGACGTTCTCGTGCAGCCGGTTGACCCGCTCGTCCGAGCACTCGAACCAGCCGGTGCGCCGCATGTCGCTGCTGATGACGACGGCGGTGACCGCCTCCCGCGCGACGTCGAGGGTCAGCTCCCCAGGCCACCCGTCGATCTCGGCGTACCGGAACCCGTGGAAGGTGAACTCGGGCTCGAAGACGTCGTCGCCGCCGGAGAGCACGAGGTGGTCCGTGGCGGCGGCGGCCCGCAGCGGCCGGACGCCGAGCTCCCCGTGCTCCAGCACCTCCGCGTGCCGCAGCGTGATCACCCGGCCTCTCTCCCCCGTGACCCGCACCCGGAGCCTGCCGACCAGGTTCTGCCCGAAGTCCAGCACCGTCCGCCCGGACGGCGTGGTGATGACGTCCTGGACCGTGAGCTCGTCGACCCGGCGTACGGGCTCGGCGATCGCGGGCTCGGGCACCGCCCCCGGCTCGTCCGGCCGGGTGTGCACCTGGACGGACGGCCACGCAGCGTCGTCGAAGCCCGGCAGGCTCCAGCCCGGTACGGCGCGGCGCGCGTCGATCCGCTCGCCCGCGTAGATGCCGCTCGTCACCACGGGCCCGGTCACCGCGCCCCGCCAGTCCGGCCCGGTGGTGAGCACCCGGGTGGTCCCGTCGGACAGCACCACGTGCAGCTGCACCGCGACGGCGGGCTGCTCCCCGTAGAACGGCTTGGCCGCACCGTGGAACCCGAACCGCTCGGTCCACCAGCCGCCGGCCAGCCGCACCCCCACGGCGTTCGCGCCCGGACGCAGGAGGGCCGTGACGTCGGTCGCCTCGTGCACGACGCGGTGCTGGTAGGCGGTCCAGCCCGGCTTGAGGACAGCGGAGTCGACGTCCTGCCCGTTGATCTCCACCTGGTAGACGCCGTGGGCGGACGCGTAGAGCGTGGCGTGGGCGACGTCGGCGCCGAGGTCGAGCTCGGCGCGTAGGAGGCCTGGCACGGCGGGTTCCGGCGGGTCGGCGAGCCCGACGAACGGCGCGACCCACTCGCCGTCGGCCAGGAAGACCGAGCGCACGGTGACCGGGTCGCTCCAGGGCGACACGGCGCCGTCGACGCCCGTGACCCGCACCTCCAGCGTGTGCCGGGCGTGCGGCAGCAGCGGGTCGAACGGCCAGGCGACGGACCGGGACTCGTCGGAGTCCAGGCGCGCCACGCGCTCGCCGGCCCGTCCGCCGTCGAGGCGTATTTCGGCCTCAGCCTGCCACCAGCCGGGCACGGCAGACTCCACGGTCCAGCTCAGGCGCGGGGTCGGTGTGTCGGCGAAGTCGCCGTCGGTCCGGCGCTCGACGCGGACGCGGCCGACCGACGTCGGGGATTCGTTGTTCACAGTGAGCCTCTCAGCCCTTGACCGCGCCGGACGTCATGCCGGCCACGATCTGGCGGTTGAAGAAGATGTACATGACCAGGGGCGGCACGGTGATCAGCAGGATGTCCATGAACAGCAGGTTGAACTGGCTGACCATCTGGCTCTGGAAGTTGTAGAGCGTGAGCTGGACCGTGGCGTTCTCGTCCCCCGGCAGGAAGTACAGGGGGTTGGTGAAGTCGTTGAACACGGCCACCGCCTGCACCACGACGACGGTGATGATCACCGGCCGCAGCAGCGGCAGGATCACGGAGAAGAAGAGCCGCAGGGGCCCCGCGCCGTCGATGATCGCCGCCTCGTCGAGCTCGCGCGGGATGGTCGCGACGAACGCGCGGAACAGCAGGATGCAGAACGACAGGCCGAACGTCGCCTCGATGAGGATGAGGCCGGGCATCGTCTTGAACAGCCCCAGCCGCTGCAGCACCCAGATCGTCGGGACGACGGCGGGCGGCACGATCAGGCCCGCCAGCACGAAGAAGTTGACGACGGGGTTGAGCCGCGAACGACGCCGCTGCAGCAGGTACCCGACCATCGCCGCGAGGATCACCATGATCGCCACGCTGACGACGGTCAGCACCGTGCTGTTCACGAAGGCCCGCACGACCACCCCGTCGCGTGTGGCGAGCACCTCGGCGAGGTTCTCGCCGAACGCCCAGTCCTTGGGCCAGGAGAACTCCAGCCGGGAGGCGTCCGACGCGTCCTTGGCCGCCGTGAGGAAGATGAACGCGAACGGGACGAGGAAGACCACGACCGACGCGAGGATGGCCGAGATGCCCGCTGTCAGCGAGACGGCTCTGGATCCGGTGCGCCTCATCGGTCGACCTCCTTACGGTTCAGCAGCATCGAGATCGGCACCATGACCGCCGTCACGACCAGGAAGAGGATCACGTTGCCCGCGGTGGACAGCCCGTAGAAGCCGGCCTGGTACTGCTTGTAGATGACCGACCCGATGACGTCGCTGGTGAAGCCCGGCCCGCCGCCCGTGGTCGCCCAGATCAGGTCGAACGACCGCAGCCCGCCGATGAGCGACAGGATGATGACCGTCGCCGTGGCCGGCTGGACCAGCGGCAGCGTGATCGAGCGGAACTGCTGCCAGCGGCTGGCGCCGTCGACCCGCGCGGCCTCGTAGTACTCCTGCGGGATGGCGACGATGCCCGCGATGTAGATGAGCGTCGCGATGCCGAGCCCCTTCCAGACGTCGACGGCGGCGATCGTGAGCAGCGCCTGGCTCGGGTCGGTGAACCACCCGGGCCCGTCGATGCCGAACGCGGCGAGCATCGTGTTGACGACGCCGTCGAACGGGTCGAGCAGCGCCTTGAACGTGATGCCGACGCCGATCGTGGAGACCAGCACGGGAAAGAACACGACCGACCGCAGGTACCCGCGGCCCACGAGCTGCGAGGTGAGCAGCACGGCCAGCGCCAGCCCGAGCACCACCTTCGCGCCCGACGTCACGAAGCCGTAGACCAGCGTGTTCACCAACCCCTGCGAGAGCTGCGGCTCGGAGAAGAATTGGACGTAGTTCTCCAGGCCGATGAACTCCGTGTCGAACAGGGTCCAGCGGGTGAGGCTGAAGTAGAACGACGCGAACGTCGGCACCGCGAAGAACACCAGGTAGAGCGCCGCGGCCGGCAGGTAGAACCACGACGGGTAGATGCTGCGCTGGGTGGCCGAGGTGGAGCCCGCCGCTACCATCCCTCGCCTACCATCCCTCGAGGCCGAGCTGCTTGGCCTGGTTCTCGACGTCCTGGTCGTAGAACGCCGCGGCGTCCTCCGCGCTGCGGATGCCGGACCCGACCTCTACCGTCACCTTCTCCAGGTTCGGGCCCTTGACCGGCGAGAGGAACTCCAGCGCGTTCGCCGTCCTTCCCTCGTCGAAGTACGCCTGGATGTCGGCGAGCAGCGGCGGGGCGGAGTCCAGCACCTCGCACGTGCCCGCGTACGGCCCTGCGGGCGGGAGCATCTCGTTCTGGATCTCGCACCCGGCCTCGCTGTTGGCGAAGGCGACGAACTCCTTCGCCGCCTCGAGCTCGGCGCCCTCGGTGGACCGCGGGACGTACAGCGCGTTCGGCTGCCAGATGGTCGCCTGGGTGTTCCCGGCCTCCTCGGCGGGCAGCGCGAAGAACCCGAGGTCGTCGACGCCGTCTGGCGTGTTCTGCATGACCGTCTGGATGACGTTCGACAGCATCGGGTAGTGCGCGCCCTCGCCCTCGGCGACCATCCGCGCGCCGTCCGGGAACGTCGCGGACGCGAAGTCCTCGTTGAAGTACCCGGCCTCCGCGACCTCCTGCTGGTGCTGGAACCCCAGGAGCGCGGGCTCCTGCGCGTACGAGCGCTGGTGCGCCGTGTACTGCTCAGCCCACTCGGGGTCGACGGCGAGCACGTTCGCGAAGTCGCCCAGCACGAAGAGCTGGCTCGTCCACGTCTCGCCGTACGTCTGGATGACCGGCGCGACGCCGTCGCCCTCGGCGGCGATCGTCTCGTTGTTCGCCATGAACTCGTCCCAGGTGGTCGGGACGGTCAGCCCGAGCTCCTCGTAGAGCGGCTTGTTGTAGACGATGCCGCCGGCGAAGGACGCGCCGAGTGGTGCGCCGTACGTGCCGTTCTCCGTGCTCACGACGGGCACGAACTCCTCGGTGAGCGAGCCGACCCACTCCTCGTCGCTCAGGTCGACGAGCGACGAGTCGGGGTTGAGCGCCTGGAGCAGGGAGCCGGAGTTGTAGAAGAACACGTCGGCCATCTCGCCCGTGGACAGCCGGGTCTTGATCAGGTTGTCGCCCTCGGTGCCGCCGGGGCGGATCTCCACCGTGACCGAGACGTCGGGGTTCTCGGCCTCGAAGGCCTCGACCAGGGCGTCGGCGACCTCGGGGTTCGGCGCGTCGTTGGTCGTGAGGAAGGTGATCTCGGTGGTCCCGTCGGCGGCGCCGGACGAGGAGCATCCGGCGAGGGCGAGCAGCGGGACGGCCGCGGCTGCCAGGGCCGCACCGGGCGGGCGGGGACGGCGATGACTGATGGACATCTCTCTACCTCCTTGTAGAGCGAAAGGATCGTAGAGCGATCTACACACTCGACGAATGAATCCTTTCAGCGCCTTCACGCTAGCGAGGGCCCCTGTAGAGTGTCAACCGGTCTACAGAATCGGGAACAGAGTCGTGACCCCAGCAGAACCCCGGCCCGACGGCGCCCGGGCGGGCAGCCCGCGGCCCTCGACGATCGAGGACGTCGCCCGCGAGGCCGGCGTCTCCCGGGCCGCGGTGTCCAAGGTGATCCGCAACGCGTACGGCGTCAGCGACCGGATGCGCACGCAGGTGGAGGCGGCGATCGAACGCCTCGGGTACCGGCCGCGCGTCGCCGCGCGCGCCATGCGCGGCGCGAGCTTCACGTTCGGGTTCGAGATCCCGCAGGTCGGCAACGACTTCCTCACGATGATCGTCGACGGCGCCACGGAGGCCCTCGCGGAGACCCCGTACCAGATGATCATCGCCCCGCTCGGCCGGGACCAGAAGGGCGACATGGCCATCAACAGCCTCGTGGACCGTCAGGTCGACGGCATAGTGGCCATCTCGCCGCGCGTCGACCCGGCCTGGATCGAACGCATCGCCGAACGCATTCCCGTCGTGATGATCGGCCGCCACGACCGGTCCGACCGCTACGACACGATCACCGGCGACGACCGGTCGGGCGCCGAGCAGGTCATGTCGCACCTCCTCGACCAGGGCCACCGGCGGATCACCCACCTGACCATCCACCCGTCGCGCCCCGAGCCGCCGTGGGCCGGCCAGGCGGGCGACGAGCCGCACGTCATCCGCACCGCCGTCTACCGCGAGCGCATGGCGGCCCTCGGCCTGGAGCAGTCGGTGGTGCACACCATGTTCGACGGGTCGGAGGCGCACGACGCGACCCGCGCGCTCCTCGCCTCCCCCGAACCGCCGACGGCGATCTTCGCGGGGAACGACACCCTGGCGATCGGCGTGCTGAGCGCCATCGCGGAGGCCGGGCTCGACGAGCGCGACGTGTCGGTGGTCGGCTACGACAACATCCCGATCGCCGGCCACCCCTTGGTCTCGCTGAGCAGCGTCGACCAGAGCGGTGTGCTGATGGGCCGCGAGGCTGCGCGCCTGCTCTTCGAACGGCTGTCGGGCCGCACCGAGGCCGTGCAGTCGCAGATCGAGGCGACCCTCCGCGAGCGCCGGTCGAGCGCTCCGCCGCGGCGGCCCTGAGCCGAGATCAGCGCGGCGGGAGCAGCGCCGTGGGAAGCAGCACGGTGTGGATCTCGGTGACCAGCCCGTCGACGACCAGGAGCCGGATCAGCGCCACGGGATCGCCGTCCCGGGTGGCGACGACGGCCATGCCGTCGTCGAGGGCCAGCGGTGCCAGCTTCCAGCCGGAGTGCGGGCCGAGGTAGCGCAGGGAGCCGGCTGCCACGCGCTCGACGCCGGTGTCGGACCCGACCCGTTCGCCGCCGAGGGTCGCCCAGCCGGACACGTCCGGGTGCAGGACCTGGGCCAGGGCGTCGAGGTCTCCCCCGGCGCACGCGGCGACGAACCGCTCGACGACACTCTGCAGGTCCGGGTCGACGGGCGGTGCGGCCGGCGCGGGACCGGAGTCCCGGACCGCGCGCCGCGCCCGGCTGGCGAGCTGCCTGCACGCGGCGGGGCTGCGACCCACCAGCTCGGCGACGTTCTCGAACGGGATGCCGAACACGTCGTGCAGCAGGAAGGCCGCCCGCTCGCCCGGCGTGAGCCGGTCGAGCACCACGGCCAGGGCGCGGCGGATCTCGTCGTCGAGGGTGACGCGGTCGGCCGGGTCGGGCGTGTCGGCGGCGACGTCGAGGCCCGGCGCCGTCGGGTCGTGGGGTGCGGAGAGGCGCTTGTGCGCCGAGCCGATCCGGTCCAGGGCGAGCCGGCGCACGACCACGACGAGCCAGCCCCGCAGGTCCCGGATCTGCGCGACGTCCTGCGCCGCGAGGCGGGCGAACGCGTCCTGCACCACGTCCTCGGCCTCGGTGCGGTCGGCGAGGATCCGGTGCGCGACCGCGAGCAGGTAGGCGCGGTCGTCGCGCGAGGCGGCGACGACGCGCCGGGCCGCGCCGGGTTCGATCTCGGTCATGCACACAAGACGATCCGGGGCGCTTCTGTGTGACGGCGCGGTGTGACGGCGCGGTGTGACGGCGCGGTGCGACGGCGCGGTGCGACGGCGCGGTGCGACGGCGCCCGGCGTCACACACCGGCCCGCCCGTTCGTCCTGTCCCGCACCGGGCGCCAACCGCCGTCCGAACCGGACCGAACTCATTCCCAAGGAGCATGATGCTTACCACCACCCTGTGGGCGGCGCAGGCCGTCCTCGCACTGTTCTTCCTGTTCGCGGGCCTGCCTAAGATCGCCGGTCGCGGTATCGACCGCTGGACCGGGTTCGACGACGTCCCCCGCCCGCTCACCGTGGTGATCGGGATCGCGGAGGTCGCCGCGCCCGTCGCGCTCGTCCTCCCGATGCTGCTCGGGCGCCTCGAGTGGACGACGCCGCTCGCCGCGGCCGGTCTCGCCGTCGTCACCCTGATGGCGAGCGGGTTCCACGTCCGGGCCGGCGAGTGGCTGCCCGCGCTCGAGACGGCGCTGTGGGCCGCGCTCGCCGGGGCCGTCGCCATCGGCCGGTGGGGCCTCCTGGGCACCGGACCGACCCTGGCGGCGGAGCTCCTGGTGCCTGTCATCGGGGTACTCGTCGTGGCCCTGGTCGTCAACATCGTGGCGATCTTCCGGACGCCGGCACCCGCACGCACCCCGGAGCCGGCGCTGCGCTGACGGACACGACGGGCGGCCCGGCCGGAATGCGACCGGCCGGGCACCCGTTGGAGAACTACGTGAACCCCACGTACGGAACCCTCGTATGAGCGTCATCGACGCGGCACCCGACAACGCGGTGCCCGACAACGCAGCACCCGCCGGCACGGCACCCGACTACGCGGTGCTCGACTACACGGTGCTCGACAACCCGGCGTGGTCCGCCCTCACCGGCGCGCACGCGCACCTGGCGGAGGGCAACGACCTCGCCCGCCGGTACCCCGCCGACGTCTCGCCCTTCGCCGCCGTCCGGAGCTGGGACGACCCCGGCGTCTGGGACGCGGTGATCGAGCTGGTCGGGTACGACGCCGAGTTCCCCGGCCCGCCCGAGTCGGTCGCACTGCCGCCCGGCTGGGTACGCGGCGAGCCCTTCCAGGGTGTGCAGCTGGTCGAGACCGAGCGCCTGCACGGCCGGCCCGACGACGAGGCGGTGCTCCTGGGCGCCGCCGACGTCCCCGAGATGCTCGACCTCGTGGCGCGCGCCCAGCCCGGGCCGTTCCTTCCCCGGACCTACCAGCTGGGCCGGTACGTCGGGATCCGGCGCGACGGGCGCCTCGCGGCCATGGCCGGCGAGCGCCTGCAGCCCGCCGGCTGGACCGAGATCAGCGCGGTCGCAACCGACGAGCGGTACCGCGGGCAGGGCCTGGCCACGCGCCTCGTGCTGGACGTCGTCCACCACATCCACGAGCGCGGCGCGCGCGCCATGATGCACGCCGCGGCGAGCAACACCCACGCGATCGGGCTCTACGAGAAGCTGGGCTTCGCGGTGCGCCAGCGCGTGGCGTTCGGCTCGGTACGCACGCCGGCCAGGCCTGCGAGCGCCCCGGTCAGTGGCTGACCGGCTCCTCCTTCTCCTGATCCTTCTTGCGTGAGGGCAGGAGGTGGAGCACCGCCACCACGGCGGCGCCGACGATCAGGCCGACGATCGCCGAGCAGAGCGTGTTGAAGAGCCAGCCGAGGGTGCCGCCGAGCGCGCCGGTGCCGTCGTGGATCGCCACCTCGAGGTGGTGCACCCACTCGTACGGTGCGGGGATCCAGCCGGTGCCGTCCGCGCCGAGGTTGACGAGCAGGATGTGCCCGCCGACCCAGAGCATGGCGATGGTGCCGACCACGGAGATCACGGCGAGCACCCGCGGCATGGCCAGGACGAGCCCGCGGCCGAACGCCTTGGCGAACCCGGACTCGTACTGGGCCAGCCGCAGGCCGACGTCGTCCATCTTCACGATGGCCGCGACGATGCCGTAGACGATGATCGTGATGACGAACGCCACGACCACGAGGATCAGGAGCCGGGACCAGAAGGCCTCGTCGGCCACCTCGGCGAGCGCGATCACCATGATCTCGGCCGACAGGATGAGGTCGGTGCGGATGGCGCCCGCGATCATCTTCTTCTCGGCCTCGGGGCTCACCTCGGTGGCCGGGACCTCGGCGTCGTGGTGGCCGGAGACCTTGTGCCAGATCTTCTCCGCGCCCTCGTAGGCCAGGTAGGTGCCGCCGATCATGAGGATGATCGGCAGCAGCCACGGCAGGAACTGGCTCAGCAGCAGCGCGGCCGGGAGGATGAAGATCAGCTTGTTGCGGATCGAGCCCTTGGCGATCTTCCACACGATCGGCAGCTCACGCTTGGCCGCGACGCTGCGCAGGTACTGCGGTGTCACGGCGGTGTCGTCCACGACGACGCCCGCAGCCTTGGCCGTCGCGCGGCCGGCGGCGGCCCCGACGTCGTCGATCGAGGCCGCCGCCAGCTTCGCCAGCGCGGCAATGTCGTCCAGCAGTCCCATCAGGCCACCCACGGCGCCGCCCCCGTCTTAGAGCGATGTGTCGTCATGACCCGCAGCCTATGCAACTTCGGCCGATGAGCGGGCACGCGGTCCGGCGGGTCAGCCCTCCCCGCACGTCACACGGGCGTCCGCCCAGTCGGCATGGTCGAAGTTCTTGCCGTCGGTACCCTCGTCGGCCACCAGGCGCAGGCGGCGCACGCCCCTGACGTCGACGTCGAGCGGGACGCCGCCGTCGTCGTTGGACAGCACCGGCGTCTCGGTCAGCAGGACGCCGTCGCCGTAGACGCGGAACCGCACCGAGCCGACGCCGGTGTCGCCCGGCTTGTTCAGGACCTCGTCGTCGATGCCGACCACCGCCCGGAACGCCGTGCACGTGCCGCCGAGCCACGTGGTCAGCGAGCCGGTGGCGTGCATGCCGACGCCCTTGGCGTAGGTGACGCCCGCGATGGTGATCGGCCGCCCGTCGTCGCCCGCGGCCTCGCCGTTGGACCGGTCGCGCTCGATCGGGCCGTAGCCGTTGGACTCCTCCAGCCAGTCGAGGTCGGAGACGTGGTGGTCACCGGTCAGCGCGGGCGGCGTGACCCAGAGGGTGGCCTGGCTCGCCGCGACGTAGCGGTCCCGCCCGCCGTGGCCGGCGGCCGCACGGTAGGTGACGGCGACCGGCACCTCGAACGTGCCGGTGGCCCCCTCGGCGGGCACCTGTACCTGCCAGGTCACCTCAGCGCTCCGGCCCGCGGCGAGGCGCGCGACCGTCTGCGTACCCTGGTCGGCGGTCCAGCCGGCGGGCAGCTCCGGCGTCAGCCGCACGCCCGTGACGTCCCGGTCGGCGACGGTGAACGTGGCCCGGACCTCGACGGTGGCGCCTGGCTCGACGTCGGCCTCCGCCGGGTCGATCGCGAGCGTCGCGTCCGGCCGGTCCACGACGGGGTCCAGGCAGGACTCACGGTGCCGGGTCGCCTCGCACACGACCGCCACGAACCCGCCGTTGTTCGCTGTCGGGACCGCGAGGGTCTCCCCCGCCCCTGCCCGGAGCGTGGTGTGCACGGTCGCCGAGCCGTTCGTGCCGTCGTCGGTCAGCAGGTCGACCAGCACGCGCTTGCCGCGGGTCAGACCCTCCAGCGGGAGTGCCAGCGGTTCACCGGAGCCGGCGCGCATGCCGCCCACGAACCACCGGTCCCCCGACCGGCGCGCCAGCACGGCGTCCCGGCCCGGCGTACCGCTCAGCAGCCGCACCTCGTCCCAGGTGGTGGGGAGGTTCTGCAGGAACGGCATGGCGTTCGGCTCGTCCGCGTACCCCTCGGGCTTGTCCGAGATGTGCTGCCAGCCCGACTCGTACGCGACGCTCATCGCGACCTGCTGCGCCTTGGACGTCTTGTCGTTGTCGCGGGAGAAGACCACGGGCGTGAAGTCCATCGACCCCACGGCGTTGCGCGTGAACGGCACGATGAGGCTGCGCTCGGGGCTGATCCCGTTCTCCATGCCGCGCACGGACTCGTAGCTCATGATGTGCGGCCACGTGCGCTGCATGCCCGTGGGCAGAGCGGACCCGTGGAAGTTGATCATCAGCTCGTACCGGGCGGTGTCGCGGGCGACGTCGTCGTACCAGCGGTGGATCTCCTGCGAGTCGGAGTCCATGAAGTCGACCTTGATGCCGCTGATCCCCCACGACTTCAGGCGCGGCAGCCACTCGTCGCGCTGCTCCTGCGTGCGCAGGTCACGGCTGTGGAACCAGGCGATGACGTCGACGCCCTTCGTGTGGGCGTACCGCACCGTGCGCGGCACCCAGCTCGCGTTCCAGCCCTCGTCGAGCAGCACGTACTCCCAGCCGTTGCGCGCGGCGAGGTCGACGAAGTCGCGCTGCCGGGCCTCGTCCCGCGGGCTGTCCCAGTCGGTGAGCCAGCTCCAGCTGGACCGGCCGGGCTTGATCCAGTCCGTGCCCGGGTCCAGGGCGCTGGGCGTGGCCAGGTCGTCGACCAGGTTCGAGCCGACGACGGCGGGCAGGTCGCCGACGATCGCCACCCGCCACGGCGTCGACAGGGCGCCCGTCGAGGTGACGGGACGCCCCTCGAACAGGTCGACGTCGTAGCGCAGCGACCCCGCCGTGTGCGTCAGGTGCGCGCCTGAGTAGTCGCCGTGCAGGTCGGCCTCGGTGACCAGCGCGTACCGGTCGCCCTGCTGGAACAGCACCGGGAAGCCGACGCTGCCGCCGCCGTTGCCGGCCGCGGCCGTCGTGGTGGTCCACTCGGCCTCGTAGTTGACAGCGTACGAGCGCTGCATCCACGCCGGTCCGTCCGACGCCGGCTCCCACGCGCCCGACTCGTCGTCCACGCGGTGCTCGCCCGCGCCGTCGAGCAGGTAGCGGTAGGCGACACCGTCCCGGGACACCCGCACGGCGATGCCGAGCCGGGCGCCCGCGGCATCGGCGAACGTGAACACCGACTCGGTGTGGACGTAGGACCGCTGCCCGCTCTTGCCGGTCGTCATCGTGTAGGAGTCGGAGACCCTGCGGTCGCGCCGCTCCACGAACGTCAGGCCGGTGGTGAGGTCCCCGTCGCTGCCGCGCAGCCCCAGGCGCGTGGCCGAGAGCACCGTGTCGCCGCCGGCGACGACGTCCAGCGCCACCTCGCCGTCGTCGTCGAGCCGCACGACGCCGTCCAGGGCCGAGCCGCGCGGGCCGTCCACCCGCCAGCTCGACGCCGTGGCGGCAGTCGGGTCGGTGGTGTCAGCGGTGGCGGGGCCGCGGGCCGGGGCGGCGCTCGCCGACCCGCCGAGCACCAGCCCGCTCGCCACCAGCGCGACCGCCGACACCCCTGTCACCAGGAGAAGAGCAGGACGGGACGCAGCGAACAGCTTCACGAGGTCTCCCTTGACTCCGACGGGCGCCCGGTGCGCCGTCCGTCAGGTTAGGGAACACCCCAGACTGGGTCAATACCCTTATATGGAATATCGACAATATCGGTGCCCACACCGGGCCTACCGACCCGGGCGGAGGTCCAGCCGGCGCAGGAGCTGGGCGTTGAGCGCGACCACTATCGTCGAGAGGGACATCAGGACCGCCCCCACCGACATCGGCAGCACGAACCCGATAGGCGCCAGGACCCCGGCGGCGAGCGGCACCGAGATCAGGTTGTACCCGGCTGCCCACCAGAGGTTCTGCTTCATCTTGCGGTAGCTGGCCCGGGACAGCTCGATCACGGACAGGACCGAACGGGGGTCGTCGCTCGCGAGGATGACGCCCGCGGACGCGATGGCCACGTCGGTGCCCGCGCCGATGGCGATGCCGACGTCGGCCTGCGCCAGCGCCGGGGCGTCGTTGACGCCGTCGCCCACCATCGCGACCTTGCGGCCCTCGCCCTGCAGCTGCTGCACCTTGGCGGACTTGTCCTCGGGGCGCACGCCCGCGAAGTACCGGTCTACGCCGATCTCCTCGGCCACGGACCGCGCGACCGCCTCGGCGTCGCCGGTGATCATGACCACCTGGACCCCCAGGTCGTGCAGCCGCCGGACGGCGTCCGCGGACTCGGCGCGCACCTCGTCCGCGAGCTTGATGCCGCCGACGACGGCGCCGTCGCGCAGGACGTGCAGGATGATCGCGCCGTCACCGCGCCAGGCGTCCGCGACGGACAGCTCGTCCTGGCCGTTCTCCTCGAGCAGGCGCGGGCCGCCGACCCGGATCTCGTGCCCGTCGACCGTCGCAGACACGCCGACGGCGGGCGAGGACGCGAAGCCGGACGCCCGCGGGACGGCGAGCCCGCGCTCCCGGGCCGCGCGCACCACTGCCCGGGCGAGCGGGTGCTCGCTGTCCGACTCCGCGGCGGCGGCGAGCGCCAGCACGGTGTCGCCGTCGGTGTCACCGGCGGGCTGGACGCCGGCCACGGTCGGCTCGCCCTTGGTCAGCGTGCCGGTCTTGTCGAACAGCACCGTGTCCACGGTGCGCATGCTCTCCAGCGCGAGGCGGTCCTTGACGAGCACGCCGCCGCGAGCGGCCCGTTCGGTCGCGATGGAGACGACGAGCGGGATGGCGAGGCCGAGCGCGTGGGGGCACGCGATCACGAGGACCGTGACGGTGCGGACGACGGCGTCGTCGGGCATCCCGGCGAGCGACCAGACGACCGCGGTGATCGCCGCGGCGGCCAGCGCGAACCAGAACAGCCAGCCCGCTGCGACGTCGGCGAGGCGCTGCGCGCGCGACGACGAGTTCTGCGCCTCGGTGACGAGCCGCTGGATGCCGGCGAGCGCCGTGTCGTCGCCGGTGGCGGTGACCTCGACGCGCAGGCCGGAGTCCGTGGCGACGGTCCCGGCGGTGACGGGCTCGCCCGGGCCGCGCGGGACGGTGCGCGACTCCCCTGTCACCATGGACTCGTCCATCTCGGCGCGCCCGTCGACGACGCGGCCGTCTGCGGGGACGCTGCCGCCCGGCCGGACCACCACGACGTCGCCCACCACGAGCTCGGCCGGCGAGACCTTGACGATCTGGTCGCCGTCCACGCGCTCCGCCTCGTCGGGCAGCAGCGCGGCGAGGGAGTCCAGGGCGGACGTCGTCTGCGCGAGCGAGCGCATCTCGATCCAGTGACCGAGCAGCATGATCACGATCAGGAGCGCGAGCTCCCACCAGAAGTCGAGCTGGTGGTCGAGCAGGCCGAGGCTCGCGCCGAGGGACGCGACGAACGCGACGGTGATCGCGAGCCCGATCAGCAGCATCATGCCGGGCTTGCGGGAGCGGAGCTCATCGACCGCGCCGGTCAGGAACGGCCGGCCGCCCCACGCGTACATGACGGTGCCGAGCAGCGGCGAGATCGCGTTCACCAGCGTCGTGTCGGGCAGCATGTAGCCGAGGAGCATCGCGAACATGTCCGAGAACGCGACCACCGGGACGGCCAGGACGAGCATGATCCAGAACAGCCGCCGGAACTGGCCGACGTGATCTCCGTGGCCGGTGTGACCGGCGTGGTCCGCGTGACCGGCGTGGCCCGCGTGGCCCGCGTGCTCCTTGAGGCCGGCGTCGTCACCGCGGTGCGACGCGTGCTCGTCGTGCACCTCGTGGGCCTCACCGTGCCCGTGCTCGTGGCCGTGCTCGTGCTGGGTGGCAGGATCGGACGCGACCGGTTGTCCGGTGGAATGACGGTGTGATTCGTTCATGGATCGCTCCTGGGTTGAGCAGCGACACCCGTGGGGGCGCTTGTAGCTCCAGTTATACCCCTAGGGGGTATCGCGGTCAAGCGCTCCAGGAGGCGCTGAGCCGTGACGCGCGCCGAAGTCTGGTGCAACTGGTGAGGCTCTCGGCACGGACGTAGTGTCAGAAAGGGGACCGCGATCGATGAGGATCGCGTGTCGGACAACAAAGGAGACAGGCCATGTCCAGCAAGCCCTCCGCAATCGTCCGGCCGGCCGCCACGGCGGCTCTCGGCCTCGGACTGGCGCTCGCGGCGGTATCACCCGCGAGCGGCGCGCCGAACTCGGTCCCGCTCAACGTCGGCCAGGAGACGACGGGCTCCCACACCGGTGCGAGCGGCTCGTTCACCTACACGATCGACGGCGCCACCCTGTGCTACACGCTCACCGCCAGGAACCTGTCGGTGGACGCCGTCGCGGCGCACATCCACGTCGGCGACCGGCGCGTCGCGGGCCCCGTCGTCGTGCCGCTCGACGTCGGGGCGGGAACCAGCTTCAGTGTCAGCGATTGCGTGACAGCCGACACGGCACTCCTCTCCGCGATCCAGGACGCCCCGCGGGACTACTACGTCAACGTGCACACACCGACGTTCCCCGGGGGCGAGATCCGGGGGCAGCTCACACACTGATGCCTCGCTGACGCCTGCGTCGCACGGCCGGAGCTCTGCGGTCGCCTGCTAGACGTCGACGTGCGACCGAGTCATTCGCCCGCTACCGGACCCCGCTACCAGACGGAGACCTCGCTCAGGCCGCTGACGCTCCCGTACGCGTCCCGGACGCAGACCAGGCCGGCCTCCACCGGTTTCTTGAACCGGACGGGGTAGACCTCTTCGAACGCGTCTCCGTCCACGGCGCTGCTGCGCACCGCACGCCGCTCGGAGTCGAGCAGCTCCACGGTCAGCCCGCTCGGGCTGAACGGCGTCCGCAGGACGACCAGGCTGACCTCCTGAGGCTCCGGGAGGACCACGCAGACCCGTGGGCGTTCCGCCGTGGCGCAGCGGGCGCTCGGCTCGGGACTCGACGCTTCGTCGGGCGGGCCCACCGAGGCCTCGGCCGCCCCGGGGACGCAGTCGGTGGGGAGCCGGACACCGCTCGTGTCCCACTCCACGTCGCCGTCCGTGATCGGGCAGGGTGCCACCGCCTGCGCGAGCCGCCCGGAGGCCTTGTCCTCGGCCAGGCACTCCGCGCCCCTGGACGGGGGCGTCAGGTCGGCGGGCGGAGGGACGCCGGCGCTGCGATAGGTGGCATCGACCCGCTCGCCGTCGATCCTCGTGGAGGTCTGCGCGACGACCATCAGCTCGGAGGGCGCGTCGGCGTACACCCGGGCGTCCACCCGGGCGGTCGTGCCGGACGTCGGACGGGCGAGCGCTCGCGGCTCGGCCGTGGTGCCCTCCACGGTGCTGGCGGACACCACGGTGTACGTGACCTTCTTCCCGGCCGGTACGCCGGTCGCCGCCGGCCAGCTCACCTGCAGCAGGCCGGCCTTGCCGGTCTCGTTGCCGGTCACCGTGAGCGCGGGCTCCCAGTACACGAGGTCCGGGACCCGCCGCGGCCCGGCTGCGCTCGACGCCGGGAGCGTGAGCACGGTGCTCGGGCCGAAGACGGCGTCGTCCACGTGGAGTGTCGCGGTGGCCTGCAGCCCGGCGGCGGCGTCACCCACCTCGTCGTCCGGCAGCGACCAGAGCCCGCGCTCGTCGGGCTCGGCGTTGACCGCCCGCGGGCAGAACGGCCCGGGGAGCACGCAGAAGAACCCGAGCGACATGGTCGCCGTCACGGCCTTGAGGTCGTTCGCGGTGTCGTACAGGTACACCGAGACGGACGACCGCGGGGCGGAGTCCCCGTCCGAGTGCATGACCCGGCTGTAGAGCGCGCCGGTGGGCTCCGGTTCGGGGGCCGGCTCGCCACGCACCGGGGCGTCATGGTCGTAGAACGTGCACGCGGTCACGGCCAGGAGAGCGACCAGTGTCAGGACCAGGGCACCACACCACTGTCGGAGCACCCGCGGAGGCTACCAGCCGTCTTTCACCCTGGACGTGGTCACGAGGTGAGTTGTTCTCGGATGACGGTTTCGACGTGGCGGCGGATGGGGACGGCGGCCTCGCGGAACCTGCCGTTGGTCACGTGGTGGAGGTACTTGGATGCGGCGACGAGCTGGGCGATGGCACCGGTGTAGGTGTCGAGGGTCTCGGCGAACTCGGTCCGGACGCGCTCGGCGATGTCGGGGTGGAGGATGGCGGAGCAGAGCAGGTGGGCGGCGTCGTATCCGGCCGGTGCCCATCCCCAGTTCTCCCAGTCCAGGATCACCAGGTCAGGCCCGGTGAGGTTGCCGAAGTGCAGATCGCCGTGGGACACGACCATCTCGATGCGGTCGGGGTCGATCTCGATGCCGAACAGGGCCAGCAGATAGTCACGGAAGTCACGGTCACGGACGCTGGTGGTCAGACGCTCGGTGGTGGTCATCAGTTGCAATGGCTCCAGCCCGGCCCGCAACGCTTTCCACCAGGAGTCGGACAGGTCAACGTGGTGGTCCAGGACGAGACCGGTGCCGATGGCCCTCCCGTCGACATAGGTGAGCAGGTCCGCGCGAACCACGCGATCACTGTCCGTCCATTCGACCGACCGGAGGTAGCGCGGCATCGGGATGTCGTCGAAGGGCTCGCCGACAGCAGTGGCGATGCCGTCCCACATCTCGTCCTTGGTCCACTCGGGCCGTTGCGCGGTGACCCGCAGCCACGCCGGTCCCGACGTCCGCGCGGCGAGGGTACGGTCGTAGAGCCCGTGGACCGGTTCGCCCTCGATGGTGACGCCCAGACGCTGAGCGGCCTGAGCAAGGTGCCTGACGAGCCAGTCGTGGCGGTCCTCGTCCGTCATGTCTCTCCTCGTGCTCGGTGTCGTTAGCCTGGTGCCGTGCTGATCGAGCGAGTGCGAGTCAAGCCCGCCCTGGTCGAGGAGGGTGTCTGGCCGTGGACGGTCCCGGCCGTCGCTGAGATCGCTGCCCACGGCCTCAAGCTGACCAGCAACATCGTGATCCTTGTGGGGGCGAACGGGTCGGGCAAGTCCACGGTGCTGGAGGCTATCGCTGAGCGGTACGGGATCGACGTGCGCGGCGGGCACGGCGGGCGCAAGTACGCCAGCGACATCGACAAGAGCCCGTTGGGTGAGGCGCTCGTCCTGGAGCGGACCGATGCCGGGACACACATGGTCCGTCAGAAGGCCAAGGGCTTCTATCTGCGCGCCGAGACCGCCGCGGGAATGCTGGCCTTCATGACTGACGCCGGCGTGCGCGGCTACGGTGACAAGCTGTCGTGGGAAGTCAGCCATGGCGAGTCGTATCTCCAGGCAATAGGGGGCAGGTTCGCGGGCCCCGGCCTGTACCTCCTTGACGAGGCCGAGGGCCCGCTGAGCTTCGAGTCCACATTGCAGTTGCTGTACCGACTACAGGATCTGGTTGCCGAGCACGACGCGCAGGTGATCTACGCGACGCACTCGCCAATGGTCGCGGCACTTCCCGGGGCACAGATCCTGGAGATGACCGAGCGCGGAATTGCTGAACGCGGGTGGGCGGAGCTGGAATCGGTCACCCTGTGGAAGAGGTTCCTGGGTCGGCCGGGAACCTTCTTCGACGTCACCTGACCTGAAGTCACCCGATCTTCTTGGGCCAGCACTCGCTCGGCTTCTTCGGCTTCTTGTAGGTCGGTGGGCAGTCCCTGTGATGTGGATTGCACGCCTTGGGGTCGCATGACGGGAGCTGCGGCGAGCAACGAGGTCCGCAGTCGATAGGTTCGCAGTTCGGACCACACTTCTCGCCCCACGCCTGCGGCTCGGCGCGGCGATCGAACTCCGCCCGCAGTTCCGCGGTCGCCTCGGCAGCAGGCTGGCCACCCAGGATCTCTGTCAGGGTCGTCTCCTGGACGTTCCCGACAGGCATCCACCGGGTGAAGACGCACGGCCACACGTCCCCGGTCGGGCTGACTGCCACGACGCCGTCGCCGCAGCCACCGCACAGTTCCGCGACCGTGGCGTCTCGGTCGCGGATACCGCGTCCGACCTGCCGCAGGTGGTCGACGCCGACGTCGGTCACACCGAGGGCTTCCAGCTCCGCGGTGGCGGCCTGCACGTTCTGGTCGTCGAGCATGCCGATGATCCCGGCGCGCAGCGGAACACCGTGGGCAATGGCCTTGGTGATGTTCGCCTTCGTGCGCGCGTGCGTGTTCCGCTTGGTGATCAGGAGGTGTTGGACCGGGTCGTCCGAGTACCACGAGCACGCCAGCCGGACCCCGGGGCGGGTGAACGTGTCCCATATGCGCGCCGAGACGTGCACGAGGTTGGAGAAGACCTCCACCTCCAGCCCGCGCTCCAGGGCGTACTCGATCAGCATCGGCAGGTCCGGGTGCAAGGTGGGCTCCCCGCCGATGAACTGCACCATCTTTACGCCCAGTTCGGCGCATTGGTCGATCACGCGCTGCCAGTCCGCAGTGCCCATGACGCCGTGACTGCCCTGCGGGCCGGACTCGGCGTAGCAATGGATGCACTCCAGCTGGCACTTGCCCGTGATCTCCAGCCACACGAAGTTCAGATCTTTCCGCGGCGCGTTGGCAGCGGAGTGGGTCTCGATCGTTGCGGTCATGTGTTCCTCCAGGTTCGTCGCTGTGGTGCCTGGGGGTGCAGGTCGGGACCGTATCCGCGGGGCGGTAGCCGGACGGGTCAACCCGAACTCATGCTTGCCTGCGGATACCCACGGGGGAACGGCATTCTGGGCGGCATTCTGGCTCAGCACGGTCATCGATCTGCTGGGCGGACGGATCGGGCCGTCAGATCACTCGTTCCCAGTGCCAGGGACGCGGCCCGCGCCGTCCGCGGAGGTTGTCGATCCGGAGCTGGACCTCGGCCCTGCGTTCCGGACGCGATTGTGTGACGTGGGCGGCGTAGCAGGTGACTCATAGCTCGCGGATGTCGCGGAAGAGCTCGAAGCCGGTCCAGGTGGTGACGTCGAAGCCGTACTCGTCGCAGTACTCGGCGTACTCGTGCGCAGGCAGGGTGCTGTAGGTGGTCAAACGGCACGCCGTGGAGGTCAGATCCCATTCGGGCGGCCCGACCGAGCAGCGTTCCAGGTCCAGCAGCGTCACCCCATGGCCTTCGACCTCGACGACGTTGCCGGCCCACGCGTCACCGTGGATCACGGCATCGGGTCGGCCAGTGGGACGGCGTCGCCACCGTTCTTCGAGGCTCGTGAGCTGCTCACGGAGCCAGGTGCGGTCGTTGTCCGCTATCCAGGTTGCTCCGTCGATCCGTTCTCGCAGGCGCACGAAAGGCGCGACCGTGAAGTCTCGGAGTTCGTCGGGGACCGGTAGTCCGTGGAGTTTCCTGAGCGCCGCGGCGACCTGGCGGACGGTCCCGTTGCGATGCAGGGCGAGCTCATGCCAGAACGTGACCGGACGTCCGTCGACAACGACGGGTTGGCCCACGTCCAGCGGCTCGACGGCACGCACCCCGTTGTCGTTCAGCCACCGTGCGAGAAGGACCTCCCGCCGGGCAGCCTGCTGTTGACCCGCTGGGTTCACGCGCGCGATGACCCGGCCGGCAAGGCGGTAGATCTGGTTCTCCCCGTCACGGATCAGTTCGGCGCCTGAGGGATCAAGCCCTACCCGAGCACAGGCGCTGGCCAGCGAACCTGCTGGTGGTGTCATCACGCGGCGGGGCTTACAGCCCGCGGCGAACGGAGCGCCGTGTCCACGCCGTCAGGGTCGTTCTCGCAGCTTGCCGTGCTCCAGATAGAGGGTGACGCCGTCGCGCCACGCTGCGTGTGCCTGCCGGACACGCCTGTCGAGACGCGGGATGACGTAGTCGCCAAGTTTGGCGAGCTGTACCCACTCGTAGGCGTCCAGCTCGACGCCGTCGAGCTGGATCCGCGACTCGTCGTCACCGAGCGGACCACAGTCGTACATGAAGAGGATCTTGTCGCCCTCCATGTCGTTCGGAGCCCAATCGCATGCGAGCATCCGCTGAACGGTACGGTCCAGCCCGAGCTCCTCGCTGACCTCGCGTTCGCACGCTGCTGCGGGTGATTCTCCGATGTCGACATACCCACCGGGAAGGTCCCAGCCGTTGCTGTAGGTCTTGTGGACCAGGAGCACCGCGTCGTCGGTTGCGAACACTGCACCCGATGCGACGCGAGGCGTGGCGAAATGCGCAGTCGGATCGGTGCTCATGCAGGGACACCGACTGCATGGGCGAGTCGGGTCAGTTCGACGCCGGGGCGTCGGGTGGCAGTCTCGACGAGAGAGTTCACAACGTCCTTCGTGATGTGGTGATGACGGACCTGGGAAGGCGCCGATGCCTCGGCTCGGACGAGCGTAGCGAGTGCGTCCTCCCTGTCGCCCACAGCGAGGCTGGCGCGGGCGATGTCGAGGTGCAGGCGGACTCGGCGCTCCGTTGGCATGTGGTCGACATCGAGATTCCCACCGACGGTCAGAGCCCTGTCCATGTCCGAAGCTGCTGCCGCAACGTTCGCGCGGTGGATCGCCACGTTGGTAGGCCCGAACGCCGTCCACAGTTCGTTGCGGTCATGTCCGATAACGCTCGCTGCCCGGCCGGCCTCATCGAGGTACGTCTCGGACTGGTGGGTGTTGCCCTGGCCGGCGCTGAGCACAGCACCGGTGAGAAGTAACGTCCCATAGACCGACGCCGCAACCGACGTCTGAGCCATTGCGGGCTGGAAGTCTCGGGCCGTGGCATCGATCAGCGCAAGCGCGGAATCCGCTCGTCCTGACACCGCCATGACGAACGCCGTCGTACGTAGCAACGAGAGGTGGACATACTGATCGCCGGCGACGCTGGCGGCAGCGACACCGCGGTCTGCCGCGATCCACGCCAGGTCCTTCTGGCCGGCCTTGGCCAGCACGATGGATGCGATCTGGTACGTCAGAGCTCTTGTGCGGGGATCAAGAGCGCCGTCGACGTTACGAAGCGCTGTAGTTGCGTGTCCCGCCGCACGCTCGAAACTTCCATCCTGGTAGGCAGCGAAAGCCTCGACCATTGGGTGCCTCGGCTCGTGCGTCCGTCTTTGCTGATGCTGGTTGCCAGTCCCTGTCGGAGCATAGGAAAGCACTGCATTGCAGAGGTCGTCGATCGCGCTGGTGGAGTCATCCGTCGTCCAGCCCCGCGCGGCCACGCCCAAGGCCGTGTCGACATCCTGGAGCGCACCGGCGGCGCTCTTCCTGTCCGCACGCATCGGCGTTTTCGGGACTGCCGTGTTTCCGCGTCGGGTCGGGAAGAATCCCAGCTCGCTATCTGACGTCGCCCCAAGTACGGCGCACAGACCCGCCCGGTAGTCAGCGTTCGGCCAGCGGTTCAGACCGCGTTCGTACCGACTGATCATGTCGTTGTCGAGGACGCGGCGGCTACCCGTCGTGGCCCAGATGTGGGCGTTCACGGCCTCCGCCAGTTCTGACCGGGACATCGGCATCCCGGGACGCGACGGTGACGGTAGCGCCTCGCGTCGTGCTCGCAACCGGTCGTTGCTCACGGTTCCCCTTCCGTGACCGCTGGAGCGATTCGCAGAATGCCGGACTTCGCTTCGCTGATTGCCGCCCGCGTGCTTGCTGAATGCCCTGCTGACGCGAACCTCGCGGAACAAGAGTAGCCAGCAACCCTCCACCGGTGGAGGAAAACGCCACGGCACCCTCCAGGAGACCGCCAGTGAAAGACACACGAGTTGTAACCGCTGTTCAGAGCGCGCAGACGACCATTCGGCGGCTGCTCGCTCTCGATATCGACGGGACACTCCTCGGCCAGGACGGGAAGGTCCCTACCGGGACGGTCGAGACTCTGGATCTGGTGCGAGCCGCTGGGCACGAACCCGTCCTCGCTACAGGCCGGTCATTGGCCGGTCTGATGCCCGTAGCGACCCGACTCGGCCTGGCCGATGGGTTCGCCGTGTCCTCGAACGGATCCCTGACGGTCCGCCTGGACCCGACCGCGCCGGCGGGATACGTGATCGAGGACTCCCGCAGGTTCGACGCAGGCCCGGTCGTCCACGGTGCTCTTGCGCTGGCACCCGGAGCACAGGTCGGCGTCGAGGAGGTCGGCTGGGGCTGGGTGGTCAACCGGGTGTTCGCTGATGGCCTGCTCAACGGCGAACAGAAGCAGACGTCGATCACCGACCTGTGCGCCGCACCCGCCACCCGGGTCGCGTTGCAGGCTCCGGGGATCGGCCGACACGTGGACGCACTTCGCGCCACCGGCGTAACGGTCACCCCGGCTGGTCCTGACTGGGCGGATGTCACCGCGCCCGGAACGAGCAAGGCCACCGCGCTGGAACGGCTCCGCATCCGCCTCGGCGTCCCGCCCGAGGCCACGATCGCGGTCGGTGACGGCACCAACGACATCGAGATGCTTCGGTGGGCCGCCCGCGCCGTCGCGATGGGCCACGCGGCCCCCGAGGTACGAGCAGCGGCCGACGAGGTCACCGGCACCATCGCCCAGCACGGCGCCGTCACCGTCCTGCGCTCTCTCCTTCCTACGAGCATCGACACGACGTCGATATCCCGGCTGGCGGCGCAGCTCGCCACCGCCGTCCACACCGCACCCGGCTCCGGTGTCGCGCTGCGGGTCTGGCACGGCACTCATACCGGTCTGGCCCGCTGCGAGGTGTGGACCCTCCACCTCGGCACCTGGGTACTGCATGCTCCAGTTCCGGCGGGGACCGGAGCCACCATGCGCGGAGTGGAGAACGCCGCCCGAGAGGCCGGCCTGGTCTACCCGCGCGGCAACGAGGGCCGCCGTCGGGCCCACTGGAGAGCCAGCTTCACCGGCGTCGGCCCGGCCGGGTTCGAGCTACCGCTCGCGCGATAGCCCGTCAGGGGCGGACGAACCGCGCGATGGCGTCGGAGGCTTCCTTGACATTCTCGGCTTGGCCCTCGTTGGCGTGCTCCGCGTGGCCCGTGTGATCGTCGTGCTCGTGCGGCATGGCCAGGTCGTCGGCTACAGGGTGGCCGGAGGTGTGCCGGTGTGCTTCGTTCATCGGATTCGCTCCTGAGTTGAGCAGTGACACCCGTCAGGCGGCAGGACGCCTTCGCCCCGTCCACGACCCGCGACTGGAGAACCCGGGCTCCACCCGCCCGCGGCCGACGCGCTCGCGGCCTACGCCCGCCCGTTCTCGACATACTGGCGGTCGAATTGCTCGCGGTTGGCGCGCGCGTCAGGACCGTGGCTCTGCGTCCAGTCCACGAGCCCGCTGACAACCTGCAGGTCGCGACCGTGCGCCAGCAGGTAGCCCCGTCGATGTTCACCGAGTTCGAGAACTTCTCGGTGTTCAAGCCCGGCGAGCACATCACCCCAACCCTGGACACGCTGCTGGACCAGACGGTCGCGTGGGCCGGGGCCTTGGAGCCGCTGCACGCCTGAGCAGGCGATCTCGCCGTCCGACGGCGGACGGGTCGGCCTCTCGCGCAGGCTGACCCGTCCGGCGTCGTGATGTACCTCAGGTCCGTGCGTCCTGCCCGATCGCCACATACGGTATGTCCGTGCCAGGGGGATTCAAGGTATTGAGGCGCCTTGTCGGCGCCGCCCGCGTCGCGGGCGGGGGCGCACGGCGTCGTCGGCCCGTCCGGCGCGAGCAGCTGACGTTCACCTGGGGCTCCCCGAAATACCACCAGGCGACGTACGACGACCGGTTCGGTCAATTGACCCGTTGGTATGTGCTCACCATCGAGGTCACCGACGGTCGGGTCACCCCTGAGCATTTTGTGGACGACGGGCCGCTGGTCGTCAGGCCGGAGGAAGGGCAATTCCTGGCGCTCCCGATGGACGACTACGGGTTCCTCAGGAACACGAAGCTGTCGGACGGGGTTGTGACCGTTCCGCCGCAGGTGCTCAGGCGCAAGCACCATTACCAGCTATACGTCAGTTGCAGCGAGGACTGTGGCCCACTGACGTGGAGCAACCTGAGCGGCGTCGATGTCCGATACCAGGAAGAGGACAGCGTGCGCCGCGTCGAGCGCTGGACCTTGGCACGCGTGCTGAAGACAGCGGCCTTCGCGCTCCTCAGCGTGGCCGTGTTCGGCTTCGCCAGCTGGATACTGGTCTGGGCAGCGAGCTTTCTGGTCGCCGGCGAACGGATCGAGGGCACCGCGACCGGCGAGACCTTCGACAAATCTGTCTGCATCGCCGCCCAGTGCACCGACTACAGCGCTACCCACTCGGTGGTCACCTACACGACCGACGAGGGCACGACCGAGCGTCTGGCCGTCATCGGCAACTACCAACCGGGTGCGACGGTCGACGTTCTCGTCAGCCCGCTCGGCGGGCCAGCCATCTCAACCGAACTCGAGGCGGTGGCGTATGTCGGCGTCGCCCTGGCGATCTTCTACTACGGGGCGCGCGTGCTCGGCGACCTGGCCTACTAGCCGTCAGGACCGGACGAGCCGCGCAATCGCGTCCGAGGCTTCCTTGACCTTGGCGTCCGCCTCGGGCCCGCCCATCCGGGCGGCGTCCACCACGCAGTGCTTGAGGTGGTCGTCGAGCAGACCGAGCGCGACGCTCTCCAGTGCCTTGGTCAGGGCAGACACCTGGGTCAGGATGTCGATGCAGTACTGCTCCTCGTCGACCATCCGGTGGATCCCGCGTGCCTGGCCCTCGATGCGCTTGAGCCGCGCGAGGTACCTGTCCTTGTCGGTGATGTAGCCGTGGGCTGTGGGCGCGTCGCCCTCTCCGACCAAGCCGGGGTCGGCAGGGGATCCTGATTCCGTCATGGGACCCATGATCTCATCTCCATCTGGTCAAGCGCCCTGGTCGGGCGGGCGAAGTGACGGTTCCGCGCGCACCGCACGAGGTGCGCCGCGGAACCGGGGCCGCCCTTCGGTCAGGCGGCCGTCACGTACTTGGCGGGATCGGCGTCGAACGGGGCCTCGCACGCCGCGCAGCAGAACCAGTACCGCTGGCCCTCGTAGTCACGGAACAGGCCCTTCGCCTCGGCGTCGGCCTTGACGACCGTGCTGCCGCGCATCACCGGGCACTCCGCGAGCTCCTCGGCCGACGGGCCGAGCAGGTTGCCGCCGTGGTGGCTCGTCACGGCAGAGTCTCCGTGGCCGCCGCAGTGGCCGCCTTCGGCCTGCGCGTGATCGCCGTGCGCGTGATCGTCGTGCGTGTGGTCGTGTCCCATGTGCTGGGTCCTTTCGTCGGTGATGGGTGGTTCAGGCGTCCTGCAGGACCCGGGCGGCTCGCCCAGGCGATGCAGGTACCCGGGAGTCCGCCGTCCGGCTCGCGAACGAGCGCAGGCGGAGACTGTTGCCGACGACGAAGACGCTGGAGAACGCCATCGCCGCGCCGGCGAGCATGGGGTTGAGCAGCCCGAGCGCGGCCAGCGGGATCGCCGCGACGTTGTACCCGAAGGCCCAGAACAGGTTCGCCTTGATCGTGCCGAGGGTCCGGCGGGAGAGCCGGATGGCGTCGGCCGCCGAGGTGAGGTCGCCCCGGACGAGCGTGATGTCCGCCGCCTCGATCGCCGCGTCGGTGCCGGTGCCCATCGCGAGGCCCAGGTCGGCCTGCGCGAGGGCGGGGGCGTCGTTCACGCCGTCACCGACCATCGCGACGACCTTGCCCTCGGCCTGCAGCCGGGCCACGACGTCGGCCTTGTCCTGCGGCAGCACCTCGGCGATGACCTCCGTGATGCCCACCGCGGCCGCCACCTGCTCGGCCACCGCGCGGTTGTCGCCGGTGAGGAGCACCGGTGTGAGGCCCAGGGCGACGAGCTGCGCGACGGCGGCCGCGCTGGTCGGCTTGACCTGGTCGGCGACCACGAGGATGCCGCGGGCCTCACCGTCCCAGCCGACCGCGACGACGGTCTTACCCTCACCCTCAGCCTGAAGCTTGACCTCGGCCAGGTCCGGCGGCAGGTACAGCGACCAGTCGGCGAGCAGGGCCTCGCGGCCGACGACCACCGCGTGCCCGTCGACGACGCCCTGCACGCCCAGGCCCTGGACGCTCTCGAACGACTCCGCCGTGGACAGGTCGCCGACCTCCTGGGTGGCGCCCTTCGCGACCGCCTGTGCGACGGGGTGCTCGGAGGCGTCCTCCAGGGCGCCAGCGAGGCGGAGCAGCTCGGCGCGGCTGGTCCCTGCGGCCGGGACGACGTCGAGCAGCGTCATCCGGCCGGTCGTCACGGTCCCCGTCTTGTCGAGCACCACCGTGTCGACCTTGCGCGTGGACTCCAGGACCTCCGGACCCTTGATCAGGATGCCGAGCTGCGCCCCGCGTCCCGTGCCGACGAGCAGCGCGGTAGGCGTCGCGAGGCCGAGGGCGCACGGGCAGGCGATGATGAGCACCGCGACGGCGGCGGTCAGCGCCGCGGTGGCGGGGAACCCGCCGCCCAGCCAGACCCCGAGCGTCGCGACGGCGATCGCGATGACCACCGGGACGAAGATCCCGGAGACCCGGTCGGCGAGGCGCTGGACGTCGGCCTTGCCGGACTGCGCGTCCTCGACGAGCCGGGCGATGCGCGCGAGCTGCGTGCCGGCGCCCACCTGCGTGGCGCGGATCACGAGCCGGCCGCCCGCGTTCACGGTCGCACCGGCGACCGTGTCACCGATCCCCACCTCGACAGGCACCGACTCTCCGGTCAGCATCGAGGCGTCGACGGCGGACGATCCGGCGACCACGACGCCGTCAGTGGCGATCTTCTCCCCCGGCCGGACGACGAACTCGTCGCCCACGGCCAGGTCCCCGACCGGGATGCGGGTCTCGGTGCCGCCGCGCAGCACGGCGACCTCCTTCGCGCCCAGCTCGAGCAGCGCCCGCAGCGCGGCGCCTGCCTGCCGCTTGGACCGCTTCTCGAAGTAGCGCCCGGCGAGCACGAACATGGTGACGCCCGCGGCGACCTCGAGGTAGATGTTGGCCGCGCCGTCGGACGGCGCGATGGTCAGCTCGAAGCCGTGCGTCATCCCCGGCTCCCCCGCCGTGCCGAGGAACAGCGCGTACAGGGACCAGAGGAAAGCGGACAGGACGCCGAGCGAGACGAGCGTGTCCATGGTCGCGGCGCCGTGCCGCAGATTGGTCCACGCGGCCTTGTGGAACGGCCACGCGCCCCACAGGATCACCGGGGCCGCGAGCGCCAGCGACGCCCACTGCCAGTAGGTGAACTGCCAGGCGGGGACCATGGCGAGCACGATCACCGGGACGGCGAGCGCCACGGAGGCGACGAGCCGGTTCCGCAGCGACAGCAGCTCCAGGTCCCGCGCGCCGGCGGCGTCGCCGCCGGACTCCGGGGCGTCCTTCGGCGCCGGGAGGGCCGCCGTGTAGCCGGTCTTCTCGACCTCGGCGACGATGGCGGCGAGGTCGTATCCGGCGGGGGCCGTGACCTTTGCCTTCTCCGTCGCGTAGTTGACGGTGGCGCTCACCCCGTCGAGGCGGTTGAGCTTCTTCTCGATCCGCATGGCGCAGGACGCGCAGGTCATGCCGCCGATGTCGAGGTCGACAGTCGTTGCCGTGCCGTCTGACATGGTGCTCCTCTCAGTGGTCGTGGCCGGACTCGCCGTGCCCGGTGGCGGGCTCGTCGGCGGGCTCGTCCGTGGGCTTGTCGGCGGGTGCGTCAGTGGGTTCGTCAGTGGGTTCGTCAGCGGCCGGCGCCTCCCCCGCGTCGAGGACGAACTCCGCGGTGCGCACCTCCCCGTCGACCTTGAAGTCGAGGTACAGCAGGTACCGGCCGGGGGTGGGCGCCTCGGTCATGAACTCGACGTCGGGACCCGACGTCGATCCGGGCGCCGGCTCGTCGCCCTCGGGGTGCACGTGCAGGTACGCCAGGTCGCCGTCGCGCAGCGCGACCAGGTGCCCGTAGGCGCCGAGGTACGGCTCCAGGGTGGTGACCGGCTCGCCGTCCTTCGTGACGGTCGCGGTGAGCAAGGAGCTGCCGTTCGCGCTCAGGTCTCCCGTGAGGGTTGCGGTGTAGCCGTCGACCGTGTCGCTCGAGGCGACCTTCGTGGCGGGTTCGGGCGAGAGAGGCCCCGCGACGTCGACCGTGCGGCTGAGCGTCAGGTTCTCGCCGGTCGCCCCGGGGACGAAGTCGGTGAACACGCGGTAGGTGCCCGCCTCGTCCCAGGCCCACGGGATGGACCAGACACCGTCCGCCGACATCGTGGGGTGGACGTGCCGGAACTGCGATCCGTCCGTGCGCACCACGATGAGGTGCAGCTTCTTGTCGTGCGCGGTCTCGAAGCCGGTCACTGCTACGCCGTCCGCGGTGGTGATCGAGAACGACAGCGTGCCCGCCTCGTCGACCTCACCGGGTGCGCTCACCGGGCTCAGGAGCAGACCGTCCTGTTCGAGGGCGAGCCCGTGGACCGGCGTCGCCGCAGCCGTCCCGCTCGTGTCCCCGCTCATGTCCATGCCCTCGTGCTTCTCGTCCTGCGCCGCCCCGGACCATGCCGCGACGGTGCTCTGCGGGACCACTGCCCCCGCGACGACGAAGGCGGCGACGAAGAGCGCCGCCAGGCCTGCTCCGAAGGCGCCGAGCCGTTGGGGGGCGTTCATGAGGCGCGCTCCGCCTCGTACCCGGCGTCGTGCTCGCTGGTCGCCACTGTCGTTTCCTTCCGTCGTCCGCCACTACCCCTAGGGGGTAACCGTATGCGGCCAACCATATACCCCCCTGGTGTATTCCGGTCAAGGCGCCTCGTGGGAACGACAGCACCCGCCGGTACGGCCGGCGCTACGCTCGGGAGGTGGCCGAGACCGTCTCGAGGGACGACGTCGTCGCGTTCCGCCTGGGTGCCCACCACCTGGTCGAACGCCAGGACACGGACGCCCTGCTCGACGTCGCCGGCCGGTGCGCCGTCCAGAACAGCCCGCCCGGCTCCGCGCTGCAGGCCCTGCACGCCCGGGTGCGCGACGTGACGCCCGACCTGGTGGACCGGGCCGTCGCCGAGCAGAAGAGCCTGCTGCAGACCTGGTCCATGCGCGGCGCGCCGTACTGGTTCCCCACCTCCGACGCCGCCGTCTTCACCACCGGAGTGCTGCCGGCCACCGAGAGGGCGCGACGGCACCTCGTCCTGGGCGTCGAGCAGGCGCTGGACACGCTCGGTCTGAGCCTCGCCGAGGCGGTCGAGCTGACCCGTGCCGAGCTCCGCGGCGTCCTGTCCGGGCGCCGGCTCGCGATCAACGAGCTGGGCGCGGAGCTCGCCCAGCGAGTCACCTCCGCACTCCCTGCCGCGCGCCGCAAGACCTGGCGGAGCGAAGGCCCGTACGCGGCGAACCAACCGCTCGGAGAGGGCGTCGTGCACTTCTGCCTGCGCATCCTCACCCTGGAGGGCATCCTCTGCTTCGCGCCGCGCGCCGCGAACAAGGCCCCGTTCGTCCTCGTCGACGAGTGGCTCGGCCACCCGCTCCCCGGGACTGGCCGCGCGGCCGACCCGGAGGGCGCGCGCGCCGAGCTGCTGCACCGGTACCTACGGTGCTACGGGCCGAGCACCCGCAAGGACTTCGCCGCGTGGCTGGGCGTCTCGACCGGTGACGTGGACCCCTGGTGGCGCCTCGTCGAGCACGACCTGACAGAGGTGGACCTCGACGGCCCGGCATGGCTCCGCACGGAGGACCTCGACACGCTGCGGTCGGCACGGCTGCCCACCGGTGTGCGCCTGCTCCCGCCCCGGGACCCGTACACGCAGCTGCGCGACCGCGGGACCATAGTGGACAGGAGATACCACCGCGACGTGTGGAAGCCGGTCGGCGACCCGGGCACGCTCCTGGTCGACGGCGAGATCGCCGGGACCTGGCGCCCGCGCAAGAACGGCCGCACGCTGACCCTTGCCGTCACGACGTTCCGGCCCCTGCTCGCCGGCAAGAAGAAGGTGCTCCGGGACGAGGCCGAGCAGCTGGCACCGTTGCGCGGCGCATCATCGGTCGCCGTCGAGCTCGATCGCTGAGCCCTCGCTCGCTCTCGCGCCCACTTCCGCACCCGCTCCCGCTACGGTTCGGTGAGGACTCCACCGCTGTGGGAATCGCGCCGGACGCCCTCGCCGAGATCGACAGGTGCCTCTGGTCCGACCGGCGGGCCGAGGCCGTCCGCCTGTATCGCGAGGCGACCGGGCACACCGCGGCCCAGGCGAAGGAATGGGTCGAGCAGCGCGCGGCGTCGTACTGACCGCCCGTCTTTCGGGGACAGGCCCCCACCTGCCTCGATAGACTCTCCCCGCCCTGCCGGCGTCGTGATCGGGCGGGCGTTCCGGGGTGGGAATGACCGAGTGGAGGACGCATGAGCCTGGTCTCGCGCGTGTACGAGAATCGCCGTTCAGCCGTGTCGGTCGGGGCGGTGACCCTCTTCGCGGCGGGGCTGGTCGGCTTCGCGATCCTCTACGAGGGTGAGGCGACGGCCGACGTCGAGCTGAACGACTCCGGCGTCTGGGTGACCAAGACGGCCGACGGCAAGCTCGGGCGGTTCAACTACGACGCGCGGGCCCTGGACGGGACCCTGCTGACCGACTCCACCGACTTCGACGTCGAGCAGGACGCGCAGCGGGTGCTCCTGGACGCCGTCGGCAACTCCTCCGCGAGCCCCGTCGACCCGGCGCAGCTCGTGCTGCGGGGCACGATGAAGTTCCCCCCGGGCGCGCAGGTCGCCGCCGGTGGTGCCACCACCGCGGTGTACGACGGCGAGACGGGCCGGATCTGGGTCCTGCCGTTCGACGGCGCCGTCGCGTTCGACGAGGAGGAGATCAAGCCGCGGAAGGCCGGCATCAACGGCGAGCTCACGGTGAGCAACGACGGCACCGTGTTCCTCGCGGTGCCGTCCGACCGCAAGCTGTACACGATCCCGACCGACGCGCAGGGGGCCGCGCAGAAGCCTGAGGAGTCCGACCTGCCGGTGCAGGCGGACGCCGAGATCCAGGTCACCGCGGTCGGCGACGAGCCGGTGGTCCTGGACGAGTCGACGGGGAACCTGGTGCTGCCGGGCGGCGACACCGTCAAGGTGGAGGGCGGCGCGCAGGGCGCGCTGCAGCAGCCTTCCGGCGAGGCCGACAACGTCATCGTGGCGACCGCCAAGGGCTTGGTCTCCCAGCCCCTGGGCGGAGGCCTCCTGACCACCCAGACCGCCGAGGAGGCAGCGTCCGGCGAGCCCGCCGCGCCGGTGCAGCTCGGCGAGTGCACCTACGGCGCCTGGTCCGGCTCGGGCCTGGTCATGCGCAACTGCCCGGGCCAGGACGACGACGTCGACGAGGTGCTGGAGGGGCTGGAGAGCTCCGGGACCCTGGCCTACCGGGTCAACCGCGACGTCATCGTGCTGAACGACATCGCGGGGGGCGCGCTGTGGATGGCCGCCGACGACTTCGAGAAGGTCGACGACTGGGACCTCGAGACACCCGAGGACGGTGAGGGCAAGAAGACCGAGTCGGAGGAGGTCACCCCGAAGCAGGTCGACACGGTAGTGACCCCGCGCGACCAGGCGAACCGTCCGCCCAAGCCCAAGGCCGACACGTTCGGCGTGCGGCCGGGTCGCACCACGGTGCTGAACGTGCTGGGCAACGACATGGACCCGGACGGCGACGTCATGACGGCGCAGGTAGCGTCCGAGCCGGACGGCGACATCAGCGTCGACCGGGTGCTGAACGGCGCGGCGCTGCAGGCGAACGTGCCGGCCGACGCCAAGGGGACCACTACCTTCGAGTACGAGGTCGACGACGGCCGCGAGAACGGCACCGCCACCGAGTCCGTGACGGTCAAGGTGGTGCTGCCCGAGGAGAACAACCCGCCGACGCAGTCGGGCGAGCCCGTGCTGCAGGTGGGCCAGGAAGGCATGGGCCGCATCAAGATCCTGCCCTACTTCAAGGACCCCGACGGCGACGACCTGTTCCTGTCGAACGCGAGCACGGTGAACAAGCTCGACGAGGTCCGGTTCCGTCCCGACGGGACCGTGGAGTTCCGTGACGGCGGCACCACGACGGGCCACAAGATCGTCGAGGTCACCGTGTCCGACTCCGAGGGGATGCCCGTGGAGGGCAAGCTCATCGTCAACGTCGTGGCGAACAACGTGCCGCCGCTGGCGGTGCAGGACCACGTGACCGTCCTCGCGGGCGACCCGGTGACGGTGAGCCCGCTGAGGAACGATCGCGACCCCAACGACGACACGCTGCGCCTGACGCGGGTGGACGGTCCGAAGGGCGCGACGGTCACCCCGAACCAGACTGCGGGTACGTTCAAGTTCGAGAGCGACGAGCCGGGCTCGTACGACGTCACGTACCAGGTGTCCGACGGCCCCAACCCGAGCCTCGGGCTCGTCCGCGTGGATGTCACCAGCCCGCCTGACGAGGCTCGTGCGCCCGTGGCGGTCTCCGACCAGGTGCTGCTGCCCACCGGCGGCTCGGCGCTGGTGGACGTCCTCGCCAACGACACCGACCCCGCGGGCGGCGTGCTCGTGGTGCGCGGCGTGACGGAACCGTCCGGCTCACCCGTGAGCGTCTCGGTGCTGAACCACCACATCCTCAAGGTCTCCGAGATCAAGCGTCTCGACGACCCGGTGATCATCGAGTACACGGTGGCCAACGGCTCCGGGACCGTCGAGGGCCAGCTGCGCGTGGTGCCCATCCCGGCGTCGGACCAGTTGCGACCGCCGGAGGCCGGTCCCGACACCGCCAGGGTCCGCGTCGGGGACGTCGTGACGATCCCGGTGCTGAAGAACGACTCCCACCCGGACGGCCTCACGATGACGGTCACGGACAAGCTGCAGGAGACGCCGTCGGACGGCGAGGCGTTCGTGTCCGAGGACACCGTGCGGTACCGGGCCGGCAACGAGGCCGGGACCTTCTTCGCGGTCTACGAGGTGGAGGACACCAACGGCCAGCAGGACTCCGCGCAGATCACCATCAACGTGGTCGACGCGCCGGAGAACGGCGCACCCCAGCTGCCGGACGTCGAGGCGCGGGTGCTGAGCGACGGCATCGTCCGGATCCCGCTGCCGCTGGACGGCACCGACCCCGACGGCGACCACGTGACCCTGAGCTCGATCTCCGGGGCGCCGTCCAAGGGCACCGCCACGATCGTGGACGGCTTCGTCGACTACCACGCCGGCCCGGAGTCGACAGGCCTGGACAGCTTCTCCTACCAGGTCCTCGACACCCGCGGAGCGCCTGCGGAAGGCGTCGTCCGCGTGGGTATCGCGGCCCCCTCCCCGAGCAACCAGAACCCGCACGCCGCCGACGACGAGACGACGGTCCGGCCGGGCCGCACGGTGGCGATAGCGGCCCTGGACAACGACTCCGACCCGGACGGCAACCAGATCGGCCTGACGGCCAAGGGCTTCGAGGGCACCGAGGACATGACGCCCAAGGCCGTGGACGACGACGTCGTCGTCACGGCGCCCGACGAGCAGAACGTCTACTCCTTCTTCTACGGCATCCAGGACAGCTTCAAGGCCCGGGCCACGGGCGCCATCACCGTGAAGGTGGACAAGGACGCCCCGCTGCTGCGCCCCGTCGCGCACGACGACGTGGTGACGGCCGACGACGTCAAGGGCGCCGCAGGCGTCACGGTGAACGTCCTGGAGAACGACGTCGACCCCGACGGCGTGGCGGCCGATCTCGAGGTCGCCGTGGACGAGGGCCTGGAGGGTGTCACGGTCACCGAGGCGAAGGCCATCAAGGTCCAGCTCACGGCGAAGGCGCGCGTCATCACCTACACGGTGACCGACATGGACGGCCTGACGGCCAAGGCCTTCGTCCGCGTGCCGGGCAACCAGTCGCGGCCGCACATCAAGCCAGGCCTGGACCCGCTGAAGGCCACGAGCGGAGAACCCCTCACGATCGAGCTCGCGGACTACGTGGTGGTGCGGGACGACCACGAGCCGCGCATCACCACCAGGAACACCGTCAAGGCGGTCGACGGAGACGTCAGCGTGACCGGCAAGAAGACCGTTGTCTACACGTCCGCGGACGACTACGCGGGTCCCGCGTCCGTCAGCTTCGAGGTCACCGACAGCCCGGAGCTCGACGACCCGGACGGCCTGACCGCCGTGCTGACCCTGCCGATCGACGTGACGCCCGGCAAGAACCTGCCCCCGAAGATCATCGACACCCCGGTGCTCCAGGTGCCGGCAGGCGAGAAGGCCTCGGTCGACCTGTCGCGGTACGTCAAGGACCCGGACAAGGACCCCTTGACGTTCGACGTGGTGGGCAACGACGGGATCACGGCGTCGACGTCGGGCGCCACCGTGACCGGCCAGGTCGAGATGTCGGTGGCGAAGGGCACCCGGCGGGAGCTGCCCATGACCGTGTCCGACGGCCAGAACCCGGCCGTCTCGGCCAAGCTGGTCGTCCAGGTGGTGCCCTCGACGCGCCCGCTGGTGCAGACGGCCCAGGACCTGGTGCTGGACGCGCACCAGGGCAAGGCGGCCACGATCCCCGTGCTCGCGAACGACGCCAACCCGTTCCCGGGCGAACCGCTGAGGCTGGTCGGCGCGCCGACCGTCGACAGCGGCGACGGCATCCCGTCGTACAGCGGCGACCAGCTCGTCGTGACGCCCGCGGCGGACTTCACCGGCACCCTGATGGTGCGCTACCGGGTGCAGGACGGCACGAAGGACCCCGACCGGGAGGTCGACGGCATCGCGAAGCTCACCGTGCTCGGCAAGCCGGACGCCCCGCGCGCGCCCCGGATCGAGGAGGTCCGCTCCGAGACCGTGGTGCTGAGCTGGGAGCAGCCGAACAACAACGGCGCCGACATCACGGGCTACACCCTGCGGACGAACACCGGTCAGGAGCACAAGTGCGCCACGACCACCTGCACGTTCGACGGGCTGAAGAACAACGTGAAGTACACGTTCACGGTCACGGCGACCAACGAGGTGAACGAGTCGGAGCCGTCGCCGCCGTCGCGCGAGGCGCGACCCGACGAGAAGCCCGACAAGCCCGCACCGCCGACGCTCGAGTTCGGCGACAGCGAGCTCATCGTGACCTGGAAGAACCGGGCCTACACCGACCGGTCCGCGATCACCTGCGTGAACCTGGAGATCAGCCCGCCGCCCGCCAGCGGAGTGACCCAGAAGGAGTGCCTCCAGAACAACACGACCGTCTGGAAGGGCCTGCAGAACGGCACCGCGTACACGGTGCGGGTGCAGGCCGAGAACGAAGCCCCTGACCCGTCCGACTGGTCCGAGCCGTCCGCAGAGGAGGTCCCGGCGGCTCCCCCGGCCGCGCCGGACAAGCCGGAAGCCGCCCGGGTGGACTGGGACGAGGGTGGCCAGATCACCGTGCACTGGGAGCCGCCGACGGACAACGGCGACGCCATCGACAAGTACTGGCTGGGCGTGTACACGAACGGCGAGCTGGTGAAGGCCATCGACACCACGAGGACGACGGAGACGGTGGAGAACCTCTCGACCGGTTCCGCGTACAAGTTCCGCGTCCGGGCGACCAACAAAGCGGGCCCCGGCCTGGCGAGCCCGTTCTCGAACGAGGTGATCCCGCACGGCGTACCGGACACCCCGAACGCACCGACCGCGAAGATCGGGTCCACGACGAGCGGCCAGGCCGACGTGACGTGGAACGACATCCCCCAGTTCCGCGGCAACGGACCGAGCTACGTGATACAGGCCAGCGGCCTGGACGCGAGGGACGTCGGCAACACGACCTCGAACACGTACAAGGGCCTGAGCAACGGGAAGCCGTACACCTTCCGCGTGAAGGCGTGCAACCAGCACACGTGCTCGGACTGGTCGGCGTCGTCGAACGCCGTGACGCCGTACACCGTGCCCAGCACCCCGGGGATCACCTATCACCAGTCCAGCGCCACGAGGGGGTACTTCACGGTGACCGGCCCGGGCAGCAGCGGCGGGCGTCCTGTCGACAGCATCGAGTACCGGCTCTCCGGCAGCGCCAGCGACTCCGGCACGCGGACGTCGTGGCCGTTCAACGTCAGTGCCGGGAACGACTACGACCAGGACTTCACGCTCCAGGCCCGCGCCCACAACGAAGCGGGCTGGAGCGCCTGGTCCAGCGCGACCGGCGGGACGGACGCGAGGCCGGCGCCGGTGTACCGGGTGTCCTCCTCCGGGGTATCGGCCGGATGCAAGAACGAACGATGCGAGTACTGGCAGATCAGCTGGGACAACCTCGGGCCTGGTAACCACCAGGTGGCCTGCTGGGCCGGCGACACGTCGCACGTCCAGAACGGCCCGAGCTACCCGCACGACATCAAGTCGCACGCCGACGACTGGCCTGGGAGCACGACCAAGACGACGATCAGCGGCAACTCCGGCTCACAACGCGTGAACTGCTTCATGGGCAGGAGCTACAACGGCACCACCGTCGGTGTGAAGACGCCCACGGACCTCTACCTGAACAGCACCTGGAACATCGGCTGACACTCCTCTCACTTATTCCTTGACACGAATATTCCCCTCGGGGAATACTCGTGCCTATGGACGCACTCCTCACCGCACTCGCCGACCCGGCGCGCTGGCGGCTCGTCACCCTGCTGGTCGAGCGGCCGCGCCCGGTCGGCGTGCTCGCCGAGCTCGCCGGCGCGCGCCAGCCGCAGACGACCAAGCACCTGCAGACCCTTGAGCGCGCCGGCGTCGTCACCTCGCAGCGCAGCGGCCAGCGCCGCGTCTACGCCCTGGAGCCCGGCCCGCTGCGCGACCTGGCCGCCGAGCTCAACCGGCTCGCCGACACCGCGGACACGGCCGGCGGCGCGCGCGAGACCTTCGACCGCTACGGCCGGAGCCTGCGCGCGGAGCGCGATGCCGCACAGCAGCCGGGGTGGGCCGACGACCGTTCGTTCGCGTTCCACCGGTCGCTGGCTGGCAGCCCCGAGCAGGTCTGGCGCCACCTGACCGAGCCGTCCCTCCTCGCCCGGTGGTGGGCGCCCAACGACCTGCGCGTCGCCGAGCTCGTCTTCGAGGCCCGGCCGGGCGGGCGGGTGGTCCTGGAGTACCGCGACGTCGAGGACGCCGGCGGCTCGGACGCGGTCGTCGGACGCGCGGAGGGGGTGGTCGACGTCGCGCGGCCCGCCGAGCGGCTCACCTACCGCTCCTCTCCCCTGCTCCCCGACGGCGGCACGGCCTTCACGTCCCACGTCGACCTCGCCCTCCGGCCCGCGGGTGGCAGCGACGGTTCGGGCACAGAGCTCGACGTCCGCTACGGCATCACGGACAGCACCGTGGACTCCGCGGACTTCGTCGCGGGCATCGAGATCGGCTTCGGCCAGAGCCTCGACAAGCTCGCGGCGATCCTCGCGACCAGCACCAGCACCAGCACCAGCACCGACGACACGAGTAGCACCCAGTGAACGAGCAGACCGCCGGCCGCAGGGTCGTCACCAACATGAGCATCTCCCTCGACGGCCGCTACACCGGGCCCGACCCCCTGGACATGAGCTGGGTGCTGCCGTACGCGGTCACCGACGTCGCCCGCGACCACCTGACCAGCCTCTGGGGGCCCGCGACCACCGCCCTCCTGGGGCGGGTGAACGCCGAGGGGTTCCTCGGGTTCTGGCCCGGCGTGATCGACATGGAGGGGGCCGACCCGCGCGACGTGGGCTTCGCACGCTGGCTGGTCGACGTCGACAAGGTGGTCCTCTCCTCCACCCTCGACCCCGACCGGGCACCGTGGGAGCGCACGACCGTCGTCGACAAGCCGACCGCCGAGGCGGTCGCGGACCTCAGGGCGACGGAGGGCGGCGACATCCTCGTGCTCTCCAGCGCGAGCGTCATCAAGGACCTGCTGGCCGCCGACCAGGTCGACCGGCTGGCCGTCACCGTCTTCCCGATCTTCCTCGGCGGCGGCCCGCGGCTCTTCGACGACGGCCTGCCCGCCGGCAGGTGGGACCTCGTCAGCCAGACGGCGGGCGAGCACGGCACCCTCGTGCTGGTCTACGACCGCGTCCGCTGAGCCCCGGCGGGCACCACGCCTACCGCGCGGTGCCCGCCGCCAGCTCCTCCGCGACGCGGGCCGCGTGCCTGGCCTTGACCTCCGCCTTCTCCGCGCGACGGGCCGCCTTGGCGGCCCGCTTCGGGGCGCGGTCCTCCGTGCGCCGCTCGAACAGCGTGTAGATCACCGGCACCACGTACAGCGTGAGCAGGGTCGAGGACACGAGGCCACCGATCACCACGAGCGCCAGCGGCTGCGAGATGAACGCCCCGCCGCCCGTCAGGCCGAACGCCATCGGGGTCAGGGCGAGGATCGTCGCGGCGGCGGTCATCACGATGGGCCGCAGCCGCTGCCGCGCACCCTCCTTGACCGCCTCGTCGAGCGGCCGGCCGTCCGCCCGGTACTGGTTGATCAGGTCGATCAGCACTATCGCGTTCGACACGACGATGCCCACCAGCATCAGCACACCGATCAGGGCGGCGACGTCCAGCGGCGTCCCGGTCAGCAGCAGCGCACCCAGCGCGCCGGTCGCCGCGAACGGCACCGAGACCAGCAGGATCAGCGGCTGCCCGATGCTCCGGAAGGTCGCGACCATCACCAGGTAGACGATGAGGATCGCCGCGATCAGCGCGAGGCCGAGGTCCGCGAACGCGTCGGCCTGGTCGGCCGCGAGGCCGCCCACGCTCACCTCGGCGCCGTCCGGCAGGTCGAGGTCCTCGATCTCTTCGGTCAGCGTCCCGGACAGCGCGCCCAGGTCGTCCCCGGAGGGGGTCACGGCAACGGTGGCGCTGCGCTCGCCGTCGACCCGGGTGATCGACGCCGGGGCGGACACCTCCTCGACGGTCACGAGGTCGCTCAGCGGGAGCATGCCCGCCGCCGTCGGCACCTCGACCTTCTTGATCTCGGCGGTCGTCGCCGGCATGTCACCGGCCACCACCACGTCGAGCGTGGCCCCGTCCAGGTCGACCGTCCCGATGCTCGACTCGTTCATCGCACCGGCCAGCAGCCCGGAGACCGTCGCCTCGGTGAGGCCGGCCTCCGCCGCCGCGTCCCGGTCCACGGTCACCTGCACCGTCGCCTGCTCGGCGGCCAGGTTGTTCGTCACGTCCGCCACGCCGTCCAGGCCCGTCACCGCGTCCTCGACGGTGCTCGCGGCGTCGGCCAGCCCCTCGGCGTCGGCGGCCGTGACGACCAGGTCCACGGTGCTGCCGGCGAACCCGGAGTCCCCGGCGGCCACGGTGACCTCGCCCGTCAGGTCCGCCTCGTCGAGCGCCTCGCTCACGTCGTCCTGCACGGTCTCGCCGTCGACGTCGTCCTGGAGCGCGAGCGCGAACGACGCACTGCCGGCGCCGCCGCCCTGGCCGAACGCGGCGGCCATCCCGTCCCCGGACCCGACGGTGGTCTGCACGGTCTCGACGCCGTCGACGTCGGCGAGGACGTCCTCGACCTCCTTGGCGGCCTCGTCCTGGGCCGCCAGGGCGGTGCCCGGCTCGAACTCCTGGGTGACCGTGAGGGTGTCCTGGCCCGCGTTGCCGATGAAGTTGGTCTCCATGCGCGGCACCAGCGCAACCGTGCCGGCCAGGAGCGCCACCGCGACACCCAGCGTGACAGCCGGGTGACGCAGCGCGGCGGACAGGGACGGCACGTACGCGCGCTGCCAGGCGCCACGGCGCTCCTTGAGCTCGGCCGCCTCGCGCATGGCGACGCCGCCGTCGGCCGAGGCCGGGACCCTGATGAACCAGTAGGCCAGCACCGGCACGACCACGAGCGCCACGACCAGCGACGCGCCCATCGCGATGGCGACGGTGACGGCGAACGGCTGGAACAGCTCGCCGGCCATGCCGCCCACGAGCGCGATCGGGGCGAACACGGCCACCGTGCACACCGTCGAGGCGGTGATGGCGGCGCCCACCTCGCGGACCGCGGTGACGATGGCGTCCACCCGGTCCTCGCCGTAGGACAGGTGTCGTTTGATGTTCTCGATCACGACTATCGAGTCGTCGACGATGCGCCCGATCGAGATGGTCATGGCGGCGAGCGTCAGGATGTTCAGGGTGTAGCCGGTCAGGTTCATCGCCGCGAACGTCACCGCGAGCGACAGCGGGATCGAGATCGCCGAGACCAGCGTGGCCGGGATCGACGCCAGGAACACGAGGATCACGAGCACCGCGAAGAGCAGGCCGAGCCCGCCCTCCGTCGTCAGGCCCTCGATCGACTCCTCGATGAACGGCGCCTGGTCGAACGTGACCGCGGTGCTCACGCCGTCGGCGTCGAGCTCTTCGCGCGCGTCGGCGAGCACCTCGTGCACCGCGTGCGACACGTCCACCGTGTTGCCGTCCGGCGTCTTCGTCAGGGCGATGGCGAGCGACGGCTCACCGTCCAGGCGCGAGAAGGAGGTGGGCGGCACGTCCTGCACGCTCACCTCCGCGACGTCGCCCAGGTGCACGACGTCGGGGGCGGGCTCGGCGTCGGGGGCCAGGGGCGCGGCCGGCGCCTCGCCCGCCGTGCCCGCGCCCCCCGCCGGTCCACCCGCCGCACCGCCGGCGGCACCCGCGGTGGGCACGATCGGGAGGTTCTCGAGCTCCTCGACCGACTCGACGGACGTGCCCACCTGGACGCTGCTGGTCTCGCCGTCCTCGGTCACCTCGCCCACCGGCATGACCGTGCCGTTCTCCTGCAGCAGCGACGAGAGCTGCGCGGAGGTGAGGCCGGCCGCGGCGAGCTTCTCGTCGTCCGCCTCGATCACGACCTGGCGCTCGGTGGTCCCGGTCACGGTGACGTCGCGGACCTCCGCGATGCCCGACAGCTCGGGCACCAGCACGGAGTCGATGGCGTCGGACAGCTCCTGCTCGGTGCCGTCGCCCGAGACCGCGAGCTGCACCACGGGCAGGTCGTCGAGGGAGCCGGCCATGACCTGGGGCTCGACGTCCTCCGGCAGGTCCCGGAGGCCGTCCACCGCGGAGGTGATCTCCTGCTCGATCGCGTCGACGTCGGTGCCGTACTCCAGCTCGACGGTCGTCATCGAGACGCCCGTGGAGACCGTGGAGGTCACGCCCGTGACGCCGTCGATGCTCTGGACCGCCGTCTCGATCGGGTCGGTGACCCGATCGGCGACGATCTCGGGCGACGTGCCCGGGTCGGCGGCGGTCACCGCCACCATCGGCACGTTCATCGACGGGATGAGTTCCTGGCGGAGCTGCCCCATGCTGTAGATGCCGACGAAGAACACGGCGATCGTCGCGAGGGCGACGAGCGCACGGTTCGCGAGCGACATACGGGCAAGACGGAACACACTGCCTCCAGATCTGGGGATACGCCGGGCCCACTACCCCTCCGGCGCAATATTTTGCCTAACGCAAAGGATCCGGCCCGGGTTCCCGCCTCGCAACTCCGGTTCGGGGCGGGTGAAGTTGCCGACTACAGTCGCCCCGTGACCGACCAGACCCGCGACCAGCTCGTCGCCGAGCTCGCCGACCTGCACCGCCTGCTCGGCGAGGAGTTCTTCGCCGCGCGGCTGCGTCCCCTCCTGGAGACGGACCTGACCGTGCAGCAGCTGCGGGCGCTGGCACTGGTCCAGGTCGACCGCGAGTCGACGCCGCAACGGCTCGCCGAGGCGCTCGGCGTCTCGGCCGGCACGGTCTCGGGGATCCTGGACCGGCTGACGGCCGCCGGCATGACCGTGCGCACGCAGGACCCCGTCGACGGCCGGGTCCGTCGTGTGACCAGCACCGAGAAGGGGTCCGAGGCGATCCGGCGCCTCGTCGCGCACGACGAGGACCTGCCGCCGGACCTCCTCGCCCTGCTCTCCGTCGACGACCTGCGCGCGCTCGTCCAGGGCACCGGCGCCCTGCTGGAGGCGGCCCGCCGGCTGACGAGCTAGCCGCCCTGCCCCGCCAGGTGCGCGAGCACGGCCAGGACCCGGCGGTTGGTGTCGTCGGTCTGCGGCAGCCGGAGCTTCACGAAGATGTTGCCCACGTGCTTTCCCACGGTGGCCTCGGTGACGAACAGGCGACGGGCGATCGACGCGTTCGAGTGCCCTTCCGCGAGCAGCCCCAGCACGTCGCGTTCGCGCGTCGTGAGCGCGGCCAGCGGGTCGTCCCGTCGCCGCACGAGCTGTCCGACCACCTGGGGGTCCACCGCGGTCCCGCCGGCGCAGACGCGGCGCAGCGAGTCGACGAACTCCTCGACGTCGACCACCCGGTCCTTGAGGAGGTAGCCGACCCCGCGGCCGTCGCCCGTGCCGAAGAGGTCGGCGGCGTAGGAGTGCTGCACGTACTGGCTCAGCACGACGACGGCCAGCCCCGGATGCGCGTCACGGACCTCGACCGCGGCCCGCAGCCCTTCGTCCGTATGCGTCGGCGGCATCCGGATGTCGGTGATCACCAGGTCGGGATCGTGCTCAGCAACGGCAGCACGCAGCGCGTCGGCGTCCGCCACGGCCGCGCGCACCTCGAACCCGAACCGCTCGAGCAGGCCGACCAGCCCCACGCGCAGCAGGACACCGTCCTCGGCGACGACGACGCTGATCGCGCCGTTCACAGCACACCGTCCGGACCGCACGGCAGCTCGGCGCGCACCGTCGTCGGCCCGCCGGGCGGGCTGGACAGGAGCATCCGCCCGCCCATGACCGCCACCCGGTCGGCGAGCCCGGCCAGCCCGGTGCCGCGCGCGGGGTCGGCTCCCCCGGGACCGTCGTCGGTCACCTCGACCGTCAGGGTGCCGGCCCTGGTGCCGCCCCCGGCGTGGCGGACCGTCACCCGCGCGGTGCCCGCGGCGCCCACGTGCTTGGCGACGTTGGCCAGGGCCTCCGAGACGACGAAGTAGGCGGTGTACTCGACCTTGGGCTCAGGGCGGGAGTCGAGCGCGGCGTCGACGTGCACCGGCACGGGCGAGCGGTCGGCGAGCTCGCCGAGCGCGGCGGGCAGGCCCAGGTCGGTCAGGGTCTGCGGCTGGATGCCCTGGATCAGCTCGCGCAGCTCGGTCATCAGCTCCTTGGCCTGGTCGTGCGCGCTGGCGAGAGACCGCCCGGCGGGCGAGTCCGGCGGCACGTCCAGCCGGGCCAAGCCGAGCTGCAGCGTCAGGCTGACGAGGCGCTGCTGGGCGCCGTCGTGCAGGTCCCGCTCGATCCGGCGGCGTTCGGCGTCGAACGCGTCGGCGAGGCGGGCACGCGAGCGCGACACCTCGACGAGCTCGGCCCGGACCTCGCTCTCGGCGCCGACCAGCAGGCGGCGCGCGACGTCGGCCAGTCCCCCGGCCACCACGGTCCAGACGTATCCGACCACCGGCAGCAGCACGATCCCGGCGGCCGCGAACGGGACGGACTCCGCCACCGTGGAGACCGACCACGGTCCCAGGGCGACCGGTCCGTCGCCCGGGCGCTGGGCCAGCAGCACGAGCGGGCTGACCGCGTAGAGACCGACGAGCAGCCCGAGCAGGAGCGCCGCGGCCGACACGGCGGGCGCGGCAGTGGAGAGCAGGAGCAGCCAGCCGACCTCCCGCCAGGTCGCCGGGTCGGCATAGCGGGCAAGGACCGGATTTCTGCCGGCGGACGCGCCGTCCGCACCGCCGTCGACCCAACCGCCGATCAGGCGCCGTCGCTCCGGCATCGGGCGGCTGTCCACCCAGCGCAGCCGACGTCTCTCCGTCGCGGCCAGCGCGTGGGCGAACCATGGCCCGAACCCGACCACGAGCAGCAGCTCGAGCGCGATGAGCGCCACAGCCGTGCCCGGCTCGAGGCTGCCGGCAGCCCAGCCCGTGGCGAGCAGCACCGCGGGGACCGCCACGAGGGCACCGGCGACGACGCCGAGCGGCAGAGTGCTCAGCAGGTACGCCAGGGACCGCCACGGCCACCAGCTCAGCAGCAACCGGGGCCAGGTGACGGCCTCCAGCGCCGTTCGCGGGCCTGTCTCTCGCACGCCGTCATGCTAGACGGACGCCAGGGAGCCGGCGCGGAAGGTAGTGCTAGGCCTACCTCCGGTTCGCTACCTGGTGGTCGTGACCGCCCACCGGCGCGGATGGTCCCATCGGCACATGCAACCCGTACTCGAGCTCGTGGACGTCATGAAGCAGTACCGCGGCGGCCCGCGCGCCGTCGACGCCGTCACCCTGCGCCTCGGCAACGGCCTGATCGGACTGCTCGGTCCGAACGGCGCCGGCAAGTCGTCCCTCATGCGGATCGCCGCCACGGTGACCAGGCCCACCAGCGGGCAGGTGCTGTTCGACGGCGCCGACGCGGTGCGCCGGCCCGACGCGCTCCGCCGCCGCCTGGGCTACCTCCCGCAGGACTTCGGCGTGTACCCGCACCTGAGCGCGCCCGAGTTCCTCTCCTACCTGGCCGCGGTCAAGGGCGTCGGCGCACGCGCCGCACGCGCCCGGATCAGCGAGCTGCTCGAGATCCTCGACCTCGCGGGCGCGGGCAAGCGGCCGCTCGGCGCCTACTCGGGCGGCATGCTCCGCCGGGTCGGCATAGCGCAGGCGCTGCTCACCGATCCGGGGGTGCTCGTCGTCGACGAGCCGTCGGCCGGCCTGGACCCCGAGCAGCGCGTGGTGCTGCGCAACCTGCTGAGCGACCTCGCCACGGACCGGGTGGTCGTGCTCTCCACCCACATCGCGTCCGACATCGAGTCCGTCGCCTCCGACATCGCGATCATGGCGGGCGGGCGCCTGCTCGTGCGCGGCGCCCCGCACGACGTGCTGCGCCTCGCCCAGGGGCAGGTGTGGGAGGCGACCGTCCCCGCCGACACGCTCCAGGTGCTCCGCGAGCGCCACGTGATCAGCAAGCAGGTACGCACTCCAGCCGGGATGCGGGTACGCCTGCTCGGCACCTCCGCGCCGGTCGCGGACGCCGTCCCGGTCGCCCCGGACCTCGAGGACGCCTACCTCGCCGTGGTGCACGGCTCCGCCGCCAACGCGGGCGTCGCCCGATGAGCGCCCTGCTGGGGATCGCCGTGGCCGACTTCCGCGAGCGCACCCGACGGCCCGCCTACCTGATCACCCTGGCCGCGGCGATCGGGCTGGGGTGGCTGGCGATCCCGCCCGCCGACTCGGTGTGGGTGATCATGGACGCCGGCGGCTACCGCGGCCCGTACGACGGCGCCTGGGTCGGCACCGTGACGGCGCTCGCGGGCGGGCTGTGGCTCATGCTCGGCGGGTTCTACGTGGTGCGGGGAACGATCACGCGCGACCGGCTCACCGGCGTGGGGCAGGTGCTCGCCGCGACCCCGCTGACCCGTCCCGCCTATCTCCTGGGCAAGCTGCTCAGCAACTTCCTGGTCCTGGCGTCGATGGCGGGCGCGCTGGCCGTGACGGCGCTCGCGCTCCAGATCGCGCGGGGCGAGTCGTACACGGTGGACCCGGTGGCGCTGCTGGCGCCCTTCGCACTGTTCACGCTGCCCGTGCTGGCGGTGACGTCGGCCGCCGCGGTGCTGTTCGAGACGGTCCGGCCGCTGCGCGCGGGCCTGGGCAACATCGTCTGGTTCTTCGTGTGGACGTTCCTGCTGCTCGGCAGCGGCGGCGTGCCGTTCGGTGGTTTTGGGCTCGTCGTCGAGTCGATGCGGGCGTCCGTCGTCGAGCAGGGTCTGCCGCCGGCGGGCGGGTTCAGCCTGGGTCTGACCGGCATCGACGAACCGCTGCGGGTCTTCGACTGGGACGGGCTCGCACCGACCGGCGAGCTCGTGGGCGGCCGCTTCCTGGTGTTCCTGGCCGCAGTCCTCGTCGCGGTGCTCCCGGCGCTGTGGTTCGACCGGTTCGACGTCGCCCGGACGGCACGGTCGCCGCGGGTCACTGCCGACGCGGGACTGGTCCACGCCGCGGAGCTGCCGGCGAGCGCTTCCGCGGCGCCGCGGGCTGTCGGCTCGATGGGTGTCGGTTCCCTGACGGCCGCTCCGGTCGGACGGCGACCGGCCCTGGCCCGGATGGTCGCCGGGGAGCTGCGGGTCCTGACGTCGGACCTGTCCTGGTGGTGGTGGATCGTCGCCGCCGGGCTGAACGTCGCGGCGGTGGCCTGGAACGGACCCGGGACGGCGGTGCTGGCGGCGGCCTGGATCTGGCCGGTCCTCGTCTGGTCGCGACTGGGCACGCAGCACCTCGAGCACGGCATGGACACCCTGCTGGGCGCCTATCCGGGCAGCCTGGACCGGACGGTCGCGCAGTGGCTGGCCGGAGTGGCGCTCACGGCGGCGACCGCCGTCGGACCGCTGGCGAGCATGCTGCTCGACGGCGACGCCGCCCGTGCCGCGCACTGGGCCGCCGGTGCGCTGTTCATCCCGTCGCTCGCGCTGCTGCTCGGCACGGTCACGCGCACCCCGCGCGTGTTCCAGGTGCTGTACCTGATCGCCTGGTACCTGGCGATCAACGACGTCGCGGCGTTCGACCACATGGGCATCGTGCTGGACGCGGCCGGCCGCCCGGCGGGCGCGAGCGCCGTCGCCGTGGGCAGTGCCGCGCTCGGCCTGACCGCGGCCGCGCTCGTGGTCCGGCGCGTCCAGCACCTGTGGCGCTGAACCGGCTCACGCCACGCTCACAGGCCGCTCTGGTGAGTCCCTGTCGGTGGGAGTTCTGACAGTGCCTGGTTGGGCTGGGTGCGGCGACCTATGTTGAAGGTCGTAGCACCGCCCGGGGCACCTGGGCACGACCAGGAAGGAACCGCGCATGACCGCATGGACCGAGGACGAGCTCTCCCGTATCGGCGGGGCCGAGGAGCTGCGCATCGCCTCCTACCGGCCCGACGGCAGCCGCCGCCCGCACGTCACCATCTGGTCGGTGCGGGTCGGCGACCACGTCTACGTCCGCTCGGCGTACGGCCGTGACAACGGCTGGTTCCGGCGCGCGCTGGCCGCGGGCACCGGGTACGTCCACGCGGGCGGCGTCGAGAAGGACGTCACCTTCGAGGAACCGGAGGACGACGTCCACGCCGACCTCGACGCCGCCTACCACGCCAAGTACGACCGGTACGGCCAGGGCATCGTGGGCACGGTCACCGGCGCGCACGCCGTCGGCGAGACGCTCCGGTTGCGTCCCCGGGACTGAGCCGGGACCGAGCAGGCACTGAGTAGGCCCGTCAGCGCGCCGACCGGACCGGCAGGATCACCGCCGAGGGGTGCTCCGGGTCGTGGTGGACAGCCTGGTCCGCGGCCAGGAGCGTCGTGGCGGACGCGATGGCTTCGCCGGTCCCGGTGTTGCGGGCGAAACGCGGGAAGGCGCCGCTGGAGACCTGCACGCGGATGCGGTGACCGCGCCTGAACCGGTGCGCCGTCGGCCACAGGGTCACCGTGGCCTGCGACAGCTCGTCCGCGCCGGCCAGGGTGGCCAGTCCGTCGCAGACGTTGAACGACCGGCCGTCTGCGTCGACGTCGCACAGCCGCACGAACACGTCGGCGTGGGCGAGGCTGGAGCGGAACCAGACCTCCGCGCTCACCTCGCCGACGACCTCGACGTCCTCCTCGAGCACGTCGGTCGTGTACGTCAGGACGTCCGGCCGGGCCTCCAGGGTGCCGTTCTCGACGCGGCCGCCGTTACTGATGCTGATGCCGCCGGCCGCGGGGGTCGGGTCCGCGGGGTCGTACCGGTACTCGTCGGGGGCGGACTCCGCCGGCAGGTCCGCGGCGAGCCCGCCGTCGGCCTGGAGGTGGAGCCGCTGCGGCTCGTAGCCGGCAGGCGGCCAGCTCTCGAAGTCGCGCCACTCGTCCTGGCCCATCACGAAGAGCCGCACCGGCGCGCGCTCTGCGGGCTCCTCGCCCCGGGCGTATGCCAGGCCGAAACCGAGTGCCTCGGACGTCGCGGCCACCGGCTGCGTATGCGTCCACGGGCCCACGGTGAGGCGGGCGGTCCGGCCGGCGTCCTGCAGGATCCTGAAGTCCCGGAGCTGCCCCGGCAGGAAGATGTCGTACCAGCCGGCGACCGAGCTGACCGGAACGCTCGTGGCCGCGACGCGGTGGGTGTGGTCGAGGCGGTCCCAGTGCGGGTCGGCGGCGTCGTGCGCCAGGACGTCCTGGACGTACTGCGACTGCTCACCGGTCGCCGCGACGTCGAACCCGCTCAACGGCAGGGTGCGCAGCGCGCGGGCGGTCTTCTTGGTCTGGGCGTTCATCCGCAGCAGCCTGAGCGGCCGCTCCTGGGTGGCGACCATGGCGCCCCATTCGAGCGGCACCTCCAGCGACCGGCCGTCGGCGCGCAGGAACTCCCTGGTCAGCGCCGACTCGGTGACCACAGGGATCATCGCCTTGACCTGCGCGGGCAGGCTGTCGGCCACCGCCCACTGCACCATGCCCATGTAGCTCGCCCCGTAGAGGACCAGCGCCTCGCCGAACCAGGGCTCCTTGACCACCCAGTCCAGCGTGTCCAGGCCGTCCTCGCGTTCCTGGCGCAGCGGGTCCATGACGCCGCCCGAGCCGAAGCTGCCGCGGGCGCTCTGGATGAGCACCTGGTAGCCGCGCTCGGCCAGCGGCCGGGCCATGAGCGTGCCGTACAGGCCCGAGCGCCCGTACGGGCTGCGGATCAGCGCAGTGGGCAGGCCGTCTCCCCCGTCCCGCGGTGCCCAGCGGTCGGCCAGCAGGTCGACGCCGTCCCGCATCGGGACGAGCAGGTTCCTGTCGACCCGGAGGCGCCTCGTCTGGGGCTCGGAAAGCTTCTGCTGGCGTTGCAGCACACGACTCATGAGGCTCATCGGCCGGACTCCTTGGTATCGGTAGCGGTGATCTGGCCCATCGCCGCGGCGAAGATGCCGGCCAGGCCGACCATCCGGTCGGCGAGGTCCTCCGGGTCGAGCGGCTCGTCGTCCCCTGTGACCCACGCGTTCACGATGCTCGCGCTGCCCCCGGTCACGAACACCGTGAGGTCCTCGATCTGCTGGGGGCCGAACGTGCCGGCGAAGCGCTCCTTGAACGCGCGCCGGTTCACTGCACCGAACAGCCCGCCGAGCGCCTCGTTCAGTGCCGATGCGCTGGAGCTGTTGAACATCGCGCGGTAGAAGACGCGGTGCCGCGCGAAGTGGCGCGTCAACAGGAGCACCTGCTCCCGGGCGTCTGCCGGGGTGGTCGGTGGGGCGGTGCTTGGGCCGGTCTCTGGGTCGCTCTCGGCGCCGCTCTCGGCGTCGGTCCCTGGGTCGCCCTCGGCGAGCCATGGCATCAGCTCGGTCCGGATCAGGTCCAGGGCGGCCTCCAGCAGCAGCGTGTCGCGGTCCCCGAAGTGCTGGTAGACGATCTGCCGGCTCACGTCCGCGGCGGCGGCGATGTCGGAGAGCGGCACGGCGGCGGTGCCCCGCTCCGTCACGAGCGCGACGGCCGCCCGGGTGAGCGCCGCGCGCGACCGCCGCACGCGCCGGTCCTTGACGGGCGCCGACTGAGCCAGGTCGAACTTCATGGCGCCGATCATAGACAGGTGTCAAGTATTGAACAAGTGTCTGTTGTTGCGGAGACTGCCGCTGGCAGCCGTATCGCCGTCGCCTCACAGGAGCCGTCCACGTAGGGTGAGGTCCGTGCCGGACACCCCTGCAGCCCCCGAGCCGTTCGTCGCGCGGACGACCCCCGAGGCGATCGAAGACCTCCGTGCGCGGCTGCGCGCGACCCGCTGGCCCGACGCTCCCGAGGACGCCGGATGGTCCCTCGGCACCGACCTCGACTACCTCCGCGAGCTGGTCGCGTACTGGGCGGACGGGTTCGACTGGCCGGCGCAGGAGGCGGCGCTCGCCCGGCTCCCCCGCTTCCGCACCCGGGTCGGCGGGCTCGGGATCCACTTCGTGCACGCCCGGGCGGTCGCCCCGGCCGGCCCGGTGCTTCCCCTGGTCCTCTGCCACGGCTGGCCTGACTCGTTCTGGCGGTACTCCAAGGTCGTCTCGCTCCTGACCGACCCGGGCTCGCACGGCGCCGACCCCGCCGACGCGTTCGACGTGGTCGTCCCCGACATGCCCGGCTTCGGGTACTCGGACCGGCCGACCGGGCCCCCACTGAGCTCCGTCGCCGTCGCCGGGCTGTGGGCCGAGCTCATGCGGACGCTCGGCTACGAGCGGTTCGGCGCCGCGGGCGGGGACCTGGGCAGCCACGTCAGCCGATACCTCGCGCTCGACCACCCCGACCGCGTCGCCGCGGTCCACCGCACGGACGGCGGCCTGCCCGTCTTCGCCGGAGACCCCGCAACCCTCACCGCGGCCGAGCGGGCATGGTTCGCCGAGGCCGCCACGTGGGGCGCGACAGAGGGCGCCTACGGCGCGATCCATCGCACCAAGCCCCAGACCGTCGCCGCGGCGCTCAACGACTCCCCTGCCGGCCTGGCTGCCTGGATTGTCGAGAAGCTGCAGTCGTGGAGCGACGGCGGCGTCGAGCGCTACACCCGCGACGAGATCCTCACCAACATCACCATCTACTGGCTCACGGGCACCATCGGGTCGTCCATGCGGATGTACAACGCGAACTCGGCGATCCCCGCCGGACAGCTCACCCGCCGGGTCGAGGTGCCGTCCGGGTTCTCGGTGTTCCGGGGCGACGTCGTCCGCCCGCCGCGGGCCTGGCTCGAACGCACCGCCAACGCGGTCCGCGTGACGGAACCCGATCGGGGCGGGCACTTCGCAGCGTTCGAGGAGCCCGAGCTCTACGCGCAGGAGCTGCGCGACTTCTTCCGCCCGTACCGCGGGGAGAGCGGCGCCGCCTGACCCACCCACGACCGAGGAGTCACTGATGCAGACACGAACACTGGGATCCGGGACGAGCAGCCTCGAGGTCTCGGCCATCGGGCTGGGCTGCATGGGTATGAGCCAGGGGTACGGTCCCAACCCTGGAACGCGTGAGGAGATGATCGCGGTCCTGCGCGGCGCGGTCGACCGCGAGATCACTCTCTTCGACACGGCCGAGGTGTACGGCCCGTTCGTCAACGAGGAGCTGGTCGGCGAAGCACTCGCCCCGGTGCGCGACCAGGTGGTCATCGCCACGAAGTTCGGTTTCAAGCTGGACGAGGAGGGCCGGAGCGTCGGGACGGACAGCCGCCCCGAGCACATCCGCGAGGTGGCCGACGCCGCGCTGCGCCGCCTCGGCACGGACGTGATCGACCTCTTCTACCAGCACCGCGTCGACCCGCAGGTCCCCATCGAGGACGTCGCGGGCACCGTCGCCGAGCTGATCGAGGCAGGCAAGGTGCGCCGGTTCGGGCTGTCGGAGGCAGGGGCCGACACCATCCGCCGCGCACATGCGGTCCAGCCCGTCACGGCGCTGCAGAGCGAGTACTCGCTGTGGACCCGGGACCCCGAGCCCGAGATCCTGCCGACGCTCGAAGAGCTCGGGATCGGGTTCGTCCCGTTCAGCCCGCTCGGCAGGGGGTTCCTCACGGGCGCGCTGACCTCCGCGACCCAGCTCGCCGAGGACGACATGCGCACCGGCCTTCCGCGCTTCAAGGCGGAGAACCGCGACGCCAACCAGGCGTTCGTCGAGCTGCTCGGCGCTGTCGCAGCCCGCAAGGGCTGCACGACGGCGCAGGTCGCGCTCGCCTGGCTGCTCGCCCAGAAGCCGTGGATCGTCCCGATCCCCGGGACCCGCCGGACGAGCCGTCTCGAGGAGAACATCGGCGCAGCCGACGTAGAGCTCACCGCCGCCGACCTGGCCGAGATCGCGGCCGGAGCCGAGAAGATCCAGGTCAGCGGCGAGCGCTATACCGAGGCGATGCTCCGCATGACGGGGCTGTAGGTCCGCTGCTGATCGGCTGAGCCGGTCACCAGAGCGACGACTCGCCGCGCGGGGCGACGGTCCGGGGCACGTCCCACGGGTTCTCGTCGCGCAGCGGCGGGGGCAGCAGCTCCTGCGGGGCGTCCTGGAAGGCGACCCCGCGCAGGAAGCGGCCGATCGCCGCCGTACCGACGGACGTCCCGTCGGTGGTCGTGGCCGGCCACGGCCCGCCGTGCTGCATCGCCGGTGTCACGGCGACGCCCGTCGGCCAGCCGCCGAGCAGGATCCGGCCGGCGTGCCGCCCCAGCCGGGCCACGAGGCTCGCCCACTCCCCCTCTGTCTCTCCGGAGCCCAGGTGCAGGGTCAGCGTGAGGTTGCCGGGGAACAGCTCGGCGACCGCCGCGCCCAGATCCGTGCCGTCGGGGTACTCGACGATCACCGAGAACGGCCCGAACACCTCGTCGAGGAGCACAGGCCCGGCGCTCCGGAGCAGGTCGAGCGGGACGGCGACGAACGTCGGCGTCACCCAGGCCTGTCCGTCCGCGTCGCGCCGGAACCCGCCGTCGTGCACGACGCGCACGCCGTCCACCCCGAGCACCTGCCCGACCCGCCGCTCGTACCCGTCCGCGATGGACGGGTTGAGCAGCCGGTGCTCCGGCACCTGCGCCGCGGCGGTGACCACCACGTCGTCGTACTCGGTGCCCACGGGAACGAGGAGGAAGCCGGGCTTGGTGCAGAGCTGGCCCGCCGAACCGGACACGCTGGCCACGTACCCCGCGAGCAGGTCGCCCGACCGCTCGCGGAGCGCCTCCGGCGAGACGAGCACCGGGTTGACGCTGCCCAGCTCGCCGAAGAACGGGATCGGGTCGGGCCGCGCGGCGGTCCGGGCGGCCAGCAGCTGCCCCACCCGCTGCGACCCGGTGAACGCGGCGGCCCGCACCGCCGGGTGCTCGACCAGCGCGATCCCGGCGTCCTGCGAGGTGACCAGCTGCAGCGTGGCCTCCGGCAGCCCGGCCCCGGTCAGCGCGGCCGAGACCAGCTCCGCCACCCGCTCGGACAGCAGCGGATGCCCGGGGTGCGCCTTGACGATCACGGGGCAGCCCGCCGCGAGCGCCGCCGCCGTGTCCCCGCCGGCGACGGAGAACGCGAACGGGAAGTTGCTCGCCGCGAAGTTCAGCACGGGGCCGACGGGCCAGAGGCTGCGGCGCAGGTCGGGCCGGGGGCCGAGGACGAAGTCGGGGTCTGCCTCGTCGAGGCGCACGTCGAGGTAGGCGCCGTCGGCGACGACGTTGGCGAACAGGCGCAGCTGCACCCCGGTGCGCTTGAGCTCGCCGCGCAGGCGGGCCTCGGCGAGGCCGGTCTCCTCCTGCGCGATGGCGACCAGCTCGTCCGCGTGGTCGGCAAGCGCGGCGGCCGCGGCGCGCAGGCCCTCGGCGCGGACGGCGGGCGCCGTGCGGGAGAGCTCGTCGAAGGCGTCGGCGGCCCGGCGGGCGACGTCGTCGACGGTGCGGTCGAGGTCGGGTGCCGCGGTGGCGGTCATGGGTCGGCTCCTCAGCGGGTGGCGGGGTACGGCGGGCAGGTCGTACAAGCAAGAGTCAGAACACGAAGCCCGTGGGGAACGGGTCGCTGGGATCGAGCACGTAGTTCGCGGTCCCGGTCACCCAGGCGCGCCCGGTGATGGTCGGTACGACGGCGGGCACGCCCGCGACGTCGGTCTCCGCGACCAGGCGGCCGACGAACCGGCTGCCGATGAACGACTCGTTGACGAAGTCGGTGTCCAGGGCGAGCTCGCCGCGCGCCCAGAGCTCGGCCATGCGGGCCGACGTCCCGGTGCCGCAGGGCGACCGGTCGAACCAGCCGGGCCAGATCGCCATCGCATGGCGCGAGTGCCGTGCGTCGGAGCCCGGGGCGATCAGCTCGACGTGGTGGCAGCCCTCCACGCCGTCGAGCGAGGGGTGCTTCGGCATGGCGGTCTCGTTGATCGCGTCCATGATCGCGAGCCCGGCGGTGAGCAGGTCCTGCTGGCGCGCCCGGTCGAAGGGCAGGCCGAGATCGTCGAGGTCGACGAGCGCGTAGAAGTTGCCGCCGAACGCCATCGAGTACGGGACCGTTCCGTAGCCGGGCACCTCGATCACCTGGTCGAGCGCCGTCACGAAGCTCGGCACGTTCTCGATGGTCACGGCGTCGGCGTGGCCGTCGCTGACGGCCACCTTGGCGACGACGAGCCCGGCGGGCGTGTCGAGCCGGATCTCGGTGACCGGCTCGACGACGTCGACCATGCCCGTCTCGACCAGGACCGTCGCGACACCGATGGTCCCGTGCCCACACATGGGCAGGCAGCCGGACACCTCGATGTAGACGACGCCCCAGTCGCAGTCAGGCCGGGTCGGCGGCTGGAGGATGGCGCCGCTCATCGCGGCGTGCCCCCGCGGCTCGTTCATGAGGAACAGCCGCAGGTCGTCCATGTGCTCCATGAAGTACAGCCGCCGGTCGTTCATCGTCTCGCCGGGAATGACCCCGACCCCACCGGTCACGACCCGCGTAGGCATCCCTTCGGTATGCGAGTCGACGGTACTAATGGTCCGACTGGTACGCATGCTCTCTCTCCTTGGTCCGTTGAGTGCTGGGTATTTGCGCTGTCGAATCCTTTCGAGGGGACAAATATCCAGCACTCAGCGAGGGGTGCGGGAGGCGATGTAGGTGAGGGCCGACTCCGTGTCCTTGCGGACCTGGGCCTCGTGCTCTGCCGTCAGCGGGCCGCGCGGCGGGCGGGTCGGACCACCGTAGCTCTGGCCGGTGATGTCGATCGAGAGCTTGATCGCCTGCACGAACTCGGTGCGGGAGTCCCAGCGGAACGCCGGCACGAGGTGCCTGTACAGCTCGCGCGCCTCGGCGATCTTGCCCTCGGTGACCAGGGTGTAGATCTCGACCGCCTCGCGCGGGAACGCGTTCGGGTAGCCGGCGAACCAGCCGGTGGCGCCCGCCACCAGCGACTCGAAGAGCAGGTCGTCGGCGCCGGCGATGACGTCGAGGTCGGGGGCCAGCTCCTTGATCTCCAGCACGCGCCGCACGTCGCCCGAGAACTCCTTGACGGCGACCACGTTCTCCAGCTGGGCGAGCTCGGCCAGGAGGTCGGGCGTCAGGTCGACCTTCGTGTCGATGGGGTTGTTGTAGATCATGATCGGGAGGCCGACCTCGTTGACGGCGGCATAGTGCGCGATCACCTCGGTCCGGTTCGCGCGGTAGAGCGTGGGCGGCAGCAGCAGGACGGCGTCCGCGCCGTCCTCCTTCGCCAGCTCTGCCCAGTGCTTGGCCTGGTGCGAGCCGACGCCGTGCACGCCGGCCACGACCAGTCCGCGATCGCCAACCGTCGCGACGGCGGTCTGTACGACCTTGCGGCGCTCGTCGTCCGTGAGGGACGAGTACTCGCCGAGCGAGCCGTTCGGCCCGACGCCGCGGCAGCCGTTGTCGATCAGGAACTCGCAGTGCGCGGCGAACCGCTCGTAGTCGACGGCGAGCCCGGCCGGGGCGGACGCGTCCGGCTTGAAGGCGAGGGTGGTAGCGACGATCACGCCGCCGAGGTCGAAACGCTGGTTCATGTCCGGTCTCCTCCGGGTTGGGATGCTGATGCTGTGGGTGAGGCTGTCGGTCGGGAAGTTGAGGGCAGGCCCGCGAGGTCGCCGAGCCGGACGGGGACGACGAACGGACGGCGGTCCACAGTCGGCGCTGCGGCACCCGTGGCCTCCGGACCGGCCAGGAGCTCCTGGAGCGTCCGGCCGCACATCCGCGCCTGGCACGGGCCGAGCCCGGCGCGGCTGGTGAGCTTCACGGACCGCGGCTCGTGCGATCCGGTCAGCTCGACGACCTCGCGCACGCGTCCGTAGGTGGTCTCCTCGCAGCGGCAGACGACGGTGTCGTCGCGCAGCCAGCCGGTCCACCCACCGCGGATGCCGTGCGCCGCCTCGATGCGCGCCGCGAAGCCGCGTGCCCGGGTGCGTGCCCGGCCGGCCGCGCGGGCCGCTCCGGTGCCGGTGTCGCCGCCGGCCGCAGCCGTCCCGGCCACCGTGCCCTCGGCCAGTGCAGCGTCGGCGCCGCCGATGCCGGTGACCTCGCCGGCGGCCCACACCCCGGGGACGGAGGTGGCCTGGGTGTCGTCGACCACCACGAACCGGCCCGGCGTGAGGTCGCACCCGGCGGCGATCGCCAGCTCCAGACGCGGCGTGAAGCCGTGGCTGACGCACACCGCGTCCGCCTCGACGAGCCGCTCGGTCCCGGCGACCGGCGCCCAGCGCTCGTCGAGCCGCGCCACGGTCACCGCCTCGACCCGCCCGTCGCCGTGCGCGGCAACCACCGCCTCGCCGGGCCGCCACGGGACGCGGTGGCGCGCCAGGTCGCGGACGTACCCGGCCAGCTCGCCCGCCTTGCCCGCGGCCCCGGCCAGCTCCCACGGCCGGTTCAGCCAGCCGCGGGCGAGGGACCCGAGCCGGCTCGCCTCGTGCACGCCGACGACATCGGCTCCGGTCTGCAGCAGCGACGACGCGACGGGCAGCAGGAACGGCCCGGCCCCGGCGACGACGACGCGCCGTCCGACCGCCACCCGCTCCCCCTTCGCCAGCGCCTGCGCCGCACCGGCCGAGTAGACGCCGGGCAGCTGCCAGCCGGGGAACGGCAGGGTGCGGTCGTGGGCGCCCGTGGCGAGCACCAGGGCGTCGGGTTCGAGCACGAGTGCCTCGCGCCCTACGCCGTCGGGCTCCCCGATCAGGACGTTGAGCCGGATACCGGCGTCGAGCCGTTCGAGCGACCAGACCTGGGCCGAGGGCAGCACCGTCACGTCCGGATCCGCCCGCAGGGCGGCGTCGAGCTCGCCGAACGTCGCCCACCTGTGGTGCAGCAGACCCTCGCGGCCGGCCGGACGTTCCGCCGGCAGGTGGCGCCAGTACTGGCCGCCGAGCCCGTCGGCGGCGTCGAGCAGCGTGACCCGCGCACTCGCGCTCGCGGCGGCCCGCGCGGCGGCAAGGCCGGCCGGGCCCGCGCCGACGACGACCACGTGTCTCGTCGTGCCGCTCATCGATCCTCCCCTGGTCCGCCCTGCCGGGTCACGACGTCGCCGTCCTGCGCTCGCCGCAGGCACGCGCGCACGTCCCGCAGGCCGTTGACCTCGACCAGGCAGTCGAAGCACACGCCGATCCCGCAGAACACGCCGCGCGGTGCGCCGCCCGGCGCGGTGGTGCGCCACTCGCGCCGTCCGGCGCCCAGCAGGACCCCGGCGATCGTCTGGCCGGCCGTCCCGGTGACGGGCTCGCCGTCCACGACGACGGTCAGCGGCCGGTCGGCCGCCGGCCGGGCGGGATCGCGCTCGGCGGGGACGCGGTACGAGGTCATGATCGGATCTCCAGCGGGCGGAAATCCAGGAGCGTCCGCCGGTCGGCGGCGTACGGGCGAGGGTCCACGGGTGGCTCGAACCCGAGCAGCTGCGCGGCGAGCAGGTCGCCGGTCGCGGGAGCCAGCCCGACGCCAGCGCCCTCATGGCCCGTCGCGAACCACAGCCCGGCCCTCGCGGGGTCTGGGCCGATCACCGGCAGGTGGTCGGGCATGTACGGGCGAAAGCCCAGGTAGGACCGCATGACAGGGGTACGCGCCAGGAACGGGAACACCGCCACCGCGCGCCGCGCCATCTCGGCGGGCACCTCGGCCCGGAAGCGCTCGTCGAACCCGACCTGCTCGCGGCTCGACCCGATCAGCACAGTCCCGCCGCGCGTTGATTCGATGACGGCGGAGGTTTGCAGCTCGGCGCCCGCCGACTGCGTCGCGGCGAAGTAGTCGCCGTCGTAGACCTTGTGCCGGATCCGCTGGGGCATGGGGGTGGTCACGAGCACCATCCCGCGGCGGGGTCGCACAGGGATCCAGGAGCCGAGCCGTTCGGCGACCTCCCCCGACCAGGGACCGGCCGCCACGACGACGGCGTCCGCGGCCACCTTCCCGTGCGACGTGACGACGCCGGCGAGAGCGCCGTCGGCCCCGAGCAGCGGGCCGGTCACCTCGACGCCGGTGCGGACCTCCGCGCCGGCGCGACGCGCGGACGCGAGCAGCGCCTCGGCGGCCGCGACGGGCTGCAGCTGGGCGTCCTGCGGATAGTGGACGGCGCCCACGACGCCGGACGCCAGATCGGGTTCGAGCTCGCGCGCCTCCTCGGCGGTCACCTCGACCGCGTCGACGCCGGACGCCCGCTGCGCCTCGGCGAACCGGCGCAGTCCGGCGAGACCGTCTGCGGACGTGACGACGACCAGGCCGCCCTTGACCTCGTGCTCGACGGAGGGGAACCGGGGCCCGAGCTCGTCCGCCAGCTCGTCAGCGAGCGCGACCCACCGGCGCAGCGACAGCTTGGCGAGCTCCAGCTCCGGGCCGGGGCCCTTGTCGGAGACCAGCAGGTTGCCCTCGCCGTGGGCGCTGGTCGCGGCTGCGGCAGCCCCGCGGTCGAGCACGGTCACGCGGGCGCCCGCCCGGGCGAGGGCTCGCGCGCAGGCAGCGCCGACTATCCCGGCGCCGACGATCACGACGTCCGCTGCCACATCCACCTCCTCGATCAGTTCCTTTTCAGCGGTCCAGGCAAGTTCAGCGGTCTCGACAGGCTCGACCTACGGTCAGTCAGTCCTCCGGCTTGCCCGCCCAGGTGCCGAGCGAGTGCCCGATGTGCCGCTCCATGAGCGCCTTGGCGCCCGGGCCGTCGCCGGCTGCGAGCAGGTCGAGCAGCTCGTGGTGCTCCTGGGCTGAGCTGGCGAGCGTGCCGCTCGCGACCATCGTCGACAGCCCGAGCAGGCGGGCCCTGTCGCGCAGGTCGGCCACGATCTCACCAGCCACGGGGTTGCCCAGCAGGCCCATGAGCCGCAGGTGGAACGTCTGGTCCGCCTGCAGGTACGCGACCAGGTCGCCGGTGCGCGCGCCCTCGACGATCTCGTCGGCCAGCGCGCGGAACTCCGCCAGCTGCCCGACGGGGAACGACTTGGCGAGCCGTTCCATCCAGACCGGCTCGATCACCAGGCGGACGGCGGCGACGTGCCGCAGGGTCTGGTCGCTCACGCGGGTGACGCGGAACCCCTTGTTGCGGACCGCCTCCAGGAAACCACGCCGCTCCAGGTCCAGGACCGCCTCGCGCACCGGCGTCGCCGACACGTCGAACCGCGCGGCGAGCGTCGGCACGGAGACGAGCTCACCGGGTTCGAGCTCACCCGCGACGATCGCCGCCACGAGGGCGCGGTGAACCTGCTCGCGCAGGCTCGCGACCGGTGGTAGACGGCGGACCGACGGGGTAGGTGTTGTGGCGCTCATGCTGCACTCCTGGGTGGTCAGGCAACGCTAGTAGTATATTACACGGGATGCGAACCCCGTCGTCAATGGTGCCTGAGGGTACCTGAGGCCGGGCGGAACAGCCGGGAACTAGCGGCCTGGATCGGCCTGGAGTAGCGGAAACGCGACGTTTACATTCACCCCATCGACACCGCCGCCGTCGATCAGTAGAATATCACGCATCACATATCGCTGATTGAGGAACCAAGGGCGGAGGACTATGCGGAACGACGCCAGGACAGAGGCGCGGCAACGCGCGGCCCGGGTAGCACTCACCGACGGCCTCCTGGGCCGGTGGCAGCGGCGCAACACGGCCGCGACCCTCCCCCACGTCGTCGAGCAGGTACGGGCCTCCGGCGTCCTCGACAACTTCCGCCGGATCGCCGAGCGGACCGGCGAGCCGTTCCGCGGCGGCTACCCGTTCATGGACACCGACGTCTACAAGACGCTGGAGGCGGCCGCGTACGAGCTGGCCCGCGACGCGGCGCCCGAAGACGCCGTGCCCGAAGACGCCGCAGTCCGCGCCTTCTACGAGGAGGCCGTGTCCCTCATCGAGCGCGCCCAGGCCGACGACGGGTACCTGTCGACGTTCCACCAGGGCCCCGACGCGACGGTCCCGCCGTGGACGGACCTGGCCGGCGGGCACGAGCTGTACAACCTCGGCCACCTGGTCCAGAGCGCGCTCGCCGCCGCGCGCAGGCTGGGCGACGACCGGCTGCTCGCGGTCGCCCGCCGGTTCGCGGACCTCGTGGTCGACCGGTTCGGCGAGGACGGGCGCGCGGAGTACTGCGGTCACCCGCAGATCGAGGCGGCGCTCGTGGAGCTGTACCGCGAGACGGGCCACGAGCCCTACCTGCGCCAGGCCGAGCTGTTCGTCGAGCGACGCGGCTCCGGGCTCTTCGCCAAGGCGCCGTTCGGGCCCGCGTACTACGCGGACCACGCGCCGCTGCACGACCTGGACACGGTGACCGGGCACGCCGTGCGCATGGTCTACCTGGCGGCCGGCGCCACCGACGTCGCCGTCGAGCGCGGCGACACGGCCCGGATCGACCACCTGCTGCGCCTGTGGGACGACATGGTGCGCACCAAGTCCTACGTCACGGGCGGGATCGGGTCCCGGCACTCGGACGAGGCGTTCGGCGACCGGTACGAACTGCCGTCCGAACGCGCCTATGCCGAGACCTGCGCCGCCATCGGCACCATGCAGTGGGGCTGGCGGCTGTTCCTGGCCACCGGGAGCGCCGCGGTCCTGGACCACGTCGAGCGGGTCCTCTACAACGGGTTCGCCGCGGGCGTCTCGCTGGACGGCACCCGCTTCTTCTACGACAACCCGCTGCAGCGCCGTCCCGACCACACCGACGGGCGGCCGGTCGATCCCGCGGAGCCGCTGCGCCGCCGGTGGTTCGGCTGTGCCTGCTGCCCGCCGAACGCGGCGCGCTGGATCAGCGCGCTCCAGGACCACGTGGCGCTCGAGACGCCGGACGGCCTGACGATCGCGCTGCTCACCGCGTGCCGCGTGCGTTCCGCTGCGCTCTCTGTCGACGTCGTCACCGACTACCCCTGGGACGGGCGTGTCACGGTCCGCGTGCGCGCCGCCCGCGACGAGCCGTCGACGCTGACCCTCCGCATCCCAGCCTGGGCGACGACGCCGCGGGTCACCATCGACGGCGAGGCGGTCGCCGAGGTCGACGACCGAGCCGCGGACGGCTGGCTGCACCTGACCAGCGTGTGGCGACCGGGCCAGGAGCTCGTGCTCGACCTGCCGATGCCGCCGGCGCTCGTCGTCTCGCACCCCGCCGTCGACGCGACCCGCGGCGCCGTCGCCGCCGTGCGCGGACCGGTGGTGCACTGCCTGGAGCAGATCGACTCCCCCGTGCCGGTCGACGAGCTCGTGGTGCACGCCGTGGGCGACGCGCCGCCGTCGGGCGACGACCTGCGATCCCACGCCCTGCTGGCCGACGACCCCGTGCTGCGGCACGCCCTGACCGCGCACGTGAGCCGACAGCCCGCGCCGTCGGACGACCCGTACCCGGCCGCGAACCGGACCGACCCATCTACCTCGTCGACGACGACGCAGGTACCGCTGGTGCCCTACCACCTCTGGGCGAACCGCGACCCCGGGGCGATGCGGGTCTGGCTCCGGCACACCTGACCGGACCGACCCGCCAGAGGGCTCCTGCCCTCCCGCCCCTACCCGTACGACCCCTCGACGCTCCGGCGTCATCAACCGAGAGGCCACATCGTGAAGCTCCATCGGATAACGACAGCCGTCCTCGCTGCCGCCACGACCCTCGCCCTCGCCGCCTGCGGCGGCGGCGCCCCGGACAACTCCTCCGGGGGTGGCGGCTTCACCGCGGAGCCCGCGGTGGGTGGCACCGTGCACGTGCTGCAGAACGCCGACTTCTCGTACCTCGACCCGGCCCGCGGCTGGGACGGCGGCGTGAACAACTTCTACCGGCTCGTCTACCGGCAGCTCACGACCTCCGCGCCCGGCTCGTCCGAGAACCCGACCGAGATCGTCCCGGACCTGGCCGAGAGCCTCGGCGAGGCGTCCGACGACGGCCTGACCTGGACGTACACGCTCAAGGACGGGCTGAAGTTCGCAGGCGGGGACCCGATCACCTCCGCGGAGGTCAAGTTCGGCATCTCCCGGGCCTGGGACCCCGAGATCGGCATCGGCTCGCCGTACCTCAAGCAGGTCATCGACGCCCCGGAGGGCTACGAGGGCCCGTACAAGAGCGGCGACCTGCCGACCATCGAGACTCCCGACGACACGACGATCGTCTTCCACCTCATCAAGCCGTTCCCCGAGTTCGACGCCGTGCTCTCCCAGGTGAACGCGACGCCGTTCCCCGTGGACAGCGGCGCGGGCGACGAGTTCATCCACGAGATCATCGCGTCCGGCCCCTACAAGCTGGCCGAGTACGTGCCAGGCAGCACCATCAAGCTGACACGCAACGAGAACTGGGACCCGGCCACGGACGAGGTGCGCGCTGCCAAGCCGGACGCCTGGGAGTTCACCATCGGCCTGGACCCGGCCACCATCGACGAGCGGCTCATCGCCGGGCAGGGCGCCGACGTCAACGCGATCGCGGGCAACATCCAGCCCGCCACGCTGCCCCGGCTGCAGACGCCGCAGCTCAAGGAGCGCGTCCTGGAGTTCCCCGGCATCTGCACCACGTACATGGGCCTGAACACCACCAAGAAGCACATGGACGACGTCCACGTCCGGCAGGCGATCAGCTACGCGATCGACCGCACCACCATCGTGAACGCGAGCGGCGGCACGCAGCTCGGTGACCCGTCCACGACGATCCTGCCGCCGTCGGTCGCGGGCCACAAGGACTTCGACCTCTACCCGTCCGAGGACGGCACCGGCGACGTCGAGGCCGCCAAGAAGCTGCTGGACGAGGCGGGACTGTCCGACGGGTTCACCATGACCCTCGACATCCGCGCCCAGGAGTCCATGCAGGCCCAGGCCGAGGCGGTCCAGCAGGCGCTGGAGCGGGTGGGCATCACGGTCGAGCTGAACCTGATCGACACCGCCACCTACTACGAGACCATCGGCACCCCGTCGCAGCAGCACGACGCCGCGATCACCGGCTGGTGCCCGGACTGGGCCTCGTCGGCGGCGACGTTCATCCCGCCGCTGTTCGACGGCCGCAACATCTACGAGAAGGGCAACGGCAACATCGCCCAGATCAACGACCCGGCCATCAACGAGCGGATCGACGAGATCGGGGCGATGACGGACATCGAGGCCGCCAACGAGCAGTGGGGCGACCTCGACGAGCAGATCCTCGAGCTGGCCCCGGTCGTCCCGCTCATGGTCGCCAAGGGCGTCATGCTGCCGGGCGAGAACGTGACCGGCCTGTTCTCCTCGGCGAACGCCGCGACCGGCGGCATCGACTACGTCGGCGTCGGTCTCAAGGACCCCGAGAAGGGCTGACCCGATGATGCCGTCCCAGACGGACCTCACCGCCGGCACCGTCGCGCAGAGCGACGGTGCCGGCGGGACCTGGCAGACCCTGCGGCGCGACGTCGGCGCGATGCTCGGCCTCGGCTACATCGCCCTGGTCACCCTCGTCGCGGTCTTCGCGCCCGTGCTCACGTCGATCAGCGGCTGGACGCCGTACGAGTTCGACCAGACCGCCATCGACCCCAACCTCGGCGGCATGCCGATCGGCGCGTGGGGCGGCATGGGCGCCGAGCACTGGCTCGGCGTCGAGCCGGGCAGCGGGCGCGACATCTTCGCGCGCATCGTCTACGGCGCGCGGGTCTCGATGAGCATCGCGCTGTCGGCGACCGCGCTGACCACCGTGCTCGGCGTCTCGCTCGGGCTCGTGGCGGGCTACTTCGGCGGGCGGGTGGACCTCGTCGTCTCACGGGTCATGGACTTCCTCATGGCCTTCCCGGCGCTCATCTTCATGATCGCCGTGCTCTCCGCCCTGCCGGCGGGCAACCGGTCGACGCTGCTCGTGGTCGTGATCTCCGCCTTCGGCTGGCCCTACCTGGCGCGCATCGTGCGCGGGCAGACCATGTCGCTCGCACAGCGCGAGTTCGTCGAGGCGGCCCGGGCGGCCGGGGCCAGCGGCACGCGCATCGTGTTCCGCGAGATCCTGCCGAACCTGCGCTCGACGATCATCGTGATGGCGACGCTGGCGGTGCCCGGTTACATCGGCACCGAGGCGGGCCTGTCGTTCCTCGGCGTCGGCGTCGTGCCACCCGCGCCGAGCTGGGGGCAGATGATCGCCGCCTCCGTGAAGTGGTACGCCGTCGACCCCGCCTACTTCGTGGTGCCGGGCGTGTGCCTGTTCCTGCTCGTGCTCTCGTTCACCGTGCTCGGTGACCGCCTGCGCGCCGTCGTCGACGCCCAGGAGGGTCGCTGAATGCCCCGGTTCCTCGTCACGCGCATCGCGTCGGGCCTCGTGGTCCTGCTGCTGGTGTGCCTGTTCACCTATCTGATCTTCTTCGCGCTCTCGCCGGACCCGGCGGTGCAGATCTGCGGCAAGAACTGCACGCCCGAGCTGATCGACCAGATCCGCGGGAACCTCGGGCTGGACCAGCCCTTCTGGACGCAGTTCTTCCTGTTCGTCGTCGGCATCTTCGCGGGCCGCACCTACGGCGAGGGTGCGAGCGCCGTCGACTGCGCGGCGCCGTGCCTGGGCTACTCGTTCCAGTCCAGCCAGGCGGTCTGGGACATGATCGTGCAGCGGCTGCCCGTCTCCGCGACGATCGCCATCGGCGCCGCGGTGCTGTGGCTGCTCGCCGGAGTGGTCGGCGGCCTGCTCAGCGCCGTCAAGGAGGGCACGTTCCTCGACCGGTTCACCACGGGCCTGACCCTGACGAGCATGTCGATCCCCAACTACGTGCTCGCCCTGGTGCTGCAGTACGTGCTGGTGGTCCAGCTCCAGTGGCTGCCGTTCCCCCAGGCGGTCGCCTTCGCGGACGACCCCGTGCAGTGGTTCCTCAACTTCGTGATGCCGTGGATAGTCCTCGCGATCGGGTACGCGGCCGCCTACACGCGGCTCACCCGGGCGAACGTGCTGGACGTGCTGCGCGAGAACTACGTGCGCACGGCCTACGCGAAGGGGCTGCCGCAGTCGCTCATCTGGCGGCGGCACGCCCTGCGGCCGGCCCTGACGCCGGTCGTGACCATCTTCGGCATGGACTTCGCCGGCCTGCTGGGCGGCGCGCTCATCACCGAGACCGTGTTCGGGATCAACGGCGTCGGCAAGATGGCCGCCGACTCCATCGCCCGCAACGACCAGCCGGTGATCATGGGCGTGACGCTGCTGGCCGGGTTCCTCGTCGTCGTCGGAAACATAGTGGTCGACGTCGTGTACAGCGCCATCGACCCGAGAGTGCGGGTGAACGCATGACGACCACCACCACAGGCGCCGCCTCCGCAGCGCTCCTCCAGGTGCGCGACCTCACGGTCACCTTCGCCACGCCGCGCGGCCCGCTCGACGCCGTCCGCTCGCTGGACCTCGACCTGGAGCCCGGCGGCGCGCTGGGCATCGTCGGCGAGTCCGGCTCGGGCAAGTCCATGACCAGCCTCGCGATCATGGGCCTGCAGCCCAGGGCCGCGCGGCGCACGGGCAGCGTGAAGCTGCGCGGGCAGGAGCTCGTCGGCATGTCCGAGGCCGACCTGCGCCGCGTGCGCGGCGACCGCATCGCCATGGTGTTCCAGGACCCGCTGTCCTCCCTGAACCCGTACTACACGGTCGGGCTCCAGATCGAGGAGGCGTACCGTGCCCACCGGCCGGGCGTGACCCGCCGGGAGGCGCGCACGGTCGCGATCGCGGCCCTGGAACGGGTGCACATCCGGGACTCGGCACGGCGCGTGCACCACTACCCGCACCAGTTCTCGGGCGGCATGCGCCAGCGCGTCATGATCGCGATGGCGCTCAGCACCGAGCCCGAGCTGCTGATCGCGGACGAGCCGACCACGGCGCTCGACGTCACCGTCCAGGCCCAGATCCTGGACCTGCTGCAGGAGATCCGCCGCGAGACCGGCACCGGCCTGGTGCTGATCACGCACGACCTGGCGGTGGTCAGCGAGATCACCGACCACATAGTCGTCATGAAGGACGGCGTGTGCGTCGAGCGGGGCGCCGTCGAGCAGATCTTCACGAGCCCGCAGCACCCCTATACCCAGGCGTTGCTCGACGCCGTCCCGCGTATCGACGACGAGATCGGCGAGCTGCGCGCGGTGGCGCCGGGCTCCGCCGTCGTCCCCGAGAACGCCCCCACGAATGGAGGTGCCGCATGAGCGAGCCGCTCCTGAGAGCCACGAACCTGGTCAAGGAGTTCCCGGTCATGGGGACCGGTGGCCTGGTGCGTCCCCCGCAGCGGTTCCGAGCCGTCGACGACGTCACCTTCGAGATCAACGCGGGCGAGACGCTCGCCCTGGTCGGCGAGTCCGGTTCGGGCAAGTCGACGACGGCGCGGCTCGCCGCACGCCTGCTGGACGTCACGTCCGGCACCGTGGAGCTCGACGGCGAGGACGTCACGACGCTCAGGCGGTCCGCACTGAACCGCTTCCGCAGCGAGGTGCAGGTCGTCTTCCAGGACCCGTACTCCTCGCTCAACCCGCGGCACACCGTCGAGCGGATCGTCACCGCTCCCCTGGTCTACCAGGGGCGGCCGGTCCCGGGCGGCGCTCGCGCGTTCACGCGCTCCCTCATGGAGCGGGTGGGGCTCGACCCGGACCACTCGCAGAAGTACCCGGCGCAGTTCTCCGGCGGGCAGGCGCAGCGCATCGGGATCGCCCGCGCGCTCGCGGTCGGCCCGCGCGTGGTGGTGTGCGACGAGGCGGTCTCGGCGCTCGACGTGTCGGTCCAGGCGCAGGTCATCAACCTGCTGCGGGACCTGCAGCGCGAGGAGGGGCTGACGTACCTGTTCATCGCGCACGACCTGGCGGTGGTGCGGCAGATCGCCACCCGGGTCGCGGTGATGACGCAGGGGCAGATCGTCGAGGAGGGCGACCGGGACGCGGTCTTCGGCGCGCCCTGGCACGAGTACACCCGCAAGCTGCTCGACGCCGTCCCGCGGATCCGCCCCGAGTGGGAGCGGCAGCGGCGGGCGAACGCCGCCCGGGCGGCCGCGGCCCAGTCGGGAGCGCAGGCATGAGCGCGGGCACCGGCTCCGGCTGGACGTCCTACCTGCTGCCCGGCATCGGCGTCCGCGAGCGCCGTATCTCCGTGCCGCTGGACCGGTCGGGTCGGCTGGCGGGCGAGGTCGAGCTGCTGGTCCGCGAGCTCGTGGACCCGACACGGCGGGACGACGACCTGCCGCTGCTGGTGTACCTGCAGGGTGGGCCGGGTGGCGCGAACCCGCGTCCGCTGCGGCGGGACGGCTGGCTGGACGTCACGCTGCGCGACTACCGCGTGGTGCTGGTGGACCAGCGCGGCACGGGCGGCAGCACGCCGCTGGACGGCGAGGTCCTGGCGGAGCTGGAGGCGCGCGAGGGCGCCGACCTCCTGGCGTGTTTTCGCGCGGACTCGCTGGTCGCGGACCTCGAGGACGTGCGAGCCCAGATCTACGGCGGCCGGCCGTGGACGACGCTCGCGCAGAGCTTCGGTGGCTGGATCACGCTGACCTATCTGTCGGTGGCGCCCGAGGCGCTGCGTGCCTGCTACATCGCGGGCGGGGTGCCGGGCACGCCGCCGTCGGCCGCCGAGGTGTACCGCAGGACGTTCGGCCGGGTGGCCGGCCGCACGCGTGAGTACTACGAGCGCTACCCGGCCGACGTCGGCGCGGTGGCGGCGATAGCGGACCGGCTCGCCGAGGGCGACGTCCTGCTGCCGGACGGTGACGTGCTGACGATCCACCGGTTCCAGTCGATGGGCATCGACCTCGGCATGAAGCCGGGGACGGAGCGGATGCACTGGTTCGTCGAGAAGGCGTTCGCGCGGCAGGGTCGGCTGTCGGCGGGGTTCCTGCAGGAGGCGATGGTGCGGACGTCGCAGGCGGACGGCCCGCTGTTCTGGACGCTGCAGGAGTCGATCTACGGCCACGGGGCCAACGGCCCGACGGGCTGGGCGGCGCAGGCCGAGCGGGACCGGCGTCCGGAGTTCGGCCCGGACCGGCGTCCGCTGCTGTTCACGGGCGAGATGGCCTTCCCGTGGATGTTCGAGGAGATCCGCCTGCTGCGGCCGTTCGCGCCCGCGGTGCACGAGCTGGCGGCGCGCACGCAGTGGTCGCCGCTGTACGACCTGGACCGCCTGGCCGCCAACGAGGTGCCGGTGGCCGCGGTGGTCTATCACGACGACATGTTCGTCGACTCGGGCCTGCAGCTCGACACGCTCTCGCGCGTCGGGTCGTCCCAGGCCTGGGTGACCAACGAGTACGAGCACGACGGGATCGGCGACGGGCGCGTGCTGGAGCGCCTCCGTGAGCTGATCCGCGACCGAGGAGGAGAGATTCGATGACGAACCCCAGCAGCACCCGTCCGCCGTACGCAGGGACACGTGCCCCGCGACTTGTCGAGAGCGAGGCGTTCAACGCCCACATGGCGCGCGGGTGGGGCGCCCCCGCCGTCGTCGTACCGATGACGCCCGGGGCGCCCGCCGCCGCTGCCGAGCACCGCCGCCGACTGTCGGAGCGGATCGGCGCGAGCGATGTCGTGGTGGGCGCGGGGCGGGCGAGCCTGCGCAACGGCGACGTGCAATACGGGTTCCGCGCGGACAGCGACTTCGTCTGGCTCACCGGCGCGCAGGCCGAGGACGGCGTGCTCGTGCTGCGGGCGAGCGGCGGGGGCCACGACGCGACGCTCTACCTGCCGCCGCCGGCCAAGCCGGGCGACAGCGCGTTCTTCGGCAACGCGGCGTACGGCGAGCTCTGGGTCGGGCCGTCGCCGGACCTGGGCGACTGGGCGGAGGCGTTCGGCATCGCCGTCGAACCCCTGTCGGCGCTCGACGCGGTGCTGGACACCCTGGACGGGGCGCTCGCGTCGCCGTCCGTCGACGAGGAGCTGGTGCGCCGGTACGGCCTGAAGCCGTCCGAGGACCTCGCCCGGGCGCTGTCGGACCTGCGGATGATCAAGGACGACTGGGAGATCGCGCAGCTGCGCGAGGCGGTCGACCACACGGTCACCGGGTTCGAGGCGGTCGTCGCGGAGCTGCCGCGCGCGATCGGCGGACTGGGCGAGCGCTGGCTGCAGGGCACGTTCGACAGGCACGCGCGCACGTACGGGAACGGGCCCGGGTACACGACGATCGTCGGGTCCGGCCCGCACGCGCCGACGCTGCACTGGGTGCGCTGCGACGGCCCCGTGCTGCCCGACATGCCGCTGCTGCTGGACATGGGCGTGGAGGCGAACTCGCTGTACACGGCCGACGTGACGCGGACCATCCCGCCGTCGGGCAGCTTCAGTGCGCTGCAGCGGGACGTGCACGACCTGGTCGAGAAGGCGCACCGCGCCGGCATGGCGCAGATCCGGCCGGGCGTCGAGTACCTCGACTTCCACTTCGCCTCCATGGAGGTCATCGCGCAGGGACTGCACGACTGGGGGCTGCTGGACGTCTCGGTCGACGAGGCGCTGTCCCCCGGCGGGCAGCAACACCGCCGCTGGCTGGTCTGCGGCATCGGCCACCACCTGGGCCTGGACGTGCACGACTGCGCCCACTCCGACTACCCGACCTACCAGGCGGCGCCCCTGGAGCCGGGCGTCGTCATGACCGTCGAGCCCGGGCTGTACTTCCACGCGCACGACGAGACGGTGCCGCCCGAGCTGCGCGGGATCGGTGTCCGCCTGGAGGACGACCTGCTGGTCACCGCCGACGGCGCGGAGGTGCTGTCGGACGCGCTGCCGATCGACGCCGCGGGTATCGAACGCTGGACCCAGGAGCGGATGCCGCATGCCTGAGCCGATCGCCGAACCGTTCCCGCTGGACGCCGTCACGCTGCACGACAGCGTCTTCACGCGCGCCCGGGACCAGATGCTGCACCTGGCGCGCGTCTACCCCGTCGACCGGCTGCTCGCCGTCTTCCGCGCGAACGCCGGCCTCGACACGCGCGGCGCGCTGCCGCCCGGCGGGTGGGAGGACTTCGGCCACCCCGACGAGCAGGCGTGGGGACCCGACGAGTACCCGGGGCGCGAGGCGGCGCCCACGGCGAACCTGCTGCGCGGCCACTACGCGGGGCACTTCCTGTCCATGCTCGCGCTGGCCCACGCCGGTGCACCCGAGGCTGGCCTGAAGGCGGCGCTCAAGGGCAAGGTCGACGAGATGGTCGAGGGCCTGCGGGAGGTCCAGGAGGCGCTCGCGGCGTCGGGCCGCTACAGCCATCCGGGATTCCTCGCCGCGTACGGCGAGTGGCAGTTCTCCCGGCTGGAGGGCCTCGCCCCGTACGGCGAGATCTGGGCGCCGTACTACACGTGCCACAAGATCATGGCGGGCCTGCTCGACGCGTACCGGCACGCGGGGTCGCGGACGGCGCTGGAGATCGCCGCCGGGATGGGGCGCTGGGTCCATGGCCGGCTGTCCGTCCTGTCCGCGGACCAGCGCAGAGACATGTGGGCCCTGTACATCGCGGGCGAGGCCGGCGGCATGAACGAGGTGCTGTGCGACCTCGCGGTGCTCACCGGCGACAAGCAGTTCGTCGAGACGGCCCGGCTCTTCGACCTGGACTCGCTGCTGGACGCGACGGCGTCGGGCCGGGACGTGCTGGACGGCATGCACGCCAACCAGCACGCCGCGACGCTGCTCGGCTACCTCGCGCTGCACGACCTGACGGGCGAGGCGCGCTACCTGGACGCCGTGGTCAACATCTGGGACATGCTCGTCCCGGGGCGCACGTACGCGCACGGGGGTTCCGGCGAGAACGAGCTGTGGGGCCCGGCGGGCGCCGTCGCGGGCGACATCGGCAACCGGAACGCCGAGACCTGCGTCACCTACAACATGCTCAAGCTGGCCCGCGCCCTGTTCGGGCGCACCGGCGACCCGCGGTACGCCGACTACTACGAGCGGGCGGTCACCAACCAGGTCCTCGGCTCGCGGCACGACGTCGACTCGGACGACTCGCCGGAGGTCACGTACATGTTCCCGGTCAATCCGGGGGCGCTGCGCGAGTACGACAACGTCGGCACGTGCTGCGGCGGCACCGGGCTCGAGAACCACGTCAAGTACCAGGACTCCGTCTACTTCCGGTCGGTGCGGGGCGGCGAGCGCGCTCTCTGGGTGAACCTCTACGTGGCCTCCACCCTGCGGTGGGCCGAGCAGGACGTGCGGGTCGTCCAGGAGACCGCGTACCCGCTGGAGGGCGGCAGCCGGCTGCTCGTCGACGCCACCGGTGACCTGGACCTCCGGCTGCGGGTTCCGGGCTGGGTCGCGGGTGGGTGCACCGTCACCGTCGACGGTTCGCCCGTGGCCGTGGACGCCGTCCCCGGGCAGTACATCTCCCTGCGGCGCGACTGGGTGCCGGGCACGGTGGTCGAGATCAGCATGCCGCTGGCGCTGCGCGAGGTGCCGGCGCCCGACGACGCGTCCCTGGTGACGCTCGAGCTCGGGCCGACCGTGCTGCTGGCCCGCAGCGCCGCCACCACCTGGCTCCCGGTCGCCGCCGCGACCTGGCGTCGCCTCGACGGGACACTCGACGTACCTCTGAACAGGGCCGACGACGGCACGTGGCGGCTCGGCGACCTTGTCCTGGAGCCCGCGTGGTCCGGGTCGGATGCGCGGTACCACATGTATCTGCGGCGGACCGATGCTCGTATCGCCTTTGCGGGAGCGGGAGCGGGAGCAGGGCCGGACGCCGGCGCGGAGCCGGCCGACTCCGGTGTGCCCAACGTGGCTCGGCGGGACGGCGGCACGTTTCTCGACGTCCTCTGGTCGGACGGCGGCTTCGCCTCCCGGCCCGAGTTCCTCCGGGCGGTGCTGCGCACCGCACACGAGTTCGTCGGGCTGGGACTGCTCAGCGCCGCCGAGGCACGCGACGTCCTGCGGGCTGCCGCGCGTTCCGGCGTCGGACGGGACGCGAGAGGCGTCGGACGGGACGCGAGAGGCGTCGGACGGGACGCGAGAGGCGTCGGACGGGATACGAGGGACGTCGGCAGTATCGCGGACGGGGCGGAGGCCGCGCGCGAGGAGGTATCGCGTGAGGAGAACGCACGCGAGGAAGCCACTCTCCTGGCTGAGGCGCCCGCAGCCGTGTTGACCGGCTCGGCGCCCCGCGTCGAGGTGGTGCCGTCCAAGATGCCGAGCGTCACCGGCTGGTACCACCAGCCCGCCGAGCTCACCGTCACCGCACGGGCCGACGCCGGCGAGCCCACCGTCGAAGTCCGGGTCGACGACGGGCCGTGGCAGCCAGCGGGAGCCAAACCGCTGCGGCTCGGCGACGGCGTGCACACCGTCACCGTGCGCGCCGTCGACTCCGAGGAGCGGGAACGCCACGTCGTCCGCGAGGTCAGCGTTGACACCACGCCGCCCGTGACCACCGCGACGGCCCGGCGCCTCGGCCCGCGCGGCGTCGAGATCAACCTCGCCGCCACCGACGACGTCTCCGGCGTGGACAGCATCCGGTGGAAGGGCCCGGACACGTTCTGGGCGACCTTCCGCGAACCGTTCACGCGTGCCCTGGGCGACGAGCCGCAGGTCATCGAGTTCACCGCCACCGACCGGGCCGGCAACGAGGAGCCGATCCGGACCCTCGAGCTCCCGCCCGCCGGCTGACCGCACGCGACAACCCGCAGCACACGCACCGCATCAGGTCCACCGCATCAGAAAGGTGGTTCGCCGGGGCCGGGCAAGCCGGTGGGCTCGGCCGGTTCGGCCGGTTCGGCCGGTTCGGCCGGTATGGCCGGTATGGCACCCGGCTCGGTCGTGCCGTACTGCCGTGGCAGGCGTCGGCCGGTCAGGGCACGCAGGCTCAGGTCGTGACTGGTGTCCGGGTCGACCTGGTCGATGTCGACGTGAGTGTCCAGCACGGTCGGTGGCCGGTGGTGGGTGCGGCCGGTGGGAGTGGTCCAGGTCGTGATCCCGGTCGCGGGGTCACGCACGACGCCCCACCCCGCGTGCGTCTTGAGCAGGTGATGCCGACGGCACAGGGCGTGCAGGTTGCACGCGCTGGTCTGCCCACGCCCGGCCGCACCAGCGGCAACGCTGGGGATCTCACGCTGATGGTCGTGGTCGAAGGGCTCGATGTGGTCCAGGTCGCACCGTTCAGCCGGGATGTCGCAGCCAGGGAAGGTGCAGGTGTCATCCCTGGCCTCGACCGCTGCCCGCAGGACCCGGCCCGGTTGATAGGCAGCGGTGGAGTAGTCGATCAGCACCCCGGTGACCGGGTCGGTCATCAGGCGCTGCCAGGTCGCGTCCTGCGCGATGAGCCGTGCCGTGTCGGCGGGGACGGGTCCGAATCCGTTCAGGTCTCCGGGTGCGTCGTCCAGGCCCAGGAGCACGCTGGCCGGGACCGTCACCCGCACCACCGGGCGAGTCGGAGTGATCCGCACGGGCCGTACCACCACCTGCTGGACAGGAGCCCGGCCACCACACGAGCAGACCGGCATCTCCGCACCATCGTCCCCATCGATCGAGGAGCCGTCGCTCTCGACGCGCACGGCCTTCGCCGTGGTGCCGGCGGTCTGGGTGGTGCCGTCCGGGCTCGTGCCGGCGGTCTGGGTGGTGCCGTCCGGGCTCGTGCCGGCGCCCGTGTTCGTGTCCGACTGTGTGTCCGTGCCGGACTGTGTGTCCGTGCCGGTGAAGCGGTCAGCGGGTAGGAGTCGGCCCGTGACGATCCCGGTCAACGAGTCCGCGCGAAGCTGTCCCAGGCTGCGTTCCTCGCCACTGGTGCGGCGCAGCTGGTGGGCCATGTCGTCCACCACACCCCATACCGCCGCCGCATCGGCCGCCGGCAGGTAGGCCGACACCCAGCCCATGTCGTTCTCGGCACGGTCCAGCTGCACGCACCGGCGCTCTGCCTCGGCCCGTGCGGTGTCCGCCGCGCCGTGGCGGGCCTTGGCAAATGCGAGCATCCGGGCCTGCAGCCACCGCCAGGTCCGCTGCGGGGCCTGCGGCAGATACCGCTCGATCGCCTCCGCTCGCTCCGCCACGGTCAGCTGAGACGCCGAGCGCAGCAGGGTGTGCGCCTTCCGCACATCGATCCGCCCCGTCGCCAGGGCCGAGATCACACTCGGGTGCCGGGCACCGGACTCGGCACGCACGACCACCTCGCTGCCTTCCCGCTCCGTCACCACGAGCTCGCTGGTGACCTGCCCGACCAGCGAGCTGTGCGCGAGCGGGTTGGTCTCCCTGGCAGCGCGTTCGGCCACGACCCGCGCCTGCACCCCCGCGGCCCAGGACTGCAGGCGACCGCACGCGGTGACCAGGTCACCCAGTGCGTCGTCCGGAAGATCCTCCAGGGGGTTCTCGTCCGGGACCGCGCTCGCGCCGACACCCACGCCGACGGCCTCCGCGACCACCCGCGCCAGCTCTGCGCCGGGCATATCGCGCAGCGCCGCCTGGAGTGTCTCCACCGGCCACAACGCGACCGGCAACGCATCCGGCGGCCAGTCCGGCATCGAGTCCAGCCACTCAGGCATCTCCGGCAACCGGTCCTGTCCGGCGAATGTGTCCCAGTCCCCGAACAGGATCGCCTCGTCGACCGGCGCGCCGCCGGGCACGGCGCCGTCGGACACGGCGCCGTCGGACAGGGCTTCACGCATACGAGCACACTCCTCACCGGGATCTGAGATCGGGTATCCACTCGAGGCCAAGAATAGTCACCATGGCCATTCCTACGGACGCTTGTTCGACCCTACAACCGACCACCCACACTCGGTCGCCGTCCAGATCTCAAGGTGCGGAGCCCAGGGCCGCATCCGACGCAAGCGTCGATGTCAGTGGCTCGGCATAACGTCTCTGCCATGACCGAGCCACGACCCTTCACGGTCCACGTCCCCGACCAGGTGCTCACCGATCTGCGCGAGCGACTGGCCCGCAGCCGCATCCCGGACGACTCGCCCAGGCGCCCGGCGTCGGGCATGACCGCGACGTACCTGCGCGAGCTGGTCGACCACTGGATCAGCTGGGACTGGCGCGCCCGGGAGGCCTGGCTCAACGAGCATCCGCAGTTCATCGCGGAGATCGACGACGTCGACCTGCACTTCGTCCACCTGCGCTCGGACCGGCCCGACGCGCCGGCGCTCCTGGTGCTGCACGGCTGGCCGCACACGTTCGCGCTGCAGCTCGACTTCGCCGACCTGCTGCCCGACTTCCACGTGGTGGTCGCGAGCCTGCCCGGCTTCGGGTTCTCCTCGCCGTACGCCGAAGGGCCGATGTCGGAGAAGCGGCTGGCCTCGACCATGCACGCACTGATGACGGAAGCGCTCGGCTACGACCGATACTTCACCTACGGCGAGGACGTCACGGCGAACGTCAGCGACCTCATCGCCGCCCGCTACCCGGAGCAGGTGGCGGGGATCGTGGCCACCCATGCGCACTTCCCCACCAGCGACGAACGAGCAACCCTCGACGACCCCGAGGTCAAGGAGTTCTTCGACGGCATCGCCGCGAAGCACCAGACCGACGGCGCCTACGGCCATGTGCAAGCAACCCGGCCCGACACCCTCGCGGCCGCTCTCAACGACTCCCCCGCCGGCCTGCTGGCTTGGCTCGCCGAGAAGCTGGTCGAGTGGAGCGACACACCGCCGGGCGATCCCCGCAAGGTAGAGCGCCGCATCTCACGCGACCGCATCCTCACGGAGGCGACCATCTACTGGGCGACCCAGACGATCGGGTCGTCGTTCCGCCCCTACTACGAGGGTGCCGACCAGCCGGACCCGATACCGCCCACGAGCGTGCCCGCGGCGGTCTTCATCCAGCGGCACGAGGCCGCTTACCCCGAGGCGCTCGCGCGCCGCCACTACCTCGACCTTCGCGAGTTCGATCGCCTCGAGGAGGGCGGTCACTTCACCGTGGCCGAGGTACCTGCCGAGATGGCGGCGCGCATCCGGAGGTTCGTCCGCTCGGTCGGCTGAGCCGGAGGTGCAGCGCAGGGTGCGGGCCGAGGAACGAGGCACGCGCCCGAAGCGGAACCGCAGACTCAGCCGATACACATAGAGCCTGAACCAGAGCTCAGGCCTTCGGGACGAGCCGGATCACCGGGAACTTGCGGTCGGTGTTCTTCTCGTACTCCTTGGCGTCCGGCCAGTACTCGGCCCAGATCCCGTAGAGCCGCTCCCAGTCGGGCTGCCCCGGCCGGACCACGGTGGTGCTCACGCGGATGGCCTCGTCCCCGATCTCGATGGTCGCCTCACCGGGGCCGTCCTCGATGTTCGCGACCCAGGCGGGGTCCTTGGGCGCGCCGCCGAGCGAGCCGGTGATGACGTAGGCGTCCCCGTCGGCCGCGGCCACGAGCGGCGTCACGTACTCCTTGCCGCTGACCCGGCCCACGTGGTGCAGCAGCACCAGGCGCTTGCCGGTGAAGTGCCCGCCCATGACGTCGTCACCCACGACGCCCGCGTTGGCCCGGAACGCCTCGATGACGCCACTGTTCATGTCTGCCATGTGTCCTCCACAGTCTTGGTCGGCCGCTCCGGTCGACTAACCGGACTTTACCCCGCTTACGCGATTCCCGATAGCATCCACGGATGAGTACACCGCTGACCTGGGGCACACCGCACCCCGAACGGGCCGACGCCGCCCGGAACCGTCAGCTGCTGCTCACCACCGCCCGCGAGCTCATCGCCGCGGACGGTCCCGACTGCCTCACGATGGACCGCCTCGCCGAACGCTCAGGGCTCGGTAAGGGCACCGTGTTCCGGCGGTTCGGCACCCGGGCGGGAATCTTCCAGGCGCTGCTGGACGACAACGAGCGCGCCCTGCAGCAGGAGATCCTCTCCGGGTCGCCGCCGCTCGGCCCGGGCGCGTCGCCGGTCGACCGCCTCATCGCCTACGGATCCGCCCGCATCCGGTTCCTCGCGGAGAACCATGAGGTCGCCCGGTCCGCGGTCGAAGGCCGCCCGACCAGCGGCCGCCGGCCGCCGCTGTCCCAGATCCACATCCGGGTCCTGCTCCGCGAGCTGGACCTGCCCGGCGCCGACGTCGACCTGCTCGCCGGGCAGCTCACGTCCGCCCTCGAGGGTCCGCTCCTGCTCCGGCTCTTCGACGGCCCTGAGGTGGACGGGTCAGCGCTCACCGACCGCTTCGAGGCCGGCTGGCGCTACCTGGTCGAGCGCGTCTGCGTCCCTGCGGTCTGACCGGCGCTTCGCTGACGGGCGACTCGCTGACCGGCACTCGCCGACCCGCGACTCGCTGACCCGCACCTCGCCGACCCGCGACTCGCTGACCCGCAGCTACGGGGCGCCAGCCGCCATCACGCGTGCGTCGGCGCCTCGTGGCGTGCGTGCTCGGCGGGCTCGAGCTGGAAGGTCGAGTGCTCGACGGACACGTCGAACTCGGTGGCGACGCAGCGCTGCAGGGCGTCCAGGACCGGGGGCGCCTGCCCGTCGCGGAAGCAGACGTCCCGCACCACCACGTGCGCGCTGATGGTCGGCAGGCCGGTGGCGACGAGGGAGGCGTGCAGGTCGTGCACCGACTCGACGTTCTCCACCTCCAGCAGCCGGGCCCGCACCTGGTCCAGGTCGATCCCGGCCGGCGTAGCCTCCAGCAGCACGTTCGCCGAGTCGGTCAGGAGCTTGGCTGCGCGGGGCAGGATCAGCACAGCGATGACGAGCCCTGCGACGGCGTCGGCGCGCTGCCACCCGGTGGTCGCGATCACGACGGCCGCCACGATCACCGCGACCGACCCGAGCGCGTCGTTCGCGACCTCCAGGAAGGCTGCGCGCAGGTTGAGCGACGCCGACCGGCCGCCCGCCAGCACCAGCAGCGCCACGACGTTCCCGACCAGGCCGACTATGCCGAACACCAGCAGGCCCGGCCCGGGCGCCTCGGCCGGACCGACCAAGCGGCTCACCCCCTCGACCAGGGCGTAGACGCCGACGGCGAGCAGCACGGCGGCCTGGGCCAGCGCAGCCAGGATCTCGGCCCGCCGGAATCCCCATGTCCGGCGCGGCGAAGGCGGCCGCAGCGCGAGCGACGCGGCGAACAGCGCGATGGCCAGGCCCGCGACGTCGGTCAGCATGTGTGCGGTGTCGACCAGGAGCGCGAGGCTGCCCGTGAGCACGGCACCCACCGCCTGCGCCACGAACACCGCTGCCGTGATCCCGAACGCGACCGCCAGTCGGCGCCGGTTGCTCTCGTCGCCGGCGGAGCCGTGCGCGCCATGGTGGTGCTGGTGGTCACCCATCTACTGCAGCCCTTCGCTGGTCGCCGTCGTGGCCGTGCTCGTCGTGGCCGTGCTCGTCGTGGCCATGCCCGTCGTGGCCATGCCCGTGCTGGTTATGGTGGTGGTCGTCATGGCCGTGGTCATGGCCATGGTCGTGCGCCAGCTCGCCCTCCCACGCCTCGCGGCCCTCGTGGATGGCGAACGCCGCGATCACGAACCCGGCGACGGCGTCCACCCAGCCCGCGCCGGTCAGCGCGAACACCACGAGACCGACCAGCGTCGACACGGAGAGCAGCACGCAGATCCGGGTCTCGGCGGCGTCGGCCAGGATCAGCGGGTCGGCCAGGGCCACGCCGACGCGGCGCTTGGCCTCCGCCAGGAGCGGCATGACGACGAGCGACGCGACCAGGAGCCCGATCGCGAGCGGCGACCTCTCCGGGGTCTCGCCGACCACGAGGCTGCGCACTCCCTCGACGGTGACGTAGCCCGCGAGCAGGAAGAACGTGACCGCGACGAGCCGGAGCGTGATCAGCTCCTTGCGCTCGTCGGCCTTGCCGTGCCGCAGGCGTGCGGACAGGCGGAGCCCCACCAGCACCGCCGAGATCGACTCGATGCCCGAGTCGATGCCGAACCCGATCACCGAGACGAGCCCCGCCGCGACGCCGGCGGCGATCGCGACAACGCCCTCGACGACGTTGTACGCGACGGTGAACTTGGCGAGGCGCAGACCCCGCCGCGTCAGCCGTTCCGTCGTCTGCTCCGGCGTCTCCACGCTCAGCTCCGCACCCGGCTGCGCGCTCATGACGCGACCGCTTCCGGCGCCGACGCGTGCGCGGCGGAACCGTCGACCCCGTAGACCGGGCACAGCGCGACGGCGTCGCCGGTCAGCGCGAGCAGCCGCTCGGCGGACTCGAGCACCGCGAGCGTCGCCTCCGGGTGCGTCAGCGAGAACACGGAGGCCCGGCCTTCCGGCCGGGACTCGACAAGTCCGCAGTCCCGCAGGCACGCCAGGTGCTTGGAGACCGTCGACTGCGCGAGGTCCAGGTGCCGGGTCAGGTCGACCACGCGGTGCTCACCGAGGGCGAGGTGCCGGAGGATCGCCAGCCGCGACGGGTCCGAGAACCCGTGGAACAGGCACGCCGCCACCGCCATCGCCGCGGGGCCGTCCGCAGCTACATCGCCATCCGCCTCTATCATCGCCATGGAGCGATGCTAGCAGCCGCGCCAGCCCCTTTCGAGGCCTAGGCCTTCTCCGCTCCGAACCCGCTGAGAGCGAATGAACCTCGGCCCCGAAGGAGGACCAGCCGCTACGCGACCGCCCGCGCGCGCCAAGACGCAGCCGTCGCGTCCAGGACTGCCGGCCACGGCGTCGGGCGGACGCCGAGCACGCTGCTGGTCTCGGCGGCGTCCGCGACGAACGGCCTGTCGAACTGGTAGAGCACGCCCAGCGCCTCCCGCACCAGCGGCACCGCGAGGCCTCCGGCCTGGAGCGCGATGCGCGGCACCCGCCGCAGTCGCGGCTCACCCGTCCCGGCCCGCGTCCCGAGCTCGCGCAGCACCTCACGGACGGTCGCGGGCGCGTTGGACGGCACGAGCCACGGCGAACCCCAGGCCCGGTCGTCGGCGCCGAGCGCGATGAGGGTGGAGACCACGTCGTCGACGGCGGTCCACGTGTGCGGCTGGTCCGGGTCGGCCAGGACGGACGCCGTCTTGCCCGCGAGCGTCGCGGCCGCGTACGTCGGCAGCAGCCCGTGCGACGCCGGGACGGTCGGCCCGATGTAGTCGGAGGCACGCGCCTCCGTGACGCGCACGCGCCCGGCCCGGTGCGCCGCGAGCGCGTCCTGCCAGACCCGCGCCCGAACCTCGCCGAGGGTGCTCGACGGCGCGAGCGGCCGGTTGCGGGTCATCGGCCCGTCGACCGGCCCGTAGCCGTAGAGGTTCCCGAGGCTGACGAGCACCGCGCCGGAGCTCTCGGCCGCGCGTAACACGGACGCCGCCAGGGGCGGCCAGCCGCGCTCCCATGCCGGGTACGGGCCGGGGTTCGCGCAGTTGTAGACGACGTCGACCCCGCGGGCGGCGTCGGCGAGCGCCGTCGCGTTCGTGGCGTCGAGGGCGATCCGCTGGACGCGGGGAAGGTCGGGGCCGCCGCCGGAGCGGGTCACCACCCGGACGGTGCGGCCGGCCTGGGACAGCCGGTGCGCGAGAGCGGCGCCGACGGGTCCGGCGCCGACGACGAGATGCGTGGTCATGGGCTCAGGGTGCCATCCATATTCGTCATACAGGTTCGCGACTTGTATGATCGCCTGAACACCCGCCGCAAAGGAGCGCCATGACGTACCAGCCCGACGCCATCCGGACCGTGCAGCTCTCGACCCTCACGCTGCCGCTGGCCACCGCCATCTCCGACGCCAAGGTCTTCACCGGCCGCCAGAAGCCGATGACCGAGGTCGTGTTCCTGCTCGCGGAGATCACCACGGAGCAGGGTTTCGAAGGGCTTGGCTTCTCCTACTCCAAGCGCGCGGGCGGCCCCGCGCAGTACGCGCACGCGAAGGAGGTGGCACAGGCCGCCGTCGGCGAGGACCCGAACGACATCGCCAAGCTGTACACGAAGCTGCTGTGGGCGGGGGCATCCGTGGGCCGCTCGGGGGTCGCCACGCAGGCGCTGGCCGCGATCGACATCGCGCTGTACGACCTCAAGGCCAAGCGCGCGGGCCTGCCGCTGGCCAAGCTGCTCGGCGCGCACCGCGACTCGGTACGCACCTACAACACCTCCGGCGGCTTCCTCAACGCGAGCATCGAGGAGGTCAAGGAGCGCGCGAGCCGCTCGATCGCCGAGGGCATCGGCGGCATCAAGATCAAGGTGGGCCTGCCCGACGGCGCCACGGACCTGGCGCGCGTCGCCGCCGTCCGCGAGCACATCGGCCCGGACGTGCCCCTCATGGTCGACGCCAACCAGCAGTGGGACCGCACCACCGCCCTGCGCATGGGCCGGCGTCTCGAGCAGTTCGACCTCGACTGGATCGAGGAGCCGCTGGACGCGTACGACGCCGAGGGCCACGCCGCGCTCGCCGCCGCCCTGGACACCCCGATCGCCACCGGCGAGATGCTCGCCTCCGTGGCGGAGCACGAGCGCCTCATCGCGACGCGGGCGTGCGACATCATCCAGCCGGACGCCCCGCGCGTCGGTGGGATCACGCAGTTCCTACGCCTGCTCACGCTCGCGGACCAGGCCGGGCTGGACCTCGCGCCGCACTTCGCCATGGAGATCCACCTCCACCTGGCCGCCACCTACCCGCGCGAGCCGTGGGTCGAGCACTTCGACTGGCTGGACCCGCTGTTCAACGAGCGGCTGGAGACGAAGGACGGCCGCATGCTCGTCCCGGACCGCCCGGGCCTGGGCGTCACGTTCAGCGAGCAGGCCCGCGCGTGGACGACGGACACGGCGACCTTCACCCAGGACTGACCCGGCGGTCCGCGAGGTAGAGCGCCTGTCCGGACACATGCTCTACCTCGGCGTTCCCCAGCCGGCGAAGTAGAGCGGGTGTCCGGACAGGCGCTCTACCTCGCGGGAGATGGAAGCATGAGCACATGGCCCAGACCCTGAGCGGCACCCTGGTGGAGTCGCTGCGGACCCGCATCGTCAACGGCGACATCGCCCCGGGCGAGAAGCTGCCCAGCGAGTCGCGGCTGGCGACCGAGCACGGCGTCAGCCGCACCGTCGTCCGCGAGGCGATAGCGCGCCTGAACCTCGAGGGCCTGGTCCATACCCGGCGGGGCAGCGGCAGCTACGCGCTCGCTCCCCCGGCCGACGACGCCGACGGCGCCCCGCCGCTCGCCCGCTCGCTGGCCGACCGGCTCGCCCTGGTCGAGTACCGCCTCGCGCTGGAGGCCGAGGCCGCCGCGCTCGCCGCGACCCGCCGGACGCCGGCCCAGCTCGCGGCGCTGGCCGACCGCCTCGACTCCCTCGCGTCGTCGGACGGCCACCCCGCGACCGCGATGCAGCACGACTTCGCCTTCCACCGGCACGTGGCCGAGGCCGCGGGGAACAGGTTCCTGCTGGAGGCCCTGGACCGGCTCGGGCCGCAGATGATCGCCATGCCGCGCGGCCGCCTCGACCGGCACGACGGCGGCCGCTTCGCCGCCGTCGTGCAGGAGCACCGGGCAGTGCTCGCGGCGCTGGAGTCGCAGGACCCGCTGGCTGCAGCAGCGGCGATGCGGGTCCACCTGGCGGGCTCGCGCCGCCGGCTGTTGCAGGAGTCCGGGGCGAACACCGAGTCCTGAGCCGCAGCACCAGCTTCAGACACGCTCGGTGGGTGGCCCACTCTCGGACGGACGCTCTGCGCCTGGTTGGTCAGGGGGGATCGTCCGGCGGTGGGTTCGATGATCCCGAATGCCACGCCTGCCAGAGCTTGCCGTAGACGCGTCTCGCGTTGACGAGCTCGTCGTGAGTGCCGATCTCGACGATCTCGCCGGCTTCCATGACAGCGATCCGGTCGGCGTCGTGTGCTGTGTGCAGCCGGTGGGCGATCGCGATGACCGTCCGGCCTTGAAGGACGGCCGCCAGTGATCGTTCTGTCTGGCGGGCGCTTCTGGGGTCGAGCTGTGCGGTGGCTTCGTCCAGGATCAGGGTGTGGGGATCGGCGAGGGCGACTCGTGCCAGGGAGAGTTGTTGGGCGCTGGCGCCGTCGAGGGTGATGTCGTGGCCGACCTCGGTGTCCAGCCCGTGGGGTAGGTCCACTACCCACTTAGCGCCGACGGCGTCCAACGCGGCTTGCAATTCTTGGTCTGTCGCGTCCGGCCGTGCGATACGCAGGTTGTCGCGCACGGTGTCGTGGAAGACGTGATGGTCCTGGGTGATGAGCACCACGTGCTCGCGCAGGACGTCGGGTGACAGGTCGGCAACCGGTGCACCGCCAATGGTCACCGAACCGGTGCGCGGGCGGTCGAGCCCGGCGAGCAGACGCGCGAGCGTCGGCTTTCCCGCTCCGGAGGTTCCGACGATGGCCAGCCGCTCTCCGGGCTCCACCAGCAGGTCGATCCCGTGCAGTACGTCTCGTGCTCCCGTGTAGCTGTAGTGAGCGTTGTTCACCCGGATGCGGTCGCCCTGGTCCTCGTCGCTGGCGTTGCCACCTCTGGTGTACTGCTGGGGCTCCGCCGTGGAGACGTCCGCCACGCCTTCGACTCGCGCGTAGGAGGCTGCGGCGCCTTGGAGCTGCTCGATCGAGTACATCAGGGTTTCGAGCGGACCGACGAGCTGACGCAGGTACACCGTCGCGGTCACCACGACGCCGAGGCTGACCAGGCCATCGGCGTACAGGATGCCGCCGATCAGGAGGACTCCGATCACGGGGAGCGCCAACGAGATCTCAGCCGAAGGGAAGAGGACCGTCCGCAGCCACAGTGTCCTCAGGTTCGCGGAACGTGCCCGGGTGATTGCGGATTCTGCCGCCTGTCTCCGGCGTTGTTCCAGGCCGAGCAGCTCGATCGTGCGAGCACCCTTGGCGGTGCCGGCGATGACGTCGGCCAGCTCCCCGCCGGATGCGGCGGCCTCCAGATAGGCGGGCCTCGCGCGGCGCAGGTACCAACGCACAGCCGTACCGACGCCGATCAGGCAGACGAGCCCGCACAACCCGAGCAGCGGGTCCAGGACGAGTACCGCGATCATGAGGAACAGAGCGTGGACGACCGCCACCATGACTTCGGGCACCGCGTACCGCAGGGTCGTCGCGACCAGGGAGGCATCGGTGCTCCCCCGCGCGATCAGGTCACCGGACGGCAGGTGGTCCGCGACGCGTGGCGGCAGCGCCAGGACGCGCCGTAGGAATCGTTCGCGGACGCGTGCTGCGGTCCGTTCACCGAACCGGTAGCCGAGCTTGAGCGCCCACCACGAGAGCACCGTCTGCGCGATGGTGAACAGCAGAGCGCCGAAGGCAAGCCGGTCCACCGCACTGAGCACATCGGTCGGTCCGGCCTGGATCGTGTCGATGATCCGGCCCAGCAGCCACGGACCGGCCAGCCCGGCCGCGGAGGCCAGTGCGTTGACCACGATGACGGCCGCCACGGCGCGGCGGTCCGCACCCAGATCACGGACCAGGGCGGCCCGGACGTCGCCGGAACCCGCGACCGGCAGGTGCCTACTCATCGGCCGAACCCTGGTCTTCGTCGCCGTCCTGGGCGCGGGACACCAGCTCGCGGTATGCGGGATCGCTGCGCAGCAGCTCGGCGTGCGTCCCGACCGACGAGGTCCGGCCGTCGACGAGGACGATGACCTCGTCGGCGCGGTCCAGCACGAGCGGCGACGTCGTCGTGACCACCGTCGTCCTGGTGCGCCTGGCGTCGCGGAGCCGGTCGATCATGGTCGCCTCGGTCTTGGCGTCGACCGCGGAGGTCGGATCCACGGCGAGCAGGACGTCCGGTGTGGCGTACAGAGCGCGAGCGAGGCGGATGCGCTGCCGCTGCCCGCCGGAGAGATCGCTGCCGTCGGCGGCGATCTCCGCGTCCAGACCGCCAGGCAGCGCTTCGACCACGTCGTCGGCCACGGCCGCGTGGAGAGCCGCGCGCAACCGGCTCTCGTCAGGATCCAGGCGTCCCGCGACTACCTCACGAACGCTGCCTGCGAACACCTCTGCATCGTGATCGGCGACGACCATTCGGCTCCTGAGCTCCTCGCGGGCGGCGCCGGTGATCCGCACGCCCGCCCATGTCACGCGCGCGTCAGGATCGCTGCACAGCCCTCCGAGTCGCTCGATCACCGCGAGAGTCTCCGCCGAGCGCGCTGCCACCAGCACCGTGAACAGGCCAGGGCGAACGGTGACGCCCGACGTGGGATCAAGAAGCGGGCCGCAGCCCGGCGGAAGCAAGGCCGGATGTCGGTCGCCGTCCTGAGCGACCGGCAGCTTGAGCAGGTCGATGATGCGCCGGGCAGCCACCCGGGCGCGGGCTATGTCCCCACCGCCCTCGATAAAAAACGCCACAGGAACCACCAGCACCGCGACATAGCCGTAGACCGCGACGACGTCACCGATCGTGATCTCCCCCGCCGCAGCCAGCCGCGCCGACAGCCAGACCACGGCAGCCAGGAACAGTGCCGGCAGACCGCCCGACAGCGCGCCGACCCAGCTCGAGGGCCCGGCGACCCGATAGCCGCGATCCACCAGCCCCTGTGACTGCAGCTCGTAGCGCTCGGCCACGAACGTCTTGCCGCCGAGGCCGTTGAGTACGCGAAGCCCGCCCAGCACGTCGACCAGCCGGGTCGTCAGCCGTCCCTGGTGCAGGCGGTACAACCCACCCGTTCGCTCGATCCGTCGCAGGAGGGGACCCACCGCGATGGCAAGCAACGGAACCCCGGCGAGGATCACCGCGGCCAACGGTGAGATGTTGAACAGCAGAACCGCGACGACAGCGTAGGCCACCACCGCGCCGACACCAGGCCCCGTGACCGTCAGCGCCTGCGCAACGATCTGGACGTCAGTGATGCCGACCGTCACCACCTCACCGGCGCTCACCCGACGCGGCAGCGAGGCACCCAGACGAGACGTGTGCCATACCGTCGTTCGGACCGAGCGAAACGACGCATCCATCCGGACCTTGGTCATCGTCCGGTGCCGCGCGATCGCCAGCAGCGCGTTCAGCACGCTGACCGCCAACAGAACCCCCGTCCAGCCGGCGACGACGGCGAGGTCGCGGGCGACCAGTCCGTCATCCACCACACGGGACAGCACCCAGGGTGGAATCGCGAGGCCCACCATCCAGCAGATCCCCAGCACCGCACCGGACGCGATGCGTCGTGCCTGCGATCGAGCGAGCCAGGCGAGGAAACGGAAGGGACCCCTCAGGTCACGGGCCGTCGGAGGAGACCACGTCTCGGTCGTGCGGTCCAGCCACTCACGAAGGCGCGCCATCTGTCACCTCCGTCGCTCGGCACCGTTGCTGACCATCCGACAGATCCTCGCAGTAGCACGTCGATAGAGGCACCCATTTGTGATCGGCTTCACAAAAGGACCGTCGCGCTCCTACCACCAATTGTCTTCAGGCAGTGAGTGCGACCTGAGTAGTCGTCCGGTCCACACCGGTGCAAGGTCGTTGCGCTGATCAGAGGGCCCAAGGAACGTTGACTGGGCCGCGTCATACGTTGGGCCGGTCGCGGACGACAGGCATGGGCAACGTGACAGATGCCAGCCCTCGCTCTCAGCGCGGGCTCGTCGAGCACCAGATTCCCACCGTCGCGAGTCGCATCGTTACGGGTGTGCCCTCGGGAGGCGGGCTCAGGTTGTGTTGCTGTGAGTAGACGTTGTCGACTCACAGCAACACAACCCGCAGTACACGTGTCGCCCCCCAAGCCTGCCCGACGCCTCCGCGAGACAGCGTCGCCGCAGCGCCCGCACCGCCGCGAACCAGCTAACGCGGCGGCTTGACCGCCAGCACCGGGTGGTCCGCCTGCAGCAGGATGCGCTGCGCCACCGACCCCATGATGAACTTCCCCACCGTGCTGCGGCGGCGCAGGCCGATCACGATGAGCGACGCGTCGTGCTGCTCGGCCAGATCGAGGATCTCGTCGGTGAAGTCGTCGCGGTGCGTGCCGCGCACCACCTCGGCCCGCACCCCGGCGTCGTCCGCCAGGGTGAGGACCCGGGAGAGGTCCTCCGTCGTCGCGACGGTCGTCTCCACCACCGACCCCTCGCGGGCCGAGTTCACGACGAGCAGGTCCTCGTCCCGGAGCCGGGCCTCGGTGATCGCCGCCTGCACGGCGGCCTCCCCGGCGGGCGTGGGCACGTAGCCAACGACGATGGTCATACTGACTCTTCCTCTCGGTTCTGCGCGGATCGGTCCTGCGCGGAAAGGTGCTGGGCCGCCCGCCGGTCACGGACGGACCGCACCAGGGGCAGCACGGCGACCACCACGAACACGACCAGCAGCGTCGCGGAGATGGGGCGGGTGAAGAAGCCGGCGGCCGACCCGTCGAACATCAGCAGCGAGCGCCGCAGGCTGGACTCCAGCAGCGAGCCCAGCACGAACGCGAGCACGAGCGGCCCGGGCTCGAAGCCGAACTTCTTCATCAGGTAGCCGATGGCTCCGAAGACGACGACCAGGAGCACGTCGAACACGGAGTTGTTGATCGTGTACGCGCCGATCATCGTGATCAGCGCGGTGACCGGCGCGAGGATCGCGGAGCGCACCCGCAGGATGCGGACGAAGACGCCCACCAGCGGGATCGACATGATCAGCAGCAGCACGTTGCCGATGTACATCGAGTTGACGACGCCCCAGAACAGCTCGGGGTGCTCGGTCACGAGCTGCGGGCCCGGCGTGATGCCCTGGATCAGCAGCGCGCCGAACATGAGCGCCATGGTGGCGTTGGCGGGGATGCCGAGGGTGAGCAGCGGGATGAACGAGCTGGTGGCGGCGGCATTGTTCGCCGTCTCCGGGCCCGCGACGCCCTCGATGGCGCCCTTGCCGAACCGGCTGGGGTCCTTGGCGCGCTTCTTCTCGGCGGCGTAGGCCGCCATGGAGGCGATGGTCGCGCCGCCGCCGGGCAGGATGCCGAGGAAGAAGCCGAGCACGGACCCGCGGGTCACGGCACCCGAGGACTCCCGCAGATCCTTCCGCGACGGCCAGACGTTCGCGATCTTGCCGGGCGCGTGCACGGCGCGGTGCCGCTCCTCCAGGTTGTAGAGGATCTCACCGAGGCCGAACAGGCCCATGGCGACGGGCACGAAGTCGATGCCGTCGGCCATGCTGAGGCTGTCGAACGTGAACCGTTCCGCGCCGGTGAAGGCGTCGCGGCCGATGGTGGCGAGCAGCAGCCCGATCGCCGCGGCGATGAGCGCCTTGAGCTTGGCGCCGGACGCGATCGTCGAGACCAGCAGGATGCCCAGCAGCGCGAGCGCCGTGTACTCGGGCGGCCCGAAGTCGAGGGCGAACCCCGCCACGACCGGCGCGAGGAACGTCAGCCCGATGATGGCGACCGTGCCGCCCACGAACGAGCCGATGGCGGCGACGCCGAGCGCCGTGCCCGCCCGGCCCTGCCTGGCAAGCGCATGCCCGTCCAGCACGGTGACCACCGAGCTGGCCTCGCCCGGCAGGCGCAGCAGCACCGAGGTGATGGTGCCCCCGTACTGGGCGCCGTAGAAGATCCCGGCGAGCATGATGATCGCGGTGACCGGCTCCACGCCGTAGGTCAGCGGGAGCAGGATGGCGATGGTGGCCGCCGGGCCGAGGCCCGGCAGCACACCGATGAGCATGCCGATCACCACCCCGATGAGGCAGTACAGGAGATTCGTCGGTTCCAGCACGACGGCGAAGCCGGCCAGGACGTTCTGCAGCGATTCCACGTGATTCCCTTGTGGGCAGTCAGATCAGAAGAGGTGCGGGACGTTCGTGCCGAGCGCCCCGACGAAGACCGCGTAGAGCGCGCCGACGACGAGCACCGAGTACAGGACGGCGGACCGCCACGACTCGCCGCCGAGGAGCTTCATCCAGACGAGGCTCAGCAGCAGCGCCGGGATCTCGAAGCCGATCACCGGCAGCAGGGCCACGAGCCCCAGGAGTGTCGCGAGGCCTGCCAGCGAGAGCCACGAGTACCGGGAGAACTTCTCGCCGTCCCCGCCCCGCCGTCCGACGACGACCTGGGCGAGGGACAGCACGACGACGGCGACGCTGACCGCGAGCGGCCAGAGCCCGGCCCCGGGCCGCGACGGCGTGCCGAGGCCCAGAGCCACCGCCGCCACGGCGCCCGCCACGCCGACGCCGGCGGTCACCAGGCAGGCGGCCAGGTTGGCGACCGGGCCGGCGGCGGGCGGCGCGACGTCGTCCACGGGCTCGACCAGCTCGGTGGTACCCACTGCTGGGCTCTCCACGACCGTCAGCCTTCCGCGAGGCTGATGTCGTACTCCTCGGTGAGCGCCTTGTACTTCTCAGCGAGCTCCGTCCACTCCGTGGTGACCTCTTCGCCGGAGATCTCGTGCGGCGTGAGCAGGTTGTTCTCGTTGAACTCCTGGTACGTGCCGGTAGCGATGGCGGCGTCGATCGACTCCACGAGCCGGGCCTTGACGTCCGCGGGCAGGCCCTTCGGGGCGGCAACGGCGCGGTACTGCGAGACGGGCACGTCGTAGCCCTCCTCGACGGCGGTCGGCACGTCCGGGAGGAACTGGTTGCGCTCGGCCGAGAAGGCCAGCAGCGGGACGACGTTCCCGGCGTCGATCTGCGACTTGGCCTCACCGAGCTGCACGGTGGCCACCTGCACCTGGTCGCCGACGACGGCGGTCAGCGCGGGCGAGCCGGAGTCGAACGGGACCGCGGTGCCCTCGACGTCGGCCTGCGCGAACAGGACCGCCTGCGCGAGCTGCGAGCCGGTGCCCACGCCGGTGGTGCCGTAGGTGACGTCGCCGGAGGCCTCCTTGAGGTCGTCGAAGGTCTCGAAGCCGGACTCTGCGCTGGCGAGCAGCACGTAGTCGTCCTGCGACAGGCCCTTGAGGACCTCGAGGTCGTCCAGGCTCACGGCCTCGTCCTCGGACACCGCGAGCGGGGTGATCGTGATGAGGGAGGCGTTGAGCAGGATCAGCTCGTGGCCGTCGGCGGGCTTGGCGGCGACCTCCTCGGTCGCGAGCGCACCGTTGGCGCCCGAGCGGTTGACCACGGGCACGGAGACGCCGAGGTCCTCGGCCATGCCCTCGGCCACGGCGCGGGCGATCAGGTCGGTGGAACCGCCGGCGTCCTGGCCCACGGTGAGGGTCACGGGTCCGGTCGGGAAGTCGGCGCCCTCGGCGTCGGACCCGCCGGCCACGTTCCCGCCGCATGCGGCGAGGGTCAGGGCGGCGAACGCCGCGCCGGCACCGAGGACGACCCTGCGGGTGCGCGGGGTCCTGTGGGCAGGAGTTGTCATCGCAGCTCTCTCCTCATTGAGATGGGGACACAAAGATCGGGTACCCGGATCGGCTCGAGAAGCCATATCCCGGTAGGTCGTTGAGCATAGGAAGCCCTTACGATGCCTGTCTAAGCCTCTTACTGCATTGCTTGATTCTCGGAATGCATCGAGCCCGGAAAGGCCATCGTGTACACCCTCGATCAGGTCCGCTGCTTCCAGGCCGTCGCGGAGGAGCTCCACTTCGGCCGCGCCGCGGAGCGGCTGAACATGACCCAGCCCCCGCTGAGCCGCCAGATCCAGAAGCTCGAACGCGCGGTGGGGGTGCCGCTCCTGGAGCGGGACAACCGGCACGTCGAGCTGACGACGGCGGGCGCCGTGTTCCTGGAGGAGGCCCGTCGCCTCCTCACCGCCGCCGACGCAGCCCCCGCGCTCGCCCGGAAGATCGCCGCGGGCCGGGCCGGCGTGCTGCGCCTCGGGTTCACCGCCGCGTCCGGGTTCAGCCTGCTGGGCACGCTCGTCCAGGAGATCGCCGAGTTCATGCCCGACGTCGACCTGGATCTCCAGGAGCTCGTCACGATCGAGCAGATCGAGGCGATCCGGCGCGGCGAGCTGGACCTCGCCCTCGGCCGGCCGCCGTTCGACCAGAAGAGCTTCGACTCGCGCCTGCTCCTCTCGGAGGACCTCGTGCTGGCCGTGCCGCACGGGCACCCGTTCGCCCGGCTGGACCGGCCCGTCGTCGTCGGCGACCTGCGCGACCAGGCGCTGATCGGGCACCACCCCACCAAGGCCCGCTACTTCTACGACATGGTGGTGCGCTACATCGACGTCGAGCACGCGAACGTCGTGCACGTCGTCAGCCAGATCCTGACCATGTGCTCGCTGGTCGCCGCGGGCCGCGGCGTCGCGTTCGTCCCGGAGTCGGCCCGGCTCCTGGGCCTGCCGGGCGTGACGTTCGTCGAGCTCGGCGACGTCCCCCACGGCGTGGTCGAGCTCCACGCCATCTGGAACCGAACCTCAAAAAACCCTGCCCTACACAGCTTCCTGACCTTCCTCCACCCACCCCACGACTAACCCCCTCGTTGAGTGCTGGGTATTTGCGGGTTCGAACCGTTTCGACCTCACAAATAGCCAGCACTCAACGCACGGGGCCGCGTGAGTGATGTTGTTGGGGTATCAGCCGATGCACGATGGGGCTTGGACAGGCATCGTTCGGGATTCTTAGGTTGGCGACCAGCACGCCATCGCCGACGTCTGTCACAGGAGGGGCCCCCTTGGCCACGTACGCACCCCAGGAGCTCGCCGTCGCCCTCAAGGACGGGCTGCTCTCGTTTCCCGTCACCCCGTTCACGGGGGACGGGCAGATCGACGAGGAGCGGTACCGCGAGCACATCGACTGGCAGTCGAGCTTCGAGATCGGCGGCCTGTTCGCCGCCGGCGGCACGGGCGAGGGCTTCAGCCTGACGCCGGAGGAGACGGCCCGCGTGGTGCGGCTCGCCGTCGAGACCGCGGCCGGACGCACCCCCGTGCTCGGCAGCGCGGGCGGCAACACCGCCCAGGCGATCCAGAACGCGCGGGCCGCCGAGGCCGCCGGCGCGGAAGGGCTCCTGCTGCTGCCCCCGTACCTGACCGAGTGCGACCAGGACGGGCTCCTGGAGCACGCCTCCGCGGTGTGCGGCTCGACGAGCCTCGGCGTCATCGTCTACAACCGCGGCAACGCCGTGTACTCCGCGCAAACCGTGGCGCGGCTGGCCGAGCGGCACTCGAACTTCATCGGGTTCAAGGACGCCATCGGCGACATCGAGCAGCTCACCCGCGTCTACGCCACGAACGGTGACCGGCTCTTCTACCTCGGCGGGCTGCCCACCGCGGAGACCTTCGCGCTGCCGCTGCTCCAGCTCGGCATGAGCACCTACTCGTCGGCCATGTACAACTTCGTGCCCGAGTTCGCCCTGGCGTTCTACCGGGACGTGCGGGCCCAGGACCACGCGGCAGTGACCGAGAAGCTGCGCCGGTTCGTCCTGCCCTATCTCGACATCCGCGACCGCGCCAAGGGGTATGGCGTATCCATAGTCAAGGGTGGGCTCAAGGCGGTCGGCCGGGACATGGGCAGCGTCCGCCCGCCCCTGCAGGACCTGACCGACCGGGACCTGAAGGACCTGGGCACCCTGATCGACGACGCCGGCGTCCGCTGAAACAGCACGGGAGAGAAACGATGACCACCACCGAGCTCACCGGACACTCGATAGTCGCCGGCGCGCCCCTGGCGGGCTCCGCGGGCACCTTCGCCGGCCAGGACCCGGCGACGGCGCAGGCCCTCGAGCCCGCCTACTCGCTGCTCGACGACGCCCAGGTCGCCCGGGCGACCGCCGCCGCGCAGGAGGCCTTCGCCTCCTTCTCCACGCTCGCCCCGGAACCGCACGCCCGGTTCCTGGAGCAGATCGCGGACAACATCGACGCCATCGGGCCCGACGTCGTCGCGCGAGCCATGCAGGAGACCGGCCTCCCCGCGGCCCGCCTGACCGGGGAGGTCGCCCGGACCACCGGCCAGCTGCGCCTGTTCGCGCAGGTCGTGCGGCAGGGCGACCACCGCGGCGTGCGGATCGACCCCGCCCTGCCCGACCGCACTCCCCTGCCCCGCGCCGACATCCGGCAGCGCAAGGTGCCGCTCGGGCCCGTCGCCGTATTCGGCGCGAGCAACTTCCCGCTCGCGTTCTCGACCGCGGGCGGCGACACCGCCTCGGCGCTCGCCGCGGGCTGCCCGGTGGTCGTCAAGGCGCACAACGCGCACCCCGGCACGGCGGAGCTCGTCGGCCGCGCGGTGACCGACGCCGTCGCCGAGTGCGGCCTGCACCCCGGCATCTTCTCCCTGGTCTACGGGCCTGGCAACGCCGTGGGCAAGGCCCTCGTGACGGATCCCGCGATCCAGGCCGTCGGCTTCACCGGCTCCCGCGGCGGCGGCCTGGCGCTGGTCGCCGCGGCGGCGGCCCGCCCCGTGCCGATCCCCGTGTACGCCGAGATGAGCTCGATCAACCCGACGATCCTGCTCGACGGCGCCCTGGCCGGCGACGTCGACTCCCTCGCCGCGGCGTACCTCACGTCGGTAACGGGCTCGTCGGGCCAGCTCTGCACGGCGCCCGGGCTCGTCTTCGTACCGGACGGCGAGCGCGGCGACGCGTTCGTCGAAGCCGCGGGGCGCGCCGCTGCTGCGGCCGCCGGCCAGACCATGCTGACGGCCGGCATCGCCGAGGCCTGGCAGCAGGGCGTGGATGCGCTTGCCGCCCAGGAGGGCGTGCGCCTGGTCGGGGCGGGCTCACCGGGCAGCACGCGCAACGCCCCCGCGCCCGCCGTCTTCGCGAGCGCCGTCCCGACCCTGCTCAGCAACCCCGTGCTGCAGGCCGAGATCTTCGGCGCCGCCTCGCTGGTGGTCCGGTACGCCGACGCCGCCGAGCTGCTGGCCGCCGTCGAGCGGCTGGAGGGCCAGCTCACCGTCACGCTGCACCTGACCGAGGACGACCGGGAGACCGCGACGGCGCTCCTGCCCGTCCTGGAGCGCAAGGCGGGCCGCATCCTCGCGAACGGCTGGCCGACCGGCGTCGAGGTGGGGCACGCGATGGTGCACGGCGGGCCGTTCCCCGCGACGTCGGACTCCCGCAGCACGTCCGTGGGGACGCTCGCCATCGAGCGGTTCCTGCGGCCGGTGGCGTATCAGAACCTGCCGGAGTACCTGCTGCCCGAGCCGGTCCAGCCGGACAACCCGTGGCACCTGACGCGGCGGGTCGACGGCGTGCTCGACGTGGTGCTGGGCGCCACCGAAACCGGGGCCGCCCGGTGAGCGCCCACCCCACGATCGCCGCCGTCGAGGTGGTGCCCGTCGCGGGCCACGACTCGATGCTGCTCAACCTGTCCGGCGCGCACGCCCCGTTCTTCACGCGGAACATCGCGATCGTCACCGACTCCGACGGCCGCACCGGGCTGGGCGAGGTGCCCGGCGGGGAGAAGATCCGGGCCACGATCGAGGAGGCGGGGCGGCTCGTCGTCGGCCAGCCGGTGGCCCGGTACCGGAGCCTGCTGCGCGCCGTCTCCGGCGCGTTCGCCGACCGCGACGCGAGCGGGCGCGGCCTGCAGACGTTCGACCTGCGCACCACCGTGCACGCCGTCACGGCCCTGGAGTCCGCGCTGCTGGACCTGCACGGCCAGGACCTCGGCGTGCCGGTTGCCGAGCTGCTGGGCGACGGCGTCCAGCGCGAGAGCGTGCCGATGCTCGGCTACCTCTTCTACGTGGGCGACCCGGACGCGACCGACCTGCCGTACCTGCGCGGGGACGACGAGTCCGACGCGTGGGGCCGGCTGCGCCGCGAGCAGGCCCTGACGCCCGACGCCGTCGTGCGGCTGGCGGAGGCCGCCGCCGCGCGGTACGGCTTCACGGACTTCAAGCTCAAGGGCGGCGTGCAGGCGGGCGACCTGGAGGTCGACGCCGTCGTGGCGCTCAAGGAGCGGTTCCCCGACGCCCGGATCACGCTCGACCCGAACGGCGGCTGGCCGCTGGCGGACGCGATCCGGCTGGGCAGACGCATGCGCGGCGTCGTCGCCTATGCCGAGGACCCGTGCGGCGCGGAGGGCCGGTTCTCCGGCCGGGAGGTCATGGCGGAGTTCCGCCGGGCGACCGGCCTGCCGACCGCGACCAACATGATCGCCACGGACTGGCGCGAGATGGCGCACGCGGTGCGTGCGGGCGCCGTCGACATCCCGCTGGCCGACCCGCACTTCTGGACCATGGCCGGCTCCGTCCGCGTGGCGCAGCTCTGCCACGAGTTCGGGCTCACCTGGGGGTCGCACTCCAACAACCACTTCGACGTCTCGCTGGCCATGTTCACGCACGTCGGCGCGGCCGCGCCCGGCGCGATCACCGCGCTGGACACCCACTGGATCTGGCAGGACGGGCAGGGCCTGACGACGGCGCCGCCCCAGATCCGCGACGGCGCCATCGCGGTGCCGACGACGCCAGGCCTCGGCGTCGAGCTGGACCGCGACCGCCTGGCCGCCGCGCGCGAGCTGTATCTCAAGCACGGCCTGGGCGCCCGCGACGACGCGCTGGCGATGCAATACCTGGTGCCCGGATGGGAGTTCGACCCGAAACGCCCCTGCCTCGTCCGCTGACTACCCCGTTGAGTGCTGGGTATGTGTGCGCTTTCGGGCCCGAGACCCACAAATACCCAGCACTCAACGCTGCTAGATTCGTGGGGTGTTCTGGACCGCAGCCGAGAGCTACAGCATGGAGGCGACGCGCTCGCGTCGTCGTGCCCCGCTGTACGGCGCGGACGAGGACCGCCGCGAGCTGCATCCCTGAGTGACGGAACGCCCGCGCCCGCACGCCGTCGTGCCGGCGCACCGCCGCCCGTCCGTCACGACCACCAGGGAACCACCATGCGCTCTTCCGACCTGTCCTCTGTCCTGCCATCTGCCCTGCCCCCGACCGGCCACCCGGCGATCGACTGGGCCGCGCGGCACATGCCGCTGCTCGACGCGAGCTTCGCCGACGTCGGGCACCTGTTCGACGGCCTCCGTCTGGGCGTCTCCATCCACGTGGAGCCCAAGACCGCCGTGCTGTGCCGGCGGCTGCTCGCCGCGGGCGCCCGCGTCACGATCACGGGCAACATCGGCACCACCGTGCCGGACACCGTCGAGGCGCTCCGGGACCTCGGTGCCACCGTCCTGGGCGGCCGGGACGACACCCCGGCCCAGCGCTCCCGGCACCTCGAGCAGATCCTCGCGGCCGAGCCCGACCTGATCCTCGACAACGGCGGCGACCTCATCACCCGCCTGACGCAGGGCGCGCCGCGCTCGCCCCGGTTCCTCGGGGCCACGGAGGAGACGACGACGGGCGGACTCCGGCTGCGGCAGCTCCCCTCACCGCCGGACTTCCCGGTGGTCGTCATCAACGACAGCAGGCTCAAGCTGCTGGTCGAGAACGAGTTCGGCGTGGGCCAGAGCATCGTGCAGGGCTTCATGAACGCCACCAACCTCATGGTGCCCGGCGCCCGCGCCGGCGTCGTCGGCTACGGGCCGTGCGGCAAGGGTGTCGCGGACACGCTTCGCGCTCTCGGCGCCCGGGTCACGGTCGCCGAGCTCGACCCGTTCCGCGCGCTCGACGCCCTCCTGCGGGGCCACGAGGTTGCGGACCTGCCGGACCTGCTCGCGGCCTGCGACCTCGTGTTCCTCGCGACCGGTGCCCGCGACGTGATCGGCGCCGCGCAGCTCGAGCACCTGCGCGACGGCGCGATGCTGGCCGGCGTCGGCCACGAGGGCCGGGAGATCGACCGAGCGGCGCTGGCCGCCGCGACGGCCGAGACGACCCGGCTCTCCGCCGCCGGCCAGGACCGGGACGCCCGCGTCCGGTACCGCCTGCGGGACGGGCGCGAGATCGTGCTCCTGCACGACACGCACATGCTCAACCTCACCGCGGCGTCGGGCAACCCGATCCAGGCGATGGACCTCGGCTTCGCGCTCCAGGCCCGCAGCCTCGCCGCGATCGCGGCCGGGGAGGCCGGGCCGGCGGGGGTGTCCGCCGTGCCCGAGCCGGTCGACCGCGTGCTGGCCACGTCCCTGGTCGGGCTGCTGTCCGGACGGCGGTGACCCGCCGGGCGGGACCGCTACCTCGTGGCGATCCCGCCCAGCAGGTTGCCGACCAGTGCCTCGACAAAGCTGTCCGTGATCGGCTCGTCCGGGATCAGGAGGCGGTGGTAGACGGCGCCCCAGAGCTGGTCGACGACCACCTGCACGTCCACGTCGTCCCGCAGCTGGCCCTGCTCCTGGGCCCGCGTCAGCCGCTCCCCCGCCAGCGCGCGCCGCCCGGAGGAGTACAGGGTCCGGTACGCAGTCGCGAGGTCCTTGTCCGTCTGGGACTCGCCGATCAGCTCCGCGAGGATCCGGCCCCCCGGCGTGCCGGTCATGAGGTGGACGAACGCATGGAGCTGGTCCAGGAGGTCGGCGCGGATGTCGCCCGTGTCCGGGAAGGCGAGCGTCTCCTGGACCGCGTGGAAGTACCCGTCGAGCGCCAGCGCCCCCCTGGAGGGCCACCACTTGTACAGCGTGGTCTTGCTGACGCCGGACAGCCGCGCGACCCGCTCGAACGTCAGGTCGGCGATGCCCTCGCCGAGCAGCAGCTCCCCCACGGTGCGCAGCACGTCGCCCCGCACCTCGTCGGCCGGCCGTCGCCCCCGCCGCCGGCTGCGTGCACCAGGCTCCTCGACGGCGGACGCCGTCGCCTCGTTCTCCACGTGTGCTCCTCCCTGGTGCTGGTCAGCCGGGTCCCGGTCAGCGCCCGCAAGTCTAGGTCTGGCGACCACTACCGGCGCTCGCGGGCCGGCCCGGCGCCGACCGTGAGCAGGTCGTCCAGACCGACGCGGCCGAGGAAGTCACGGCGGGTGCGGTCGGCGAGGTCGGAGACCGCCTCCGAGCCGTCGTTCGCCGGGTCGATGTGCACCCGGTACGGCCGCTGACCGACAGGTAGCGCGACGATCCGAGCGATCTCGTCGGAGACCAGCGAGGCGTCAGCGCCCTCGGGCGCCAGCGCCGCGAGCTTCTCGGCCACCTGGTCCATCAGGCCTGCGTACCGTGTCTCGTACGCGGCCTCGACGTCTGCGTCGGCCGGATGGCCGGCGTGCGCGAAGTGGTTGGTGCCGCTGGTGAACGAGCCGGGCACCACTATCGACGTCTCGACGCCCCAGCGGGACAGCTCGGCGGCGTACGACACCGCGAGGGAGTCCATGCCCGCCTTCGCGGCGAAGTACGGGGCGAGGTAGGGCGGGGTGCCGCCCTTGACGCTGGAGCTCGACACCCAGACCACGAGACCCTGCCCGCGGGCGCGCATACCGGGCAGGACCGCCCGGTTCACGCGCTGGGTCGAGAGCACGTTGATGTCGTACAGCTCCGCGAGCTGCTCGGGCGTGAACGCCTCGGCCGGCCCGACGACCATGTGCCCCGCGTTGTGGACCAGGACGTCGATGCGGCCGTGCTCGGCCTGGACCTGCGCCACGGCGGCGTCGATGGAGGTCTGTGAGTTCACGTCGAGCTCGATGGCGCGCAGGTCCACCCCGCGCTCGGCGGCGTAGGCCCGCGCGGCGTCGACCTGCGGCGCGTTGCGGCCCTCGGTCTGGCGCATGCCCGCGTAGACGGTGTCGCCCGCGTCCGCGAGCGCCCGGGCGGTGAGGGCGCCGAAGCCCGAGGAGGCTCCGGTGATCACGATGACGTTGCTCATGACAGCTCCTTCTGGGTCGTGAGAGGGATTGCGAAGTGGGTGGGGGTCAGGCGATGCCGCCGTTGACGTAGACGGTCTGCCCGTTGACCCAGCGGGCGGGACCGGCCAGGAACGCGACGGTCTCGGCGACGTCGTCCGGGGTGCCGAGCCGCTCCAGGGGCGCGAGGCCCGCGAGCCGGCCGATGGTCTCCTCGTCCTTGCCGTCGAGGAACAGCGGCGTGGCGGTCGGCCCGGGGGCGACGGCGTTGACGGTGATGTCCTTGCCCCGCAGCTCGCGCGCGAGCACCAGGGTCAGGGCCTCGACGGCAGCCTTGGACGCCGCGTAGGGCGCGTACGTGGGGTGCTGCAGTCGGGTCTGGCTCGTGGAGAAGCCGATGATCGCGCCGCCCGGCCGGACCCGGCGGGCCGCCTGCTGAGCGACGACGAACGAGCCGCGGATGTTGGTGCGGTGCATCCGGTCGAGGTCGGCCAGGTCGAAGCTCGCGACCGGGCCGAGGACCATGATCCCGGCGGTGTTGACCACCACGTCGATCCCGCCGAACGCCGCCTCCGTCGCGTCGAACGCGGCGGCCATGGCCTCCTCGTCCGCGACGTCGCCGCCGACAGCGATGGCCTGCCCGCCCGAGGCGGCGATCCCCGCGACGACCTCCTCGGCCCTGGCCTGGTTGCCCGCGTAGTGGACGGCGACGGCGAAGCCGTCCGCGGCGAGCCGCTCGACGACGGCGCGGCCGATGCCGCCGGAGCCACCGGTGACGAGGGCGACCCGAGTGGTGCTGGTGGTGCTCATGGCATCCTCCTGAGGTTCCGATGTGGACTGTGCGTTCATATAACCACAGATGTGTACGGCTCGTCCATATCTGTGTCCAGGGTGTGGCGCAGGCCACACATGACCCCGAGGGCTCAGCCCCTGAGGGCCTCGACGGCCACCGTCGTCACCTCCGCCAGGAGGGCATCGTCGGGCTCCGCCTCGGGGTCCTCGGTCTGGGTCATGACCGCCAGGACCACCGGGTCGCCGTCGGGCGGCCAGAGCAGGCCGATGTCGTTGCGGCCGCCGCGCCCCGAGGTGCCGGTCTTGTTGCCGACCACCCAGCCGTCCGGCACACCGGCGCGGATGGTCTCGGGGCCGGTGACGCTGCCGCGCAGCGCCTCGACGAGGGTCGCCCTGGCGTCGTCGTCGAGCACGTCGCCCAGGCCGTAGGCGCGCAGGTCGTGGGCGAGCGCCCGGGCCGTGCTGGTGTCGCGCTCGTCCCCGGGAGCGACGTCGTTGAGCTCGGGCTCGTAGCGCGACGGCATGGTGGTCTCGTCGCCGATCGCGCGCAGCGCGTCGGCGAGGCCCGGCGGACCCCCCAGCGCGTCGAGGAGCAGGTTGCCCGCCGTGTTGTCGCTCTCCTGTACGGCGGCGTCGATGATCTGGTGCATCGTCATGCCATCGGAGAGGTGCCGCTCGGCGACCGGCGAGTGCGCCTGGAGGTCGCCGGCCTCGTAGGTGACGACCTCGTCGAGCTCTTCCGGGGTGCTGCGGTCGAGGACCGCGGCCGCAGCCAGCGCCTTGAACGTCGAGGCGTACGCGAACCGGTCGTCCGCGCGGTGCGTCACCTCCACCCCGGAGCCGGTGTCCACCGCATAGAGGCCCACCACCGCGTCGTACTTCTTCTCGAGGCGCCCGATCTCCGCGGCGACGTCGGGCGCCGGGGACGGCGGAGTGGTCGCCTTCTCGCGCGTCATCGGACCGGAGGTGGCTGGTCCGGCGGACGCCGGGGGCGTCGGGCTCGGCGCGGGTTCGGCGCTGCTGGGCGTACAGGCGGTCAGGACGAGTGCGGCCGAGGCGAGCAGGAGCGCCGGCCGTCGCAGGTTCCGAGGCATGCGCCCAGTCTGCTGCTCCCCGCCGCCGCCGTCAGTCCGAAAGCTGACGGCGGTCCAGGCACCCCCAGAGTGCCCGGACCGCCGTCGGTCAGATCCGCGGTCTCAGACCGCGGCCGGCTCGACCACCTTCTCCCGGGAGCCGTTGGCCCGCCCGTCGGCACTGCCGGCGGGAGTCTCTTCGTCGGCCGGGGCGCCGTGCGGGTCGTCCATCGCGCTCTCGTCGAACGGGAGGTCGCCCGCGAGCACCTGGGTCACGCGCTCGCGGTCGATCTCCTTGGTCCAGGTGCCGATGACCACCGTCGCGACCGCGTTGCCGGTGAAGTTGGTCAGGGCACGGGCCTCGGACATGAAGCGGTCGATGCCGACGATGATCCCGACGCCGTCGACCAGGTCGGGGCGGTAGGTCTGCAGGCCGCCGGCGAGGGTCGCGAGGCCCGCGCCGGTGACGCCCGCGGCGCCCTTGGACGCGATGATCATGAAGACGAGCATGCCGACCTGCTCGGGCACGGACAGCGGCGTCCCCATGGCGGAGGCGATGAACAGCGACGCCATCGTCAGGTAGATCGCGGTGCCGTCCAGGTTGAACGAGTACCCGGTCGGCACCGTGATGCCGACCACCGGCTTGGAGACACCGAGGTGCTCCATCTTGGAGATCAGGCGCGGCAGGGCCGCCTCGGACGAGGAGGTGCTGACGATCAGCAGGTACTCGCGCGCCAGGTACTTCATGAGCAGGAAGATGTTCACGCCGGAGACGAGCCGCAGCACGGTGCCGAGCACGATGACGATGAACAGGATGCACGTCACGTAGAACCCGAGCATCAGCGTGCCGAGCTGGACGACGGCGCCCCAGCCGGTCTCGCCGACGACCGCCGCGATGGCGCCGAACGCGCCGACCGGTGCGACCCACAGGATCATCGTCAGGACCCGGAAGACGATCCCCTGGATCAGCCGGATCGCGTCGAGGGCGGGCTTGCCGCGAGCGCCGAGCTGCTGGATGGCGAACCCGACGAGCAGCGCCACGAACAGGGTCTGCAGCACGGACTCGCCGCTGAGCGGCGAGACGAGCGTGGTGGGGATGATCCCGAGCACGAAGTCGGTGAGGGACGACGCCTCACCCTCCGCCTCGTAGGTGGTGCCGGCGATGGACAGGCCCTCGCCCGGGTGCAGGAGATTGCCGACGACCAGGCCGATGAAGAGCGCGAAGGTCGACATGACGAGGAAGTAGAGGAGCGCGAGGCCACCGACGCGGCCGACCGTCGCGGCCTTCGCGATGGATCCGATGCCCAGCACGATGGTGCAGAAGATCACCGGCGAGATCATCATCTTGATCAGGTCGACGAACCCGGTGCCGAGCGGCTTCAGCGCCACTCCGGTGTCGGGGGACGCGAGGCCCACGATGACGCCGGCGACGACGGCGACGATCACCGCGATGTACAGGTAGTGACTCTTGTCGAGCCGGCGGCGCGGGGTCTTCCCGGTGCCGGCGGGCAACGTTTCCGCCATTGGTCTTTTCCTCTCACAACGCTGTGTGGTCAGCTGTAAGAGTGCTGGGAGGAACGGTGAATCCCGCCATTGCGTACATAGTGTTCTCACCTGGTCGGGCTCGGGGGCGCCCGGGGGCCACAATGGGTCCGTGGCGCAGCGACGGGGTGCGAGTATCGCGAGGTGGTTCCTCGCCGTGCACACGACGCTGCTGTTCGTCGGCGCGATAGTCGTCTTCGGGCTCCTGGTGCTCGACGCCCGGTCCACCGCGCAGACGCACGCGGCGAAGGAGAGCATCGACGTCGCGGCCACGGTGGCCGCCGAGTCGCTGGTGATCGACACGGTGGCCCGGGCGCACGCGGACGCCGCCACCGACCGGGCGGGCTCGGTGGCCGAGGCGTCGGGCGTGCTGCAGCCGTACGCCGAACGGGTGATGGACGCGACGGGGATCGCCTACCTCACCGTCATGGACACCGACCGGACCCGCTACACGCACCGCAACGAGTGGCAGATCGGCCGCGCGTTCGTGGGCAGCACCGCTCCGGCCCTGCGTGGCGAGACGTTCACGGAGGTCTACGCCGGCACGCTCGGCCCGTCGATCCGGGCGGTCGTCCCGGTCGTGACGGACGACGGCGAGGTCGTCGGCATGGTGTCGGCCGGGGTGACGCTCGACCGGCTGTGGGACAGCATCGTCCGGCGCCTGGTGATCGTCGGCATCGGGACGCTCCTGGCGTTCGGCGCGGGCGCCGTCGCCGCGGCCCTGCTCGCGCGGCGCCTGGACCGGATCACGGAGAGCAAGGGCCCGGACGAGCTCGCACATCTCTTCACCGCGCACGAGGCGGTGCTGCACTCGGTCGAGGAGGGCATGCTGCTCGTCGAGGACGGCACGGTGGTGCTCGCCAACGACGAGGCGCTGCGGCTGCTCGGCGTGCCCGACCTCGCCGCCCCGTTCGCCGTCGCCGATCCCCGGCTGTCCCCCGCCGTCCGCGACGTGCTCTGCGGCAGCACGCCGGAGGGGCCGGTCCGGGTGGGCGACCGGGTGCTGCTGGTGGGCCGCGACACCGCGGCGGCGTCGGGCCGGAACGTCGGCGAGGTCATCTCCCTGCGCGACCGCACGGAGCTGCAGCGGATCACCGGCGAGCTGTCGTCGGTGCGCACCATCTCGGACGCGCTGCGCGCCCAGACCCACGACTTCAGCAACCGCCTGCACACCATCGCCACCCTCATCGAGCTGGGCCGCAGCGACGAGGCGCTGCGCTTCGTCGCGAGCGAGCGCGACCTCGGCCAGCGGCTCACGGACCGCGTGGTGCAGGCGATCGAGGAGCCCGTCATCGCCGCGCTCGTGCTGGGCAAGGCGGCGCAGGCGCGCGAACGGGCGGTGGAGATGCACTTCGAGACGCACCTCGCGCCGGGCACGCACTGGCTGGAGCCGGTCGACGTCGTCACGATCCTGGGCAACCTGATCGACAACGCGATCGACGCCGCCGCGGCACGCGCCCTGGAGGACACGACGGAGCCGGCCGCAGAGGCGTGGGTCGAGGTGTACCTCGCCAACGGCGACGACGGCTCGCTGGTCTTCCAGGTCTCCGACAGCGGGACCGGCATCGCCGACACGGACCGCGACCGCATCTTCGAGCACGGCTGGAGCACCAAGGACGCGACGGCGGGCGGGCGGGGCTACGGGCTGGCGCTCGTGCGCCAGGTGGTGGAGAGCCTCGGCGGCGACATCGAGGTCTCGCAGGGCACGGGGACGAGCGCCGGCACGAGCGCCGGGGCGGTCTTCACGGTCACGCTGCCCCGCCCGGCCGCCGTCGCGCCGCGGGTACGGGCGGCCGGTATGGCGGGCGCGCGGCCGGCCGGCAGCGCCGGGGCACAGGTGGTCAGGCCATGATCCGGGTACTGGTCGTGGAGGACGACCACCGCACGGCGGAGGCGCACGGCGAGTACGTGCGCCGGGTCGAGGGCTTCGAGCTGGCCGGCGTGGTGCACACCGCGAGCGAGACCGTCCGGGCGCTGCGCGACGCCCAGGCCGCGGGCGAGGAGGTGCACCTGCTCCTGCTCGACATGAACCTGCCCGACCTGCACGGCCTGGTCCTGTGCCGGCAGCTGCGCGCTGAAGGCCTGGTCGTGGACGTCATCGCGGTGACGGCGGCCCGCGAGCTCGAGACGGTGCGCGAAGCCGTCGCCATCGGCGTCGTGCAGTACCTGATCAAGCCGTTCGTGTTCGGGCTGTTCGCCGAGAAGCTCGGCGCGTACCGCAAGTACTTCGAGCAGATGCGCTCGCCGGTCTCGACCCTCAGCCAGCGCGAGGTGGACACGGCGTTCGCGGCGCTGCGGACCTCCAACGCCGCGGGGCTGCCGAAGGGGCTGTCCCAGGACACCCTGGACTCGGTGTCCGACCTGCTGGCCCGGCGGCCCGGCGCGCTGTCGGCGAGCGAGGTCGCGGACGAGCTCCACCTCGCGCGCATCACCGCACGCCGCTACCTGGAGTTCCTCGCGGACGCCGGGGTCGCGTCCCGGGCGCCCCGGTACGGGGCACGTGGGCGGCCCGAGCTCGAGTACGCCCGGGAGCGCCCGGCCTGAGCCGGCCGGGCGCCATGCTGGGTCGAGTCAGCGGCCGATCGCCGCCGTCAGCCGGTCGAGGTAGTCCTGCTCCCCCTCGCTGACCGCGAGGCGCTTGCTGAAGAAGCCGCCCTCCTTGGACTTGGTGGCCTTGACGACCTCCGTGGCGATCCGGAGCAGCCAGTCGCCGTACGCGGCGAGGTCCTCCTGGTCCGCGCGCTCCCGCAGCACCGCTATCGAGGCCGCGGTCAGCTCGACGGCCTTGGCAGTGTCGCGCTCCGGGTCCGGACGCGGGTCCTCCGGCACGGCGACACCCTCCGGCGTGCCCACCTTGGCGGCCGGGGACGCCTCGGCGGCCTCCTCCTCGTCCTTGATCCTGTCCCGCAGCGCGAGCGCCACCGACTGGATGAAGTCGTTCTCGTGCTGCTGCGCCTCCCGGAACACCTTGGCGCCGGTCGCGGTCTCCCGGATGAACCGGATCGCTCCGGGCCGGCCGTCCGCCAGGGTGGCACCCTTCAGCACCGCTCCGGGGGCGTCCAGGATCTGGCCCAGCTCGTCGTCGCTGAAGTCGGACAGATTCGTCATGCGCACGCTCTCTTGTCTGCTGTGTCTGTTGTGTCTGTTTCAGTGAACGCGCACAACCTACTGGCTGGGGACGTCGTCCGGCAGCGCCGCCCGGTACCGGCCGGCCAGCTCGCGGGTCGCCGCCACGAGCTCGGGCGGACCCTCCACCTCGAAGGGCACGTCGAAGGCGCCGAACCGAGCGGCCAGACCGCCCCACGACCACGAACCCAGCCCCACGCGGCAGCGGGGCACGCCGTCGACGTCCGGCAGCGGCTCGCACAGGCCCTGGCCGCCCACCCACGGGGCGACGTCGGTGGCCCGCGCATGGAGCACCGCCTCGCCGTGGATCGGTGACGGCGACCCGCTGATCCGGGAGCTGACGAAGTCCGCGACGGAGCCGCCGGGCACCTCCCGGAACGTGAACCGCGGCCCCGTCCCGGTGCGGAGCCGCATCCGGTCCACCCGGAACATCCGCCAGTCGTCGCGGTCGAGGTCGAACGCAACGAGGTACCAGCGGCCGTCCGACGTCACGAGGTGGTGCGGCTCGACCCGGCGCGGCGGCCGGAAGGCACCTGCGCCCTCCCCGATCGCGGCCATCGTGCCGCCCTCGTAGTCGAAGCGCACCACCTCGCGGGCCTGGCACGCCGAGCCGAGGGAGAGGAGCAGGTCGGGGTCGACCACCGGCTCGGCGGCGCCGGCCGCTCCAGCCCGCCGACGCCGCACGGTGGTCACCTCCAGCGCGTCGAGCCGGGCCCGGAGCCGCGCGGGCATCACCTGCCGGATGGTGGCCAGGGCCCGCAGGGCCCCCTCCTCCGCCCCGGGGATGGTTCCCGTGCGGAGCGCGACGGCGACGGCGACCGCCTGCTCGTCGTCGAAGAGCAGCGGCGGGAGCTCGGCGCCCGCGTCGAGGCGGTAGCCGCCGTCGGGCCCCTTGGTGGCGTTGACGGGGTAGCCCAGCTCGCGCAGGCGGTCGACGTCGCGCCGCACGGTCCGCGGGCTCACGTTCAGCCGGTCGGCCAGGAGCGCGCCCGGCCAGTCCCGACGGGCCTGGAGCAGCGACAGGAGAGCGAGGAGGCGTCCGGAGGTCTCGAGCATGAGTTCAGCATCGCACGGGGTAGAGGCCAGAACCTGACCGCTACTACGGCGAGAGTGGGACACGTAGCCAGGACGAACCAGACCGCACGCCAGAGAGCAAGAAGGAGACATCGTGATCCGCACCCAAGCGCTCACCAAGGACTTCGTGGTGAGCCGTACTCGCACAGTGCACGCCGTGCGCGGCATCTCGCTCGACGTCGAGCCCGGCGAGCTGGTGGCCGTGCTCGGCCCCAACGGCGCGGGCAAGACCACCACGCTGCGCATGCTGACGACGCTCATCCCGCCGACGTCGGGCACCGCACAGGTCGCCGGGTACGACGTCGCCACCCGGCCCGACCGGGTCCGCGCCGCGATCGGTTATGTGGGCCAGGGCGGCGCCGGCGGGGCGTCCCAGCTCGTCCGCGACGAGCTGGTCACCCAGGGCGAGATCTACGGCCTGGACCGCCGGACGGCCCGGAGCCGCGCCGCGGAGCTCGTCGAGGCCCTGGACCTGACCGAGCAGGCGGACCGCAAGATCGAGAGCCTGTCGGGTGGGCAGAAGCGCCGCCTCGACGTCGCCGTCGGCCTGGTCCACCAGCCGTCGCTGCTGTTCCTCGACGAGCCGTCGACCGGCCTGGACCCGCACAACCGCGCGAACCTGTGGGAGCACATCCTCCGGATGCGGACCGCGGCGGCCGAGCCGATGACCATCGTGCTCACCACGCACTACCTCGACGAGGCGGACACGTTCGCCGAGCGGGTCATCGTGGTGGACCACGGGCAGGTCATCGCTGACGCCACCGCCGACGCGCTGAAGGCCGAGCTCGCGGGCGACCTCGTCACCCTCGGCGTGGCAGCCAAGCACGCGACGGCCCTGGCCGCCATCGCGGAGCGGGCGCCCGGCACCCGTTCGGTACGGGTCGAGGCCGGCGCCGCGGGCGGGGCGAGGACCGTCGAGATCCGCACCGCCGACGGACCCGGCGCCACCCCCGAGCTGCTCCGCGCGGCGGACGCCGCGGGCGTCACGGTCAGCCGCGTGGACGTCACGCGGCCCACGCTCGACGACGTCTTCCTGAACCTCACCGGGCGCAGCCTCCGGGAGAGCTCGCCGGGCGAGCCCGGCTCGCCCGGCGAGACCCCGCGGGTCGAGCCTGTCGAAACCCCGGTCTCGACAGGCCCGACCAGCGGACGATCGAACATCGACAGCACCGACAAGAAGGAGGTCCTGGCATGAGCGCCGCGACCCTGACCCCCGGCACCGCCGCGGCCCGGCCGCTCCCCCGCCGCAGCTTCCTGCGCGACACCCGGATCGTCCTGGTCCGCGAGCTCCAGCCCGTGGTGCGCGACCCGTTCTCGCTGGTCTTCGGCCTCGTGCAGCCACTGGTCTTCCTCGGGCTGTTCGGCCCGCTCCTGGCCGGCTCGGCCGGCGACGCGCTCGGCGGCGACGTCTGGCTGTGGTTCGTGCCCGCCGTGCTGGCGATGACCACGCTGTTCGGCACGTCGGTGACGGGCTCCAACCTGCAGCTCGACCTCTCGTCCGGCGTGCACGAACGCATGCTCGTCACCCCGCTGTCCCGCCCGGCGCAGCTCGTGGGGCGGGCCCTGAAGGAGATGGTGCCGATCGTCGTCCAGTCGGCGATCGTGGTGCTGGTCATGCTGCCGTTCGGCCTGCGCCCCGACCCGATCGGGACGGTGCTCACGCTGCTGCAGCTCGCGGTGCTCGGCATCGGCGTCGGCTCGCTGTCGTACGCGCTGGCGCTCGCCGTGCGCAAGCAGGAGTGGATGTTCTGGGTGGTGCAGCAGACGTTCCTGTTCCCGGTCATGATGCTGTCGGGGATGCTGCTGCCCCTGGAGAACGGCCCGGCATGGATGCGGGCGGCCTCGGCTCTCAACCCGCTGCGCTACGTCGTCGACTCGGGCCGGGCCGCCTTCGCCGGCGACCTCCTGTCCTCGACGGTCGCCTGGGGCTGGGTGGCCGCGCTCGCGACGGCCGCGCTGGGCCTCGCGGTGGGCGTCCGCGCGATGATCCGCTCGGCGGACTGAGCCACAGCGCCCTACCCAGGGATCCGGCCCGGACTCACGTGAGTTCCGGGCCGAACCCCTGGGTAGGGCGCTCGCCGTTTCGGGCCGGACAATGGGTGACCGTGAACCCGAGCCAGGACGCCCGCCCCGCCGCCGATCCGCACGCCGCGCGGCTGCGCCGGACCGTGGCCGTCGTCGCGGCCATCAACCTCGCCTACTTCTTCGTCGAGTTCTCCGTGGCGCTCGCCGCCGGGTCGGTCTCGCTGCTGGCCGACAGCGTCGACTTCCTCGAGGACACGGCGATCAACGTGCTCATCCTCGTCGCGCTGAGCTGGCCGCTGGCGCGACGGGCGGCGATGGGCAAGGCCATGGCGCTGATCATCCTGGTCCCGGCCGCGGTGGCGGCGTGGGAGGCGGCGCAGCGGTTCGCCGGTCCGACGGCGCCCGACGTCGTCCCGCTCGTGCTGGCATCCCTCGGGGCGATAGCCGTCAACGGGACCAGCGCCTGGCTGCTGGCTCGGGTCCACCACGGCGGCGGCGCGCTCGGCCGCGCCGCGTTCCTCTCCGCCCGGAACGACGTGCTGGTCAACGTCGCGGTAATCACGATGGGCCTGGTCACCGTCTGGACCGGCTCCGGGTGGCCCGACCTGGTCCTGGGCTGCGCGATCATCCTGCTGGCGCTGCGCGCGGCGCACGAGGTGTGGGAGGTCAGCGAGGAGGAACGCCTGGCCGCGAAGGCCGTGAACGGCGAGAAGATCGACTGACCCACCCTCCCGGACCGTTGAGTGCTGGATATTTGTCCTGGTGAATCGGTTTCGAAGGGCAAATACCCAGCACTCAACGAAGGGGGTCAGGCGGCTGCCACGTCTATCGACTTCTCCTTGAACTGGCCCGCCAGGGCGCGTTGCATCAGTCGCTTGGTGGTGCCGTTGCCCAGGAGCGTCTGGCTCATCGTCCGCCTCGCCTTGTCGCGGCGGGTCTGCGGGACGAACATCACGAGGTCCCTGCGCCCGCTCTTCTGGTGGTCCGCGATGAACGGGCGCAGCCGCATCTCCCACTCGCGCAGCGCCCGAGCCGGGTTGCCTGGGTTGCGCTGCAGCACCGTGCCCAGCAGGTCCTCTGTCACCCTCGGCTTCACCTCGTCCGAGCGGATGGAACCGCTCCTGGACGCTGCCGAACGCCTGCTCGACTCGACGTACAGTCGCCCCGATGTCGACCCCGCCGACGTCGCCGCCGCTCTGCCGGACGTCCTCGACACCCTGGAGGACACCATCGACCAGCTCGTCGAGGCCGCCGCCCCGGACCGGCCCACCACCGCAGTCCTCCGGCCCCGGGAACGCCCGGTCGCCGCGGACGCCTGACCGAGCCCAGGCACACTCCCGCGCCGTCAGCCCTCCCGCCGGCCGACCAGCCCGGTGTTGTAGGCGACGATCACGAGCTGCGCGCGGTCCCGCGCGTGCAGCTTGGCCAGCAGCCGGCCGATATGCGTCTTGACGGTGGCGGGGCTGAGCCGGAGATGGTCCGCCAGCTCGTCGTTGGACAGGCCCTGGGCGATCAGGCGGAGCACCTCGAGCTCGCGGTCGGTGACGCCGTCGAGCGTTCGCGCGGGTGGCCTGCCCGGCTCGGGGCGGCTCGTGAACTCGGCGATCAGCCGGCGCGTGACCGACGGCGCCAAAAGCGCCTCCCCCGCCGCGACCACCCGGATCGCGTGCAGCACGTCCGCCGGCGGCGTGTCCTTGAGCAGGAACCCCGCGGCGCCCGCGCGCAGCGCCGCGTAGACGTACTCGTCGAGGTCGAAGGTCGTGAGGATGAGCACGCGGACGCCGGCCAGCTCCGCGGTGGAGCAGATCTCGCGCGTGGCCTCGATCCCGTCGACGCCGGGCATGCGGATGTCCATGAGGACGACGTCGGGCAGCTCGAGCCGGGCGAGCGCGACCGCCTCGGCGCCGTCCGACGCCTCACCGACCGTCGTCATCCCCGGGGTGTGCTCGATCAGCAGGCGGAAGCTCCCGCGGAGCATCGCCTGGTCGTCGGCCACGAGGACGCGGACAGGATCCGGCGTCATGCGCGTCCCTCCCGTCCCAGCGGGAGCCGGGCACGGACCGCGAACCCGCCGTCGGGCTGCGGTCCCGCCTCGACGCTGCCCCCGTACAGGCGTGCTCGCTCCCGGATCCCGTTCAGGCCGTGCCCGCCCGACGGCGACGGCGACGTCCGCGTCGGCTCCGGCCCTGGGCCGTCGGCCGCCCGCCCGTCGTCGACGACCTCGACCCGGAGCTCGTCGCCGTCGACGACCACGGAGACCCGGCAGGTCGTGGGACCCGCGTGGCGGACGGCGTTGGTCAGGCCCTCCTGCACCACCCGGTAGACGGTGAGCTGGTCCCCCTCGGTGAGCACGCCCGCTCCGTGCACCGCCAGGTCCACGTCGACCCCGGCTCGCCGCGCGTCGTCCGCCAGCCGGTCGAGGTCGCCGATGCCCGGCGCCGGGCCGAGCGGTGCGTCGCCCGTGCGCAGGACGCCGAGCGTGCGGCGCATCTCCGTCAGCGCGGCCCGGCTGGTCTCCTCGATGGCGTGCAGCGCGGCGCGCGCCTCCTGCGGGTCGGCGTCGGCGACGTGGGCGGCGACCCCCGCACGGACCGCGATCAGGCTGAGGTTGTGCGACACGATGTCGTGCAGGTCGCGGGCGATCTGCAGGCGCTGCTCGTCCAGCGCCCGCTCCGCCTGGCGGCGTACCTCCCGCTCCGCGGCCGCGCGCCTGCCGCGAACGATCCGGCCGGCCGCCCACGAGCCGCCGACGACCAGCAGCACCAGGGTGGCCACGCCGACGGCGTCCTCCGGCGGCCCCGACGGCGTGTGCACCGCCTCGCCCACGTACACCCCGCCGACCGCCACGGGCAGGGTGACCGTGAGCGCCGCGACCGAGCGGCGGGTGGGCGCGGCCAGTCCCACCAGGTAGGCCGCCAGCCCGGCGGCGACATAGGGCTCGCGCGTGATGTCGAGGAGCGTGGCGGCGGTCAGGGCGACGACGACGGTGCCGAGGACCGTGACCGGCAGCCGCCGGCGCACTGCGACGGGCATCCCGACGCCGGCCGCGACGAGCCAGGCGAACCACGCGGGACCGTCGTAGGTGGGCTGTCCGTCGGCCCCGGGCAGCCCGGCCGTGGTGACATAGGCGGCGGTCAGAGCGAGGGCTGCCAGGAGGTCGGCGGCCCAGAGCGGCCTGCCCGGCGCGTCGTTCATGGCGTGACCGTATCTACTGGTGGCCGCCGATGCCCACGGGATACTCACGGGACGCTCAGCCGGCCTGGCCGAGCGCGAACATCGCCGCGAGCACGAGCACCGCCAGGGCCGTCCAGCGCAGCACGACGGCCGGACGCGGGCGCGGGCGCCGCAGCAGCTCGCGCACGCCCATCGGGACGAGCGCGAAGGCCAGCCCGCCGAGCGCGACGAGGGAGAGCACCGTCGTCCCCTTCAGCAGGCCGAGCGGCAGCGCGGAGGTCAGGGCCAGCGCGACGGCCGCCGCGAGGCCGAGCACCCGGGTGCGCCAGGCACCGATCGCGAGCACGATCCATCCCACCAGGATCGCGACGTTCAGCACCGAGAAGATCTGGAACGAGCCGTACGTCGCGGAGACCGCCGCCTCGGTGGCCCGCGCGCCTAAGGCGTCGGCGAACCGGAAGGCCATGTGGTCCATCCCGGAGTGGAACACGCGGGCGACGGTCCCGGCGAGGACGAGCAGCCCGCCCCACAGGCCCCAGCCGGGGCTGCGGGCGGCTACCCGTCCGGCCAGGAGCAGCACGGCGGGCAGGAGCACCAGGTTTCCCGCCGCGAACAGTGCGTAGGAGGTGGCCACGACACCCGGGTGCTGTTCGAAGGCCGCGAGCTGTGCCGGGAAGAAGAAGTCGAACGGCAGCCGCAGCAGGGCTCCGGCGAGCAGGAGCAGCGGTCCGGCCACCAGGGCCACACCGCCGACCCACCGGCCGGGAAAGACGTCGGGAGCCTCGCTCGCCCGCCCCGCCATGCTGTCGATGTGCGTTCCGGTGCTGATTTCCGCGGAGATTCTCATACCCCTGACCCTCCCGTGCCGACCACGAGGAGTCGTCACCCCACCCTCCGAACCTCCAGCTCATACCTGGGTATGACCCGCCCACCCCTCCCCTTCGTTGAGTGCTGGGTATTTGCCGTGCTGAAACGGTTTCGGAGGACAAATACCCAGCACTCAACGGGCGGCGGGCGGCAGGATGAGCCCATGTTCACCAGCATCGATGCCTCGATCGACCTGCGGGTCGCCGCCTATGCCGTCATCACCGACGACCAGGGACGCATGCTCCTGCCCCACTGGAGCGAGTACGGGCACAGCGGCTGGACCATGCCCGGCGGCGGGCTCGACCCCGGTGAGGACCCCGCCGACGCCGCCGTGCGGGAGGTCCTCGAGGAGACCGGCTACCACGTCGAGCTGGACGGCCTGCTCGGCGTCGACAGCTTCGTGATCCCCGCCGCGGAACGCGGGCGACCCTCGGAACGCCCGGTGCAGGCGCTCCGGATCGTGTACCGCGCACACATTACCGGCGGCGAGCTGCGCGTCGAGGAGGACGGCTCCACCGACGACGTCGCCTGGCACACGCCCGAGGAGATCGACACGCTGAACCGAGTGCCGCTGGTGGACCTGTCCCGCCGCTGGGCGGGCCTCATCGACTGACGGGCCAGCAAGGGCGCCAGGCCTTCAGGGCAGGGCCGACGGCGGGAAGCCCGTCCAGCGCAGGTCCTGCGGCAGGTGCCCCATGTCGTTGAACAGCACGACCGTCGGCGGCAGCCCGTCCCGGTACTCGATGGCCGTCAGCGCGGTGTTGCCGCTGTTCAGTCCGAGCCACCGGGCGGGCGGCGCGTCCAGCGCGTGCCGCAGCAGCCAGGCCACCTGGAACGCGTGGGTCACCAGGACCTCGTGCGTCTCGGTCTCGGCAGGCTTCGCGAACCGGTCGACCAGCGCCGCGGCGAGCCGCTCCCCCGAGGCGCGCTCGGCGTCGTCGAACCCGTCGAAGAAACCGGCCCAGGCGGGCGGCATATCGGTGGCGGCGGGGATGTACGGCACGTGGTCGACAAGCTCCGCGGCCTCCACGACAGGGACGTCCGGCAGGTGCTCGCCGATCACCCGTGCGCTCGCCGCCGCACGCGGCAACGGCGAGTGCCAGACGGCGACCACCGGCAACCGGGCGAGCCGCTCGCCCAGGAGGCCCGTCTGCCGGTGCCCCACGTCGGTGAGCTCTCCGAACGCGTCCGCCTCACCGTGCCTGGCCAGGTAGAGATGTCTGGTCGCCATGGGCACGAACCTACTGCGTGCACCCTGCGATCACGAGCAGTGCCGTCACGCGCCCCGCTGGATCCCGAGGGTCGAGATCAGGTCCTCGTGCAGCTCCATCCACACGACGTGGCACGACTCGACGCCGGTCCCGGCCACCCATTCGCCACGCCCGGACCGCGCGTGCGCGAGCGCCGCGGAGAAGCGCTCGTCGTATCCCTCGAACCGCGCGAGCCGCGAGGTGAGCTCGCCCACCAGCGGGGCCAGCTCGTCGTCCAGCGCCTCGAGCTCGGCGAGCACTGCCGCGTCCCAGTCCGGGTCGGTGTGGGTGTTCACGCTGAGCCGGTCGCCGTCCTCCGGGCGCAGCTGCCAGTCGGTGCACGCCTGCAGCAGACGCGCGTTCAGCGGCCGGAACGCCTCGTGCACCTGCTCGACGACGGGCCGTCCGCCCGTCTCGGACAGCTCCTCGGCCAGCCGGCGGTCGTCCTCGGCCCGGCCGCGGTCGGTCATGGACCAGCCCGCGGTGGCGCCGAACGCCGCCTTCCTGATCCAGCCGTAGGCCTCGTCGTCGAGCAAGGTCTCGCGGGTGTCCGCCTCGTCGAGGCCGAACCGCACGGCGACGGCGTCGTCGTCGGCCATGCCCTGGATCCGGACCGAGTGGAGGACGAGCAGCTCGGGCTGAGAGGATCGGCCGAGCACCGGGTTGTGCGTCATATTTTTCACCGTGCATCCTCCTGGTGGCCGGTGTCAACGCAGGTAGGTACGCCCAGGGAGGAAGACATGTCGGACAGTTCCGCCGCCACGAGCATCACGGGGACGCCGGGTAGTCCGGGACGCGCGTCCGGCCCGGCACGCGTGGTGCACAGCCCTGACGACTTCGGGCGGGTCCTGCCCGGCGACGTCCTCGTGTGCCGGTTCACCGAACCGGCCTGGACCGCTCTGTTCGGCGTCGTCGCCGCCGTCGTCACCGAGACCGGCGGCGTGCTCTCGCACGCGGCGATAGTGGCCCGCGAGTACGGCATCCCCGCGGTGCTCGCGGTCCCCGGTGCCATGACCACGCTGCGCGACGGCGACACCGTCACCGTCGACGGCGGGGCCGGGCGAGTCACCGCCGCCTGATGACCGCCTGCCACAGCAGACCCGGACCAGCGCCGTCCAGGGCAGCCCTACCCATGGGCAGCGCATACGGGACGTGCCAGCCTTCCAGCGTCAGACCAAGAGTCGGACCACCTGGATGGAGAGCACCATGTCAGTCACCTCCCCGTTCCGCAGAACCACCTCCCTCAGACGGACCAGGCGCTGGGCGCTCGCCGCCCTGGCCGCGTTCACGCTCGTCGCCGCACCCACGGCAGCGGCGGCACCGGCGGACACTGCCGCGCCGGACGCCGGCGTCCTGGCGACCTCGCACAAGTCACCGTTCAGCTGCGGCAAGACCTTCTACGCCAACAACTGGAGCGGCGGCCACAACCCCAACGGCTCCATCGACTGGCAGAGCTACGACGGCGACGCCATCAACGGCGAGACCGTCCGTGCGACGGCCGCAGGCACCGCCACCTTCGACGACGAGGGCAGCACCAGCTACGGCAAGTGGGTGCAGATCGTGCACGGCGACGGCACCCGCACCCGTTACGCGCACCTCGCCACCATGGTGCGGGCTCCGGGCCAGACCCTGTCGGTCAGCCAGGGCACGGTCATCGGGACGGTCGGGTCCACCGGCGGCTCGGAGGCGCCGCACCTGCACTACGAACAGCGCGGCTCGACCGGCGTCGTCGACACCTCCCCGACCGTGGAGGGCGTGACCGTCTCCGTCGGCCAGAAGAAGGCGGTCACGAGCACCAACGCGTGCGGTGGCTCGACCAACCCGTACACCCCCACCGAGGTCTGCGGCAGCGGCTTCTCGGTGATCGACCAGGCGGCGCTCGGCACCGTCGGCCGGACCTACCTGCTGTACAACTCCGGCACCGGCGCCAACTGCGTGGTCACCCTGAAGTCGACGAACCTCGGCACGCCGAGCGCGGTATCGGCCTTCCTGGAGCCCCAGGGCTCGTCGCGCACCACCGACTCCGGCAGCTACTCGTACTACGCGGGCCCGGTCAAGCGGTCCGCACCCGGTACCTGCGTCAAGTGGGGCGGCTCGGTAGGTAGCGCGAGCTACACCAGCCCGTTCGAGCACTGCGACTGACTCTTGTCCCTGCACGACCCTTCCGCCTGCGCGGGGAGCTCGTCAGCCCTGCGCAGGCGGCTGGATCAGGTCCCACGGCATGCCGTACAGGTCCTCGAACACCGCCACCGTCCCGTAGACCTCGTGGCGGGGCTCCTCGCGGAACCGCACGCCGGCCGCCGTCATCCGCGCGTGCTGCGCGGCGAAGTCGTCGGTCTCCAGGAAGAACGCGACCTTCCCGCCGGCCTGCCGCCCGACGGCGCCCGCAGCGCCGACGTCGGCGGTCACGGCCAGCACGAACCCGGTTCCCCCGTCCTCCGGGCCGACGACGACGCGGCGTCGGCCGGACTCGTTCGTCTCGTCCTCCCGGACGGCGAACCCGAGGGCGTCGACGAAGAACGTGATCGCCTCGTCGTGGTCGAGGACGAGGTAGGTGACATCGGAGAGTCGCAGCACCCGAAGATCCTAAGCGTCGCCGCCCACCGTGCCTGGTCCACGCCCCTATAGTCGGTGGTGCGAATCATCTGTGGCCACGACAGTCGTCTGCCGGGAAGGCACCCACCATGAGCTTCACGCACCCCACTGGCACCCGCGGCGCCAAGCAGCCCGGCCGCTCGTTCCGCTGGATGAACCGACTGATCATGGGCCGTGCCCGGCGCGCCGAGGGCAAGACCATGGGGATGGACCTCCTGGTCCTGACCACCGTCGGCCGCAAGAGCGGGCAGGAGCGTCAGACGCCGCTCGCGTGGTTCCCGGGCCCCGACGGCAGCTGGCACGTCGTCGCGTCCGCCGGCGGCGCGCCGGCCAACCCCGCCTGGTACCTCAACCTCGCCGCCCACCCCGACCAGGTGACCGTCGAGCAGGCCGGTCGCAAGGTCGCCGTCACCGCCGAGGAGCTGCACGGCGCCGAGCGCGAGCAGGCCTGGGCGCAGATCAAGGCCGCGGCGGACAACTTCCGCAAGTACGAGGAGACCACCGACCGGTTGCTCCCCGTCATCCGGCTCGCGCCGCGCTGACCGGCCCGCGCTGACCGGCCCGGTCGCGTCCAGGCCCCCAGCGCCCTCCCAGGGTTCCCCCGGGCGCACCCCAGCGGCCGGGCCTACGTTCGGCCCATGAGCAACCACAGCACCGCGTCCGGCCGCCCCGGGGAGCACGAGGAGCCCGAACCGCACGACCTCGGGCTCTCCCACGACCTCCCCACCCTCCTGAACCGGCGGCACGCCATCGGCCTGCTGACCGCCGGTGGCCTGGTGGCGGCGCTCGCCGCCTGCTCCCCGACCACCGGCGCGAGCGACAGCTCGTCCACCGGAGCACCGACCGGCGGTCCCGGTGGCGGCGAAGCACCGGACGACACCGCGGAGGCCGGCGCGGGCGAGATCCCCGAGGAGACGAACGGCCCCTACCCCGCCGACGGCACCAACGGCCCCAACATCCTGACGACGACGGGCGTGGTGCGCAGCGACATCACCACCAGCTTCGGCGACTCGTCCGGCACCGCGGACGGCATCCCGCTCACCTTCTCGCTGACCGTCGTGGACGTCTCCGGCGAGGGCGACGCCGGGACTCCCGTCGCGGGCGCCGCCGTCTACGCGTGGCACTGCGACCGCGAGGGCAGGTACTCGATGTACGACATCACGGACCAGAACTACCTGCGCGGGGTCCAGGAGGCCGACGCCGACGGCAAGGTCACCTTCACGTCGATCTTCCCCGCCTGCTACCCGGGCCGCTGGCCGCACATCCACTTCGAGGTCTACCCCTCGCTGGCGGACGCCACCAGCGCCACGAACCGGATGCGCACCTCGCAGCTCGCCCTCCCCCAGGCCGTCAGCGAGGCCGTGTACGCGACGGCGGGCTACGAGCAGAGCGTCGCGAACCTGCAGGGCGTGAGCCTCGACTCCGACATGGTGTTCTCCGACGGGTACGCGCTGCAGATGGCGAAGACGTCGGGCTCGGTGGACCAGGGCTACACGGCCACGCTCCGTGTGCCAGTGTGAGTTGCCGCTGTGAGCGCCCGGGTGAATGTCGGTGGGCGTGGGTAGTGTCGGACGCATGACGCACGCTGCCACCACGTCCCCGGTCACCACAGCCCTCCAGACCGCGGACTGGCGGCGGCGCGTCTTCGCGCTGTATGCGGGTGTCCGGGTCCGCGCCGCCGAGGACCCGGCCGCCGCCCACGCCTACTGGACCGTGACGCGCGACGAGCTCTTCGCGACCCACCCGGCGTCGCCCATCCTGCCCGAGGACAAGCCCGGCTTCACCGGACTGTCCGTCACCCCGTACGACCCGGCCTGGCGCCTGACCGCCCCGGTGGTGCCCGCCGAGCCCGGGCCCGACGGCGCCCCGCGCCGCCTCGACGTCCCCACCGGAACCGACGGCGTCGTACCGTTCGAGCTGCTCGGCAAGGTGGTGCTGCCCGGCCTGGGCTCGCTCGACGTCTGGCGGCTCGCGTCCTACGGCGGCGGCCTGTTCGTGCCGATCAAGGACGCGCTCGCCGGCGCCCCCGGCGGCACGTACGGCGGTGGCCGCTACCTCCTGGACACCATCAAGGGCGCCTGGCTGGGACACGCGGGCGGCACCGACGGACACGCGGACGGTGACACGGCCGGCGTCGGCGAGCTGGTGCTCGACCTCAACTTCGCCTACAACCCGTCCTGCGCCTACGACCCGGCGTGGACCTGCCCGCTCGCACAGCCCGGCAACACGCTCGACGCCAAGGTCCCGGTCGGCGAGCGCACCCCGGACAAGGGCGCATGACCATGGCTGACGAACTTTCCAAGAGGAATCGTCCCGGTGCGGACGGCCCGGATGCCCGGCGTCCGGCTGCCGGACATGCCGACGAGCCGCATACCGAAGGTCTTGCCGGACGACTGAACTGGCTGCGCGCCGGCGTGCTGGGTGCCAACGACGGGATCGTCTCGGTCGCCGCGGTCACCGTCGGCGTCGCCGCGGCAACCGCCCAGATCGGGCCCATCCTCACCGCGGGGCTCGCCGCCCTTGTGGGTGGTGCGATCTCGATGGCGCTGGGCGAGTACGTCTCGGTCTCCAGCCAGTCCGACACGCAGAGGGCCCTGATCGCCAAGGAGAAGCGGGAGCTCTCAGACATGCCCGAGGAGGAGCTTGCCGAGCTGGCCGGGCTCTACGAGGCCAAAGGCCTCTCCCCCGGCACTGCACGCCAGGTCGCCGTCGAGCTCACCGAGCACGACGCCCTCTCCGCGCACCTGGAGGCCGAGCTCAACATCGACGAGGACGAGGTGGTCAGCCCGTGGCACGCCGCGCTCGCCTCGGGGGTCGCCTTCACCCTTGGCGCAGTGCTCCCGTTGGCCGCGGTGCTCCTGATCCCGGAGCCCTGGCGGGTCGGGATCACGTTCGCCGTCGTGCTGATGGCACTCGCCGGCACCGGCTGGCTCGCGGCGTGGATCGGCGACGCGCCACGAGTGCGGGCCACGGCACGCGTGGTCGTCGGCGGGGCGCTCGCCCTGGGCGCGACCTTCGCCGTCGGCTCCCTGCTCGGCACGACGGCGGCGGGGTGAGTACCGTTAGCGCCCGATGAACACCATCGACATCACACCGCCCCCTGCCGGCTCACCCTCGTCGGCGTACGGCGTCCACTCGGAGGTCGGCCGCCTGCGCAAGGTACTGGTCTGCGCGCCGGGCCTGGCACACCAGCGCCTCACCCCGTCCAACTCGGCAGACCTGCTGTTCGACGACGTCCTGTGGGTGGAACGCGCCCAGCAGGACCACGCCGACTTCGTGAGCGAGCTGCGCAGCCGCGACGTCGACGTCGTCGAGCTGCACGCCCTGCTCGCGGAGACGCTGCGCGTCCCTGGCGCACGCGACTGGCTCCTGGACCGCAAGATCGTCCCGGAGATCGTGGGCAACGGCCTGGTCGAGGCGACGCGCGAGTACCTGGAGTCGCTGCCCGAGCACGAGCTGGCCAGGTACCTCATCGGCGGCCTCGCGGTCGCCGACGTGCCCGAGCTGCCGCCGGGCTTCCGCGCCCTCGCGGACATGAGCCCGGACGCCCGCGAGTACCTCATGCCGCCCCTGCCGAACACCCTCTTCACGCGCGACACGACCTGCTGGATCTACGGCGGCCTCACGCTCAACCCGCTGTACTGGCAGGCCCGCCGCGACGAGACCCTGCTCATGAAGGCGGTCTACGCGTTCCACCCCGACTTCGTCGGCAGCCGCGTGTGGTGGGGCGACCCGGAGACCAGCCACGGCGAGGCGACCTTCGAGGGCGGCGACATCATGCCGATCGGCAACGGCACGGTCCTCATGGGCATGAGCGAGCGCACCTCACGCCAGGCGATCACGCAGGTCGCGGCGTCCCTGTTCGAGCAGGGCGCGGCCGAGCAGATAGTGGTGGCCGGCATGCCGCGCCTGCGCGCCGCCATGCACCTGGACACGGTCATGACGTTCGTCGACGTCGACACCGTCACCGTCTACCCGCGGATCGTGGACCGGGTGCACCCGTTCGTGCTGCGCCCGGACTCCGGAGCGCTCGGGGTGTCCGTCACCGACGCCGGCGACTCGTCGTTCCTCGACGTCGTGGGTCAGGTCTCCGGGCTGGGCGAGCTGCGGGTCATCGAGACCGGCGGCGACGTCTACGAGTCGGAGCGCCAGCAGTGGGACAGCGGCAACAACTCGGTCGCCGTCGAGCCGGGCGTGGTGTTCACCTACGACCGCAACACCACCACCAACGACCTCCTGCGCAAGGCGGGCGTCGAGGTCATCGAGATCGCCGGCGGCGAGCTGGGCCGCGGCCGCGGCGGCGGCCACTGCATGACGTGCCCGATCATCCGCGAGCCCGTGAGCTGGTAGGCGCGACACGCCGTGATGCGGCGCCACGCCGAAGACTTGATGCATCCTTGGGTTGCAGTTCCGGAAAAGCCATAGACGCTACCAAGTCCTCGTTGTACCTTTCTTCACACACGGACTCGCGCCGTGGCGGCAGGTCGTGTGCCTTTGCTACCTGTCAGACATCAGGACAAGCATCAACACGAGCCATATTCATACGGTCAGATCAGAACGAGACGGAAGGACGAAACCCACGATGGTCCGCATCAGCGTCGCGCTCCAGGCCTCAAGCCTGTGCAAGGTCAGTGCGACCACCGCTTCGTCCTACCCGACCACTGCTACGCACCTGCGAGACGGCCGTGAGGCCATACGAGGCGCCATACGCCGCTGATCCGGTTCTGCCGGACCAGCGAACGTGAGCCGCCTCGGGATGCCTTTTCCCGGGCGGCTCTTGTCGTCCCGGGGGTAGTTGTACCGGACGGCGCGAGACAACAGAACGACCCGACGATCACGAGAAGAACGAGAACGACAAGCTCACCGGAAGGAGCAGGCCCGTGGCCGACGTCCTAGTCCTCAATGCCGGCTACGAGCCGCTGCACCGGGTATCGGTCCGGCACGCCATCCACATGCTCGTGCGCGAGGTCGCGGTAGTGGAGGAGGCGGTCGACGGCCGCTCCTTCGGGCCGTTCCCCTTACCGCGCGTGCTGCGGCTGGTCCGGTACGTCACGATGCGGTGGCTCTACAAGTCGGACGGGGCGCCCGCGTGCACCAAGCTGGGTGTCAAGCGGCGCGACGGTATCTGCGCCTACTGCGGCGGTCCCGCCGAGACGGTGGACCACATCCTGCCGCGGTCGCGCGGAGGCCCCTCGACGTGGATGAACCTCGTCGCGGCCTGCTACGAGTGCAACTCGCTCAAGGCCGACCGCACGCCGGCCGAGGCCGGGATGGTCCTCTACGTGACGCCACACGTCCCGCGGGCGGAGTACGCGCGCGCCATCCGGCACCGGGCAGCCCGAGCGGCATAGCCCGGGCACGGTGAGGTAGGCAAAGGGTCAGGTGATCGGCAACTGCGAAGTGCCGATCACCTGGCCCTCTTCTCGCGCCTCAGGAGGCCAGCGCGGCGGCCAGGAGCTCGAGGGTCTGCGCGCGGCCGGGCGTCGCGTCCAGGGGCTCGTCGGCCCGCGAGCCGGCGACCGGGACGAGCATGACCTCCTCGACGCCGTGCCGCTCGGCCAGGCCACGCACCTCGGCGGCCACGTGCTCGGCGTCGCCGATCAGCCAGCGCTCCCGCATCGCCTCGATGGACTGGGCGAGCAGACCGCCCGCCGGTTCGTCGGCCATGGCGCGCACCGCGTCCTCGACGGTCTCGAGCGGGCCGAGCTTCTGGCCGGACCGCAGCTTGGCCATCTGCCGCAGCTGCGGCAGTGCGCGGTCGTGCGCCTCGTCGGACGTCGGTGCGACCACCGCGTTGGACGTGATGAACGTGCGCGGCTCCGGATGCTCCTCGGACGGCCGGTAGCCGTCCCGGTACAGGGCCAGGATCTGGTCCATGCCCTGGCCGGAGAAGTGGTTGGCGAACACGTAGGGCAGGCCGAGCTCGGCCGCCAGCCGCGCGGAGTAGTCGCTGGAGCCCAGCAGCCACACGGTCGGGACGCTCCCGGCGGCGGGCGTGGCCCGCACGTCGTAGATGTCGCCGGAGACCAGGCGCAGGCGGGCGCCGTCGGGCCCCATGAGGCTCAGGATGTCGGTGACGTGCTGCGGGAACCGGTCCACGTCCGCCGTCGGACCGGTGGCACGCAGCAGGGACGTGACCACGGGGTCGCTGCCGGGGGCGCGGCCGATGCCGAGGTCGATCCGCCCGGGCGCGATGGCCTCCAGTGCCGCGAACTGCTCGGCGACCACGAGCGGGGCGTGGTTCGGCAGCATCACGCCGCCCGACCCGACCCTGATGCGGGAGGTGCGCGCGGCAGCGGCGGCGATCATGACCGGAGGCGACGACGCCGCGACGGCGGCCATGTTGTGGTGCTCCGCGAACCAGTAGCGCTCGAAGCCGAGGCGGTCGGCGAGCGCCACCAGCTCGAGCGAGGCCGACAGGGCCTGGGCGCTGGTCTGGCCCGAACGGACGGGCACGAGGTCAAGGACGGACAAGCGTGGCTGGGTATTCATCGCCTCTGTCAACCGTCAGGGGGTCCGGCGTGTTCCGGAGCCGGGGCACCCTGTTCGCCCGTGCGGGCTCGCGCGCCGCGCGTATCTATCACCCGCGCGATAGTCGCGGTATCGCCGAAGGTCATGGCGCCCACCCCCTTGGGCCTGACATGATCGCGAGGTGTCTGTTGATGTGCGCCCCGCGACCGACGACGACGTCGATGCCGTGGTCGACCTATTCCGTCAGTACCTCAGGTTCTACGACCAGGAGGTGCCCGACGCCGAAGCGCGCGCCTATCTGACCGCCCGCCGCGACGCGGGCGACTGCGTGCTCCTGATCGCCGTGCTGAGGCCGGAGGGCACGGAGCCCGACGGCTCGGCCGCCGAGGAGGTGGTCGGCTTCACCCAGAGCTATCCCACCTGGTCGTCCGTGAGCCTGAGCCGTTCCTGGGTCCTCAACGACCTGTTCGTCGCTCCGGAGGCCCGCGGGACGGGCGCGGCGCGGGCTCTGGTGCGGGAGACGTGCCGCCGCGCCAAGGAGGCCGGCGCTATCCGGGTCTCCCTGGCCACCGCGTGGGACAACGTCGCGGCACAGGGCCTGTACGAGTCCGAGGGCTTCGTCCGCGACCAGCACTTCCACCACTACGCGTACGTGACGGGCGCCTGACCGCCGGATCGGCGCGCCCTCCCCCGCTCCACCGCTCTCACCTGCTTCAATGCCCTGGCTCGGCCCTGCCACCGGGGACTTCGGCCTGCCCGGCCGGGTGCCGGCGGGCCGTCTGCCAACATCATCTGTCGATCCGGGGAGACCCGGGAACTGGAGCGCACACCACCATGATGGGAGGCCACCACGCCGCGTCGGGAGCCGCGGCCTGGATCGCTGTCACCGCCTCGACGCCGATCGCCTTCGGCTGGTACCCCGTGTCGGACGCGAGCGTGTTCACCGGAGCCCTCGTCTGCGCGGGCGCGGCGCTGCTGCCCGACGCCGACCATCACTCCGGCACCATCGCGAACTCGCTGAAGCCCGTGTCGAACGTGGTGGTCAAGGGCATCGAGGCGGTGTCGGGCGGGCACCGCAAGGGCACGCACTCGATCCTCGGCGTCGCCGTGTTCACGGCGATCGCCTGGGCGCTGAGCTTCCTGAGCATCGACACGGGCACCGCGGAGTTCGGGGCGATCCTGATCGGCCCGGGCATCATGTGCGTGCTGCTCGTCGCGTTCGCCCTGAAGGCGCTGAAGATCACGCGCGACACGAAGATCTTCCCGTGGACGATGTCCGTGACGCTGGCGGTCCTCATCGCGATCTTCGCGCCCGAGGAGTGGTACTGGATGCCGTTCAGCGTGGCGCTCGGGTGCATCGTGCACATCCTCGGCGACCTGATCACGACCGCCGGGGTGCCGCTGCTGTGGCCGCTGAAGTTCCGGTCCCCGTACTGGATGCGCAACAAGCGCGGCATCGAGCTCGACTGGATGTGGCGGACCGGCGGCAACCTCTCGATCCCGATCCTCGGCAGCGCCGGGTCGGTGCGGGAGTGGATCCTGCTCATCCCGATGTCGCTGTACGCGATCGTCGGCATCGTCTGGGCGCTGCTGGACCAGATGGGCTTCAACACCATGGCGGTCTGGTACGACCTCGTGGCCCTCTTCCCGGCCTGACCGCGAACCAGGACCGCGAAGTAGAGCGCCTGTCCGAGTCTCCCGTGGTGTCTTCGGGGAGACTCGGACAGGCGCTCTACTTCGCGGTCCTGGTTCAGGTGGGTCAGAGACCGCCCGCTACCGCCGCGGCGGCCGCCAGCCAGGCCCGCCGGGTCTCCGGGCGCAGCGCGCCGTAGCGCAGGTGGCCGTCGACCATCGCCGGGTCGAACGGGATGGTGACCACCGCACGGGCCAGCGACCGGTACCCGTCGGCGACCTTCTCCAGCTCGCTCGCGGGCTCCTTCTGGTCGGCCTGGCTCACGACGACGACCGCCTGCTGCGCCAGGTACGCCGACCGGCCGTCGCGCATCGACAGCGCCTCCAGCAGCAGCGCCCCGGCCTCCGCGTGGTCGTCACGCGTGGTCGTGGCGACCACCAGCTGGTCGGTCAGGTCGATCATCCGCTGCCACATGGGGTCGGACTCGTCGTTGCCGGAGTCGATGAGGATCATCCGGTAGTACTTGGAGAGCACGGAGTGGATGGCGTCCACGTCCTGCGGCTCGATGCGCTGCTCGTTGGCCATCGCTATCGGCTTGGACCGCAGCACGTCGAACCGGTCGCGCGTCTGGTGGTGCACGTACCGCGCGAGGTCCGCGGCCTGCGCCGACGGGCCGAGCAGGCGGTCCGTCTGCGGCAGCAGGTCCAGCAGCGTGGACTCGTGCGGGCCCTGCTCCGTGCGCCAGCCGAGCGTCCCGCGCGTCTGGTTGTTGTCCCACGTGACGACGCCCGCGCCGCCGAACTGCGCGAAGACCGCGGCGAGCAGCACGGTCGACGGCGTCTTGCCCGCCCCGCCCTTGCCGTTCACCATCGAGATCGTGCGCGGCCCCGGCCAGTGCTGGCTGACGGCGCGCTCGTCGGCCCGCTCCGCCCGCTCGGCCTCGCTCGGCCCGACCCGGATCCCGATCCGGGTCAGCATCCCGCGGAACCCGCGCGTCGCGGGCTCCTCGTCCTGCTGGTGGGTGAGGAACGACTCGCGGGCCTCACGCCGCGAACGCGGTGTGTCCCCGTCGGTCACCGGCATGGGGTCCGACGGCGGCGCGGACAGCCCACCGCCGCTGCTCCTCGCGCCCGGCACCGCGTGGACCGGCCCGGACGGGGGGCTCGCCGGCCGGCCCGGCAGGCTGCCCGGCGCGGTGTTCGGCACGCTGCCCGGCATCGCGCTAGGCACGCTGCCCGGCAAGGTGTTCGGCATGCTGCCCTGAACGGTGCTCGGCGGGCTGGCGACCGCGCCGCGGGTGTCGTCCGTCGTGTTCTCCCGCGCCCAGTCCTCGACCGGGAGCTCGCTGCCCGCCTCAAGGTTCGCCCCGCTCGGCGCGTAGGCCGACGTGGAGCCGGGCGCTGCGGGCCCAGGTTCCGCGGGGCCGAGCCCCCCGGCGTCTGAGGCCTCGGGGGTCCGCGGGAGACGGCGCACCGTGTCCTCCGGGTCGGCCTCGACCGTTGTGCCGAACGAGTCCTGGTCCGCGCCACCGGTCGCGTCAGCCGGCTCGCCTCGCGGCGGCAGATCCACTGTCTGCGCGTCCTCGAACACCGGTGCGTCCTCGAACACCGGCCCGGGCTCCGTCGTCGGGCCGGGCATCGCCCCGGGCGCCGTAGCCGGCATCCCGCCGGGTGCCTCACCGGCCGGGGCGGTGGCCGGTGGCGCCTGCGGCGTCGGAGCCGACGGCGTGGGTTCGTCCTCCTCCGGCACCACGGTCCCGTCCGGGTGCACGATCAGGTTCCACAGCCCCTCGGGCCCCGTCGCCGACGCCCGCACGGGCCGACCGACCTTCGCGGCGTTCTCCGTCACCTTGCGGAGCACCTCCACGCGTGCCTCTTCCAGACTGCCCGTGGTGATGGGGTGGAAGGTCCCGTCGATCGTCACCTCACCGGAACCGTCTTCCCGGACTATCGCGTCGATCCGGGGCCAGCGGGGCACGGTGTCAGAGCTCATACGTTTCCTCCGAAGTTCCTGGGCAGGCGGCAGTGCGTGGATCGCCCCCGAAGCAAGGGTCGGACATGTTTGTCCGCATGGCCACCCCAACGGGGCAATCACCCCACCTGGTAAGTTCTCGCGCAATCAGGTGCCACTGTGCAATCGGGTGCCGCAGTGCAGGTGTCGAAACCGGGACCACAACCGAGGAGCCTTCGCGTGTCCGACGAGCCCACCCGCCGTATTCCTCCGGCGGACGACCCCACGCAGATCCAGCGGCCGCCCGCTCGCCCGGTGACGCAGCCTGGTGCTCCGTCATCGTATGCCGCCACGCAGTGGGTGGACGCGGTCCAGGACGGGCAGGCGGGGCGCGGCGGACAGACCGGGCCGGTGGGACACGCGGGGCAGTCAGGACAGGCGGCCTGGCCGGGCCAGGGTGGAGCGGGCTACGGCGACCGGACCCAGATGATGCCCCCGGCCGGAGCGCCGCAGGGCAACGCCGGGTACGACGACCGGACCCAGGTCATCCCGCCGTCGGGCCCTCCGCAGGCCGGTTCTGGGTACGGCAACCAGTACGGCGACCGGACCCAGGTGATACCGCCGTCCGGCATGCCGCAACAGGGCGCCGACCAGGGCCGGGACTACCGGGCCGCTACCCCGCCGCCCGCGCGGCCGTACCGCCCGTACGAGACCGTGCAGCCCACGCCGCCGCAGGCAGCCACCTTCCCGGGCGAGCCGGGCTACGGACAGGGCCAGGCGGGCTACGGCCAGCAGCCGGTCCAGCCGACGCAGGCGTACGGCCAGCAGCCGGGCTACGGCCAGGCGGGCCAGCAGCCGGGCTATGGCCAGCCGCAGTCCTTCGACCAGGCCTTCAGCCCGCAGGCACCACAGCAGACGCCCCCGGCGCCGCCGGTCCCGCGCCGCGAGCGGGACCGGGGCGACGACTCCCCCGGTGGTTCCGCGGCAGGCGCCGCCCTGGCCTGGATCCCGCGGATCCTGCTCGCGCTGAGCGTCTACCAGCTCGTCCGGCTGATCCCCGGGTTCGACGTCATGCCGGACGTCTCGCAGTTCCCGCTGTTCCGCGGCATCGGCGACGGCGTGCTCGGCCTGCTCAACCTCAACCCGGAGTGGTCCGACCAGGCCGCCAACATGACGATCCCGGCGCTCGCCATCGCGCTCGCCGGGCTGCTCAACACGATCCGCTCGCTGGGCACGTCGATCGCGATCTGGCCCTACGGGCTCGCGGTCGTCGCCTGGATAGTGGTCTTCGCCGTCGGCGGCATCGTCGGCTACGCGCAGGAGGCCACCGAGAACATCCAGCAGGACGTCCAGAACTCCGTCGACGAGACGGTGGAGAAAGCCAAGGAGGACGCCCAGAACTCCGTCGAGGAGCAGATCCAGCAGGGCGTCGACGACGCCAAGCAGAACGCGACCGACCAGCTCGAGAACGCAGTGCCCGGCGGGAACGGCTGAGAGGTCACGGCTCGGGCTCTTTACTGAGCGGTGTGGCGGGACGCTGATAGATTTTCTCTGGTCCAGCCGGTTGTGCCGGTGCGCTGCTGAGGAGTCCTTGCTTGTCCGACGAGACCACCCGCACGACGGCCGCACGCCCCGCCGGCCAGCCGGCCCGGGGTGGCGACCAGACCGCTGCCGTCCCTCCGCCGCCGGCACCGACCCGGGTACTGACGTCGCCCGCCGCACCGCCGGTGACCGCACCGCCGCTGACGACGCCACCGCCGACCGCCGCGACGCGGGTCGTGCAGCCCTCGGGCGCCGGTCCGGCGAACGGGTCCGCGGGGTACCCGGGCGCCGCGCCCGCCCCCGGTCAGCGGATCCCGGCCACCGGTGAGGTCCTCGGCCCGTTCCAGCTGGTCGGCTCGCTCGGCCACGGCGGGTTCGCGCACGTCTACCGCGCCGTCGGGCAGGGCGGCGAGGTTGCCCTCAAGGTGCTCACCAACTCCGAGTTCGGCGCGCTGGACCGGTTCGTCGGCGAGGCCGCGCTGCTGGAGCGGCTGGCCGGGCGCGGTTTCCCGCGGCTCGTCACCGCCGACCTGCAGTCGCCCACGCCGTGGTTCGCCATGGAGCTCGTGCCAGGCCCCACCCTGTCCCAGCGGGTGTCCGCCGAGGGGCCGATGCCGACACGGGACGTGCTGCGCGTCGCCGCCGACGTCCTCGACGCGCTCGCGGTGCTCCAGGAGGAGCACTTCCTGCACCGGGACGTGAAGCCGGCCAACATCATCGCCGCGCCCGACCGGTACGTGCTCATCGACCTCGGCATCGCCAAGGGTCACGGCACCAGCACGTCGACGCACGCTGCCGGCACCATCTCGTACATGGCGCCCGAGCTGTTCGTGCGCAAGCCGCACGCCCGCTCCGACGTGTACAGCCTGGGCCTGCTGCTGATCTTCCTCGCCACGGGCCAGCTGCCCAACGACCTCAACTTCGTGGGCCGCGACCTGACGGCGGCCGACGTCGGACCGGTGGACCGGCGTCTGCTGCCGCTCGTCCTGGCCATGACGCGGCACCAGCCGGAGGACCGCCCGCCGCTGCACAACCTCATCGGTACCGTGGCCCAGCTCGCCAACGACAGCGCGGCGCTCGACCCCGCGCTGCTCGCCGCAGCGGGCGCCACCACCATCGAGCGGGGCCTCGTCACCGAGGTGCTCACGGGGAGCGGGGCCCCCTCGGCCGCCGTCCCGCCGACGAGCGTGCTCGCGAGCAACCCGGTGCAGCAGGGCGAGCCCATTACCAATCTGGTCTACGACCAGCAGCTCATGGGCCGCCTGCACCAGGTGCACGGAGACGGGTTCGACGGCGCGGCGGAGGAGGTCATCTCGACCTACCTGTCCGCCGTCGGGCCGCAGCGGGCCGGCGGGCGCGCACCCGCCGAGATCAAGGACTACCTGTGGGCCGCCATGCGCTGGGCCCCGGCCTTCACGCCCGAGGGTTACCCGGACACGTTCGACGGCTGGATCGCCTACCGGCAGCGTCACGGCCTGCCGCTCCCCGGCAGCCCGACGGCGGCTCCCCCGCTCCGGCGGCAGTCCACCCGGCCTGTCCAGCGGACGGCGCCGGTACCGGTGCCGGTGCCGGTGCCGAACCAGCAGGCCACGCAGGTGGCGCCCGCGTTCCGCCCGGTTCCGGCGTCCGACACCCGCCTGGCGCCCGCGCCGGCACAGGCGCCCGCCCAGCGGCCCGCCGCCCCGGCCCGCACCCAGCCGAACCTCCCGCCGCAGTCGCCCGCCCAGCCCCCGGCCCAGCCGGCCGGGCCTCCGCCGCGGCGCGACGACCGGGGCGCTCAGGATGCCCGGGACCGCGGGGACCGCGATGCGAAGCGCGACTCCAGCGGTGGCCTGGGCGTCGTGGCGGCGCTGCTCGGCTGGATCCCGCGCGTGCTGCTCGCCCTCGCGCTCTACCAGCTGGTGCGACTCGTCCCCGGCTTCGACGTGATGCCCAGTGCGGCCGGTCTGCCGCTGTTCACGGCTCTCGGCGCCATCACGGTGTCGGCGCTGAACCTGGACCCCGTGTGGCTCCCGCGCATGGCGGAGTTGTCGATCCCGCTGCTCGGCATCGTGACGTCCGCCGTCGTGAACCTCTTCCGGGCGGTCCGGACGCGCCGCGGCGGTCGTACGTGGCCGTTCTGGCTCGTCGTCGTGGTGTGGGTGATCGTGATCGCCGTGCAGGGCGTCGTCGGCTACGCCCAGCAGGTCACGCAGAACGCGCGCGACTCGTTCGAGCAGCAGCGGGAGCAGATCCAGGACGACCTCGAGCAGGGGGTCCAGGACACGACCGAGGACGTGCGCGACTCGGTGTGGCAGTCGATAGAGGACGCCCTGCCGTGGAGCTGAGCAGCTCCCGAAAAGCTGCGGCATAAATAAGGTGCGGTCCGCCGCCGGGTAGTGACATGCTCGGCGCACGGTCACCGAGCCTGCACTTCGAGGCGGCTTGATGACCGGCCAACACAGGTAACAGGACCCCCGTTCGATGCGTTCGGGAGCAGGCACTCGGGGAGTGCGGACAGTAAAGGAGGCAGTCATGGACGACGTCGTTCGCGCGGCTGCCTTCGCGGCAGCAGACGCCACTGTCACCAGGAGCACCCGGGACTGATCCGGTAGTGCTCCAGCATCAAGGAGCACCCACTTGTCCCGTTTTCCCGAAGCACCGAAGTCCCTCCTGGTCCACGCCGCGAACAGGAGCAACAACCAGCCCAGCACCCGCCCGACCGCTGACGAGCTGCGCGCCGCCCGGCGCGCTCAGGTCGGTCGCGAGGAGCTGGAGGGCCCGCACCCGAGCACGCTCGGGGCGGACCTGTCCGATGCCGGACTTGCGCACGCAGATCCCACCCAGCCCGGGCCCGGGCAGCGCTGGTCCACCTGGCGATCCGTCGCCAAGGGACAGCGCGGACCCGAGCCCCTGCCCGACTGGCTGGTCACCCGGGACGCCGCGTTCGACACCGAGCTCGGCATCCTCAAGACCGGCAAGGAGGCGGACGCCTTCCTGATCGAACGTGCCGTCCCGCCCGGGGCGGTCACGCCGTCGGACGGCGGATCCTCCGACGGCGGATCGTCCACGAGCGCCGAACGGTGCCTCCTGGTGGCCAAGCGGTACCGCAGCCTGGAGCACGGGCAGTTCCATCGCGGCACGGAGTACACCGAGGGGCGCCGGACGCGCCGTACCCGCGACCAGCGCGCCATGGAGGACCGGAAGTCCGCGTGGGGCCGCGCGGTCTCGGCCACCCAGTGGGCCGACGCCGAGTTCGTCGCCCTGCGCAGCCTCTGGTCGGCTGGGGCGCCGGTGCCCTATCCGGTGCAGATCGACGGTACCGAGGTGCTCATGGAGTTCGTGGGCACCGAGGTGACCGACGACGCCGGCGGCGTCCAGGCGGTCGCCGCACCACGGCTGACCAGGGAACGCCCGTCGGACGACCTGCTCGAGTCCTACTGGGAGCAGCTGACGCACGGCATGTCCGTGCTGGCCAGGCTCGGTTTCGCGCACGGCGACCTGTCGCCGTACAACATCCTGGCCGACGGCGAGCGGCTGGTCATCATCGACCTGCCGCAGGTCGTGGACCTGGTGGCGAACCCGTTCGCGAGCGACGTGCTGCTGCGGGACTGCCGCACGGTGTGCGCCTGGTTCACGGCCCGGGGCCTGGACGTCGACCCTGACGTCCTCTTCGCGGACCTGCTCGCCCAGGCCCTCTGACCCCGCACGTGTCAGACGTACAGGTCACTCCGGTGACCTGTACGTCTGACACGTCAGCCCGCCGGGGTGACCGGGCCGCAGGTCCAGGAGGAGAAGACCAGGTCGGTCTGGACGCGGCCCACCTCGCCGCGCGCCGTGAGGTCGAGGACCAGGCGTTGCAGCTCGTCGGTGTCGGCGCAGGCGACGTGGATCAGGAAGTCGTCGGGCCCGGAGACGTGATGCACGGCCCGGGTCTGCGGGAGCCGCCGGATCCACTCGACGAACGGCCCCAGCAGGGGCCGGGAATGGGTCGTGAGCCGCACCATCAGCATGGCCTGCAGCCCGCGCCCGACGGCGGCCGGGTCGATCTCGGCGCGGTAGCCGCGGATCACCCCGGCGTTCTGCAGCCGCTGCGTGCGGGCCAGGCACGTCGACGGCGCGACGCCCACCCGCTGTGCGAGCGTCTTGTTCGAGAGTCGACCGTCCTTCTGCAGCTCGTCCAGCAGCGCACGATCTACCGAATCCAGGATCACGTTCTGGCCCATAGGCCGAATTTCTAGCATGCCTGACCGGTGTGCGAGGTCCCGAGTGCCGATAGTCCTCCATGACCACGCACGCGGAGACCCCGCTCGCAGGGAGCGCCCACTCCTGGAACACGCGCGCCGTCCACGCCGGCAAGGACGACCTGGCCGCGCTGGGCCTGCACGCCCCGCCGATCGACCTGTCCACCACCTACCCGTCGTACGACGTCGTCGGCGAGGCCGAGCGCCTGGACGAGTTCGCCGCAGGACACGACGACGGCGGCCCGCCCGTGTACGGCCGCGTCGCCAACCCGACGGTGCGCCGCTTCGAGAACGCGCTCGCCGAGCTCGAGGGTGCGGAGGCCGCCGTCGCGTTCGCGAGCGGTATGGCGGCACTGTCGGCCTGTCTGCTGGCACAGGTCGCCGCGGGCAAGCCCGAGGTGGTCGGCATCCGGCCTATGTACGGCACCACCGATCACCTGCTCGAGTCCGGCCTGCTCGGCAACACTGTGCGGTGGGTGACGCCGGACGAGGCGGCGTCGGCCATCACCGACAGGACGGGGCTGGTGGTCGTCGAGAGCCCGGCCAACCCCACCCTCACCGAGGTGGACCTGCGCGCGCTGGCCGACGCCTGCGGCACCGCGCCGCTCCTGGTGGACAACACGTTCGCCACGCCGGTGCTGCAGCGACCGCTGACGCTCGGCGCGAGCCTCGTGCTGCACAGCGCCACCAAGTACCTGGGCGGGCACGGCGACGTGATGGGCGGCGTCATCGCCTGCTCCGAGGAGTTCGCCCGGTCGCTGCGGCAGGTCCGGTTCATGACCGGCGCCATGTTGCACCCGATGGCGGGCTACGAGCTCCTGCGCGGGCTGGCGACCCTCCCGGTGCGGGTGCGCGCGGCGTCGGCCACCGCGGCGGAGCTCGCGCGCCGGCTGGCGCAGCACCCCCGGGTGACGCGGGTGCACTACCCGAGCGTGGGCGGGGCGATGGTCTCGTTCGAGACGTCCGCGGACCCGGTGGCGCTGGTCTCCGCCGTCCGGCTGATCACGCCGGCCGTGAGCCTCGGCAGCGTCGACAGCCTGATCCAGCACCCCGCCTCCCTGACCCACCGGATCATGGACGAGGTGGCCCGCAAGGACGCGGGCATCTCCCCCGACCTGGTCCGCCTGTCGGTAGGCCTGGAGGACGCAGAAGACCTCTGGCAAGACCTGACAACGGCCCTCACCCACGCGGCACGTTGAGTGCTGGGTATTTGCCCTCTTGGCGGCGCTGAGAGGGCAAATACCCAGCACTCAACGGGGAGTCGGCCTAACGTGAGGGGATGAGCAGCACTCCCTATGACCAGGACGACCTGGTCAAGTTCTTCGTCGACTACGGTGTGGCGCTCGGCTCGGGCGACCTGGAGACCGTGACCGAGAGCCTCGCCTACCCGTCGGTGGTGGTGGAGGCCGGACGCTCCCTCGTCGTGCCCGATGCCGAGGCGGCGCGGGACGCCCTCGGCGGCATGCTCGCCGCCTACCGGGAGCAGGGGCTCGTCGCCGCCGTCCCGGAGGTGCGCGCGGTGGAGCAGGTCGGCGACGCCCTGCTCTGGGTCGACGTGCGCTGGAGCTACAAGGACGAGAACGCGTCCGAGGAGACGGCGGAGCGCGTGCGGTACCTCCTTCGCCGCGGCCGCGAGACGTTCGAGCTGTGCGTGGTCGTGCCGGTCGAGGAGTAGCGCCCGCCGGGTGCGCGGCAGTCAGCTGAGGCGTGCGGTACGTCAGCCCGGCGGGAGCTCCCGCCCCCGCGTGAGCTCGCGCCGCATGTGCCACCGGGTCAGCCGGCCGCTCGTGGCACCGGTGGGGGCCAGCCGGTCGAACCCGGCACGCTCGAACATGCCGACGGTACCGACGAAGGCGGCGCTCACCGACACCCGGCGGCCGGGTTCGGGTTCGACCGGGAACGCTTCGAGCGCCGTCGCCCCGTGACGGACGGCGTAGTCGGCCCCGGCTTCGAGCAACGCCTGGGCGACTCCTTGCCGGCGGAAGCCGGCGCGCACCGTCACACACATGAAGACCCAGGTGGTGGCCCAGGTCTCCGGCTCGCCCGCCGGCAGCACCCGGGACCGTTGCAGCGATCTGGCGTCCGAGCGGCGCGAGAAGCCGAGCCAGCCCGCCACCTCCGTCCCGGACCGCGGCGCGACGTCGTCTCCCCCGCCTCCGCGCGTCTCCCCCGTGCCAGGCTGCCCCGTGCCGACATCCGCCGCACCGGAGCTCCCGAGGTACGCGAGCATGCCCGGCGCAGGCTCCCGTTCGGTCAGCTCACGCAGCCGGGCGCCGCGCGTCGTGACGTCCTCCTTGGCCGGCACCCGCCAGTGCATGCACCAGCACGCCTGCTCGCGACCGGTGGGATTGATGACGCGAGCGATGTCGTCGAACCGGTCGGCAGTCGCGGGAACCACGGCGATCTGGGCCATGTTCGGAACCTACTCCGCCTCACCGACACTCGTGGACCGCTGCGCTTGGCACACTTTTTATCCGCAACACGCACCGGCCCGGGATCACGCCGAGACGGGCCCCTTGCCCCCAGCGCAGGCTCGTGAGATAACATAAGTAGCCACTTATAGAAGGAGAGACCATGCCCACCGTGATCGACCCCGCCACCACAGCCGGCCTCGTGACCCGCGAGGTCCGCGACAGCAGCCGGGACGGCGTCCCGACGAAGGTCGCCGTCGCCCGCCGCACCTACGCCGCCGAGCGCGACGACCTCTGGGACGCCCTCACGTCCGCCGACCGCCTTCCCCGCTGGTTCCTCCCGGTCAGCGGCGACCTCACCGTCGGCGGCCGCTACCAGCTCGAGGGGAACGCCGGCGGAACCGTCGAGCGTTGCGCAGCACCCGAGAACTTCGCGGTCACCTGGGAGTTCGGCGACACCGTCTCCTGGCTCACCGTCCACCTCACCCCGGCCGACGGCGGCACCACCCTCGAGCTCGTGCACGAGGCCGCGGTCGACCCCGACCTCTGGAAGCAGTACGGCCCGGGCGCGACCGGCGTCGGCTGGGACCTCAGCCTCATGGGGCTCGGCCTGCACCTCGCCAGCGGGGCGAGCCTGGACCCCGCCGAGGTCCAGGAGTGGTCGCTCTCGCCCGAGGGCATCGAGTTCGCCCGGCTCGCCAACACGGGCTGGGTCGACGCCGCCATCGCCGCCGGAGACGACGCCGACCAGGCCCGCGCCGCCGGGGAGCGCACGCTGGCGTTCTACACGACGCCGCCGGAGTCCTGAGTGCCGTCGGCGCGTCGCGCGCCGGCCCCGGACGGGAACGCGGCCGCCGCCGACGACGCACCGGGTGGCGACGCCCTCGACTCCGCACGCGCGGGTGTGTTCGAGGCGCTCGGCGACCCGGTGCGGCGTCGGCTGCTGGAGCTCCTGATCCTCGGTGAGCAGCCGGCCGGAGCCCTGGTCACCGCTCTGCAGGCCCGCGTGCGCATCACGCAGCCGGCCGTCTCGCAGCACCTGCGGGTGCTGCGCGAGGCGGGCCTGGTCCAGGTGCGCGCCGAGGGCACGCGCCGCCTCTACGCCGTGGACGACGCCGGGACCGCCGCGGCCCGCGCCTGGCTCGCCCGGTTCGAGGACACGTTCGCCCAGCCGCTCGACGCCCTGGCGACGGAGCTGGTCCGCGGACGCCGGGAACGCCGTCGGGCAGCACCCGAGGACCGGACCGCTCGGGGCGAGGCGGCGGGCTGACGCCCGAGCCCGCGTGTTCGGCAAAAGGTCAGGAGATCGGCAATCCGAGTTGCCGATCTCCTGACGTACTACCGATCGTCCGGCGTGGCGCTCCGCGCCCCGCCGCGGGTCAGTAGCGCTTGGGGAGCTTCAGGTGACGCTCCGCCATGATCGTGCGCAGCAGGTCGGGGCGGTCGGTGATGATGCCGTCGACGCCGATGTCCATCAGGGACTCGATGGTGGCGCGGTCGTCGATGGTCCACGGGATGACGTCCATACCGGCGTCGTGGGCGGCGTCGACGAGCTCGGGCGTGGTGAAGGGGACGTAGCCAGGGTCGGTCACGGTGCCGCCCTGGGGGTCGCCGTGCACCGGCGAGACGGCGTCGGCCCCGAACGAGGCGGCGGCCGCGACGAACTTCTCCTGGATCGAACCCTGGAAGTCGTCGATGTCGATGCCGCCGAGCCACGGCGACGCGCCCGGCGCGCCGACCTGGAGGAACTGCTGGCCGTTGGTCAGCGCGACCAGCGGGAACCGGGGCTCGACCTCGCTCATCCGCATCAGCGAGCCCCAGTCGAAGCTCTGGATCGTGACCTGGTCCACGAGGTGCGCCTTGCGGACGTCGCGCGCGACGACCTGGATGAACTGCTCGCGCGGCGCCGTCTGCTCGGGAGCGCCGGCCTCGACCTTGGTCTCGATGTTGAGCGTGACCTGGTGGGCGCGGTGGCGGTTGACCAGCCGGAGCACCTCGGACAGCAGCGGCATGCGTTCGCCCGGGTGCAGCTCCTGCCCGGGGAACTGGGGTTGTCGCAGCGAACCGCAGTCCAGGGTCCGGACCTGCGCGAGCGTGAGGTCCTTGATGTACGTCTTGTTGGGCACGTAGGGGAACTCGGGGTCGCCCGGGAAGGCGGGCTGCGTGTCGACGCACTTGGCCGGGCTCGGGTCGCGGTCGTGCGTGACGACGGCGTACCCGTCCTGCGTGATCTGCACGTCGAGCTCGAGCGTGCTCACGCCGAGCGCGAGCGCGTTGTCGAAGGCCGGGAGCGTGTTCTCGACGGTGAGCGCGATGCCGCCGCGGTGGGCCTGGAGGTCGAAGGCACGGGGATGACGGTCGGTGGTGGCCTGCTCGGCGCTCGGCTCGGGCGACAGCGCCGACGCCGGGGCTGCGCCCAGAGCCACCGCGCCCGCGAGGGTCACGGCGAGGGCAGTGGTGAAACGACGTTGCTGGGTGGTCCTCATGGGTCCGAGCCTGGACAGGCCTGGTGGCCGGGGCATAGCGCCACGCCGTCCCCCGGGCGACACCCCCGTGAACGCGCGGCGACGCACGTCCGGGCATCCTCTGCGCGTGGGCCCGGACGAACGTACCGTCCAAGGGTGGAGTTCATCGAGGCAGGCGAGCTCAGGATCGCCTACGAGCGATCCGGTCAGGGTCCGCCCCTGGTCCTCGTGCACGGCGCCGCCGACGACGGTCGCGTCTGGGAGCCGCAGCGTGCCGGCCTGGCCGAGGAGTTCACGGTCGTCGCGTGGGACGAGCCGGGAGCCGGCCGATCCTCCGACCTGCCGAAGGGGTTCGGCCTGGCCGGCTACGCGGACGCGCTCGCGACGCTGCTCGAGGCGCTCGGCCTCGGACCCGCACACGTCGCCGGTGTGTCGTGGGGCGGCACCGTGGCGCTGGAGCTCTACCGCCGCCGTCCTGAGCTCGTCGCGACCCTGATCATGATCGACGCCTATGCCGGGTGGAAGGGGTCGCTGCCCGCCGACGAGGTACGCGCGCGGGTCGCCGGCGCGCGCACGATGCTCGCCGCGCCTCGCGCGGAGTTCGACCCGACGTTTCCCGGGCTCTTCGCCGGCGATCCGCCGGCGGAGCTCGTGCCTCTGCTCGCCGACATCGCCGCCGACGTCCGCCCGGCCACCCTTGCCCAGCAGCTGAGCATCATGGCCGAGGCCGACCTGACCGACCTGCTCCCCCACATCGCCGTCCCCACCCTGCTGATCTGGGGACGACTCGACGCGCGCTCCCCGCTCGCCGTCGCGAGGCAGTTCGAGGAGGCGATCCCTGACGCCACCCTCGTCGTGATCGAGGACGCGGGCCACCTGAGCAATCTCGAGCGCCCCGACCAGGTGAACGCCGCCGTGCGCGAGTTCTGTCGCGCACACCCTCCGTCCTCTCCGGAGGGGTAACGTTCTCGGGTGGCTCATCTGGACTGGGAGATCAAGGCAAGCCTGCTGATGTACGTGATGGGGGCGCCCGGCGGCCGCATCGTGCAGGACGACGCCGTCGGCGGCAGCGGCGCCTCGTTCCACTTCCCGCTCGACCCGGAACGCAGCCCGGACCCGACCGTCGACGCCGGCCTGTTCGCGTTCACGGGGTCCGTGGTCTTCATCGGGCACTTCGGCTCGTTCGTCGGCGAGGTCGCCGACATCGAGGTCACCGCCCCCGCCGACGGCGGCCCCGACTGGACCATGTCCATCCGGGACCGCGACGCGGACGTGCGCACGGACGCGTTCCGGCTCGCGGGAGCGCCCGAGCGGTCCGACGACGGCACGCGGCTCACGTGGCAGCAGGTAGAGCTGACCGACGAGGGCGCCAAGCTCTGGGGCGGCAGCTACCCGGCCGCCACCCCCTTCGAGCCCCTGACGATCGACCTCACCCCCGCCTGACCGTTGAGTGCTGGGTATTTGCCCTGTCGGAACGTTCCGACAGGGCAAATACCCAGCACTCAACGGTCAGGCGGAGGGTGGGGTGACGTCCACACCGTTCAGACGCTCCAGCAGCTGTGGCGGGAGCTCGAGCGCCACGCCGTCTACCGCCCCGTCCAGCTGGTGCACCTTGCTGCCGCCCAGCATCGGCCGGATGCCGCGCGCCACGAGCCAGGCGAGGACCACCTGACCGCGTGACGCCCCGACCTCGGCCGCTACCTCGTCGAGCACCGCGAGGCGCTGCGTGCTGCCCGGGTGGTCGAAGATCTCGGGGATCGGCTTCGCCGGGTTGTCGTACGCCCCGGACAGCAGCGGCGTGTAGGCCCACACGTCCAGGCCTTCGACGGCGGCCAGGTCGGCCAGCTCGTCGCTCAGCCAGCCGAACCGGTGGTTCCCGGTGAGCGTCCCTGGGCGGGGCTGGAGGTAGCTGTAGGCGTGCTGGAGCACGCTGAACGGCTCGACCCCCTGCGCGACGGCGTGCTGCCGGGCCCGCTCGACCCGCCACGCCGGGTGGTTGGAGAGGCCGATGCGGGACGCTACGCCGTCGGACACGAGGGCCGCACAGGCGTCGGCGGTCTCCTCGATGGGGACCGAGCGGTCCTCCATGTGCCCCCAGGCGAGGTCGACGTGGTCGGTGCCGAGGCGGCGCAGGCTGCCGGTGATCTGCTCACGGATCGCCGCCGGCGAGAGGCCGGTACGGGAGGCGGGCCAGTTCGCCGCGTCGCGCGGCTCGGCCCCGAACTTCGTGGCGAGCAGGATGCGGTCGCGGACGCCGGGACGCGCCGCGAACCAGCGGCCGAGCAGCTCCTCGCTCTGCCCGCCGTAGCCGGACTCGCTCGCCCAGAAGGCGTAGCAGTCGGCGGTGTCGATCCACCGGCCGCCGGCATCGACGAACCGGTCCAGGACGGCGAACGACGTCGCCTCGTCGACCGCGGTGCCGAACATCATGGCACCGAGCACGAGGCGTTCGGCGGGCGGGGCGCCCTGGGCGGTGGTGGCCTGTGACGTGCTGGTGGTGGTCTGCGAGGTGGTCATGGGACGAGCCAAAACCCTGGAGCGCACTCCAGGTCAAGGGCAAGATCGGAACATGACCACTTATTCGCCCGCGCAGGCCGCCGAGGTCTCCGGCTTCAGCATCGACACGCTGCGGTACTACGAGCGGGAGGGCATCCTGCGGCCCATCGCGCGCACGTCGAGCGGGCACCGCACCTACACCGACGACGACCTGGGCTGGCTCGACCTCGTCCACTGCCTGCGCGACACCGGTATGCCGATCGCGGACCTCAAGCAGTACGCCGAGCTGTCGCTCGACGAGGCCACGCTGGCCGCGCGGGTAGCGCTGCTCGACGAGCACGACCGGCGCGTGCAGGAGTCGATAGACACGCTCCGCCGCCAGCAGGAGCGGCTGCGGGAGAAGATCGCGTGGTACCGGCAGCAGGGTGTGTGAGGCACCGAGGACGACGCCGGACGAGCGGCTCAAGGTTCAACCTCAGGTTGAGGTTGAGGTTCAACTGGTAGTTGAAGGTTGGCCGAACGCGCCCGAGCCACCGCCGACAGGAATATCCGTCGGCGACAGGCTGGGACTTTTCTGGGACCGACGCGAAGGCGCTGGTAGGTTGCCCGCATGACGTCACCAGCGCCAGGCGTCGGCGAGGTCGCGCCAGCGGCCGTCGGCCCCGGTCCGGTCCCGTTGCCTGATCCTGAGCTCCCAGCCGCAGCCGCACCAACTACCGTCCTGGACCCCGAGCCGGCTCCGGCCCCAGCGACCGATCAGGCCGCGGCAGCGGAGCCTTCGCCGGCCCCGCCGTCCGACCCGGTCCCGGTCCTCGACGAAGCACTGGCACCCGACCCGGCGTCGGCCCTTGCAGCCGACCCGGTCCCGGAGCCCGACCCGGTCCCGGCACCCGACCCGGCTCCGGCTCCGGCTCCGGACGACGCTCAGGTGCCCGCCCCGCCGTCCGACTTCGCCCCTGTCCTCGCACCCGAGCCCGCACCACTCGCGCCCGCCCGGCGTACCCCGCTCGCCGGAGCGCTCCCCGTGCGCCCGGTCCGACGCATCCCCGCGAGCGGCGAGCGCATGGGCCGGTTCACGCTCGCCGAGGCCCTGGGCCACGGCGGTTTCGCGCACGTGTACCGCGCGGTGGCCGACGACGACTCCGAGGTGGCCCTCAAGGTCCTCACCGGCCTGCACGACGACGCCAGGGATCGCTTCGCACAAGAAGCCCACCTCCTGGAACGCCTGGACGGCAGGGGTTTCCCGCACTTCGTGGAGTCCGGCCTGGACGCGGAGCAGCCCTGGTTCGCGATGGAGCTCGTACCCGGCACCACGCTGCGGGACCGGGTGCGCGAGGAAGGCCCGCTGTCCGGACGCGAGGCGCTGGGCCTGGCCATGCAGCTGGTCGACGCGCTGCTCGTGCTCCAGGAGCAGCGCGCCCTGCACCGCGACCTCAAGCCCGCGAACATCATGGTCGACGGCGACCGCGCGGTGCTCATCGATCTGGGCATCGCCAAGGTGTTCGACGCCGCGACGTCGACCCAGCCGGCCGGAACCGTCTCCTACATGGCGCCGGAGCTGTTCGGGCGCCGGGTGCACCCGCGGTCGGACGTGTACAGCCTCGGCCTGCTGCTCCTGTACGCGAGCACGGGCACGCTGCCGCTGGACCTGAACTTCCTGGGCCGCGACCTGGTGGCCACCGACCTCGTCGACGAGGAGCCTGCCGGCGTCGTCCCAGACACGGACCCCCTGCCCACACCCCCCGTCATCGACCGGCACGTGCGGTCGCTGGTGCTCGCCATGACCCGGTACCAGCCGGACCACCGGCCGCCGCTGGAGAACATCGCGGGGGTCGTGCGCGCCCGTCTCGCGAGCGCCACACCCGATCCGACGCTGATGCTCACCTCGCAGGTCCTCAGCGCCGGCGTGACGGCGGCCGAGGCAGCCGCCCTCCCGGCGACCGACGTGCTCACCGGGCGCGGCCACACCAAGCTGTTCCAGCCGGGTCGCCCCCTGTCCGACGCCGCCACGCCCTCCTCACGCGTCACGGAGCCCTGGCACGCTCTCGTGTACGACCGCGCACTGATGAGCGTCCTGACCGAGGTGCACGCGGACGGTTTCGACGGCGCCGCGGAGCAGGTCGTCGCCGACCACGTCGCGGAGATCGGCGCGCACGTCGCCGAAGGCCGCACCCCCGCCGAGATCAAGGACTGGATCTGGGAGGCGATGCGCTGGCGGAGCGCGTCTCCGCCCGAGGGCCACGCGGACACGCTCCGCGGCTGGCGCGCGTTCCGCAGCCCCGAACCCGTCCGGGAGGCCGAGCAGGCCCCCGCCGGCGGCAGGCGGGGGTCCGCTCCCCCGGTCGTCCTGCCCGGGTCGGCCGCGCCGTCGCCGGCCGCGGCGACCCAGGTCGTGCGCAAGCTGACCGCGCCGCCGCAGTCGTTCGAGCCGCGCAAGAGTCCCGTCAAGCATCTCGGCCCGGCCCCGAAGCAACCGCCGGTGAAGCAGGTCGCGCACGCCACGCGCCCGATGCCCGTCACGCAGCCGCCCGCCCGGCAGCAGCCCGCGACGCGTCCGCCGAGCATGCAGCCGGGTGCCCGGCCGGGTATCCAGCAGGTCCGGCCGGCTGTTCAGCAGGGCGTCCGGCCCGGTGCGCAGCAGGCCGTCCGGCCCGGTGCGCAGCAGAGGGTGCAGCCGGCCGGCAAGCAAGCCGCGAAGCAGAGGCCTCCCGCTCAGGTCGCCGCTCCGCCGCGCAAGAAGAGGCCGTGGCCGCTGCGCCTGCTCGGCGCCCTCGTGCGCTGGGTCCCGCGCCTGCTGCTCCTGGGAGCCGTGTACCTGCTGGTCACCCAGGACCCGCAGGCGGGCGACCCGTTCCTGGCCGCGCCGGCGTTCGCGATCGCCGCCCTCGGCCTGGCCGCTCTGCTGCGCATCCTCGGGCAGAAGATGCGGATCTGGTTCTACGTGGTCTCCGTGCTGCTCGTGGGAGTGGGTTCGGCGTTGTTGTGGGCGACCAGCTCCAACCTGCTGTACCTGGGGGTCTGACGAAGGACCGCCGCTGACGGCGACACGCCGTCAGCGGCGGACGCGTGCCCGTCAGCGGCGGACGCGCGCCCGCGAGCGTGCGACGCCGGCGAGCGTGGCCCGTACCGGCGTCCCGAGATAGATCCCGAGCGACGCGCCCGCCGCCAGCCCGATCCCTACCGATGCCGCGAGCACCAGGGAGCCGGCCCCGCTCCCGGCGGCCAGTGTCGACGTCGGATCGGCGTGAACCATGCCGAGGAGCCCGTAGAACACCGCGCCGCCGGGCACGAGCGGCACGATGGCCGCCGTCGTCACCGCGACGGACGGGACATGCAGGTTGTGGGCGATCAGGACGCCCACGAAGCTGGCCAGCAGCGCCGCGATGCCGCTGGCGGCCGCCGGGTGCAGGCCCGCCGCCGTCTGCGCGACGGCGTAACCGAGCGCCGCGACCGCGCCCAGCACCCCGCTGACGGCGATGATCCGCATGCCCGCGCCGTTGAACAGCGCCACGGCCACCGCGATGATCACCGCTCCGCAGACCTGGTCGGGCAGCGGACCCAGCGGTGGCGGGCCGTCCGGCAGGGCCATCCGGAACCCGAGCATGCTGCCGAGCTCCAGCCCGGCCAGGATCCCCACGACCAGCCCGAGCGTCTGGAGCGTGAGGTCGAGGATGCGTCCGGCAGCCGTCAGCGCGAAGCCGTCGATGGCGTCCTGCGCCGCGCCCACCACGGTGAGGCCCGAGAGCATGAGGACGATCCCGGACGCCACGATGATGGAGGGCTGCACCCCGGCGAACGGACCGACGTCCGCGGCGGCGAGGGCGGACACGACCACCGCGACCGCTGTGGTGACGAAGGCGCCCGCGATCTGGCTGAAGAACGACGGCACGCGGAGCCTGGCGAGCCCGGACTGCGTCGCGGCGGCCCCCAGCGCCGCGACGAAGGTGAGCGCCACGACCACCGGTGATCCACCGGACAGGATGCTCGCGCCGACCGCGAGCAGCGCCCGCGCCGTCACGACGACGGGCTGCCGGTACCGGAACGGCACCCGGCGGATCGCCCGGAACCTTGTCCGCGCCTCGTCGAGGTCCAGGCCCTCGTCGATGTCGACCAGCAGGGCCTGGAGCCGCTGCAGCTTCATGTGGTCGGGCGCCGCGACGCGCACCACCCTGAGCAGCGTGTGCGGCCAGCCCTCGCCGCCGGCCTGGTAGGACAGGGCGATCGACGTGTACGTGACGTCCGCGTGCACGCCCCGGAGCCCGTACGCGTCGGCCACGCGGGTGATCGCCAAGGTCACCTCGTGGGCGGACGCCCCGACGGCGAACATCGACTCGCCGATGCGCATCGCCAGGTCCAGCGACCGGATGACCATCGTGTCGTCGACGGCGGGATGCACCTCGGTGGCCGGAGCGTCCGAAGGGTCGGTGCGCAGGGCTCTGCGCACCGACGAGTACAGGCTTCGACGAGCTGGCTGGGGCATGCACCCCATTGTGCGGAAGGACGCCGCCACCGGCACGCGGCCACCGGGACACACCGGCACCCGCCAGGAAGTTGTGCGCGCCCCTACCCGGCCGACGCGCGGGGCGCGCACCGGATGACGGCCTGGCAGCTGCGCAGGAACGAGGCGGCGACCTTGGTGGGTTCCCCGAGATAGCCGGCGACCATGATGCCGTCGCGCAGCAGCATCAGGTCGTCGGCGATGGCGGCGGGGTCGGCCAGCTCGAGCGGGGCCACGAGCCGGATGAACGCGCCCGTCCACCAGTCGCGGTGCGCGTCGACCAGCTTGCGGACGGCGCTGTCCGGGTCGGGGTACTCGGCGGCCGCGTTGATGAACGGGCACCCGCGGAACCCGGGGCTGCACGCCGCCGCCCCGGTGTGGTCGGCCATCAGACCCAGCGACACGTCCACGTCGCCGGCACCGTGCGCGATCGCCGCATCGACGCCGTTGCGCTCGAGCTCCGCGCGGGACTCCAGGTAGGCGACGATCAGGTCCTCCTTGCTCTGGAAGTGCCGGTAGAACGTCACCTTCGTGGTGCCCGCGCGCTCGATGACCTTGTCGACGCTCACGGCGCGCAGACCCTGCGCGTAGAACAGCTCGTTGGCCGCCTCGATCAGGCGTTCTCGCATGGACCCTTGCACGGTCGCGATCATACGTGGCCTCTCTCCTCGCTCCCCTTGCGTCCGGCGCTCGTGGATGTGTACTGTCCAGACAGGTGGAGTTACTAGTCATTCTACCTAGACATATCGTCGCTGGAAAGGGCGCACCCGCTCCCGGACCGCGGCCTCGATCACAAGGAACCTCATGACAACCGCTACGGATTCGCCCACCGCCACCGCCGTCTCGCTGCGGAACCTGTACTTCGTACGGTTCGGCTTCGCCATCGTCTGGGCAGTGCTGCTGGTCGTCGTCGGCAAGAGCCTGGGCCCGGTCACGATCGGCCTGCTGGTGCTCTACCCGCTGTTCGACGTCGCTGCCGCCGTCGTCGACTTCCGGTCCTCGAAGACCGCACGGCCGACCGTCGGCCTGTACCTCAACATGGCTCTGAGCCTGCTCACCGCCATCGGCCTGGCCGTCGCCGTGACCTCGGGCATCCCCGCCGTCCTGCGCGTCTGGGGCGTCTGGGCCATCACCGCGGGCATCGTGCAGCTCGTCGTCGCCGTGCGCCGCTACCGGCTCGGCGGGCAGTGGGCCATGATCCTCAGCGGCGGCATCTCCGTGTTCGCCGGCACGGGCTTCTTCCTGATGGCCGGCGGGCCGAACGCCATGCTGACGTCGCTGGCCGGGTACGCCACGCTCGGCGGCATCTTCTTCCTCGCCTCCGCGCTGCGCCTGCACCGCGTCGCCACGAAGGAGAGCTGACATGACCGAGAACACCTTCGACGTCGTCGTCATCGGCGCGGGCCCCGTGGGCGAGAACGTCGCCGACGGCGCCGTCAAGGGCGGCCTCAGTGTCGCCGTCGTGGAGAGCGAGCTGGTCGGCGGGGAGTGCTCCTACTGGGCCTGCATGCCCACCAAGGCCCTGCTGCGCGACGCCGCCGCGCTGCGCGCGGTCCGTCACCTCCCCGGCGCGAACGCGGCAGTGACCGGCGAGCTCGACCCCGCCGCGGTGCTCGCCCGCCGGGACGCGTTCGCCGCCCACTGGCACGACGACGGCCAGGTCGCCTGGCTGGACAGCGCCGGCATCGAGCTCGTGCGCGGCGTCGGCCGGATCAGCGCGCCCCGCACCGTCGAGGTCACGGGCGCCGACAGGAGCACCACGGTCCTGACCGCCCGGCACGCCGTGGTCGTCGCCACCGGCAGCAGCGCGCGGATCCCGCGCGTCCCCGGTCTGGCCGACGCCGCGCCGTGGACCAGCCGAGAGGCCGCGTCCGCCCAGGCGGTCCCGGGTCGGCTGGCGGTCATCGGCGGCGGCGTGGTGGGCGCCGAGATGGCCACCGCCTACGCAGCCCTCGGGTCGCAGGTCACGATGATCGCCCGCGACGGGCTGCTGCCCACCGTGGAGTCGTTCGCGAGCGACCTGGTGGCCGAGACGCTCAAGGCACACGGCGTGACCCTGCACCTGCGCACCGAACCCGAGAGCGTCCGCCGCGACGAGGCCGGGACGGTGCACGTCCGCCTGGTCGACGGCACGACGTTCGACGCCGACGAGGTGCTGGTCGCCACGGGCCGCACCCCGAACACGGCCGCCGTCGGCCTGGAGCACGTGGGGCTGACCCCGGACGACTGGCTGCGCGTGGACGAGTCCTTGCGGGTGCTCGGCAGCGACGGCACGCCGATCGGCGACGGCTGGCTGTACGCCGCGGGCGACGTCAACCATCGCGTGCTGCTCACCCACCAGGGCAAGTACCAGGCCAGGGCGCTGGGCGAGACCCTCGTCGCCCGCTCGGGCGGCGAGCCCGTGGACCTCGAGCCCTGGGGCCGGCACGCGGCGACGGCCGACGACCGCGCCGTCCCCCAGGTGATCTTCACCGACCCGGAGATCGCGTCCGTCGGCCACACCGCCGCCTCCGCCGCGGCGGCCGGGCTGCGCGTCCGTGCCGTCGAGTACGACCTCGGGGCCGTGGCCGGCGCCTCCCTCCACGCCGACGGGTACACCGGCCGCGCGGGCATGGTCGTGGACGAGGACCGCAAGGTGCTGGTCGGCTTCACCGTCGTCGGCCCCGACGTCGCCGAGCTGCTCCACGCCGCGACGATCGCCATCGCCGCGGAGGTGCCGATCGACCGGCTGTGGCACGCCGTCCCGGCCTACCCCACGATCAGCGAGATCTGGCTCCGGCTGCTGGAGACCTACGGCCGGGCCGCATAGAGCGCATGGGCGGCCCCCACCGCCGCCGGCCGCACCGAGCGGCCGGCGGCCGGTCTCACCGCTCGTCGTCGTGCTGCTCGCGCAGCAGGTCGCCCGCCTGGTCGCCGTTCCGCTCGTGCCCGATGGCCTCAAGCGTCTGCTCGACCTTCTCCTCCGGCTGACGCGGCGGGAGGAGCGGGGTGTCGCGGTCGACGACTGCCTCGACGACCACCGGCCGGTCGGCCAGGAGCGCCGTCGTCCATGCCTCGCGGACCTGCCCGGGATCCTCGACGCGTATGCCCTCCAGCCCGAGCAGCTTCGCGTAGTCGGCGTACGGGAACGCGGGCACCGTCTGCGACGTCGGGAACCGGGGATCGCCCTCCATCTCGCGCTGCTCCCAGCTGACCTCCGCGAGGTCACCGTTGTTCAGCACGAGGACGACGAAGCGCGGGTCGGCCCACTCGTGCCAACGGTGGGCGACCGTGATGAGCTCGGACAGGCCGTTCATCTGCATCGCGCCGTCGCCCGCGAGCGCCAGCACCGGGCGGTCGGGGTGGAGCAGCTTCGCCGCGATCCCGTACGGCAGGGCGGAGCCCATGGAGGCGAGCGTGCTCGACAGGTGGGCCGGGACGCCGGACGGCAGCCGGAGGAACCGCGCGTACCAGTAGGTCACGGAACCGACGTCGACGGCTACCTGGGCGTCGGCCGGGAGCTGTGCGGACAGCTCGCTCAGGACGAGCTGCGGGTTGAGCCGACCGGTCCGCTGGGCGACGCGCCGCTCGGCGACGTCGTGCCAGGTGGCGACGAAGCCCTCGACGTCCTTCCGCCAGCCGTCGCGCTCGGGGAGCAGGGGCAGGAGTGCGTCGAGGGTGGAGGCGGCGTCGCCGGGCAGGGCCGCCTCGACGGGGAACTTGGTGCCGATGTTGCGGGCCGTCACGTCGATCTGCACGGCGCGGGCCTGGCCGGGCGCCGGGTAGTACTCGGTCCAGGGGTCGTTGCTGCCGACGATCAGGAGGGTGTCGCACCCGGACATGAGGTCGGCCGAGGCCGTGGTGCCGAGGTGGCCCATGACGCCGCAGTGGTAGGGCAGCGACTCGTCGAGGAGCGGCTTGCCGAGCAGCGAGGTGGTCAGGCCGGCACCGAGGCGTTCGACGACGTCGCGCACCTGCCGCTCGGCGCCCGCCCCACCCTGTCCGACGAGCACGGCGACGCGCTCGCCGGCACCGAGCAGGTCGGCGGCGGCGCGGAGCTGGGCGTCGTCGGGCACCGTTCTGGGGTGGGCGTAGGCAGTCGAGGACCGCACGATGCCGTGTCCCTGCTCGTCCTCGTCGGGGGCCTCGGCCTGCTGGACGTCGTGCGGCACGATGACGCACACCGGGCTGGACGTGGCCAGGGCGGTGCGGAACGCGTCGTCCAGGACGTGCGGCAGCGCCTGCGGCGACGACACTACCTGGAGGTACTGCGCGCACACGTCCTTGAAGAGGGTGTGCAGGTCGACCTCCTGCTGGTAGCCGGAGCCGAGCGCGCTCGTGACCACCTGCCCCACGATGGCCACCACGGGCCTGCGGTCCAGCTTGGCGTCGTACAGCCCGTTGAGCAGGTGGACCGCGCCCGGCCCCTGCGTGGCGAGGCAGACGCCGACCCCGCCCCCGTACTTCGCGTGGCCGGTCGCCATGAAGGCTGCCATCTCCTCGTGGCGCGCCGTGACCAGCTCGATCCGGACCTCCTGCCGGCGCAGGGCCGCGAGGATCGGGTCGACCCCGTCGCCCGCGTACCCGAAGACTCGCTCGACGCCCCAGTCGACCAGCCGGTCGACGACGCCGTCTGCCACGGTGGTGGAGCTCATTCGTTCTCCCCCGTACTCGGCGGGCACCGGCGCCGGCGTCGGCTCCACCGGGGGCGCCCTCGTCTCAGTCTGGACGGGTGGGGCTGTGCTCGCAGGGGCGGGGGTGAGCGCTCTGTACGGCCAAGTCGCGCAGCCGGTCGGCGACGACCGCCCTGTCCTGTTTGGGGTTCCGGATGATCTTGCCTCGCCTGTTGCTGAACTCGTCGGCGGTGATCACGACCAGGGCCAGACCGTGCTGTGGGACGAGATCACGCCGACGCTCGTCGTAGAGCGCACGTTGCCGACCGCGATGAACCCCGGAAACCGTCAGGACATCAGGTTTGTCGAAGAACGCGACCTGCTCGCTGTGCTGCCGCTCATAGAACTCCACGACCAGCATGGCCTCGGCCCAGTACCCGTCTACCGGCAGCGTGGCTGACCTACCTGTCTTCGGTGAGACGTCGCCGCGCAGCCAGTCGAAACGATGCTGCCTCGAGCCGGCCACGCCGAGCACCTCGTCGCACAGGTCCATGACGTAGTGCTCGTCGCTCGCCGACCTACCCGATGTCATGGCGCCGAGCGTACGTTCTGCCGCAGTACGACGACGCCCGGTCCTCGCGCCGTCACGGTCGTCGCGCCGGGGCGGCTCTCCACCGTCGCCGGGTCGGTCCCGAGCACCACCGCGGAGTCCAGCGCAACCGACGGCGGCTCGCCGTCGTGCTCGACCACCACCGACACCGGCCGCTCCTCCAGCGCGAGCACCACGTCGACGCGGCCGCCGTCGTCGACCGCGTCACGCGTCAGCACGATCGCGCCCTCCTCGACCCGGACCGTCGTGGCCCGCCGATCTCCCGACGCGATCGCCGGCTCGCTGTGCCGGAGCCGGACCAGCGCCCGGTACAGGTCCAGCATCCGGCGTCCGCCGTCGGCGCGGGGCTCCGTCCAGTCGAGCCGGGACGCCTCGAACGTCTCGCGCGCCTGCGGGTCAGGCACCGCGACGTCGGCCCCGTACAGCTCGGCCCAGCCGTGCCCGCCGAACTCCCGGGCACGGCCGCGTGAGATCGCCTCCGCGAGCTCCGGCTCCTCGTGGTCCGAGAAGTACTGGAACGGCGTGGTCGCACCCCACTCCTCCCCCATGAACAGCATCGGCGTGAAGGGCCCCAGCAGCACGACGGCCGCGCTCACCGCGAGCGCCCCGGGTGCCAGCACCCGGGAAGGCCGGTCGCCGAGCGCCCGGTTGCCTACCTGGTCGTGGTTCTGGGAGCAGACGACGAAGCGGCGCCCGTCCGTCTCGGGCGGCACCGGCGCGCCCCAGGGCTTGCCGCGGAAGGTGGACCAGCCGCCGTCGTGCACGAAGGCGCCGGTGAGCGCCTTGGCGAGCGTCTCGGGCGCGCCGAAGTCGTCGTAGTAGCCCTGCCGTTCGCCGGTGATGAGGGCGTGCAGGGCATGGTGGACGTCGTCGGCCCACTGGGCGGTCATGCCGTACCCGGGGCGGCCCTCGAACGCCTCGCCGGTGGGCGTGACGGTGCGGGGGTCGTTGGCGTCGGACTCGGCCACCAGCGAGAGCGGCCGCCCGATCTCCTTGGCCAGCGTCGCGACGGCGTCGGACAGCTCGGCCAGCAGGTGCCGGGGCGAGTCGTCGACCAGGGCGTGGACGGCGTCGAGGCGCAGCGCGTCGACGTGGAAGTCGCGGAACCAGCGCAGTGCCTTCTCGACGACGAAGGCGCGCACCTCGGCGGCGCCTTCGCCGTCGAGGTTCACGGCCGCGCCCCAGGGCGTCTGGTGCCGGTCGGTGAAGTAGGGGCCGAACTCGGCGAGGTAGTTGCCGGACGGGCCCAGGTGGTTGTCGACGACGTCGAGGCAGACGGCGAGGTCACGCGCGTGTGCGGCGTCCACGAAGCGCTGCAGCGCGGCCGGGCCGCCGTACGGTTCGTGCACCGCCCACAGGGCGACGCCGTCGTACCCCCAGCCGTGGTGTCCGCCGAACGCGGCCACCGGCATGAGCTCGACGACGTCGACGCCCAGGTCGACCAGGTGGTCCAGGCACCCGACGGCGGCGTCGAGCGTGCCCTCTTGCGTGAAGGTGCCGACGTGCAGCTCGTAGGTGACGGTGCCGAGCACGTCGCGGCCGGGCCAATCTCCGTCGGCCCAGGCGTGTGCCGCGACGTCGAACGTGCGTGACGGGCCGTGCACGCCCGCGGGCTGCCAGGGGCTGCGCGGGTCGGGGCGCGGCGGGCCGCCGTCGAGGGAGAACGCGTAGTCGGTGCCGGGTGGCAGGGGGTGCGGGGCCCGCCACCAGCCGCCTGCTTCGGCGGACATGGGTTCGGTGGTGCCAGCCGCAGGGAGGACGAGGTCGACCCGGGACGCGCGCGGCGCCCAGACGCGCAGGGGCGCGGTCATGCGGTTGCTCCGTCCGCCGTCACGTCGGCAGACCCGGCGCTGTCCACGGGCTCCGCCACGAGCAGGTCCACCGGCCAGGCGCCGAGGAGGTCGCCGAGGTGCACGGCGCCGGCGTCGGCAGTCGAGTCCGTGAGCAGCGACCGCCACGCCTCGCCCGGGTTCGGTTCGGGCAGCACGACCGTCGCCTCCACCTGACCGGGCGCGTCGCCGAGGCGTGTCGCGACCACGACCACCCGGGGCCCGGAAGCGTCCCGCCGGGCGAACGCCACGGCGCGGCCAGTGGTCACGGGCAGCGGCTCGTAGCCGGCGTCCTCCCCGACGAACGCGTCGGGGTGCGCCCTCCGCACGCGCAGCGCGGCGGCCGTCACCGCGAGCTTCTCCTCCGCGAGGTCCGACGGAGTCCGGCCCGTGTCGAGCGCGGCGAGCGTGCTCGCGAGCGCCTCCAGGTCGACGGGCCGCCGGTTGTCGGGGTCGACGAGCGAGGTCCCCGTGACCTCGGTGCCCTGGTAGACGTCGGCGACGCCAGGCACGGTGAGCTGGAGCAGCTTGGTCGCGAGCACCGAGCGCCGGACGGTCGGCGTCACCCGCTCGACCCAGCCGGTGAAGCCGTCAACGACGTCGGGGTGGGTGAGCAGGTCCGTCGCGTACCGCACCAGACCCTCCTCGCGGGCCTCGTCGGGCGCGGTCCAGGTGGTCCACGCCTTCTGTTCGCGCGATGCCTTGACCAGGTACGCGGTGAGGCGGTCGGCCTCGATCGGCCCCGCCGGGGTCCAGGTGCCCGCGAGCGTCTGCCACAACAGGTTCTCGGTGCGACCGTCGAGGTCGGCGGGACGCAGGTCCGCCGTCGCCTCGCGCAGACGTCGCACGAGCGCGGTCCAGGCATTTGCGTGGGCAGCGATCGCCCCGATGCGCGAGCGCACGTCCTCACCGCGCTTGGTGTCGTGCGTCGAGCCCGCGGTCATCGTCGCGGGCCACGACTCGGACGTGCGCCGCGCGAGTGCGTGGAGCTCGTCCGGCCCGACGCCGAAGCGGTCCGGTGCGCCGCCCACCTCACACAGGCTCACCAGGTGCGTCCAGCGGTAGTACGCGGTGTCCTCCACGCCCTTGGCCATGACGGCGCCGCACACCTGGGGGAACCGGACGACGAGCTCGGCCCGCCGCTCCTCGTTCTGACGGCCGGCTGAGCCGACCTCCCGCCCGAGCACCAGGTCGACGACGACGTCCAGCGTGTCGTGCCGGTCCGGGTCGAGCCGCGACCGGGCGATGTCGGCCGCCTCGCGCACCACGCGCCCGGCCATGGGCGGTGCAGCCTCCCCCGGCACGACGTAGGCGCGGTACCGGCCGAACGCGACGATGAGCTCGGTGACACAGTCCTGGAGGGACCGGAAGGTGTGGTCGCGCAGCCGCACGTCCTCGCGGCAGATGTCGGCCAGCATGGTGGTCAGGAGGTGGGTCTCCGCGTACAGCGAGGTCTCGACGATCTGCCGTTTGGCCTCCTCGATGAGGTCGTCGAGGGTGGTGTGCTCGCCTGTCACCTCGTGCAAGAGGCCGGCGAGCGGGGCGGCGCCGTCGGGGTCGACCTGCAGCGCGTGCAGCCGCCAGGCCGTGTCGTAGCCGGTGGTGCCGGCGACGGGCCAGTCGTCGGGCAGCTCCTCGTCCTCCTCGAGGATCTTCTCCGCCGCTATCCACGCGCCTCCGGTCGCCTCGCTCAGCCTGCGCAGGTACCCGCGGGGATCGGCCAGGCCGTCGGGATGGTCGATCCGGAAGCCGTCGATGACGCCCGCCTCGAAGAGTTCGAGCAGCAGCGCGTGCGTGGCGTCGAAGACCCCTGGGTCCTCCACGCGGATGCCCGCGAGGGTGCCGACGTCGAAGAAGCGGCGGTAGTTGAGCTCCTCGTCGGCCACGCGCCAGTACGCGAGCCGGTAGTGCTGGCGGCCCACCAGTTCCGCGAGCGGCAGGTGCTCCGTCTCCGGCCGGACGGGGAACAGGTGATCGAAGTAGCGCAGGACCGGCTGCTCCTCGTCGACGCCGCCGTCCCCCGGTACGACGGTGTGATCGAGCACGAGTTCGTCAGCGGCGAGTACCGTCCCGATCCGCGCACCCAGCACGGGCATGAGCAGCCCTTCGCCCTCGGCGAGGTCGACGTCGAACCACTTCGCGTACGGGGACTCGGGGCCGTACTTCAGCACGGACCACAGGGCGCGGTTGTGCCAGGCGGGGGTGGGCACCGCCATGTGGTTCGGCACGACGTCGACGACGACGCCCATCCCGCGCGCGTGCGCCGCGGCGGCGAGCCGTTCGAGCCCTTCCCGGCCACCGATCGTGTCGCTGATCCGGGTGTGGTCGACGACGTCGTACCCGTGCGTGGAACCCGGCGCGGCCTGCAGGACGGGCGAGAGGTAGAGGTCGGTGATCCCCAGGGTGTCGAGGTAGGGCAGTGCTTTCTCAGCCTCGGCGAACGTCAGGTCGGGGCCGAGCTGCAGTCGGTAGGTGCTGACCGGGGTGCGGCGGCCTGGTCCGGGGAGATGGGAATGCACTGTGCCTCCGTCGCTCGTGGTCTCTCGGGCATCACCGTAGGCGGGGAGACTGACACTCGCCTCGCACGGAGCACGAAGACTCCGTGTCGGGCTGGTGGACTGAGCGGCTACCTGGCTGGAAGGTACTCGGCCCGAGCGTCCACTCATTTGCCAGCTCGCACGAGCAGCTACAGACCGCTGGATCGGCCTACCCGGCGGCGCCGGCCGAGGCGCGAGCTGCGCTCGCCTCTCGGGTATCGGCCGACGAGTGGGCAGAGAGCGGGTTCGCAGGTGACGACGTCGAACACGCCTGGCTGCTGGACGACGCCCAGAACCGACCCGTTGCGGCGGCAAACCTGACGCCCTTCGACGGCGTCGCAGCAGACGTGGGCGTCCTGGTAGCCCGGGAGGCCCGCGGACACGGTCACGCCGTAACAGCCGCCTCGGCCGCAGTCCGGTACGCCGTCGGACACCATGGGATCGCACGCTGGCGAGCGCTGGAGACCCACTCCGCGTCGCTTGCCGTCGCGGCCAGACTCGGCTTCGACGAGGATTGTCGGCAACTTGCTGCGCGCCCGGTCTGACGGCGACCTGTCCAGGCGAGCGACAACGCCCGATTCAGTCCGACCAGCAGACCCGACGGCCTCGAAGTATCGATCCGGCGGACCCTAGCGCCCGCCACGACGGGCCAAGGATGTAAGGAGCACTCGGCGTCACTCCCGCGGCTCGCGGAGCACCCGACGGGCCCTGATTGCGACCGCCAAGGCAAACTCGGCGCCGTACACGGGGAGGTGAGCCGCCAGCCCTGCCCCGGCCCCGAACTTGAGAGATAGTGCGATCGCTGCCAAGACCGCGACGACGACTGCGGCCACCATCAACGGCACGCTGCGTAACGCTCTGGGGATTCGCGCAAGCGAAACGGCTGTTGGCTTCACTCGGTCAACGATCCACAGGAACCCGAGCGTGGCAGGGAGAGTCGATACTGTTACCAGTAGTGCCACAAGATTGGGCAGATCCATCACTGCAGCCACAAATGTCATTACGACACATGATGCGAACATGCCGACCGTCTGAATAAAGTGCTTTGCAGCGTTGGCTCGACTGATGAACAAAGCCTCACGCTCAGCGCCCTTGCGGCGTTCCTTCGTCATCAGTCAGCACCATCCGAGTTCATCGCAGAACCTCCGACCCACTCACTATCCTCCCGATTGCGTTCGAGCATTTCTCGCCCCAGTGCGGGGGGCGTGGTCCTTCCAGGCGAAGACGGTTGACTCGACATCTCCCACCTTGCCAGGTCAGGGCCACGCCCGACCCATTACCCGGATCCCAACAGCCCCGGTCAACCCCGTATCTCACTCTCCAAGAACCGACCGGCCCTGCAGTCTGGGCTGTCACGAGCTGGGCTCGGGCGAAGTGTCAGGGAAAGAGAAATAGCGCAGAACACGCTGTTCGTCTTTCTCAGGGTCACAGATCGCGACGCTAATCTGCGACCATGTCAGGTCGCCGCCAAAGCCGGAGGCATCCGACCAGATCGTCGCCTGCCCGAGCTCAGACTCGACCACTGCCTGCCCTTCACCACTGTTACGCCACTCAACTTCGCCAGACCACAGTGGGTCAAATGAGCCACTAGGACCGTGCTCATCCGGATTTCCCACACAATCAGCGAACAGCCCTTCAGGCACATTGATAAGGCGTCCAGACCCGTCGTCAGAGAGCTCGATCCTCGAGCCTATCCCGTCCTCATATTCCATCTCCCAAAACTCAGGAGCAGGGACATCCTCGACGGTTCGAAACGCGCAACCCCCAAGCAATGTAGCGACGAGCATGTACGGCAAGAATCTCGACAGGAGGTTGAAACTCATCCCATCCTCCTCTGCATGGCGAAGAATTCTACGGTTGATGACCTGACGGCGATATAGTCCGGCATCTTCCAACGTCGATACGACATGCTCGCTTCCCATCCAATATCCAAATTCTGACCCCGTCAGCCCGTTCGGGTATGCTTTTCGCAGGTCATATCCGAGTCGTATACCGGCATCGTCAGTTGAGTCAGGATTTCCCGCGTTTGGTCCGCGAGACGCTAGGATCGCGTTCTCCTCCGTTATGCTGAACTGGCTCGCGAGCGCAAACGCTGGCTCCGCTTCGATTAGGAGCATCCGCACACCCAGGTCGTCGCATTCAGCTGGCAGCACCTGCCGCACTGACAATATGACCCGGACGAGACGTCCACGCGAGCCCGTCAAAGGAGCGGCAGCACCACCCCGGCCGGAACTGGCGCCACACAGCGACACACGCCCACGAAACACACCCAAACGTGGTCAAAACCAAATTGACCGAGACACTCAGGCCGGGCTAACCACCATGCGACGGATCGAGGCTAACCTTCCGCTCGGTGCCAGGCAATCGCGTTCCGCCAGGCTACCTCGAATGCATCCCTATCGATTTCCTCTGGCGTGAACTCTTCCTGTTCAGCGATCTCAGCGATTGACGGCATTGGAGTTACGGATAAACTAGTCGTTCCAGTCGATTGATAGACATCCGCATAATCGTGGCGTCCGTCAGCGTAGATCTCTACCTTACGCACCTCTGCATTGTCGACGATCTCGCTAATTAGCCAGACAGGCTCGTCCCTCAACGTATGGTGCCACGCAACGCGTAGATATGACATCATCAATTCTGTCCCCAACCTAGAATTCTGCCAGCAATGTCGAGTGCTTGATCGCCCGGGACTACGAACACGTTGTCGCGACCCTTCGTCACTTCAAGGCCCGTCGTGTCGATCTCAACATAGTTCTTGAACCGCTGGCCTTGGAACGGCTGGCCTATAAAGCATCGCGAGAGTTGGGCACAAGTTTTAGATCCGGGAGCAATGTCTGACAAGTACTGCCCGTCACCGTAGCGCGCATCGCTGGGGTTTCTAGCCTTCAATGAAGGCATCAACTCTTTGCTCTTCAAAATACCTTCTAGCCCGGCATCGTCAGTGTAGTGATACAACTTCTTACCGGCACCAACGGCAGCACCGACCGCCTCGTCGCCGAATTTGCCAGCCTTCCCAAGCCCTCCGCCCACCACTCCGACACCGAGTTCGACGGCGAGCATACCGCAGGATCCACCTCGCTTGCCGGTAGCCCATCGTTCTGCATTGCAGGCGGTCGCAGAATCCGCACTCGTAATCTGGGCCCAAATTGGACGGTCACGGGCCTCTTTACAAGCGAGGTCCATGTTGCAGTAGGAACTGCGCATATACGCCATAACTTCGGGGCTGTGGGGAAGTTCGTCCACATTCGGCAAGTTGGCGATCTGTTCCACCTGCTCTTTCGGAGCAAGTGGCTTCTTAGCGGGCGGATCGGGTACGCCACCCGGGGGCAACAACGGATCGCGCAGTGTGAGCTTTCCGGTTGGGTCGCTCCAAGTTGTGGGGTTGTTGTTCGAGTAGCTGTAGGCGTTCCACTGCTGCGGGTCGGCGAGGTCCATGACGGGGTCCACGGAGGTGAACGCCCCCAGGACGGGGTCATACATCCGAGCGCCGATAGCGGTGAGGCCGGTCGAGTCGACGGGCTTGTCGAGATATCCGTGCTCACCGGTCCAATTCCCGTCGGCGCCGCCGTCCGCGCCCTGACCGGTGTGAGGACCGCGAGGCTTGCCGTAAGGGTCGGTGTACCGGTGGACCCGGCTGCTGGGGCCGGCGACGTTCGGGATCTGGACGCTACCGGTGTTGTGGTGGTCACCGATGATGGTGGTGACGTCAGCAAAGAAGTAGCCGGTGCGGGTCGCGATGGTCTGCCCAGCGAAGGAGTAGTACCGCTCCCCGGTGATCGCCCCACTGGCGTGGTTCAGAGTCAGTTCCTGATACCCGAGATACAGGGTGGTCGTCCCGTCCTGGGTGCGCAGGACCCGCTCGCCGTCCGCGGTGTTGATGTACGAGTCCCGTTCGTTCGCGTCGGTCGTGTCGCCGTCAGCGTTGCCGTCCTGGCGAAGCTCAGTGAGTTCGCCCTCGACATCCCATGCCAGCTGCTGGGTCGCCTGCCCGGCGACGTTCCGGCCGGTCATGTTCCCCGCCGCATCCCAGGTGTATGACGACGTGCCCGCACCGCGCCCGGTCGCGGTAACGGATGTAACCGCATGCGGCCGTACCGAGTTCGGCCCAGAAGCGGGCCGAGTATAGGTCTGGGTCTGCGCGGCGGTCCCGTTGGGTAGCGAGTGCTCGACGACCTGGGTGCGGTTTCCAACAGTGTCGTGGCTGTAGCTGTGCCAGTACGGTGCCGCCCCACCGAGGTTGGCCGTAGCCGGGTCCGTCGCGCACTGGACGCTGGCCGGGGTCCACGCCTCAGTCAGTCGGCGCAGTCCGTCATATCGGTAGCACTGCCGGTCGTGGGCCCGTCCCCCGAGGTTCGCCGCCGGGGTGTCCAAGACCGACTTGAGGTTCCCGGCGTTGTCCCAGCTGTACGCGGCACGCTGCACGTCCACGGCTGTGCCGTCGGGAGCCTCGGCCACGACCGTGGACTTAATCAGCCGGTTGGTGCCGAACTCGTAGTCCCGGTCCTGCACATACGCGTACGTGTTGCCGAGCGATAGACGCGCGACTTCGCCGGTGGGCTTATAGTCCGCTGCGGCGACATAGAGGCCGTGACCAGGGGAGCCGCCGAGACCTCTGACCTGGTCCGCGGCGTCATAGGCCAGGTCGAGCGTCTCGGACGGGAGGCCTCCCCCGGAGGGGTACTTCGTCGTGTCAGGCTTGCCAGACGCGGTGTACGTGTACTCGGTGGTCCATGCCTTGGCCAGGGCGCCAAGACTGACACCGCCGACCGTCGCCGGAATGGTCATCGTCGTGGCGGTCGGCTGCCCGTGAGCTTCGTACCCGTCGACCGTGGTCGTGATCTCCGTCGCAGCAGATCCGGTGCCCACCACCCTGGTCGACGACGCGGGCTGACCCGAAACCACTGTGCCATCGGCGAGGCGGTCGTACGTCCACCGTGCACGGACCGTTCCGCCCGTGCCGTCTTCACGCATCGTGGTCTTCCGGTTCAGAGCATCGTAGGTGTAGCCGATGACACTCCCCCGCGCGTCAGTGGTGGTCAGGACGTTCCCTACCGCGTCATACGTCGTGTCGGTCCGGCCCTTGTCCGGGTCCGTTGCTCGGGCCTGACGCCCACGAAGGTCGTACGTGTACGTCCAGGCATTGTTCGCGTCGTCCACAGCCCGGGTGAGCCGGTCCGCGTCGTCGTAGGCGTAGGTCGTCTCGACAAAAGCCGTGGCCGGGCTGGTACCCGTGTGCTGCCGCAGCGCGATTGTGCGGCCCCTGCCATCCATGATCGTGGTGGTCGGTGTTCCGCCCACAGGTGGGTCGACCAGAGTCCGGTCTCCGCGGTGCTGAGTGGTGGTGGACCACTTCAGGACGTAGTCGCCGTTGTCGTAGTTCTCGGCGTCTTCGTCGACCTGGAACCGCTCTTCGGTGACCCGCCCGGCGCCGTCGTACTCCGTGAGGGTTCGACCAGGCACCGCCGCGGACGTGGTGACGACCGTCGTGCCCGGGGCGGCGGTGTTGTGCCAGGCATGATTCTTCAGGACGGCCAGTCCGCGGGTGTCATAGGTGGTGTCTGTGATGACTCGCCCGGTGGCCAGGTCCGACGCCGAGGTGGCCTGCGTCTGACGTTCGCGCAGCAGCCCGTCATACAGCGCCACACTCGTGAGATACCCGGACGCGTCGAACTTCAGGGTGCTCGTGGTCACCGCGTTCACACCGGTCGAACGCACCGTGTACGCATACGTGCGACTCGCTGTGTGGGTGCCCTGCACTCGGCCGGGCTCCCACACCGAGGTCAACCGACCCAGCGCGTCGTACGTTCCGGACGTGACCCGACCGTCCGGTGCGGTGACCTTCGTCGGCACTCCCCAGGCAGGGTCCAGCACGGTTGTGGTCTTATGAGCAACCAGAGCACCACTACCGTCCGGATCAGGGCTGGTAACGGTGGTCCCCGTCGTCAGGTTCTGCACGGTGCTGTAGGTGGTCGTAGTGACGCGATCCTTGGCATCCGTTGTGGTATCTGGTCGGCCGAAACTGTCGTAGGTGGTGCGCTCAACGTCCACGTACACGGCTGTCGTACCGCTGTAGGAAGCAGCTTCCTGCGTCTTGGTCACGAGGCCCTTGGTGGGGGCGTCATCGCCCTCCACGCTACCGTCGTACGCGTATCGCTGGTCGGAGACCACGTCTCCTGGGCGCTCCGGGGACGTCGAGCACGCCACTCCTACGGTCTCAACCCGGCGCACGGCGTTGAGGATGTTCTCGCTCGTGTTCTCGATGTAGGTCGTGCGTGTGCAGGTGTCGTCTGACGCAGTGCCCATGTCTGCCAGATCGTTGACGGTTTCGACGCGGCCTTTGTCATCGAACGTCGTGTTGGTGCGGGTCACCAGGTTCCCGCCGGCACGGTCGGGCGTCGTCGTGGTGGTCTGGGTTAGCTCGGTGCCGGTGTAGAACGCCATATCACCGTCCGAGTCGGTGGCGGTCGCCTGCGACCGCCATGGCCTGTTCAACGTCGTGGACACGACCGCACTCCCGTTGAAGACGGTCTCCTTACGTACCATCCCGGCCCACTGGTCCAGGTCGTTGAGGCCGTCGGCCACCGGCACGTCCTTTGTGCCGCCGGCAGGACTCTCACGATCCCCGTGCATGCCTTGGAAGTACTCGTACTGCGTGCGTGTTCGCGTGATGTCTGGGTTCCGCGCTAGGTCACCGGTGTAGACATTCACGGTGGCAAAGCCACGCCAGTCTGACCATGTGCGGTGCTTCTTCAGCGTGAGCTCGTCGTCGGTGTACCGCCAGGCCGTCCCGCCCGAGTAGTTGTAGCTGGTCACCGTGGAATCGGATCCGCCATCACGCGGGTCATCGATCACCTTGGTCACGACGTACTTGTGGAACCACTCCATCACCGGGTCCTCGTTGCCGGCTGGGGTCCACCACACCGGCATGCAGCGGCGGGTGTTCGACTCCGGTGCTGTTGGTATCGACGTCGGGGTGCAGTCCGCGCCCGCGTACGTCACCGTCACCATGGCACCCGATTCAGTACGGATCTCCCCGATGCGCATCCGGTTCATCGCCGAACGGTCGGCACCCGCGGCTACCCGGTTCGCAAGCGGCGCAGTCCCGAACTGCGTGGCCGGCAGCGCGATGTTTGATCCGCCGCCCTTGCCGGTGTGTGTGACCTGGTTAAGCCACAGTGCGTCGAGCCCGTCGCCTGCGTCAGGGAACGAGTGCGTCAGCGCCCAGGAGTCGACCGAGCGGTAGGTGTCGTCTGCCTTGAGGATCTTCGTTTCCACCCCGGTCAACCGCTTGCGGGTGAAGAAGGTCGGCGCAGTACGGCTCGCGCAAGTATCGGCGTCGATCGAGCACACCTGGTCCTGCGGCACGTCCGGCCAATGATCCCGCGTGTCCGCGTCCAATGTCCCACAGTCGAAGGAGCTGGTGGAGATGCATCGCTCGGAGTAGCTGAAGTCCATCACCGCTGACGGTGTCCCGGTCAGGGTGCCTGAGCGCGTGCCGTAGTCGATCTGGTTCAGGAATCCGCCGCGCACGTAGTCGGCGTTCGCGACGTCGGTCTTGTTGTTGTTCCGCCCGTAGTTGTTCCACTCGCGTGTGTACCGGTAGGTCATGGTGTTGCCGGAGGTGTCGACGACGTAGTCCAGGTTCCACCGCCACGCCTGCCGGCACGACGAGGCCGCAAATCCGCCATCGGCCGCGTTCTTGTAGCACGGCTCACCGGGGTGGTTGCCGAACACTGGCACCGTCCATGCCGAGTACAGGTTGCTCACCGGGTCGTCCGCGGCGCGCTTGTCCCGCCCGAACCAGTATTCCGTGCCGTCGGCGGTGGTTACCTTCCAGTATTCCTTGTTGTTGTCCGCGTTCCAGCCCCCGGTAAGGGACTCCACTTTCGTGTTGTCGTCCGCCTCGAGGCGCCACTTTCCGGAGGCCTCGTCCTTGATCAGGTCGGTTGCCTTGCCGCCCAGCACGAGTGTCGCGTTGTCGTTCTTCCAGCACAGGTCACCCGTGTCGTAGTCGGCATTGTTCGGTGCCTCGTTGCTGGAGGTCGCCTGATCGTCGACACAGGGCACGAACTTGCGCTCGACATAGCCTCCGGTGGCCAGGTCCCAGCCCTCTCCGATCTCCGAGGTCTGGGTGTTGGCCGAGGCCACCCGCCCGTCCACACTGCCCGAGTCGTAGGACAAGGACACCTCAGGTGCGAGTCCGCCTGCGGTCCCAGGAGCCCGGAAAGGATAGGACCACGTGAACGACCCCGTCCCGCCCGTGGCCTCCCAGGCTGCGGCGCCCGACAACGGCGTCGCCTTCCAGTCGCCCTCGGAACCGGCCGCGTCTGCGGCCACAGCAAGGACCGTCGCCTCGCTGGTGGTCGCAGGTTCGAGCGTCGAAGCCGACGTGCGGCCCGTCGTGGCCGGCTCCGGGGCGGTCGCAGGAACTTCGACGACAGCGGTTACGGTTCCGTCCTCAACCTGGTTCTCCTGACCCGGTAGCGGGGTCTGGACCTGGCAGGCGGGCACATCCGGTGTGCTCAGAGCACAGGCAGGCAGGGCAACCAGTCCCAGCCGTGAGGCGATCTCCGGATTCCCGCCGATCAATCCCCTGTAGTCCACGCTCACACCCAGACCCACACCACCCATCGGGCCGGCCTGCGGCGTGTGAGCGACGGTGAGCAGCGCTTCCACGCCCAGGGCACGTGCCGAGGCCTCGTCGTGGGTTGCGACCCGCACGCTCTCCGGCACGTCCGGCGAGGACACCCCAGCAGCGCGGCGAGCGCTTCTCCCCGGGCTCTCAAGCTGGACGGGTAGACCGCCAACGGTCGCGCGGACGTCGTCTGGAGTGCTGGCACCTACCTTCGTCGCCGGGAGAATGAAGTTCCTGGCAGCGGCTGTCACCGAGATCGGCTCTGCGTGGGTACGCGGGTGGGGAATCGAGACCGCCGCCTCGTCCGGTTCCACCTCTGTGGCAGGCAGTCCCTCGGGCAGTCGGACGTCGCCGGCGAACTCCCGGTCGTGTTCAGCACGCTCGGCAAGGCTCCATGACTGCCGCTCGGCCACGTCCGGGCTCTCCGCGGCTGACGCAGGAACAGCAACCGGCATCACCAGCGCCAGCGCGAGACCAGCTCCCAGCAACGCCGGCCCCCATGCCCGTCGAAGCCTTCTGCCGCGATCCGCTGCCATCTGGTCTCGCCCGTTGCCGGTCATTGCATCTCCCCTGATGTTCCCGCGCTCTGCACCTGCCGAGTAACGCTTGCTTTCAGGCCCGTTGTTGCCCTGATGGCGCATTGTCATGACGCGTCTACCCCCCAGCAGATGCGGTCAAGCCGTTCGGTCTCGACCAGCTCGCGGTAGACCCTCACGTCGTCAATTGCGCCGCGGAACGGCCACTCCGGGACGCCCGCGCGCATACCGGAGCCGAGACGCATCGGACCGGGTGCGGTCCATGCCACGGGATCGATCTCAACCGTGACCGGATCTGGCGTCTCCAACTGCGCGGACGGGTCGCACACCCGCACGCTCAGCGTCGGATTCGCGGGATCCGAAGCGTCATAGATCCCCACGACGTGCACCCACTGCCCGGCTATAGCCGGCACATCGGACCGCACAGCCGTATGGCCCGCGTCCGTGGTGTCAGCGTCCTTGACCCACAGTCCCCAGCACGGCAACTGACGGTCCGTCTCATCGGTCTCCGTACCGCAGTCCGCGCTGTCGGTGTACCCCAGGTGGAAGGCGCCTCGCTTGGCGCCTTCCTGCGAGATCGCCGCGCCAACACCGGAGAAGTTGGCTGCCGGTTTGATGAAGGCCATCATCGTGTAGGACTTGTCGATAGCCACGGCCGGCCCACTCGTCCGCGCCACGCCCGTCCCGTCGAACACCAGAGCCTTGTCACCGACGAACCGCGGGTCGTCCGGATCATTGGGGTCGACGAAGGTCTCCCTGAGCGCACCCGTACCCCACGACACGCCGGATGACCAGGTCAGGTTGCCTGCTGTGGGGGCGCTGGTCACCTCGTTGAGCGACGTCGTACCCGTGCCCTCGTCCAGGTGCCACAGGCCGTCCCGAGCGGGGTACCCCACCCAGAACTCATACTTCTCGACCGGCGACCAGTTCCCAGCCACATCCTGGGACTGGACCTCCACCTCGTTGTAGCCCGACTCGCTCGGCGCGAACGACACGGACCTTGAGCTGCTGCCTGACGTCGTGATGGTGTCGGCCTTCTCCCCATTGTTGAAGGAGTACTTGTACAGCTTCAGGTCGGTGGAACCGTTCGCCGACAACGTGAAGGTCCCGGCTTGCCCGACACCACCCGCGACGCCCGCAGGCCACGACGGGTACTTCGACGAGTTCACCTCAGGCGCGTTCGGCCCCGTCACGTCGGGACGGATATAGCAGTTCGTCTCCGACCAGCCGGTCGACTTGCCCGAGGAGTCCCTCGCGGCAGCCTGCCACCGGTACGTGCGCTGGCTGGTCAGCTGCCTGTCCTCGGGCACACGCACCCGGTGCTCAGACGGACTGGCTTGAAGACCCGTCCAACCCGACTCCCACCGAACAGTGCCGGCGATGTGATCGACCACCCGGAACTTCAGCTCAACCGACTGGTTCCACGGCGCTTCACCTTCCGGATCTACGCCCGCCGCCCGAAACAACGGCACCCTGGTGCGAACAACGGTCGGAGAGCTCGAGAACCCCGCGCACTCCAACTCGTCGCCCGTCATCTGAGCCTGCGTCCGCATCGACGCCGCCGAGGGCATGTAGGGCGGCCGGTTGAACGTCACCGTGAACTGGGCCTTGTGCGACGAGCCGTTCAAGGTGTTCGCGACATACCGCTGCCACTTATCTTGATTGCCCTCGTCAACGGCCCGCAGACCGAGCGTGACATAGTCCCAGTCGCCGTTCGCGACCGACACTGCGGCGGCTTTTGCGCCCCACGACACGCGGCTCGACCGCCCGGTGCACCCATCCCGGTGCGTCACCGACTTCTGTGATTGGAACCGGTAGTCCTGCCAGTTGCCTCGCGAGTCCCAGTCCGTCGCGGACGACACCCCGTTCTCCGCTGTCTGGTAAAGGTCTACGCCGTACTTGTTGCAGGTGTAGGAGTGACTCCCGAGCGCCGAGAACGTGGCACCCGACACGTGACTACCCGACACACCCGCTGGCAGGCCCGACATCGAGAACTCGAACAACAGCCGCGAGACACTCGTCCGGTCGCATATCGGATAACCCCATGTCGGGCACAATCCAACGCCCTCGGAGTCCGAGAACTTGTAGGACGCCGAGCTTGTCGGCCACCCGGAACGGACAGCAGTCCACTCGTGCAGTCCGCCCTTGATCTGCGGGTCGATGTAGAACGGGCCGACCGCATCCGGGTCCGCGAACATCGCGTCGTCCGCGGTCGCGACCACGGAACGCCCATCCGCAGCAATCTCCATGTCCATGGCAACCACCTGATCGCCATCGACCGGGGCGATCAGACGATCGACGCTGCCCGCGTCGCCCTCGTCCACGACGTCCGCCGACAAGCGTGCGAGCGACCCATCAGGGGCAGCTCCAGGACTACCTGCCGAGGAGTCCCACTGCTGGGGACGTCCACCGGAGAACACCGTCACGTCGGAGTCGCCGTCGTCCTGCGAAGCAGTCGTCACGTCGACCACCTGGAACTCGCCCGATTCGAGCTCGGTGCCGTCGCCACCATCGACCGGCTCCGCGACCTCGACCCGCAAGTCGTCCGACACCTCGTAAGCGAACGACAACCCGGCGCCACCGGATGCCTGCTCCAGCAACTCGTAGGTGTCGACGTCGTCGATCCGCAGCACGGGGATCAGCCCCGTGCCGTCATCTTCGACGGTCACCACCACCGCGGCGCCGGGAATCGTGGACTCATCGGGCCGCACCAGGGGAAACTCTGCACGCAGCGGGTTGTTCAGATCGAGAACCGGCTCGCCGACCTCGAACGGAAGCGTCGGCAGGCTGATGGAGACCTTGCGGTCGCCCGCAGGCGGCGTGGGCACCTGACCAGGTTCGTTGTCCCAGCCCACGTCGCCCGCCGTACCCGACGGGTCCGACAGCTCAGCGAACGGTTCGCCAGGCCCAGCCGCCCGCAAATCGATATCAAATACGCCAGCAGCCACGGTCAGACCACCAGGCTCCCCCGGATCAGTCACGATCTCACCGGACGCCGGCACCCAGGTCTCGTTCACACGCGTCCTGGAAGCAGTCGCGGTCGAGACCCAGCGGATTTGTCCATTCGGCTGAACAAAGTAGGTGTCCCACGGGGTACGAGCCGCGGCGATCTCTACGTCGTGACCGCAAGCTGACGCGACCTGAACCGGATCCACGCCTGGATCAGTCAGTACATCAACGCACTCGACCGGGCCGTCCACCGGGAGTACGTCGTCCGCTTGCGCCACGCCACCCGCCGCGCTGAGGCTGACCCCTACGAGACTGAGCGATAGAACCGACGCCCAGATCCGGCGCGCCCTGCCAGCGGTTGGTACCCGCATGTTGACTCCCGATCGCCCACACCACACCATGTCGACCAAGACCCAACCATTGGCACGCAAAGCACGTCAATGAAACAATCCGGACTTCACCCGCTGACAACCGGCTTCGGGATCTGGCCGCCTCAGGCGGCGCGGGCCCAGGTCAGTGCTGCTCAGCCGGCGGCAGATCCCTGCCGATGAGCCTGGTGATCGCCACCTCGGTCGCCTCGGCCATGTCGACCGATCCAGGTTCAAGGAGCCACTGCAGCTGCAGCCCGTCCATCGTCGCGACGATCACCCGGGCCGTCGTCCCGGTGTCGACGTCGGCTCCCACCTCGCCCAGCTTCTGCGCTTCGTCGAGCGCCTCGACCACCAGGGCGTGCAACCCCTGGTACCGGTCCCGGAACCAGCCCTGCGCGGGATGCCGAGCGGTCACGCTCTCCGCAGCCAGCACGGTGTAGAGCCGCACGATCCCCTCGCGCTCGGCGTTACGCCGCGTGGTCTCGACCAGGTGGCGCAGGAACCCCAGGCCACGGGGGCGTTCGTCGCCGAGCTCCTCGATGTCGGTCGAGTCGCGCAGGTCGAGTACCCCGGTGAGCAGGCCTGCTTTCGACGAGAAGTAGTGCAGCACGCCGGCCTGGGTCAGACCCACCCGGTCGGCGATCTCCGCCAGCGAGGCGCTCTGGTAACCGCGTTCCGCGAACGTCTCCATGGCGATGCGCAGGATCTCCGCCCGGCGCTCCACGGGAGGACGCCGCACCCTGGTTCGCCCGCCTTCTCGTGTCATCCGAGCGAGTCTACGGACCAGCCAGGACCGGCGGGCACGACCCTCCGAGCCGGCGATCAGCACTGCGGAAGTCCCTACCTACCGAACACTCGGTAGGTAGGAGTAGGCTCACCGCAAAATCCACCCATCGAGGGAGTCGCAATGACGCGCACCACCCGCACCGGGTCCGTCCGGACAGCGCTCGCCACGCTCAGCCTGCTGGCCGTCGGCGCCGCCGGCATCGGCCCTGCGGCGGCCCCGGCGGCCGCCGCACCGACCACCGCACACGTCTGGGTCACGACCGCCGACGGCAGCCGCAAGCTCGCCGACGGCGGCACGCTCAACTTCGACACCGGCCCACAGGCGCTCGACATCCGCGTGAACCCTGGCCAGGTCGCCCAGCGTTTCACCGGCGCCGGCGCCTCGGTCACCGAGGCGTCCGCCTCGCTGATCAGCAGCCTGCCCTCTGGCACCCGCGACAGCCTGATGCGGTCGCTGTTCTCCCGCACGGGCGACGGCATCGGCCTGAACTACCTGCGCCAGCCGCTCGGCAGCACGGACTTCAACTCGGGCGGCTTCTACACCTACGAGGACACGCCCGGGCAGTTCAGCATCGCCCGCGACCAGCAGCAGATCCTGCCTCTGCTGCGCCAGGCGCTGTCGATCAACCCCGGCATCCGGTTCATGGGCAGCCCGTGGTCGCCGCCCGCCTGGATGAAGACGGGCGGCTCGCTGAACGGCGGCAGCCTGCGCGCCGAGAACTACGACGAGTACGCCGACTACCTGGTCCGGACGATCCAGGCGTACGCGCAGCAGGGCGTGACGCTCAGCGACCTCACGGTGGCGAACGAACCGCTCTTCGCCACGAGCTACCCCTCGATGAGCATGTCCGCGGCCGAGCAGGCCCAGTTCTTCCGGGTGCTCGACGCCCGGCTGACCAGCGCCGGCCTGAGCACGCAGCTCTTCGCCTACGACCACAACTGGGACCGGCCGGACTACCCGCTGGAAGTCTTCTCGGGCACACAGGGGATCTCCCGCGTCGTCGGCGCCGCCTTCCACTGCTACGGCGGCTCCCCCGAGGCCCAGGCCCAGATCGTGGCGGCCGGCAAGCGCGTCTACTTCACCGAGTGCTCGGGCACCGACAGCGACAACGCGGCGACCACCTTCGGGGACACGCTCATCTGGCACGCGGAGAACCTCGTGGTGCGCAACATGCGCAACGGCGGCGAGACGACCATCAGCTGGAACCTCGCACTTAACCAGAGCGGCGGCCCGCACCAGGGCCACTGCGGCACCCGCTGCAACGGCGTCGTCGAGATCGCCGGAGGCACGGTCACCCGCAACGCCGAGTTCTACGTGCTGGGTCACCTGAGCAAGTTCATCGACGCCGGCGCCCGGCGCATCGGCTCGACCAGCGAGCAGTCGGGCGGCCTGCAGAACGTCGTCTACCAGAACCCGGACGGCACCCGCGTCGCCTACGTCGTGAACGCGTCGTCCGGGAGCCGTACCTTCTCGATCACCGACGAGGGCCGCTCGCTGACCCACACCCTGCCCGGCCGGGCGGTCGCCACGTACACGTGGGACCCGCGGTCGACCACCACCCCGACCGACCCGGACCCGGCGTCCTGGTACCAGGTCGCATCGTCCGCGAGCGGCAAGTGCCTCGACGCCGCCGGCTGGGGCACCACCGACGGCACCGCGCTGCAGCAGTGGTCCTGCGGCGACACCGCACAGGCGAACCAGCGCTGGCGCTTCACGCCCACCACGAGCGGCTACTACCAGGTGACCAACCAGCACGCCGGCAAGGTCTGGGACGTCGACGGCGGCCCGGGCGCCGTCGCCAACGGGGCGGCGGTGCACCTGTGGTCCTACGTGGGCGGCACCAACCAGCAGTGGCGGCCGACGGCGACCGGTGGCGGCCTCACGTTCACCGCCCGCCACAGCGGCTCGTGCCTGACACTCGGCGCCGCGACCGGGACCGACGGCACGCGGCTGACCCAGCAGCCGTGCACGGGTGCGGCCACGCAGGTCTTCCGGCTCAACAAGGTCGGCTGAGCCCGTACCGTCCCACGATCCGTGCGGGAGCCCGGCCTGGCTCCCGCACGGTTCGCGCCGCCCGCGTCGTCGTCGGCTACTGGAAGTCCCGCGACCGCGCCGGAACGGTCAGCGTCAGCGTCGCCAGATGCTCCGCCACCAGGTTCACCGCACCGTCGGCCGCCTCGATCCGGCCGCGCACCACCATGGCCTGCGCCGACCGCGCGACCTTCCGGAACCGCTGCCACAGCCCGACGCTGCAGATCACGTTGAGCAGCCCGGTCTCGTCCTCCAGGGACAGGAAGGTCACTCCCCCGGCCGTGCCCGGCCGCTGCCTGTGCGTCACCACCCCGCCGACGGCGATCCGGCGCCCCTGCTCAGTGGCTATCGCCTGCGCCACGGTGAGCACCCCCGCCGCCTCCAGCCCGGGGCGCACGTGCTGCGTCGGGTAGGAGTCGGGTGTGACGCCGGTGGCCCACGCGTCGGCCTGGGACAGCTCGATCTCGCTCATCCCGGGCAGCATCGGGGCGTCGACGCCGACGCTGACGCCGGGCAGCGTCGTCGGCCCTTCCTGGCCGAGCGCGCCCGCCGCCCACAGACCTTCCCGCCGGTCGATGCCGAGCGGCTCCAGCGCGCCGGCCGTCGCGAGCGCCTCGAGCTGCGGTGTCGACAGCTCGACCCGCCGGACGAGGTCCCGCAGGTCCCGGAAACCGGTGGTCGGGTCGTCACCGCTGGTCGAGCCTGTCGAGACCCGAGCCGCCACGATCTCCTCCGCCTTGTCCTTGCCGATGCCGCGTACGGACTCCAGGCCCATGCGGACCGCGAGCGCCGGATCGGCCCGGACGAGGTGGGCGACGGCGGTCTCGACAGGCTCGACCAGCGAAGAGGGATCCACCCGCTCCACGCTGGCCAGCACCCGCGACTGCGTCACCGACGGCCGCAGCACGCGCACCCCGTGCCGACGGGCGTCGGCGGCCAGGGACTGCGGTGAGTAGAACCCCATGGGCTGGGCGGCCAGCAGCCCCGCGTAGAACGCGGCCGGATGGTGCACCTTGAGCCACGAGCTCACGTACACGAGGTGCGCGAAGGAGTAGGCGTGCGACTCGGGGAAGCCGAAGTCGGCGAAGGCCTTGAGCTTCTCGAAGATCTCGTCCTGCTTGTCGGGCTCGACCTCGTTGGCCGCCATCCCGGCGTAGAACCGGTCGCGCAGCTCCTCCATGCGTTCCTGCGACCGCTTGGATCCCATCGCGCGGCGGAGCTGGTCGGACTCCTTGGGTGAGAACCCGGCGACTGCGATCGCCATCTGCATGAGCTGTTCCTGGAACAGCGGCACCCCTAGGGTCCGCTTCAGCACTGGCTCCAGCAGGTCGTGGGGATAGGTCACGTCCTGACGTCCGCGCGCCCGCTCGATGTACGGATGCACCGACCCGCCCTGGATGGGGCCAGGGCGGATGAGCGCCACCTCCACGACGATGTCGTAGAACTCGCGCGGCTGCAGGCGCGGCAGCGTCGCCATCTGGGCGCGCGACTCCACCTGGAAGACGCCCACGGTGTCGGCAGCACACAGCAGGTCGTACACGAGCGGGTCGGAGTCGTCGGACAGGTCGTGCATCTCGTAACGCTTCCCGGTGTGCTCCTCGATGGACTCGAACGCGTACCGGATGGCGGTCAGCATGCCCAGGCCCAGCAGGTCGAACTTCACCAGCCCTGCGTCCGCGCAGTCCTCCTTGTCCCACTGCAGCACCGTGCGACCCTCCATGCGGGCCCACTCCACGGGAACCACCTCGATCACCGGCCGGTCGCACATGACCATGCCGCCCGAGTGGATCCCCAGGTGCCGGGGCAGTCGGAGCATCCGGTCGGCGAGGTCGAGCACGTCGTCGGGGATCTCCCCCTCCTCCGCGGCAGACGGCGGCGTGCGGAACGGCACGACGTCGTGGGAGTCGTCGGCGCGGGCCGGCCGGGGCTCGCCCGGGGCGCGCGATTCCTCGGCGAGCACGTCGACGAAGACCCCGGGGCCGCTCGCGTTCGTGCGCCCGGGACCGGGCCGTCCGGCGTCCAGGTGCCCGACGTGCGGGCGTGGTTCCCGCGGACCCCACAGCGCGGTCATCCGGGCGTCCTTGGCTGCGGTCTTGTTCTGCGGTCCGGCCGACGGCGGTTCTGCTGGCGGAGCCGATGACCCGGCCGCCGCACCGCCGTCGGACACCGTGCCGCCCGACGGCACCAAGGGCTTGAGCGACCCCCAGCGCTCGATGGACTTGGACCACGCGTCCTGCTGCCCGATGTCGTAGCCGAGCGCGCGGGCGGCGTCGCGCACCGCGGAGCGCGGACGGTAGGAGATGACGTTCGCGACCTGTGCCGCGTGCCTGCGCCCGAACTTCTCGTAGACGTACTGGATCACCTCCTCGCGCCGTACGGACTCGATGTCGATGTCGATGTCCGGCGGGCCGTCCCGCTCCGGCGCGAGGAACCGCTCGAACAGCAGCCCGTGCTTCACCGCGTCCACGGCCGTGATCCCCAGGGCGTAGCAGACCGCCGAGTTCGCGGCGCTGCCCCGTCCCTGCGCGAGGATCCCCTGCTCCCGGCAGAACCTCACCAGGTCGTAGACCACGAGGAAGTACCCGGGGAAGTGCAGATCGGTGATGACCTTCAGCTCGTGGTCGATCTGTTGCCACGCCTTCTCGTTGCTCCCGCGCGGGCCGTAGTACTTCGTCGCGCCCTGGTAGGTGAGCTCCCGCAGCCAGGACGCCTCGGTGTACCCGGGCTCCACCGGGTACGGCGGCAGGTCGGGGGCGATGAGCTTGAGGTCGAACGCGCACTCCTCGCCCAGCGCCGCCGCCGTCGGCACGGCCTGCGGGTGCCTGTGGTGCAGGCGCGCCATCTCCGCACCGCTGCGCAGGTGGGCGGTGGGCGCGCCGGGCAGCCAGCCGTCCAGGTCGTCCAGGGAGGAGCGGGCCCGGACGGCGGCGAGCGCCCCGGCGAGGTCGGCGTCCCGGGGGCGCGCGTAGTGCGCGGCGGTGGTGGCGACCAGCGGCAGGCGCGCCTCTTCGGCCAGCAGGGCGAGCGCGTCGTGCAGGTCGGCGTCGCGCGGGTCGCCGGTAGCGGTGATCTCGACGGCGACATTCTCCCGCCCAAAAACCCCAACCAGCCGCCCAAGCTCGTACCGCGCACGATCCAGCCGATCCCCCCGACTCTCCCCAAACCGTTGAGTGCTGGGTATTTGTCCTGTCGGAACGTTTCGAGAGGACAAATAGCCAGCACTCAGCGGGGCCGTCAAGGCTTGGTGGACGGCGCCCTTGCGGCAGCCCGTGAGGACCAGCCACTCGCCCTTTGATGCCTCGCCCAAGGCCTCCAGGGTGTAGTTGGCCGCGCCCTTGACGCCCGCGTCCAGGTGCGCGGTACCGATCGCGCTCGACAGGTTGCGGTAGCCGTGCTCGCCGCGCGCGAGCACGAGCAGGTGCGTGGCGCGCGGGTCCGGGGTGCCGGTGGGCGGGTCGAGCACCGGCGCGCCGTTCGTGCCCGCGGGGGCCGGGAGGTGCAGCTCCGCCCCGAACGAGGTCTTCAGCCCGACCTTCTTCGCCGCCTCGGAGAACCGCACCACCCCGTACAGCCCGTCGTGGTCGGTGATCGCGAGCGACGTCAGCCCGAGCCGCGCGCCCTCGGCCGCGAGCTCCTCGGGGTGGGAGGCGCCGTCCAGGAAGCTGAACGCGGAGTGCGCGTGCAGCTCGGCGTACGGCACTCCGCCGGTCAGCACGCCGTCAGTCATAGAGCGCCTCCAGGGACCATTCCCCCGCCGACGACGACAGCAGCAGGCCCAGCGTCGGGGCCTGACCGCCGTCCGCCACCACCTGGAGGAACACGCGGCGCCTGCCCTGCGGCGTCCACCATCGCTCGGCGACCGGCCACGGCCCCGCCCAGTCGACGACGACGGCGTCGAGCCCGCCCCACGCCCCCTCACCGGGCACGACGACGCGCGCCGGGTCCCCGCTGACCGCGAGCCGCACGTCGACGACGACGGGGCGCCCGGCGTCGTCGAGCACGTGCGCGGGGACCGGCTCCGGCAGCACGACGGACGGCGCGGGCGGCGGCAGGGCGCCGGGCCAGGGCCGGTCGGGGTCACGCTCCGGCGGGACCTGCTCGCCGAACGGGACGAGCTGGACGCGGTCGCGGGGATCGCGCCCGCCCTGGAGCCGGACGGTGAGCACGGCGTCGCCGCCGAGCAGCGCCTGCACCCGCTCGACGGCCCGTCGGGCGCGCAGGTCCTCGCCCGCGCCGGGCCCCCACAGGCGCGGCTGCAGCGCCCCGGCGGGCGCGACCTCCTCGGCGGCCAGGGTCAGGCCCGCGATCGGCGCGGGCGCGACCCCCTGCCCCAGGGACGACGCCGTGAGCCAGCCCTCGAGCTGCCAGCGCACCCGGTCCGTGATCCGGGCCGCCGACAGCCCGCCGAGCGTGTCGTCGGTACGCCACAGCCGTTCCAGGGTGCGGGCCTCGCCCGTGACCGGGTCGACGGCGCGCGCCGTGATCCGCAGCCGCCCGCAGGCGAGGCCGCTCCGGCTCAGGTCGTCGTGCAGGTGTTCGGCCAGGCGGCGGGCCGCGAACGTGGCGACGTCGACCCGGTGCGCCGGCGGGTCCAGCTCCTCGGTGACGGTCAGGTCCTCCTCGAGCCGACGCCGGGCCGGCGGCCGCACGTCCTGCCCCCTGGCGAGACGCTGCGCCCAGACGCCGAGGTCGCCGAAGCGGGCGGCGACGGCGGCGTCGGGCAGCGCGGACAGCTCAGCCAGGGTGCGGATGCCGAGGCGACGCCACAGGTCGACGAGCTCGGTCAGCGTGCGGTCCCCGGGCCGGGCGTGCACGAGCACGGCCGCCGGCCGTGGCGCGAGGTAGTCCCGCGAGGCACCAGGCGGCACGACGGCGTCCTCGCGGGCCGCGAGCACCGCGGCGAGGAACCCGTCGGCGACCCCCACCTGACACTCGTGACCGGTGCGGACGGCGACCTGCTCGGTCAGCTCCCGAGCCAGGTCGCGCTCGGAGCCGTGATACCGCGCCGCGCCGCCCGACGGCAGCAGGAGCAGGCCGGGGCGAGCGATCTCCAGCCCGGAGACCACCGTCTCGGCGGCGACGGCGACCGGCTCGAACTCGCGGGCGTCGCGGGCGTCGTCGGCGGTCCAGAGCTGCAGGTCCGGACAGCGGCCCTGGGCCTCACGACGGCGCATGCCGCGGCGCACCCCGGCGCTGCGGGCAGGTGCGGACACCGCGACGATCCGCCCGCCGGGGCCGCCCGTCACCGCCGCGGGCGTCTCGGGGCCCAGGCCGGCGACGACCAGGGCCGCGACGACCGGCCAGTCGGGCACCCAGAGGCAGGCGGTGCGGGTAGCCGCTCCCGCCGTCGTGGGGCCGGAGCGGTCGGTCATCCGACGAGCTCCAGCCGCGGACGACGCTCGGAGCCCTCGACCGGCGACCCCGCCACGGAGCCCTGGTCACCGGAAGGCTCGACGACGCCGAGCGCTCCTCCGCCGATCGCTCCCCCGCCCGCCGTTCCTCCGGCGACCGCCCGCCATACCGGCACCTCGACGTCCAGGTGCAGGGGCCGCGACGCGTTCCCCCGCCCGGTGCGCCGCACCCGCAAGGTCCGACGCCGCAGCCAGCCAGCCCCGTGATCGACCCCCGCCCAGTCCCCCTCGGTCGCCTCGAGCACCACGTGCGCCCCGGCCCAGCCGACACCCCCCGCCCCTCGTTGAGTGCTGGATTTTCGCCCTGTTTGAGGCCGTTGGAGGGGCGAAAATCCAGCACTCAACGGACCCGGTGCGGGGGCGGGGAGGGCAGCTACCAGTACCGTTCCTCGGTCGCGGGCCCGGGTGGTCAGCCGACGGCGGTCCTGCTCCAGCAGCGCGACCTCCGGCCCGATCACCACGATGTCCATGCCGTCGATCAGCGCGGCGAGCACCGCGGGCGCGTCGACACCCGACCCGGCCGGCAGCGGCACGACGAGGGTGCGCGCCAGGTCGCACCCGGCGTCGGCCGCGGCGGCCATGCCGGCGGCCGGGTAGCCGACCAGCACCGTCCAGGCACCGTCGCGGGACGCCTCGGCGAGCAGCGTGAGCAGGAGCGACGTCGAGCCCTGGACCACGACCGTGGTGCCGGTGCGCAGGCCGCCGTCGGGCAGGAGGGACGCGAGGCGCGGGTCTACCGGCAGGACGCGGGTGTCCCCTTCGGCGGGCCCGGCAGCGAGGGGCTCGGGGCGGACCGCCTGGATGGTCCGTGCGGCCGTGGCCTGCTTCCGTACGCCGGTGCGTACCTCGGCGGACCGCAGGGCTGCGAGCGCCCGGGCGTGCCGGGTAGCGGCGGTGTCGTCAGCGTCGTCGGTGTCGTCGGCATCGACGTCGAGGGCGATCGCCTCCGAGGACGCAGTTACAACGGTCATGACCCTCCAGCGATGGTGTCTGCCGGTGGTGACCGGATCGGTCGAGCACCTCATCGAACGCCTGTTCGATAGAACACCAGTACACCTCTCGCGGGGTGCGCCTGTCAAACCATCGACCTCGCAACACTGCGGCGTCCGGCGCGCTCCGCTGCCGCAGGCCGCCGACCTGCGAGGGCACCATCAGGGTGCCGAGATCGACCTGCACCGGACCGGCGCATCGGGCCCGGCGCCGGTCCCTGACATCGGCCCCTTGCACCAGCGCATCACTGACTTCGGTCCCTTGCCTTGAGATCGGTCAATCGAACGACCGATCTCAAGGCAAGGGACCGAAGTCAGAGGTCTGGCACAGCAAGGGACCGAAATCGCAGGCCGCCCTGGCACACCAGTACCGCCCCAGCGAACTCAGGCCTCCGGCACGTAGAGCGACAGCGTGTGCGCGACCAAAGCCGGCTTCTCGGAGCCCTCGATCTCCACGGTGACCTTGGCCGCCAGCCGTACGCCGGTGGGGCCCGGGTCGGCGGAGAGGATCTCGGTGTGGGCCCGCACGCGCGAGCCGGCCGGCACCGGGGCGAGGAACCGCAGCCGGTCCAGGCCGTAGTTCATCACCATCGCGGCGCCGGCGACCGAGATGAGCGGCGCCGCCAGGTGCGACAGCAGCGACAGCGTGAGGTACCCGTGCGCGACGGTGGAGCCGAACGGCCCGGCGGCCGCCCGCTCGGCGTCGAGGTGGATCCACTGGTGGTCCTCGGTGGCGTCGGCGAACGCCGCGATCCGCTCCTGCGTGATCTCGAACCACTCGCCGGTCGCCGTCCGCCCCACGGCGTCCGCGAGGGCCGCCGGCGACTCGACGGTGATGACGTCGCCCCCTTCGATGCTCATGCCTTCGGCCCGCCCGCCACGTACAGCACCTGGCCCGAGACGAACCCGGACTGCTCCGCGCAGAAGAACGACACGGCGTTGGCGATGTCCTCGGGCTGGCCCACGCGACCGACGGGCACGTCCTTGGCCGCCACGCCCAGGTAGTCGGCCAGCGGCATGCCGATGCGCTCGGCGGTCTCGCGGATCATGTCGGTCTCGATCACCCCGGGGGCGACGGCGTTCGCGGTGACGCCGAACTTGCCGAGCTCGATCGCCAGGGTCTTGGTGAAGCCCTGCATGCCCGCCTTGGCGGCGGAGTAGTTGGCCTGGCCGCGGTTGCCGAGCGCCGAGGTCGAGGAGAGGTTCACGATGCGGCCGAACTTGGCCTCCACCATGTGCGCCTGCACGGCCCGGGTCATGAGGAACGCGCCCCGCAGGTGCACCCCGAGCACGGAGTCCCAGTCACTCACGGACATCTTGAACAGCAGGTTGTCGCGCAGGATGCCGGCGTTGTTCACCAGCACGGTGGGCGCGCCCAGCTCGGCGACCACCCTTTCGACGGCAGCGGCGACCGATTCATCGGAGGCGACGTCGACGCCCACGGCGAGCGCGCGGCCGCCGTCGGCCACTATGGCCTCCGCCGTGGCCTTGGCCTGCTCCTCCAGCAGGTCCAGGACGGCGACGGCGTAGCCGTCCTTCGCGAGCCGGCGGGCAGTGGCGGCGCCGATGCCGCGGGCCGCTCCGGTGACGATGGCAGTGCGGGTCATGAGGTGTTTCCTCTCGTTGCGAACGATGGCAGGTGAGCCAGGAATGACAGGTCAGAAGGTCACGAGCTGCCGCAGCGCCGCACCGGACGCGAGGCGATCGAGTGCGGCGGGCAGGTCGTCCAGAGTGATGCGGTCGGAGACGAGCCGGTCCAGGGGCAGCCGTCCGGCCCGCCACAGCTCGACGTAGCGCGGGATGTCGCGGCTGGGTACGGCCGACCCGAGGTAGGAGCCCACCACGGTGCGGGCTTCCGCGGTGAGGCTGAGCGGCGAGATGCTCGCCCGGGCGTCGGGGTGCGGCAGCCCCACCGTGACGGTGGTCCCGCCGGGTGCGGTGAGCGCGTACGCGGTCTCGAACGCGCGGGCCGAGCCCGCTGCCTCCACCACGACGGGGGCACGCACCCCCTGCTCAAGCGCCTCCTGCGGCCCGGCGGCGGTCGCCGCGCCCAGCTCGCGCGCCAGGTCCAGCTTGGCGGGCACGGCGTCGACGCCGATCACCTCGTGCCCGAGCGCGACGGCCACCAGGAGCGCCGCCATGCCGACGCCGCCCAGGCCCACGACGGCCACGCGGTCGCCCGGCGCGGGCCGCCCGGCGTTCACGACGGCGCCGCCGCCGGTCAGGACCGCGCAGCCGAGCAGGGCGGCGACGTCGGGCGGGACGTCGTCGTCCACGGGGACCACCGAGGTCTCGGACACCACGGCGTGGCTCGCGAACGCGCTCACCCCGAGATGGTGGTGCACCTCCTGGACCCCGCCGGCCTGGACCCCGCCGGCCGGAACGGGACGGCTCAGCCGCCGTCCGCCACCCACGAGCGTGCCGGCCCCGTTGGCCGCCGACCCCACGGAGCAGGGCAGGCGACCGTCGGTCGCGCACTCGGCGCACTGTCCGCAGCGCGGCAGGAACGTCATCACCACCCGCTGCCCGATCGCGAGCCGCGCACCCGGGCCGACACCCTCCACGATGCCCGCCGCCTCGTGCCCGAGCAGCATCGGCACCGGCCGCACACGGTTGCCGTCCACCACCGACAGGTCGGAGTGGCACAGCCCGGCCACCTCGATCCGCACCAGGACCTCGCCGTCCTGCGGCGGGTCGAGCTCCAGCGGCCCGACCGTCACCGGCCGGGACTCCGCATAGGGCGCGGGCGCGCCGCAGCGCTCCAGCACCGCACCGGTGATCCGCATCAAAGCTTCTCCAGCACCATCGCCATGCCCTGGCCGCCGCCCACGCACATCGTCTCCAGACCGTACTGGCCTCCGGCGTCCGTGAGCGCGTTGATCAGGGTGGACGTGATGCGCGCCCCGGTCATCCCGAACGGGTGCCCGACGGCGATCGCGCCGCCGTTGACGTTCAGCCTCTCCTCGTCGATACCGAGCTCGCGCGCCGAGGGGATCACCTGGGCGGCGAACGCCTCGTTGAACTCGACGCGGTCCATGTCGTCGACGGTGAGCCCCGCGCGGGCCAGCGCCTGCCGGCTGGCGTCGACGGGGCCGAGGCCCATGATCTCGGGCGACAGCCCGCTGACCCCCGTGGACACGATGCGGGCCAGCGGCTGCAGGCCCAGCTCGTCCACTACCCGGTCCGAGACGATCACGAGCGCCGCGGCGCCGTCGTTCAGGGGGCACGCGTTGCCAGCGGTGACCGTGCCGTCGGGGCGGAACACCGGGTCCAGCGTCGCGAGCGTCTCGACGGTGGTGCCGGCGCGCGGGCCGTCGTCGGCGGAGACCACCGTACCGTCGGCGAGGGTGACCGGCGTGATGTCCCGGGCCCAGAAGCCTGCCGCGATCGCTGCCTGCGCGCGCTGCTGGCTGCGGGCGGCGAACTCGTCCTGGTCCGCACGCGTGACGTTCCGCAGGGCGGCGACGTTCTCCGCCGTCTGGCCCATGCTGATGTACGCGTCGGGCAGCACGCCCTCCAGGCGCGGGTCGGTCCACAGCCCGGTCCCGGCGCCGGCGCGCTTCTCGGTACGGGCCAGCGCGTCGGCGAACACGGGGTTGTGCAGGTCCACGCCCGGGATGTAGTCGCTCGACCCGGTGGCGAACGAGCTCACGGACTCGACGCCCGCGGACACGAAGACGTCGCCCTCGCCCGCCTTGATGGCGTGGAACGCCATGCGCGTGGTCTGCAGGCTGGAGCTGCAGTAGCGCGTGACGGTCGCGCCCGGCACGGTGTCCCAGCCGCACAGCACCGCGACGATCCGGGCCATGTTCATGCCCTGCTTGCCGCCGGGCAGGCCGCAGCCGAGCAGCAGGTCGTCGATCCGGGCCGGGTCCAGCCCCGGCACCTGTTCGACGGCGGCGGCGACCATCATGGCGGCGAGGTCGTCGGGGCGGACGTCCTTGAGCGACCCCTTGTGCGCCCGCCCGATGGGCGAGCGGGCGGTCGCGACGATGTAGGCCTCGGTCATAACTCCTCCTTGAGCTGTGCTGCGACGATACTGCGACGGCGCCGTGCTGTGACGACGTGCCGCGACGAGAGAACAGCCCGGATCAGACGAACGCCGCGTGGCCGGTGATCGCCCGGCCCACGATGAGCTGGTTCATGTCCTTGGTGCCCTCGAACGTGTACACGGCCTCGGCGTCGGCGAAGAACCGGGCCACGCCGTGGTCGAGCGTGATCCCGTTGCCGCCGCACGCCTCGCGGCACAGCGCGACGGTCTCCCGCATGCGGGTCGTGACGAACGCCTTGGCCATCGCGGCGTGGGCGTCGGTCTGGGTACCGTTGTCCTGGAGCTGGGCCACGCGCACGCACATGGCGAAGCCCGCGGTCACGTTCGCGTACGCGGTGGCGAGCTTGTCCTGGATCAGCTGGTAGCTCGCGATCGGGTTGCCGAACTGCTCGCGCTGCTTGGTGTACGCCACGGCGGCCTCGTAGGCGCCGATCATGGTGCCGAGTGCCTGCCAGGAGACGCCGTCGCGGGTGATCCGCAGCACCTTGGCCAGGTCACGGAAGCTGTTGATGTCCGCCAGGCGGTCGGCCTCGTGCACCTCAACGCCGTCGAGCACGATGTCCGCGTTCTGCACGATGCGCAGGGACTGCTTGCGCTCGATCTTGGTGGCCGTGAAGCCTGGCGTGCCCTTGCGCACCAGGAAGCCCTTGACCTGGTCGTCGGCGGTGTCCTTGGCCCAGACCACCACGACGTCGGCGAACGTGGCGTTGCCGATCCAGCGCTTGGCGCCGTTCAGCACCCAGGTGTCGCCCGTGCGGGTGGCGGTGGTGCGCAGGCCCTTGGCGGTGTCGGAGCCGGCCAGCGGCTCGGTGAGCCCGAACGCGCCGATGAGGTCGCCGCTCGCCATGGGCGGGAGCCACTTCGCGCGCTGCTCCGCGGAGCCGCCGACGCCGATCGACGTCATCGCCAGGCCGCCGGACACCCCGATGAACGTGCAGAAGGACGAGTCGACGCGCGCCGTCTCCATGCCGACCCAGCCGCGGAACACCGCGGAGGTCTCCTCGCCCTGCGTCTCGGCCCAGCCCGACCCGATGGTGCCGAGCTGGGCGTAGGGCTTGAACAGGTGGACGGGGCACTCGGCGCGCTCCCAGTAGTCGTCGGCGATGGGGCGCACCTCGCGCTCCATGAACTCGCGGACGGCCAGCGCCTTCTTCTGCTCGGCCGGGGTGAGCAGGTCCTGGAACGAGTAGAAGTCGGCCTCCAGGGTGTCCGTGCGGGGCGACTCGGGTACGAGCGTCATCGGTCCTCCGATCGTCGTCGATCTGGCTGGTCGGTGCTGGTCACGGCGCTGGCGGTCAGCACAGACCGACCAGTCGGTGTCCAGTATGCATCAATCGCGAATATGTTGCACCCCTCCCCCTGAGCCGCGCTACGCTGCCGATATGGGCTATCGGCACCCGTTCCCGCTGCGCTGGAACGACAACGACCAGTACGGGCACATGAACAACGCGGTCTACTACGTGGCCATGGACACGGCGGTGAACACGTGGCTCATCCGGCACGCCGGCATGGACCCCGCGGGCGACGTGATCGGGCTTGCCCGGGCCTCCTCGTGCGAGTTCCTGGCGCCGGTCTCGTTCCCGGACGAGATCGAGGTCGACGTCGCCGTCGGGCGCCTCGGGCGGACGTCGCTCACGTGGGACCTGGCGATCCTCCCCGCGGGCGCGCCCGACCGCGGCGAGCCGTACGCGACGGGCAGCTTCACGCACGTGTTCGTCGACCAGACGGCCCGGCGCCCGGTCCCGGTCCCAGACCGGGTGCGTGCGGCGGTCGAGCAGCACCTGGGGCCGCCTGAGGGGTGACCGGGTCTCGACAGGCTCGACCAGCGGAGGCGGGGGCGAGGCGCAGGGAAAGTGTTGTGCCCCGGAGTGTGTTGCTGTGCGTAGACATTGTCTACGCACAGCAACACACCTCCAGTACGTAGGTTCTCCCCCGGGCTCGACTCCGGCCCCGGCAGCACCACCGCACGGCCGCACCATCACACCGCGGGGGCCGAGTGCCGGGCCGTCAGCTCGCGCTTGAGGACCTTGCCGCTCGGGCCCAGCGGCAGATCGGCGGACACGTGCACCACCCGCGGGTACTTGTACGCCGCCACGTGCTCCTTCATGTACGCGACCACGGCGTCCGGGTCGACGTCGGCCCCGTAGGACGGCACGACGGCGGCGTGCACCTCCTGCCCGCGCACCTCGTCGGGCACGCCGAACACCGCGGCCATGGCGACGCCCGGGTAGCGGGCCAGCACCGCCTCGACCTCCGTCGGATACACGTTGTAGCCGTTGCGGATGATCATGTCCTTCTTGCGGTCCACGATCGTGACGATGCCGTCGGCGTCCACGGTCCCGAGGTCGCCCGTGCGGAACCAGCCGTCCACGACGGCCGCCGCCGAGGCGTCCGGCCGGCCCAGGTACCCCTTCATCAGGTTGTGCCCGCGCACCACTATCTCGCCCAGCTCACTGGTCCCGCCCGGGGCCGGGGCGGGCAGCAGCTCGACCCGGTCCTCCACCTCGGCGACCGCCACCGCGACGTCGACGCCCCACATCGAGCGGCCGACGGTCCCGGGCCGGATCGGCTCGGACGTCACGTTGAAGGTGCACGACGGCGACGTCTCCGTCAGCCCGTAACCCTCGTGCACCTGCGCGCCGTACGCCTCCTCGAACGCCTCCAGCAGCGCCACCGGCAGGGCCGCGCCGCCGGACACGGCGTACCGCAGCGGGGGCCGCGCCGCCGAGCGCCGGGCCGCCTCGACCATGCCGGCGAAGTTGGTCGGCACCGCCGTGAACACCGTGGCGTCGTGGGCCACGAGCAGCTCCAGGGCCTCGTCGGGGTCGAACTTCGGCAGCAGGATGATGGACGCCGCCCGCCGGAAGGCCATGTTCAGCACCGCCATCTGGCCGAACGAGTGGAAGAACGGCAGGCCGCCGTAGACGACGTCGTCGGGCCGCAGGTCGAACGAGTCGATCAGCGAGCAGTGCACCTGCTCGACCATCGCCAGGTGCGACCCCACCGCGCCCTTCGGGGTGCCCGTGGTGCCGCTCGTGTACAGGATCGTGGCGGCGGCCAGCGGGTTCGTCCCCACGTGCCGCTCGATCGGGGTCGCGGCGGCCGCCTCGTCCTCGAGGCGCGCCACGTCCAGCTGCCGGGCGGCGGCCTCGGGCATCAGGACGGTCACCAGCGGCACGCCGGCCCGCGCGGCGGCGGGCGCGGCCTCCGCCAGCATCGGGGCGGCGACCACGACGACGTCGGCCCCCGCGTCCTTCAGGACGAACTCGATCTCGTCGCTGCGGAACAGCAGGTGCACGGGGATCACGACGGCGCCGAGCGCGAGCGTCGCGTAGTAGACGCGCGCGAAGTCGGGGACGTTCGGCACGATCATCGCCACGCGCGAGCCCGGCCCGATCCCGCGGGCCGCGAGCGCCCCCGCGTACGCGCGGGTCTGGTCCCAGAGGTCGCCGTAGGTGGTCGGCTGACCCATGAAGTACAGCGCGGTGCGTTCGGGGAACCGGCCGGCGGTCTCGGCGAGGATGCTCGCTATCGAGAGGGTTCCGTAACCGGGGCCGTCGACCGCGCGGTCGACGGCTCTGTCGACGGCGCGGCTCGCGACGGGTTCGGGCAGGACGCCTGGGGTGTGCGTCATGTCGGGTCTCCTTCCGGGGAGGGGTGGGGTGCGGGCTGGGTCAGGAACGGTGCGCGACGGCGGAGCTCGGCCCGGCCGAGGGACGCGAGGTGCACCTCGTCGGGGCCGTCGGCCAGGCGCAGGGTGCGGACGCCCGCGAACAGCTCGGCCAGGGGGTGGTCGCCGGAGACCCCCGCGGCGCCGAAGACCTGGACGGCGCGGTCCAGGATCTGCCCGACGGCGCGGGGTACCGCGATCTTGATGGCCTGGATCTCGGTCATGGCGGCCTTGTTGCCCACGGTGTCCATGAGCCAGGCGGTCTTGAGCACGAGCAGGCGCAGGGACTCGATCTCGATGCGCGAGAGGGCGAGCCATTCGCGCACGACGCCCTGGTCGGCGAGCGGCGCGCCGAAGGCGACCCGCCCGGTGGCCCGCTCGCGCACGAGGTCCAGCGCGCGTTCGGCGATGCCGAGCGCGCGCATGCAGTGGTGGATGCGGCCCGGGCCGAGGCGGGCCTGCGCCATCGCGAACCCCTCGCCCTCGCCGCCGAGCAGGTTGGTGGCGGGCACGCGGACCTCGTCGAAGACGATCTCGGCGTGGCCGCCGTGGTCGCGGTCGTCGTAGCCCAGCACGGTCAGGCCGCGCACGACGGTGACGCCGGGGGTGTCGCGGGGCACGAGCACCATGGACTGCTGCCGGTGCCGAGGTGCGTCGAGGTCCGTCTTGCCCATCACGATCAGCAGCCCGCAGTCGGGGTTCATGGCGCCGGTGGCGAACCACTTGCGGCCGGTGATCACGTACTCGTCGCCGTCACGCACGATGCTCGTCGCGATGTTGGTCGCGTCCGACGACGCGACGGCGGGCTCGGTCATGCAGAACGCGGACCGCTGCGTGCCGTCCAGCAGCGGGTCAAGCCACCGTTCGCGCTGCTCGGGCGTGGCGAAGTGCGCGAGCAGCTCCATGTTGCCGGTGTCGGGGGCCGCGCAGTTCAGGGCGACGGGCGCGAGCTTGGGGCTGTACCCGGTGAGCTCGGCCACGGGCGCGTACTGCAGGTTCGTCAGGCCGCCGCCGCGTGCGCCGACCGGCCCGCCCGGAGGCAGGAACAGGTTCCACAGCCCACGCTCGCGCGCGGTGGCCTGCAGGTGGCGCACGACCGGCCGGAAGGACCAGTCGCCGGGTGTGGCGGCGAGCTGGCCGGCGAGCACGGGCTCGGCGGGCAGCACCTCGTCCGCGACGAAGTCCCGGACCCGCCGGGTGATCTCGCGCGTGGTGGCGTCGGGGGCGAAGTCCATCAGGCTCCTCCTGCTGTCGTGGTGGCGGTCGTGGGCGGGGTGTCGGCGAGCCGGTCCAGCCCCTCGGCGGCCAGCGGTTCCACCAGCTCCCCGATCCGGTCGAACCCGTCGCCGACGGTCTGTCCGCCGGTGAACCGGTAGTGGATGCCCTCGAGGATGACCGCGAGCTTGTAGCAGGCGAACGCGCGGTACCAGGAGAGGTCGGGCACGGCGATCCCGGCGCGGGCGGCGTAGGCGTCGATGACCTCGCCGAAGTCCGGGTAGCCGGCGCCCGGCACGATCGCCCCCGGCACGACGTCGATCCCGGCGGAGGTGGTCAGCTCCCGGATGCGCCAGTACATGCCGAGCATGCCGAGGTCCACGAGCGGGTCGCCGAGGGTCGCCATCTCCCAGTCCAGCACTGCCGCGATCCGCGGAGCCTCGGGCGGGCCGGCCACCAGCGCGTTGTCGAGCCGGTAGTCGCCGTGCACGATGGCGGTGCGTCCGACGTCGTCGGGCACCGCCGCCTCCAGCCGCTCCTGGAGCGTGTCCAGGAGCGGCTGGGGCCGCGACCGCGAGGCGTCGTACTGGCGCCGCCAGGTCTTCATCTGGCGCCCCAGGTACCCGGCGGGCCGGCCGAAGTCGGCGAGCCCCACGGCCGCCGGATCGGTGGCATGGAGGTCCGCGAGGACCTCGGCCAGCTCGACGCCGAGCCGGCCGAGCCCCTCGCGGGTCCAGGCCGCGTTGTGCTCCGGGCGGGCCAGCACCCTGCCCGCCACGTGCTCCATGACGAAGAACACCGTGCCCGTGACCTCGGCCCGCTCCGTGTCGTCCACCACCGCGACGGTGCGCGGCACCGGGATCGTTCCCGCCAGGGCGGTGATGACCCGGTGCTCACGCCGCATGTCGTGCGCGCTGGACAGCACGTGCCCCAGCGGCGGGCGCCGCACCACGAGCGGCAGCGCGGCGCCGTCCACCCGGTAGGTGAGGTTGCTGCGCCCGCCGGTGATGAGGCTCGCGGTCAGGCCGGGGCCCGCTGGGTCCGCCAGCTCCGGGTGCTCCCGGGCCAGCCAGGCGGCCAGGCCCGCGACGTCCAGGCCGGGTAGTTCGTGCGTCATGGTTCCCCTCTCGTGCGCCCGAGGTCGTCGCGCGCGATGTCTCCGGTGCCCCCTGCCCGAGGCGGGGTCATTCGGTGGCCGGGATGCCCTCGTTCTCGAGCGGCGCCTGCTCCGGTTCGACGGCGGTGGCGCCCGCCTCGGACACCTCGTAGGCGCTGTCTGTGAAGTCCTGCGCGCCGCCGGCCACGACGGCGATCCGGACGGTGCGGTGCCCGAAGTGGTCGTCCGCGGAGTAGGTCAGCGGCGCGATGCCGTTGCCGCCCAAGTCACCGGTCTCCACCGCCGCCACTATCGACTCCCTCGTCGGGTCCGCGCCCGCCGCGGCGAGCGCCTCGGCGAACTGGTAACCCACACTCATGCCGTAGGTGGTGTTGCCCGTGTAGGGCGCGCCGTCGTTGTACTCCTCGTTGATCTGCGAGAAGAGCTCGTACCACTCGGACGACGGGCTGTTGGGCAGGTAGTTCACCGACACCAGACCCTCCAGCGCGGGCGTGCCCTCCTCGCCCAGGTACTCCGCGAGCGTCGGGTAGTCGGCGCCCGAGGAGGACACGTGCCACTTCGGGAACCACTCCATCTGCGCGGCAGTGCCGACGGCGAGCGCCGTGAAGCCGTTGATGGTGCCGAGCACGTTGTGCGTGCAGCCGGCCTCCTTCATGGCGCCGAGCTGCGCCGTGACGTCCTGATCGGCGGTGGAGTAGGTCTGGTTGGCCGCGACCTCGCCGTCGCCCAGCGCCAGCTCGACGCCCTGGAGGATGCCCGCACCGAAGTCGTCGTCCTGCCCCAGCACGCAGACGACGGCGTCCGGGTCGGTGTCCAGCGCATGTTGCGCGAGCGCCGCGCCCTCGGTCACGTAGTCGGCGTTGAAGCCGAACGTGTTGGGGTACTCGTCCGGCTGGTTCCAGGTCAGGGAGCCCGAGGCGACGAACAGGTCGGGCACGCCGTTCTGGTCCAGGTAGTCGAGCACGCTGGAGTGCGTGGGCGTGCCCAGGCCGTTGACGATCGCGAAGACCTCGTCCTCCTGGACCAGCTCGCGCACGACGGTCTGGGTGTTGGCCGGGTTGTAGCCGTCGTCCTTGACGATGTACTCGATCTCGCGGCCGTGGATGCCGCCGTTCGCGTTGAGGTACTCGAAGTACGCGGCGGTGGCCGCCGAGATGGACGCGAAGCCTGCCGCGGCCGGTCCCGTGAGCGGCTGGTGGGTGCCGATGACCACCTTGTCGTCGGTGACGCCGGGGACCTCGGCGGCCGCGGGGGTGGAGCAGGCCGACAGTGCCGTGGCGGCGGCCAGTCCCATGGTGGCTGCGATGGCGGTGGAGCGTGCAGTGGATCGTGTGGTGCGCATTCCGATCACCTCTCTGTGTTCTGGAAGAGCTACGTGTTCTGGGAAAGCTGGGCGTTCTGAGAAAGCTGCGTGTTCTGGGAAGGCCTCTTGGTCCGGAGCAGTCGCGAGAGCCCACCCGGCCAGAGCACGGTGACGACGATGACCACCACGCCGAACAGGACGATCTCGAGGTTTCCCTGCAGGCGGTGCCCGAGGTCGGCGGGCAGCGGTGCGGTGGCCTGGTCGACCACCCACGGCAGCAGCGTCACGAGCACCGCCCCGATGGCGGCCCCACCGAGCGAGCCGAGCCCGCCGACCACGGCGGCGACCACGAGCAGCAGCGAGAACCCGAGGCCGTACGCCCCCGGGCTCACCTGCTGCGTGACGATCGCGAGCACCACGCCGCCCAGGCCCGCGGCGAGCGAGCTGAGCACGAACGCCCCGGCCTTGACCCGCCCGGGGTCGACGCCGGCGAGCCGGGCCGCCGTCTCGTCGTCGTGCACCGCGCGCATGCGCAGGCCGACGCGCCCCGCGCGCAGGGCGACCAGGGGCGTGACGACGCAGGCGGTCACCACGATCGCGAGCCAGGCATGCCACTGCTCCACCGCGATGAGGGCGGCCAGCGCGTCAGGCACGGGGACGAACGGGGCGCTGATCCCTTGTGCCCCCGCCAGCCCGGGGATCGTGCTCGCCGCCGACGGCAGCGCGATCACCAGGGCGAGCGTCAGGCCCGCGAGATACGGGCCGCGCAGCCGGGCCGCCGCGAGCCCGAGCAGCAGGCCGAGCGCACCCGAGACGACGAGCGCCCCGGCCACTCCGGCGAGCAGGGGCAGCAGCCAGCCGACGACGCCGTCGGCCGCCTCTCCCCCGGCCCCGGCCAGCGCGCCCGCCACCCAGGTCGCGGTCAGGGCGTACCCGTACCCGCCGGCGGCCATCAGCACCGCGTGCCCGAGGGAGAGCTGTCCGGTGAGGCCGACCAGCAGCGTGAGGCCGGCGACGGCGGCGAACACCCCGGCGGAGGTCGCGAGCTGGTAGTTGCGGTAGGGGTCGAGCAGGAAGGTGGCGCCCAGGGCCAGCAGGGTGAGCAGGCCGGCGCGCAGCAGGAGCTTCATGCCGCCGGTCTTCAGGTAGTGGGTCCTCATGCCGTTCGCGCCTCCCTCGCGGCGAAGAGTCCGTGCGGCCGCACGAGCAGCACGACCGTGAGCAGGGCGAGCACCGCGAGCGGCGCCGTCGCGGCCGACGCGTACCCGGTCACGAGGCTCGCGAGCACGCCCACCACCAGCCCCGCGACCAGTGCCCCGACCGGCGAGTCCAGCCCGCCGATGACGGCGGCGGCGAACGCGTTGACGAACAGCACGTCGGCGGCGTGCGGGTCCAGGCCGAGCCCGGTGGGCACCAGCAGGAGGGCCGCGAGCGCCGCGGTGGCGATGGAGAGCATCCAGCCGAGGGTCACCATGCGGGGCACGCGGACGCCGAGCAGCCGGGACGTCTCGGGGGCGAAGGCCGCGGCTCGCAGCTGGAGGCCGATGGAGGTGCGGTTGAACAGGATCGCGAACCCGCCCATGACGGCGGCGGCCACGATCAGCACGAACAGGTCGTAGGGGCTCAGTACGCTGACCCCGCCGACGTCGAAGGGCCGCTGCGAGAAGGGTGCGTGCACGGGCCGGTGGTCGGGCCCGAAGGCGATGGCGAGCCCGGCCTGGAGCACCATGACCAGGCCGATGGCCACGATGATGCCGGGCAGCGGGTTGTCCTGGGGCACCAGGCGCAGGAGCCGTCGTTCGACGACGGCGCCGAGCAGCGCGCCGGTCACGAGGGCGCAGACGAGCCCGAGCCAGTAGGACCCGCTCGCCGACGTCACGGCGAACGCGACGTACACGGGCACGATCGCCATCGCGGCCTGGGCGAAGTTCACCGCCCGCGCGGCCCGGTAGACGATCACGAGGGACAGCGCGAAGAGCGCGAGGACGGCGCCGCGCGCCAGCCCGGTCGACAGGAGGAACACGAGTCTTTCCACGGCGGGACCCATCTCGGGAGTCATGTCGGAAGCCATCTGGAGGGCCGTCTCAGGAGCCATGTCAGAAGCCATGTCAGAAGCCCAGGTAGGCGTGGCGGAGGGCGGGGTCGGCGGCCAGCTCTGCGGCCGGGCGGTCGGCGACGACCTCCCCGAGGGACAGCACGACGCCGCGGTCGGCGACCGAGAGCGCACCCGTGACGTTCTGCTCGGCCAGGAGCACGGTGAGGCCGGTGGCCTCCGCCTGGTCACGGAGCACGCCGAGGAGCTGGGCGACCACGAGCGGAGCCAGCCCGAGGGACGGCTCGTCGAGCAGGAGCACGTCCGGCTCGCCGACCAGGGCCCGCGCGAGCGCGAGCATCTGCCGCTCGCCGCCGGACAGGGTGTGGCCGGCCGCGTCGCGGCGTCGGGCCAGCGGCTCGAACAGCTCGTACATCTGCCCGACGGCGGCATCGCGCGCCGGGCCGCGGTGCTTCCGCCCCGTCTTCCACAGCGCGCCGAGCCGCAGGTTCTCCGCGACGGTCAGCTCGACCACCACGCTGCGCCCCTCGGGGACCAGTGCCAGGCCGCGCCGCACCCGGTCCTCGGTGCTCAGGCGCGTCAGGTCGGCGCAGTCGAGCAGCACCCGCCCGCTGCGCACGGGCACCAGTCCCATCAGGGCGCGCAGCAGCGTCGTCTTGCCGGCGCCGTTCGCCCCGAGCAGCGCGACGACGCCGCCGTCGGGCACCTCCAGCTCCAGGCCGTCCAGGACGGGGGCGCCGTCGCCGTAGGCGACGGTGAGCTTCTCGATCGTCAGGATGCTCACGCTCTCTGCTCCCTGGTCTCGGCAGGCTCAACCCGCGCGCCGTCCACCGGCACCCCGAGATACGCCTCCTCGACCGCCGGGTCCCGCCGCACCTCGTCCGGCGTCCCGCACGCGATGACGTGCCCGAAGTCGAGCACCACCACGCGGTCGGCCACGTCCATCACGAAGTCGACGTGGTGCTCCACGAGCAGCACGGCGCACCCGCCGTCCGACACGGTGCGCACCGTCTGCGCGAGCTGGTCGATGTCGGCGGCCCCGAGCCCGCCCGCTGGCTCGTCCAGCAGCAGGAGCCGCGGCCGGGTGACCAGGGCGCGGGCCAGGGCCACGCGCTTGCGTTCGGGATAGGGCAGCGTCCCAGCAGGGGCGCCGGCCAGACCGCCCAGGCCGAGGGTGCCGAGCACCTCCTGGACGACGTCCGCGCTCGTGCCGCTGCCCGGCCGGACGCTCGTGAGCGGCACGAGCACGTTCTCCAGCACGGTGAGGTGGTCGAACAGCCCCAGGCCCTGCAGGGTCCGGGAGACCCCGGCCCCGAGCAGCCCGGTCGCCGACGACGGCGCGGGAGCGCCCCCCACACGGATCCTGCCCCGCCGCGTGCGCACCAGGCCGCACACCGCGTTGAACACGGTGGTCTTCCCGGCGCCGTTGGGGCCGATCAGGGCGACGGTCTCGCCGTCGGCCACGGTGAAGGACACGTCGTCCAGCGCGGTGAGGCCGCCGAACGTCACGGTGAGCCCCGAGACCTCCAGCCGGGGCGGGCTGTCTGCTGCGTTGTCGGGCGCTGCGTTGTCGGGCGCCGTGCTGCTCGACGTCGTTGTCATCGGCACTTCCTCGTCTCGTCATGCGGATAAACCGACCGGCCGGTATGCCACCGGCGCGGATCACCCGGGCCCACCGGCCCCACACCTACCCGGCGCTCATCCGCCCGTCATCGGTGCGGGATCCCGCTCGTCATACCGCCGTCCACCACGATCTCCTGGCCGGTTATCCACGCCGACGCCTCGCTCGCGAGGAACAGGATCGTCCCGGCGAGGTCGTCGGGCACGCCCGGCCGGCCGAGCGGGATCACCAGGGCGTCAGGGTCGATCTTCACGCTCATCTCCGTGAGGATCAGGCCGGGATGCACCGAGTTCACGCGGATGCCGTCCTTGCCGAGCTCGACGGCGAGCGACTTGGTCAGCCCGCGCACCGCGAACTTGGAGGCGGTGTACCCGTGCAGGCTCCAGCTCCCGCGCAGCCCCTCGACCGAGGAGATGTTGATGATCGAGCCGCGTCCGGCCGCCTTCATGGTGGGCACCACCGCCCGGCAGCCCAGGAACACGCCGGTCGCGTTGACCGCCATCACGGCGTTCCACTTGGCGAGCGTGAAGTGCTCGATCGGCGCGGCGTTCGCGATGCCCGCGTTGTTGACCAGCACGTCCACGCCGCCGAGGTCGTCGATCACCTGGCCGACCACCCGGTCCCACGCCTCCTCGTCGGTCACGTCGAGGTGCACGAACCGCACCCGCTCCCCCAGCGCGTCGGCCAGCGCCTGACCCTCGGCGTCCAGGACGTCGGTGATCACGACGCGCGCCCCGGCGTCGTGCAGGATGCGCACGTAAGCCTCGCCGATTCCGCGAGCGCCGCCCGTCACGAGCGCCACCCGCCCGGTCAGGTCGTGCATCGCGGCGACGCTCGGCCCCGTCATGCGGCCACCTCCCCGATCACCGCGTCGTCCGCCACGCGGACCACGAGCCGGCCCGTCGTCGCGCCGCCGGCCAGCCGCGCCACGGCGGCGGGCGCCTCGTCGAACCCGACGACGTCGCTCAGCACCGGGCGCACCGTGCCGGAGGCGGCGAGCTTGTCCAGATCGGCGTGGGCGGTGTCCACGAGGTCGGGGCGGCGCTGCTGGTACAGCGCCCAGTGCAGGCCGAGCACGCCGTAGTTCTTCACGAGCGCGAGGTCGGCCCGGACCTTCGGCGTCTGCCCGCTCGCGAACCCGACCACGACGATCCGGCCCTCGAACGCGATGCAGCGGGTCGAGCGCTCGAACGAGTCGCCGCCGACCGGGTCGAACACCACGTCGACGCCGGGCTTGCGCAGCTCGGCGACCCAGTCGTCGTCGCGCAGGAACACCTGGTCGGCGCCCGCGGCGCGGGCAGCCGCGACCTTCGCCTCGCTGCCCACGACGCCGACCACGCGCGCCCCGGCCGCCCTGCCGAGCTGGCACGCGGCGGTGCCGACGCCGCCCGCGGCGGCATGCACGAGCAGCGTCTGGCCGGCCTGCAGCCCGCCGCGCTGGTGCAGCCCGAACCACGCGGTCTGGTACGCGATCGTCAGTGCGGCGGCCTGCGCGTCGTCCAGGGCCGACGGCGCCGGGTGCACCGCCTGGACCGGCACCGTCGCGTACTGCGCGAGCACCCCGATCTTCGAGCCGACGACGCGGTCGCCGACCCGCACCCGCTCGCCCTCGGTGACGCCGTCGCCGAGCGCCACGACGTCGCCGCACAGCTCGATCCCCGGCACGAACGGCAGCTCGGGCCGCTCCTGGTACTCGCCGCGCGCCAGCAGGACGTCGGGGAAGTTCACCGCGACGGCCCGCACGCGCACCAGCACCTCGCCCGGCCCGGGTTCGGGCACCGGTACGTCGTGCAGCTCCATGACCTGCTCGGGCTCCCCGTGGGAGACCACCCGCCACGCCTTCATCGCCGTGGGTACGTTCACGTGTCAGCCCTTTCCTAGGTCTTGTGCCGTCGCTGCTCTGATGCCGCGCAGGAACAGCTCGGTGAGCTGCTCCGCCACCTGGCCCGCCGTCAGCGGCCCCGCGGGCGAGTACCACTGCGAGAGGTAGTGCACGTCGGAGAAGAAGTGCGCGATGAGCATGGCCGTGGGCACGTCGTCGCGGAACACCCCCTCCTGGATGCCGCGCAGGAGCAGCGCCTCGAACTCCTCGTGGTACTCGCGACGGCGCCGCTTGACCTCCGCCTGGCGGTCCGGCATGAGCATGTGCTGGCTGCGCGTGAAGACGGTGCCCTCGGGCAGGAACTCGATGGACGTCGAGATCACGTCCACGCAGACGGCCCGCAGCACGTCCTCGACACTGTCGCCCCGCTCGGCGCCCGCCGCGACGATCTCGTCGAGGTGCGCCTTCTGCAGCGACAGCAGCCGGTCGTAGATCGCGAACAGCAGGTCGTCCTTGGAGGCGAAGTAGTGGTACATCGCCCCCTTGGTGACGCCGGCCGCCGCGACGATCTCCTGGACGCTCGTGGTCGCGTAGCCCCGCGTGGAGAAGAGGTCGAGAGCCGCTCGCAGGACCTGGTCCTGGACGTTCATGGTGCGCATGGGCTCATCCTTCACCGTCGCCACCACATTCACCGGCCGGCTCACAGGGCGGTCCGCACGCTCGCGCCGCCGTCGACCAGGAGCGTCTGGCCGGTGACCCATGCGGCGTCGTCGGACAGGAGGAAGGCGGCCGGGCCGGCGACGTCGTCCGGGACGCCGAGCCGGCGCAGCGGGTAGGCGGCTGCCGCCTCCTCCTCGCGGCCCTCGTACAGGGCGCGGGCGAGCCGCGTCTTGACGACGGCGGGCGCGAGGGCGTTGACGCGCGTGGTCGGGGCGAGCTCGTCGGCGAGCTGGATCGTGAGGTTGATGAGGGCCGCCTTGGAGACGCCGTAGAACGCGATGTTCGGGCCCGACGCCGTCCCGGCCACGGACGCCATGTTGACTATCGAGCGGAGCGAGCCGCCGGCGGCCGCAGCCGCTGAGTCGTCTGCGGCCTCCGCCCCTGCGGCCGCGGCGACCGCCTCCCGGGTCCACTCCAGGGCCGCGATCACGTTCACCTCGAGAATCTTGCGAGCCACGGTCGTGTCGAGCTCCGCGAGCGGCCCGTAGGCGGGGTTGATCCCGGCGTTGTTCACGAGATGGTCCAGACGCCCGAAGCGCTCGATCGCCTGGCCGATGGCGTCCGCGCGGTGCTCGGCGTCGTCCGCCTTGCCCGCGATGCCCAGGGCGCGGTCCGGGCCGAGCTCGGCAACCGCCTCCTGGAGGGTCTCGGCGCGGCGTCCGGTGATCACCACCCGGCCGCCCTCGGCCACGATGCGGTGGGCGATCGCGAGGCCTATCCCCCGGCTCGCACCCGTGACCAGGGCAACCCTGCCCTCGAACCTTTGCCCTGGGCCGTTCCCGGCCCCACCGGCGACGACGTTGTCAGCCACACATTCCTCCGTACCGTCTGGTCGGTTTGCGGACTGCACCGTAGCACGCCCCAGCTCCAGCGGGATAGAGTGCGTGTTTTCCACGGATGTCCCGTATGCATCGTTCTGCATATTGTTGCACCGGGCCTCCGGTAGCGGTTGGATAGCCGCCATGACAACGACGTCGATCGCGACCGTCGGACTGGAAGCCGCGCCGAGCCCCCTCTCCGCTCGGCTGGCCACGCGCCCCGAGGCGCAGCGGGTGCTCGACCTCGCGCGCGACACCTTCATCGAGGGCTACCGCATCGACATGGGTCCGCTGGCCGCGCAGCTCGGCGTCGACCGCACGTCGGTGTTCCGCTGGGTAGGCAACCGGGACGCGCTGCTCAGCGAGGTGCTGTGGTCGCTCGCCGTGCCGACGCTCGTGCAGGCCGAGCGCGCGAACGAGCACCTGACGGGCGCCGAACGCCTCGCGGGGATGCTGACCACCTTCGCGCACGACCTCATCGTCGCCGACTACTTCCGCGCTTTCCTGCGCAGGGAGCCTGCCCGCTCGCTGCGGCTGCTCACCACCGCCGACAGCCCCATCCAGCAGCGGTTCGTCGCGACCGTCGAGTGGCTGGTGGTGCGCGACCTCGGTGAGAAGCCGTTCGACGGCACCATCACTCCTGAGGAGCTCGCCTACCTGCTGGTGCGGGTCTCGGAGTCGCTCACGTACGCGGACCTCATCACGGGCGACGACCCGAGCCCGGAGCGCGCGCGGACGGCGTTCCGCCACCTGCTCCGGGTGAACTGACCGGCCCGGACGGCTGGTGGGCTGGTGAGATCGGTCCATTGCACGGGCTGCTCGCCGAGATCGGTCGGTTGCTCTGAGATCGGTCGGTTGATTGACCGATCTCAGAGCAACGGACCGAAGTCAGTGAGTTCGGTCAGTTGCGCGGCCTGACCTACCCGCCGACGCCGCGGGCCTGTTGAACGCAGGTCAGCGGCGGACAGCTCCCGCCGTCGGCCGTATCACGATGTGCTCGGCCGGGTCCTCGCCGAGGGCGCGGAGGGTCTGGGCGAAGGCCTCGACCGTGGCTCGGCCGGGATTCTTCCGGTCTGTCTTCTCGGGCCGGACGACGACGGACGCCGACCGCTCGCCGTCCGAGACCTCGATCGCGTGCACCACCGTGTCGGGACTCTGCGCCGGCCACTTCTGCTTCGGCAGGTCGCTGGGCGCCACGCGGACCCAGTCCGGGACACGCCGCACCTGCCACCGCGGATCCAGGTCGCCAGGAATCCAGACCTCGACGCCTTCCTGCCGCACGACGAGGCCGACCAAGCCGCCGTGGCCGATGCGCTCCGTCGACACGCCGGCGGCTGTCGCCCGAGCGAGCAGGTCGCTCGGCTGGAGGCCCACGACGATCGGAGCATCTGGGTGCTCCCGTGCGAGGAACCGCTGGAACTCCTGGTGGAACTCGCGGTTCGCCCGGCTCTTCGACCTTGTGATGGCGACTGCGCCACCGATCATCACCACCAGCAGCACCAGGACGCCCCAGAGCATCGTGAGGTCGCCGGACTCGAGGATGCCCTCGGAGCCTCGAGACCCGAAGAGAAGCCGCAGGGCCAGCACCATCAGGCCGCCGGCGGCCAGCACGACCACACCGATCCGGACGCGGTTCACGGCGTGCTCGACGTCGACCAGCTGACGGTTCATCACTCGCCCGCCAGCCGCTTGACGTAGCGGCGCACCGGAACCGGCACGGTGCCCGCTGCTGTCTCCGCCTGGTAGTCGAGCGGTCCGGCGTCGGACCAGCCCTGGCGTTCGTAGAACCGTCGCGCCCGCCCGTTGCCCGCCACGACGGCGAGCCAGGCCTCTGCGTGCCCCGCTGCGGCGACCCGGTCCTCGCCGTCGGACAGGAGGTGCGTGGCGAGGCCGGAGCCGCGGTGCGTCGCCGAGACGAACACCTGCTCGACCTCGTCGTCGTGGACGGTGACGAAGCCGACGACGCCGCCGTGGGCCGGCTCTCCGTCCGCCGGCTGCCCGTCGGCCACGGCCACCGTCGTGCGCGGCACCCGGCTCTCCGCCCGGGGACCGAACGACTCGCGCGTGCGGACCGCCTCGAGCTCCGGCGGCACGAGGCCGTGGTGCCCGTCGCCCCAGGCGGCGTGCCAGACGTCGGCGATGCCGGGAGCGTCGTCCGGCACCGCCTGCCGGAGCTCGACGTGCCGCACGCGCAGCGGCGCCACCAGAAAACGGTCCTCGTCCTCAAACACCACAGGCTCGGTACGCCAGCCCAGTCCGGCGAACCCGACGAGCGCCGCGACGTCCCGCCACCGGCTCACGTAGGTCAGGGTGTCCGGTCCGACGACGATCTCGTCGCCGAGGAAACCGTCGAGCGTCGCGAACTCCGTGACGCCGGCCTCGATGAACGCGCGGAACTCGTCGAGCATGCCCGGCCGGACCAGCGCGGTGGAAGATCTGAGGATCATGCGCCCGATCATGCTGTACCGGTCCAGGTCCGCACCAGCATGACCGGCTCGGCCGCAGTCGCTGGCAACCGGCTCGGCGATTCGGCAGAGTGGGGGCATGGACTTCACTCGCCCCTACCCGCCGGACCCCTACACGCTGCTGCCCGCTCCCGCGACCTTCTCGCTGACGAGCAGCAACCTGACCGACGGCGAGCGCATGCCGGACGCGCACGCCGCGCACGACCAGAACATCTCCCCCGCGCTCGAGTGGAGCGGCTTTCCCGAGGGCACCAAGTCGTTCGTGGTGACCTGCTACGACCCAGACGCGCCGACGCCGATGGGCTACCACCACTGGACCGTCGTGGACCTCCCGGCCTCCGTGACGTCCCTGGACACGGGAGCCGGCACTCCTGACGGCTCCGGCCTGCCCGCCGGGGCGTTCCACACGTACAGCGACGGGCACACCCCGGGCTTCGAGGGCGCCGGCCCGCCGCCCGGCGACCACCCGCACCGGTACATCTTCGCCGTGCACGCGCTCTCCGTTGAGCCGGGCGAGCTGGGGCTGGGCCCGGACAGCACCAACGCGCAGGTGGCGTTCAACGTGTACTTCCACCTGCTGGGGCGCGCCACGCTCACGGCGACGTACAGCCGGTGAGGGACGACCGATGAGCGAGAACGCCACCCTGCCCACGCTCGGCGACCTCGTCTGGGCGCCCGCGCTGGAGCACCCCGAGCTGCTCGCCGAGCCGGTGCTCGCCGCCCTGACCGCCTGGGCCGACGCCGACCCCCGGGTCGCGAGCCTGGTCGCCGTCACCGAGATCGATCCCGAGCATGCCGAGACGGCCACGCTCAACGAGCTGCACGGTCTGCCGCCCGAGGCGTCGGCCAACTGCGTGCTGGTGGCCGGCAAGCGGGGCGAGGACGAGCGCGTCGCGGCGTGCGTCGTCCCCGCCAGCACGTTCGCCGACGTCAACAAGCGGGTACGCAAGCTGCTCGACGTGCGTAAGGCGTCCTTCCTGCCGATGGACCGCGCGGTGGCCGACTCCGGCATGGAGTACGGCGGCATCACGCCCGTCGGGCTGCCCGCGGGCTACCGCGTGCTGGTCGACTCCCGGTTCACCGAGGAGGACACGATGGCGCTCATGGGCTCCGGCGTCCGCCGGTCCAAGCTCCTGATGCCGGGGCCGCTGCTGTGCGCGATGCCGGGCGTCGAGGTGATCGAGGACCTCGGCATCACCCGCTGAGGAACCGCCCGGCCGCCGGCACCACGCGTCCCAGGACTACCCGAGTGCCGGCGCCAGGCGATCGATCGTGTCGCTCCAGCCCGCGCGGATCCCGAGGTCGAACCATTTGGCGACGTCGGCGTCCGGCATGGTGTCGGCGAAGCCGAAGCTCGTGGTCATGACCGTGCCGTCGGCGCCGTCGGCCAGCTCGATCGTGACCACGGGCACCTCGTCGACCCGGGACGGGTCGAGCTCGGGCCAGCCCCCGACGGCGCCCCACGCGAACACGAGGCGCTCGCCCGGCACGATCTCCTGGTAGATGCCGCCCGTGAAGTAGTCGACGCCGTCGGGCTGGTACAGGTGCACGCGCCAGGCACCGCCGACCCGCAGGTCGACGCTCGGCTCGAAGTCGACACCCGGCTCGACTCCGGCGAACCAGCGCAGCCTCTCAGGTTCGGTCCAGGCCGCCCAGACGGCGTCGCGCGGCGCGGGCAGGACGCGGGTCATGGTGAACCCGCGGTCGGTGGTCGTCTCTGTCGTCATGGTTCCTCCGTGTGCTCCGTGGCGTCCTCGGCGAGCTGCGCCGCCAGCCGGTCGTACCGCTCCTCGAAGAAGGCCCGGTATCCCTTCACCCACTCGTCGACCTCGCGCAGGGGTGCCGCGTCGAGCCGGCACGGGCGCCACTGCGCGTCCCGCCCCTTGCTCACGAGCCCCGCCCGTTCCAGCACCTTCAGGTGCCGGGACACGGCGGGCAGGCTCATCGCGAACGGCTCGGCGAGCTGCGTCACCGTCGCCTCCCCCTGGCGCAGCCGCGCCAGCACGGCACGCCGTGTCGGGTCGGCGAGTGCCGCGAAGGTGGCGCTGAGCGTGTCGGCGTCGGGCAAGGTATTTGGCCTTCCGGTTAATTGTCGATCTTGTTAATTGTGCGATCGGTTAAGTACAACCTCTTGAGGGACTCTCGTCAACCCCTCAAGCCGTCGAGCCTCAGCCCGGCGTGATCTTGCCGTCCATCGCGGCTTCCATGCGTTCGGCGAACTCGGCGCCGTTGAACGGCGCGGCGCCGCCCGGTGCCAAGGCCGCCCGGACGTAGCGCCGGAACTCCTCGCTGAACTCCACGTAGTGCTGCAGACGCGGGCGCGGCGAAGCCCCGACCATGGCCAGGCGCAACGCGTCGTTCGCCTTGCGCTCGGGGTCGTTCGTGCCCTCGACGCCCTTCCCGGTCGCGTAGTCCACGAGGGAGGCGGCGAGCCCGTCCGTCTCCGGCTCCCGCGCCCAGGGCGCCTCGGGGTCCCGGTACGGCGCCTCCCGGCTCGCGGCGAAACCGCCGCGCTCGAAGATGAGCTGGTGGCTGCGTTCGTTCGTGAGGAACTCGACCAGGCGCCGGGCCGCCACCGGGTACCGGGAGGCTGCCGCGACGGCGAGGCTCTGCCCGCCGAGCACACCGCCGCCCGGCACGGGCATGAACCCGACCCGGAAGGGCGCCGCGTCCCCGCCCCGCAGCAGGCGCAGCGCCCGGGGCCAGTGCCGCAGGAACACCGCGCGGCCCGCGGCGAAGGCCGCCAGCGAACCCTGTTCGTCGAACGCGAGCGACGCCGCCGTGCCGCTCGGGCCGTCGGTCGACACGCTCAGCCGCCGCGTCAGGTTCTCTATCGTGTCGCCGATCCTGTCGACGTCCTTGAAGACCGGGCGGCCCGTGCCGTCCACCGAGACGGCGCCCGTCCCCAGCAGGATCTCCCACAGGTTGACCGTGAACCCCTCGTAGTCGGCGAGCTGCAGGGCGATCGCGGTGTCGACGGGTGGCCGGCTCAGCCCGTCACCGCCACTCACCCTGGCGAACACCTCGTGCGCGAACGTGTCCAGGCCCGCCCAGCCCTTGTTCAGGGGGATCGGGTCGGTCGCGGGCACCTCCTGCTCGTAGTACTCGGCGATCAGGTCGAGGTTGCAGTACAGCAGGCCGACGTCGGAGTTGAACGGCAGCGCGTACGCCGCGCCGTCCCAGGTGCCGGCCGCCCACGGCTCGCCGAGGAACCCGTCGGCCGTCGCGTCGTCGAGCACCCGGAGGTAGCCGCTCTGCGCGAACTGCGGCACCCACGGGATGTCGAGGTTGTAGACGTCGTAGCCGGGCTCGCGCGCCTGCGCCGCCGACAGCATGGTGCTGTAGGCGCGGTCGGCGTTGCTGGACACCTCGACGATCTGTGCCGGGTGCTCCTTGTGCACGCGGTTCCAGAGCTCCACGAGCAGACGGCGCTGCCCGCCGTCCGTCTCGTCGCGGCCGCTGAGGATCGTGAGCTGGTCGTCCGGGGAGAACGTCTCCATGTCGGCAGCGCCACCGAACAGCTGCTCCAGGCCGAGCGGGAGCCCCGCCCCGGCCAGGAGTCCCGCAGCGCCACCCACGATGAAGCCCCTGCGCGTGATCCCGCCGTGCGTCCCGTGACCGTTGCCAGACCCGTTGCCCGCCGCGCCACCCGTCACGTCACCGACCTCCCAGCTGACCGAACAGGCCCGCCAGCGTGCCCTCCAGCTCGCCGAACGAGCTGTCCCAGCACTCGCCGTCCCACTCCGCAGCGATCCGCCGCAGGTCGCTCACCTGGCACGACGCCTCCCCCACTGCCACGACGTAGACGCGCACGCCTGCGGCGTCCTCCGCGCGGGCGGAACGTATCAGGTCCGACGCCGTCAGCTCCGCACCGGGTCCGGCACCCGGGTGGTTCTCCCCGTCGGTCAGGACGATCAGCGCGGTGAGGTGCCTGCGGGAGGCGCCGTCCGGGTCCAGCCGGACCAGCTCCGACGTCGTGGCGGCTATCGCGTCGTAGAGGGGGGTGGCGCCCTCGGGCCGCAGCTCGTCGCGCAGCAGGTCCGGCGCCTCGCGCGCGGCCTCCTCGCTGCCGGTCACGTCCAGGACCGCCCGCGGGCTCGACCCGGCATTCCCGGAGAACGACCAGATACCCACCTCGTCGGAGCCGCCGAGATGGCTGAGCGCACCCAGCACACCGCGTTCGGCGACGTCGATACGCAGCCGGTCGCCGTCCGCCGGCCTGCCCATGGAGCCCGACGAGTCCACCAGCACCAGGACCCGCGCCGGACGACGAGCCGCACGGTACTGCTCCTCCATCGACTTCACGCGGGTGTCCGCGACGATCCCGGCACCAGGCTTGACCACCGCGTCCGGCAGCCCGGGCAACGGCCCGTCGTCGCCCGACGGCGGACGGCCGTGCACGCCGCGCACGCCCGCCCGCCGGTCGAGCGCCTCCTGCCCGTCGCTCGCCCCGAGCCACTCGACGAAGGCCGCCGCCGCATCGGCCCTGCGCCCGGACGGCTCGGCGTCGGCCCAGGTCAGCTCCACGGCCCGGTAGTCGAGGCCGACGGCGGACTCCGGGTAGAACGGGACCAGGGCGGCGTCCCCACCGGCAGCCGAGGCCGGGCACGCGGTGCCGCGGTGCACCATCGCGCGCTCGCTGGTCAGCACCGCCACCCGGGGCGGCTCGGCCGCGGACAGCTCGTCGAGCCGGCACAGCAGCGCGGCGTCGGTCCCGAGCGGCAGCCCCGCCCGCTCGAGAGCGTGCCCCAGGTCGAGCTCCAGTGCCTGCTGCGCCTCGGCCTCGGCCCCGCCGCTCCCGAACGCGGCGTAGAGCCGCTCGGTGTGCAGCGCGGCGGCGAAGGACGCGTCCGGGTTGGCCCGGACGACGTCGAGCCCCGCCGCCCCGGCCGCCGCCATCAGCTCCTGGGTGGAGTCGCCAGGTTTTGTCGTCGCGCTCAGGGCCTGCGCGTGCGGCTCCGGCACCGCGAGAACCAGCGGCGAGCCCGCCACGAGCGTCCGGTCGGTGACCGTGAAGCCGTTGCCCGTGCGGCCAGGAGCCACGATGTCCGCCTGTGCCATCGACTCCGCCAGCCATACGTCCGGCCGGGGCCCGAGGTCCAGCGAGGCCGCGCCGTCCTGGCCTGCCGCAGCACCCCAGCCCGACTCGAAGGCGGCGCGGAGCGCGGGCCACCCCATGCCGAACGTGGTCACGTGGTACCGGGGACAGGAGAACGGCGTGACCGAGTCCCGCTCGAAGGCGTCCGCCACCGCCGCGAAGCCGGCGGCGCCCTCCTCCGGGACCATCACCGCCACCTCGGTCGGGTCCTCGCAGGACCGGGCCGACTGCAGCGCCACCGCCGCGCCCGTCGAGCCGGCCAGCACCGCCACCGTCACCACGGCGACGAGGATCCGGTGACCCTTCGCCCACGCCCATGCCGCCGCGAACCAGCGCGCGTACGTCCGCACCCGGACGAGCCCGGCCAGTCCGGCCAGGAAGAGCCCGACGGACACGACCAGCAGGACGATCTGCGTGCCCCGGTCAACGACGCCCATCGCGGCGGTGCAGATGCCGGCGACCGTCCCGAACACGGCGAACACCGTCGTCCGGTGGTCCCCCCACCACGGCCGGGAACCCTCCCGGCGTTCGGTCTTCTTTGCAGGCTGCCCCGTCGCACCCATACGTCCTCCCGAACGTCAGGGTCCGATATTTACCACACTGACCTCGCCTTTTGCGGGGTCGGCGCGATATCGAGGGCTACCGCGGTCAGTTCTCCGCGCGGCCCTTGCGCCAGTAACCCATGAAGGCCACGGACTTGCGGTCCACCTGGCACTCGCTCACCAGGTAGCGGCGCAGCGTCTTGATGACGCCGGCCTCACCCGCGAGCCACGCGTACAGCACGGTGTCCTGCGCCAGGGGGCGGCCCGCCTCGTCGACCGGCACCTCCCAGAGGATCCCGGTGTCGATGTCGACGTCGTCCATCTCGGCGGACAGGTCCACCCCGGCGGCGGTCAGCGCGGGCGTGGTATCCGACGACGGGCGGACACCCATCGCGAGCAGCCGGTCGGCGGCGTCCTGCACCGCGGGGATCAGCACCTCACCGTGCTCACGCCCGTCGCGCGCCAGCCAGTGCACGCGCACGCCCTCGGGGGCGCCGAGCGTCCAGCCGTCCTCGGGGTGCGGCACCTCGAGGAAGACCTCGCCGACGGCGTCGGCGGGCAGCGACTCGCAGATCGCGGCGATGGCGGGCACAGCGGTCTCGTCACCGGCCAGCAGCAGCGCGTGGCTCGACGACGGCGGGGCGAACTCGACGCCACCGTGGATGCCGTCGTACTCGGCGTTGGGGCCCATGATGACGAGCGGGTCGCCCGCGGCCGCGTTGAGCGCCCAGCGCGACGCCGGCCCGGTGTCACCGTGCATCACGACGTCGACGTCGACCTCGCGCAGGTCCTGGCGGACCGTGCGGACCGTGTAGGTGCGCATCGGGTTGCGGTGCTCGTCCGGGAGCGAGCGCCAGGCGGCGTACCAGTCGGGGTCGTCGCGGCGCAGGGCGTCCCAGCCGCCACGGGCGGACGGGAGGAGGAGCTTGATGCGCTGGTCGCGGCCGTTGTCGGCGAACTTGTCCAGGTCCGGCCCGCGGAACGTGAAGCGGACGAAGGACGGGCACAGGCGCGTCACGCGCGCTACCTCGACGTCGAACATTCGCGAGGGCTTGGCTTCGAGCCCCTCGGTCTGGGTGGTCACGACGGTGAGCCTAACCTAACTTTGCCTGCCCTGTGCCACCCCTTCCGGGCACCGGACAGCACCGTGACCAGGCATCTCGCCGTGGTTTACCACGAATGGTTCATGAGTGTGAAACAGGATGACCAGGTTCCAGGAAGATCACCCCTGTCAGTAGGAAATTAACCCTGTACAAAGGGTGCATCTTGCCCCTCTGACCTCTTTACTTGGTACCGATCGGCCTGGACGACGATCTGGCGCGCCGTCGGCCGCCCATCGTCTCGGCAGGCCACACGCTTCCCTCGTACTCGCTGGAGAGCCTCACCATGATCGACCACTTCGCGCTGGGCTGGGTCACGCCCATCCTCTCGTTCCTGCTCTCGTGCGCCGGGTGCGCAGTCGGCCTGACCTGCACGGCGCGAGCGCGGGTCTCGCACGGCATCGCGAGCATCGGCTGGCTCGCCCTCGGCGCCGTCTCCATCGGGGGCACCGGCATCTGGGTGATGCACTTCGTCGCGATGCTCGGTTTCCACATCCGGGGCACCGAGACCCGCTTCGACGTCCCCCTGACGATCGCGAGCGGCCTGCTCGCCATCGCGGTGGTGGGGCTCGGCCTCTTCATCATCCGGACGGCGGGCGTCGGGCCGTTCACGCTCGTCGCCGGCGGCACCGTCACCGGGCTGGGTATCTCGGCGATGCACTACCTCGGCATGCGTGCCCTGCACGTGGGCGTCGAGGTCACCTACGACATCCCCACCGTCTTCATGTCGGTGCTCGTCGGCATCGTCGCCGCCACCGCGGGCCTCTGGCTCTCGGCGAAGGTGCACAACTTCGCCGCGGGCGTCGGCGCCACGATCATCATGGGTGTCGCCGTCTCCGGCATGCACTACACGGGTATGGCCGCCATGCGGGCGGAGGTGGTCACCGGCACCGTCATCGTGCCCGACGGCGGTGTCTCCGTCGCCGCGCTGCTCGGTCCCCTGATCATCGGGGTCACGATCAGCACGATTCTGCTGCTCCTGGTGGTCGGCCTGGCGCCGAGCGCCGCCGAGCTCGAGGCGCAGGAGAAGTTCAAGGGCTGGCAGGGGCGGCAGGAGGAGATCCAGCGCGAGGCGGCGGAGCCGCGGCGCAGGTCCCAGCTGCTCTGAGGGCCGGTGTGGCGCTGGTGCGGGCTGTCTGGCTACAGCAGCCCGATCACCAGCGCCATGGCAAGGAACAGCACCAGCTGGTAGCTGCAGTTGACGAGCGTCAGCTTCGGCGGCTTCAGCTCGAAGGCGTTGTGCTGGAGGAGCGTGCTTGCCGAGAACGTCAGCCACGCCACGAAACCGACGAGCAACGCCAGCCAGACCGAGTCGTCGTCGAACGCCGCCGACGCGACCGCGACGCCGGCCGACAGCCCCACCGCCGTCACGCCGTTCGCGACGAGGAGCTGGAGCGTGTTCTTTCTGCTGGCCTTCTTGGAGTCCTCCGGCGGGATGCCCGTCAGCTTCTGCCAGACGGCCAAGAAGACATTGCCGTACCAGACTCCCGCCACCACCATGCCGACCACGAGGGCGAGCGCGGTGGCCAGCCAGTTGATCTCCATGACGCGGTTCCTTGCCTGTCGGAGCGCACTCACGGCTGATCACTCACGACTGACCGGATGCCCTCTGCGAGACGCAGCCTAGGTGGCTCCCATTCCTTCCGCAGCCGCAGACTCCTCCGATACTGGACCGGATGCCGGGCGAACTGCCGGGCGGGCTGCTAACTGTGCCCGGAGCCCGGTCCGGAAACGTCGGGAGCCGCCGGGCGCGTCCAACAGACGGGCCGCCTCATCGCGGGTCAGTTCGACACGAGCCGCCAATGCCAGGCCCGCGGCGAACGGCCGCTCGCCGCTGCCAAGGAGATCCATGACGCGCTGCAGCACGGCGAGCAGTACCGCGCGGTTCGCCTGCGGTGTGACTGCGATGGCGACGAGCAGGGCGTTGTCGTTCCAGGCGGAGTCACTCCGGTGCACCATCAGAGCAAGCACGTCCGGCATCACGTCAGTTCGCTCGGCAAGGGCCTGCCAGACGAATGGGTACGGGCACTGGGCCAGCTCGCGCAGTTCGTCCGGCGACGCGTCCGACGCCAGCGCCCGATCGAGATAGGTCGCCGGGCTACGCATCCGGCTGGAGTCCTTCGGATCTGGTCACAAAGCACCGAGGAGACGGTCGATCGCTTCCTCAGCGGTGGTGTCCGCTCCGAGGACGATCTCGTGGTCGAGCCCGAGCCGGTCGTCCGGTGCCCACCACCTGGCCATCTCCTCAGGCGTGAAGTGCGTGGCCTGGGGCCGTCCGGCGTGCCGGCGCACGGTCTCCTCGAACGGCACGTCGAGGTAGACGACCGCGCTCTCTCCTGCGTGGTCGGCGACGAGACCACGGAGCATGTCGCCGTACCGGGCCTCGTGCATGATCCCTTCGACGACGACGCTGTATCCCGCGTCAATGGCATGGCGGGCCGCGGCGTCGATGAGCGAGATGTTGAGGGCTCCTGGGGTGTCTTTCTCCCAGAGCAGCGTGCGGCGGACGTAGTCCTGCTCGATGAGGGCGGTGCCGCGCCCCATCTGCTCGCGCAGCTTCCGGGCGATGGTGCTCTTGCCGGAACCGGAGGGGCCGCGCACGATCACCAGGCGGGTCCTGGGAGTGCCTGTCAGGGCTCGCGAGGTCGTCGTGGGCACACGGTCAGCGTAGTTGGACGACCTGTGCCCAGCGCGCCGTGGGCGTCTCGCGCTCGCCTTTCAGTCGCTGACTTGACTGTGCCCCGAGGACATAGTTTCCACTGGTTCTCAACGCAAGGACGGTGAGGACAATGGCCTGGAGCACACGTGAGCTCGCGGACCTCGCAGGTACGACGATCAAGGCTGTACGGCACTACCACGCGCTGGGGTTGCTCGATGAACCGCACCGCGCAGGGAACGGGTACAAGCAGTACGAGACGGCCCACCTCGTCCGGCTGCTGCAGATCAAGAGGCTCAGCGACCTAGGGCTTCCGCTCGCACAGATCGCCACCATGGATCGCACCGACCAGGTCCCGGACGAAGCTATTCGGCTGATCGATGCGGAGCTCGCAGCGACGATCGAACGGCTCCAGCGAGTTCGGTCCGAGCTCGCAGTCATTCTGCGTCACCGCGCCCCGATAGATGCTCCCCGTGGATTCGAGTCGGTCACGCAGAGCCTCTCGGACAGCGACCGCGCAATGCTCCTCATCTATGGGCAGGTCCTCGACGAGAGCGCCATGGGCGAGATCCGTGAACTGGTGAGCCACAGAGATCCCGTTGACGACGAGTTCGACGCACTCCCGGTGGACGCAGACGAAGCGGTGATACAAGACCTCGCCGAACGAATGGCAGGTCCGCTCGCCGCGGCACAGGCCACCTTTCCGGTGGTAGGTGACGCCGCTCAGTTCTCGACACACAGCGCCGAGCGCACGGCCAGCACGGTCTCGCAGGCGATCGGCGACCTCTACCACCCTGCCCAGCTCGAAGTGCTGCGCCGAGCACACACGATTGCTACGGCCGGCTCGGCATCGGGCTCGGACCCAGACCATGGCGACGCACACTCTCGTGGCACGACCGACGGAGGATCAAAGTGACGAGCGCAGCCGAAGGCCCTCTACCGAGAGACACGGCCGATGCCCGGGGCGCGGACCTGACGCTGCCGGAGGCCGTCATGCTCCTCCTGTTCGATCCCCGCAGCGGCACCATCGCAGGTGAGGGGTTGTCCTTGATGTACACGCTCGGCGGCGCGATCCTCATCGAGCTCGCCGCGCGAGGACATATCGAGCTCGACGACGAACAACGCCGTGTTCGCGCCGTCGGCCACGGTCCCGAAGACACGCTTCTACGCGGAGCATGGGAAAGAGTCCCGAAGTCCACGACAGGGATCAGAGGGCTCGTGGTCGACATCGGCACCCGGTCCAGAGAGAGCACGTTGAACCGGCTCGTTGCTCGAGGCGATATCCGCCACGAGCCACACCGCCTCCTCGGCATATTTCCCACTCACGTGCTCAGAGGCGGAGACACCGGCACGCGCGACCGGCTGCTTGGGCCGGTTCGTTCGACATTGGTGGACGGCACCGATCCTGACACCCGGACGGCCACGCTTGGTGCGCTCCTCTCGGCGAGCAAGAATCTGGCCGCGATGCACGCCGACATCCCCTGGTCCGGTGACGTCTACACGAGCGGCAAGAACCTCGAGCGCGGTGACTGGGGCGCGAAGGCCACCTCCGACATCATCCTGAGCTCCCTGGTCGCGCAGATCGTAGGAACCGCGTTCGCGACGACTCTCGCGACGCTCACGCAGCCCGACTGATCACCAACCACTGAAAGACGCAGCGTCGACAAACGACTCTGCACAACCGCCCACCGGGAACCACCCGCATGTGGCATGCCCTCACGCGCCGATGACGAGTGCGCGCAGATCATCGCTGAAAGAGAGAGCACCATGAATCCGGTCGAACCACTGGTCCAGGGATTCCGGGATCTCGTCGCAGCCGTTCCAGACGTGATCCAGCCACTGATCATTGCACTGGCCGGCGCCGTGCCCTTCGTCGAGGGCGAGCTCGCAACGACGGTCGGTGTGCTCGGTGGCCTCAATCCCATCGTTGCCGGGATCGCCGCAGCGGGCGGCAACTTCCTCTGCGTCTTCCTGATCGTCACCCTCAGCAGCCGCGTACGTACGGCGACCCTCGCGCGGCGTGCGCGGCGCGAAGCGGTGCGTGTATCGGCCAGCTCGACGGAGCCAGACGGCGACGTGGTGGTTGAGGAGGCGCCGACGAAGGAGAAGCCAGAATCGAAGGGCAAGGAACGTTTCCGGCGTTACCTCACTCGGTTCGGAGTACCCGGGGCGAGCCTTCTCGGTCCCCTCGCGATGCCGACCCAGTTCACCGCCGCGCTGCTGGTCGCCGGTGGCGTGCCCAAGCCGTGGGTCCTGCTGTGGCAGGGCATCGCGATCATCCTCTGGACTGCGGCCTCGACCGTCAGCGCATGGCTCGCTCTGCTCGTGATCTACAACGTCGGCTGAAGAGGCTTGCGGCGCGCTGACGCCCTCTCGGCGGTTCAGCTATCAGCGTGCGGCACGCGCGTGGCCTTCGCAGCGACCGCCACCGCCGACGCCACGTTCAGCGAGTCCACTCCCCCGGACATCGGGATCCGGACCGTCATGTCGCACTCCGCGATCGTCCGCGCCTTGAGCCCGTCGCCCTCCGTGCCAAGGACCAGCGCGAGCTTCTCGGGCGGATCGGCCACGAGGTCGTCCAACGAGACCGAGTCATCCTCCAGCGCGAGCGCCGCCACCTCGAAGCCGTGCTCGTGCAACGTCTGGATACCGCTGGGCCAGGGATCGATCCGCGTCCACGGGATCTGGAAGACCGTCCCCATCGAGACCCGGACGGCCCGCCGGTACAGCGGGTCCGCGCAGCTCGGCGTGAACAGGACGACGTCGACCCCGAGGGCCGCGCACGCGCGCATGCCGGCACCGACGTTGAGAAGGGTCGCAATTCGCTCCAAGCGCGCGAGGGGCGATAGATGCTGTCGATGCACGTCGGCTGGTCTTGGCCAGGCTCACTCTTGACCCCTTGTGCAGCCGAATATCCGAGGCCGACAACACGCAGACGGTAGGCGCTGGGCACTCGAAGAGAGCAGGGGAATCTCAGCGTCGCAGCGCATCCGCCGGTTGGATTCGCGAGGCTCGCCAGGCCGGCCACAAGCCGGCCAGGATCCCCACGGCGAGGCCGACGCCTGGGGCCGCGAATACCAGCCACGGATCCATGACCGCGGTCCACTGCTTGTAGACGGCCACCCCGACCACCGAGAACACCCCGATGGACACGCCCGCGATGCCGCCCATACCGCCGAGCATCCCCGATTCAGCGAGGACCTGAGCAAAGATATGCCGGCTCTTGGCCCCCAGTGCTCTCCGGAGGCCGTACTCCCCGATCCGTTCGGTCACCGCCACCAACGTCGTGTTGGCGATCCCCACTAGACCAATCAGCAGGCAAATGCCCGCCAGCGCGAGAAACAACACGCCGAGATCGGTACTCACCTCATCAGATAGTCGGGTGGGGTCGTATACGGCGGGGACTTCGTAGCGGTCCGGCCGTGCAGGGTCGAGCGCGACCGCCAACTGCTCGGCGACCCTGGGGGCGGCACCGTTGCGGGTCTCGACCAGAAGTGATCGGGCGATCGTGTGTTCTCCGCGTAGATCTTCGTCAGCGGCGAGCGGGACGACCGCGGACAGCAGCATCTCGTCGACTCGACGCTCGACGTCGTCATAGATCCCGATGACGGTGAAGGCCGTGCCGTCGATGAACACGGCCGGTTGGGCGGAGAGGTCGTTGACACCCAGCTGGTTCGCGACCGAGCTGGACAACAGCGTGGTCTTCTCCCGCCGCGACTCGTGGCCCTGGTCGAACAGGCGCCCGGCGACGAGGTGCGGGTTCACGATCCGCAATGCCTCCGGGCTGGCGGCGACCAGCCCCACCACTCCTCCGGTGTGCGCCGACACATTGCCGGAGACTGTCGCATCACCGCCCGGGGCGTACACACCCGCCGCCAAGGCCCCATCGATCTCCAGCGCCCGGTCGACGGCCTCCGGCCCGAACGGTACATCGTCCGCCCCGATACTCGAAGACTTGTCGGATACGACAACTTCGGTCGCTTTCATCGCGTCGAATCGTTCGGAGATCTGCCCGGTGGCGGTGGAGGTGAGGCCCAGGACGGCCACGAAGGTGCCGACCCCCAGCACGGTCCCGAGTGCCGTCAAGGCGGCCCGCATCGGCTTCCCCAGCATCGCCGCGACCGCCTCACCCAGGAGGTCGACGACTTTGACTCTGCCGACAGCCTTCACCGCTGCCCCACCACTACCGTGTCGCCGACCGCCAGGTCGGGGGCGATCACCTGTATATAGCCATCACCGGTGGAGCCGAGTTCGACGGGGACCTTTTCGGACCCGTCGGAGGCCTTTCGCAGTACTGAGGTCGCGCCGTCCGCTGAGGTGTACACGGCCGTCTGCGGTACCGCCATGACGTCCCCATCGGTTTCGGAGAGCACGACTGTCAGCCAGACTTCTGCCTCTTGCCACTCCGGCGGGACTTCCGCCCGCACGTGCAGAACCGGCACCTCACCGCCTTCTCCTCCGTCGGCGAGTTCCTCTGGTTCGGTCTCGGGCATTTCGATCGCGGCCACCGCGCCTTCGAGTTCTTCGCCATCCGCCGACAGCAGAACCTTCATGCCCGGCTCGATTTCCTCGGCGTCCAGCAGGCTCACCTCCCCGCCCACCCCGAGATTGCCCTGAGCCAGCGACAGGAGCGGTTCCCCCGGTGCGACCACGTCGTTCACCGTGACCGACACCGCGTCGACTGTGACTGGGAGATCGACGGCGAAGACGATCTCGGACAGCGGCACCATCGGCCCGGACACGGCACCGTCCCCTGCTTCAATGGCGTCGTACCCGAGCTCGGCGTAGAGCGAACGTACTGCCGACGCGGTGGAGGCGCCGTAGTGCCCCTCTTGATCCCCTATCGAGTGCCCGAGCTCTGTCAGCGCGGCTTGCAGTTGGGCTACGTCGTCACCCTCCAGGCCGGGCGCCAAGTCGCGGAAGGCACTGATCTCACCCTCCAACACCAATATTGGACGCTCCGCTACCTCGACGAGCACCTGCCCGCTTTTCACCTCGTCGCCGGCGCCGACCCCTATGTCGGTGACTACCAGACGGCCGGCACCTGCGACCTCTCCCGCGTCGACTCTCGCCCCTGATTCATAGGCGACACTGCCACGGATCTGCACCGAATCCATCAGCGTCCTGGACTCCACGACCGCTGTCACCTCGGTGTATTCCGGGGGATCCGCTTCTGCCGCCCGCTGCTCGGGGGACTTGATCTGCTGCCCCAACCAAAATGCGGAGGACGTGAGCGACACACAGACCACAAGCGCAACGAGAAGGATCTTTCCTCGACGTCCAGATTCACGGGCTTTCATGTCCGATAGTCCATTTCCAAGTGCGAGTAGTAGCCACGGCGCCTCAGCCCAGCAATCTCAGATTCACCGTTCACTCAAGTGGCGAGCTTCCATTCCCGCCAGTCGAGATTATCTGCTCATACCGCCGGATGGCATCTGACATCCAGGTTCTGTACTCATCAAGCTCAGCCGCGTTCTCATCGAGGAGGTACTGCTGGTATCCCGCTTCGATCGCGAACAGCCTGCCGACCATATTGATATCCTGCTTACAATTCACATCGGCGATGGCGGTGTTCACCTCAAGCTCCGACGGGCTGGAATTGATATCTCTCTCAAAACCCTCCCTCGGCTCCTCCCAGGAATTGTAGTCATACCCACTCTCCCCCATACACACGGACCACTCCTCATTGATATCATCAACCCGCTCATCGGCCTTGAACATGTCGTCGGCCTCCCAAATCAATCTGTTGGGCAGATCAACTTCACCTGTGCGGGCACCGATCCCCGGCGGCGTATTCTCGTCTTCCAACTGAAGTGATGCCCATGTTATGCATCCGCCTGCTGGGATCTTCATTCCACCCAGGGTTACCGGGTCGAATTGACCGCCGCCCAGTTCTAGATCATCCATGCTTGGCGTCTCGCTTCCATACAGAAGAAGCTCCTCGTCCTCGGTCAGATTCGTGCCATCTGTGACTTTTGCATCTTCGATCAACGACGGACTTACGTACCCGAACTCACTGACGACATCAACAGACTCAACTCCGTATTTCAATCCATGGAGCGGAGCAGGATCAGTGGACTCCTGACCAGTTTCGTAGTCGAATCCGTACTCTGCCATACAAGCAGAAATCATCATCGTCTGCGCACGAGCCATCATCGATTGGAAAATATCAAGCTGAACATGCTCGACGAGCGGCCAGTTGCCATCGTAGACACTCGCGAGCTCCGTCTCCTCGATGTTAATTTCAGGCTGCTCCGCACCAGTGGCACACGACGTCAGCAATGTAGCACTCACGGTCAACATCGAAATGGCCCTGAAACATTTGTTCTTCATTCACCCTCTAAAACCGCGTGAGTGGATAGGAGACAGACTCCCCTATCCACTCACGCACGTAATGTTGACTCCTACAGTTACAGTCGCCGAGAGATCAGGGACCGATCACGTAGAATACCAACCTAGCGACGATATCTTGTTGTCGAAGGACGTCCCTTCAATGTCTCGGGACTGCCCTTTGAGAAGATTTACACTCCAGCCACCATAGTAGCTATCTTCCGAGAACTTGCAGTTGTAGGAATTTCCACGGCACCACAGTTTAGAAGCCTTGTCATTCGAGTTGATCCCGTTCGAACTACCGTCTTCCTTGTAGTTGAGCCGGGAATAATCCGCGACTACATCGACAGAATCCACTTGCCCACCAGTGCCCCAGTGTTCTCCGTCGGCACCGGCGATTCGGTACTGGCACCCCTCACCGCGATCGCAGTGGCTGTCATAGTCAACGGCCGACGCTGCCTGCGCGCCGCCGAGCGTCAGCACGAAGCCCACGATCAGGGTGAACATCACTTGAGATCCCCGGCGCATGATGGCACCGATACCGCTTGAGGTCATGGACATGACCGTCCTTTCGAGATTCGGCCTTCCCGGCCGACCGGAACAGGGCTCCGGTCGGCCGGGCTTTCACTTTTGCTCTTGCTCCTCCACGGTCTCAGCAGGCAACCGCAGCGAGACGCCACCGACCAGAGTCCTACTACTGGTACCAGCCGAGCGACGATATTCTATTGTCTTGGGACGTCCCTTCGATGTCCTTGGAATTGCCCTTGAGGACCTTTACGCTCCATCCCTCATGAGACTTGTCCTCAAACCACCTGCAGTTGTGGGTCCGTCCACGGCACCAGAGCTTTGATGCCTTGTCGTTCGCGATGATTCCGTTCGACGAGCCGTTTTCCTTGTAGTTGTAGGTGTAGTAGTCGTACACGTCGGCGACAGTGTCTACTTGCCCACCAGTGCCCCAGTGTTCTCCGTCGGCTCCGGCGATTCGGTACTGGCACCCCTCACCGAGATCGCAGTGGCTGTCATAGTCAGCGGCCGACGCTACCTGCGCGCCGCCGAGCGTCAGCACGAAGCCCACGATCAGGGTGAACATCACTTGAGATCCCCGGCGCATGATGGCGCCGATACCACTTGAGGTCATGGACATGACCGTCCTTTCGAGATTCGGTCTCCCGGCCGACCGGAATAGGACTCCGGTCGGCCGGCCTTTCTCTTCTGCTCTCGCGTCCCCATTGTTTGCAAGTCCGCTCGAGAACATCAAGGAAATGTCACCGTTCGGACGTGCACGCGTTCCGGTTCGGGGCCGACGCAAGCCAGCGTGACGTCGGAGAGCCACCACACGCCCCAGAACCAGGCGCTGGTGATGTCCAGGGCGAACCATCGGCAGGCGCGGGCCAGGGTCGCGACGTCGTCGGGGGTTGCCGCGGTAGGCGCTGCGGCGAGCGCGGCGATCGCCTGCCAGGCGTGCAGCCTCCCGTGGGCGCCGCCTTGACGGGGCCCGTAGAAGCTGGAACCGCTGCCGGCTTGGTAGAGCCTGGTCCAGATCTGCCGGCGAGTGACCGGGATCGCCTGGAGTGTGCGGGCGTCTCCGTCGGCGAGGAACGCGGGTGCGGCGCGGGCGAGCAGGTCGCGGCCCGGGAACTCGGGCAGCAACACGGCCGCCGACCACGTCACGGTGACCGACCAGGTTCTGGTCCAGGTCCCCGACGAGAACAAGCACACCAAGATCCTGGTGCGGATCGACGGCGCCGGCGCGTCCCACGACGCGATCGCCCACCTCGAAGCGCTGAACCACTTCCGCCGCCGGGTCGCGTGGACCATCGGCTGGACCATCACCGAGGTCCTGACCAGGACGACGACGTCCCCACGAACCCGCCGAGAGGAACGGCGGCGCACTACACCGACCGGGACCGGCGCGCGCAGCGACACTCGCACGCGAAGCACGCCCAACCAGCACCAAACAACAAATCGGACGAACCGGTCAGGCCGGGCTGCTCGCCACCCGAAGAACTGAGGCTGAGGCCGGTGTTCAAGAATTCTGCAAGGTTCTTGCAAGGCGAGCCCGGGAGGGTGGTGCCTGTCCTGCTGAGATCTGCGACCCGTTGCACAGTCGCTCACCACGATCCTGATCGCCGTCGCGCACACCCTGGACTCCACCGATCACACGGACCGGGCATATCGAAGAGGAGAGCCGATGCGACACCGATGTCTTTGCAGGGCTTTACTGCCGTAGGTGACGTCAGTTCGACCAGTGCCACCGTGACGTGGGACGCCGCTTCTGACAATTACGGGAACAAGATCTGGAGGAGTCGTGAATCCCGGTAATCACCCTGAGCCTCTCCTGGGGCCAGAGGATACTCTGATCGTTCTCATGATCATCGAAAACAAGCCTCGCAGTGCGATCGCGCGGAAGGTCGGTGTCTGCGAGCGGCAGTTGCATCGACGTACATCTGATATACGCAAAAAGCTCGGTGCCAAGAACGACTGCCAGCTTGCCATCAGCGCCCTCAGCCAGGGAGTGATCAAGGCATCCGAACTCACTTTCCTGACCACGCTCCGAGGACAGAAAACATCGCTCGACCAGACTCCTCCTCGACAGGACCCCCAGCGGAATGACTATTATGGTCAATAGTGACGCCACATTGCTGCTGCGGACGGTCGAGCCGAAGCAGACTGACACCACGCCGCTCATCGAGTTGGACCGAGCGGGGATGACCTATCCTGGCCCACCGCCAGTGGAGGCTTTGAAGCCGGTGCAATTGCAGGTTTACGGCGGTGAGCATGTCGCGATCGTCGGTCCTTCGGGATCTGGAAAGTCCACGCTGTTGAACCTGTTGGGACTGTTGGACGAGCCGACCACGGGAACCTATCTGCTAGACGGGCAAGATACGTCGACCATGAAGGAGGCCAAGCGGACCCGGCTGCGAGCTGACAAGATCGGGTTCGTGTTCCAGTCGTTCCATCTCATTCAGCATCGGACCGCAACAGAGAATGTTGCGATTCCCCTGGTCTATCAAGGAATACCAGGGCGCAGACGGCGAGCGGTCGCTCAGCAGAAACTGAAGGCGGTCGGACTAGGGCACCGCCTGGATGCCTTTCCGACCACCTTGTCCGGAGGAGAGCGCCAGCGCGTCGCGATCGCTCGGGCGCTGGCGACCGAACCTAGTCTGCTGCTGTGCGACGAGCCGACCGGAAATCTCGACACGGACACGACCTATGCAATCCTGGCGACGCTCGATGAGCTCCGCTCCCAGGGCCTGACGCTCCTGGTCATCACACATGACATGGAAGTCGCCGCGCGAGCTGAACGCATCGTGACTATTCGAGATGGTCAATTGCATGAAGGCGCCGGCTGACCTCGACCCTGGTTCGAGTTGGATCGGTAGTTCTCACACTGCCCGGTCCGTCTCGAAGGAACACGCCCCCGCGATGCCATCGTCGCTCGTCTCACGTGAGGCTCACCTGCTGGACCTGCTGGCGGGCCTGCCGGACCTCAGGACGCGGCGCGGTCGGCGGCGCTCGGTGGCTGGCCTAGCCGTCACTGATTGCCGGCAGGCACCCGCGTGGCCCACGCAGCGACCGCCACCGCCGACGCCACGTTCAGCGAGTCCACTCCCCCGGACATCGGGATCCGGACCGTCATGTCGCACTCCGCGATCGTCCGCGCCTTGAGCCCGTCACCCTCCGTGCCAAGCACCAGCGCGAGCTTCTCGGGCGGATCGGCCACGAGGTCGTCCAACGAGATCGAGTCATCCTCCAGCGCGAGCGCCGCCACCTCGAAGCCGTGCTCGTGCAACGTCTGGATACCGCTGGGCCAGGGATCGATCCGCGTCCACGGAATCTGGAAGACCGTCCCCATCGAGACCCGGACGGCCCGCCGGTACAGCGGGTCCGCACAGCTCGGCGTGAACAGCACGACGTCGACCCCGAGCGCCGCGCACGCGCGCATGCCGGCACCCACGTTCGTGTGGTCGACGATGTCCTCGAAGATCACCACGCGCCGCGCCCCCGCACCCCCGCGCGCACCGGCGAGCACCTCGTGCACCCCGGGCAGCGGCGGCCGGTGCATGGCCGCCATCGCGCCGCGGTGCAGGTTGAAGCCTGTGATCTCCTTGAGCAGCGGCTCCTCGGCGACGAAGACGGGTGCGCCGGTCTCGGCGATCAGGTCGCTCATCGAGTCCAGCCACTTCGGCGCCATGAGGAACGACCGTGGGCGGTGCCCGGCGGCGAGCGCCCGCCGGATCACCGTCGAGCTCTCGGCGATGTACAGCCCCTTGGCCGGCTCGTGCTTGGAGCGCAGGACGACGTCCGTGAGGCTGTTGTAGTCGGCGAGGCGCTCGTCGGCGGGGTCGTCGATGCGGACGACGTCGAGGGTGGTCACCCGTGCATTCTCCCTGACCGGTGAGCCCTTGTCGGGCCGGGGCGGATCCGCCGGTCGGATCCCTCGTCAGATCCGTCCGCGGACGGGCGTGCGCTCGACCGGGTCACCGCCGTCGGGCATCACCATCTCGGCGCGCACGCCGAGCAGGCGCACCTCGCGCCCCGGCTCCATGCCGCCTGCGAGGGAGAGGACTGCGCTGGTCATCTCGTCGAGCGACCGCGTCGGCGCCGGAAGCTTCTTCGAGTAGCTCTGCGTGAAGAAGGGCGCGTAGCGCACCTTGAGGCCCATCCGGAAGACGGGCCGATCCTCGGCCTCGGTGTCGGCGTGCACCTGCGTGACGAGGTCCCGCAGGGCCGCCTCCACCTGCTCGGGCGTGGTGAGGTTGCGCTGATAGGTGGTCTCGCGGCTGTGCCCGCGCGCGACCCATGGCGCGTCGTCGACGACGGCGGATCCGTGCCCGCGACCGAGGTCGCCGTACCAGGCGCCCATGCGAGGCCCGAACTCGCCGACCAGCACGTCGCCGTCGGCCGCGGCCAGCTCCGCCACGGTCGTGACGCCGTGTGCGGCGAGGCGCTTGGACACCTTGGAGCCGACGCCCCACAGGTCGATGGTGGGCCGCTCCCCCATCACCTCGAACCAGCTCTGCTCGGTAAGGCGGAAGATGCCCGCGGGCTTGCCGAACCCGGTGGCGATCTTCGCGCGGATCTTGTTGTCGCCGACGCCTACCGAGCAGTGCAGGTCGGTGGCGGCCAGGACGGCCTCCTGTACCCGGTGGGCGACCGCCTCCGGGTCGTCGGCGTCGCAGCCCAGGAACGCCTCGTCCCAGCCGAGCACCTCCACCACCAGACCGAGCCCGCGCAGCGTGTCCATCACGTGCCCGGACGCCTCGAGGTAGACCTCGTGGTCGACGGGCAGGATGATCGCGTCCGGGACCTTGCGGGCAGCGATACGCAGCGGCATGCCCGAGCCGACGCCGAACTTCCGCGCCTCGTACGACGCGGTGGAGACCACTGCCCGCTCGGTCGGGTCGCCGCGCCCGCCCACGATCACCGGCTTTCCGGCGAGCTCCGGGCGGCGCAGCACCTCGACCGCGACCAGGAACTGGTCGAGGTCGACGTGCAGGACCCAGCGGAAGGCGTGCGCTCCCATGGCACGAGTCTCCCGGGACGCCACCGAGCTGTCACCCGGTTCAGTCCCACGGTTGTCACACCCGGTTCCGACACCCGGCCGGAATGCGGTGGGAACGCGCCCGAAACATGGCTGGAACGAGGGTTGCGCGCGGGACGACCGTGGCATGCCGTTATCGTCCCGTTATCTCTGAGAGCGAAATCCTCTCCGCTTCCCCCGAGCCCCAAGACTCCATATGCTCCGGGCAAGGAAAGTTCGTCCCGCTCGTGAGGAGAGTTGCGATGAGAACTACCCGAACTGCCCGGTCATCCCGTGCACGCCGCAGCAAGGAACACAGTCCGCACCCCGCGTTGCCCCAGTCCTACGCTGCGATGATCGAGCGGACGCCGTCGCTGGACGACGCGCAGCTCGAGTCTCTCCTCGAGCGAGCAGTCGCCGGAGCAGACGCCGCACGCACCCTCCACTCCACAGCGGTCTCCCCCAGCTTCCGCGTACAGCTCGAAGCGCGGGTCAAGGACGGGCAATACGCGAAGGAGCGTCTCGTCCTCGCCCACCTCCGGCTCGTGCCGGCCGTCGCGGGCACCTATTCGGGCCGCCTGCCGTTCATGGACCTCGTGCAGGAGGGCAACGTCGGCCTGGTTCGCGCCGCCGACTCGTACGACCCCGCGCACGGCACGTTCGCCGCCTACGCGACCCGCTGGGTGCGCCGCTCGATCGTGCGCGCCGTCGCCGCCGCCGAGCACGCCGAGTCGCCGAGCGAGAACGGCCCGACCCCCGAGCAGACGATGCTGCGCCGCCGTGTCCGGCAGGCCCTGCGGCACCTCGACGCCGTGGAGGCCCGGGTACTGGAGATGCGGTTCGGCCTCCTGGACGGCACCACACGGACCCTCGACGAGATCGGCCGCCGCCTCGGTGTCACCAAGGAGCGCGTGGCTCAGATCCTCGAGAGCGCACTGGCCAGGCTGCGCGACGTCGTCAGCCCGGCTCCCCTCGCCGCGTGACCGCCGGCTGGGCACCTGAGGGCCCAGCCGGCGTCAGCCGAGAGACGACTTCGTCCAGCGCCACGTGGTACGCCCACGACGACTGGTAGCCCGAGTGGGCAGCTACGGCGAAGAGATAGGCCGACCGGTCCATCTCCTCCGCCCCGCGATCCACCTCGTTCGACCCGTAACCCACCACGGGGAAGCCCATGAAGTCGGTGCGCCGCCACAGGTTCACCCACGCAGGCTTCGCACCGCAGGTCAGCAGTGACATCAGCGTGACCTGTTCCCCCGAGCCGGGCTCGGGGCGCTCCGGCGTCAACGGCGCCGCCGGAACCGCCCCGGGTCCGGAACCCACCGCTGCCCGCGCGGCGCGTACCTGCCCGCCCCACGGGTCCGCCGACCAGGCCGGCCCGGTGCACGGCGGCGTGCCGGTCGTCGTCGGGCCCAGGAGGTCCGGGAAGAACCGGCCCAGGAACGGGCGCAGCTGCGTGCCGTACGACAGGAGGCCAAGCCGGCCGTCGACGGTGTCGGGTACCGGGTTGCCCGCACGGATCAGGATCACTGCCGCGGCCAGCACGGCACCGATCGAGTGCGCGGACAGCACCACGCGCCGGGCCGGGGCCACCCGCTCGCGCTCGGCGTCGTCGGCGATGTCGGCGCCCGTGAGCCAGGCATCCACCCGCGAGCGCACCTCGGGCACCGCGCGCTCGGCGTAGCTCGGCGGACCGAACGGGTGGGCACTGCGCGGCAGGAAGCACAGCAGGTCCCACACCAGGCCCCACGGACGTGACGGTCCGCCGCCCGTCGTGCCCGCCAGTGCGCTGGCCACCAGGGTCGCCGCGAGCACGCCCAGGGCCGGCACCGCCAGCCCGGACAGCCACAGCGGTGTCTGGTAGGTGCCGGTGTCGCTGTGCTGGGTGATCAGCGGGACGTGCGCCAGCAGGGCCGCGACGTAGGACGCCGCGGCGAGCGCACCCCCGGCGAGCTCCGCCCGGTGCGACATCGCTGCGACCTTCCGGCCGCGCAGCACGCGCTCCAGTACGGGGTTCGGGCCGCCGTCGGAGTCCGGGGCGTCGGCGACCGCACGCCAGGCCGGCACCGCGGGGCCGTAGGGCAGGCCCGCGGTGCGGGGTGCCCTCGGGATCCACAGGTCCCTGGAGCGGACGGCGTCCATCACGTACGGGCCGGCCAGCGCCACACCCACCAGCACCACGAACACCAGCGCGATCACCACCGACGCCGTGCCGAACTCGGTGTAGACCGGCGGGACCCGGACGAGGTCGATCTCAGGCACGTCGCGGGGCAGACCGACCAGGCCGTTGCCGAGCGGCTTCGGCGGCGCAGTCTCGCCGCTGCGCAGGAACCACTGCACGCCGAGCACCAGCAGGCTCGAGTACACGGCCGCGGCCGCGGCGGAGACCAGCAGGAACACGCCAGGTCCCGCGCCGTTCCAGCCCTCGTACCGACGGCGCCGCAGCAGGACCGCCGCCAGCACCACCGCGACCGGGCTCAGGATCGCGAGCACGGCCACCGCGACGAGCAGGTGGCGCAGCGGGCCGTCGGGCTCAGTCACCAGCACATACGCGACGCATGCGGTGGCGACCACCGGCACGATGCTCCACGCGGCGACGCCCCGGACGCTGCGCGTGGTGCGCCAGGCCAGGCCGGTCGCGGCGATACCGCACAGCCCGACGCTGAGCAGGGCAGGCACCAGGTCCAGGCCGATGAGGGCGGGCATCTTCGCGGGCTGCGGGCCGGAGAAGCACGCCCAGCAGGCCAGCAGCCAGACGAGCAGCCCGGCCGCGAACACCACGATCCCGGCCCGGCCCTTCGCGCGCGGCGCCACTGCCTGGACGCCGTCGTCGTCCGTGCGCAGCGCGACGAACACGCATGCGCCAAGGATCACCACCAGGCCGGCCACGGGCAGGCCGGGCATCGGGAGCCCGGCGTCGGCGTACCGCGTCCAGGTGAGGTACTGCCCGGTCAGGGCGAGCCCCGCCCCGAGGTGCGCCCACAGCAGACCCGAGCCGGTGCGCTGGGACCAGAAGCCCGCGCGGTGCAGCGGCGGGCCCGACGGCGGCACCGTGCGCCCGGCGCGCACAGACGAGAACTTCGACTCGAACCGGACCTGGCCGCTGTGCGCCACGAGGACCAGCACCGTGACCAGCAGCACCGGCACGAGCGACAGGAGGGCCAGCCGGTCGCCGACGTCCATCCGCGCCAGGCCGTACAGCACGCTCGGGATACGCGCGCAGACGGGGACCACGGAGTCGGGCGCCGCCGTCGCCAGGCCGATGCACCGCGTGCCGATCACGGACAGCGCGACCGTCGCCACCGCGGACACGAACAGGAGCGTCAGTCCGAGCGCGAACACCCGGGTCAGCGCGGCGGTCGCCTCGGGACGCAGGGTGCCGGACGCCGGACGGCGCGTGCCGGGCTCGCGCCCGCCGCTCCCGATTGCGCCGGGCTCCGTTGCGCCGGGCTCCGTTGCGCCGGCCTCGTGCGCACCAGCCTCCGGGGCCGGAATGCGGCGCGCCCAGTACGCCGCGTTCGCCAGGCCGAACGGGATCATCGCCGCCCACAGCAGCCGCACCGCCACGGTGCCGAGGACGCCGAGCACGCCGCCGAACGGGAGGCCGCCGAGGCGCGCCATCGCGCTCCAGGAGTAGGCCTCGCGGCGCACGTCGGGCCGGATGGCGCGGACGTGACCCGGCGGGAGCGCCTTGTCCCGCGCCTCGGCGTCCGGCCTCGGGGTCCAGAAGCTGCCCAGGGCGTCGCCGTCGGACTGGACCACCTCGCTCTGCGGCAGGTCGAGCGATCCGTACGGCAGTGCGTTCGCGATGCCGTGGATCCGTAGCTCGAGGATGTGGGGTTGCGGGCTGCTGGGGGTGCCGGACGGCGCGCTCTCCATAGGGCCCCAAAATAGCGCCCAAGGTAGCAATTCTCCCGATGTTAACGTTAATATTTCCCTGCGGATTTCATCCGCAGCCCCTGCTACGTGCAACGAAGCACGAGATAGGTCACCACCATGAGCGCACGTCATCGTCATGGCACCACTCCGCCCGCTCGACAGCCCTTCCGGATACTGGTGAGCCTGCTGGCCGCCCTCGTCCTGCTGCCGGTCACCGCGCTGTCCACCGCCGCACCCGCCACCGCCGCGACCAGCCAGTTCCGCGGCATGAACTGGGCGGTGCTGGGCGACAACTTCAGCACCGGACCGCTCGTCCTCGACGGCCTCAGCAGCTCCGACAGCTACGCCACGGTGCAGGCCAAGGCCAACGCCGTGTACGACGACATGGAGTCGACCCTCGGCATCAACACCGTGCGGCTGCCGATCAACACGCACACGGTGGGCACCACCTGGTGGAACAACTACCGGGGCGCGATCGACGCCGCGACCGCCCGGGGGTTCAAGGTCATCCTGGCCTACTGGGAGGACGGCGCCGCCTCCGGCGGGCGGATCACCAACATGGCCGCCTTCAACACCATGTGGTCCACCGTGACCAGCCAGTACGGCTCCAACACGCGGGTGTACTTCGAGCCCATGAACGAGCCGCACGGCTACAGCTCGGCCGAGTGGCGCGACGTCGCCGCGAACTGGCTCAGCTACCACTACTCGGCGGTGCCGGCCCGCGTCCTGATCGGCGGCACCGGCTACAGCCAGGACCTGCGGGACATCTGCAACGACAGCCGCTTCAACGCGACGCTCCTGTCCTTCCACCACTACGCGTTCTTCTACGGCGACAACACCTACGACGGCTGGCGCAGCCACGTCACCACCCGGCTCGGCAACTGTGCCTCCCGGACCGTCGTCACGGAGTTCGGCGGAGCGATGAACGAGGGCCTGAACTACGGCGACGCCAACAGCACCAACAACTTCGTGCGCCACATCCGCGCCGTCACGCAGGTCATGCGCGACACCGGGATGGGCGGCACCTACTGGCCGGGGATCGGCGGCAAGACCGGCAACATCGGGTACGACGGGTACTCGATGTACATCAAGAGCGGCAGCGGCACCAACCTCTCGCTCGCGATCCGCAGCGTCTCCGGCGCGAACCGGCTGCGCTGGGCGTGGGGCGACAACGTCGACCCGAACGCGGGCAACGGCGGCGCCACGGCGACGGTCACCGACATCGTCAACCAGTCCTCGGGCAAGTGCGTGGACGTGGTGAGCGCGTCGACCGCCGACGCCGCGGAGATCGCCCAGTACACGTGCGGAGGGGCGTCGAACCAGCAGTGGGCCCTGCGCGACCTCGGCAACGGGTACCACAACGTCGTAGCGCAGCACTCGGGCAAGTGCCTGGACGTGAACAACGCCGCGACGACCGACGGCGCCGCGATCATCCAGTACGCCTGCGGCAGCGCCACCAACCAGCAGTGGCAGCTGCGCAGCGTGAGCGGCGGCTACACCGAGCTCGTGGCGCGGCACTCGGGCAAGTGCCTCGACGTGCCCGCCTCGTCGACGGCGAACAGCACCCGGCTGAAGCAGTACGCCTGCAACGGCGGCGCGAACCAGCGCTGGACCCTGTAGTCGGTGAAGTAGAGATTCGCGAAGTAGAGCGCCTGTCCGAAATCCTGGTGTCGCCAGGGAGACCCGGACAGGCGCTCTACTTCGCGAATCTCTACTTCGCGGACCTACAGGCGCGGGTCAGGAGCCCAGCGTCGACGCGAGCACCGCCGCCGCCAGCAGCACGTCGTAGACGATGCACGTCTCGGCGTACCACCGCCACACCACGGCATTCGCCCGGTGGTGGAACGCGTCCCAGACGCCGTGCCCCACGAGGCCGGCCGCGAGCACGTACGCCCCGGTGTCCTGCCCCACGAGGACGCCGGCCAGCAGGCTGATGCCCCCGAACACCGCCAGCCCGGCGGCCTGCAGCAGCACCATCGACCGCCCCCGGATGCTGTTCCGGAGCAGTCCCACGACCGGGTACACCAGGGCCATCGCGAAGACGAGCCACGTCGGCACGCCGGAGCCCGCGCCGGCTCCCGCGAGCGTGCCGACGAGCAGCAGCAGCCCGACCAGCACCGGCCACCGCTCCCGCAGCCAGACCAGGTCGAACCCGTGGACGTGCTCCGTGTACTCGGCCGGCCGCAGCAGCATCGCGCCCGCCATCGCCGGAACCATCAGCACGTGGCCCCAGAGCATCATGTCGCCGGCACCGACGGCGCCCACCCAGAACAGCACCAGCAGCACCGCGAACGGCGCCGCCATCGCCGCGTTCATCTCCCAGATGGCGGGCCAGCCGTGCCGCCGCACCCGCATCCACACGGTCATCGCGGCCACCATGTCCAGGACCATCACCACCGCGCCGACGTCCGGCCGGGCCAGCAGCGCCTCGATCCCCACGGCCGCGCCGAACCAGTCCCACGCCGGCGCCAGCAGCATCATCCCGAGCACCATCACGACGACCATCTCGACCAGGTGCGCGTGGAACCGCAGCACCTTCCGCCACCGTGTCGTGGGCGCGATGTGGTGGGTTGCCGCGTGGGTTCCTCCGTGGATCGTCGGGTGGGCCGTCGTCGTCTCTGCCGTCGTCTCCGCCATGTCTCCGTCTCCTTGGCTCCGGGCGGCGTTCCTCGCCGCGCTGGTATCCACGCTGTCCGACGGCGACCGCGGCCAGTAGTGCCGGACCGCACCCGGGCACGAGCACATGTCACAACCTCGTATGACAGATGTCATCAGGGCCCGGCCGCCCGCCCCGCCGCGGCGTCGGCGCTGGCAGGATGGCGCCATGAGCAGCCCCCCGACCGTCGTGGACGACGACGGCAGCGGCCTCGCGAGCTTCCGCCGCAACATCTGGTGGGGCCTCGCGGGGACGGTGGCCTGCGTGCTGGGCTTCGCCGTCGGCGACTGGTTGCTGGACCCGGACGTCCCGGCCGGGCTGCGCGCCCTCACGGGCCTGTCGACGGCGGCGACCATCGTGGCGTGCGGCGTCCTGCTGGCGCGGCGGATCCGGGACGAGGCGCCGTCGACCGGCTGGCTCGTGACCGCGGGGGGTGCCGCGACAGTCGCCGCCGCGGTGCCGCTCGCGCTCGGCGAGTTCGGGATCTGGTCGATCGCGCCCGCTGCCACGATCTCGGTGCTCGTCATGTTCCTGCCCTCCCGCCGGGCCTGGCTGGTGCTCGGCGTCACGCTCGTCCTGCTGCCGGCGGTGGGTCTGCTCACGGCCCTCGGCATGGACGAACCACACCTGGGCCACGCCGCGTGGATGCCCGCCCTGATGGTCGTGGCGTTCGGCCCGGCGATGCTGGGCATGTTGCGCGGCTGGCAGGTCGCTGCCCGCCTCGACGACGCCCGGCGGCTCGCCGGACAGCTCGCCGTGGCCGACGAGCGCCTCCGGTTCGCCGCCGACCTGCACGACATCCAGGGGCACCATCTCCAGGTGATCGCCCTGAAGAGCGAGCTCGCGGCGCGGCTCGCGGAGGCGGACCCCGCGCGGGCCGCCGCTACGATGCGCGAGGTGCAGCAGCTCGCCGGCGACGCCCTGCGCGAGACCCGCTCCCTGGTCCAGGGCTACCGGCGCACCACCCTCGACGCCGAGATCGCCAACGCGTCGAAGGTCCTCACTGCGGCGGGCGTGGAGGTCCTGGCCGACGTCGACGCCGACCTCGCCGCGAGCCTTCCGCAAGGGCCCCGCAGCCTCCTCGGCCTGGTCGTGCGGGAGGCCACCACCAACCTGCTGCGGCACAGCCGGGCCACACGCGCGGCAATGGTCCTGGTGCCCGACGGCGCGGGCGCCCGCCTCCTCATCGACAACGACGGCGTCCGGCCGGCCGAGCTGGACGGCGGGCAGGTGGGTCTCGACGGCGGGCCGGCCGGGCTGGGCAGCGGGTCCGCCGGCGGCGGTGACGGCACAGGCCTGGTGTCCCTCGCGGAACGGCTCGACGCCGTCGGCGGGCACCTCTCGTGGACCAGCGAGGGCGACCGGTTCGTGGTCACGGCTACGGTGACCGGATGATCCGCCTGCTGCTGGCCGACGACGAGGAGCTGCTGCGCGGAGCCCTCTGCTCCCTCCTCGACCTCGAGGACGACCTCCAGGTGGTGGCTCAGGCCGCCACCACCACGCACGCCGTGCGGCTCGCCGAGCAGCACCGGCCCGACGTCGCCGTGCTCGACCTCGAGATGCCGCCCACCGACGGGCTGCACGCGGCCGCGCAGATCCTGGCCCGGGCCGACGGCACGCCGCCCCGCGTCATCATCGTGACGCGGCACGCCCGGCCGGCGGTCCTGCGCCGGGCCCTCGCCGCGGGCGTGAGCGGGTTCGTGCCCAAGTCCACGCCGGCGGCGCGGCTGGCGCAGATCGTGCGCGACGTCGCCGTCGGGCGCCGGTACGTCGACCCGGAGATCGCCGCGTCGGCGCTCACGGAGAACGAGTGCCCGCTCACCGACCGCGAGCTGGAGGTGCTGCGCGAGGCACGCACCGGCGCCCAGGTCGCCGAGATCGCGGCAGCCGTGCACCTCGCGCCCGGGACGGTGCGCAACTACCTGTCGTCGGCGATGGCCAAGCTCGGGGTCGCCACCCGCCACGCCGCGGCGCATCGTGCCTGGGAAGAGGGCTGGATCTAGCGGTCGTTCGCCTCGCGGTCGCCGTCGACGTAGTACCAGCGGCCGCCCTCACGGACGAAGCGGCTGGTCTCGTGCAGGCTGCCGCGAGCGCCGGTGGCCGGGTAGCGGTAGAAGGCGGTGAACTCGACGACGCCGGTGGTGTCGAAAGGGCCGCCGCGTTCGGTGCGGTGGACGTCCAGGCGACGCCACTGCTCGTCGCCCAGCCCGGCGGTGTCCGGCCGGGTAGTGGGCGCCCACGTGGCGAGCAGATAGGCCTCGTCCCCGACCGCGAACGCCGAGTACCGCGAGCGCATCAGCGCCTCGGCGGTCGGGGCGGTGGCGGCGCCGGAGTGGTAGCGCCCGCAGCAGGCGCCGTAGGTGTCACCGGAGAGGCAGGGGCAGCGGTCGTCGTCGTGCACCAGGTGATCTTCGCACTACGCGAAGGTCTCGTGCCCCAGCACCGCCAGGAGGCGGATCTTCTCCTCGGCCTCGCTGCCCGGCTCGGGCGTCAGCACGAGGAGCGCCTGCGACTGGTCCTCGGTGAACAGCGCCTGACAGGCGACGTCGATGCGGCCGAGCTCGGGATGCACCAGCGTCTTGTGCTCCTCGAAGCGGCGGGACACCTCGTGCAGCTCCCACATCCGGACGAACTCCGGGCTCTCCCGCAGCAGGACGCGCAGCATCTCGTCGGCGGGTGAGCCCGGTCCGGCCGCGCCGTGGGCGGCCCGCAGCGAGGCGACCTGGCTGCGGCCCTGCCGCTCGTGGTCCTCCGGCGGGTACACGTTCCTGGAGTCGGGCTCCATGAACCAGCGGTAGACGGAGCTGCGGGCCAGGCCGGTCTCCGGGGGCGTGCCGAAGATCGCCTCGGCGAGCCGGTTCTGCACCAGCGGCTCCCCCAGCCCCGACAGGATGAGCGCGGGGGTGTCCTCGAGCCGGTCCAGCACGCGCAGCAGGGCCGGCGCCACGTGGGACTCGAGCGGCACACGCCGCGGCACCCCGTGGCCGGCGAGCCGGAACATGTAGTCCCGCTCCTCGACGGTCAGGCGCAGGGCGCGGGAGAGCGCCGCGAGCATCTGCTCGGACGGCTGCGGCCCGCGCTGCTGCTCCAGCCGCGCGTAGTAGTCCACGGACATCCCGGTCAGGGCCGCCACCTCCTCGCGGCGCAGTCCCGGTGCCCGACGGCGCGGCCCCGGCACCAGTCCGACGTCGGACGGGCGCAGGGCCTCCCGGCGTCGGCGGAGGAAGTCGGCGAGCGCTGCGCGGTTCATCTGCCTATCGTGCGCCGCGCCGCGCACGGGAGCCAGGGATCGCGGGTCCCTGGTTCACCGGGTCTCTCCCGCCGTCGGTCCGGGCGGCGCACGGTGGAGGCATGAACATCACCGGTAACACCATCTTCGTTCCCGGCGGGACCCGCGGTATCGGCCTCGCCCTCGCGCTGCGGCTCCAGGCCCGCGGCAACACCGTGATCGTCGGCGGGCGCAGCACCGAGACGCTGGACGCCCTCGCCGCCGACCACGGTCTCGCCGTCGTCCGCATCGACACGGACGACGCCGAGTCGATCCGGACGGCCTCCGCCGAGGTGATCGAGCGGTTCCCCGACGTCAACGTGCTGGTGCCCATGGCCGGGATCATGCGGGCCGAGAACTGGCGCACCCCGGGCTTCCTGGCGGACGCCGAGGCGGTCGTCACGACGAACGTGCTCGGCCCGATCCGGCTGATCGCCGCGTTCACCGAGCACCTGCAGTCCCGGCCGGACGCGACGATCCTCACCGTGTCCTCGGGTCTGGCCCACGCCCCGCTGCGGGTCACCCCGACGTACAACGCGAGCAAGGCCGCGATCCACATGCTGTCGGAGTCGATCCGCCTGCAGTTCGCGGGCACGAGCGTGTCCGTCACGGAGCTGGTGCCGCCGTCCGTGCAGACCACGCTCATGCCGGGCCACGACGAGGACCCGCACGCCATGCCGCTGGACGAGTACGCCGACGAGACCGTGAGCCTGCTGGAGGCCCAGCCCGACGCGCACGAGATCCAGGTCGAGCGGGTCAAGTTCCTCCGCTACGGCGAGGTCCGGGGCGACTACGACCAGGTCGTCGACGCCCTGAACGCGTCGGAGCCGATCGCGGCCCCGGCGAGCTAGCCCCCAGGTCTCGACAGGCTCGACCAACGGATCCCGCTGGTCGAGCCTGTCGAGACCACCGCCCGTTGGTCGAGCCTGTCGAGACCTCTGTACTGACAAGACGGGTCTCGACAAGCTCGACGGGGTGGGTCTACCGCCCCGGGACCACCGCGATCACGTCCACGCTCCCCGCCGCGTCAAGTGTCACGTCGCCGGCACCGCCGTCGGCCGCCTCGATGCGATAGTCCCCGAGGAAGCCGCCGAACCGCACCCGGCCCTCGGCGTCGGTGCGCAGCGTGGTGGGCGGCAGCCACCACTCGCCCTTGACGAGCTCGCGCAGCCGGTCGAACGCGGGCTTGCGCGAGCCGTCCTCCCGGAGCAGCCCGCCCGGGGCGTTCAGCCACATGCCCCGGTCGGACAGGCCCCAGTACGTCATCGCCTCGACGCCCGGGTGCGACAGCAGCGTGCGGTAGTGGCGCTCCACCTCGTCGGCCTGGCGCGCCTCTCCCTCGGGCGTCGACGGCCACGACTCGACCTGCCAGTCGTTGAGGTCCTCGATGTGCGCGGGCATCACGTCGCCCGACATGAGCGTCGTCTCCGTGAAGTGGATCGGGATGTTGTACCGGGAGAACCGGTCCAGGATCTCGAGCGTCTTCTCCTCGCCCCAGTAGCCCTGGTGCATATGACTTTGCAAGCCGAGCCGGTCGATCGGGATCCCGGCCTCCAGCACCGCCTCGATGAGGCACTCGTACGCCGTGGACATGTCGAAGTCGTTGAGCAGCAGCGTCGCGCCCGGGTCCACTGCCCGCGCCTCCTCGAACGCCATCCGGATCATCTCGACCCTGCCCTTGCGGCGCGCGAGGGGCGTGATCGCGTTCTCCTCGGCGGTGAACACGGGCATGATCACCACCTCGTTGATCGCGTCCCAGGTGTCGATCACGCCACGGAACGCCCCGACGTCGCGCCGGATGCGCTCCCGCTGCAGCCGCTCCACCTCGGCATCGGGCAGGCCGCGGAGCCAGCCCGGCTGGACCGTGTGCCACACGAGCGGGTGCCCCTTGACGACGACGCCGCGCTCGGCGAACCAGCGCGCCGCGCCGAGCAGCGGCTCCGTCCGCGGCGCCCCGCGCTCGGGCTCGAACGTGCCCCAGTAGAACGGGAGCGTCGTCTGGTTGAAGACGTCGAACCACGCGTCGGCGAGGCGGCCGTCGTACTCCGGGTCCTGCGAGGTGCCGTTCGCCAGGTCGATCAGGTCGAATCCGATGCAGCCGAACAGGAACGCGTGCCGCGTCTGCCGCACGACGACGTCGTGGTCGGCCAGCGGCGCGCCGTCTGTTCCCCGCAGGGTGACGGTGGCCTCGGCGCGGCGGTGCGCCAGGCTCGGGTCGGGTGTGCGCCCTTCGTCGGGCGCCGTGAAGAGAGAGGTCACGCGCCGACCCTAGCGGCGAGCGTCATCGCCGTGGAGTCACCACGAAGACGTCGCCGGCCGGACGGCGAGATGACCATGCACCTGCTGCCAGTTCTCGGCGGATGCCGGCAGCAAGTGCATGGTCATCTCTGGGTCGCGCGTCCGCGCTACGTCGCCGCCGGCTCCTCCACCGCCGGCGCCGCGAACTGGCTGGCGTACAGCCGCGCGTACGCGCCGTCGGCCGCGAGCAGTTCCTCGTGCGAGCCCTGCTCCACGATGTCGCCGTGCTCCATCACGAGGATCACGTCGGCATCGCGGATCGTGGACAGGCGGTGCGCGATGACGAACGACGTCCGGTCCTTGCGCAGCCGGCTCATGGCCTCCTGCACCAGCACCTCGGTGCGGGTGTCCACGGACGACGTCGCCTCGTCGAGCACCAGGATCGCCGGGTCGGCGAGGAACGCCCGTGCGAGGGTGAGGAGCTGCTTCTCGCCGGCCGAGACCGACGAGCCCTCCTCGTCCACGACGGTGTCGTAACCGTCGGGCAGCGTCCGGACGAACGGGTCCACATGGGTGGCCCGGGTGGCGGCGAGGAACTCCTCCTCGCCCACCGTGTCGCCGTCCGGCACGCCGTACCGCAGGTTCTCCTCGATGGTGCCCTTGAAGAGCCAGGTGTCCTGCAGCACCATTCCGACGGACGAGCGCAGGTCGTCGCGCGACATGTCGCGCGTGTCGACGCCGTCCAGCGTGATGCGCCCGCCGTCCACCTCGTAGAAGCGCATGAGGAGGTTGACCAGCGTCGTCTTGCCGGCACCCGTGGGACCGACGATGGCGATGGTCTGGCCCGGTTCCGCGACCAGGTTGAGCCCGGTGATGAGCTGCTGGTCGGGCGTGTACGAGAACGAGACGTCCTCGAACGCGACCCGCCCGCGCACCGGCTCCACCTTCTGCGACTCTGCCGGGTCGGCGGTCTGCTCGGGTGCGTCCAGGAGGTCGAACACCCGCTCCGCGGAGGCGACGCCGGACTGCAGCAGGTTCATCATCGACGCGACCTGCGTGAGCGGCTGCGTGAACTGGCGCGAGTACTGGATGAACGCCTGCACGTCACCCAGCGACAGCGTGCCCGACGCCACGCGGAGCCCACCGATGACCGCCACGATCACGTAGTTCAGGTTCGCGAGGAACCCCATGGCGGGCTGGATGGTGCCCGAGATGAACTGCGCCTTGAAGCTCGCCCCGTACAGCGAGGCGTTCTCCTTGGCGAAGGCCTCGGCGGTGGACTCCTGGTGCCCGTAGACCTTCACGAGCGCGTGACCCGTGAACGACTCCTCGATGTGCGCGTTGAGGCGTCCCGTGGCCGCCCACTGCTCCACGAACTGCGGCTGGCTGCGCTTGGCGATCTGCATGGTCATGACCACGGACAGCGGCACCGTCACCAGCGCGACGAGCGCCAGGATCGGCGAGATCCAGAACATCATGAAGAGCACGCCGACCACGGTGAGCGCCGCCGTGACGAGCTGCGCGAGGGTCTGCGTGGTCGTCTGGGCCACGTTGTCGATGTCGTTGGTGACGCGCGACAGGATCTCGCCGCGCTGCTTGGCGTCCACGTAGGACAGCGGGATGCGGTGCAGCTTCGCCTCCACCTGGTCGCGCAGGTCCCGCATGGTGCGCTGCACGACGCCGGTGGTGATGCGCGCCTGCAGCCAGCCGAACAGGAACGCCCCGACGTACGCCGCGACCACCCAGCCCAACGTCTGAGCCAGCAGCGCGAAGTCGATGCCCTGCCCGGGCACGACGCCGGGGACGCCGGACAGCAGGTCGGCTTGTCGGTCCTGGCCCTGGGCCCGGAGCGCCGCGATCGCCTGCTCGGTGGTCCCGCCCGCGGGCAGCTGCGCCCCCACGAAGCCGGCGAAGATCACGTTCGTCGCGTCGCCGAGGAGCTTGGGGCCCAGCACGGTGAGCGCCACCGAGCCGACCCCGAACACCATGAGGACCACGACGTTCAGCCGTTCGGGCCGCAGCCAGCCGGCGAACCGGCGCAGCGAGCCCTTGAAGTCCATGGGCTTCTGCACGGGCATGCCCATGTTGCCCATCGGCCCGGGTCCCGGGCGCGGGTTGGGCGGGCCGGGTGGCGCCGACGGCGCGGCCTTGGTGGTCTTCTCTTCCCCGCTCACGCTGCCTCCTCCTGTGTCTTGCGGGACACCCGCACCCGGTCGGCAGGCAAGATCGCGGCTTCGCCATTGTCGATCATGCTGCCTCCTCCAGGCTCATCTGGGACGTCACGATCTCCTGGTACGTCGGGTTGTCCGCCAGCAGCTCCGCGTGCGTGCCCCTGCCGACGATGCGGCCGTGGTCGAGCACCAGGATCTGCTCGGCGTCGCGGATGGTCGCGACCCGCTGCGCCACGATGATCGTCGTCGCGTCGCGCGTCTGTGGCCGCAGGGCCGCCCGCAGCCGCGCGTCGGTCGCGTAGTCGAGCGCCGAGAAGCTGTCGTCGAACAGGTAGATCCGCGGTCTGCGGATCACCGCCCGCGCGATCGCCAGCCGCTGCCGCTGCCCGCCGGAGAACGTGGCACCGCCCTGCGCCACCACCGCCTCCAGGCCGCTGCCGTTCTCGTCGTTGCCCAGCGCCTCGACGAAGTCACGGGCCTGCGCCACCTCGAGCGCCGCCCACATCTCCTCCTCGGTGGCGTCGGGCTTGCCGTACCGGAGGTTGTCCGCGACGGTCCCGGTGAACAGGAACGCCTTCTGCGGCACCAGCCCCATGAGCGAGCCCAGGTCGCGCTGCGTGACGTCGCGGACGTCGATCCCGTCGATGCGGACCGTGCCGCCCGTCGCGTCGAACAGACGCGGCACGAGGTTGAGCAGCGTCGACTTGCCCGCGCCCGTCGAGCCGATGATCGCGGTGATCTGGCCCGGCTCGGCGGCGAACGTCAGGTCGTGCAGCACCGGCGCCTCGGCGCCCGGGTAGCGGAACTCGACGTCCTCGAAGGTGACGCGACCGCGCGGGCCTTCGTCCTCGCCGGTCGAGCCTGCCGAGACCTCGCCGTCCGCCTCGCTGGTCGAGCTTGTCGAGACCAATCGCACCGGGTTCTCCGGGTCGACGACCGACGACTTCGTCTCGAGGACCTCCCCGATCCGCTCCGCCGCAACCGCGGCACGCGGGATCATCATGAAGATCATCGTGGACATCATCACGGCCATGAGGATGTACATGAGGTAGCTCAGGAACGCCGTCAGGGAGCCGATCTCCAAGCCTCCCGTCTCGATCTCGCGCGCGCCGAACCACAGCACCGCGACCGAGGACATGTTCATGATGAGCATGACCACGGGAAACGTGAGGGCCATCAGCTGGCCGGCGCGCAGCGAGGTGTCGTACAGCTCCTCGTTCACCACGCCGAACCGTTCCTTCTCGCGGCGTTCCCGCACGAACGCCCGCACGACCCGCAGGCCGGTGATCTGCTCGCGCAGCACGCTGTTGATGGCGTCGATGCGCTTCTGCATCCGCCGGAAGTGCGGGACCATCCGCCACACGATGACGCCCGCCGTCGCGGCCAGCACCGGCACGATGACCAGCAGGAGGCCGGACATCGTGACGTCCTCGGACAGCGCCAGGATCACTCCGCCGACCAGCATGATCGGCGCCATCACCATGATGGTGAAGGTCATGAGCACCGTCATCTGGACCTGCTGCACGTCGTTGGTGCCGCGCGTGATGAGGGTCGGCGCGCCGAACTGCGCCATCTCCCGCGCAGAGAACGTCTGCACGGTGTGGAACAGGTCGCGTCGCATGTCCCGGCCGAACGCCGTGGCGACCTGCGCACCGAAGTAGACGGCGACGACCGAGGCAACGACCTGACCCAGCGACACGACGAGCATCCAGCCGCCGGTGCGCCAGATGTGGCCGATGTCGCCGACCACCACGCCGTCGTCGATGATGTCTGCGTTCAAGCTGGGCAGATAGAGCGCCGCGAGCGTCTGCACCAGCTGCAGGACGAGCACCGCTACCACCGCCCAGCGATACGGGCCCAAGTACTTTCGGGCAAGCGTGACAAGCATTAAATGCAGTTCCCTTCGAGGCTGGGGGCTGGAGAACCAGGGGTGAGGGCGCCCGGTGCCGCAGTACTGGAGGCTGCTGCGTCCGGGCGTTCAGGGCCAGACTTTTTCGCTGGCTCGTTCGGTGGACCGGCGAGGCCGTTCACGAGGGCGTCGGCCAGGACGTCGGCGGGGATCGTCGGCAACAGGTTGTCGAACCGCATGTGCGCGCCCGCGATGGCCGACTCGATGAGCGAGATCGCCACGTCGACAGGGACGCGCAGTCGGTGCAGGTCGGGCGCCAGGACTGCCGTGATGCCCGCGACGGTGGCCTCGTGCTGGCTCAGGCGCTGGGCCATGAACTTGTCACGGAACGCGGTCATCCGCTGGCGCGAGGTGTCATCGTCGACCGGGGGCAGGGCTGCCTGCAGGTGACGCAGCACGGACATCCACCGCATGACCTCGGCAGCGCGGCCGCGACCCGTCTCGATCACGAGCTCCAGCCGCCGCTCCAGCGGGAGTGCCGAGTCGATGGCGGTGAGCTCGGCGAGCGCCTGCTCAGGCCCGGCCGCGCGGTGCAGCCCTTCGACCGCTACCGCCCCGACCAGCGCCGTCTTGTCGCCGAACGCCCGGAACAGGGTGCCCTCCGCGACGCCGGCCGCCTGCGCCAGCTCGCGGGACGTGACGTCGTTGCCGCGCTCTGCGACGAGCGGGAGCACCGAGTCGATGATGGCCGCCTTGCGGTCCTCCGGCGCCATCGGGGCTGCCCGCCGTCGTGCGTTGTCCATGCCTCGACGCTAAATGAGTGAGCACTCACTCCGCAACTCGTTATCCGGGGAGCGTAAGAGCGACGAAGTAGAGCGCCTGTCCGACTCTCCCCCGTGACACCAGGGAGAGCGGACAGGCGCTCTACTTCGTCGCTTTGCTCAGGCTCAGCCGGCCGGCGGGGCCGGCGGGGCCGGGGGCACCGGCGGAGGCGGCGTCGTGCCACCGGCAGGTCGCTGCCCGCGCTCGTGGCTCGGGTCGAACGGCTCGCCCGACCGGGTGCCGGCGCTCGTCGCGTCGGCCACGGCGGCCTCCGCCTGGCGCTGCGCCTCGGCGAGGGCCTCGCTCGGGTCCTGCAGGAGCGGCTTGTCGAGGACCGGCGCCGCGGTCGGGCGCGGGCCGTCGGACGGGCTGCCACCGCCAGGAGGCGTCGGGATACCCGGCGTGCCCGGCGTGCCGCCGAAGCCCTGGGCGATGCTGCCCAGCGCCGCGGTGAACTCGGTGGGGATGACCCAGGTCGTGTTCGACGTGCCCTGCGCGATCTTCGGCAGCATCTGCAGGTACTGGTAGGCCAGCAGCTTGGAGTCCGCGTCGCCCTGGTGGATGGCGTCGAAGACCTGGAGGATCGCGCGCGACTCACCCTCGGCCCGCAGGATCTGCGACTGGGCGGCACCCTCGGCGGTCAGGATCGCCGACTGCTTCTCACCCTCGGCGGTCAGGATCGCGGACTGCTTGATGCCCTCCGCGGTCAGGATCGCGGCACGGCGGTCGCGCTCGGCGCGCATCTGCTGCTCCATGGCGCCCTGGATCGAGGGCGGCGGCTCGATGGACTTGAGCTCGACACGGTTGACGCGGATACCCCAGCGCCCGGTCGCCTCGTCGAGCACACCACGGAGCTGGCCGTTGATCTGGTCACGGCTGGTGAGCGTCTGCTCGAGGTCCATCGAACCGATGACGTTACGCAGCGTCGTGACGGTCAGCTGCTCGATCGCCGTGATGTAGTTCGCGATCTCGTAGACCGCGGACTTGGCGTCCGTCACCTGGAAGTAGATGACGGTGTCGATCTCGACGACCAGGTTGTCGCTGGTGATCACCGGCTGGGGCGGGAACGACACGACCTGCTCACGCAGGTCGACGCCGGCGCGGACCCGGTCGACGAACGGCACCAGCACGTGCAGGCCGGGGTCGAGCGTCTTCGAGTACCGGCCGAGGCGCTCGACCACGAGCGCCACCGACTGAGGAACGATCCGCACCGCACGGATCACCGCAACGATGCCGACGATCACGACCAGGGCAATGATCAGATAGAGCAGGACTTGCCCGAATTCTGCCACGACGTCTCCTTACGCGGGCACCTAGGCCCGCACGGACTGTTTCAAGCTTCTGACTTGGGACTGCTTCACGCTGGGACCACAACACGCTGGGACTGCAACAACGAGGGTCGCGCCTGGCGCCAGGCGCCAGGCGGTCAAGCGGCTATGCCGGCTCGACGACGGCGGTCGCGCCGTCGATCTGGACCACACGAACGCTAGTGCCGGCAGCCAGCAGAGGCGAGCCGGGTACGGCTCGCGCGCTCCACACCTCGCCGCTGAGCTTGATCAGCCCCGACGCGGTGCTGACCTCCTGGACGACCGACGCGGTGCGCCCCACGTTCGCCTCGGCGTTGGTGGGCGCCTTCGGCGTGCTGTTGCGCAGGTGACGAATGAGCGTGGGCCGCAGCGTCACGAGCAGCACCACGGATGCCACGACGAAGACGATCGCCTGCACCCACAGCGGAGCACCGGACGCGTTCGCCACCCCTGCGGCCAGCGCGCCGCCCGCGAACATGATGAAGACGAAATCCAGTGACAAGAGTTCGATCAACGCGAATATCAGCGCTGCGCCTACCCACCACAACCAGGCCATGGGTGCTCCCTCCGAGCTTCCACTCCGGCTGGTGACCGGTCGTCGGCGGAACCTCTCCGCCGACGGGTCCTCGCGGTGAATCTACCGCCACCTCGGACCTTTGCCCGGACTTTACCAAGGTCCACTGACACTGCGGTAGCAAAACCAGTGTTTCAACTTGGTTTCTTTGTTGCGCTGAATATTTCAGCGTCGACGACGCCGACGCGCATTGATCGCGCAGGGTTCTACGCAGGATGAGCGGCCGGATCAGCCGGCCGGATCGGACCGCGGCTCAGCGGGCCGCGCGAGCGAGCCAGCGCCCGCCGCCGTGGGCCACGATGAGCGGGAGCCCGAACGCCGCCGAGAGGTTGTCCGCGGTGAGGACCTCCTCGATCGGGCCGGCCGCCTGGATGCCCGCCTTCTTCATCAGCAGCAGGTGCGTGAAGCCCGGCGGGATCTCCTCGACGTGGTGCGTCACGTGGACGAGCACCGGTGACAGCCGGTCGTTCGCGAGCTCGGACAGCGCAGCCACCAGCTCCTCGCGGCCGCCCAGGTCGAGACCGGCCCCGGGCTCGTCGAGCAGCAGCAGCTCCGGGTCGGTCATGAGGGCTCGGGCGATCTGCACGCGCTTGCGCTCGCCCTCCGACAGGGTGCCGTAGGTGCGGTCGGCGAGGTGGTCGACGTCGAACAGCGCCAGCAGGTCCTTCGCGCGCTGCTCGTCGAGCTCGTCGTAGGTCTCGTGCCAGCGGCCGGTCACGCCGTAGGCGGCGGTCAGCACGACGTCGCGCACCGTCTCCGCCGTCGGGAGGCGCTCGGCGAGCGCCGCGCTCGAGATACCGATCCGCGGGCGGAGCTCGAACACGTCGACCCTGCCGAGGGTCGAGTCGAGGACCTTCGCCGTACCCGACGTCGGGTGGAGGCGCGCCGCGACGATCTGGAGGAGAGTTGTCTTGCCCGCACCGTTCGGGCCGAGCACGATCCACCGTTCTCCTTCGTTCACCTGCCAGTCCACGGAATCGAGGATGGTCGAGGTGCCGCGACGGACGGTGACGCCCGTGAGTTGGAGAACCGAGCTCATGGGCACCGACGATACCCGAGGAGTAGTCATTTACAGTTCTGCGGTGGACACCGATCAGGACCTCCCCCGGAGCGTGCTGCTCGCCCTGTGGCTGCAGGGCATAGGCGACACCTCGGACGCTGTGAAGTCCGTGGTGGGCGACGACGAGCCGCACACCGTGGAGGGGCTACCCGGCTTTGCCGATGGCACCGACCTCGACACGCTCTTCACCGCCTGGACGACGGGGCCGCGCGAGGTCTGCGCGCTGCTGCCCGCGCCCGGCGACCCGGCGGGCGTGCCCGCGGTCGCCAACCTCGAGGCCACGGAGGCCGGGGAGTGCGTGGTGGTCACGACGCCGGACGGGAGCTGGGCCGCGGTGCCGAAGGTCCAGGCGTTCGGCAGCCACATCGAGCCAGGGCACATGGTGACGTGGCAGGTGCTGGAGGTCCCCGCGTGGACCACCCTGGTGCTCGGCGCCGTCGGCTCGGTCGCCGACGCCGAGCGCGAGCTCCGCACGAGCCTGATGACGGCCACCGACGCGCTCGACCAGCTCGACGTCGCCCGCTGGCGCGACGACGCCGCCGACGCCATCGAGCGGATCCGGTCCGCCAGCACGTCGTCGTGGCCGGTGCCGCACCTGGACGGGCGGCGTGCCCGCGTGCTGGACCTGGCCAGCCGCCTGCGCGCCATCGTCGCCCTGGGCACGGTGGACGACGGCGGCGCGGTGAACGTCTTCCAGGTCGACCAGCGGTCCACGGCGCTGCGCGAGGTCGACCGCACGGCCCGCCACGCGATGAGCGCGGCCACCTACGGCGAGGTCCGCTGAACCGCCGCTGCTCGCCGCGGTCAGCCGCTCAGGCCCGTCCGAGCACCTGCCGGTAGACCTCCATCGTGCGCTCGCCGATCGCCGACCAGGTGAAGTGCTCCTCGGCCCGGCGGCGCCCGGCGGCCCCCATCGCCGCTGCCGCCTCCGGGTCGGTCGCGACGCGGGTCAGCGCCCCCGCGAGGTCGGCGACGAAGCGGTCGGGGTCGAGCGGCGTGCCCGTCCCGTCGTCGGACTGGTCGATGGGGACCAGCAGGCCGGTGACGCCGTCGTCGACCACCTCGGGGATGCCGCCCGTGGCCGTGCCGACCACGGGCAGGCCCACAGCCATGGCCTCCAGGTTCACGATGCCGAGCGGCTCGTAGACGCTCGGGCAGACGAAGACCGTGCAGGCCGCCAGGACCGCGATCAGGTCGGGGCGCGGCAGCATCTCCTCGATCCAGACGACGCCGGTCCGGGACTCACGCAGGCGTTCGACCAGGCGCAGCACCTCGGCCATGATCTCCGGGGTGTCGGGTGCGCCCGCGCAGAGCACCAGCTGCACCTCCGGGGGCAGCTCGGCGGCGGCGCGCAGCAGGTACGGCAGACCCTTCTGCCGGGTGATGCGGCCGACGAAGACGACGGCGGGCCGGTCGGGGTCGATCCCGTGGCGGCGTACGGTCGCCGCGGCGGCGGCCTGCGCGGCGTCGTCGTCCGCGGCGGGACGGCGCCAGCCCGACAGGTCGATGCCGTTGTGCACCACGTGCACGCGCTCCGGGTCGAGCTCGGGGTAGACGCGCAGGATGTCGGCCCGCATGCCCGCCGACACCGCGATGACGCCCGCCGCACCCAGGTACGCGGTGCGCTCGGCCCACGACGAGAGGGCGTAGCCGCCGCCGAGCTGCTCGGCCTTCCAGGGGCGCAGCGGCTCCAGGGAGTGTGCGGTGACCACGTGCGGCACGCCGTGCAGCAGCCCGCCCAGGTGGCCCGCCATGTTGGCGTACCAGGTGTGGGAGTGGACCAGGTCGGCGCCCGCGACGTCGTCGGCCATGACGAGGTCCGTGCCGAGGGTGGCCAGCGCGGGGTTCGCGCCCGCGAGCGCCTTCGGGGTCACGTACCCGGTGACGCCGGACGCCTCGGTCGCGGCGTCGCGCGGGCCGTCGAAGCAGCGCACCCGCACGTCGGCGTGCTGCGCGAGCACCGTGGCGAGCTCGGCCACGTGGACGCCCGCACCGCCATAGACGTGCGGCGGGAACTCGCGGGTCAGCAGGTCGACCCGGAGGCTGTCGGCGGGCCGCTGCGCGGTGCGGGGCGCGGGGCCCGTGGCGGGTACGGAACGGGGGGCGAAGCCTGGGGCGGCAGCGACGTCGGACATCTTGCCAACCTAGCGTGCGCGAAGTCTCAGCGTGCCATCTGACGGACCAGCGCAAAAGGGCCTAATGTCACCCGTATGGCTTCCGCTCCTCGCGTCCTAGCGATCGTCCTCGCCGGCGGCGAGGGAAAGCGGCTCATGCCGCTGACCGCCGCCCGCGCCAAGCCCGCAGTGCCCTTCGGCGGCATCTACCGTCTGGTGGACTTCGCTCTCTCCAACATCGTCAACTCGCGTTACCTGCACGTCGTCGTGCTGACGCAGTACAAGTCCCACTCCCTGGACCGCCACATCTCCAAGACGTGGCGCATGTCGCCGCTGCTGGGGAACTTCGTGGCGCCCGTCCCCGCGCAGCAGCGCGTGGGCAAGCACTGGTATCTCGGCAGCGCCGACGCGATCTACCAGTGCCTCAACATCATCGATGACGAGCGGCCCGACATCGTGGTCGTGGTCGGCGCCGACCACGTCTACCGCATGGACTTCTCCCAGATGGTGGACGCGCACATCGAGTCCGGGGCGCGGGCGTCGGTCGCCGCGATCCGGCAGCCGATCGGCATGGCCGACCAGTTCGGCGTCATCGACGTCGACCCTGCCGACCCCACGAAAATCCGCGAGTTCCTGGAGAAGCCGACCGATCCGACGGGGTTGCCCGACTCCCCCGGCGAGATCCTCGCCTCGATGGGCAACTACGTGTTCGACGCCGATGCGCTGGTCGAGGCCGTCACGAAGGACGCGGCGAACCCGGACTCGCGGCACGACATGGGCGGCGACATCATCCCGGCGTTCGTCGCGCAGGGCGAGGCCGGCGTGTACGACTTCATCCGCAACGACGTGCCCGGATCCACCGACCGGGACCGCGGCTACTGGCGTGACGTCGGCACCATCGACTCCTATTACGACGCCCACGTCGACCTCATCGCCGTGCACCCGATCTTCAACCTCTACAACTACGACTGGCCGCTGTACACGGGCTACACCGGCCTGCCGCCGGCGAAGTTCGTGCACGCCGGTCCGGGGCGCATGGGGCACGCGGCGGACTCGATCGTCTCGCCGGGCGTGCTGATCTCGGGTGCGCAGGCCGCGGGGTCGGTGCTCTCGCCGGGCGTGCACCTGCACTCGTACTCGAACGTGTCGAACTCCGTGCTGATGGACGACGTCCAGGTGCACCGGTACGCGCACGTGCACCGGGCGATCGTCGACAAGAACGTCATCGTCAACGAGCGGGCCCGGATCGGCGTCGACCACGACGAGGACCGCGCGCGGGGCTTCACGGTCACGGAGTCGGGCCTGACGGTGGTCCCAAAGGGCACGGTCGTCGACTGACCCGGCGCCGGCGCCCCGTCGTGAGGCGTCGAACGTAGGGGTGGTCGCTGTCTGGAGGTCCGGACGGCGACCACTCCTACGTTCGGCGCCGGTACCGCGACCGGGCCTCCGTTCGACGCGTGTGAGCGCAGCACGTGGACCGCTCGGCGGAGCGATGCGGTGCTCCGGCACACTGGTCCCGTGAAGCGACTCATCGTGACCGACGTGGACTCGACCTTCTTCCGCCAGGAGGTCATCGAGCTCATCGCCGAGCATGCGGGCACCCGCGACGAGGTCGCGGCAGTGACCGAGCGGGCGATGCGCGGCGAGCTGGACTTCGCGGCGTCCCTGCGGGAGCGCGTCGCGACCCTCGCCGGCGTGCCCGTCGCGGCGCTGGACAAGGTGCGCGCCGCCGTCGAGCTGACGCCGGGCGCGCGCGAGCTGGTGGCCGAGTGCCAGGCGCGCGGCTGGGCGTTCGGGCTGGTGTCCGGCGGTTTCGCGGAGATCGTCGAGCCGGTCGCGCAGGAGCTCGGGATCACGCTGCTCCGCGCCAACCGCCTGGAGGTCGCGGACGGCGTGCTGACCGGCCGGACCGTCGGCCCCGTCATCGACCGCGCGGCGAAGGCCGCGACGCTGCGCGAGTGGGCCGAGGACCTGGGCATCCCGCTGGAGCACACGGTCGCCGTGGGCGACGGCGCGAACGACCTCGGCATGATCGAGATCGCGGGCGTAGGCGTGGCCTTCAACGCCAAGCCGGTGGTGCGGGAACAGGCCCCCCACTCGATAGAGGACCGCCTGGACAAGGTCCTAGACCTCCTCTGAGCCACCTGTCAGAAACCGACGGACGTGTCAGACGCTCAGGTCACCAGGGTGATCTGTACGTCTGACACGTCCGTCGGCGTCTGACACGTCGTCAGGTCAGGCGGGGCGGGTCACCTCGGTCAGGCGGGCGAGCTTGCGGTCCCAGTCCGACCATGGGACGTCGGCCTCCAGGACGGAGTACGTCGCCGTCGGGACGCCCACACGGACCTGCGCGAGCGCGTCGTCCTTCGACCCCGGGCCCGCCAGCAGCTCGGCGGTACCCGCCATCGCGGGCTCGTGACCGATCACGAGCACGGTCCGGCTGGCCGGGTCGAGCTCGCGCACGAGCGCCAGGACGCCGCGCGGCATCGCTCCCAGGAGCTCGTCGGTGTACGCCACCGGCGGCTCCCCCAGGTGCTTGCGCGCGAGGTCCCACGTCTGGCGGGTGCGCACCGCCCCGGAGACGAGGACGGCGTCGGGCACGAGGCCGGACGCGACCAACGCCGCACCGACCTTCGCCGCCTGGTCCCGGCCACGCAACGCGAGCGGCCGGTGCTCGTCGGGAAGTTCCGACGGCGGCTCCGCCTTCGCGTGCCGGAGCAGCACCAGTCGCCGCACCGGCAACGTAGTGGGCTCCGTGCCCGACGCTCTGCCCATCAGTGCCTCCTGCCCATCTATTGACCCATGGCGTGCACGCCGCCGTCGACGTGCACGATCTCGCCGGTCGTCGCCGGGAACCAGTCCGACAGCAGCGCGCACACGGCACGTGCCGCCGGCTCAGCGGTGGTCTGGTCCCAGCCGAGCGGGGCTCGGGTCGGCCAGGCGTCCTCCATCGTCGCGAAGCCCGGGATGGACTTGGCGGCGGTGGTGCGGATCGGCCCTGCCGAGACGAGGTTGCAGCGGATTCCTTCGGGGCCGAGGTCGCGCGCCAGGTAGCGGTTCGCGGACTCCAGGCCGGCCTTGGCCACGCCCATCCAGTCGTAGACCGGCCAGGCGAACTGCGCGTCGAACGTCAGCCCGACGACGGCGCCGCCGTCCGTCATCAGCTCACGCGCGGCCACAGCTATCGACTTGTACGAGAACGTGGAGACGTGCAGCGCGGTGGCGACGTCCTCCCAGGTACCCGTGAGGAAGTTGCCGCCCATGACGGACTGCGGGGCGAACCCGATCGAGTGCACCACGCCGTCGAGCCGGTCGAAGCCCTCCGCGCGCACGGCGTCGGCCAGCGCGTCGAGGTTCTCCTGGCTGGTCGCGTCCAGCTCGACCACCGGCGCCTCGACCGGCAGCCGCTTCGAGAAGGCCTGCGTGAGCTTCATCTGCCGCCCGAAGGACGAGAGAATCACCTCGGCGCCCTCGTCCTGAGCGAGCCGGGCTGCGTGGAATGCGATCGACGAGTCCGTCAGCACGCCCGTGACGAGCAGCTTCTTACCTTCGAGGAGACCCATGTTGTCCTTCCGATCGGGCGCAGGCGTGCCGAGGCGACCCCTGCGCTGGGTGCGAGCGTAATGCGAGTTGCGGCGTGGAACGAAACTCCGCGCCGTGCCGCATGGCAAAAGTGGTGGATATGTTCGGGCAAAACCGCAGGCCGCGGCGCCAGAGTACGGCTCAGTGCCCCATCCCGAGACCACCGTCGACCGGGATGACCGCGCCGGAGACGTAGCCGGCGGCGTCGGACGCGATGAACGACACCACGGATGCGATCTCGTCCGCCGACGCGAAGCGCCCGGCCGGGATCGTCTTGAGGTAGCTCGCGCGCACGTCCTCGGACAGCGCGGCGGTCATGTCCGTCTCGACGTAGCCCGGCGCGACGACGTTCGCCGTGATGCCGCGCGCGCCGAGCTCGCGCGTGATCGACCGCGCCATGCCCACCAGGGCGGCCTTGGACGACGAGTAGTTGACCTGGCCGGGGCCGCCGGACATGCCGACGATCGAGCCGATCAGCACGATGCGGCCCTTGCGGGCCCGGATCATGCCCTTCGACGCGCGGCGCACGCAGCGGAACGTCCCGGTGAGGTTCACGTCGACCACGGACTCGAACTCGGCGTCGCTCATGCGCATCAGGAGCTGGTCCTTGGTGACGCCGGCGTTCGCGACGAGCACCTCGACCGGCCCCATGTCCTTCTCGATGGCGGTGAACGCGGCGTCGACGGCGGCGGAGTCGGTGACGTCGGCCACATAGGCCTCGACACCCTTGGGCAGGTCGCCGCCGCGGTAGATGGTGGCGACGCGGTCGCCGTCGGCCACGAAACGCTCGGCGATCGCGCGGCCGATGCCGCGCGCGGCGCCCGTCACGACGACTACCCGGCCGGTAGGACCTGCAGCGATGCTCTGTGTGTCGGGCGTGGTGGTCACCTGAACTCCTCGATGCTGTGATGATGCACGTTCGCATGAGGCCGCGCGAGGCTGGGGCGGCGGCCGGTACCTGGCTCGATCCGGGTCCGTTGCGACGCTACCCCGCGCGTCGGGCGGACGCCGCGCGCGGCGGGCCCACAGGGATCCACTGGTCCTTGTGGGTTTTCTACAACAACCTGTGAGCAACGCCGCGCGTGCGCCCGTCCGGCGGCGTGTCTGACGGGCACGTCCCGGACGTAGACTGGCGAGATGAGCGAGCCGGTTCCGTCCATCACCTCGGCCCCAGAGCCGCTGGCAGTGGACCAGGCGCGCCGCACGCGCAGCTATCTGATCCAGATGTCCATCCGCGTGGTGTGCATCATCGGCGCGGTGCTGGTGGACGGCTGGGTCCGCTGGGCGCTCGTCGCCGCCGCTGTGGTACTGCCCTACTCGGCGGTGCTCATCGCGAACTCCGGACGGGACCAGGTCACGCACGACACCTCGCCCGTGACGCCCGCTGCGGCGCCCGCGCTCACCGAGCTGTCCGACATCGCCCCCGACGCGCCGCGGGCCCCGGACGCGCCCGCCCCGGACGCGCCCGGCGCCGGGCGCGTCATCGACCACGTCGACGACTGAGGGAACTACTGATGGACCTCCTCGGCCTCTCCGGCCCCGCACCCGACCCCGTACCCGAGGGCGAGCTCATCTGCAGCGCCAAGGGCTGCCGCGAGCAGGCGGCGTGGGGCCTGCTGTGGAACAACCCCAAGCTGCACACGCCCGAACGCCGCAAGGTCTGGCTCGCGTGCGACGAGCACCGTGAGCACCTCGAGCAGTTCCTCGCATCGCGGTCGTTCTGGAAGCAGACGGTGGCGGTGGCGGAACTGGACCGGGTGTCGTGAGCGACGGCGCTGCGACCGACCGTTCGGGCGTGATGAGCGACGGCGCCGCGAGCGCCCGGGGCGACGAGTCCCGCGGCCCGCGCACGACGCGCCAGTGGGTGATCCTGGCGGTCGCCGCCGTGGTCCTCGCCGCCCTGTGCCTGGTCGCGGGCCGCTGGCAGTGGGACCGCGCCGAGTCGCGCAATGCGGAGATCGACCTCGTGAACGCCAACTGGTCGGCGCCGGTGGTGCCGGTGGACGAGGTCCTGGCCGGGCCGGGCGCCGTCGTACCGAAGGACGAGGTCTGGCAGCGGGTGGAGCTGACGGGCGAGTACGTCACCGACGCGACGGTGCTGCTGCGCAACCGGCCCGTGGGCGGGCAGGGCGGGTACCACGTGCTGGTCCCGTTCGAGGCGCGGGTCGGCGGGCAGGACGTCGTCATGGTGATCGACCGCGGGTTCGTACCGCTCGGTGCCGACGGGTCGCGGCCCGACGCCGTTCCCGCGCCGCCGTCGGGCACCGTGACCGTCGTGGCGTCGCTGCGGGCCGACGAGCCCGCCTCCGACCGCGACGCGCCGCCCGGGCAAGTGCAGGCGATCTCGACCGAGCAGGTGCTCGCGGCGGGGCCGGACGGCGCAGCCTGGGCCGAGGGTCGCACCGTGGGCGCGTACGGCGCGCTGCGGGCCGAGGAGCCCGCGCCGCAGACCGGGCTGGCGTCCCTGCCCAAGCCGGACACCGACCCCGGGTCGCACCTGTCGTACGCGTTCCAGTGGTGCATCTTCGCGATCGGCGCGATCAGCGGGTACGTGCTGCTGTGGCGCCGGGAGCGCGGGGCGCTGCGCGGGGAGACCGTGTCGGCGGGTGACCTGCTGCTGGCCTCCGGCGAGGCGGCGGACGGCGAGGGTGTGCGGGCGCGCAGGCCGGCCCGGGAGCGGCGTCAGACGGCCGAGGACGAGGAAGACGCACTGATCGAGGCCCAGCTCCGCTGACCCTTGTCGCCGAAGTAGAGCGTGTGTCCGGACACACGCTCTATCTCGCGTGCCGGGCGTCGCCGAAGTAGAGCGTGCGTCCGGACACACGCTCTACTTCGGCGAAGCCGGGTCAGGCTCTTTCCGTGTCGCCCGAGCCGGCGGTCCGCTCCGGCTCAGGCAAGGGAGACGAGCTCCTGGTAGCTGTCGTTCCAGAGGTCTTCGTCGCCGTCGGGCAGCAGCAGGACGCGCTCGGGCTCCAGCGCCTCCACGGCGCCGTCGTCGTGCGTGACCATCACTACCGCGCCCTCGTACGTCTTCAAGGCCCCGAGGATCTCGGCGCGCGACGCCGGGTCGAGGTTGTTCGTGGGCTCATCGAGCAGCAGCACGTTCGCGCCGGACACGACGATCGTCGCCAGCGCCAGGCGCGTCTTCTCGCCGCCGGACAGCACGTTGGTCGGCTTGTAGGCGTCGTCCCCGCTGAACAGGAACGAGCCCAGCACGGACCGCACCTGCGTGTCCGTGAGGTCGGGCGCGGCGTGCCGCAGGTTCTCCACGACCGTCACGTTCATGTCGAGCGTGTCGTGCTCCTGCGCGTAGTAGCCGAGCTTGAGCCCGTGGCCGGGCTCGACCTCGCCCGTGTCGGGCGCCTCGACGCCCGCGAGGATCCGCAGCAGCGTCGTCTTGCCCGCACCGTTGAACCCGAGGATGACGACGCGGGACCCGCGGTCGATCGCCAGGTCCACCCCGGCGAACACCTCCTGCGACCCGTACGCCTTGGACAGCCCGCTCGCGGTGAGCGGCGTGCGCCCGCAGGGTGCCGGCGTCGGGAAGCGCAGGTTGGCCACGCGGTCGGACACGCGCTCGGCCTCCAGGCCGCCGAGCATCTTCTCGGCGCGCTTGATCATGTTCTGCGCCGCCGTGGCCTTGGTCGCCTTGGCGCGCATCTTCTCGGCCTGGGCGAGCAGCGTGCCGGCCTTCTTCTCGGCGTTCGCCCGCTCCCGCCGGCGACGCCGCTCGTCCGTCTCGCGCTGCTCGAGGTACGCGTCCCAGCCGAGGTTGTACTGGTCGAGCTCGCCGCGGTTGGCGTCCAGGTGGAACACCTTGTTCACGGTGGCGCGCAGCAGGTCGGTGTCGTGGCTGATCACGATGAACCCGCCGTTGTACGCCTTGAGGTAGTCGCGCAGCCACATGATGGAGTCCGCGTCGAGGTGGTTGGTGGGTTCGTCGAGGAGCAGCGTCTCGACGCCGCTGAACAGGATGCGCGCCAGCTCGATCCGGCGGCGCTGGCCACCGGAGAGCGTGCCGAGCGGCTGCGCCAGGACGCGCTCGTCCAGGCCCAGGTTCGCGGTGATGATCTGCGCCTCGGACTCCGCGGAGTAGCCGCCGGCCGCCAGGAAGCGCGCCTCGAGCTTGGGGTAGCGCTCCATCGCGGCGTTCTGCGTCGCCTCGTCGAGGGACGCCATCTCGCCCTCGGCCTGGCGCATCTTGGAGATGACCTTGTCCAGGCCGCGCGCGGACAGCACGCGGTCCATCGCGAGGACCTCGAGGTCGCCGGTGCGGGGGTCCTGCGGCAGGTAACCGATGTCGGTACCGCGCACGATCTGCCCGCCCGACGGGAGGGTCTCGCCCGCGAGGGTCTTGGTCAGCGTGGTCTTGCCTGCACCATTACGGCCCACCAGACCGATCCGGTCGCCCGAGGCGACCCGGAAGTTCGCCTCGCTCAGCAGCACGCGCGCGCCGACGCGCAGCTCGACGCCATGGGCAGTGATCACGCAGGTGTTCCTCACGGTTGGGGTGGTGGGTGGTCGTTCGGCCCACAGCGACGGGGGCCCTTCCAGTCTACGGGGTCAAGGCCAGGGATTACGGTGCGTTGCCTCACTCGGACGCCGGGCAACCGGGCGACCCCGACACGGTGCACGGAATCGTCGGCGTGTCGCGTGCATCGTGTCGGGGTCGTCGCTCGGTCCTGGACGGGACCGCCCGGCGACGGTACCTTCACGTCTGGTACTACGTTGTACCAGATACTCCGTCGTGACGATGCGGCGGCCACGTCGCCGGTGACGTGGTGCGACCGCCCGAAGGGATGAGACACATGGAGATACGGTTCGTCGCCGTGCTCGCCTCGCTCGCACTGGCCCTGGGTGCCACGGCGCCAGCCGCGGCCGCACCACCGCCGTCCCGCAGCGCGCAGCCGCCGTCCACCACCTTCACCAACCCGATCACCGAACCGTTCGCCGACACCTATGCCGATCCCGCGATCATCCGCGGCAAGGACGGCTGGTGGTACCTGTACGCGACGAGCGACCCGCTGGTCTCGGGCGGTCCGTTCGGCAACATGCACGTGTCGAGGTCCAGCGACCTGGAGTCCTGGGAGTACGTGGGCACGATCTTCGACAACGAGAACCGGCCGTCCTGGGCCGCGAGCGCCTCGTACTTCTGGGCGCCGGACATCCGGTACGTGGACGGCCAGTACGTCATGTACTACACGGTGACCGACACGGAGGCGAACCCGGACCCGTGGGACTACACGATCGGGGTGGCGACCGCGCCGACGCCGACGGGGCCGTGGACCGACTCCGGCGGGCCGGTCCTGGACCCGCGCCCGGCGGGCGGCGACACGTACCTGAACACCATCGACCCCGCGCTGTTCGCCGACGACGACGGGTCGCGCTACCTCTACTTCGGCGGCTTCAACGGGGGTCTTTGGGTCACGCGGCTGGACGAGTCGGGCACGCGGGCGGTGGGTGAGCTCACGCGGGTGACCGTCGCGGACCGGTACGAGGGCGCGTTCGTGGTCAAGCGGGACGGCTGGTACTACCTGATGGGGTCATCGGCGAACTGCTGCGCCGGGCCGGTCACGGGGTACAGCGTCTACACGGGGCGGTCGCGGTCGCCGCTGGGCCCGTTCACGGATCACGAGGGCGTGAGCCTGAACGAGTCGCGGGTGGGCGGCACGCAGGTGGTGGCGCAGAACGGGAACCGGTGGATCGGCGTCGGACACCACGCGGTGCTCACCGATGCCGCCGGGCAGGACTGGATGCTGTACCACGCGATCGACAAGGACGCCGCCTGGCTGGAGGAGCCGGGCGGCGTGAACCGGCGTCCCACGCTGATCGACCGGATGGACTGGATCGACGGCTGGGCGGTGGTCAACGCCGGCGCGGGGCCGAGCGAGGGTCCGCAGGCAGGGCCGGTGGCCGCGAGCGGTCTCGGCATCGTGCGCGGCGACCCGGCGTCGGGGTCCGGTCTGCGGCGGGTCGCCGGCACGTTCACGCGCGGCTTCGACGACTCGGGCGACGCGGGCGCGCTCGCCCGGCTGGTCCCGGGCCGGCGGGATGCCGCCGTCGTGCGGACGGCTCCTGCGCCCCGCGACGTGCGGGTCGAGGCCGACGTACGGCTGCCCGACGCCGACGCCTCGTTCACGGCGGCCCTGGGCGGGTCCGGCCGGGCCGCCGTGCTGGTGCGGCTCGACGCGGAGGCGCGCGAGCTCGTCGTCGGACAGGGGCGGCGGGAGCTGCGGGCCGCGCTGCCCGTGAACGCGGACCTGCGCGACTGGCACGTGCTGACCGTCGAGGCGCGGGACGGGGCGGTCAGAGCCCGGCTCTCGTCGAGCGGTCTGGGCGACGTCGACGCCGAGGTGCGGTTCGAGCCGCGTACCCCGCTCCCCCGGCAGGCTCCCGTGCACCTGACGGCCGACGGCGGCGAGGCGCGGCTCGACAACCTGACCGTCGTGCCGGCGCACGAGCCGGTGACCCGGCGGGTCGCCGAGCCGCGGGCGGGGGCGGTCACGTTCGCCGAGGAGTTCGACGGCGAGCTCGGCCCGGGCTGGGACTGGCTGCACGCTCCGTCGGCCGGACCGTCCGGCGTCGAGATCACGGACGGCGCCCTGTCCTGGCCGCTGACCGGCCACGACCTGGTGGGGTCGGCCAACGACGCACCCGCTCTGCTGCGCGACGCGCCGGAGGGCGACTTCGTGCTGGAGGCCACCGTCACGCTGCCGCTGGGCGAGAACACGGTGCGCAACTACCAGCAGGCGGGCCTGCTGGTGCACGCGGGCGACGACGACTTCCTGCGGCTCGCGCCCGTGTCGATCTGGCAGACCCGTCAGGTGGAGTTCGGCAAGGAGCTCACTGCCGACGGGCGTACCTGGTTCGGCGGGCACGTCTCCGGGCCGGTCGCCGACACGATGCACCTGCGCCTGTTCCACACCACCGACCCGGCCACGGGCGAGCACGAGTACCGGGCGGCGTCCTCGCGCGACGGCCGGACCTGGCGCTTCGGCGCCACCTGGACCCTCCCGGCGAACACCACCCCCAAGGTAGGCGTCTACGCGGGCGGCGGCGCCACCCCGGCGACGACGGCAACCTTCGACAAGGTGCAGCTCCGCGAGCTTGGCTGACCCCCGCGCGGGTCGCCGGGCGCACCTGTCAGACGCTCCGGCATGTGTCAGACGCTCAGGTCACTCGAGTGATCTGAGCGTCTGACATGTGCGGCGGCGTCTGACAGGTGGGTCACATGTCGGCCGGTCGCCTTGCCAGCGGGGCTCGGCCTGGTCTGGGATGGAGCTCATGCCTTCACCGAGCCACCGGACCGCACCCTGGCAGCCCGGCGACGTCCGCGAGGCGGCCGGCGGGTTGTTCGCTCTGGCGCTCGCCACGTTCGTCGCCATCACGACCGAGCTGGTTCCAGTAGGGCTGCTTCCCCTGATCAGCGACGACCTCGACGTCTCCGAAGGTGTCGCCGGGCTGCTCGTGACCGCCTACGCGTTCATGGTCGCGGCGCTCGCCGTGCCGCTGACGTCGGCCACACGCAAGCTGCCCCGCAAGACGCTGCTGCTCACCACGCTCGGGATCTACGTCCTGAGCAACGTGATCGTCGCGGTCGCGCCCACGTTCGCGCTCGTCGCGGTGGCCCGGGCGCTGGGCGGCGCGGCCCACGCGGTCTTCTTCTCGGTGAGCATCGGGTACGCGTCCCGGCTGGTGCGCCCGCACCTCGCGGGGCGCGCGCTCGCACTGGTCACGCTGGGCGCGTCCGCGGGCTTCGTGCTCGGCGTGCCGCTGACGACGTCGCTGGGCACCGCCGTCGGCTGGCGCACCTCGTTCCTGGTGCTGGCCGGGGCGTGCGCGCTCGCCGGGGTGCTGACCGCGCTGCTGCTGCCGTCCGTCGCCGGGGGTGGCACTCCCCCGGCCGACGCCGCCCGGGGCGCCCGCCGCACCGCGCTCGCCCAGGTCACGTCGGCGAACGCGCTCGCGTACCTCGGCCACTACACCGTCTACACCTACGTGTCGGTGCTGCTGCTGGCGGCCGGCCTCGCGACGGCGGCGCTCGGCCCCGCCCTCCTCCTGATCGGCGCGCTCGGCCTCCTCGGCGCCTGGTACGCCGCGGCCCGGCTCGACGTCCGGCTCCGGCAGACGACCGTCGTCACGCTCGGGGTCGTCGCGGCCGGGATCCTCGCACTCGGCCTCACCTTCCCAGGCACCGTGGGCACGCTCGCGGCAGCCGCGGTGTGGAGCATCGGTTTCGGCGCGGTCGCCGCCGTCTTCCAGACGGCGGCGATCCGCACCCGCGGGGCCTCGCCCGACGTCGTCGGGGCGCTCGTCAACTCCACCGCCAACATCGGGATCGGTGGCGGGGCGGCGCTCGGGGCGCTGGTGCTCGACGGCGTCGGGCTCCCCGCGGTGCCCTACGTCGGTGTGGCCCTCGTCGTGGCGGCGCTGGTCGTGGTGCTCGTGGCCCGCCGCGCGTTCCCGGCCGGGCCAGCCGTGGAGCAGACGGCGGAGTAGGACGTCGGGCCGCTCACGAGCACCACGGACGGCCACGGGTGATAGGGCCGACGTTTCACCGCCAGAGCGCGCGGTGGAACCGTCTCGGACGTACGGTCCGCCCATGGGCACAGACTCCCCGAGCGTTCCCGTCACCGTCGCCGACGCACTACCCAATCTCCGCACCGGCCGGCTGGCCCGCGGAGATGACCTGACGAACAACCGACCGGCCAAGCACCTCCTCGATGAACGTAGCGCCTACACCCGGCAGCACCTCACGTCGGTGCTGCGCGGCAGGCTCACCGGACGACCCGACGAGCGGCACCGGGCACTGAGCCGCAGGATCGCCGGCGTGCGGGCCGTCGCCCAGGAGCTCTGGGAGCTCGTGGCCAAGCGTCCCGTCTGGCGCGTCCTCCAGTCGGTACGCTCGGCCCCCACCACACGCTCGGGGCAGCGCCCCGCCGAGCTCGAGCTCGACCAGCTCGTGATCGGGCCGTCCGGCGTCTACACCATCCACTCCGTCTACCGCCCCACCCAGGACGTGACCGCCGACCTCGCCCGGGACGCCGCGCGCCGCACCCAGGAGATCCTGGGCCGCGCGACCCGCGTGCCGATCAACGTGCAGGCGCTCATCGTCTTCGTCCGGACGGATCAGCCCCGCGTGGAGGGTCCGCGCGACGGCGTCGAGGTGCTGACGGCGAACGAGCTGGTGCCGTGGCTCGAGAGCCGGCGACAGATGCTCACCGAACGTGAGCTCGAGATCATCCACCTGGCAGCCCGGGACTACCGCACCTGGGCCCCCTGACCCCGCCTCCTGTGCTGGTCGAGCTTGCCGAGACCCCCTGCTGGTCAAGCCCGATACCGCTGGTCGAGCCTGTCGAGACCCCTCACAACCCGACCCGCGCCACCCGCTTCCTTGCCGCCTCCGCAAGCCTGTCCCCCAGCTCGGAGAGCAGTACAGAAGACTTCACGCCCGACGCCGGGTCGGTCACCGCGAGCACCCCCGCCTCGATCTCGCGCGGCCCGAGCACCCCCAGCAGCGCGTCCCGGCGCTGACGCGCGAGCCGGATGCGGTTGCCGAGCGAACCGTCCCGTTCCACACGTACGCGCAGCCCGCGGGCGCGCAGGTCGGCGGCCAGCTCATCGGCCTGGTCCACCGCACCGCCGCCGACCCCGGAGTCGTCACCCGCACCGCCGTCACCCGCTCCGCCGTCGACCCCCGAACCGCCCACCGGCAGCAGGCAGACCTGCACCGGCGCGAGCCAGAACGGCAGCCGGCCGGCGTGCCGCTCCAGGAGGAACGCGACCATCCGCTCCATCGCGCCGACGGTCCCGCGGTGGATCATCACCACCCGCTCCCGCTCGCCGGACGCCGCCACGTAGGTCAGGTCGAACCGCTCCGGCTGGTTGAAGTCGAGCTGCACGGTCGCGAGGGTCTCCTCGTGCCCGCGCGCGTCGAGCACCTGGACGTCGATCTTGGGCCCGTAGAACGCCGCCTCCCCCGCCTCGGCGCGCCAGTCCAGCCCGCCCGCGAGCCGGGTCAGCACCGCCCGGAGCGCCTCCTCCGCGGTTGCCCACTCCTCGGGCGCGCCGAGCCACCTGCCGGAGTCGTCCCGGCCGGACAGCCGTAGGTACGACACCTCGATCCCCAGGGTCTCGAGCACCTCAAGGACGGCGGCCAGCGCGACGTGCACCTCGTCCGCCACCTGGTCGGGGCGGCAGAACACGTGCGCGTCGTCGAGGCTGATCTGCCGCACCCGGCTCAGCCCGGACAGGACGCCGGACCGTTCCGCCCGGAACATCGGCGCGAGCTCCGAGTACCGCACGGGCAGGTCGCGGTACGAACGCGGCTCGGACGCGTAGATCTGCGCGTGGTGCGGGCAGTTGGCCGGGCGCAGCACGAGCGGGTCGACGTCGGAGTCGCCCATGGCCATCGGCGGGAACATGTCGTCGGCGAACTTGGCCCAGTGACCCGACCGCTCGAACAGCGACCGCTTGCCGAGCACTGGCGAGTACACGGGTTCGCAGCCGGTGCGCAGCGCCACCTCGCGGGCGTACTGCTCCAGCTCGTACCGCACGGCCGCGCCGGCGGGCAGCCACAGCGGCAGGCCTGGACCGACGAGCGGGCTCGACTCGAAGATCCGCATGTCGCGGCCGAGCTCGCGGTGGTCGAGGACCGGTTCGCGCCGGTCGGCGCCCGGCTCGTGCCGGCCGGGCTGATCGTGCCGATCGTGCTGATCGGCGATGACGGCGTCGTTCATGGTTGCTCCTTCGATGGAGGAACCGCCCCGGTGCCGGGCAAACCAAAAGCCCCGGAGCGAGCTCCGGGGCTTGGGTTGCTGAGTACAGGGTCAGCGCGCGCCGGAGGGGTCCGGCGTCGTCGTGCGTGCGCTGAGGTGCATACGCCAACCGTACGGTCAGAGGGACGACGCGTCCAGCGCGTTGCAGTCCTGGATGGTCCCGCCGTTGTAGCCGATGCTGAACCACTTGACGCGCTGCTCGCTGGAACCGTGCGAGAACGCCTCGGGGTTCACGTCTCCGCCCGAACGCCGCTGGATGTTGTCGTCGCCGACGGCGGCCGCCGCGGAGAGCGCCTGCTCCAGCTCCTGACGCTCGATCGGTTCGAGGAACGGGACGCCCGTGTCCGGGTCCTCGGTCGTGGCGGCGGTGCCCGCCCACATGCCGGCGAGGCAGTCGGCCATCAGCTCGATGCGCACCGAGTCGGACTCGGGACCGGTGCCCGACCGGTCGGCCCGCTCGAACAGCCCGAGCTGGTTCTCGATGTGGTGCCCGAACTCGTGCGCGGTCACGTACATCTCGGCCAGCGGTCCGCCCTCGGCGCCGAACTGGCTGGAGAGCTGGTCGTAGAACGCGAGGTCCTCGTACACGGTGGTGTCGGCCGGGCAGTAGAACGGCCCGGTGGCCGACGTCGCGGAGCCGCAGCCCGTGTCGACGGCGTCGGTGAAGCTCACGACCTCGGGCATCTGGTACTCGACGCCGCCCTGCTCCGGAAGGGTCGTCGCCCAGTAGGCGTCGAGCGACTGGACCGCGGCGTTCAGGCGGCACTCCGGGTCGGTGTTGGCCTGCTCGGCCGTGCACTCCCCGATGTAGCCCGCCTCGCCGGTGTCCCCGGCGCCCGACGTGGTGCCGCCGAGGATGTCCTGCGGGCTGTTGCCGGTCACCAGCATGTACACGAGCGCGATGACTATCGCGATGCCGCCGCCACCGCCCACGGCGACGGCGCCCCGGCGTCCGCCGCCCTTGCGGACCCGACCGCCCTCGAACTGACCGCCCTCGTTGAAAGTCACCTGCCAACGCTACCGCGACGGGGAACCAGTCACCCGGAGACCCCGCCCACCGACCAGCGGTGGGGCGGGGTCAGCTGGTCAGCAGGGGTCGATCTTCCAGACCGGGTTCCAGTAGATGTTCTTGCCGGTGTTCGGACCGATCGTGTCGACCACCGAGTTGTCGGCCCGCAGGAACCGGGCCGTCACGTTCTGGCTGTTCTGGGCGTAGACGGTGCCCGTGAAGTTCGTCAGCTCGTAGTACTGCCCAGGCTCCAGGCAGTAGTAGAGCGCGTACGCGGACCAGAGGCCGTCGGCCTCCTGGTTGCGCACGCACAGGTGGGACAGCGGGCAGTCCTCGACCCGCTGCTGCGACTCCGCCGCGCTCAGGTTGGTCTGGACGATGCTCGGCTTCGGCCAGATCGACGGGTCGCCCTTGGCCGGTGCGTACGACGCCGCCTCGTCCGACGCCGACCAGCTGCCACCGCCGTCGAGCTGCGCCGCGCCCGCGGGCGCTGCCACGCTCACCCCGAAGACCGACAGCAGCGCGACGACGACGGCGACCAGCCGCCGCACCGACCTCGTCCCGCCGGTGCGCCTGCTGCCGCCCGTACCCACGCCCTCGCTCAGACCAGTGCTGGATGTGCTCATCCTTCTCAGTCCTCCCGTGCTCTCCATTGGCCTGCCTCTCAGGCCGTGGCGAGCGTAGGGTCGCGTCGCGATGCGCCTCCAGACAGTTCGGTGCAGGCCGAAAAGGGGGTACGGACCGTACTTTTCGCCCGCGTCCCGGACTCTTCTAGCGACCGCCCCTACTGGCTGAGCACCCGCGTCCGGTACTCCTCGACCGGCCACGCCGTCATCGCACCGAAGCGGGCGGCGACGACGGCGCCGGCGCCGTCCCGCTCGGCCTGTACCGGCTCGCCCACCGCGCCGAACCCGGCGACGGACTCCTGCGCGAGGCGCCCGTCCGACACGACGAGCCGCTGCGCGACCTCGGCCGGCTGCGGGTGGCGCGGGTTGATGGTGTGCAGGATCCCGCCGAGGTCCGCGACGTCGAACACGCCCCACAGGTTGGCGAACCGTCCGACGGGCGCGTCCGCGGGGACGGCCGGCAGCGGGTTCCCGCCGGCCGCGGCCGCCGCGACCTCGTCCGCCGCCGCGAGCGCCAGGTTGACGATCTGGATGACGCCGTTGGCGATCTGGGTGGCGATGCCGTCGACGGCGTTGGTCAGGGCGGAGACCACGAGGCCGTCGACGGGGTCGATCCAGGTGCGCGTGATGTGGCCGGGGTAGCCGCCGGAGTGTCCGACGAGCTCCCGGTCCCCGACCTTGCCGAGCTCGATGCCGACGCCGTACCGGCCCAGCTCCTTGCCCCGGACCGCTACCGTCGACTCCTCGCGCTGGACCAGGCGCTTGCTCTTGTCGGTGAGCAGCGTGGTGTCGCCGAGCATGTGCGTGGCGCCGTAGCGGACCATCTCGAGCGCGGTGGAGTACCAGCCGGTGGCCGCGGCCATGGCGCGGGTGTCGACGTGCGGGATGACGCGGCGGGCGTCGTCGTGCGAGATGCGGCCGGTGTGGCCTGCCGCGTACTCGTCCGCGCGGGCGGGGTCGAGCTCGGTCCCGGTCCGGGTGAGCCCCAGCGGTTCGACGACGGCGGCGCGCGCCACCTCGTCGTACGTCTTGCCGGTGACGCGCTCGATGATGATGCCGAGCAGGCTGTAGCCGATGTTCGTGTACTTGAAGTGCTCGTTCGGCTCGAAGACGACGCCCTCGGTGCGGACGCACTCCAGTACCTGCTCGCGGTCGAGGAAGGGGCGCTCGTACTGCCAGAAGTCGCCGTCCGACGAGTCGCGGATGATGCCCGCCTGGTGGCCCAGCAGCTCGCGGACGGTGATCCCTGCTGCTGTGGCGTCGCCGAGCTCCGGGACGAGCGCGCCGACGGCGTCGTCCAGGCGCAGCTCGCCGCGTTCGACGAGCTGCATCACCAGGACGGTCGTGAATGTCTTGGAGTGGGAGGCGACGCGGAACAGGTGGTCGCTGGTGAGGGCCTCCCCCGTCTCCAGGTTCGCCGTGCCCCAGGCCAGGTCGACGAAGACCTCGCCGCGGCGGCCGACGGCCAGCTGCAGGCCGGGCATGCCGTGGTAGGCGGCCTGGAACGAGGCCCAGTCGGCCAGGTAGGGGGCGATGGAGCGGAGGGTCTGCGCGGTGCGGTCGTCAGTCACGGGGACGACTCTCTCAGGTCGGTGCCACTTAACCGAAGTAGAGTGAATGATGGCGAGCGCAGCCGGGGTTGAACGGGGCCGCGCAGGCCGGGCAGCTTCCCGCACCCACGTACTGGGTGACGGTCAGCTCCGTCCAGCACGCCCCGCAGAGCACCGCGCGCTGGCCGCCCGCGCCGGGTGGCCACGGCCGTGACGGGTGGTCGGCGGTCTGGTCGTGGCACAGGTGGCACGGGTAGTACCGGCCGCAGCACGCGAACCGGATGGCGACGATGTCGAGCGGCGTCCGGTAGTGGACACACCTGGTCTGCTCGTCGACCGTGGGGCCGAGCACCTCGGGCCTCATCGCACGCCCCGGGCGGCAAGGGCGTCGCCGAGCTGGTCCGCGTGCTTGAGCGCCATGACGAGGAACGGCATTGCGAAGTGCCTCAGGCTCCGCCCGCCGCCGCGGGCCCGCTGCGCCTCGCGCACGTCCCGGGCCAGGCCGGCGAGCACCGGCAGCGTGCTCAGGGTTACCGACAGCGTCAGCGCCGCGCGCCGCGGGTCGATCCGCAGCCACGCCAGCGGCTGCATCGCCCGCTCGATGGTCTCCAGCAGCTCGGTCGCCGGGGTGGTCAGGGCGAGCAGCGCGGCGAGCGCGCAGGCGACGGCGACCCGCGTGGTGTTCGCCGCGGCGCTCTCCGGGCCGAGGAAGACGAGCTGGCCGACGAGGGTCAGGCCGATCACCCAGCGGATCGTGACGAGCTGCCGGCCGAGCTCACGCAGCCCCGCGCCGGGCACCGCGTAGCACGCGAGGCAGACGACGGCCATGACCCCGGCGGCCCACCACGTCACCGGCAGCAGGCAGATGCCGAGCACTATCAGCAGGAGCAGTGCGGTCTTCGGACCTGCCCGGAGGCGGTGCCACGGGCCGTCGCCGGGGCGGTACAGGGTCACCATCTGATGCCCGCCTCGTACGTGGCGATCACCTGCGCGGGCGCCCCGATCTCGGCCACCCTCCCGTCCTGGATCAGCACCGCCGTGTCGCAGCGCTGGGCGAGCCCCAGGTCGTGCGTGACCAGCACGAGGCGGTGCGAAGGGTCCGAGTGGGCCGCGTCCGCGAGCAGGTGGTCGGCGACCCGGCGGGCGTTGCGCGCGTCCAGGTAGGCGGTGGGCTCGTCGGCGACCACCAGGTCCGGACGCCGCACGAACGCGCCGCACAGGGCGAGCAGCTGCTTCTGGCCGCCGGACAGGTCGTGCGACGACCGGTCGGCGAGCTCGGCCAGGCCGAACTCCTCGAGGGCGGCCGCGACCCGGTCGGCCTTCTCGGCGCGCGGCAGCTTCTCGCTGCGCAGCGAGAAGGCGACGTCCTCCGCCACGGTGGGCATGATGATCTGCGCGTCCGGGTTGCTGAAGATCACCGCGACGCGGCGGCGCAGCTCGGCGGCCTGGCGCACCGGGTCCAGCCCGAGGACCCGCACGGTGCCGGCGGTGGCGGGGACCAGGCCGCTGAGCAGGCGGCCGAGCGTCGACTTGCCGGAACCGTTCTCGCCGATGACGGCGATCGTCCGCGCGTCCAGCGACAGCGTGACGTCGCGCAGCACCTCGGTGTCGCCCAGGCGCACGCCCGCGCCCTCAAGGTTGATACCGCTCATCGGACCACCTCGAAGACCGCCGCGACGCCCAGCCCGCCGCCCACCGACGCCGCCGCGACGCCGAGCGTCCCGGCGGGGGCGCCCGGCGTCCCGGCAGGGGCGCTCCCGCGGACGAGCCGCCCGAACAGCCGCACCACGCTGATCGCGCCGCTCGCGCCCCACGGATGACCCAGGGCCAGGGCTCCGCCGTCTGCGCACACGCGCGGGTCGTCGTCGGCGAGGCCGAGGCGGTCGAGCACGGCCAGGGACTGGGCGGCGAACGCCTCGACGATCTCGAACGCGGCGACGTCACGGAGGCTGGCGCCTGCGCTGTCGAGGGCGGCGCGCACCGCCGGCGCGGCCCCGACTCCGGGCAGCGCGGGGTCGCAGCCGACCACCGCATGCCCCCGCAGGACGAGGCCCGGGGCGCGGCCCGCGAGCCGGCGGGGTACGACGGCGACCGCCGCGGCCCCGTCGCTGATCCGCGTGGCCGTCCCCGCGGTGAGGGTGCCGCCCTCGAACAGGGCGGGCAGCCGGGGCAGCAGCGGCTCGGCGACGCCGATGGAGTCGTCGGCGGTCAGTCCCGCGAGCGGGACGAGCTCCGCCTCGAAGCGTCCCGCATCGCGGGCGGCCCGGGCCCGCTGGTGGCTGCGTGCGGCGTGGGCGTCCTGCCGTTCCCTGCTGATGCCGTCGGCGGCGGCCAGGTCCTCGGCGGCGCGCACCATGTCCGGGTCCGGCCAGCCCTGCGGGGCGAACGGGGCGCGGTCGTAGGGCACGCCGTCGAGCGACCGGACCGGGGCCGTCGAAGGGCTCTCGACGCCGCCCGCGATCCGCGGCCGGTCGTCCCCCGCACGGATCGCCGTCGCGGCGTCGAGCACCGCGGCGAGGCCGCTGCCGCACTGCCGGTCCACGGTCGCGCCGGGGACCTCGACCCCTAGCCCCGCCGCCAGGGCGGAGATCCGCGCGGGGTTACCGCCGGGCCCCATGCAGTTGCCGAGCACGACATCGGCGATCGCAAGCCGGCGTCCCGGCGGTGACACTACCAATCCGAGGTCGGTTGCTCTGCGTAGACGTTGTCTACTGACAGCAACCGACCTGGGATTCGTAGTGTCACCCACCGCTGCCTCAGCATCGGCGAGCGCGGCGCGCAGGACGGGCGCGGCGAGCTGCTCGACGTTCAGGGCCGCGAGCGCCCGCCCGCGGGTGCCGATCGGCGTCCGGCGGGCGGCGATGACTACCGCTTCATCCGGCAACCCTGGTCACCTCCCCGGCGAGCGCCCGGCGGACGATCTCGGCGCGTGCGGGCTTGCCCGACGCATTGCGCGGCAGCTCACCGGTGAACCAGATCCGGGGCCGGTGCGCCGGGCCCAGCCGGGACGCCGTGCTGCCGCGCAGCGCGCCCGCGGTGATCGCGGGGGAACCGGGGGCCGGCTCGACCATCGCGGCGACGAGCGACCCGACGTTTCCCGCGGGAAGTCCGAAGACGACGGCGTCCGCGACGGCGGGAAGCCGGCGGAGCTCGGCCTCTACCTCCTCGGGGATCACGGTCGCCGAGGCGGTGATGATGGCGCCGTCGGCGCGGCCGCGGAGCCGGAGCGTGCGGGTCCCGGTATCGACGCCGGTCGAGGGATCGAGCTCGGCGAGATCACCGACCGTCGCCCAGTCCCCGTCGGTCCGCAGCGGCCCGCCGGCCCCGAGGTACCCGAGGGCCGCGTACGGGGACCGCACCCACAGCTCGCCGTCGCGCACGTCGAGGTCCACCCCGGGGAAGGGGCGCAGGCCGGAGCCGTCGTCGACCGCGACGAACGAGAGCTCCGCCGCGCCGTAGTAGGCGATCACGCGGATGCCCCGGGACTCGGCGTCGGCCCGCAGGTCCCGGTCCAGGTGGGAGCCGCCGACGAGGGCGGTCCGCACGCGCGGGAGCCCTCCGCCGTCGAGCAGGGCGCGCAGCGCCTGGGGCGTCCCGTGGAAGGAGGTGGCCTCGGCGAAGCCGTCGCCGTCCTGCCCCGGGAACAGCGGGCGCGGGCCGCCGCCCAGCGCGTGCGCCAGGGAGAACAGCGTGAGCGAGGACGACGGCGGCGCGGGCAGGGCGACCAGGCGTTCGGCGTCCGGCACGGCGTCGTCGTAGAGAAGCGCCGAGACGGCGGGGAACGACTGGGCCCAGGATGCGGCGGTCCGCAGCACGATGCGCGGCATGCCGCTGCTCCCCGACGTGAGCGTCGCCCAGGCCGCGTCGGCCGGAGGACGTGCGTCCCGCACGAGGGCACGCACGGCCGCCCGCTCCGCCTCGGGCCGGCGGACGTCGTCGACGAGCGGGATGTCGCCGGCCGCGCGCACCGCACGGAGCCGGTCGACCAGCCCGTGCGTGGCGCCGTCCAGCACGACGATGCGTGAGGTCATGGGGCCGGCGGTGTCCGGTCGTCGGTTTCCCGGCTCTCGATGTCCGAGCTCTCGGCTCCCCGGCCCTCGGTCTCCCGGCTCACTGCCGACCGCCAGTTCCGCCGGAACGCGCGGGGATACGCACGCAGCAGCGTGGAGACGGTGACCGTCGCCAGCACGGCCTTCACCAGGTCACCGGGGACGAACACCAGGCTGGCCACCGCCGTCTGCGGGAGCGACAGCCGGGTCACCAGGCTCTGGACGGGCAGGCCGAAGGCGTAGATCACGAGGATGCCGCCGACGACCATCGCGAGCGCTGTCCGCCAGATCGTCGGCTTGCGGGCGGACGAGTGCACGATCAGGCCGACGACGAACGCCCCCGCGATCCAGCCGATCAGGTAGCCCGCGGACGGCCCGACGAAGACGCTGATGCCGCCGCGCCCGCCGGCCAGCAGCGGGAGCCCGGCCGCGGTGAGCGTGAGCAGGGCGAGGACCGCGAGCGCCCCGAGGCGCGGCCCGAGGATGGCACCGGCGAGCATCACCCCGAAGGTCTGCGCGGTGATCGGCACGCCGCCGAAGACGCTGAAGCTGCCCGGCAGGCCGAGGGCCGCGATGAGGGCGGCGAAGACCGCGACGCGGGCGAGGTCGCTCGCCTCGAACGCTCTGCGCGGTGTTCCGTGGTCGTCTCGCACTTGAGTCCTCGCTTCATCCTGAACGGTGTTCACCTGAACGGCGTTCTGCACCATACTGTGGCGATGAGCGGATCACCAAGACACAGCCGTGACGACGTGTCGGACATGGCCCTCCGCCTCCTGGACGAGTACGGGCTGCCTGACCTGACGATGCGGAACATCGCCACGGCGCTCGAGGTGCGGGCGAGTGCGCTGTACTGGCACTTCCCGAACAAGCAGGCGCTGCTGGCCTCGGTCAGCGCGCGGATCCTCGGCCCGATGGCGGACGTGCGGGTCGAGGACATGACGGTGTCCGAGGCCCTCCGAGGGCTGGGCGCGCGTCTGCGCGAGTGCCTGCTCGCCTACCGCGACGCCGCCGAGCTGGTGTCGAGCTCGCTGGCGCTCGGGCTCGTCGACTCGCCCGTCCGGCCGCAGCTGCTGGCGGTCACCCGCCGCGACGGGGTGCCGGACTCGCTGTCGCGGGTCGCCGCGGAGGCGGTCATGCACTTCGTCGTCGGGTACACGTTCCACGAGCAGCAGCGGCTGAGCGCGGACTCGTTCGGGCTGCTGCCCGCGGCCGAGTCGCTGGACCCTCAGAACGCGAGCACGCAGCCCGCCCAGAGCGGGGACTTCGAGGAGGCGCTGCGGATGATCGCCGAGGGCCTGGAGACGCTCAGCGCTTCCGCACGTGCCGGGGCGAGTCCTGGTCCTGGCGACCGCGCAGCGTCTTGACCAGCCACCACACGACCAGCGCCACCACGACGACGATGACTACCTTCTGGAAGACGCCGACGCTCTCCTCGACGATGTGCCACTGGTCCCCCAGCAGGTAGCCCGCGCCGACCAGCAGGGTGTTCCACACGCCGGAGCCGAGCGTCGTGAAGGCGAGGAACCGCCAGATCGACATGCGTTCCACGCCCGCGGGGATGGAGATCAGGCTGCGCACGATCGGGATGAGCCGGCCGATGAGCACCGCCTTGTCGCCGTGCCGGGTGAACCAGGCTTCGGCCTTGTCGACGTCCTCCAGCGACACGAGCGGCATGCGGTCCACGATCGCGCGCAGGCGGTCGCGGCCGAGCCACGCCCCCAGGCCGTACAGGAGGACGGCGCCGACCACGGAGCCCGCCGTCGTCCAGATGAGCACGTGCCACAGGACGAGGGTGCCCTGCGCGGCGGTGAAGCCTGCCAGCGGCAGGATCACCTCGCTCGGCAGGGGCGGGAACAGGTTCTCGAGGGCGATTGCTACGCCAGCGCCCGGTGCGCCGAGGGTCTCCATGAGCCCCACGGCCCAGTCGGCGACGGTCGTGGCGAAGCTTTGTGTCGTCATGGGCCCTACGCTATTTGACTGCGAGGGGGTCGGTTGACTGCGGTTCCCCGTCAGGTCGTGCGGGTATGCCGCAGGTGGGGTGTGGTTTTCCGCAGTTCGCTCGGGACGCGGCGTCCCTATCCTGGCGAGGTGGACCCCGCCCCCGCCGTCTGGCGCAGCACTCCCGCCCGCATGCTGTGGGGCGCGACCCTCGGCGCGGTGACGTGGCCCGTGGACCTGGTCTTTTCCGTGGTTTCTCTGCTGCGCGGGCCGACGCCGTTCGGGCCGGTTCGGTCGCTGGTCGCCTGGCACCGCCGTCGTACCGTGCGTTTTCTCGGGTGGGCCGACGACGGGGTGGTGCTCACCTCTCCCCGGGCTGCGCGGTATCTCGCGGCGCGGGCTGTTGTCGGTTTCGTGGGCACGCTGGTGCTCGGGCTGCTGGCGTACGGGATGTTCGCGGTGGTCGCGGGGCTGGCGTCGTGGCTGTTCGACGTGCGGCTCACTGTCGACGAGGCGTTCCAGGGTGACGGGCTGTCGACCGCTGGCCTGCTCGGGATGATCCCGGTCGGCGCGATCCTGCTGTACCTGGACCTGATGGGGCTCGTCGGGGTGGCGCTGCTGGACCGGTCGGCGGCTGCAAGGTGGCTGGCGCCGAGCCGGAGCGAGCGGCTGGCGGCGCAGGTCGAGTCGCTGACGGTGAGCCGGGCGGATCTGCTGGCGGCGCTGGATGCGGAGCGGGGGCGGATCGAGCGGGATCTGCATGATGGCGTGCAGCAGCGGGCGGTGGCGCTGGGGCTGCTGGTGAATCGGGCGCGGCGGGCTGTTGGTGCCTCGTCTGGTTCGTTGTTGTTGGAGCAGGCCGCGCGGGAGGCGGAGCTGCTGGTGACGGACCTGCGGGATGTCGCGTGGCGGGTGCGGCCGACGACGCTGGACACGCATGGGTTGGCGCCGGTGCTGGCGGAGCTGGTGTCGCGTGCTGAGCCGCCGACGGTGCTGGAGTGGGACTCTCCGGAGCGCCTCCCCTTGGCTGTCGAAACAACGATCTATTACGTGGTGTCGGAGGCTCTGACCAACGTGGCCAAGCACTCGGGGGCTGGCGAGGCTCGGGTGCGTGTCTCCGTTGGTCAAGCTGCCGCATCCGACCCGGCCACCGTTGGTCGAGCTCGTCGAGACCTCCCGATCTCGGAAGTCCACGTCACCATCACCGACAACGGCACAGGCGGCGCCCTCCCCCACCCCGGCCACGGCCTGGCCGGGCTCACCGGCCGAGTGGCTGCCGCCGGCGGCAGCCTCACCATCGACAGCCCGCCCGGCGGCCCGACCAAGATCGAGGTGACCCTCCCGTGCGAGTGATGCTGGCCGAGGACTCCGCCCTGCTCCGCGAGGGCATCCGCAGCCTCCTGACCGACGAGGGGCACGACGTCGTCGCCGCCTACGGCTCCGCCGAGGGGTTGATGCAGCGGCTGGAGGCCGAGCGTCCCGACGTCGTCGTGCTGGATGTGCGCATGCCGCCCACCCACACCGACGAGGGCGTGCGGGCCGCGGTCCAGATCCGGGCGCGCTGGCCGGAGGTGGGGATCCTCGTGCTGTCGCAGTACGTCGAGCGGGAGTTCACGCAGGTGCTGCTCGGGGATGACGCGCGCGCCGTCGGCTACCTGCTCAAGGACCGGGTGATGGGCGTCGACGACTTTCTCGACGCGCTGGACCGGGTGCAGGCCGGCGGGCTGGTGCTGGATCCGGACGTGGTGCGGCAGCTGTTCCGGGACACGTCGCATCCGCTCGGGATGCTGACGGAGCGGGAGCGGGAGGTGCTGGGGTTGATGGCCGAGGGGCGGACGAATGCGGGGATCGCTGCGACGTTGTTCGTGTCGACGTCGGCGGTGGAGAAGCACTCGAACGCGATCTTCGACAAGCTGGGGCTGCTGGCTGAGGACGGGTACAACCGGCGGGTGCAGGCGATCTTGCGGTATCTGGAGTCGTGACTTTCTCAGGAGCGGTTAAGGGCTCGGACCGTCGACCCCCCGACGGTCCGAGCCCTTCGCTTTATGCGCTCACCACAGGCCGCCGCCCTTGCGGCGCTTGGAATTGCTGCTCCCCCACAGCCTCTTGAACAGGCTCTTGCTGCGGCCCTTTGTCGTGCTTCCCCACGTGCCGCGCTTCAAGCTCTTCGCGCGAGACTTCCTACCCCATAGACCAGCCATCAGCGACCTCCTCGCGTACGGACAGGCTTCAAGGCTACGTAAACCTGCTGGCCACGTGAATCACACGCCGCAATGAAGATCACCCGCCATCTGGTCAACTGCGCGTCGGCGGTCGGCTTTCATTGGGGAGGCGCGACGACGTCGCACTGCGAGACGACACAGGAGACTCAGTGACGCACCCGAATTCCGCAGGCTCGGCCGGTCCAGGGTGGTACCCGGATCCGATCGACCCCGGTGTGGAGCGCTGGTGGGACGGATCAACATGGGGTGCGCCCAAGACTCCATTTGTACCTCCCGCACAGGCACGGCGGCCCCAGCCTGCTTCGACAAGCACTCTCCGCGGAACGGCCCGGGCGCGTTGGGCGCTGGGCCTCGGGATAGCGGCCCTCCCCATGCTGCTTATCCCACCCTTCGGTCCGTTGGTTGCGATGGCTGGCCTGACCGTCTCGGTCCTCGAGCTCCGCTCCGGCAATCGTCAGACCAGCGTGGTGTGGGCCACCGCTCTCAGCGGGATCGGGGTCGCGCTTACCCTCCTCGTCGTCGCGGTGGGCCTCGCTTCTAGGTGATCGGCGCCTTCTGCACGGGTGGTTCGCTACGGGTCGTGGTCCGTGGGCAACTGGCCGGGCTCGGCCGCACGATGCGGCACGTCTCCTAGGGTTGTCCAGTGCGCATCTTCCTTGCCGGGGCGACCGGTGTGATCGGGTCCCGACTGCTGCCGTTGCTCGTTGCTGCCGGCCATGACGTCACAGGGACAACGCGTTCGGCTGAGCGCGCGGGCATGATCGAGAAGGCCGGCGGCACTCCGGTCGTCGTGGACGTGTACGACGTCGAGGCGCTCACCGCCGCCGCCGTCAAATCCCGGCCTGAACTGGTGATGCACCAGCTCACGGATCTGCCTGACGATGCCGCAGACATCCCGGCGCGGGCTACCGCGAACTCACGGATGCGGACCGAGGGGACGGCCAATCTGCTCGCGGCAGCATTGGCTGCGGGTGGAGCGCGGATGCTGGCGCAGTCGATCGCGTGGACGCCGCCTGGGCGGGGCGACGCCGTGGCCTGGCACGAGGCTGCCGTTCTGGACGCGGGTGGGGTCGTGGTTCGGTACGGGCAGCTCTATGGACCGGGGACGTATTACGAGACCGAGCCGCCCGCGCCCGCGCGGATCCGCGTAAGCGATGCCGCGCAGCGGACGGTTCCGTTGGTGGAGGCGGCTTCGGGGGTTGTTGTGCTGGCCGATCCAGAGGACTGACTAGCTGCCTGTCATGTCAGGCAGTACGCCGCGCCGGTGGCGGCTGCGAACGAGACAAAGCCGTCGTCTTTGCCGGAGGCGAGGAGCATGGTGAGGCTCCGGCCGTCGTCGCGCCGATAGGCGTAGGTGACGTAGCCGAGGAGTTGGCCGCCGTGTCCCCAGAGCTGGCCGCCGCAGGGCAGGTCGAAGCGCTCCAGGCCGAGGCCGTAGTGGAAGCCCATGCCCATCGGGACGGTGGTGCGCATCTGTGCGAGCGAGTCCTTGCTGATCAGGACGCCGCCGAGGAGGGCGTCGAAGAATGCTTGCAGGTCGCGGGTCGTGGAGATCATCTCGCCGGCGGCCCAGTCGAGGGAGACGTTCTGCTCGGTGACGTCGACGGTCTTGCCGTCCTCAAGTGTGGTGCTCGCGTGGATGGCGGGTTCCGGGATCGATGGTTCCGAGCCCGGGAACGATGTGTCGGTCAGGTTCAGCGGCCTCAGGATTCGCTGCTCGATCACGGTGCTGTACGGCTGGCCCGTGACCGTCTCGATGAGCTTGCCCGCGACGATGTAGTTGGTGTTCGAGTAGCGGAAGTCGGCACCTGGCGCGAAGTACGGCTCGTGCCGGAAGGCCTCGGACAGCAACTGGTCGGGCGAATAGGTGGTGAAGCGTTCGCCGCCGCGCCACCGGTTGGTGGACCAGCCTTCGCCCTTCATGTAGTCGTAGAGGCCGCTGGTGTGGTTGAGGATCTGGCGGACGGTGATGTTGGTGCCGTTCGGCACGACTCCAGTCAGGTAGGTCTCGATGGGTGCGTCGAGGTCGATCCGGCCGTCGTCGACGAGCTGCAGGATTGTCGTCGCCACGAAGGTCTTGGTGATACTGCCGATGCGGAAGTGCTCGGCGCCCGACGGCCGTGCGGCGCCGCCTGGCGGCGGAGAACCGGACGTCCAGGACCCGGACGGCCCCGGTTCGCTGACGGCGAGGAGGGACGACGAGGTCGACGCCGCCGTGCTCACCGCAACTGCGGCAAGCGTCTGCTTGCGCGCGAGCGTCATGGAGACGGTGAGGGCTGTGGTCGCGGCGACAGCGATGACCAGGAGCATCGCGATGACACGCGGGGCACGGCTAGGTCTGGGAGTCGTAGACATGCCGTTCAACGTAGAAATACGAGACTTGAAGGAGACTGCGCAAAGCCACACGAGGGCATGCAGGAATACTCAGATGTGGCTGGTGCCGCCGCACGGACCCCACTGCGGCTTTGTGCCGGGCCCAGCCCGTCCAGGTCACGTCAACTGAGGCGGAGCCGTCGAGAGGTACGGCCGCAGCCGTTCCCGAAGAGCTGGATCGCAGACGTAGACGTAGGTCCCGATGATGCCGCGCGTGAGCAGAACTCCGTAGACGTTACGGATGAAGCGCAACAGGTCCTCGTCGGTGTAGACGATCCCGAGCTGACGGTTGTTCTCCTGCCCCTTCTTGTCGAAATAGTTGGCGCGGTCCATCGTGACCCGCCCGCTTGCGTCGAGACGCAGGTCGGGGCCGATGATCACGCCCGCGTAGTTCAGGTCGTATCCCTGGATGGTGTGAATCGATCCGACTTCCTCGAGCGACGTCGGCGAGTCGACCCAGTCAGTGGCCCTTCGGTTCCAGCGCAGTCGCTGGCCGTCGATCTCGATGTCGTACAGCGCGTCGTCGGTGAGGTCGTCCTTGCTCAGCCAGGGCCAGGCATAGCCAGCAACCAGGCGTGCCAACCCGTGCTCGCGATCCTTCTCCCGGATCGCCGACACCATCTCTCCCAGATCATCGAACATCCGCAGGTCGTAGGGGACGAATGATGTTCCGGCTGGCTCACGGGGGACATCTGCCAGCACATCGCGCACGTACTGCACATAGTCCGAGCCCGCCCTGACGCGCATCTGCGAGGTGAGTGCGTACAAGCGCTTCCCGCGACGCGCCACCTCGACCACAGCCTTCTGCTCGGCTCGCGGGATGTCGGCGGGCATGACGCTCTGCTCGCCGTCGAGCATGAGCACCTGGTGCTGGCTCCGCGCCCGGATCCAGTCGAGCTGGGTGTATCCGGGGTCGTCATCGCCGAACAGCCGCTTGTTGATCTCTGCGAACTGAGTGTTCATCGCGCCATTCGACTGACTCGCCCGCTGTCCGAGCCTGTGCGCCTCGTCCACGACGAGCAGGTCGAACTTCTCCGTCGCGTTCCCGACCGCGAAAGGGCTCAGCACCATCGAAGGGCTCAGCCCCGCCGTCGTCCGGAAGACCCGCTGGATCGTCTTGCGCAACGACTGCTGCGGCACCACGAGCCCGAAGCGTTTGCCCCGCACAAGGTCCGGGTAGCCCTCCGTGAACAGGTCCGAGAACATCTCGTCGCCATCGACCAGCTCCGGATGTTCGGTGTCAGCAACATCCTTGAGGAGCTTCAACAGGAATACTCCCACGATGGTCTTCCCGGTGCCTGGCTCGCCCTGAATCACCGAGGTGGTGCTGAGGCCGGCTTCAATATCTTCGAAGAGTCCTTCCGCGACGCTCTCGACGACGCTCGCCTGGTTCGGGGTAAGCGCCTTGAACGGCGAATACTTGAACAGGTCGGAGTTCTCGATCTCCTGGATGCTCCGTCTGAGCATCCCCAGCCCACGCAGCGCTTCGAAGATCTTGTCGAACGTCTCCCGATACTCGCGACGTCGGTAGTAGTCGGCGTCGGTGATCCCGCCGTTGCGGTTCCGGACCGTGTATCCATCGCCTGCGAGATAGGTGATGAGCTTCGACTCGAGATCGAGGCACACCGACTTGTGGAATGTGTCGTCCAGGACGATCCGCAACTGCTTCAGGTCACTCTTCAGCCGCCTATGCTGGTCCATACGGCTCGCGAGATTGAACGTCTCACCCACGTACACCTCGCGCCGCCTGCTGAGGACGTAGACGGCTGGCCAGTTCGTGTATCTGCCGCCGCGCGACCGCAGATGCGCACCGGTCTTCGTGGTGTACGGCAGATCCTCGATCTCGAAGTTGCTCATGCTCCACCCCACCCCGAGGCTCCGGCAGTTCCCAGCTCCAGCTCTGCCCTGCGTCCGCCGGAAACCACATCGCGCAACCCACCATCCACCATGTGCCGAGGGTATCGGCCGAGGTCAGAGCGCACTACAAAAGCCCCACAGCCGCCGTCCCAGGACCTCAGGATGAGGCCTCCAGCGGCGGGAACCTGCCGTCGTTCCTCGTGATCTTCGCGTGCGCCGCCCGTATCAGGTCCACCCCGCAGACGTCGGCAAGCTGGACGAGGTAAAGGAAGACGTCGGCAAACTCCTCCTCGACGGCGCCCCGGGTGTCAGGGTCCGCCAGCCGCTCGTGGACCTGATCGTCCGTCAGCCACTGCATCTCGGCAAGGAGCTCACCCACTTCCCCTGCGAGCGCCATCGCGAGATTCTTGGGCTTGTGGAACTGGCCCCAGTCCCGCGCTACAGCAAAGTCTCGGAGCCGGTCGCGTACGGACTCGATCGTTGCGTCGTCGTTCACGGGTCGATTGTGCCCGTTGCCGCCGGTGACGAGTGTAGGTGGCTCGGACTGTCGTACGCCGATTCCAACCGACCCCGCCATAGGCAGCGCGGTGAGGCCAGCTAGTCAAACCGTCACGCGACCAGCCCTCAGACGCCCTCTACGAGAACGACGCGAAAGGTTGCACCGTTGAAACGGTGCTTCGCCGCAGCCTGGTAGGCGGGGCTGTCATACCAGGCACGCGCCTCGTCCATGGTGGGGAACTCAATCACCACGACCCCCTCCGGCTCAGGGCCTTCAAGCACCTGCTGGGGACCGTACGCCGCGAGGATCTTCGCTGAATGCCCCTCGAACGTCTTTCCGACGTTCTCCAGATAGTTGTCGACTTCGGACTGGTCATGCGTGCTCTCTTTGAGGAACACGATGTAGGCACTCACGACAAGGCTCCTTCGAATGATTTCTAGGGCAGCATGCAGGCGGGAACGACTGGCCGACGGGCCACCTCATTCCTTCGGGCCACGAGCCTAGCGCCTGGTCACGGCCGTGCCCCGCCGAAACCACCGGGGCGCAACCGGCGCTCGCAACCGTTCCCTCGACCCTGTCGAGTCAGCCCAGCCGGTCGTTGGACGATTCTGAGATCAGTACCGACTACCCGCGGGCGGCACGCACAAGTTCGGCGTATTCGGGGCTAATTATGTCGAGTATCTCGATACAGGACGCTGCAACGTTTTGGTCGCCGTTTACAGCTTCCCGCACGAGCAGCCAACTGGCGGTCGCCGCCTCGTCCACGCACCGCGCTCCAAGGTCGTCGTCGCGGTAGCTCGCGGCATGAACGATGTGGAAGATTAGGTCCAGGATGCCGAGCTGAGCCGACGCGTCAACTCCGTCGGCCAGCGCCGCGAGGAGAACCCTCAGGGTTGGCTCGGCGGCACTGAAGATGTCGTCCCGTGAGAAGACATAGCTCTCCATGGTTGCCCAGAGCGCAGGCCACTGGTCAACCGGCGCGTTCGCGATGAAGGCGCTGAGAACCTTGCCGAATTCCGACACCGGTCCATCCATCAGCTCGTACCGCGACCACTCGGTCGTGTCGACTAGCCTCTGCGCGATCCCCGCAGCCGGTCTGCGGTGCGGACGCCACAGGTCAGGCAGGGCCGGTTCCTTGCGCAGATAGACCCACATCTCTTCGGCAAGCAGTGACCGCGACTCGGGCGGAATGGCAGCCACGGCGTCAAGGCTGACTGCAACTTCCTCAGGGAAGTCGGCGATGACGTAGGTCTCCGCCAGCGAGCAGTCTTCATGGTCCGTGGGGCCAGGAACGTGGTCATAGATCATCCGGCCCTCGATACGGGCCTCACCGAAACGAACCGCCACGCCGCGCAGCCCGGGTGTGACCGCGTCCCAGAGCGCGCTCTGCAGCGAGAGGAGAACGCTCATGCGTGAGAGTTGGGTGGTCACGGGCGCCTACCAGCCCATGTCCTGCGCGACGGCCGACTGCGCTTCGTCGATCTCCGCCTGCGTCACACCCGGGAGTACGGTCTCCGTCTCGAATCTTGTCAGCAGATCCATCAGTGCCTGCTTCTGCGCAGGGTGCGAGATAGGAACAGCGTCCAGGTCAACCGACATGAGTCAGTCAAACAATACGACCGCGTCGGCACGCCACAGGTCCACCCGCACAAGCGGCAAGTCCGAGTTCATGTCCGGATCATGGCAGGCGGCAAGCATCGGCCATCGCACGTCGCTCTTCCGAGTCGCGGCGCCTGCCTGACGCTGATGTGCCGCGCGCGCTTAGACCCGGTGAGATGTGTAGCAGTCCGGGCGAAGGCGCATCAATGCTGGGCCGTACCATCCAGGCTATGACGGCCAGACGCGAACCCACACAACGCGGGGACCAGGAGCAGTCGCGATGAGCAGCCGGGATGACGAACTCGCCAACCCAGGTCCCGGCGTAGCCGGCGAAGCCGTCGGATCGCTCGCCGCCCTCTTCGGCCCTGTGGCACTGCTGATGAACGTGTGGAACGCCTACGGATTCCTGACGGAGTCCACACCCGAGCCGCGGCACACGATCTTCTACGCGGTCGTCGCCGCAATCATGCTGACCGGGGTCGCCTGGACTTTCGTCTCTGCCCGACGGCGGAACGCGCGCGTTATCGCGTACGTCTGGCACCTGCTGGTCGGCATCTGGGCGGTCACGGCGATTGCGCTGCTGATCGTGCCCCAGGTGGACTGGCGCTCCCTCAACGATCCCTCACCCGTAGAGCAGAACGTGGACTACAACCCCTGCTACTCGGGCGGAGATCCCTGCGGCTGACCAAGCACCGAGGTCAGAACGACCCAGCGACCTCAAGCACCGCAGCATGCGCCTTCTTGCGCGCCAGATCGACGTCCGCCGCGGCAAGGTTCGGCTGGAACCGGACGCTCGCAATGTCGCTGACCCCCGCCCACCGCAGCCACCCCTCGAAGAACGGCTTCTGGAAGTCGCTCCCGAACTCCGGCCCACGACCGTCGCCCCAGACCGCACCGGTGTAGATCACCGCGGCCTTCTTGCCCGTCAGCAGCCCCTCATAGCCCGTCACGGGGTCGAACCCGAACACCATGCCCGGCTGCGAGACGACGTCGATGAACTGCTTGAGGACGTAGGGCACGCCCGAGTTCCACATCGGGACGCTGAACAGGTACCGGTCGGCGGCGTCGAACCGGGCGAAGGCCGCCTTGGCCGCCGACCACGCGGCGACGCCCTCCCCACTCGGCTCCACGCCCGCGAAGACGTCCATCTTCACCTTCGCCGCGGCGGGCCCGAACTCAGGCAGGGTGCCGTCCCACAGGTCGAAGTGCTCGACGTCGACGCCGGGGTTGGCCTGGCGGTAGGTGTCCAGGAACGCGGTGGCGAGTCCCAGGGACTCGGACGCCTCGCCGCGTGGGGAAGCGCTGATGTGCAACAGTCGGGTCATGGTCAGCTCCGGTGTGTCGGCTCGACGGCAACGCGAAAACGGAATAGGTTCCGCTTCATGAAGGAAGTTAGCGGAACAGATTCCGCTTTGTCAACGAGTCTTCCCCTGCCCGTGCACGGGCAGCCCGAAGGCGCGGCCCGATCCCGGCGCGCAGACGCCGCCCGCAACCAGGGCAAGGTCCTCGACGCGGCGGAGCGGCTCTTCGCGCGCGACGGTGTCGAGCGCGTGACCATGCAGGCCGTGGCCAAGGAGGCCGGCGTGGGCGTGGGCACGCTCTATCGCGGGTTCGGCGACAAGGCCGGCCTGGCGATGGCGCTGCTCGGCGAGCGCGAGCGCCAGTTCCAGGAGCTGATGATCTCCGGCCCGCCTCCGCTCGGCCCTGGTGCCGAGCCGGTCGATCGGCTGGCGGCGTTCGTCGCCGGGTACACCGAGCTCGTCGCCGAACAGCTGGAGCTGGTCCTGCTGTCGCAGACGGCGGCTCCGGGCGCCCGGTTCCGCAGCGGGGCGCACGGCCTCTGGCGCACGCACTGCCGTCACCTGCTGAGCCTCGCCGGCACGCCCTCCCCCGTGCTGCGCGCGGACGCACTCCTGGCGGCGCTGTCGGGCGAGATGATCGCGCACTGGCTGACCGAGGAAGGCAGGGACCTCGCGGAGGTCACCGAAGCGATGGTGAAGCTGGCGCGGGCGTTCGCCTCCGAGTGACCCCGGACCCAGCGCGCCGGAGCGCGGCCTGCCCGGCAGATCATGCCGGACAGGCCGCACTCCCAAGCAGGGTTCAGCGCTTGAGCGTGAAGGTGAAGTCGCCGGAGAGCTTGCCGCTCAACCGGACTGCCGAGACGAGTTTCCCCGTCAGGAGCAGCCTCTCGACCTCGCCCCGCGACAGACCGCAACCGTCAGCGATCAGTCGCACTGGCCGGACGGGGATCCGCGCCGCGAACCGGACCGAGACGTCGACCACCTCGTGGTCCAGGTCATCCGGTCCGTCGGTGTCGAGACGCCAGGCGCCGTCCCAGTCCAGGGTGATGCGATTGCGGCGCTGCACCGCCGGATCCTGGAGCACCTCAGGCACCAGGCCAGGATCGTTGTTGTGCAGCCGGTCCAGTAGCTCCGGCCGGATGGAACGCACCTTGACCCGTTCCAGAACCGTGAGCTTGATGGTCTCCTCGCAGACGGTACAGAGCGCGAGAAGCCATGCGTCGATGAGTTTGTGGTGTGCGTTAACGCGGAATTTTCCGCTTGCCCCGAAGCGCTCGGAATCGCACGCGTGACAACGGCGGCGAACGAGCGGCAGGCAGGTGGGCACGACTGCCCAGGTTTTGAGCATAGAAGTACACCGGTCTCAGTGAGAGGTCCGCAGCAAAAAGGTGCGCGGCGCACATTCGCGACGCGCGACACATCAGCACTCGGGAAATCTCACAGGGTGTACAACGGCACGACCTTGGCTCGGGGACTCGGTTGGGCAGCACGCTAATGGTGCACAGCAGCGCTGATCTACTGCTTTTCGGGCTTCCGCGATAGATCCACGACCACTCTCGACCGTCATCCAGCACGCTCCGGAGCACCAGAACAACCCGTCAGATGGACTCCCTCAGCCTGCTGAACACGAGTCAGGTCGTGCCGACCGTGCGGCCTGGTGAAATGCGCTCCTCATCGCCCCACGTCCCGCACCCACGCCGCGACCACATCCAGGTCATCGGCAGTGACTCCGACGGTGGAGTCCACCTTGTGCAGCAACGCCTCACCTGCATGACCGACCTCGACGAACCGCCGGCCCGTCTCCCCGATCACATCGTCGATCCACACGAACGGCCGCCCGTCCGCGATCCGCACCTGCGCCTCGGTCTTCCACTGCAGGCGGCCCTCCCCGATATCGCCGACGTAGGCGGGCAGGTCAGCCACCGGCAGCCGCCGCAGGCCGAGCAGGGTCCCGATCACCTCGTTGGCGGCGTCCATCCACGCCGTCGCCCACACCAGGTCACATCCGAGTCCGGTCAGCAGCGGGCCAAGCGCCCGGTCGATCCGCGCCAGATAGGGGTTCGACGACGCCGTCCACACCTTCGGTGCGTCCGGAACCGCCAGCATGCCGGGACCATCGAACGGCAGAAGCGTTCCGTCGACGTCGAGGAACAGGATGGGGCGCGAGGCACCGGTCACTACGCCACGCCCACAGCTTCCTTGAGCGTCCTCGCGGCCAGCCGGGCAGCGCACTCCTCCACCGCGCCATGGCGTTTCCTGTTGCCGCCTTGCTGGGATGGACAGAGTGCGACGGCGGCGACATCAGCAAGCAGACCAACCTGGTCGACCGGACCGAGCGGAGACGCTGGCAACAGTACGTTTGCGATGAGACGATCTGCTGCCTTGGAAGCCATCTTTCCAGCAATCACTGAGCCAGTGCGTTCAGCGACCCTGTCACCGACAGCTGTGGCGACATCGCCGATGAGCTTGCCGGGCAAACTACACACCTCACCGACCATTGCTGCGATCGCGCACTTGACGTGCTTCTCGTCCGATGCGCCGAGCTGCCGAGCGAGAGCCATGCGCTCCCTGCTACTGAGCCGCTCCCACTCAGCGATACACGCCAGTTCGACCTCTTGTGCCACCAGTTGCCGGAGCTGCTCGATGCCGCCAGCTTCCGTAAGGTCGATCTGCTCCGCAGCGGCCACGACCAGTGTGTTTCCTGTGGTCGCTTGCATGATCTCGAGGACCGCAGAGACTCTCTCCGCAGGCACGAACCCCGCCTGGTGTCCCAAGAACCTGATCGCGACAGTCTTCTTGGCACAGCGGTATCCGCCTCTGGGATCACTGCTCGCTCGACACATGACGCCCCCTTGATCCGAACCAAAACCGCCGCCAAGCAAGGGTTTCATCCGGCTTGCATCAGGTCCAGGTAAACCAGAGCGTCGATCTCCTCAGACCTCCTGCTTCCAGGCACCTCCGCTCGGCAACTCACGCCGCCAAGGTCACGGCCGGTCACAACCAGAAGCACCCACCTCCGCATGCCGCGAAAATGCACGCTTCCCGAAATATCCGGTTCCTCGTACTCTCAAACCTGTGACGGCGGCGGGGTCCGGGGGGCCCACGGGCGAGAGCGGGCGGCGCCTGTGGGTATACGGCTTCGCTTCGACGCTCGCGGTCATCGTGGGAATCGCGGCTGCGATCCTGCCCGAGTCAGTGCCGACCTGGGTGCGGCAGACGATGGTCGCGGGTGCCGTTGTCGGTGGCGTTCTCGGGGCGACGCTCCTCGAACGCTGGTTCACCCTGCATGACCGCCGCCAGGAGGCCGCGGACCGAAAGGCGCACGATCGCCTCGCCTCACAGCAGCTCGGTGTGCGTCCACCAGGGGACGAGGACGCACCGGGCCGATTGCTCTCCCCCGTTCGGGACGGCGACCAGCAGATAGTCCGGTTCGTTGGCCGCGAGGGCGTGCTTCAGCGGCTCGTCGACTGGTGCGCCGACGGCTACGAGCCGGGCAAGCGATCGCTGAGGGTACAGCTGGTGACCGGGTCGGGTGGCGTCGGCAAGACCCGCCTGGCGCAAGAGCTGCAGGCGATGATGCGGACGGCGCACGGCTGGGAGTGCCGCAATCTACGCACCGGCGTCGAGGCAGAAGCCATGCAGGTGCTTCGCCGCGCCCACCCCGAGGCGCCGGTGTTGTTCGTTGTCGACTACGCCGAGAACCGAAGTGATGGGGTCGCCGAGCTCTTGCGCCAGGCGAACAGCGATCCGGGGACGGTACGCGTCCTCCTCCTCGCCCGACGAGGCGGGCGATGGTGGTCCGACCTGTGCCAGGAGCCCGACGTCGGCGCCGTCCTCGGCACGTACGACCCCATCGAGCTCTCCGAGCGGGTCGTACCGCACGACGCGGACGGCGGGCGCCTCGCTGAGCAGCAGCGGATAGTCGATGTCGCGGTCCAGGATTTCGCCGCGTACCTCGACAAGCGCCCCGTGCCGGTGACACTGCCCGATGTCGTGCCCGGCGCGCGGATGCTCGATCTGCTGTCCATCGCTCTGGTCCAGGTGCTGCGTACCGACAACGGGCTGTCCGGATCCGCCGTCCCTCGACACACTCATGCAAATGTCTCGATGCAGGCCGTCTTCGACGAGCTGCTCCGCCACGAGGCACGGAGCTGGACCAGATCAGCGCACGAAGCTGGTATCCCCACCGACGCACCAACTCTCCGGACCCTTGTCGCGGCCGCGTGTCTTCTCGGGGCGGAGAGCCAGGCCGAGGCCGAGGCGCTGGTTCAGCGCGTGGCGCCGTTGTGCCCGCCCGGCACTCGACTAGACGCCCGGTCGGCAGCCCGGTGGCTGCGCGAACAGTACCCGCCCACGGACGGCCTGCCGGAAGGCTCGGACGGCCCGGTGCTGGTCGGAGACCCCGGTTGGGTCGGGAGTCTGCACCCCGATCGCCTCGCCGAGCACCTAGTCGTTTCCATGCTGATGGGCACCGACGCCACCGACGCCACACGAGCCATGGTGAGCTCGGAGCGGCGAGTTAACCTGCTGCGCGACCTGAAGGAAGATCAGGCCGTCCGAGCCATGATCGTCCTGACCCGCGCCGCATCCGACCCTTCGCGCAGCCAGAACTACGGCCCGACGGCCACGTCCGCGTTGCAGAGCCCTGATTACGACGCCGCTCGCGTACCCCGCGCAGGCCATCTCGATCCACGGCGAAGCGACGACGTCGCCCAGCTCGCCCTCGATCTCGTCCACGGTATCGACGTCAGCTGGAGCACGGTGACCGCGGTCCACGAGCAGCTTCCCTGGCCGGACCCGCCGAGCGCGCTCCACGACGTCGGGCACCACGTCGCCGAGCTGCTCGTTCGTGCGGTCGACAGCGACCGGCTTCTCGAGCACACCGGCCGGACCGCGCACGCTCAGCATGTCCTCGGCAACTGGACGTTCACCCTTGGCCGTTATGACACGTCCCTGGCCGCACGAGAAGAGGCAACCCGCCTCTACCGGAAGCTGGCCAGGCAACGACCGAAGCGATACTGGCCGAACTTGGCCCAGTCGCTCGACAACCTCGGAGACTCGTTCGCCGCTCTCGGCCGCAACAGGGAGGCGCTTGAGGCGTGTCATGAGGCGGTGGGCAGGTGGCGCCAGCACGCACATGTGGATCCTGACCGCTTTCTTCCAGCCCTGACGAAGTCGCTGCACAACCTCGGAGTCTCCTACCGCGACCTCGGCCTGCCTCGCGAAGCCCTCACAACGCACCGAGAAGCGCTGGCCGTGCGCCGGCGTCTGGCCGAGCAGCATGATCGCCATCGAGCCCCGCTTGCACGATCGCTGAGCTCGATCGGGCGATGCCACGCCGACCTCGGCGCCGTCGAGCAGGCACATTCCGACTATCTAGAAGCGCTGGAGCACTGGCGGCGGCTGGACACCGAGACACCCACCCGTTACGAGCCAGATCTCGCGCTCGCGCTCGGAGATCTAGGAACCACGTACGGGCTTCTCGGCCAGGCCGAGGCGGGATTGGCCAAGCACCAGGAGGCTCACCAGATATGGCTCCGCCTATCGGCCCGGAACCCGGTGCGCTTCGAACCGGGACGCGCCCGCTCCCTGACCAACCTCGGCATAGCCTTCGCAAGCCTCAGCCGTGTGGAGCAGTCGGTACGAGCCCATGACGAGGCGCTCACCGTCTATCGCGACCTCGCGTACCAATATCCGAGCCGGCGCGAACAGAGCCTCGCCTGGAGCCTGGGGAGCTTCGCCGCCTCCCTCGCATCGTGCGGGCTCGACGAAGCGGCAGAAGAAAGGTTCGCCGAGGCACTCACACTTTTTCGCCGTCGGTACGAGTCGGGCGCACGATCAGTCCTGTTCGTGACGGGCTACCGGTCCGCAATCGACGGCTACGTGGCCCTCCTGACGCCAGCGGGACGACATGACGAGGTGAAGGAGCTTCGCGCGGACAGTGCGCGGCTGGGCCAGTTCCTCGCCGACCTATGATCCCTGCCGGTCTCGCGCTTCCGGCTTGCGCTCACGCGAGCGGCACAATCACCAGGGTCTTGTCGTCGTGGCGCTTCGAACGCACCCACCTGCGTCCGTCCGGGTCTGTGGCCTCGGCGGCGTGCAGGTCATCCAGGACCTGATCCGGACCATGCGCCATCGCCTCTGCGTAGACGTCCCGCCACGTGTCGGCGTGCGGATGCCGACCTGGGTCGACGCCGTCGGTGGCGAGCAGCACCCCGGTCAGCCGCGCCCGGTCCGTCGTCGCCGTCACCCCGTGATAGGCAGCGTCCGGGTCAGTACCCGCCACGTAGTAACCACCAGGCACGTTGCGCCATCGAGCCTGCTCCTGCTGCAGCTCGATGAGCAGTGCGCGATGCCCCTCGTCGTAGCCCCGACCTGCCGAGAGCCGGGAGCGGTACTTGTCACGCTTCGCACCGAGGACGTCGCCGATTCCGTCGTCCGTGTGGATCGTCTCCGACCCGTCGGTGTGCAGCAGGGCCACGATGCTGTCGCACAGCACATAGGTCTCGACCGTCTCCGATGACCAGCGAGCGATCGCCACCGTGCACGTCGGACTGGTCTCGGGTACGAGGCGCTCCGTGTCACGGACGTTCTCGATGGCCGCCGCGACCAGGTCCGGTATCGGCTCACCGCTCGGCAGCATGTGCGCCAGGACCTCGCCGATGCGCCCCGCGAACCAGCCCGGATCATGCGACCGGTCACCCGCCACCGACGTGGCGCCGTCGAGTGCTATCGCGAAGCCACCGCCAACGAAATAGCGGTCCTGGTTCTGGGATGAGTCACCGGCAAGTGTTGCTGCGCGCGAAGTCACGCAGGAGACCCTAGTACTACAGCCGTAGATCGGGTCGCTGACCTGCGGTGACGCTGGACCTGGGGCGGCCACGGCCGGGATGCTTCGTTGCTTGTGGGCGCGGCCGAGGCTGGCTACGACTTTCGTCTCGTCCTCGGGGACGCCGGGCACAGCCCTAACCATGGCGGCGTCCTGTTGCCCGACGCGCTCCGTTGGGTCTTCCGAAGGCACGACCCAGCGGGCGCACGGACCATCGGTCGTGTCTGCCAGACTGCCGACGTGACTCAGCCACCGCGTGCAGTTGCCCTTGTAGTCCGCAATGGGCGGATTCTGATCATGAAGCGCTACTACCGGCGCGACATTGCGGGCGACTGCCGAGTCTGTGGCGAGGACGGGCGATTGACGGGGCCTTGTCCTGGTCACCATTACGCGGTCCTCCCTGGTGGTGGTGTGGAGTCGGGCGAGACGCCGGCGATGGCCGCAGAGCGTGAGCTCCTTGAGGAAGCGGGTATGACAGGGCGGGCCGGCGAGCTGGTTTGGGCTGCCACCCACGCCGGGCGTCAAGCCTCCTACTTCGTGATGGAGGACGTTGTTGGCGAGCCGGTGCTGGGTGGTGGTGAGGCGGATTCCCATTCGCCGAACAACAGCTTCGAGCTTGCGTGGGCCGACGCCCGGCTGGTGCACGACATCGGGATGCGTCCTCACGAAGTCGTGCCGCAACTGCTGCCACTGCTCATGCGACAAGCCTGACGCCCAGTCTGGCTACGCCGTGCGGACCTGAAGGGCTCAGCCAAGGCGCGCGAGGTGATGAACAGAGCATCACTGATGTGGCGCTCGAGCTCGGCTGGGAAGCGCTGAAGGACTTCGTCGGGTGGAACGACCTGATGGGCCGTCTCAACGCCGACATTGCGGGTCGCGCCGTACTCCCCGTTGGGATCCTGCCGGTGGGCTCGTACTGCGGCCGTAGATCGGGTCGATGACCTGGGGTGATGCTGGACCGGGGGCGGCCACCGCCGGGATGCTTCATTGCTTGTGTGGAACAAGAAGACCGTGGCGGTGGCCGCGGCAGACAGAGTAGACCCTGAACGATGGAGTGCAGAGTTCGAGACGGCGTTCGGGCAGGTCGCGGGCCGGTTCGCGCGGCGGGACGCTGCGGGCGGTGCGCGAGACCTGTTGACGGGGCTGGTCGCACCGTTGGAGCGCAAGAACTGTTGGACGATCGCCGAGCACGCCGGCCATACCTCCCCGCACCGGTTGCAGCATCTGCTGGGCCGGGCGGTCTGGGACGCTGACGGTGCGCGGGACGACGTGCGCGGCTACGTGATCAGCCGCCTGGCCGACCCGGGCGCGGTGCTGGTGGTCGACGAGACCGGCGACCTGAAGAAGGGCGCTTCCAGCGTCGGGGTGCAGCGGCAGTACTCCGGCACTGCGGGCAGGGTCGAGAACTGCCAGGTCGCAGTCTTCCTGACCTACGCAGCCACCGGCGGGCACGCCTTCCTGGACCGACGCCTGTATCTGCCCGAGTCCTGGGCCGCCGACCTGGATCGCCGAAAGCTCGCGGGCGTCCCGGACGAGGCCGGGTTCGCGACCAAGCCGGCCCTGGCGACCTCGATGATTGAAGCCGCTCTCGCGGCCGGGGCGCCGGCCCGGTGGGTCGCTGGTGACGAGGTCTACGGCGCCGACCCCCGCCTGCGGACCACGTGCCGGCGGCTGAGCCTGTCCTACGTGCTGGCGATCGGCAAGAACCGCACGGTCACGACGCCCGCAGGGACCGAGCGTGTGGACGATGCCACCAAGCTCGTCCCGGCCAGAGCGTGGACCCGGCTGTCGTGCGGCGATGGTTCCAAGGGCGGACGCTGCTACTCCTGGGCCGTGGTCGACATCCTGCCTGAGCCCGACGGGCCCGACCACGCCGGACAACAGGGCTCCGGTCAGCACTCGCTGCTCGTGCGCCGCAACGATGCCACGGGCGAGCTGGCGTGGTACCGGTGCTGGACCCCGCGACCGGTTCCGGTCCGCGACCTGGTCCACGTCGCCGGACGGCGATGGACGGTCGAGGAGAACTTCCAGGCCGCCAAGGGCCACGCCGGTCTCGATGAGCACCAGGTCCGCCGCTGGGACTCCTGGCACCGGTGGACGACCTTGGCGATGCCCGCCCACGCCCTTTCTGACCATCCTCGCCGTGGTGATGAACGAGGCCGAGCCCGACCAGACCGGGCTGATCGCCGTCACCCTGGCCGAGGCACGCCGCCTGTTCACCACGCTCCTGGCCCGCACCGCCGCCACGACCGAGCAGATCCTGTCCTGGTCCCGCTGGCGACGACGTCACCAGCACCGAGCCCGCACCGCCCACTACCGCAGACGCCAAACCGCAGGCCACAGGCCACAGGCCCGATCTACGGCTGTAGTACTAGGGCACCGCTACGGCTGCTCCAGCCTTGTGTTCCACCTGGTCAGCCCGCGGTTCGATCGGGAATCTCCGCCTACCTTGGTCGCAGTAGACGTTCTCTTGATGTTCCTGTGCTGCCTGAAGCGCGACCTTCAACCTTCGCGCCAACGACTCCTTCGTCCGCTTGGCGGCTTCATCGATGGTCAGAAGACACGCCGACTTGACCTCTTCGTCAAATCCGCGGAGCTGCTCGCACTCGGTTTCATCGAGCAGCCCGCCATCAAAGATCCACAGCAGGCCCTCTGGCATTCCGTCCGACGCGACCGGAACGTAGTCAACGACGAGTACCGGCATATTTCGCCGAACCAGGCCGAGCTCCTCCTTGAGCTCGCGTTCGGCCGCCACCCATGGCGATTCGCCCGCCTCGACGACGCCGCCAGGAACTTCCCAGGTGTCTTTGTAGGTCGGCTCTATAAGGACGATCCGGTCGTTCTTGTCGCGCAGCAATACACCTGCCGCCACTCGCTTGCGCGGCAATGTATCCAAGTACTCATCGCAAGCGTGGTCGTTCACAGGACTCAATGCTGGCCCCGATTTGCGTAGCCGCAACCTGGATCGCGATGTGCCTGACATCAGCGCAGGCTGTAATAGAGACAGAATGGTCGCGCGTCGCGCGTCCATTCTCACCAGAAAGTTCGCAACTCTTGACGCCATCACAGCATCGGCGACCTGTGCCCACTCGACCACACGCTGAACATACCGGACATTTCAAGTTCCGCTGGCCACGCCTGATGACCTCCCGTGAGACGGGACGCCGGAGCCCAACCGCACGCCGGACGCGCCGACCGGCCTCCCTTCGTCACGGGCGGGATCGCCCCGGCCAACGCGGACGCCTCCACCGCCACGATCCCGCCCACGACACAGAGCCACCAAGAGTCACACGCCCCGGCTCCCCACCGCCCCGCCCGGCGCGATCTCCGCGATCCGCGCCAGGTCGTCCTCCGTCAGAGTCACGCCGACCGCAGCCACGTTCTGCGCCACCCGCCCAGGGTTACGCGACCCCGGGATCGGCACCACGTAGTCCTTCTGCGCCAGCAGCCAGGCGAGCGAGAGCTGCGCGAGCGTGATGCCCTTGCTCGCGGCGAGCTCGCCGAGCCGGCTCGCGATCTCGACGTTGGCGTCGAAGTTCTCGGGGGCCCACCAGCCGATCAGCTGGCGCACGTCGTCGGCCTCGTACTGGTCGCGCGGCTTGGTCGCGCCGCTCAGGAAGCCGCGTGCCAGCGGCGAGTAGGCGACGAGCCCGATCCCGAGCTCCTCGAGCACCGGCCGCAGAGCCTCGGAGTCTCGGTCGAAGATCGAGTACTCCTCCTGCACGACTGAGATCGGGTGCACCGCGTGGGCTCGCCGGATCGTGTCCTCGTCGGCGTTCGAGAGGCCGAGGTACTTGGCCTTGCCGGCGTCCACGTACTCCTTCATCACGCCCACGACGTCCTCGATCGGGACGTTCGGGTCCGGGATGTGCTGGTAGAGCACGTCGATGGTGTCGACGTTCAGGTTCCGCAGGCTGTTGTCGACCACCTCGCGGATGTGACCGGGCCGCGAGTCGGACCCGTACGTCTCGGTGAAGCCGAACTTCGTAGCGATCACCACCTCGTCGCGGATCGGTGCGAGCGCGTGGCCGAGCAGCTTCTCCCCCTCTCCCCAGCCGTACAGCTCGGCCGTGTCGAAGAAGGTGACGCCCTCGTCATGGGCGCGGCGGATGGCGGCGATCGACTCGGTGTCGTCGGTGGGCCCGTAGAACGCCGCCGTCCCCATCGCGCCGTAGCCCAGCGCCGAAACGGTGAGGCCCTGGCGGCCCAGTGTGCGCGTCTCCATGGTGAGACTCCTTAGCTGTGAGGCGATATCTGTCAGCATACGCCAGATCTGTCAGTCCCTGACACGGATGACATCGACGGTAGTCTGGAGCCATGTCGAGCACGACGAGCAGCGGGCCGAGCCTGCGCGAGGTAGGCCGCGACGCCGTGCGCGCACGCATCACCGAGATCGCCCTCGACCTGTTCGCGGAGCACGGGTTCGACCAGGTCACCGTCGACCAGATCGCCACGGCCGCCGGCATGTCGGGGCGCACGTTCCACCGCTACTTCCCCGCCAAGGAGGACGTCGTCGTCGGCGAGCCCGAGCAGTGGGGCGAGTTCGTCCGCGACGCCTTCGCGGCCCGCCCCGCCGACGAGCCCGTCTGGGACTCGCTCCTGGCCTCCTTCGAGGCCTTCGTCGGCCTCCTGGCGCAGAACGGCCGCGTCCAGCGCGGCAAGGTGGCCATGCGCGTGCTCGTCAGCACCGCGTCCCTGCGCGCCCGCAACCTCGAGAAGCACCAGCTGTGGGGACGCATGCTCGTCCCTCTCGTCGCAGCCCGGCTGGCCGACGGCAGCGACACCGCACTACGCGCCGAGATCATCGTCCAGGCGGCGCTTGCCTGCCTCGACGTCGCGTTCACCACCTGGGCGAACGTCGACGACGACACCACGGTCTCCGAGCTGCTCGAACGCAGCTTCGCGATGCTCCAGCCCACGGACTGAGAGTCACCCCTGGCCGGCCGGGCGCGTCGCGCCGTCGATCAGGATTCCTGGTCGAACATCAGGAGGGCCCGGAAGTCACTCATCCGCAGGAGGAGCAACCATGAAGTGGACCCTCGAAGTCGTCGTCGTCCCGGTATCCGACGTCGACCGCGCCAAGGCTTTCTACAGCGACAAGGTCGGCTTCCATGTCGACCACGACGTCAAGATCGGCGAGGGCAAGCGGATCGTCCAGCTGACGCCACCCGGATCGGGATGCTCGATAGTCATCGGCGAAGGAGTTGTCGCGGAGATGCCTGCCGGTTCGCTCAAGGGCCTGCAGCTCGTCGTCAGCGACGTCACCGCGGCGCAGGCGGAGCTGGCCGGACGAGGCGTGGACGTGACCGGCGTCCAGGTGCTCGGAGAGAGCCCCTCACCCACGCCGGAACCGCTCGACAACGTGGGGTTCTGCTTCTTCAGCGACCCCGACGGGAACGCCTGGGCCGTCCAGCAGATCTCGACCCGCGCGTAACCGGAACGCTCAGGACTCCGGGTCGGACATCAGCTCCCGGACCTCCTGCGCACACCGGCAGGCGACGGCGAACCGGGCGGCCCACGCGGTGGCCTCCTCGCGTGAGGGCACGTCGATGATCGAGAACCCGCCGAGGCGTTCAGTGCTGCGCGGGGGCACGCCGTCGGTCACCGAACCGTCAGTGTCCACGACGCTCACCTTGCGGACGTTCAGCCCCGCGCCGAAGATCCACACGCCTTCGTCCTTGGCCTGCTGGACCACGTAGTGCGAGGCCCTGGCGACGTCGGGCAGGTCCTCCTCCGGGAACGTCATCGCGCCGTCCTCGAACGAGATCAGGTACCGCGTCATCTCACGACTCCCTTGTCCTGAGGCATCCTTCGGCTGCTCAGCCCAGCGTAGAGCGAGCGGGGCCTGCCAGAAACGGCTCGCCGGTCAGCCCGTTGTGACGACGCGGAATCGCACGAAGTCGACGAGGTCGCCGTCAGTGACGTCCGGGTAGTAGTGGGTCCGCAGTGCCGTGCGCAGCTCGTCGGCGGTACAGCCCTCCAGGGCGGCCTGGGCATCCGTGATGTCGGCGAACCGGACGTGCTCGACGGACTCGATGACTCCGGGCATGGACCGGTACCGGTCGTCGAACTCGAACAGGAGGGTGGCCGGCCCTGGCACGGTGGGGTCGTCGAAGCGGGTGGTGGCGGTCTTTGCGCCGTCGACCACGCTGTCCCAGTGCCGCGGATTGAACCGCAGCAGGCGCGGCGGATCGGCGTCCGGGTGCTGTGACGGGTACGGAAGCAGCTCGCGGGCCGGGACCGAGCTCGCGTCGTCGCCGTCTGGCACGATGACGCGACAGTCCGGCTGCTGGTCCAGCAGGACCTGGCGGCAGCGTCCGCACGGGGGCATGACGCCGCGGCCCTCGTCGCCTGCCGCGACGACCAGCGCGATCGGGCCTGCCCCTGCGGTAGCCGCTACCCCGAGTGTGACGAGCTCGGCGCACGGGCCTCCGTTGAAGTGGGCGACGTTCACGCCGGTGTAGATGTCGCCGTGGATGTCCATCACCGCAGACGCGACGGTGTTCAGGTAGGTGCCGTCCGCCGGGAGGCGGGAGGCGGTGTCGAGCGCCGCGTCGAGGAGGCGCTGTTCAGGAGCGATCAGCATGCGCCGAGCCTGGCACACGCGGTCGGGGCGCATCGAAGTCTTTTCCTCAGTGTGCCCATTCCTCCGGGGCGCAGTCAGACGTGCGCACTAATCACCGGAACTCCGCCACGACCTCGATCCGGCCAACGATGTTCTCGTTGAGCTCGGCAAGGTCTTCCGCGGGGATCCAGTACTCGAGGATCGTCTGCCCGCCGGCCTGCTGGACCTCGTACCGGTCGAGAAACTCCTTGGCGACGTCGAACCGCGTCACGTACCCGACACCGCTCGCCTTGACGTTCCAGTCACGTGCGATCCGGGTCGCGTAGTCCTCGTTCAGCACCGGGTAGAAGATCGGCTGGTCCGGCAGGCGTGGCGGCCAGGCGCGCCAGTGCGCCTCCTCGACCAGGGCCAGCTCCGTAGGCCCGGTCGGCCGCCACAGTGTCACCGTCTCCATGGGGCGGATCCTGGCATGATCGCGCCGCTCACTTCGAGGCCAATAACGACGGCGCGGCAAGATCCGCGCCGATCCGCGACGCGACCGACGTCGGTAGCGGGTAGGGCGTCTCGTCGGGCAACGCAGGCACGACGCCGCCGGTCAGCTCGGCCCGCCAGGCCCGGACCTGATCGGTGATGTCCTCCAGCCCGACCACCCACTCGTCCACGTACGCGGCCACGGCTTGCCCGCCGATCCCGACCTGCAACGACCGATGCTCCAGCGCGACGCCGGTCGGAGTGCGCTCCGGATCCCACTGGACCCGCACCGGGCTGGCCGCTTTCTGCGCGGCCCACGCCGCGGCGTCGTCGTGCAGCGTGCGGTCAAAGTGGCTCAGGGACGCCATGCCGAGCGCCTGCTCGAAGCCCGCGCGCGACATACGGAGGGCCAGCACGCGCTCCTGACCGGGCTTGGTCGCCCAGCCGCAGCGGTACATCATCCAGCAGAACGACGGCTTGACCCAGGTCATCCGCTCGCGTTTGAACGGCGGGACGAACCGGCCGGCCCGCACGGCGGTGTCGGCGATCGCGGGCGGATAGGCCTGGTAGACGGTGATCGTGTCGGCGTCGTGGACGGCACGGACCTGTCGTTTCGGAGTGTTCATCGGCGCTGACCGTAGCCACCTGGGCGGCGTTGACCCAAGCGATTTGCCCCGCCGTTCAAGCGCGCAGCGGAACGGGCCCCCTCGCGGAGGGCCCGTCCACTTCTGCGCGGCGCAGCGGGTGCGCCGGCCGGCGGTTTAGCTCAGAGCCCAGTTCTGGCTCGTCGAGCCGTTGCAGGCCGACAGCACCGCCACGGTCCCGTTGGCCGTCCCGTTGTTGGTCGTGCCCAGGCACAGTCCCGACTGGACGCCGGTGATCGTGCCGTTGGCGTTCACGTTCCACTGCTGGTTCGCGCCGCTGTGGCAGTCCCAGATGATGGCCCTGGTCCCCGGTGAGGTCCCGGCGCCTTCGGCGTCGAGGCACTTGCCGCCGTAGACGGAGAGCTGCTTCGAAGCGGTGACGGACCACTGCTGGTTCGCCCCGTCGTGGCAGTCCCACAGCTGCACGACCGCACCGTTCGACTGCGACTGCGCCGAGACGTCCAGGCAGCGGTTGGCACCGCTGTTGCGCACCTGGCCGCTGTCGGCGGGCGGGGTGGAGGAGAACTGGCTGATGAAGCGCCACATCTCGCCCTTCACCCAGCTGCGGGCGCCGCTCTCGCAGCCGCGGCAACCGTCGACCGGTCCCTGCTGGTGGCCGCCGTCGAACGGCGCCCACACGACCGGGAAGCCGGCGCGGCAGGAGTAGGTGGTGAGGGTGTGCGTCAGGCTGCCCGCAGCCGGCTCCGGCGCGTTCTGCGCGGCGCAGCCGTTGTTGGAGAGGAACCGGTCGCGCATGCCGCGCCCGGCGCCGATGTTGTCCGAGACACCATGGATGCCCATGTAGGCCACGGCCCCCGTGCCCCCGCTGCAGCCGCTGATCCCGCCGGGCGCGGCGATCGCGACGACCCCGCGGAACACGTTCGGGCGGGCGCACGCCAGCGCGTAGCTCATCGCGCCGCCATAGCTGAAGCCCAGGGAGAACCGCTGCGACTCGTCGACGCAGAGGGCGGCTTCGACCGTCCGGATCATGTCGTCGAAGAACACGACGTCCTGGCCGTTCGAGTTGGCCCAGCCGTTGTTCAGGCCCTGCGGCGCGACAAAGATCGCCGAGCCGTTGGACAGGGCGTCGAGCCCGTAGTGCGCGTAGACGGCGCCGTCGGAGCCGCCACCGGCGACCTGCTCGGCGGTGCCGCCCAACCAGTGGTTGCCGAAGATCAGCTTGTGCGGCTTGTTGCGGTCGTAGTTCGCGGGGACCTTGAGGATGTAGCTGCGGTTCTGGCCGCTGCTCTGGATGTTGTGCTTGCCGCTGTTGAGGGTCGGGGCCTTCCCGCAGCCGGAGCTGGCGGCCACGGTGACGTCGGAGGCGCTGGCCTGAGGCGCCTCGGCGGCCTGGGCAGGCACACCCCCGGCCGTCGCCACGACGATCACGGTTGCGAGGCACACGAGAGCAGATCTGAATCTCGACATAGGACGAAACTCCTTGTGGTCAGCATCGTTGGAGACCTGTGGGGCGGCATCGCATGAGAGGTACGTTGCCGCGGAAGACGCGAGTGGGCGTCGACTGGAAGCGCTTCCAGTCGCTGGGAATCCTGTCGTGCGTTGCCTTGAAAATCAAGGACAGTCCGAATGCCCACGGGAATCTAAACGATTAAGGCGTTCTTGCAGTAACACGTCAGACATCAGATATCTCAGCGACGGTGTTTCAGCAGACCGCCGTCACCAGCGCGAGGCTCAACCCCGGCTACCGTCGAACCGTGCCGATACTCAACACCCGCTCCCCCGGCGAGCCCTACCTGGTCGAACGCAACCCCGGCTACTTCGAGTACCGGCTGCCGGTCTCGCTCAAGGCGGTGATCAGCTGGAAGGGCCGGCTGCCGCTCCTGCGCAACGAGCGCGACGAGTGGGAGCTGCCGGGCGGCAAGCTCGACCTGGGCGAGGATCCGGCGGAGTGCCTCTCGCGCGAGATCCGGGAGGAGCTCGCCTGGGATGCGACGGTTGGCGAGCCGTTCCACAGCTGGGTGTACCGGGTCTTCCCGGACCGCCACGTGTTCGTCCTGACGTTCCTTGCCACGTACGACGGCGTCGCCGCGCCCGCCTACAGCCACGAACACAAGGAACTCGTCCTCGTCACTCCGGACGAGGCCCACGCCCTCAACATGCCCGACGACTACAAGTCGGCGATCCGCCAGGCCGTCGTGCGGGGCCACTTCCGGTAGCCCGCCGCCCAGCACCGACATCGACGTCGCACCAGGGCGGCTCCCGCAACACCGGCGCAATCGACGTCGGATACCTTGAGCCCCGTGCCCGCCCTCATGATCGCCCCGCGCCACGACGCCCACCTCGACCGGGTGGCGGACGCACTGCGGCTCGTCCATGAGAACGACCGCTACCCGATGGTCTGGCCGGACGACCCGATCGCCTGGCTCACGCCCGACGGCACGCTCGGCGCGTGGGTCGCGCTCGCCGACGGCGAGATCGTCGGCCACGTGATGATCGTCGAGGGCGGCAAGGTCGAGTACGCCGCCGAGCTGGCGGAGGCCGCCAAGGTCCCGGTCACGGGCCTCGCCGGTGTCAGCCGCCTGTTCGTCACCCCGGCGGCACGCGGCACGGGGGTGGCCACCACCCTCCTGGAGCGGGTCGAGGACCTGCCACCCCGCCGCGGACGACGGCTCGTCCTCGACGTCGTGGACGACGGCGGCCCCGCCGTCCGCCTCTACGAACGCCTCGGCTGGACCCGCGTAACAGCAGGCCCGGCCAGCTGGACGGATCCGTCGGGCGCACGCCCCCGGTCGGCGGCCTACCTCTCCCCCCGCTGACACCCCGTTGAGTGCTGGGTATTTGCCCTGTCGGAACGTTCCGAGAGGGCAAATACCCAGCACTCAACAAGGGCTTAGACGGAGCGGGCGCCCAGCCAAGGGGCCAGGTGATCCTCGCGCCACAACCACTCGACGCCGGCGGCCAGCTCCTCGGGGGTGCACAGCGCGGCGTGGAAGACGTCGCGCAGCCGCTCCCGCTCGCGGTCCAGGCCGAGGCCGCGGTCGTCGGCCACGCCCACCACCACGATCCGGGTGTGCGGCTTCGTCCCGGCGCACACCTCCGCCCACGGTCCGAGATCGGCGAAGGCCAGCTGCCCGCCGGCGCCGTCCCACAGGCAGGCGAGCCCCGGCCGGTCGGCGACGTGGAACACGCCGCGCGCCCGGAGGCTGCCCGCGCTGAGCTCCTCGATGTGGTCCAGCACCCGCTCCGGGTGGAAGGGCAGCGCCGAGCGCAGCTCGAGCGTCCAGCTCCGGTCGCCGGGCAGGCTGCCGGGACCGGTGAACACGACCGCGCCGAGGGGGTGGGCCCGGCGCTCGGCGCGGACCGGCGAGTGCCTGGCGGCGGCGAGGTGCGACGCCGAGAGCGCGTGCAGGCCGTCGACGCGCCGCGTCCCGGCGCCGCGGAGGCGGTCGAGCAGGCCGGACGAGGTGGCGGACCAGGTCTCGGCCGGCGGGGTCTCGACAGGCTCGACCAGCGACGCGTGCGGGGCCTCGGCAGGCTCAGCCACCGGGGCGGGCTCGGTCAGCGATGACGGCGCGGTCGACACCGAGCTCGTCACGATCAGGTCCGCCTGCTCGATCTGGGCCGCGAGCGCCTCGCCGACCGAGCGTTCGTCGTCGTCGGTGAGCTCGAGGCCGCGTTCGGCGAGGGTGTCGTCGCCGAAGAGGTCCTGCTGGAGTGCGTCGAGGTCGACGACCGTGAAGGACGTCGCGACGTGGGTGTGGTCCAGCGCTCCCCCGGGCTCCGCGGCGATGGCGAGGGCGCGGGCGGCGGGTAGGGGTTCGGCGCTGACGGGCAGTGCGAGCAGCACCTGGGCCCAGCGGCCGTCGCGGGCGAGGCGGGCGATCGTGGGGACGGCGTCCTCGCGGACGGCGCACGAGAGGCAGGCGTGCTCGAGCGGCACGATCACGTCCTCGATGACGCCCGTGGCGTCCAGGACGACGCGGCGCAGGTGGTCGGCGTGGATGTCGTGCCGCACGGCGACGACCCCTGGCGCGTCCATGAGGAGGCCGAACAGCGCGGAGTCGCGCAGCACCGGATCGGTGGTGGCCAGGACGCTCACCGGGATGGTTCCGCGGTTCTTGCCGGTTCGGTACATGCTGCCTCCTCGCCCCGGTCCAGCCGGGAATTATTGATAACCGTTCTCAGTTCTGGTTCACTGTAGCGCGTTATGAGAACCGTTCTCACACGCGGCGGCCACGTCGCCGTCGCAACTGCAGGAGGTCATGTGTCAGCCAGATGCCAGGTGCTGGGCACCGTGCCAGGTTTCGGCCACTCGGTCTCGCACTCCCACGTGCGTACCAAGCGCCGGTTCAACCCGAACATCCAGAAGAAGCGCTACTGGGTTCCGTCGCTCGGCCGCACCGTCACGCTCCGCGTGAGTGCCAAGGGCATCAAGACCATCGATCGCAAGGGCATCGACGTGGTCGTGGCCCAGATCCTTGCCCGAGGGGAGAAGGTCTGATGGCCAAGAAGTCGAAGATCGCCGCCGACGCCCGACGCCGCGAGGTGGTCGCCCGGTACGCCGAGCGACGCGCCGAGCTGCGGGGAATCATCCGGAACCTGAAGCTCGACGCCGTGGTGCGCGCCGCCGCCGTCAGCGAGCTGGCCAAGCAGCCGCGAGACGCCAGCCCGACGAGGCTGCGCAACCGCGACATCGTCGACGGCCGGCCCCGCGCGTACTCGCGGAAGTTCGGACTGTCCCGTATCCGGCTGCGCGACATGGCGCACCGGGGCGAGCTGCCCGGGGTGACGAAGTCCAGCTGGTGACAGCCGGCCGGTAACCACCCGGAGCACCGGGCCAGATCCCGGACCCGCCCCCACATCGAAGGAGTGACACATGAAGGTTCGCGCGTCCCTGCGGTCCCTGAAGAACAAGCCCGGCGCGAAGGTAGTGCGCCGGCACGGCAAGACGTTCGTGATCAACAAGCTCAACCCGCGCTGGAAGGCGCGCCAGGGCTGAGCGGAAGGAGCCAGCAATGAAGAACATCCACCCCACCTACGGCCCCGTGGTGTTCCGGGACACGAGCGCGGGCTTCACGTTCCTCACTCGCTCGACGCTCGCCGGTGACACCGCCGGCGGCCCGGGCCGCCCGACGGCCACCATCGAGTGGACCGACGGGAACACGTACCCCGTGGTCGACATCGAGATCAGCAGCGAGAGCCACCCGTTCTGGACCGGCTCGGCCCGCGTGGTCGACACCGCCGGCCGCATCGAGAAGTTCCGCCAGCGCTACGCCAAGCACGGCAACAGCAGCAGCACCGACGACAGCAAGGGCGGTAACTGATGGCCTCACGCGTTGACCTCCGACCGGTCATCAAGCTGCGCTCGACGGCGGGCACCGGCTTCACCTACGTGACCCGCAAGAACCGGCGCAACACCCCCGACCGGCTCATCCTGCGCAAGTTCGACCCCGTGATCCGCAAGCACGTGGACTTCCGCGAGGAGCGCTGACAGAAAGGAGGCCGTCATGGCGGTCCCCAAGAGAAAGATGTCCCGGTCGAACACGCGATCTCGTCGGTCGCAGTGGAAGGCCCAGGTGCCGGAGCTCGTCCCGGTGACCACCGTGGACGGACGCCAGGTGAAGGTCCCGGCCCGGCTGGTCCCCGCCGTCCGGCGTGGCCTGATCGTCCCGGACTGACACCACGCACGACGCCCCGGCGCTCAGCGCCGGGGCGTTTGCTGTGTGCGCGACCAAGCGCTCGGTCAGCGGATCGCGGCCATCGTGTCGATGCGGACGTCGAGGCCTGCCGCCAGCTCGTCGGCCCAGGTCTTCGCGTCCTGACCCATCGGGTCCGCGACGAGCACGTGCCCGATCCGCTCGTTGTTGTCGCCGGGCCGCACCTCACGGCCCGCCGACGGCGTCTCGTAGCCGACCACGCGGTCGTCCGCGGCCAGGCGCTCCGCGCCCAGCACCTCGCGCACGACGCCGTCCGTCGGCGGCAGCAGGAACGTCACCGCCGCGCTGGCCGCGACCGAGGGCCCGGGCACCGGCTCCCGGCCGAGCGCCAGGTCCACCAGCACCTGCAGCGGGTTGAACCCGGTCACCAGGCGCACGAGCTCGAAGATGTAGCCGCCGCCCTGCCGCGGGTTCAGCTCGATCAGGCGCGGCCCGGCGGCAGTGACCCGCACCTCCGTGTGGCTGATCCCGTGCGTGAGCCCGACGGCGTCGAGCACCGCCACGACATGCTCCTCGATCACGGCACGCTCGCCGGCCGGGAGCGGCGCCGGGAACAGGTGCCCCGACTCGACGAACCCGGACCCGGCCTCGACGCCCGGCTCCGCCACCGACTTTGCGGTAATGCCCAGCACCCGCGTGACGCCGTCCCTGGTCACCGACTCCACGCTGTACTCGGGGCCCTCCAGCACCCGCTCGAGCAGCGCGAGCCGCTCCAGCGGCTGGTCGCGGGTGTTGCGCTCGGGCGCCGTCGCCTCGGCGAAGGCGACGGCCAGCCCCGCCTCGTCGTGCACCTTGCGCACGCCGGTCCCGGAGTTCATGTCGACGGGTTTGACCACCAGCGGGTAGCCGAGATCGGCGGCCGCCTTGTGTGCCTGCGCCCAGGTGGACGCCACCGCGTACGGCACGTCCGGCACGCCCTTCGCCGCGAGCACGTGGCGTACCAGGTGCTTGCGCGTGGCGGTGTGCAGGACGTCGGCCGGCGCGCCGGGCAGGCCCAGCTCCTCGGCGACGAGCGCGACGGCCGGCAGGTAGTAGTCGCAGGTCGTCAGCACGCCGTCGACCCCCCGCCGAGCCGCAACCGCCCGGGCCGCGGCGACGAGGGCGGCAGCGTCGTTGGTCTCGGCCACCACCACTTCGTCGGCGAGCGCCAGGACGGGATGGGGCTCGCCGTCGGGCAGGCGATAGAGGTCGGGGTCGCGGGTCACGAGGACGTAGTGGTGGCCGCCGTCGCGCAGCAGGGGCGGGAGCATGAGGCCGGTGGACTGCAGCCAGCTCTCGATCATGAGCAGGTTCGCCACGTCAGCGCCCTCCGTCGAGACGGGCGCGAACGAGAGTCGTTCTCAACATGGCGCACAGCCTGCCACGGATCGCCGGGTCGTTCTCGTCCATCCGGCGATGCTTGTGGAAAAGTACGACCGGAGGGTCGCGGCGACCGCGGAATCGTTCAGGCGTCGAGCCGGGCCGCCAGTCCGTCCAGGATCCGGTCGAGCCCGTACGCGAAGTCCTCGTCGCGAATCGTCTCCGGGTCCACGTCCTGCCGGGCGGAGCCCCCGTCGCGCAGCCGCGGGTGCTCCTGGGACGCCTCGTCGAAGCGGGGGCGCTGGTCCGCCACCCACTCGCGCTCCGTCCTGCCGCTGCGGGCGATCAGCGAGAGGTACGCGGCCTCCGAGGTCACGATGCCGATGACGTAGGCCATCAGCGTCCCCATCGCCTGGTCCTTCTCCTGCGCCGGGAAGCCGGCTGCCTCGAACAGCGCCAGCAGCTCCGACGACACCCGCATGGTGTGGGGGCCGACGTGGGTCAGGCCGGCCTGACCGAGCTCGGGGGCGATCCAGGGATGCCGCAGGGCCATCGCCCGCAGGTCGGCCGCGGCGCGCGCGACGGCGACACGCCAGTCCGCAGCACCCTCGGCCGCCGGGATCTCCAGCTCGCCGTAGATGTCGTCCACGACGAGCTCCATCAGCTCGTCCTTGTTGGCCACGTGCCGGTAGAGCGACGTCGCGGCGGCATCCAGGCGCGTGCCGAGCTTGCGCATGCTGAGCGCCCCGACACCCTCGGCATCGAGCATCTCGATCGTGGCGGCCACTATCTGCTCGCGCGTCAGCTGTTCCCGCTGCGGGCGGCTCGGACGGGTCCACACCGATCCGGGCACCTTGGGGTCGACCGGCATGCAGCCCACTTCCTCTCGTCACGTCTCTTCGACCTCAGGCTAGCGCACACCGTACGCGTCTTGCGTACAGTGTTCCGCTGTGCGTACAGTGTTCGCATCAGCGGAACACCGTACGCATCCAAGGAGAAATGACATGACCGTGAACCTCGCCCACTGGCAGGCCCGCCTCGACGAGCTGCGCGCCGAGCACCACGTCCCCGGCGCGTCCTTGGCACTCCTCGTCGACGGGACGGTCCACGAGCTGGCCAGCGGCGTGCTGCACCGCGGGACCGGCGTCGAGGCCACTACCGACTCGGTCTTCCAGATGGGCTCGATCGCCAAGGTCTACACGGCCACCGCGATCATGCGGCTCGTCGAGGCCGGCGAGCTGGACCTGGACGCTCCCGTCGTCGAGGTGCTCCCGGAGTTCTCGGTGGCCGACGCCGAGGCGACCAAGGCGATCACCACGCGTCAGCTGCTCAGCCACACGAGCGGCCTGACCTGCGACTTCAACCACGACAGCGGCCGCGGCGACGACTGCCTGGCCAAGTACGTCGAGGCGGCGAAGGACGTGGCGCTCGACTGCCCGCCGGGCACGGTCATCTCGTACAGCAGCGTCGGCTACAACGTGCTCGGCCGCATCATCGAGGTGGTGACCGGCAAGGTCTGGGACGAGGCGCTCAAGGATCTGCTCCTGACCCCGCTCAGCCTCACGCACACCATGACGCTGCCCGAGGAGGCGCTCCGGTTCCGTGCGGCGATGGGTCACCTGGGCGAGGCCGGCCAGGACCCGGACCCGGCACCGTCCTGGGACCTGATGCCGCGCTCTGCCGGACCGTACGGCCGGGTCATCGCGAGCGCCGGCGACCTCGCCAGGCTCGCGCAGCTGCACCTCGCGGGCGGTGTGGCGCACGACGGCACGCGGGTGCTCGCCGCGGAGACGGTCGCGCTGATGCAGCGCAGGGTCGTGGACTCCCCCGACAAGTGGACGGTCAGCGCGGACGGCTGGGGCCTGGGCTGGACCCTGTACGACTGGAACGGCATCCAGGGCTACGGGCACGACGGCGCCTCGATCGGGCAGTACGGCTACCTGAGGGTCGTGCCGTCGGCGGGCGTCGCGGTAGCGCTGCTGACCAACGGCGGCGGCGCGCGCGAGCTGTACGCGGCGCTCTACCGGGAGCTCCTCGCCGAGCTGGCCGGCGTGACGATGCCGGAACCCTTCGCACCGCCGGCCGACCCGCCCGCGGTGGACTACACGCCACTCGTGGGGACGTACCAGCGCGAGGGCGTGGTCATCACCGTGACCGAGCGGGACGGCGCGGGGCACCTGGTGTACGAGTTCGTCGGCGGGATGAAGGACTTCTCGGAGCCCTTGGAGTGCGACCTGGTGCCCGTGACGGAGAACGTGTTCGCCGGCACGGGCGTGGGCGCGGCGTTCAGCGAGGACTACATCCCCGTCGTCTTCTCCACGCTGCCGGACGGTACGGCCTGCGTCTACATCGGCATGCGCTGCGGCCCCAAGGTCGCGTGACCGCTCGCCTGTCCGGCGGCGCGGTCGAGGCGTCCATATATGCACAGTCCCATATATGTGATGTAGAGTATGTGGCATGGCACTCGACGCCCTGATCCTCGGTCTCCTCGACCTGCGCCCCATGACCGGCTACGACCTCAAGAAAGCCTTCGACGGCACCGTCGCCCACTTCTGGTCCGCCGACCAGTCGCAGATCTACCGCACGCTTGCCCGCCTCGAGCAGGACGGTCTGGTCGACGTCCGCGTCGTGCCGCAGGCGGGCAAGCCCGACCGCCGCGAGCACCGGCTCACCGACGGCGGCCGCGCCAGGCTCACCGAGTGGCTGCGGTCCCCGCTGCCCGACGAGAAGCCCCGCGAGCCGTTCCTGGGCAAGCTCTTCTTCGTCGGGCGGGAGGAGGACCCCGAGCTGGTCCAGGCGCTCCTCGCGGAGCGCCGGAACGCGGCGCGTCGTCTGCTCGCCACGCTGGAGAACCTCCCGGTGGTGGACGGCGACCTGTCCGCCCGGCTCCGGTCGGCGACGCTGCGCAAGGGGATCCTCGAGGTCCAGGCCGAGCTCACGTGGCTCGACGAGCTGGAGGCCGCCCTGTGAACAGCTCTGCGAACAGCCCCTCGAAGATCCAGCTCACCGAGCACCACCCCGACGCGGACGAGTCGGTGCTGTTCCTGCACGGCGGCAGCGTCGCCGGCTGGTCGTGGACCGAGCAGGCCAAGGCGCTCCCCGACCACCACTCCCTCGTCCCGGACCTGCCCGGGTTCGGCGCGTCGGCTGGGCATCCCTGGACCGACCTCTCGACGACGGCGGACGAGCTCGCCGATCTCGTCCGCGAGCGCGGCCACGGCGGGCGGGCCCACGTGGTCGGGCTGTCGCTCGGCGGCGTCGTCGGTACCGCGCTCGCGGCGCGCCACCCGGACGTGATCCGGAGCGTCTTCGTGACCGGGGCGATCCTGCAGGGTGTGCGCGGGTTCGCCCGCCGGGCCGGGCTGGCGCAGATGCGCCTCTTCGCCCTCCCCGGGTACTGGAAGACGATGGCCAGGGTGTACCGCCTGCCACCGGACTCGGTCGACCATTTCGTCAGGACTGGGCTCGGAATCGACCGCACCTCGATTCGCCGGATGGTCCCGGAGATCTACGACGGCGTCCCGGCCGGCGACCTCGACGGCCTCCGCCGGTTCACCGGCCCGGTCCTCGCGATCGTCGGCGAGAAGGAGCCCCGCGTCATCCGAGACGCGCTGGACGAGGTGACCTCCCGCGTGCCCCACGCCTTCGCACGGCTAGCGCCGGGAATGCACCACGTCTGGGACGTCGAGGACCCCGACCTGTTCCACGACACCCTCACCCACTGGCTGACGACCGGCGAGCCCTCCCCCGCCCTGCTCCCCGTCAGGTCGCCCCGTACCGTCCGGGGGTGACATCACGAATTCGGGGTCGGTTGCTCTCGGTAGACAACGTCTACGCTCAGCAACCGACTCCGAATTCGTGGTGTCTACCCGAGCCTCACCCCCGCGCCCGCGCCGTCGAGGCCCGCACCATGAGCTCCTGCTCCGCGGTCCGACGGCGAGGACGCGCGGCCCGCGGCAGGAGCGCGAGCTCGAGCGCCTGACGTCCCATGTCCTTCATCGGCAGGCGCACCGTCGTCAGGGCGGGCGACAGGTGCCCGGCCACCGTGACGTCGTCGAACCCCGTCACCGACACGTCGCCGGGGACCGCCACGCCGCGCTCCCCCAGCACCGAGAGCACGCCGACCGCCATGTCGTCGTTGAGCGCGAGGATCGCCGTGACGTCCGGGTGCTCGTCGAGGATGCGGCGGGCGGCCTCCTTGCCGCCGTCGAGCGTGAACTCCGCCTCGACCAGCGGCAGGTCGTCGAGCGTCAGCCCGTGCTCGCCCAGCGCACGCGAGACGCCGTCGAGGCGGTCGGCCATGGTGGCGAGCCTGCGTGAGCCGGCCGCGATGCCGATGCGGCGGTGCCCGAGCCCGAGCAGGTGCCCGGCGATCGCCCGGCCGCCCTCGACGTTGGCCGGCACCACGGCGTCGACGCCCAGGTGCGGATGCCTGCCGATGACGGCGACCCGCCCGCCGGCGGCCTCGAAACCCTGCACCTCCGCCTTCATCCGTACCTGCACGTCACGGTCGAGGTGCCCGGACCCCGCCACGACGATGATCCCGACGCGGGCGTTGACGAGTGCCCGCAGCTGCGCCACCTCCGCATACGGGTCGCGGCCCGTGTGACAGATCTGCACCATGCGGCCGTGCGTGCCGGCGACCTCCAGCACGCCGCTGGCGATCTCGGCGAAGTACGGGTCGCCGATCTCGTGCACCACGAGCCCGACGCCGGGGCTCGCACCGCTCGCGAGCGACCGCGCGTGCACGTTCGCGACGTAGCCCAGGTCGCGCGCCACGGCCCGCACCCGCTCGGCCAGCGCCTCGGACACGCCTGCCGCACCGGACAGCGCGCGCGACGCGGTGGCGATGGACACGCCGGCCTGCTCGGCGACGTCGACCAGGCGCAGCCCGGCGGTGTGCTTCCGCATCAGATCTCCTCGCCAGATGTAGGCACGGGTACTGCGATACGTGATGAACGGGATACGTAATGGACGGTGCCAAACCCCTTGTCACCCAGCGTCCCAGTTCCTAGAGTGCCGTAAGCGGTTACGGAAGCGCTTGCCACAAGGGAGTGGACCATGAGAGCAACCCGACGCCTGACGGTAGCGGCTATCGCCGCGACCACGACGATGACCCTGTCCGCCTGTCTGGCCAGCCCTAACGGGGGCGGTAGCCAGGGCGACGGGTCCGCCGGCCCCGACGACCCGATGTCATCGGCGTCTCGCTGCCGCTGACCGGGGACTTCGCGGAACCCGGCAAGGGCGTGCAGCGCGGCTACGAGGCCTGGGCGGCGCACGTGAACGAGAACGGCGGGCTGCTGGGCCGCCAGGTGGAGCTGATCATCGTCGACGACCAGTCCAACGCGGACCGGGTCGCCTCGGACTACGAGCGGCTGATCAACCAGGACGGCGTCGACCTCGTCTTCGGGCCGTTCTCGACCCGGCTCGTGATTCCCGCCGCCCAGGTGGCGCAGGACTACGGGTTCCTCTTCGTGGAACCCGCCGGGGCCGCCGCCGAGGTGTTCGAGCAGGGGTTCGACAACCTCTTCTACGCGGCGCCGGCCATCGCCGACGACCACTACGACCACCTCGCCGAGTACATCCTGGCCCTGCCCGAGGACGAGCGGCCCCAGACCGTCGCCGTCGCCTCCATGGACGACCCGTTCGCCCAGGGCACCGCCTACGGCCTGCGGGACAAGCTCGCCGCCGAGGGCATCGAGGTGGTCGAGGACGAGGTCTACCCGCCGAACACCACGGACTTCAGCGGCATCGCGGCGAAGATCGCGGACTCCGAGGCGGACCTGCTCGTCGTCGGGTCGCAGTACCAGGACGGCGTCAACCTCGTCGTCGCGCTGCAGCAGCAGGGCTACCAGCCCGACATGGCGGCGATCTCCGGGGCCCCCACGAACGCCGAGTTCCCCGCCGCGATCGGCGACAAGACCGAGGGCATCCTCGCGCCCACCGGCTACACGACGACGGCGCCCTACCCCTCGAACGAGGAGTTCGTCGAGGCGTACACGGCCGAGCACGACGCCCCGCCCGCCGAGGACGAGGCGAACGCCTGGACCACCGGGCAGGTCGTCGCCGCGGCGGTCGAGGCCGTGGGTTGCGCCGACCCGTCGCCCGAGTGCCAGCAGCAGCTCATCGACTGGCTCCACGGGAACGAGGTCGAGACCGTCGTCGGCCCGCTGAGCTGGGACGCGCAGGGCCGCCCGCAGAGCGCACATCTGATCCAGCAGTACGTCGACGGCGAGATCAAGATCGTGCTGCCCGACGACGTCAAGGAAGCCGACCTCGTCCACCCGAAGCCCGAGTGGTGATCGCATGACCGGTGCCCTGTTCGCGCAGAGCCTGGTGCTGGGCATCCTGCTGGGCGGGCTCTACGCCCTCCTGGCGGCGGGCCTGACGCTGTACTTCGGCGTCATGCGGGTGGTCATGATCGCGCACTCGGCGTTCTTGATCCTTAGCGCCTACCTCGCCTGGTACTTCCACGAGACCTCCGGGCTCGACCCGCTGCTGTCGCTGGTCATCACGGTGCCGCTGTTCTTCGTGGTCGGGTACGGGATGCAGCGGTTCCTCGTGTCCCGGCTGCGGCCCATCAGTCTCACCACGATGTCGGTGCTGCTGACGTTCGCCGTGGCGCTGACCATCGAGGGCCTGCTCGGGTTCGTCTGGACCGGCACGCAGCGGCGCGTCCAGCTCCCGTACTCGGGCACGAGCATCGAGGTGTTCGGCGTCAGCATCGCCGTCGTCAAGCTGATCGCGTTCGCGCTGGCGGCTCTCTCGCTCGGGGCGCTGTTCGTCATCCTGCGCAAGACCTCCTTCGGCCGGGCCCTGCGCGCGACCACCCAGCACCCCGAGGCGGCGCGGCTCGTCGGCATCGACACCGACCGCGTGGCGGGCCTCGGCTTCGGGCTGGGGCTCGCGACGGCGGCGATCGGCGGGACGGCGCTCGCGCTCGACTACACGATCTACCCGTCGCTGCACTGGCACTGGATCGGTCCGCTGATGGCGATCATCGTCGTCGGCGGGCTGGGCAGCATCCCAGGGGCCGCGATCGCGGCCCTCCTGCTCGGCGTGGCCGCGAGCCTGCTGCAGGTGCCGCTCGGCACCACGTGGGCGCAGACCGTCTTCTACCTGGCCCTGTTCGTGACCCTCATGATCCGTCCGCAGGGATTCTTCGGAGGTCGCCTTGCCCAACGCTTCTAGGTTCCTTCGGATCGCCGCCCTGCTCGCCCTCGTGGCGGTGGTGCTCCTGTTCCCGTCCCTCGCCCCCGACCCGTTCATCCTGTCCGTCGGCGTCGTGATCCTCAGCTACGCGGTGCTCGCGACGTCCTGGAACCTCGTGGGCGGGTTCACCGGGTACATCTCGCTGGGCCACGCCGCCTACTCGGGCCTCGGCGGCTACGCGACGGCGCTGCTCATCCTCCGTACCGGGATGGACCCGTGGCTCGCGCTGCTCGTAGGCGGTCTGATCGTCGCCGTCATAGCGGTCCCCGTGGGCATCGCGTCACTGCGTGTGCGGGGCGCGTCGTTCGTCATCGCATCGATAGCGCTGGTGCTGATCCTGCAGCTCACCTTCCAGAGCTGGCACACGTTCACCGGCGGCTCGAACGGGCTGCGGGTGCCGCGGCCGTTCGGCACCGAGGTGCTGCGGCCCGAGCAGCACGAGCGGTTCTTCTACCTGCACGCCGTGCTGCTCGCCCTCGCGCTGCTCACGTGGTGGGCGATCGAGCGGTCCCGGCTCGGGGCCGGGCTCAAGGCGATCCGCGAGGACGAGGACAAGGCACAGGCGCTGGGCGTGCCCACGTTCGCGTACAAGCTGACGGCGCTCGTGGTGAGCGCGTTCTTCACCGCGCTGGGCGGCGGCCTGTACGCGCTGTGGTTCGGCTACCTGGACCCGATCTTCCAGTTCTCGATCCTGGTGGGCACGTACATGGTGCTCATGTCGCTGCTCGGCGGGGTGCGCAGCCTCTTCGGGCCGCTGCTCGGCGCCGTCGTCGTGGGGTACGCGGTAGAGGTGTTCAAGTCCCAGTACGGCGACACGCAGTTCCACCTGGTGGCCACGGGCGTCCTGCTCGGCCTGGTCGTCCTGTTCATGCCGGACGGCGTCATCCCGGCCCTGACCTCCGGCCTGAACCGGCGGCGCGGGGCGGCTTCGATCCGCGAGGTGAGCGCCGAGGACCTGGCGAAGCAGCGCGAGGAGGCGGCCCGATGAGCGAGTCCCTGGGTTCGGTGACCACGCAGGACCTGACCAAGTCGTTCGGCGGCGTCCGGGCGGTCGACGGCGCGTCCGTGGACTTTCACGAGGGGAAGATCAACGCTCTGATCGGCCCCAACGGCTCGGGCAAGACGACGTTCTTCAACTGCGTCACCGGCATGATCAAACCCGACTCCGGCACCGTCACTTACCAGGGCAAGGACGTGACGGGGCTGCCGCCGCACCGGATCGCCCGGTCCGGGATCGGCCGGAGCTTCCAGCTCTGCCGGATCTTCCCCCGGCTCACCGTGCTGGAGAACATGCTGGTCGCGGTGCAGCCGCACGGGCTGCTGCAGCGGCTGCGCGGGTCGCGCAACCCCGCCGACGTCGGGCGGGCGCGCGAGCTGCTGGCGCGCGTCGGCATCGACCACCTGGAGCACGCCGAGGCGCGCGACATCTCCTACGGCCAGCAGAAGCTGCTCGAGCTCGCCGGGGTGCTCATGGGCGACCCGCGCACGATCATGCTCGACGAGCCCGCGGGCGGCGTGAACCCCGCGCTCGTGGACCGCATCGCCGACCTGGTGCGGGAGCTCAACGCCGAGGGCCGCACCTTCGTCATCGTGGAGCACAACATGGAGCTCGTCATGGGTCTGAGCGACCACGTGGTCGTGTTCGACAGGGGGCGGCCGATCGCGCAGGGCACCCCCGCCGTCGTGCAGGACGACCCCTTGGTCCTGGAGGCATACCTTGGCGTCTGAACAGGCACCCGCGCCCGCGGTCGAGCCGGCCGGCCCGGCCGCCGTCGAACCCCTCCTGCGCCTGACCGACGTCGAGGCGGGCTACGGCCGCGCCGCGCTCGTGCTGCGCGGGCTGTCCGTGACGGTCGCGCCGGGCAGCGTGGTCTGCCTCGTCGGGCCGAACGGCGCCGGCAAGTCGACGGTGCTCAAGGTCGCCAGCGGCATGCTCAGGCCGCGCTCCGGGCACGTGGTGGTCGACGGCGTCGACGTCACCGGACGCACCCCGCAGCAGCTGCTGGCCGCCGGGCTGTCCCACGTGCCGCAGGGGCACAGCGTGTTCCCCGAGATGACGGTCGCGGAGAACGTGCTGCTCGGCGCCTACACGGTGCGCGACAAGGCGCTGGTCGCCGAGCGCACCGACTTCGTCACTGGGCTCTTCCCGCTGGTCGGCGAGCGGTGGTCGGCGCTGGCGGGTGCGCTCTCGGGCGGGCAGCAGAAGCAGGTCGAGTTCGCCCGCTCGCTCATGGTGCGGCCCAAGGTCGTGCTGCTCGACGAGCCGTCGATGGGGCTGGACCCCAAGGCGACGGCCATCGTGTTCGAGCAGGTGCAGCGCATGCGCGACGCCGGTACGGCGGTGCTCCTGGTCGAGCAGAACGCGCGCCGGGCGCTGGAGGCGGCCGACGTCGGCTGCGTGCTCGACCTGGGCCGCGTCCACATCACGGGCCCGGCCCCGGATCTCCTGGCCGACCCGCGCCTGGCCCAGCTCTACCTGGGCGGCCGCCCGAAGGAGGCCCCCTAACCCACTCCCTGGCTTCGTTGAGTGCTGGCTATTTGTTGGATCGAGGCCCGACTTCCCGCAAATAGCCAGCACTCAACGAAGCAGGGCTGACTGATTGCCGTTCAAAGGAGAACGTCATGTCGTTCAGGAACATGCTCGGAAAGTCTCTCGGCGGAGCGGGGCAGGTGGTGCTCGGTCTCGCGATCCTCGCCGCCCTGCTCGCCGGCCTGCGCCTCGCGGCGCCCGCACCGACAGCGCTGACACCGGCTGCCGCGCCCCAGCACCAGAACACCTACCAGGACAAGCTCGCCGACTACGGCGTCTGCCGGGGCACCGACCCGGACTGCTACAACGACTGGGACCTGCCGCGCGACGACGACGGCGTCGTGCGCGTGCTCGTCCTCACCGCGACCGGCAGCTCCCGGCACGCCCACCTCGGGCCGCTGCTGCCTCCCGGCATGAACCCGCCGCTCACGTCCGCGCACGTGGCACAGAACGCCGTCGTCCGGTGGGGGCAGGAGCACGGGTTCGAGGTCGACTGGACGGAGGACGTGCGCCAGCTCGACGCCCCCGCCAAGCTCGCGCCGTACGACGCCGTCGTCTTCCTCAGCAACTCCCGCACCATGCTCGACGACGCGTCCCAGACCGCGCTGCTGCAGTACGTCCGGTCGGGCGGCGGCTTCGTCGCGATCCACAACACGCTCGGCGCGATGTACCACTGGCCGTGGTTCCAGGGGCTGCTCGGCGGAGCCAACTTCTACGACCACGGGCCGCACCGCGACGGGCAGGTCGTCACGACCAGCCGCCGCGACGCCTCGACGCGCGACCTGCCCCGACGGTGGGACTTCCGCGACGAGTGGTACCACCTCGAACCGTTCCCCACGGGTGTGCGGTTCCTCGCCGAGGTGGACACCGCGACCATCGGCGACCACACCGGGTTCAACGGCCACCCCGGGCACGCGGGCGACCACCCGGTCTCGTGGTGCCAGTACTACGACGGCGGTCGCGCGTGGGTCACCACGCTCGGCCACGACCCCGCCGCCTGGACGGAGGACTCGGCGCTCGCGGGCGCCGAGTCGTTCGAGACGCACGTGGTGGGCGGCATCCTCAGCGCGGCCGGGGCGCAGCCGTTCTGCCGGTAGGTCTCGACACGCTCGACCAACAGACGCACTCCGCAATGACGACGACATTCAGGAGGCACCATGAGCAGAGGCACCACGAGCAGGAGACGATGGCGGTCGGCCGCGGCCGCGATGGCGATCACCGCTACCGCGCTGGCCGGGCTGACCACGGCGTCCATGACGACGGCGACCGCGGCGGCCGAACCGGGCCCGATCACCGACCCGGCCCCCGAGGAGATCCAGTCCACGCTGGGCCTGGTCCTTCAGGAGTACGCCCAGTTCCCCAAGACCGAGCCGATCCCCGCCCCGATCGACCGCCGCCTCATGCGGCACGCACGGATCAACGGCCTGGGCGAGCTGCCCGACGGTTCGGGCCGCACCTATGTGCCCGACCTGAACGGCCCGCTGTACTTCGTGGAGGACGGCGAGCCGCAGGTCTACCTGGACGTGGCGGCCGAGTTCGCGCCGGAGTTCTTCTCGGGACGCGGCATGGGCAGCGGGTTCGGGTTCGCGACGTTCCATCCGGACTTCGAGGACAACGGCACGTTCTACACGGTGCACACCGAGCGTCCGGGCAACGCGGGGCCGCCGTCCGACCCCACCACCTACCCGCCGCAGACTCCCACCTTCCTGCACTCGGTGGTGACCGAGTGGGTGGCCGACGACCCGGCGTCCGACACGTTCTCGGGGACGAGTCGCGAGGTGCTGCGCCTCGGCTTCGCGGGGCAGGTCCACGCGATCCAGCAGATCGACTTCAACCCGACGGCGCGGCCCGGCAGCGAGGACTACGGCCTGCTCTACCTCGCCGTGGGCGACGGCGGCCGGGGCGTGGGCACGGGTATCCCGCAGGACATGGGGACGCCGGCGGGCAAGATCCTCCGCATCGACCCGGCGGGCACCGACGGGCCGGGCGGGACGTACGGCATCCCGCCGTCGAACCCGTTCGTGGGGACGGCCGGCGCGCTGGGCGAGATCTACGCCGTCGGCATGCGCGACCCGCACCGGTTCAGCTGGGACCAGGGCCGGCGGGGTGAGCCGCGCATGTTCCTCGGCCATATCGGCGAGCACGCGATCGAGGCGGTCTACGACGTCCAGGCCGGCGACAACTTCGGCTGGGGCGACCGCGAGGGGAAGTACGTCTTCGACCCGGCCGACCGCTGCAACCTCTACCCGCTCCCGGAGAACGACGCCGACCTCGGCTTCACGTATCCGGTCGTCGCCTACGACCACGACCCGCCGCCCGGCTGGCCGTGCACGTCGGACAGCGGCTACGCGATCAGCGGCGGGTTCGTCTACCGCGGGCGCGACCTGCCGGCGCTGAGCGGCAAGTACCTGTTCACGGACCTGGTCGAGGGGCGGGTGTTCTACGCCGAGGAGTCGCGGATGCGGCGCGGCGGCCCCGAGGCGCAGATGTACGAGCTCGCGCTCTACGACACCGACGGCACGCGCAAGCGGATGCCCGACTTCACGGGCGACGAGCGGGCCGACCTGCGGATGGGCCGCGACAGGGCGGGCGACCTGTACCTGATAGCCAAGGCGAACGGGAAGATCTGGAAGGTCGTCGACACGGTGCGCGCTCCGGTGCCGCAGGAGGTCCCCCGCTCCCTGAGAGGGAACGTGGTGAGCTTCTACGACTTCGAGCACCCGTTCCAGCAGGACGGCGCGGTGGAGATCGACCGCGGCGCGTCCCGCACGTACCTGAACCTCATCAACGGCGGCGAGGAGATGCGCGTCGCCGACGGCGCCTACCCGGGGAGCAACAACTCGATACAGCTCGGCCAGGTGGACCCGCTGGCGGCGGGCAACGACGACTGGAAGGCGGGCGTGTACGACGCCGACGGGGTGGACACCCTGTCGGCCCTGAGCGGCGTGGACGGGATGACGGTGATGGGCTGGGTCCGGATGACCGGCCAGAACCCGAGCCCGAACACCACCACTGCCGACCCCGACGACCTGTACGGCGCCGTCGGCCTGGCGGGCGTGCTGAGCGGCGACTCCGACGGGCACGCCGTGCGCGCCCTCCTGGAGATCATCGAGGTGGACGGCGAGCTGCGGCTCGTCGCGCTCGGCCGGCGGCTCGACGGCGGCGAGTCGCAGACCTTCGCCGCGCACGAGGACTGGCGCATCCTCCTGCCGCAGGACGAGTGGGTGCACCTGGCCGCGACGTTCGACTACACGACCGGGCGAATGGCCCTGTACCGCAACGGCGAGCGCGTCCCGGGCTTCTACGTGGACGACGGCGACCCGTGGCAGGTGGACGGTTCCGGCGCCTCGGCGACGACGCCCCGCGGGATCAAGATCGGCGGCAGCTTCCCGCAGGACACGCAGGAGCGGAACCCCTGCAACTGCACGATGGACACCATCCAGCTCCTGGACCGCGCGATCACCCCCCGCGAGGTGACAGCCCAGTACAACCTGATGACCCGCTAGCCACACGGGCACCGTTGAGTGCTGGCTATTTGTGGGATTTCCGCTCCTGGAGCCACAAATATCCAGCACTCAAGGGGGTGGGCTTCATCCGCCCGACGTCGGGCCAGGTGCTGGTCGACGGCGTCGACGCGCAGGAGCTCGACCTGCGCACGGTGCGTCGGCACGTCTCGGTGGTGCCGCAGCAGTCGGTGCTGTTCGAGGGCACCATCCGCGAGAACGTCACCTACGGTCTCCCGGACGCGTCGGACGACGTCGTCCGCGCCGCACTGCGGGACGCCAACGCCCTGGACTTCGTCCAGGCCCAGCCACAGGGATGGGACACCGTCGTCGGCGAACGCGGTGCCCGGCTCTCGGGCGGGCAGCGGCAGCGCATAGCGATCGCCCGCGCGCTGGTGGTCGCCCACCGCCTGTCGACGATCCGCCAGGCCGACCGGATAGTCGTGCTGGAGCACGGCCGGATCGTGGAGCAGGGAACGCACGACCAGCTCGTCGCGCGCGGCGGCCGCTACGCGACCCTGCACACCACCCAGGCGGGCTGACCGGAGGCTCGCCAAGCTCAACCAGCGGTGGCCACCAGCGCCCCCGGCCCGGCCACGACGTCGACGTCCTCCGGCGCGAGCTCCCGCCCGTCGTCGGCCACGAAGGCGAGGCGCACGGGCGCCTCCGTCTCCCGGTCGACGTAGGCGATCGACGGCCCGAAACCCGAGGGCCGGTGCACGTCGCCCCACGCGACGAACGCCGCCAGGACGGTCTTGAGCTCCGCCCCCGCCTCGGTGAGCACGTACTCCTCGCGCTGCCGCTGCCCCTCGTCCCGGTACGGCCGGCGCGTCAGCACCCCGCCCTCGACCAGAGTCTCCAGCCGGGCGGTCAGCACGTCGGGAGCGACCCCCAGCCGCGCGCGGAAGTCCGCGAACCGCGTCACCCCGAAGAAGGCCTCCCGGACGACGAGCAGCGTCCACTTCTCCCCCAGCACCTCCAGGCTCCGGGCCACGGAGCAGCGGGCATTTCGTTCGCGGGGCGTTGTGCTCATGCCCACATCTTACCAACCTGAGTTGCCGATTCAAACTTAGCCTTGCTAGGTTGGCATTCCCAACTCAGACTCCAACTCAGACGGGAGCTCCCATGGCCTTCACCTGGGCGCCGCGGGGCAGTCGCTGGGCCGCGGCATCAGCCGTGGCCCTCGCACTCTGGGCCTCGGCCGCGCCGACGCTCGTCTACCCGGCGTACGCGGCCGAGTGGCACCTGACGACCGCCGTCACGACCACGGTGTTCGCCGCCTACCCCGTCGCGCTGATCGGCACGCTGCTCCTGCTCGGCGGGTTCGCGGAGACGGTGGGCAGCCGGAACGCGATCCTCGCCGGCCTCGGCTTCCTGGGGCTCGGCGCCCTCACCTTCCTGCTCGCGCCGAACCTGGCGCTGCTGCTCACCGGCCGCGCGCTCATGGGCGTCGGGGTGGGGCTCAGCCTCGGCCCCGCGACGAGCGTCATCGCGTCCGCGGGGCGCGACGGCGTCCGCGACCGCACCGGCGCCATCACCGCCGGGGCGAGCTCGGTGGGCATCATCACGGCCCTGCTCGTCGGCGGCGCGACGGTGCAGTTCGGGCCCAGCCCGCTGCACTCCGCCTACGGCGTCCTGCTCGCGGGCGTCGTCGTCGCGGTGCTCGCCGTCTGGTTCCTGCCCGGCTCCCTGTCCGGCGGCGCACGCACCACCGCGGGCCGGTGGCGCCCGCGCCGGCTGGCCGTGCCACAACGTCGGATGCCGTTCCTGGCGGGAACGTTCGGTGTGTCCGCCGCCTATGCGCTCGGCGCGATCTTCCTCGGCGTCGGCGCCCAGTTCGCGCGCGACACCGTGCGCTCCGACGACGCCTTCGTCAACGGCGTGGTGCTGGCGATCTCCGCCGCGGCGATCGGCGTCGTCGCACTCCTCGCAGGAAGGCTCAGGGCCGCCACGGCGCTCCGCCTCGGCGCACTCGCCGCGGTGGCCGGGCAGGCGCTGATGATCACCGCAGGAGCCACTCACTCGATGCCGTTCCTCGTCCTGTACTCGCTGGTCGGCGGCGCCGGCTACAGCCTCCTCTTCTCCGGCGGCATCACGCTCGTCACGCAGAGCGCGCCGGCCGAGCACCGGGCCGCGACGACGTCGTCGGCCTACCTGGTCGCCTACCTCGTCCAGGCGGTGGTCGCGCTCGGAGTGGGCGCCCTGGGCACCGCCGTCGACCTGCAGAGCGCGCTGGTCGCGGGCAGCGCGACGGTCGTCGCGCTCACGCTCGCGGCCCTCCTCGCTGTCCGCTCCCGGGCGTCCGCGCCCGATGTGGTCCCCGCCCTACCCGTCTCCTCCCTACCCACCTCGCACGACAACCTCATGGAAGCGAGCTCGTCACGATGACTACCCTCAAGAACGCAGTGGTCCTGGTCACCGGCGCGAACGGCGGCCTCGGCCGCGCATTCGTCGCCGAGGCCCTCCAGCGCGGCGCCGCCAAGGTCTACGCCACCGCCCGCACGCCGCGGGAGTGGTCCGACGAGCGCGTCGTACCGCTCGCCCTCGACATCAACTCCCCCGATTCGGTGGCCGCCGTGGCCGAGCAGGCCGCCGACACGACGGTCCTGATCAACAACGCGGGCATCTCCGACTCCGGGCAGCCGGTGCTGAGCACGCCGCTGGACGCCGTCCGCTCGGTGTTCGAGACGAACGTGTTCGCGCAGCTCGCGGTGACCCAGGCGTTCGCGCCGGTCCTGGCCCGGAACGACGGCGGCGCCGTCATCAACGTGCACTCCGCGCTCAGCTGGCTCGGCGTCGGCACCTACTCGGCGACGAAGGCCGCCTTCTGGTCGTTCAGCAACGCGCTGCGCGTGGAGCTGCTGGACCAGAAGACCCACCTGCTGGGCGCCCACCTCGGCTACACGGACACGCCGATGATCGCCGCCCTCGACGTGCCGAAGGAGGACCCGCGCGACATCGTCGCGGCGATCTACGACGGGCTGGAGGCCGGCGAGCCCGAGGTCCTCGCGGACGACACGAGCCGCCAGGTCAAGCAGGCGCTGTCCGGTCCGCTGTCTGGGCTGTACCCGCAGCTGCAGGCGGCCGGCTAGGACGTACTGCGGGGAGGCTTCTCGCCCGACGCCGTCAGCGCCCTCGGCGCGACGGCGTCGGGCTCGCCCGGCCGCGTACGGCGCCCACGACCTAGGCTGCCGGTATGCGCGTGCTGATCGTGGAGGACGAGCCCTACCTCGCCGAGGCCGTCCGGGACGGACTGCGGCTGGAGGCCATCGCCGCCGACATCGCCGGCGACGGCGACTCCGCCCTGGCGCTGCTCGGCGTCAACTCCTACGACCTCGCGGTTCTCGACCGCGACATCCCCGGCCCGTCCGGTGACGAGGTCGCCAGGCACATCGTCGCCTCCGGCAGCGGCATCCCGATCCTGATGCTGACCGCCGCCGACCGGATCGACGACAAGGCCTCGGGGTTCGAGCTCGGCGCCGACGACTACCTCACCAAGCCGTTCGAGCTCCGCGAGCTCGTGCTGCGGCTGCGGGCGCTCGACCGCAGGCGCGGGCACACCAGGCCTCCGGTCAGCGAGCTGGCGGGGCTCCGGCTGGACCCGTTCCGCCGCGAGGTCTACCGGGACGGCCGCTACGTCGCGCTGACCAGGAAGCAGTTCGCGGTCCTGGAGGTGCTCGTCGCCGCGGAGGGCGGCGTCGTCAGCGCCGAGGAGCTGCTGGAGCGGGCCTGGGACGAGAACGCCGACCCGTTCACCAACGCGGTGCGGATCACCGTCTCGGCGCTGCGCAAGCGGCTCGGCGAACCCTGGATCATCGCCACGGTGCCCGGGGTCGGCTACCGCATCGACACCGGACCTGGCGCTGACCATGGATGAGCGGCCCGTGGACGCGCAGCCCATCACCAGGGCGCCCGGGATGAGCGTCCGCCTCAAGCTCACCCTCAGCTATGCCGGGTTCCTCATGGTCACCGGCGTCCTGCTGCTCGCCGTCGTGTGGGTGTTCCTGCTGCGCTACGTTCCCGAGCAGACCTACACCCCCGGGAGCTCCGCGCCCGGCGGGCTCGGATCGACGTTCATCCCCAACCAGGGCGACCTGGCGCGCGCCTTCTTCCCCCGGGCGACGGCGGCGCTGGCGTTGCTGCTGGTGCTCGGGCTCCTGGGCGGGTGGGTCCTCGCCGGCCGCATGCTCAGCCCGCTGCGCCGCATCACCCACGCCGCCCGCCGCACGACCGGTTCGCTCCCCCACCCGATCCGGCTCGAGGGCCGCCAGGACGAGTTCCGCGAGCTGGCCGACACGTTCGACGCCATGCTGGCGCGGCTCGAGGCGCACATCGCCGAACAGCAGAGGTTCGCCGCCAACGCCTCCCACGAGCTGCGCACCCCGCTGGCGATCACCCAAACCCTTCTTGAGGTCGCCGGCAACGATCCGGCGCGCGACGCCGACGAGCTGATCGACCGCCTCCGGTACGTCAACACGCGGGCGATCGACCTGACGGAGGCGCTGCTCGTGCTCAGCCGCGCCGACCAGGGGTCCTTCACCCGGGAGCCCGTGGACCTGTCCCTCATCGCGGAGGAAGCCACGGAGACCCTCCTGCCCCTGGCGGAGAAGCACGGCCTCACCATCGAGACCTCCGGCGACGTCGCCCCAGCGCTCGGCTCGTACGCGCTCCTGCTGCAGCTGACCACCAACCTCGTCCACAACGCGATAGTCCACAACCTCCCCGGGCACGGGAGCGTCTGGGTCACCACCAGCGTCCGCGCCGGAACGGTGGCGCTCACCGTCGAGAACACCGGAGAGCAGCTCACACCGCAGCTGGTCTCGACCCTCGCCGAACCGTTCCAGCGCGGCACCGGACGAGTGCGCGGCGACCACGCGGGGGTCGGCCTCGGGCTGGCGATCGTCCGGAGCATCGCCACGGCGCACGGCGGCTCCCTCGCCCTCGCCGCCCGGGCGGACGGCGGGCTCCGGGTCAGGGTCCAGCTGCCCGTCATGCACGCATCGGGGGCCGCTTCGCGGGTGTGACCGTGCTTGTTGCCGTGCCCGTGCCGGCGCCCGTCTCAGCGCCCGTTCATGTGCCCGTCCATGTGCCCGTCCATGTGCCCGGTATATCGCGCGCATATCGAAAAACGGAGACGCCCTGGCAACGTCGTCCGCGATGGGCTGGGGACATGACTCGACAGGACCTCACCCAGCTCCCGCCGGCGCCGCTCCCGCCCGCGCAGCTGCCGCCCGCGCACGCGGGCGCCCCCGCCCGCCGTCGACCGGGTGTCCGCCGGACGCCGGCAGTGCTCATGGTGGCGGCAGTGCTGCTGGCCGCCCTCTTCGGCGTCTACCCGCTGCTCGACCGCGTCGACTCGCCGGTCGTCCAGGCGGTCGACGACGCGCTGGACCAGGGCAGCACCGCGTCCGGCCCGACCGGCGTGGAAGGCGGCGAGATACCCGACGGCGCGGCGACGCTCGACGACGACCTTCCCGCGATCACGGGCCTCGACCCGGCGCTCGCGGACGCCGTCCGCCAGGCCGCTGCCGACGCGGCGGCCGACGACATCGACTTCTGGATCACGAGCGGCTGGCGCAGCCCCGCCTACCAGCAGGAGCTGCTGGACGCGGCGGTCCGGAAGCACGGCAGCCTGGAGGCCGCCCGCCGCGAGGTCGCCACGCCCGAGGAGTCCAGGCACATCGGCGGCAAGGCCGTCGACATCGGCCCGACCGAGGCCGACTACTGGATGATCCAGCACAGCACCGACTACGGGCTGTGCCAGGTGTACGAGAACGAGATCTGGCACTACGAGCTGCTGACCGAGCCGGGCGGCACCTGCCCGCCGATGCTGAAGGACGCTGCGGGCTGACCGCTGCCTCCTGCTGAACCCGGTCAGTCGGCGCCGGCGGTGACCAGCCGACCAGCAGGCTCGGCCACGCCCGCCACCGCCTTCGTCCGCGACCGCCCCGAGGCGTCCTTGAGGACTATGTACTTCAGGTCGACGTGCGGTTCCAGGGCGCTGTACTTGTCGTTGGGCGCACCGATGATGAGCTGGAAGCCGAGCCCGCGCCAGGCGCCGACGGCCCGCCCCGTGAACCGCGCGTCGGCCTTGATGAGCGCCTCGTCGAGGAACACCGGCGCGTACCGCGGACGCTCCGCCCCGGCGTCGCCGAGCTGGTAGCGCAGGGCCGCGCCGACGATGAACGCGACGAGCTCCTGGGACTCGCCGCCCGACTTCTCGCCGATGCCGTCGTAGTGCGCCACGTGGTTGCCGTCCAGGTCGACCTTCTCGGCGCTGAGCCGCACGTGCCGCCGGACGTCGACGAGGTCGGCGAAGTCGGGCGCGTTCCGCCTGATCCGGTCGATCACCTTGGCCATCCGCAGGTACCGCCGCTCGCGCTCGGCGTCCGTCGCCTCGCGGGTCAGCGACTCGCGCAGGTTGCGCAGCTCCTTGCGGAACGCACCGACGACGCTGGACTGGTTGTCGCGCGCGTCGATCCGCAGGCGGTGCTCGTCGTCGGCGAAGGGGAGGTTCGCGAGGATGTCGTTGACCGGGCCGATCCGCTCCTTGATCTCGCGGACCGAGCCGGCCAGCGCGCGGTACAGGTCGGTGAGGTCGTTCCCGGACAGGCGCAGGAGGCTGTTGCGCCAGTCCGTCTCGAGCTCGTGGAGCCCGCTGGTCTCCAGGTCCGTCAGGATCCGGTCGTAGTCGCCGAAGGACTCCTCCGGGTCGGTCCCGAGGTTCGGGTCGTGCCAGCGCTCGTGGAAGTTCTCGAAGGTCCGGCGCAGCGCGTCCCGGGCCGTGCCGAGTGCGGTCTGCGCGGCCTCCCGGTCCGCCTTGAGCCGTTCGGTGGCCTGCCGCAGCGCGCCGTCGAACGCCTCGAGCGCCGCGGCGGCGGCCGCACCACCGCTCGTGGCGTCGAGGTCGGCGGCCCGGAACAGCGCGTCGAGGTACGCACCCTGCTCCGGCCCGACGGCGACCTCGGCCGCCTCGGCGTCGTCGAGCGCCTGCTGTGCGGCGTCGACGTCGTCGGTGACGGCCGTCCAGCGCGCCTCCAGCGCGTCGGCGCGCGCCGTCGTCTTGCCGAGGTCCTGGTTGAGGACGTCGATCTGCTTCTCGAGCGTGCCGGACTGGTCCCGCAGGCGCGTGATCTCGGGGTTGCCCGCGGTGACCTCGTGGATGACCTGCGTCCAGCGGGACCGTTCCTCCCGGACGGCGACGACGTCGACCTGGTCCCAGGTCAGGCCGCTGACCGTGCGGTACGCGGCGAGCTCGTCGTCGTGCCGGTTGAGGCGCGCGTCGGCGTCCGCCACGCGGCGTTCCGCCTCGGCGAGCCGTTCACGGGCCTGGCCGATGCGTTCGTCGAGGTCGGCCAGCGCGCGGCCGTTGGTGAAGCCCAGCACGTTGGACCTGAGGTTTCCGCCGTGCGCACCACGGTGGCCCTCGGACTGCTGACCCGACCGGGTGATCGCCATCTTGTGCTGCCCCAGCTGCCCCGGGGTGTCCACACAGACGTAGGCGAAGCGCTGCGCCAGCTCGTGCTTGAGCCAGCCGGCGAAGGGTCCGCCGCGGACGTCGAGGCGGCCGGGAAGGGTCCGCTTGTCGAGACCCAGCTCGTCGCGCATCCCGGTGGGCACGCCCTCGAACCGGATCCGGGTGGACGTCGGGACGGCGTCGATCGCCTTGCGGAAGGCCTGGATACGCGCCGAGTCGATGAGCATCTTGGTCGCGAAGCCGCCCAGCGCGAGGTTGAACGCCCCGCGCCAGGGCTCGAACTCGGTGCGGACCTCCAGCAGCTCGCCCACGAAGGGCAGGTCCTCGGGGGTCAGCCCGGCGGCCTCGGCCAGCGTGGCGCGCGCCCGGTGCAGGTGGTCGGGGATGTTGCCGCGCCGCTCGGCGGCCGCCGACCGTTCCGCCTCGAGCTCCGCCAGCTCGGCGCGCGCGGCGTTCCGCGCCGACATCGCCTCGCCGAACGCGTCGCGTGCGGCCTTCTTCGTGCCGACGTCGGCCAGGGTCGCCCCTGCGCGCGCCGCCACGGCCGAGAACTCGGCCTCCGAGCCCGCCTCCGCTTCCAGCACACCCAGGGCGTCGTCCAGCCGGCCGCGGGCGCGCTCGACCTCGGCGAGCCGCGAGTCGACGCCCTTCAGCTCGCGCTGCGCGGTAGCCAGCCGGTCGCCGCCCGACGCGCGGAGGGTCTCCAGCACGCCGTCCAGCTCGGACTTCGCCGCGGTGATCCGGACCCTGGTCTCCTCGGCCCGTCCCAGTGCCGCGCGGTGCTCGGTCTGGAGGTCGTGCTCGACGGCGCGCAGCAGGCCGAGCCGCCGTCCGTTGCGCCACAGCGCCGCGGGCGACGCGGCGTCGGCGAAGGAACCGATCTCGTCGATGACCCGCAGCCGCTCGACCGCACCCGCGATGGCCGCATGGTAGCCGCGGATCGGGGAGAGCGCGTTGACCTGCTGACGGGCCGTGATCATCTGCTCACGGGTGCCGGCGAGCTTGTCGAAGTGCTCGACCACCTCGTCCGCCTTGGCCAGGGTCTCGGGTTCTTCGAGGACCATCGCCTTGTAGAGGGCGTCGACGGTGGTGATCTGCTGGCCGGCCTGGATGCGGCCGAGCAGCGCCACCGCCTTGTTGCCGTCGCCGGACGCGCCGATGCCGAGCGTCGAGTGCAGGCGCGCCGTGAACTCGCGGTCGGTGTCGAAGCACGTCAGCCCGGCCGCGGTGACCTCCGGACGGGCGAGCCGCTGGGCGGCGGCCCGCTCCAGGCCGCGCAGGTCGAAGGCTCCGTCGCACGTGGCGCGCAGCGGGACCACCTCTTCGAGGGTGCGCGCGGCGGACGGGACGTACCAGGCGCGGACGGCGGTGAAGCTCGTGCCGGACTGGTCCACCCACGTCATCGCGATCGCCGACCACGTGTCCCGGCCGTCGCCCCGCAACACCCGCTGACGCGTGCCGTCGTCGGTCCGGGACTCGTCGATCTTGCCGCGCGCGTAGGACAGGATGTTGCGCTGGTCCTTGCCGCGCGGGCGCCCGACGACGCTGCCGTTGGACGCGCCGTTGAACGGCGTGGTGTGCGGCATGAGGAGCGCGATGTAGGCGTCCATGAGCGTCGACTTGCCGGAGCCGGAACCGCCGGAGAGCAGGGTCGCCGTCGCGGCCAGGCGCACCTGATGGTGACCGTCGTAGCCGCCCCAGTTGACCAGCTGGAGGTCGCGCGCGACCCACTGCTGCCCGGTCGACGCCGCCGGGATCATCCCGAACAGGGTGTCGATCATCGTCATCGCTGGTTCTCCTGGTTCTGCTGGTTCTGCTGGTTCTGCTGGTTCTGCTCGTTCTGCGTACGCAGCCACTCCCGGAGCTCGCCGAGCCGTTCGTTGCTGAGCACTATCTCGACCAGCGGCGTGACGCGGAACCGGCCCTCGGACTCCTCCTCGATGAGCCCTTCCTTCTCCAGCCGCCGGACGGCGGTGCGGATCTCCGTCTGCCGTGCGGCCAGGTTCTTGTCGTCGGGGTCGAAGAACGTCAGCACCGTCTGCTCGACCTCCTCGACGTCCACCCGGGCCGACGACTCCCCCGCACCCTGCTCCCGCTGGAAGACCGTGCGCAGGTGGACCAAGACCAGCGTCTCGGCGCGGGTGTACGGGTCGTCCTTCAGCAGGATCGGGACGTCCAGCTCGGCGGGACGGACCTGCTTCTTGTACGCGATCCCCCGGTCGTGGTCCACGACGAGGTGGATGAACAGGTCGTGCAGCCGGGACTCGATCAGCTGCTGGTTCTCCAGGAGGACCTTCCACTGGGCACGGTTGCGGTCCGCGACGAGGAACCTGCCCCGCAGCAGCCGCACCAGCACCCGGCGCACCGCGGCGTCCAGCGTCCCGGAGTCGCCGGCGAAGAGGCCTTCCGGATCCTCCTCCATCGGCACCGGCTCGATGAACCCGCCGTCGGACTCCGCCTGGCCGTCGGTCTCCGCCTGGCCGTCGGACAATGCCTCGCCGTCGGTCTCTGCGACGTGTTCCTCGACGGCGGTCTCACTCATGGGCGTAGTCCTTCGTACGTCGTTCGGTGTCCAGCTTGGTGTCCTGCATCGCGTCCTGCATCGTGTCCTGCATCGTGTCCTGCTCGGTATCGAGCTTCGTGCTCTGGTTCGTGCCCTGCTCGGCGTCCGGCCCCGTCCGCACCGTGACGCCGCCGAAGGCGAACCGCCGCCGGGTGCCGTCCGGCCGGATCGCCTCGACGACCGTCACCTGGTCGGTCTCGGTCATGCCCTGGTGGTCCGCGAGCTCCAGCAGGCCGAGCAGGTCCACCGGCCGCCGGATCGCCTCGGGTGCGGCGCTGAACACCTCGGCGAGGTCGGCGCGACCTACGCCGCCCTCAGTAGTGGCCCCGCCCGCGAACGAGGCCAGGTGCTCGCGCAGCTCGGCGTAGTGGGGTCCGCCCCACTCGCGGGCGCCGTCCTCCAGGTCGGTGTCCGCGCCGTCGTCCGGTGCCTGCAGCGGGACCGGGGGTTGCGGCGGGCTCAGGTCGCTCGTCGACTGGCGCAGGTGCGCGACGTCCGCCACCGGAAGCCTGCGCAACGGGTCCACCTCCTGGCCGCGGCGCGTCGTCGGCACCCACGCCTGGAAGCTGATCATGACCTCGCGCAGCAGCTCGTCGACCTGCCGGTCGCGCAGCGGGTCGTGGTTGCGCACCTGCGTGGTGATGACGTGGGACGCCTGGCGCTGAGCCTTGATGACCTCAGCGACACCCTGCTCGATCCGGCGCCCGACGTCGCGCAGCTCCGTGCGCTGCTGGTGCGGCAGCCGCCCCGTGAAGCGGTGGCGCAGCACCGTGTCGAGCTGGAGCGACAGCTCGTCGATCCGCTGCGGGTCGCCGATCAGCCGCAGCGCCCCGGCGAACGCCCGGCCCTCCGGCGTGGTCGTCATCACCTGCTCGCCGCGCTCCAGGTACTCGCGCAGCACGTCGCCCGAGGGCCGCTCGTCCTGGCGCAGCGCGGTCACCACGTCCCGCTGCATCGCCTTGATCGACTCCGCCACGCGCGCGAAGTCCGCCGGCAGCTCACGCACCAGGTGCAGGACGTTCTCCGCCTCCTCCAGCAGCTCCTCGTCGGCCACCTGGTCGACCTCCCCGCCCCGGTCGAGCCGCAGCAGCTCGGCCTGCAGCCGGTCTATCTGCGTCTGGAGACGAGCCATGCGGACCGCCACGTCGGGGTCGGCGTCCTGCGCCAGCCGCTCCACGGCGTCCAGGAGGGTCCGGACCCGTGACTCCGAGACCCGCGCCCGGGCACCGCCTGCCCGCCCGGCCACCTCGAGCGCGCCGACCGCATGCGCCGAGAGCTGGTAGACCTCGACGTCCCCGTCGACGATCTGGCGCTTCAGCCAGCCGACGTCGGACCACTGCCTGCACAGCTCCCGCGCGCTGCCGAGCGGGATGGCGCGCGTGCCGTCCGCATTGAGCTCGTAGCCCTGCGCCCGCAGCTGGTCGAGCGCGTCGCCGATCTCGGTGTGTGCCTCCGCGACCGGGACCGTCGGACGCTCGGGCGTGAACACCAGGGACAGCAGCGACACGACGAGCGGCGCGTACCTGCGGTGAAGCAGGTCGAGCATCGGCTCCTGGAAGGCCCGGAGCGCGCCAAGGTACGCACTCTCTGCACGAGTAATCATCGCCGGTCAGAGTACGTCGGACCGGTGACATTTACCGTCCCGCCATCCACAGGCCGTCGTCCGCGGTCGGCGGTCAGGACGAGGCGAGCCGCCGCCGCGCGCCGGGATCGGTGAGCGTCCCGACGTCGTCCACCCACTGCTCGACTCCCCCGCGGTGCGCCAGCGCCCGCACCTCCGGGTCCGTGACCACCGCGCGCAGCACCCCCGCGACGTCACGCAGCCCGGTGAAGGGCCTGTCATAGAAGGGCTCGCAGGCCGTCCCGTCCAGCGCGGGCAGGCCGACGACGCGCTGCCGCTCGTGCAGCACCTCGCACGCCGCGTGCAGGGCCGCTTCCCGCTCCTGCCAGGTCGCCGCCGCGAGCGCCCCCGCCAAGGGTCCGCCGGCCGACGGCGCGACGGGCAGCCGCGTGAACAGCGTCCCCGCCCACTTGGGGTAGGGCGGCCAGCGCCGCTCCAGCAGGAAGCCGAGCCGGACGAGGGCCGTGACCAGCCGCGCCGCGATGAGCCGCGAGCCGAGGTCGTCGCCGCGCTGCCCGGTGCGGCCCACGAACGGCAGCTCCTGCGCGATCCGCGTCCAGTCCGCCGCCAGGACGTGCAGCCACACGTCGTAGGGGTACCAGGCCAGCCGGTCACGCAGCGCGGTGATCTCGCCGGACGTGTCCTCGAACACCGGCCCGGCGGTGACCTCCAGCACCGACTGGCCGGTGAGCGACAGCCAGTCGGTGATGCGCAGCGCGCTCGTCTCGCGGCCGCCTTCGTCTCCGATCTCTCCGCCGGCGAGGTCGAGGCCGGTGCGCGACCGCACGAACTGCGCCGGTGCCGCGATCTCGATCCGGTGCCGGACGGTCATGTCCGAGGTGAGCGGGAAGGCCGTCGGCGATCCGCGGTAGGACGCCGGGAGCGACGCGGCCAGCACCCGGTCGGCCTCGTCGATCCGGTCGGCCGGGACCAGCAGGGTCAGCCGCAGCCCCCAGTCGTGGTCACGGGACGTCTCGTCGTCGAGCCCCAGCACGTCCGAGCCGGTGCCGAGCCGCCCGGCCGCGCGCGGCACATCGGGCAGCTTGCGGTCGAGGATCGGTCGGACGACGTCGGCCCAGTAGGCGCGGGCTAGCTCGATCCCAGACATGCCGCCAACCTAGGAGCAGACCCGGGAGCGGTCCAGGTGAATCCGCCGACGGACGAGGTTCAGCAGACCTGCCTCCGGCTCAGCGCACGTTCGCGGTGACCACCCGCGCCGTCAGGCAGGTCCAGCCGCCGACGTAGATGCGGTCGCCGTCGGACAGCCAGCGCCGCTCCTCCGACCGCAGCGGTTCCGCCGGGACGGGTTCGCCGCGCGGGGCGACGTACGTTCCGTTGGCCGAGCCGAGGTCGATCACGCTCCAGCCGCCGTCGACCCAGCTGATCTCGCAGTGCCTGCGGGACACGCCGGTGTCCTCGCACACGATGTCCGGCACGACGCCGCGGCTGCGCGACGCCCGGCCGACCACGAGGCGCGCTCCGGTCAGCGGCACGACGGCGGCGGTGGGTGTGGCCGGTCCCACGACGTCCTCCAGCAGCTGGTCGGCGGACCACTCGAAGTCGGACCGGATCTCGACGGCCCACGCGCTGGGCTCGCTCTCCGCCCGCTGCGGCCGGACGACCGGAAGCACGACGCGCGGCATGGTGATGGAGTCGTCCAGCCAGTCCGAGGCACCGATCCGGACCGCCAGCAGGGGTACGTGCTCCCGGACGACGGCTGGGTGCACGGCCAGCATCCTGGCCAGGCTCAGCGCGCCGTCGAGCGGCAGCCCGGCGCTCGGCTGCACGCGCACGTCGGCGCGCTTCTCCAGGAGCTGCTGAAGCACCATCGACCGGAACGACGGCGCGTGCATCAGGAGCTTTCCCGTGGTCACCGCGACCGGCTCGACGCCGGGGTGGCTCAGCACCGCGCACAGCCCGTCCGCCAGGGACCGGGCCGCCTCGTCGAGGATCTCGCGGCAGGCCACGTCGCCGCGGCTCGCCGCCTGGATGACCTGCGGCGCGAACCCGGCGAACAGGGAGACGTCGTGGACCGTCGTCCACTGCTCGCGCCGGCCGAAGTGCTTCTCGGCGGACTGGACCAGGCCGGGTGACGCACCCATCTTGCGGCCGTCCATCGCCCGGGCCGCGGCGTCGAGCCCGCGCCGGCCGATCCAGGCGCCGCCGCCGTTGTCGCCCACGTGCGGCCCCATGCCGTCCGCGAGGTGCCACCTGCCGACGTCGTCGCAGGCCACGGCCACGGCGCCGGTCCCGACGGCGAGCGTCGCACCGGGTCCGGGGCCGAGGGCGCCGAGGTGAGCCGTGACCGCATCGCTCGACACCGCTGTCGAGTCGGTGCGCAGCTCCTCGGCCAGGATGTCGTGCACGCGGTTCGGGTCCAGGCTCCCCGACTGCGTCTGCGACCGGAACCCCCGCATCCCGACGGCGGCTGCCGCGACCCGGGGCCGCCCGCCGAACTCGGCCGCGAAGTCGCGGCAGAGGCCCCGCACCACGTCGGGCACCGTCGAGCGCCCGTTCACGATGGTCGCGGGCGGGCCCGTGAGCTCGTAGACCCCGCCGGGCCGTCCGTTGTCGACCCGCAGGCGCGACCCCGTCCCGCCGATGTCCACACCAGCTACCCCGGCGTCTGCTCCGGGGATCTCAGCTCTATGTTGTTGTCCAGTGACCATCGGCACCGGGTCATAGTGCCTCGATATCACCCGGTCCGCTATGCGTGGAGTGTCATACGCGCAGCGAGCGGACCAGGGTAGGGACAGGCCTGGCGGTCCTGTCACCCGAGCCGCTCAGGCCGCCGGGTCGAGCACCACCTTCACGCAGCCGTCGTCCTTGCGCTGGAACATGGCGTAGGCCTCGGCGGCGCGTTCCAGCGGCCAGCGGTGCGTCCGCAGGTCAAGGACACCGAGCGGGTCGGCGGGGTCGGACACGAGCCGCAGCAGCTCGTCGGTCCAGCGCCGGACGTTCGCCTGTCCCTGCCGGATCGTCACCTGCTTGTCGAACAGCCGCAGCATCGGCAGCGGGTCCCGCACGCCGCCGTACACGCCGGAGAGGGAGATGACGCCGCCCCTGCGCACCAGGTCGATGGCCGCGTACAGCGCGGCGAGCCGGTCCGTGCCCGCACGCTGCATCAGCGGCTTGCTGACGGCGTCCGGCAGGAAGCCCACGGCCTTCTGCATGGTCTCGGCGACCGGCGAGCCGTGCGCCTCCATGCCGACGGCGTCGATCACCGAGTCGGGACCGCGTCCCTCGGTGAGGTCGCGGACGGCGGCCAGGACGTCGTCGCGCTCGGAGTCGAGGACCGTGACGCCGTGCCTGGCCGCCATGGCCAGCCGCTCCGGCACCAGGTCGACGCCGACGACGAGCCCGGCGCCGCGGTGAGCGGCCACGCGGGCGGCCATCTGGCCGATCGGTCCGAGGCCGAGCACGACCACCGACCCGCCGTCGGGCACCTGTGCGTACTCGACGGCCTGCCACGCCGTGGGGAGCACGTCCGAGAGGTACAGGTACCGCTCGTCGGGCGCGCCGTCGTCCGGCACGACGACGGGACCGTACTGGGCTTGCGGCACCCTCAGGTACTCCGCCTGGCCGCCCGGCACCTGCCCGTAGAGCTTGGTGTAGCCGAAGAGCGCCGCCCCGCTGTCCTCAGCGGTGACCTGCGTGGTCTCGCACTGGGACTGCAGGCCGTGCGTGCACATCCAGCACTGCCCGCAGGCGATCCCGAACGGCACCACCACGCGATCGCCGACACGGAGGTTCCCCGCCAGCGGGCCGACCTCCTCGACGACGCCCATCGCCTCGTGCCCGAGCACGTCACCGGAGTCGAGGAACACGCCCAGCACGCTGTACAGGTGCAGGTCGGACCCGCAGATGGCCGTCGAGGTCACGCGCACTATCGCATCGTTCGGCTCCTCGATCCGCGGGTCGGGAACCGTCTCGACGCTGACGTGCTCCCGGCCCTGCCAGGTGAGTGCTCTCATCGTCCGCTCCTCGGTCGGTGTCGTGGATTCCGGCCCATCCACGCTGACACCGGCCGCCCCCACCCGCATCTCACACGCTGAGTGCTGGGTATCTGTCGATCTGAGGGGTCAGACTCGACAAATACCCAGCACTCAACGGGGTGGTCGGGGTTACTCGTAGCGGAGGGACGAGATCGGGTCCTGGCGTGCCGCGCGCAGCGCCGGCAGGGTGCCCGCGAGGAACGCGATGACCATGACGCCCAGCACGACCGTGGCCACGCTCACCGGGTCGAACGCGACGAGCGTCAGGCCCGGCAGGTCCACCAGGAGGTCTCCGGCCACGCTGTTCACGAGCTGTCCGACGCCGATCGCGCCGAGCACGCCCACCGCGCTGCCGATCAGGCCGATGACCACTGCCTCGATGCTGAACAGCGAGAAGACGCGGCCGCTGGACAGGCCCATCGCCTTCATCAGCCCGACCTCGCGGGTGCGCTCCTGGACGGCCATGAACAGCGTGTTGACGATCCCGATGCCTGCCGCGATCAGGGCGATCACGGCGAACCCGTTCAGGACGAGCACTATGCCGTCGATGACGGAGGTGAGCGCGCCGAGCTGGTCCTCCAGGGTGCTGGCGGTGTAGCCGGCGTCCTCCAGGCGGTCCTGCAGGGCGGTGGTCGCCTCCTCGCCCGCCGCGGCGTCGAACGACACGGAGGCCTGCGCGTAGCGCGCCGTCTCGGCCTCGGGCACCCCCGTCGTCTGCAGGTCGTAGAGCTTCTCCGTGAGGACGTCGTTCGGGATCGCGCCGCTCATCGTGACCACGCCGGGTTCGGCGATGCCGACGACGGTCGCGTCCGTCGTCACCTGCTTCCCGGTGCCGTCGGTGACCGCCAGGGTGACGGTCTGCCCGACGGCGTCCGCGTCGGAGCCCAGGCCCAGCGGCTCGACATAGCTCTCGGGCAGCACGAGCTCGGGGTCGGCGGCGTCGAGGTCGACCTGCTGGCCGGACGCGAGCTCGACCTCCATCCCCGGCACGAACTGGGAGATCGAGAGCTGGTACCTCGTCCCGTCGTCGTGCTGGACGTAGTCCGCCAGGACGCTCTTGGTCGGGTCGACGCTGAGCACGCCGTCGACGTCCGCGATCGTGTCGATGTCGTCATCGGTCAGGGCGGTGGTCGTCGTCCCGGGCGGGCCGTCGGCCTCGATCTGGTTGGGGTCGTACTCGGTGGGCCCGCCGTCGGTCGGCGCGTCCTCGTTCGTCTTCGTGACCGTCATGACGTCGTCGACCCCCACGGAGGCGACGGTGTCGTCGAGGTACCGGTTGACGCCGGTGCCCAGGCCGTTGGTCAGGGACAGCGTGAAGGCTCCGATGAAGATGGCCAGCACCGTCAGGCTGGTGCGCAGGCGGGAGCGGAAGGCGTTGCGGAAGGCGGTGCCCACGACGTCGACGATCTTCATGCCGCCACCGCCTCGCGTGCGGCGATCAGGCCGTCACGGATGAAGATGCTGCGGTCGCAGCGGGACGCCAGGTCCTCGTCGTGCGTGACGACCACCAGGTTGATGCCCCGCCTGCGGTTGAGGTCGAAGAGGATGTCCTCGACGACGGCGCCCGTCGCGGTGTCCAGGTTCCCGGTCGGCTCGTCGGCGAAGATCACGCGCGGCTCGTTGATCAGCGCCCGCGCGATGACCACGCGCTGCTTCTGACCGCCGGACAGGTCGTTCGCCTTGTTGTCGGCCTTGTCGTCGAGCTCGAGCTGCGCCAGGGCCGCCATCCCGCGGGCGAGGCGCTCGCGGCGGGCCACGCCGGCGATCTTCAGCGGCAGGGTCACGTTGTCCAGCACGCTGGCCTGGGCATTGAGGAAGAACTGCTGGAACACGAACCCGAAGGCGCTGTTGCGGGTCTGGTTGAGCTGCTTGGCGGAGAGCTTCGACGTGTCGGTCCCGTCGAGCGTGATGCTGCCCGACGTCGGCCGGTCGAGCAGCGCGAGCAGATGCATGAGCGTCGACTTGCCCGAACCGCTCTTGCCGATGATCGCCAGGGACTCGCCCTCGGCGATATCGAGGTCCAGGCCCCTGAGCGCCTCGAAGGCGTTCGAGCCGGAGCCGTATGTCTTGTGCAGGTTGCTGACGGAGAGCAGTGGGGAGACCACGTCGGCCGCCTCTCTCGTGGTGCCGGAGTTGTTGACGTGACCAACTCTCGGCGACGGCGCCCCCGCGCGAATCGGCCCTGCGGTGACTGTCGTGTACCGCCGTGGTGGTACTCGGGGATACCCCCTGAGCGGGACGCGCCGGAAGCAGGCGTGCGGGATGCTTGGCAGATGCCACGAGGCGACGACGTGCTGTTCGGCCCTCCGCTCCACCACCGCGCACCCGCGTGGGTCGGCCATATGGTCGCCACGGTCGCCGTCGTCTGCGCCAGCGCGCTCCCCGTCCGCGAGGACCAGTCCCCGGACTGGCAGAGCGATCTCGCGATCATCGCCGCGGTGTCCGCGGCGCTGCTCCTCCTCCGCCGCCGGCTGCCCGTCACCACCGTCGCGGCGTCCGTCGGCGTCGTCTGGGCCGCCGTGCCGCTCGAGCTGTTCAACCCAGGCGTCGTCCTCGCCGCCGCGGTCGCCACGTTCACCGCGAGCCGCGCGCTGACCCGGCGGCAGGCCCTGTGGCTGACCATTCCCGCCGCCGTCGTCGTCGCGATCGCCGGCGCCGTCGCCGTCGGCCGCGGCGGCATGCAGTACCTGCTGCTCATCCTGCTGTTCGGCGCGCTGGGCGACCTCGTCCGCGTGCAGCACGAGCAGTTCATGGCGATCACCGAACGCGCGGAGCGCGCCGAGGCGACGCGGGAGGCCCTCGCCAACCAGCGCGTCGCGGAGGACCGGCTCGCGATCGCCCGCGACCTGCACGACGCCGTCGCGCACCAGATCGCGGTCATCAACCTGCACGCGGGCGTCGCGGGCTCCGCCCTGCGCGAGCGGCCGGACGACGCCGAGCACTCGCTCGCCGTCATCCGCCAGGCCTCGCGGACCGTGCTCACCCAGATCGGCGACCTGCTCGCCACCTTGCGCGACCCCGGCTCGCCGGGCGCTGGGCCGGGCGCCGTACCGGTCGGCCTGGCCCAGCTCGACGACATCCTGCGGCAGTTCCGCGGCCACGGCCTCGACGTCACGGTGCGCAGGCTCGGCGAGACGCGCGAGCTGCCCGCCGCGGTCGACGTCGTCGCGCTGCGGGTCATCCAGGAGGCGCTCACCAACGCCCACAAGCACGGCGTCGAGCACCGTGCGCACGTCGTGCTCGAGTACCTGCCGGACCGGCTGCACGTGACCGTCGTCAACCCCGTACCCGCCCGGGTCACGGGCGCCGCCGCGGGGCACGGCCTCACCGGGGCGCGCGAGCGCGTCGAGGCCGTCCGCGGCACGCTCACCCACGGCAGGGCCGGCGTCGGCTCGTGGGCGCTGGACGCGGACCTGCCCACCCCTGTATCCCTGCCCGTCCCTGGACAAGTGAGCCGCCCGTGACCTCCGACCGCCCCGCCGTCTCCGATCCCGGCACCGCCGACGCGGACATCTCCGTGCTCATCGCCGACGACCAGGCGCTGATCCGCTCGGCGATCGCCGACCTGATCAAGCACAGCGACGGCCTGGCCATCGCCGGGGAGGCGGCGGACGGGTACGAGGCGATCGCGCTGGCCCGCGAGCGCCGTCCGGACCTCGTGCTGATGGACATCCGGATGCCCGGCCTGGACGGCATCGCCGCGACGCGCGAGATCTGCGCGGACCCGGACCTCGCGGCGGTGCGGGTGCTCGTGCTGACGACGTTCGAGGAGGACGAGTACATAGTCGGCGCGCTGCGCGCCGGGGCGAGCGGCTTCATCGGCAAGGGGGCGGAGCGGGACGACATCGCCGCCGCGATCCGGGCGGTCCACCGGGGTGATGCCCTGCTGTCCCCCGTCGCCACCCGGACGCTGATCGACAGGTACGTGCGGTCCGAGCGCCTGCACACCAGCGAGCCGTCGCGGGCGCTGCACGAGCTGACCGAACGCGAGTCGGAGGTGCTGGCGCTCGTCGGCACCGGGCGCTCGAACGCCGATATCGCGGAGCTGCTGGCGATCTCGCCGCACACCGCCAAGACGCATGTGAACCGGGTCATGACGAAGCTGAACGCGCACGACCGCGCGCAGCTCGTCATCGCCGCGTACGAGAATGGGCTCGTCCAGCCGGGCGGTCGTTGAGGTTTCCCGTCCCTGACCTGCGATTTCCAACCCGTGACACCATACGGCGCCACTTTGGTGTCATGGATGACGTCACAGCCCTTGCACTGACACCATGAGTGGTGTCATAGTGGGGTCATGGACCTCACGAGATATGTCGACGAGCTGCAGCGCCAGCTCTCCACCGCGGCCGCCGCGGGCGGGGACGAGGTGCGCGAGATCGCCGGCCGGCTGACCGCCCCGCTCGACGCCGCCGCACGGCTCGTCCTGCTCGAGGCCCTGTCCGCCGCGGCCGGCGAGATCTCCGCCGAGCTCGCACCCGGCTCGGTCGACGTGCGGCTGCGTGGCGGAGAGCCCGAGTTCGTCGTCGCCGCACCCGCGGCCACCGTTCCCACCTCCGTGCCCACCGCCGTCACCACCGCCGTCGCCGAGCAGGCTGCGCCGTCATCCACCCCCGCCGGGCCGGCAGGCATCGCAGCCGACGCCGACGCGGGCGCCACCACGCGCACCACCCTGCGCCTACCCGACCACCTCAAGACGCAGGCCGAGGCGGCCGCCGCCCGTGACGGCGTCTCGGTCAACACCTGGCTGGTGCGGGCGGTCGCCGCAGCGCTCGACCAGCCCACCGGACGCCCCGCCCCGCAGCCCGGCCCCGGGTTGCCGAGCGGTAACCGTCTCACCGGCTGGGTGCGCTGACCCGCGGCGACACCACTCCGACACCACTCGCCTCGCAGCCCGCTCGCTGCTCCCTCACTTCCCCGCCCTTGTCCTCACCTGGAGCCGTCATGCCCACTTTTCCCGCCCCCAGCCCCGTCCCGGTCGTCGTGGACGTGCCCTTCGGCAACCTGCACGTGGTCGCCTCCGAGCGCGACGACGTCGTCGTGACCGTCCTGCCCGCCGACCCGGCCAAGTCGGGCTCGGTGCGCGCCGCCGAGGAGACCCGCGTCCAGCGTGACGGTGACGCCGTCACGATCATCTACCCGTCCTCCTGGAAGCAGTACGTCCTTCCGTTCGCGGCCGGCGGCGCGAAGGTCACCATCGAGCTGCCGATCGGCTCGCACCTCAGCGGCAAGGCCGGCTCCCTCTACTCCGAGGGTCGGCTCGGCACGGTCGACCTGACCCTGAACGGCGGCGACGTCCGGATCGACGAGGCAGCCCGCCTCGACCTCAAGGTCTCTGCCGGGTCCGTCGTCGTCGGCCGGGCCACGGGGCCCACCTCCATGAAGGTGAGCGCCGGCGGCGTCCGGATCACAGAGTTCTCCGGCGAGGGCACCGTCCGCGCCAGCAACGGGACGACGACCGTGGGCTCCGTGACGGGAACGCTGGACGTCGTCGGGGCGCACTCAGAGATCACCGTGGGCCGCGTCCACGGCACGCTCAGCGTGAAGTCGGCGCATGCCGGCATCCGCGTCGACCGGGTCGAGTCGGGCAGCGTCACGCTGACGACGTCCTACGGCTCGATCGAGGTCGACGTGCCCGAGGGCACCGCCGCCTGGCTCGACATCGCCTCGGAGCACGGGACCGTCCGCAACCAGCTCACTCCCACGGACGGCCCCGTCGAGAACGAGGCCACCGCGGAGATCCACGCGAGCACGGGCTGGGGCGACGTCATCGTCCGGCGACCCTGAGGTTCGCTGAACCTCTCTGCGCACCGGCCGGGCGTAGGCCCCGCCTGACCTGAAGCCCGGACCGGCGTCGTCGGCCCGAGAAAGAACCCGAACCACCTTCCTGGCTACCCCCTACCCAAAAACCGTTCCCCAGCGTTCCCAGAAAGGGAAGAACATGAGCACGAACACCGAGCGGAGCCGCGGGCCCGCGATCCGAGTGCGGAACGTCGAGAAGTCGTACAAGGAGCTGCACGTCCTGAAGGGCGTGGACTTCGAGGTCGCACGAGGCAGCATCTTCGCCCTGCTCGGCTCCAACGGCGCGGGCAAGACCACCGCCATCAAGATCCTGTCCACCCTGCTCAAGGCCGACGGCGGCACTGCGAGCGTGAACGGGTACGACGTCGCGACCCAGGCCGCCGACGTGCGCGAGTCGATCAGCCTGACCGGGCAGTTCGCCGCGGTCGACGAGGTCCTCACCGGGCGGGAGAACCTGGTCCTGGTCGCCAGGCTGCGGCACCTGGCCAACCCCGGCAAGATCGCGGACGACCTCCTGGCCCGGTTCTCGCTCACGGAGGCCGGCGGGCGCAAGGCCGGCACCTATTCGGGTGGCATGCGGCGCCGGCTGGACATCTCGATGAGCCTGATCGGCAACCCGCCGATCATCTTCCTCGACGAGCCCACCACCGGCCTCGACCCGCAGGCCCGCATCGAGGTGTGGGATGCCGTCAAGGAGCTCGCCCGGAACGGCACGACGGTGCTGCTGACCACGCAGTACCTCGACGAGGCCGAGCAGCTGGCCGACCGGATAGCGATCCTGCACGAGGGCCGCATCATCGTCAACGGCACGCTCGCCGAGCTCAAGGCGCTGCTGCCCCCGGCGAAGGTCGAGTACGTCGAGAAGCAGCCCACTCTGGAGGACGTGTTCTTCGCCGTCGTCGGCGACAGCGCTCCCGGCACCGGTGCGGGCAACGTCGGCGACCCTGCCGGCAGCCCCGTCAGCAGCCCTGTCAGCACGGACAAGTGAGGAACGAGACCATGAGCAAGCACTTCTTCGGCGACACCGCCGTCCTGACCGGGCGATCCCTGAGCCACATCCTCCGCAGCCCGGACACGATCATCACCACTGCCGTCACCCCGATCGCCCTGATGCTGATGTTCGTCTACGTGCTCGGCGGAGCGATCGACACAGGCAGCGGCAGCTATGTGAACTACCTGCTGCCCGGCATCCTGCTCATCACCGTCGCCTCCGGTATCGCCTACACCGCCTACCGGCTGTTCCTCGACATGCAGGGCGGCATCTTCGAGCGGTTCCAGTCGATGCCGATCGCACGTTCGGCGGTGCTCTGGGGCCACGTACTGACGTCGCTGGTCGCCAACATCGTCTCAGTGGCCCTCGTCGTCCTGGTAGCCCTGCTCATGGGCTTCCGCTCGGGGGCCGGGGTACTGGCCTGGCTGGGAGTCGCGGGCATCCTGGTCCTCTTCACCCTGGCCCTGACCTGGCTCGCCGTCATCGCCGGCCTGTCCGCCAAGACCGTCGACGGCGCCAGCGCCTTCTCCTACCCGCTGATCTTCCTGCCCTTCATCAGCTCGGCCTTCGTCCCGACCGAGACCATGCCCGGCCCGGTGCGCTGGTTCGCCGAGAACCAGCCCGTCACCTCCATCGTCAACACGATCCGCGACCTGCTGGCCCAGCAGCCGGTGGGTGCCGACATCTGGGTCGCGCTGGGGTGGTGCGTCGGCATCCTGGCGGTCGCCTTCGTCCTGGCCACCGCCGCGTACCGCCGCAAGATCTCTTGACGGCGTAGGTACGGGCTCCAACCCGGTCCTCGACCGCACACCTGGTGGCGTGCGGTCGGGGACTGTTGTGTTGCGGCACGTGGGGTGCGCTTGGCCGGGAGATCGGTCGATGGGCCTGAGCTCGGCGGGACTTTCGGAACTGCCATTGGGCATCGCGGCGGCGTGAAGGGTTATCCACAGATTTGAGATCCGGCGAGCGGATCGCACGAGTGTTCGAGATAATGGAGGCAGTGAGGGAGTAGGAACTAGAGGCGAGCGATCGGGACGGGCGGGGGTGGGCAGGGTGGATCGGACGACGAACGGTGGTCCCGCTGCTGGTCTGCCTGCTGCGGCGTCGATCGAGGATGTGCTGGCCCGGATCGAGGCGGCGACCGCGGAGCTGACTGCTCTGACCGACCCCGAGACGCTGACCGGTTGGGACGCGCCGAGCATCAGCCGCCTGGTCGAGGCACACACCCGTGTCCGTCGGGTGACCGGACGCCTGGACGGTGTCCGGTACACCCTGCTACCCCGCATCGAGAATGAGGGTTCCTGGCGTTCGGGTGGCACGGCGCGGACGTTCACGACCTGGCTGCGCCTGCGCGAAGGAGTCTCCGCGTCGACGGCGGGTAAGGACATGACGATCGCGCGCCGTCTGGTGACCGCGCTGCCCGTGACGCGGGAGCGTCTGGTCGCGGGAACCCTGGGCGCGGACCACGCGAGGGTGATGACGGAGGTCGCGCCCACCAGCGAAACGCGTACGGATGCGTTGGCCTGGTTGATCGATACCCGCACCGGGCACACCACCACCCCGGAACAGTTCGTCCAGACCGTTGCGGTCGACTTCCCCGACCCCACCGAGGACCCCGACGGGGCACGCACCCGTGAGCTGGTCACGCAGGTCCTGGAGGGCGCGATCACGGAGGGGACCTTGGTCACCGGTGAAGCCCTGGTCCTGCGCGAAGCCAATGTCCTGAACGCGGACCAGTTCCGGAAGGTCGCCCGCCGGTTCGCGACTGTGACCGACCCCGATACCGACGATGTGGACGATGACAAGGCCGCCCACGGTGAGTTCTTCGATCTGGCCAAGACGTTCGGCGGGTATCACGTGGCCGGGTTCCTCACCGACGAGCACGGCCTGCAGCTGACGACCGCGATCAACGCGGTCCTGGGCGCCCCGTCGGCGGAAGACACCCGGACCACGACTCAGCGTCGCGCGCAAGGCCTCGCGGATGTGGCCCGGGTGGTGCTGGACACGAACCAGGCCTCCCCGGGTGCGGCGATCGCACCGCACCTGAACGTCACGGTGTCCTGGGACGAGTTCGTCACCCAGGTCACCCGCACCCGGGACGGCCTGTGCCTGACCTGCGGACAGACCGCACCAGGGCGCGGCACCCGCTTCGGCGCGGGCCCGAGCGTCTTGGGCACCAGCACCAGCACCACCACTGGCACCGGCACCGGCAGTGGCGCTGGCACCAGCAGCGGCGCTGGCAGCGGCGCTGGCACCACCCGCACCGCCACCAGCACGGGTCCGGATGTCGGTGCAGGTGCAGGTGCGTTGCCCACCGGCCCAACGGCCGAAAGCCCGACCGGAAGCCCGACCGGAAGTCAGATAGGAGGTCCGGGTGGAGGCCCGGGTGGAGGCCCGGGTGGCTGGACCGCCACGGATACGCCACTGTCCGGGTTCTTGTCCTCCGGTGGCCCGGTGTTCACCGAGACCGGCGCTCGTGCCCCACGAGCGCTGATCCGCCGCCTGGCGTGCCACAGCGCGGTCACCCGGATCGTGTTCGGCCCCGACGGCGCCGTCCTGGACGTCGGACGTGCGCAGCGCACCGTGTCGGGGCAGATGCGCCGCGCCGTCATCGCAAGAGACCAGCACTGCGTCTACCCCGGATGCGACCAACCACCCTCACGGTGCGAGGTCCACCACGCCCTGACCCACTGGGCCGACGGCGGCAACACCTCAGTGACCAACAGTGCGTTGCTGTGCTGGCACCACCACCAGCTCGTCGACACCCGCGGCATCACCATGCACTGGACCGGCAAGCCCACCACGAACACCACGGCCGGCGCCCTGCTCGAAACAGGGTGGGCGTTCACCGACGCCCGTGGGCACCGCATCCGCCTCCCTGAAGCCACCGAGGCCCCACCACCAGCCGCCGAAGCCTCCTGACCGGTAACCCCGTAGACCAAGGCGCCCTGACCCAGGCGAGTCGGCAGGCCGGACAGATCCATCTGGCCGGCCGCTCTCAGCCGAACACCAGGCCGAACGGCCCGGCACGCCCACGCGCGCACTCGCCCGTCCGCCCACGGGCACCAGGGCCCGGAGCAGTAGACGCACGCCACGCCGCGCCAATCACGAAGCAATGCGAACCAACCTCACGGCCGCCGCCATGCCGCACGAACCCGCGTGGATCCCTGTCGCCACCGCCAGACGCCTCCGCAGCCTGGCTGCGGGCAACTACTCCCAGACGGCGATGCTCCGGCGCACCGGGACGGACCCGTCGTCCGCGGCGAAGAGTTCCGGCGAGCGCTGCCGGGTCTTCTCGATGTCGGCGAAGACGGCACGGAGGTGCCCCCGGAGGCTGTCGCGGGCGCTGGAGATGTCGCCGGCGACCACCGCGTCGAGAATGGAGTGATGCTCGTCGACGAAGCGGCCCATGCCGTTCGTCTCCTGCAGGCCGAGGCGGCGCGCGCGGTCCAGGTGGCCCTTGGCGGCGACGACCGTCGACCATGCCCTGCCGTGCCCGCTGAGGCGCAGGAGCCCGTGGTGGAACGCCTCGTCCAGCTCGAAGAACTTCTCGAGGTCGTGGCGTGCCTCCCGCTGCTGCTCCAGGTTGGCGCGCAGCTCGGCGACCAGGTCCGGGTCGAGGGTCTCCGGGATGTCGTCGAACGCGGCGAGCTCGACCGCCTCGCGGAGGAATTGCGCGTCCGCCACGCGTTCGGCGTCCACCCGGGACACGAAGGACCCAACCTTGGGGAACACCCTGACCAGGCCTTCCTCGCCGAGGAGAATCAGGCTCTCGCGCACGGGCGTCCGGCTGACGCCGAGGGACGCCGCGAGCTCGTTCTCCGACAGGGAGGCGCCCGGCGGCAGCTCGAGGGTGAGCACCTTGCGGCGCAGCGTCTCGTAGACGACTCGCCTGTTGGACCGGTTCGAGGCTTCCCTCATACCCGCGAGTCTAGGCGAGAGGCGGCGCGCTTCCACACCACTGACAGTTGACACCTCCTTGTCGACGCTGCTTACATACAAGAACTGCCACACATCAGTTGACCGGCATTCCAGACAGCGACGTCAGTCAAGAAGGCAAGTCAAAGAAGGCAAGGAGCACTCTTCCAATGGCGGAAACAGCTATGACCCCACCAGGTACCCCGTCGGGTACTCCCTCGGACAAGACCGTCACCCGGTCGACCAAGGACCTCACCAAGGCCGCCGTCTCCGGCTGGCTCGGCACGGCCATGGAGTTCATGGACTTCCAGCTGTACTCGCTGGCGGCGGCGATCGTGTTCAACCAGATCTTCTTCCCCGACGTCAGCCCCGCGATCGGCCTGATCGCCGCGATGGCCACCTACGGTGTCGGCTACGTGGCGCGGCTCGCGGGCGCCATCTACTTCGGCCGCATGGGTGACCGGCTCGGCCGCCGCAAGGTCCTGTTCATCACCGTCGCGCTCATGGGCGTGTCCACGACCCTGATCGGCGTCCTGCCCACGTACCAGATGGTCGGCATCCTGGCACCGATCCTGCTCGTCGTGCTGCGGCTGGTCCAGGGCTTCGGCGCGGGCGCCGAGATCGCGGGCGCCACCGTGCTGCTCGCCGAGTACGCGCCCGTCCGACGTCGCGGCCTCGTCGCCTCGCTGGTCTCGCTCGGCACCAACTCCGGCACCCTGGCGGCATCGGCCCTGTGGGCGCTGCTGCTGGCCGTGCTCAGCGAGGAGCAGCTGCTCAGCTGGGGCTGGCGGCTGCCGTTCCTGCTCAGCTTCGTGCTCATGATCTTCGCCGTCTGGATCCGCACCAACGTCAAGGAGAGCCCGGTCTTCGAGGCCCGCGCCGACGTCGTGGACGGCGTCGCCCTCTCCCGCGACGAGCTCTCCCGCAATGACGAGCGCTCCCGCGACGAGGCCAAGACCGCCACCGCCGAGCCGGTGCTCCAGGCAGCCCTCAAGCAGCGCAAGGGCAAGGCGTTCTTCCTGGCGCTGGCCCTGCGGTTCGGCCAGGCCGGCAACTCCGGGCTGGTGCAGACCTTCCTGGTCGGCTACGTCGCCACCACGCTCGCGATGGACCGCGCGCTGGCCACCGAGGCCATCATGTGGGGCTCCATCATCGGCTTCGCGACGGTGCCCCTGATCGGCATGCTCGGCGACCGGTTCGGCCGACGCTCGATGTACACCGCGCTGTCCCTGATCACCATCGCGCTCGCCTTCCCGATGATGCTGCTGATCACCAGCGGCACCACCACGGGCCTGATGCTCGGCATGATCGCCGGGCTGAACCTCGGCGTCCTCGGCCTGTTCGCACTGGAGAGCGTGACCATGGCCGAGCTGTTCGGCGCACGGACCCGGTTCACGCAGCTGGCCCTCTCCAAGGAGATCGGCGGCATCCTCGCCACCGCCATCGGCCCGGTCATCGCCGCGTCGCTCACCGCGGCCACCGGCAGCTGGTGGCCGATCGCCGCGATGCTCATCGTCTACTCCCTCATCACCCTGGTGGCCGCCCGGCTCGCCCCCGAGACCCGTGGCCGCGACCTGGTCCGGCTGGAGGACGCCGTATGAGGGCGGTAGTCGTCCACGGCGCCGGCGACCTGCGGGTCGAGGAGCGCCCCGACCCCGTCGCCGGGCCCGGCGAGGTGGTCGTCGCCATGGAGTGGGGCGGGGTCTGCGGGTCGGACGTGTCCTACTGGAAGAACGGCGCCTCCGGCACCGCCGTCCTGCGCGGCCCCCTGGTCCTCGGCCACGAGGTGGCCGGCCGGGTGGTCGCGAGCGGGCCCGGCGTCACCGGCTGGGAGCCCGGCGTACCGGTCACCGTGCATCCCGCGCAGGCCGCCGACGGTTCCGTCCTGCCACAACGGCTGGGAGGTCGGACCAACCTGCACTCGCAGGTGCGGTACTTCGGTTCGGCGGCCTTCCACCCGCACACCGACGGCGGGTTCAGCGAGCTGCGGGCGGTCCGGGCCGAGCAGCTGCGGCGGCTGCCCGACGGCGTGAGCACCGAGCAGGGCGCCCTCGCCGAGCCGCTGGCCGTGGCGATGCACGCGGTGAACCGCGCGGGCCGGATCGGCGCGGGTGTCCGTGGGCGTGACGTGCTCGTCAACGGAGCGGGACCCATCGGCTGCCTTGTCGTCGCGGCCGCGAGGCACGCGGGCGCGACGTCGGTCACCGCGGCCGACCTCTCCGCGTCGTCGCTGGCCGTGGCCAAGGATCTGGGCGCCGACCGAGTCCTGGACATCGGTTCCGGGGACCGGCTGCCCGAGGACTGCGAGCTCGTCTTCGAGGCCTCCGGCGCGCCGGCCGCCCTGGGCGGGGTGCTGCGGGCCACCGCGCGCGGCGGCACCCTCGTCCAGGTCGGCAACCTGCCCGGCACGCCTGCCCCAGCTGCCCTCGGCGACCTCGTCACCCGCGAGATCACGTGGGTCGGGGCCTACCGGTTCGTCGAGGAGATCGGCGACGCCCTCGCCGCCCTGCGTGACGGGCTCGACGTGTCCCCGGTGGTCACGCACCGCTTCGGCATCGAGCAGGCGGGCGAGGCGCTGGCCGCTGCCGCCGGCCCGGACAGCAGCAAGGTGCTGATCCGACTGTCCAAGGGCTGAGCCCGATGTGTGGAGGCACAGCCTCCGAGTGCGGGTCAGGCTCCGAGTGCAGGTCGAGCCTGCCCCGCACCCAGGTCTGACCTGCGCCCGGAGCGTCTTTCGCCGTCGTTCACATGGGTGTGGGAACCCGGCCATCTCGGCTACCTACCGTGGCACGCGTCCCGGCCGCCCAGCGGTCCGCGCCCCAAGGTTGGAGCCCTCAGTGAACGCCGACATGTCCCGTCCGCCGTCGATCTCCGAGCTCGCAGAGCTCCGCCTGTCCCGCCGGACCGCGATGGCGGGCGGCCTGGCCGCCGCCGCCGCGGCGTTCTTCGGGGCCCCTGCACCGGACGCCGCGGCCGGCGTCCTGGAGAGCACGGGCCACGCAGGTGGGCACGGCGGTGGGCACGGCGGCGGGCGGCCCTTGCTCGGTTTCCCCGCCGTCGCGCCCAGCACGGCCGACGCCGTCGTCCTGCCGCCCGGCTACCGCTACCAGGTGCTCTACCCGTGGGGCCACCCGATCGTCCCCTCGGGTCCGGCATTCGCCGAGGACGCGAGCAACACTGCCGAAGACCAGGCCCGGCAGGCCGGGGACCACCACGACGGCATGTGGTTCTTCCCGCTCCGGGACCGCCGCTCCGGCCTGCTCTGCGTCAACCACGAGGCCACCACCGAGAACCTGCTGCACACGGACGGCCGGGCGGCCTGGTCGCCCGAGAAGACCGCCAAGTCGATGGCGGCCCACGGCGTCTCGGTCATCCAGGTCGAGGAGGACCGCGACGGCGGCTGGCAGGTCGCCGAGTCGAGGTTCGCCCGCCGGATCACCATGACGACGCCGATCGAGATCACCGGCCCCGCGGCCAAGCACTCCCTGATGCGCACGAGTGCGGACCCCGAGGGCGTGCGAGTGCTCGGGACGCTGAACAACTGCGCCAGCGGCCCCACCCCGTGGGACACGTACCTGACCTGCGAGGAGACGATCAACAAGTACTTCTACTACGGCGAGCAGCCGCCGCCCGCCGGGTCGGTCGAGGAGCGCTACGGCATCGGCTCGGAGAGCCCGTACCCCTGGCACACCACCGAGAGCCGGTTCGACATGCGGACCGAGCCCAACGAGTTCAACCGGTTCGGCTGGGTGGTGGAGGTCGACCCGTTCGACCCGGAGTCGACGCCGAAGAAGCGCACCGCGCTGGGCCGCATGGAGCACGAGAACGCCGTGGTCGTCCGGGGGCGCCGCGGTGAGGCCGTCGTGTACATGGGCGACGACACGCAGTTCGACTACTTCTACAAGTTCGTGGGCGCGGAGCCGATCGCCAAGACGCGCCGGGCCGGGCGCAGCCCGCTCGACGAGGGCACGCTGTACGTCGCCCGGTTCGACGAGGACGGCTCCGGCCGGTGGCTCCCCCTGGTGCACGGCGAGCCGGGGCTGACGGTGGCGGACGGCTTCGCGGACCAGGCCGAGGTGCTGATCCACACGCGCCTCGCGGCCGACGCCGTCGGCGCGACGCCGATGGACCGGCCGGAGTGGTGCACGGTGCAGCCGGGCACAGGCGCGGTCTACTTCACCTGCACGAACAACACCGCGCGCACCGAGACCGTGGACGCGGCGAACCCGCGGCTGAACAACCGGTTCGGGCACATCATGAAGATCGACGAGAACGGCAACCCGAGCGCGGTGCGGTTCGACTGGGACATCTTCCTGCTCGCCGGCGACGAGGCCAGCGGCGCCACCGTCCCGCCGGACCAGGCGTTCGGCTCCCCCGACGGCCTCTGGTTCGACGCCGTGGGCCGGCTCTGGATCCTGACCGACGGCACCCAGCCGCAGGTCGACGGCGCCAACCAGAACAACCAGATGCTGGTGGCCGACACACGCCGGGGCGACATCCGCCGGTTCCTGGTCGGTCCGCCGCGCTGCGAGATCACCGGCATCACCGCCACCCCGGACGGACGGTCGCTGTTCGTCAACATCCAGCACCCCGGCGACACGGGAACTCCGGAGAACCCGCGCGCCAGCTCGAGCTGGCCCGACTACAGCCCGACCGGCCGCCCGCGGTCCGCCACGATCGTCATCACCCGGGAGGACGGCGGGGTGGTCGGCGCGTAACGCTGTCGGGCGAGCTCCCGGTGACGGCTACCAGGTGACCGGGAGCTCCCGAAGGCCGTAGACGATCGCGTCGTCCTTGAACCTCAGGTCCTCGACGGGCACGGCCGGCCGGATGTCGGGGATACGGCGCAGCAGGGTGTCGACGACGACCTGCAGCTCCAGCCGGGCAAGGTTCTGGCCGAGGCACTGGTGGGCGCCGTAGCCGAAAGCCAGGTGACGGCGTCCGCCGCGTTCGACGTCGAACGTGTCGGGGTCCTCGAACACCTTCGGGTCGCGGTTGGCCACGTGCGAGAGGGTCAGGACGCCGTCTCCGGCCTTGAGGAGCCGGCCGCCCAGCTCGACGTCCTCCGTGACGGTCCGTGCGAGCACGGGCTCGGCGATGGTGAAGTAGCGCAGCATCTCGTCGACGGCGGACAGGGTCTTGTCCGGGTCCTGCCGGATCGCCTCGCGCGCCTCCGTGTTCTGGCTCAGCTCGAGCACGCCCAGCCCGATCATGTTCGCCGTGGTCTCGTGCCCGGCGACCAGCAGCAGGAAGGACAGGCCGACCAGCTCCGCACGGTCGACGGCGCCGTTCGCCTCGCGCTGCCGGAGGATCTGGCGGCCCAGCAGGTCGTCGGCGGGAGTCTCCTCCTTGGCTCGCAGCAGCCCGTCGAGGTAGCCCGCGAGCTCCTGCATGGCCCGCTGGGCGTTGGCGGCGTCCTCGGGTTCGTCGTTCTGCTTCACGATCAGCGCCGAGCGCTCCTGGAAGAAGTCGTGGTCCTCGTACGGCACGCCGAGCAGCTCGCAGATCACCAGCGACGGGACCGGCAGCGCCAGGGCGTGGATCAGGTCGACCGGGCGCGGCCCCGCGAGCATCGCGCCGATGTGCTCGTCGACGATCTCCTGGATGCGCGGCTCGAGCGCGGTCAGACGGCGATGGGTGAACTCGCCGAGGACCGCACGGCGGGCGGGGCCGTGCTCCGGCGCGTCCATGGAGAGCATCATCTTGGGGAACGGCGAAGCGGGCCGTTCGGCGGGTTCCAGGTCCCGGGAGCCGATCCGGGGGAAGCCGGGTCGCTCCCGGTCGGCGCTGAAGCGCGCGTCCGACAGCACCGTGCGCACGTCGTCGAAACCGGCGACGACCCAGGCGTCGCTCTCCGAGGGCAGCGTGACCTTGCGGACAGGCTCCTCCTCCTGGAGCCGGACGTGTTCCGTGCGCGGGGCGTAGGGGCAGGTACGTCCGATGGGGAATGTGGGTAGCGCTTCTGCGGTCACGGTTCGGCTCCCTTGACTGGCCCGATCCGGAAGGATTCCCTCCGGTTACTCGGACGCTAACAAACCGGAGACCTTCCGTCCACTTCCAGTGTCGGCCGTGTGCCTTCGGCGTGGGCCGTCGAACGAGACGGGACGAGCCGAATGAGATAGTTGGAGCCGACCCCGAGAACGAAGGTGCGTGACGCGATGACGGAGCCGCAGACGCTTCGGAGCGACGCGCGCCGCAACCGCGACCAGATCGTCGCGGCAGCCAAGACCCTGTTCGCCGAGCGGGGTGCTGACGTCCCGATGGAGGAGATCGCCCGTCGGGCAGGCGTCGGCGTCGGTACGCTCTACCGCCGATTTCCTGACCGCGAAGCGCTGGTCCGGGAGGTCGCGCGCGAGAGCCTGGCCGTCCTGCTGACGCACGCGAACCGAGCCCAGGCCGACGGCGGGCAAGGCTGGGAGTCGTTCCTCCGTGTGCTCGAGAACCTGCCGGACCTCTGGTTCACCCTGCGCTCCACGGTACTGTCGCCGGCCATCCGGACAGTCATCCTGGACGACCCCCGGGCGTTCGCGACCGCCCAGGAGCTGCTGTCCGTGATCAACGGCCTGGTCCGCGCCGGACAGCAGGCGGGAACGCTCCGGCCGGACGTCGACACCGGTGACATCGTCATCCTGATCACCCTCGTGATCAGCGGGCTGCGGGCCTCCGCCGGAGCGTTGCCGGACACCGTGCACGCCCGGATGCTGGCCCTGACCCTGGACGGGCTACGGACCGGGTCGGGCTCGACGCTGCCCGGCAAGCCGCTCACTCCTGATCCGATGGACCCGCTGCGCTGACACCGCGACCAACCAGCCGGTCGTGGCATCGTGGCCCTGGAACGAGACGTCGAGCTCGAGAGGAACGATCGTCATGCGCGGTACTGACCTGCTCGTAGATGCGTTCGGCCGGATCAAGGAGACGGTGCACAGCTCGGTCCGCGGACTGTCGGGCGAGGAGCTCGCGTTTCGCCTCGACGAGGACACGAACTCGATCACCTGGCTCGTCTGGCACCTGACCCGGGTCCAGGACGACCACGTCGCGGACGCGGCGGGCACCAGCCAGGTCTGGTCGGACGACGGATGGGACCGCCGCTTCGGGCTGCCCTTCCCGGCCGAGGAGACCGGGTACGGGCACGACGCCGACGCGGTCTCCGCCGTCCGCGTCCCGTCGGGCGACCTGCTCACGGGTTACCACGACGCGGTGCACGAGCGCACGCTGCGGTACCTGAGCACCCTGTCCGACGACGACCTCGACCGGGTGATCGACGAGTCGTGGGACCCGCCGGTCACCCTCGGCGTCCGGCTCGTCAGCGTGATCAACGACGACATGCAGCACGCCGGCCAGGCGGGCCTCCTCCGTGGTGTCGTGCTGCGCCGACGCGTGCGGTGACCGGCGGGCGGCGATCCCCCGGGCCGCTCATTCGGACCGCCCGCTCAGGCGGACCAGGCGCCGTCGGCCGCAGCGGCCTTGACGAAGTCCGCGAAGTCGCGGGGCGGGCGGCCGAGCACCCGCTCGACGTCGTCGCTGACCGAGGCCAGGTTGCCGGCACGGAACTGCGCGTAGAAGCCGTCCGAGACCTGCACCCACTCCTCCGGTACGCCGAGCGCGCGCTGCTCGTCCGCGTACTCCTCGGCGGTCAGCGGCACGTAGCGGACGTCGCGGCCGGTCGCCTCGGCGATCGCCGCCACCGTGTCGTGGAAAGTCAGCAGGCGCGGGCCGGTCAGCTCGTACACCTTGCCGTCGTGCCCGCTGCCGGTCAGCGCGGCGACCGCCACCTCGGCGATGTCGTCGGCGTCGACGAACGCCTCCAGGGCCTCCCCGGCGGGGAGCCGGACCTCGCCGCCCAGGACCGGGTCACGCAGGAAGTCCTCGCTGAAGTTCTGGAAGAACCAGCGCAGCCGCAGCGCCGTCCACTCCAGCCCCGCCTCACCGAGTGCCCGCTCGGCCGCCGCGACCGGACCGTGATCGGCGGTCCCTTCCGCAGGAAGCGACACGAGCACCGCACGCCGGACACCCAGGCCGGCCGCCTGCCGGGCGAACGCCGCCACCGCCTCGGTCGCCTGCGGGGCGCCGAGCGTCGGGACGACCAGGTACGTCGCCGTCACGCCGCGCAGCGCCGGCTCCCAGGTCGCCGGGTCGTCCCAGTCGAACCGGATGCTGCCGGAGCGCGAACCCGCCCGCACGGGGATGCCCCGCTCCCGGAGCAGCCGCACCACCCGCCGTCCCGTCTTGCCCGTCGCACCGGTGACCAGGATCAGTTCGTCGCTCATGCCTCCAGTCAATCCGGCGCGGACGACGGCGGACATGGCGAGCAGGCTCGCCCGCATACTCATTCGTCTACGCTGGCGAGCATGGAGGCGCTCACTCCGGCCAGTGCCGACCCGATAGCGGAGATGCTCAACGGGGTCCGCACTCGCGGGGCGGTCTTCCATCAGTCGGCGCGTACCGGCTCCTGGGAGCAGGATTTCGACGGCGGCTCTCCGCTGGCGCTGATCGGCGCTCTGCACGGCCCGGCGCTGGTGCTCCCGCAGGGTGGCGACGCCGCGCGGCTCGGTCCCGGCGACATCGCGGTGCTGACCGGCGGCGCGCCCTACGTAGTAACGGACGACGACTACCAGCCGACTGCGCCGGTTGTCCCGGTTGCCGGGGCCACCGCCGTCACGACCCTCCTGTTCAGCGGCCGGTACACGATGCGCGACGGCGTGCCGGGCCCGCTCGTCGCGGCACTTCCGACACTCGCGATCGTCCGCGCGGACGAAGGGTCCTGCCCGGTCAGCCCGACCATCCTGGACGATCTCTCCACCGCCGAGCCGGGACAACAGACCCTGCTCGATCGCACGCTCGACCTGATGCTCATCGCCGCTCTGCACGCCTGGTTCAACCGCCCCGGCGCACCGCTGCCGGCCTGGTACCAGGCTCACGGCGATCCGGTGGTCGGGCAGGCCCTGCGGCTGCTCGACGCCGGCCCCGGCCAGCCGTGGACCGTGGCGACGCTGGCCGCGCGGACGAACACGTCCCGCGCCGCGCTCGCCCGCCGCTTCACCGCCCTGGTGGGCCGGCCGCCGATGACCTACCTCCGGGAACGGCGCCTCGCGCTCGCGGCCGACCTGCTGCGCGAGCCCGGCGCGACCCTCGCCGCCGTCTCCCGCCGCGTCGGCTTCTCCAGCGCGTTCGCCCTCAGCGCGGCGTTCAAGCGCGAGCGCGGCATCAGCCCCAGCGAGTACCGCGCGCAGACGACGGCTGCCGCGCCCTGACGTCCCGGGGAGCCTGCCGGGCCCTGGGCCCGGCAGGCTCCCCGGGCGGCAGGAATCGCCGCTTACCGGCCAATCAGTGCGTTGACGCACATCGTGTGATTCGTCGTGCGTCCTCCCGATCGCGGTGGAATTATCGCGGATCGGAAGGGGGCATCCGAGATGACGGCGGCACGCGCACTGCAGATCGACGACTGGATGGTGCATCGCTCCAACGTCGTACGCTCGGTCGCCGCACGCGTGCCCGGCATCGA
>NZ_JBHSFI010000002.1:0-471868 GCF_042654905.1 Promicromonospora alba
GCCCAACGCCTCAAGCAACTCTTCGAACAAGCCGCATAACTTGCACTGACCGCTTGACAACGCCGGCCTCGGCTGGCAGCAGGTGCATGGTCATCGGGCGGCGCGCCGGCCACCGCTGCGCTTGGCACACTTTTCGGCCGGTGACCAGCGATGACGCCGTCGTCTTGAAGGGTGGACGCTTTTCCGTTCACATCGCGGTCATGCTTACGATCCAGGTCAATCATCCAGAGCGGTCGAGAGTCCTGGCTCAACGACACCGCAGCAACCTGCCTCCGGAGCGCCAATTCCGGGCAAGGTGCTAACGCCAGGTCCGATGGAGCTGATACGCATGGCAGTCGAGTTCACGCACCTTCCCCACGCCACGATCCTGGGTTACCCGCGCATCGGCCGACGACGCGAGCTCAAGCGCGCCGTCGAGTCCTTCTGGGCCGGGCGCACCACCACCGACGAGCTGGAGACCACAGCCCGCGACCTGCGGCTGGCTACCGCTCGGCATCTCGCCGGACTGGGCCTGGACGGCGCGGCCGCCGTCCCCGGCTCGTTCTCGTTCTACGACCAGGTGCTCGACGCCGTCGCCCTGCTGGGCGCGGTGCCCGAGCGGTTCCGGGACCTGGTCTCGACGGACTCGGCCAGCGACGGCGCGGGCGCGCTCTCCCTGGAGGGCTACTTCACGCTGGCCCGCGGCGAGGGCGACAAGCCGCCGCTCGAGATGACCAAGTGGTTCGACACGAACTACCACTACCTCGTCCCGGAGATCGGGCCGGACACCCCGATCGGGTTCGTGGACGACCGCGTGGTGCGCCAGTTCACGGAGCTCGCCCGGCCCGCCGACGGCGGCCAGGCAGTCGTGACCCGCCCCGCGCTCGTGGGCCCCGTGACGTTCCTGCTGCTCAGCAAGGCGGCTGACGAGGCACCCGACGGCTTCCACCCGCTCGACCGGCTCGACGACGTCGTCGCCGCCTACGCCGACGTGCTGCGCGCGCTGGCCGCCGCCGGCGCCCCCTGGGTGCAGCTCGACGAGCCCGCGCTGGTCACCGACCTGCTCGACGTCCCGTTCCCCGATGTAGCCGACGCCGTCCGCCGGGCCTACACGCGGCTCGCCACGGAACTCTCCCCCGCTACCGGCGCGACCGGCACCGCCGAGCGCCCCTCGATCCTGGTCACCGCGCCGTACGGCGACCTGCGCAGCGAGGCGGGCGACGGCCTCGCGCTGCTCGCCGGCACCGATGTCGAGGCGATAGCCGTCGACCTCGTCAAGGGTGCCGTCCCCACCGGCCCCGTGGCCGGCCTGGACACCAAGACCCTGGTGGCCGGCGTCGTCGACGGGCACAACATCTGGCGCGCCGACCTCGACGCGCGCCTGACCACGCTCGAAGGCCTGTCCGCACTGCAGGCCGGAGCGATCGCCGTCGGCACCTCGACCTCGCTGCTGCACGTGCCGCACGACGTCGCCGACGAGCCCCGCCTCGACGCCGGCCTGAAGTCGTGGCTCGCGTTCGCCGACCAGAAGGTCGCCGAGGTCGTGACGCTGGCGACCGGCCTGACCGGCGGCCGGACGGCGGTCGCCGACGCGCTCGCCGCCTCGACGGCCGCGGTGCGGTCCCGCGCCGAGGCGCCCGGCGTCGTCGTACCGGAGGTGCGCGAGCGGACGGCGGCCCTGACCCCCGCCGACGTCGAACGCGCGCCGTACGCCGAGCGGGCCGCGGCCCAGCAGGCGAAGCTCGACCTGCCGCCGCTGCCGACCACCACCATCGGCTCGTTCCCGCAGACGGCGGAGATCCGCAAGACCCGGGCGGCCTGGGTGCGCGGCGAGCTGTCGGACGCCGAGTACACGACGGCCATGCGCGCCGAGATCGCGAGCACCGTGGCGCTCCAGGAGGAGCTGGGCCTGGACGTGCTGGTGCACGGCGAGCCCGAGCGCAACGACATGGTGCAGTACTTCGCCGAGCAGCTCGACGGGTTCGTGACCACGGTGCACGGCTGGGTGCAGTCGTACGGCTCGCGCTGCGTGCGCCCGCCGATCCTGTGGGGCGACGTGTCCCGGCCCGCGCCGCTGACCGTGGAGTGGACGGCGTACGCGGCGTCGCTCACGGACAAGCCCGTCAAGGGCATGCTCACGGGTCCGGTCACGATCCTCGCGTGGTCGTTCGTGCGCGACGACCTGCCGCTGGGCGACACCGCCGACCAGGTAGCCCTCGCGCTCCGGGACGAGGTGACGGACCTGGAGGAGGCGGGCATCGGCGTCGTGCAGGTGGACGAGCCCGCGCTGCGCGAGCTGCTGCCGCTGCGCAGGGCCGACCACCCGGGGTACCTCGACTGGTCGGTGCGCTCGTTCCGGCTCTCGACCGCCGGGGCCGACACAGCCACCCAGGTGCACACGCACCTGTGCTACTCGGAGTTCGGCCAGGTCATCGGCGCGATCGACGGCCTGGACGCCGACGTGACGTCTGTGGAGGCGGCGCGGTCCCGCATGGAGATCGTGCCCGAGCTGGCCGACGCGGGCTACGGGCGCGGCATCGGGCCGGGCGTCTACGACATCCACAGCCCGCGCGTCCCCTCGGTCGAGGAGGTAACGGAGCTGGTGCGGCTAGCCGCCAAGTCGATCGACCCGCGCCTGGTCTGGGTCAACCCGGACTGCGGCCTCAAGACCCGCGCCTACGCGGAGACCAAGGAGTCCCTCCGCAACCTGGTGAAGGCAACGGAAGAGGTCCGCGCCACCCTCTGACCCACCCGGCCCGCCCGCACGGGTCGCCGAAGTAGAGCGCCTGTCCGTGTCTCCCTGGTGATCCCAGGGAGACACGGACAGGCGCTCTACTTCGGCGTACCGATGTCAGCCGACGCGCCACTTCTGGGCCGCCGTGCCGTTGCAGGTCCAGATCTGCAGCTGCGTGCCGTTCGCGCTGTTGCCGTTGGGGACGTCCACGCACTTGTTCGCGAGGATCGAGACCAGGTCCCCCGCGCCGCTGAGCGTGAACCGCTGGGCAGCGTTGCCGCTGCAGTTCGCGAGCTGCACCGCGGTGCCGTCCGCTGTGTTGGCCCAGGCGACGTCCATGCACTTGCCGCCGGCGCGCAGGGTGCCGTCGGAGTGGAAGGTCCAGCGCTGCGCCGCCGTGCCGTTGCAGGTCCAGATCTGCAGACGCTTGCCGTCGATGAACTCGGAGTTGGGGACGTCTATGCACTTGCCGCCGACGCCGATCAGGGCCTGTCCGCCGCCGCCCGACGTCGTCGTGAGCTGCAGCCCGTACGTGCTCAGGATCGGGTTCAGCGGCTGGTAGATGAACCGGCCGCCCGAGGAGCAGTCGCCGATCCGGCCGGACGTGACGCCCTGCGCCTGGTCGCCCGACAGCACCGAGCCGCCGGAGTCGCCGCCCTCGGCGCACGCCGAGCCCGTCGCCATGCCGGGGATGTCACCGTTGCCGTAGTTGATGGTGACGTTCTTCTCCTGGATGACGCCGCAGCGCCAGCCCGTCGTGCGGCCCGAGCGGCACACCGTCGCGCCGATCCCCTGCTCCGCGGAGCCGGCGACCGCCGCCGTCCCGCCCGCGTAGTTGTTGACGCGCGGGGTGGGCGTCCAGTTGCTGTTGGTCGCCACCCAGGCCCAGTCGTGCCCCGGGAACGTCGACGCGCGGTAGGTGCCGAGCGCCGCGCCGTCGGGTGCGTTGACCGGGTTGCCGGCCGCGCCGCAGTGCCCGGCGGTCACGAACCCGCCCTGCACGGCGAAGCCGATCGAGCACAGCGTGACGAACCCGTCGCCCGTCGGCCGGTGGAACTCGTCGCCGCCGCGGATGTCGCGCGCGATCTCGGGCGCGACCTTGGACTTCTCGATCCGCACGACGCCGGCCGGCAGGTCCGCCTCGGCGACCATCGCCCTGGCCTCGGCGACGTCGGCGGCCCGGACGACCACCTCGTTGGTGGTCGGATCCGCGTACCAGGCGTGCACCGACGGCGCGGCGCCCACCTTGTCCAGGGACTCCTTCCACGAGGTGAGCGCCTCGAGGCTGTGCGGGACGACGACGGCGTCGGCGCCCGCCCGCTCCGCGATCTTGGCCGCCGCGGGAGTGGTGACGGCGACCCGGGGCGCGTCCGCGCCGTCGGGCAGCCAGGTGCCCGCGTAGGCGCCGCCGAGCCGGGCCGTGAGATGGGCCTCGACGATCGCGGCCTCGGCGTCGAGGGCGAGCCGGCCGGGGATCTCGGCGCGGGTGAGGCCGAGGTCGCGCACCATCGCGCGGACCTGGGCGTCGGGGAGGTCGGTGGCGGACTGCTTCGTGCTGAGCTGGGCGGTGCTGGACTGGCTGGTGCCGGCCGACGTCTGCGAGGGCGGCGCTGCCCCCGCTGCGGCGGCTCCGGTGAACGTTGTACCGACGACGATCGCGGCGGCCGACAGCGCTATCAGAGAGCGGGAGGCTCTCAGGGATCGTGACATGGTGTGCTCCTCATCAGGCCTGGGGAACCGGGTGCCTGGGAGCGTATTGACGCCGCGTCACCACCAGAACGGGTGGGACGGCGTCGTGTGGAAAGTACGTATCACCCCTTATGTGCCCCAGAGGTGGGGCAAGGGACGACGAGAACCGTCAGCGGGGCGGGCGCTCCCCGCTCCCCCGGGCGACCACCCGGGTCGGCAGCACCACGAGCTCGACGGGCCGCGCGGGGTCCGCCGACCGCGCGACGGCGAGCTCGGCAGCACGGCGGCCCATCTCCACGGCGTCGTAGGCCACGACGGTGATGCCCAGCAGGTCGGCGAGCTCGAAGTCGTCGAAGCCGACGACCGCCACATCGTCGCCGCCCGGCGCGTCCCGCAGCGCCTGGAGCGTCCCGACGGTCACGCGGTTGTTCGCGGCGAGCACCGCGGTGGGCGGGTCCGGGGCCGCGAACAGCTCCACCACCAGGTCACGGGCGGCAGCGACGGAGTGCGCGCCCGAGCGGTGCAGCCGCTCGGCGTCGGGCACCCCGGCGTCGCGCATGGTGGCGAGGAACTCGGTGCTGCGTTCCTGGTACGTCCACAGGTGCGGCTCGTCGCCCACGAAGGCGATGCGGCGGTGCCCGCGCGCGAGCAGGTGGTCGACGGCGGCCCGCGTGCCGCCGCGGTTGTCGATGACCACCGTGTCGACGTCCATCCCGGCCGCCGGCCGGTCCACGGCCACCACGGTCAGCCCGGCGGCGATCTCGGCCTGCAGCGCCGAGTGGTCGGCGCCGGCGGGCGTCACGATCAGCGCGCCGACGCGCCGTTCGAGCAGCTCGCCGGTCAGCGACCCCTCGCGCGCGGGGTCCTCGTCGGACGATGCCGTGAGCAGTTGCAGCCCGTGCTCCCGCAGCTCCCGCTCGATGCCGCTGGCGAGGGCGGAGTAGAACTGGTTGGCGAGGTCGCCGGTGATGAAGCCGACCAGGCGCGAGAAGCCGCCGCGCGCGAGGTCGGCGGCCACCGCGTTGCGCCTGAAGCCCAGCGAGGTGGCGGCGTCCTGCACCCGTTCACGCGTGGCGGCGGCCACGTTGGGCTCCCCGTTGAGCACGCGGGAGGCTGTCTTCAGGCTCACCCCCGCGGCCTCGGCCACCACTGCCAGCGTCGGACGACGGATCATTCAGGCCTCCCGGCGCTTGCGCAGCAGCATGTCGATGATGATCGCCAGCAGCAGGACGGCACCGGTCACCATGTAGCGGGCCGCCTGGTCGACGTTCATCAGCGTGAGCCCGTTGGCGATGGACTGGATGACGAGCACCCCGAGCACCGCGGACCACGCGCTGCCCCGTCCGCCGAACAGGCTGGTCCCGCCGATCACCGCCGCGGCGATCGCCACGAGGTAGGTGTCGGCGCCGCCGGTGCCCTGGTTGGCGGCGCCCAGGCGGCCTGCCGCGAGGACACCGCCGAGCGCGGCGAGCGTCGAGCAGGCCACGAAGCACAGCACGACGGTGCGCCGCACGGGCACGCCCGCGAGCATCGCCGCCCGCCGGTCACCGCCCACCGCGCGCACGGACCGGCCCCACCGCGTACGGCGCAGCAGCACGTCGGTGACCACCACCAGCAGCGCGAACAGGAGCACCGACCAGCCGATGCCGCGCGCGGTGCCCGCGTACAGGTAGGCCACTATCGCCGACAGCACCGCGGCCAGGACGAAGGTGCGGACGACGATCTGCGGCACGCTCGCGCAGGCGAGGTCCGCGCGCCGTCGTCGGGCCCGGGCGGCGACCTGCAGGGCCGCCGAGGCGACCACCGTCACGGCGACCAGCGCCCAGGCGAGGCCCGGGGGCAGGAACCCCTGCTGCACCGAGCGGACGAACCACGACTCGAACGGCAGGTTGATCGAGCCCAGCGGGCCGAGCACGCGCAGCTGCACCCCGGCGAGGAACAGCAGCCCGGCCAGGGTGAACACGAAGCTGGGCAGCCCGAGCCGCGTCGAGAGCGCGCCGTAGCCCAGCCCGACCACTACCCCGCAGGCCAGGGCGGCGAGGATCGCGACAGCCACCGGCCAGCCCAGGGTCACGGAGCCGACGGCGACCACCGCCGCCGCGAGCCCGCTGAGCGACCCGACGGACAGGTCGATCTGGCCCACGAGGAGCACGAGCACGACGCCGAGCGCTATGACACCGACGGGGGCGCTCTGCAGCGTGAGGTTGACGAGGTTCTCGGGGGCGAGGAAGGCGGGGTTGACGGCGCCGAGGATCAGCCAGATGCCGGCGAGCGCGGCGACGATCGGCAGCAGGCTGTTGCGGCCGCGCATGCGCTGCCAGACGGCGCCGGGCAGGCCCGCACCGGTGACGCTCGGCCCCGCGCTCATCGGCGTGCCGCCCGGTCCGGTCCGGCCTGCTCTGTACCCGTTCGCTGGGCTCCGGCCGGCTTGGTCCCGGACTGCTTGGCCCCGGGCCGGACGGCGCCCGTCATCGCGGCGAGCAGGTCCTCGTAGGACGCGTCGCCGTCGAACACGTCGTGCACGCGGCCCAGTCGCAGCACGAGGATCCGGTCCGCGACGGCCTGCAGGTCGCCCGCCTGGTGGCTGACCAGGACGACGGCGTGGCCGCGCTCCCGCAGGCGAACGATCAGGTTGAGCACCTCGGCGGTCTGGCGTACGCCGAGGGACGCCGTCGGCTCGTCGAGGACGACCACGCGCGGCGAGCCGAGCAGCGCACGCGCCACCGCGACCACCTGGCGCTGGCCGCCGGACAGCGTGCGCACCGGTTCGCGCACGGTGGGCACGCTGGCGGCGAGCTGGTCGAGCAGGCGCCAGGCCTCGCGTTCCATGGCCACCTCGTCGAGCAGGGGCCCGCGCCGGGTCTCGTGCCCGAGGAACAGGTTCTCGACGACGTCGAGGTCGTCCACGAGCGCCAGCTCCTGGAACACCGCGGCGATGCCGAGCGCGCGGGCCGCGGCGGGCGAGCCCAGCACCACGGGGCGCCCGTCGAGCAGCACCTGACCGATGTCCGGCCGGTGGGCGCCCGCGAGGACACCGGCGAGCGTGGACTTGCCCGCGCCGTTGTCGCCGACGACGGCGAGCACCTCGTGCTCGTGCACGTCGGCGTCGACGTCGACCAGGGCGCGGACGCCGCCGAACCGCTTGGACACGCCCCGCAGGGAGAGCACCGGGTCGCTCATGACTCCTCCTGCCCGATCAGGCCGGCACGCTCGCACGCGGCCTCGTACGCGGGCACGCAGATCTGCTCGGTGGAGTAGACCCGTCCGTCGACGATCACGTGCTGGACGTCGGCGGCCGCGACCGCGCGGGGTGCCAGCAGCATCGTCGGCACACCCTTGATGACCACGCTCGCACGGGGGTCCTCCCCGCGCAGCACGCGCACTGCCAGCTCGGCGGCCGTCTGGGCCTGCTGGTCGGTCGCCTTGTAGACGGTCATGAACTGGTCCCCCGCGATGATCCGCTGGACCGCGGCGAGCTCGCCGTCCTGCCCGGTGGTGACGGGCACGGGGTCGAGTCCGGCGGCCTTCGCCGCGGCGATCGCGCCGCCCGCCATGCCGTCGTTGGCAGCGAGGATGCCGTCGACCTGGCCCGGGTACCTGGTCAGCATCGCCTCGGTCCACTCGGTGGCCTTGTCGGGGCTCCAGTCGGGCGTGTAGTGCTCGGCGAGCACGTCGATGTCCTCTCCTTCGAGGGCGCGGCGGGTGCCGGCCGCGATCGCGAGCGCGTTGGGCTCGGTCGCCGAGCCGTGCACCAGCAGTACCCCTGGCCGTCCGTCGTCGGAGCCGTCCGAGCCGTCGTCGGCCCGTTCTCCTGCTCGCTCGTCGACTCTCTCCTTGACCGCGCCGACCAGGGCCGAGCCCAGCAGGAAGCCGATGAACTCGTAGTCGTACGACACGTAGTAGTCCGCGCCGTCCACGAACCGATCGTAGGCGATCACCTGCGCACCGAGCCTCTTGGCCTGCACCACGATGCCGACGGCGGCGACGGTGTCCACGGCGTCGAGCACCAGCACGTCGGCGCCCTGCGCGAGCATCGACTCGGCCTGCTGGAGCTGCGCGGCGGCGTCCTGCCCCGCGTTGGCGTACAGGACCGTGCAGCCGGGGCAGCGACGGTCGACGACCGACACGAACGTGGGCCGGTCGGAGGCCTCGTACCGCGCGGTCTGCGCCTCGGGCAGGAGCAGCCCGATGGTCCCCTCGTGCACGGCCCCCTCGGCTCCGGCCGACCCCCCGGGCCCGCTAGCCCCACCCCCGCTACACCCGCCAACCAGAAGCCCAACCGCCACCACCCACCCCACCGCCCGTTGAGTGCGTGATATCTGCCCCCTCGAAACGGTTCGACGGGGCAAATACCCAGCACTCAACGGGCGAAGAATCGGGAAGGTCACTGGGCCACTCCTAGGGAGCCGAACATGCGGGCCTGGTCCAGGGCGGCCGCCAGGGCGCCGCGGACGCCCGCGTCCGCGCCCAGGGTCGACGGGATCACCTCGACGGGGCCGCGGGACGTCGCCACGATGCGCTGGCCGAGCGCGGTGCGCAGCGGGTCGAGCAGCACGTCCCCGGCCTCGGCGAGGGTGCCGCCGATGACCACGACGTCGGGGTCCACGAGGTTGCACAGGTTGGCCAGCGCGATGCCGAGGTGCCGGCCGGCGTCGAACACGACGCGCCGGCAGCCGGCGTCGCCGTCGAGCGCGCGGGCCACGAGGTCCGCGAGGGTGAGGTGCCCCGCCTCGGGAGGGAGCATCGACAGGAGGCTGGTGGCGCCCACCAGCATCTCGAGGCAGCCGCGGTTACCGCAGCGGCAGACGGGACCGTGCTCGTCGACGGACACGTGCCCGATCTCGCCGGCCACCCCGGACCTGCCGTGCAGCGCCCGGCCGCCGAGCACCAGGCCGCCGCCCACGCCGTGCGAGACCCGGACGTAGGCGACCGAGTCGTATCCCGCTCCGGCGCCGAACCGGGCCTCCGCGATCGCGGCGAGCGTCGAGTCGTTGTCGGCGGTCACGGGGACGTCGAGCTCGGCGCCCAGGATCTCGTCGACGTGCACGCCGTCCCAGCCGCGCATCATGCCCACGGTCACCACCTGGCCGGTGCGGATGTCGACGGGCGCGGGCACCCCGACGCCGACGGCGAGGAGCTCGGACGGGTCGGCGTCCACCGCCTCCATCATCTCCCTGACCAGCATCGCGACGCGCTGCAGGCCGGCGTCGGCGCGGTGGTCGGGGGCGAGCGGCATGCGCTGCTCGGCCAGGACCCGCATGGAGGCGTCGGAGAGCGCGACACTGAGCGAGCGCATGCCGAACCGGATGCCGGCGACCACGCCGAGGTTGCGGGCCAGGGTCACCTGGAGGGCGCGCCGGCCGTTGCGCGTGGACTGCGCTGTGTGGAGCACACCGGCGGTGGTGAGCTCCTTGACGATGTTGGAGATAGTGGCTGGGGACAGCCCTGTGACGCCGGCCAGCTCGATCTGCGTGAGCGAGCCACGCTGCTGGACGGCGCTCACGATACGGGCTCGGTTGGCCTCACGGAGTGAGGTCTGCGAACCCGGTGTTACCCGATCCGCGCGCACAGCGCCCAGGGTAACCGCCTTCCGGGGCACTATGCGGGGTTTGGATACACGAACTGAACCTTGAGGTCACGATCAGGCGTCGCTTGCGTTCAATTCTTGACACCAACGCGGCTCGGTCGTTCGAATAGGACCCGGGTTCACGGGCGTACAGGCGCGCCCGGCCGGTCGCGGGAACGATGTGGTCCTGGGCGCGAAGTGACTTCACCTTCGGCGCGCACCACGACGTCGTCCGGGTCGGTGCTCCAGCGACCGAGGAAGGTTGAGGGACCCCAGATGCGTTCGAACCGGAGGATTACCGCGACGGTGGCGACAGCCGCTGTTCTCGGTCTCACGCTGGCCGCGTGCGGCGGCGGGAACACGGGTGGCGACGGCGGCGGCCAGGGTGGCGGCGACCAGGTCGAGGTGTTCACCTGGTGGGCGGCCGGCTCCGAGAAGGCAGGCCTCGACGCCCTGGTCGGCGAGTTCGAGAAGCAGCACCCCGACATCGAGTTCGTCAACGGCGCCGTCGCCGGTGGTGCGGGCTCCGCCGCCAAGGACCTGCTGCAGACCCGCCTGCAGGCGGCGGACCCGCCGGACACGTTCCAGGCCCACGCGGGCGCGGAGCTGCAGGACTACATCGACGCCGCGCAGATCGAGGACGTCTCCGACCTCTACGACGAGTTCGGGCTGACGGACGCGTTCCCGGCCGACCTGGTCGACCGGCTCTCGTCGGACGACGGCGCGATCTACTCGATCCCGTCGAACATCCACCGCGCGAACGTCGTCTGGGCCAACCCGACGGTGCTCGAGGAGAACGGGATCGACCCCGAGGCCGAGTACGCGGACCTCGACGCGTGGATCGCCGACCTCGAGACCCTCGACGCCGCAGGCGTCACGCCGCTCTCGGTGGGCACCACCTGGACCCAGGTGCACCTGCTCGAGACGGTGCTGCTCGCCAGCCTGGGCGCCGACGCGTACAGCGGGCTGTGGGACGGCAGCACCGACTGGGAGGGCGCCGAGGTCACGGCCGCGCTCGAGAACTTCGAGACCCTCATGGGCTTCACCAACGACGACCGTGACGGTCTCGACTGGCCCGAGGCCACCCAGATGGTGATCGACGGCGGTGCCGCGTTCAACGTCATGGGCGACTGGGCCGTCGCGGCCTTCGAGGAGCAGGACAAGGCGCTGGGCACGGACTTCACGGCGGCCCCGGTCCCGGGCACCGACGGGACGTTCGACTTCCTCGCCGACTCCTTCACGCTCCCGGTCGGCGCGCCCGACCCCGAGGGTGCCAAGGCCTGGCTGGAGACCGTCGGCTCGCTCGAGGGCCAGGTCGCGTTCAACAAGGCGAAGGGCTCCATCCCCGCCCGCACCGACGCCGACCCCGCGGACTTCTCCGAGTACCAGCAGACCGCCATCGAGTCGTTCGCGAACGACACGATCGTGTCCTCGCTGGCCCACGGCGCGGCCACCCCGGTGGCGACGCTCAACGCGATCTCCGACGCGACCAGCAAGTTCACCACCGGCGCGTCCGACCTGGCCGGGTTCCAGTCCGAGCTGGCAGCCGCCGCACAGGGCTGACACCGCCGCACGTCGCGCGCCGTCGGGGCTTCCCGACGGCGCGCGGCTGCGCCCACCGTCTCGCCCACCCATCTCGCCCATCCATCTGGGGTACCTACATGATCAACAAGCTGCGGCGACTCGGGCCACCGCTCCTCCTGCTCGCCCCGTCCCTGATCCTCATCGGCGTCTTCGTCTACGGGCTGATCGCGGCCAACTTCACGACGTCGCTGACGGACAACCACACCGCGGCGCAGGCCACCGGTCAGAAGCCCACCGCCTTCGTGTGGTTCACGAACTACCTCGACCTGCTGGCCAGCGAGGACTTCCAGCACTCGCTGATGAACCTCGTCCTGTACACGATCGTGTTCCTGGCCGGGACCATGGTCATGGGCTTCCTGTGGGCCTGGATGCTCGAGAAGCCGGTCAGGGGCGAGGGGCTCTTCCGCTCCGTGTACCTCTTCCCGATGGCGGTCTCGTTCGTCGCCTCGGGCGTGGTGTGGCGCTGGCTGCTCAACTCCAACCAGGACGACAAGGCCTCCGGCCTGAACCGCCTGTTCCAGATGGTCGGGCTCGACGCGCTGCAGAACAACTGGTGGAACAACGTCACGTTCGGCATCGTCGCGATCGCCATCCCCGCGATCTGGCAGCTGTCCGGCTACGTGATGGCGCTGTTCCTCGCCGGGTTCCGCGGCATCCCCGAGGAGCTGCGGGAGGCCGCGCGGATCGACGGCGCGAGCGAGTGGAAGCTTTACCGATACGTCCTGTTCCCGCAGCTGTCGCCGGTCGCGCTGTCCGCGCTGATCATCATCGGCCACATGTCGCTCAAGGCGTTCGACCTCATCATGTCGATCTCCAAGCCGGCCAACTACCAGACCAAGGTTCCCGCCGTCGACATGTACGTGTTCAAGTCGAGCTTCGACTACGCGAACGCCGCCGCCGTCGGCTCGATCCTGCTGATCATCGTCGCGCTCGTCATCGTGCCGTACCTGATCCGCACGAACCGCGAGGAGAAGCGATGACCGCCGCGACCAACGTGCTCGCCAGCCCGCGCCCGGCGCCCGCCGGCCCCCCGCCGCGCGTCAGCAGGAGCCGCTACTCCCTGGCCCGGACCCTCAAGTACGCGGGCCTCATCTTCTTCCTGGTAGTGGTCCTCATCCCGGTGTACGTGCTGCTGGTGACCAGCTTCAAGGGGACCGGCGACGCCGACCCGAGCCGCGCGTGGGCGCTGCCCCAGCTCTGGACGCTCGACAACTGGGCCACCGCCTGGACCGCGCTGTCCCCCGCGATCCTGCGCAGCCTCGCGATAGTGGTGCCGAGCTCGATCATCTCGGCGTTCCTCGGGTCGCTGAACGGGTTCGTGCTGGCCCGGTGGAGCTTCCGCGGCGCGGACCTCGTCTTCACGCTGATCCTGTTCGGGATGTTCATCCCCTACCAGGCGGTGATGATCCCGCTGAACCAGCTGGTCCTGAACCTCGGCGTGCCCACAGGTGTGCCGACGCTGATCATGCTGCACGTCGTCTACGGCATCCCGATCACCACGCTGATCTTCCGCAACTACTACATGACGGTGCCGCACGAGCTCATCGAGGCCGGACGCGTCGACGGCGCGGGCATGCTGCGCACCTACTGGTCGATAGTCCTGCCGATCTCGATCCCGAGCTTCGTCGTGGTCCTCATCTGGCAGTTCACCTCGGCATGGAACGACTTCCTGTTCGCGGTGTTCTTCTCGTCGTCCCAGAACGGCCCGGTCACGGTCGCCCTGAACAACCTGGCCAACGGTGCGCTGCTGCAGAACTACGGCGTCTCGATGGCGGGCGCGCTGTTCGCGTCGCTGCCCACGCTGCTGGTCTACATCGTGCTGGGCAAGTACTTCGTGGGCGGCCTGATGTCGGGGTCGGTCAAGGGCTAGTTCCAGGGCCGAGGGCTAGGGCGGCTCGGGTGGCGGCTCGTGTCATGATCGGCGCATGTATCGCCTCGTGGACGAGCCGCCCACCCTGGACGAGTACCTCGAGCTGCGCCGGTCCTCCGGCCTCTCGCCCAAGACGCCCGAGCAGGGCGCGCCGGCCCTGACCGGCAGCTGGTACTTCTGTCACGTCCGGACCGACGCCGACCACGCCGACCCCGGCCGCGCCGTCGCGATGGGCCGGATCATCGGCGACGGCGGCTGGTACTTCCACATCGCCGACATCGCGACGCTGCCGGAGTTCCAGCGCCAGGGGCTCGGCCGGATGGTGATGGACCGCCTGCTCGACGAGATCCGCGCCAAGGCGCCGGCGGACCCGTACGTGACCCTGATCGCCGATCCCCCGGGGCGCCGCCTCTACGAGAGCCTCGGCTTCGTCGACGCCGACCCGAGCCTCGGGATGCGGCTGAGCCGGTAACCGGGACCGGCAAGCCCGCGTACCCAGTGATTCGGCCCGAAGACGGACGGTGTTCGGGCCGAATCACTGGGTATGCGCAGCAGGTCGCTGCCCCCCGCGGCCTACCCTGGGACCCATGACAGCGGAAGCCGGCAGCGGCGTCGATCCCGACAGCGGGTTCGGCGCCGGGTTCGATGCCGTGGGAATCGACGACGACACCCGCCTCGTCTACCGCTACGTGCTCGCCCAGGGCACGGTCCGGGTGGACGACGTCGTGCGCGACGTCCCGCTGGAGGGGACCGACGCCGCCGGCATGCTGGCCCGGCTGCGGGCCGCCGGGCTCATCAACCGCACGAGCGGCGGGGAGGGCGAGTACACCGCCGTCGACCCGCGGATCGCGCTGCGCGCGCTGACCGAGCGTACGGAGACCCACCTCGACCGGATCCGGGCGGCGATCCCCGACCTGGCGGACCTGTTCGAGCAGACCGCCGACGCCGGCGAGTCCGGCGCCGGCGTGCACGTGATCGACGACCCCGCGCTGATCGGCGCCTGGTACACCCGCCTGGAGCACGAGGTGACGGGCGAGTTCATGGCGTTCGACCGGCCGCCCTACGTGCTGGCGGGCGAGAACCCCGTCGAACCGCTCGTCCTCGAGCGCGGCGTGCTGTGGCGCGCGGTCTACGCGGCGGAGGTGCTCGACCGGCCGGGCGCCTGGGCCGAGATGCGCTACGCCGCGAGCAAGGGCGAACGGGCCCGCATCGCGCGGACCCTGCCGACCAAGCTGGCCATCGCCGACCGGCGGACGGCGCTCGTCAGCTCCACGCTCGACCCGCACCGGCCGACGGCGATCGTCGTCGAGGGCGGGCCCCTCGTCGACCTGCTCTGCGCCGCCTTCGAGGCCGTGTGGGCCGACTCGATAGAGGTGCCGGCGACCGACAGCCTGGAGGGCGCCGCTCCCCCGGACCGCGGTCCGGGCAAGGACGACCGGGCGCTGCTCGCCCTGCTCGGCTCGGGCGCGAAGGACGAGACGATCGCGCGCGAGCTCGGGCTGTCGGAGCGCACGCTGCGCCGGCGCAGCGCGGACCTGCTGCGCCGCCTCGGCGCGGCCAACCGCTTCCAGGCCGGTGCGCAGGCGGTCCGGCGCGGCTGGATCTGACCCGCCACGACGTGTCAGACGCTCAGGTCACTCGGTTGACCTGTGTGTCTGACACGTCGATCGGCGGGTGAAAAGACGCCGCCCGCGTGACAGACGTGTAAACAGTGGCGGCCGGTACCGGCCAGTGGCCGGAACCGGCCATTACCGCCATTGCCGATCCGGTACGACGGCGGCTAGACAACCCTTATGCAACCTCGTTCCTCCGGCCGCCGCTGGGGTGCTCTCGTCACGGGCACCCTCGTCGCTGCCTCTGTGGTCCTGTCGCCGGGCGCCGCCGTCGCCGCCCCGGATCCCGCCTCCCCGAGCGACCCGGTCCGGGTGATCATCGAGCTCGACGCACCGAGCGCCGCCGACGTGGTCGGTGCCGATAAGGTCGCCGCCGCCCGTTCCGGCGCGGGCTCGGCCCGGGCGCGCAGCGCCTTCGCGGCCGAGTACCGGGCCGCCGTCGAGAGAGTCGAGGACGCCCAGGGCGGCGTCACCTCGTGGGCCGTCCGCAACGACGTCGTGCTCGACGACACGCGGTCGGTGACCGGGGTGCTCAACGCGATGGCCGCCACCGTCGACCCCGCGAACCTGTCCGAGCTGCGCGCCGCACCCGGCGTCGCACGCGTCACCGAGGACGCACCCGTCCGCCTCCTCGGTGAGGCAAACATCCCCGCCACGGGTGCGCCGCAGGTCTGGGAGCGCACCGACGCCGACGGCGCCCCCGTCAGGGGCGAGGGCCGCACCGTGGCGATCATCGACACGGGCATCGACTACACGCTGCCCGACCTCGGGGCCGGTTTCGGCCCCGGCCACCGGGTCGTGGACGGGTACGACTTCGTCAACGACGACGCCGACCCGATGGACGACCACATGCACGGCACCCACGTGGCGGGCATCGTCGGCGCGGGCGGGGACAACCTCACGGGCATGGCGCCCGACGTCACGCTCACCGCGTGGAAGGCCATGGACGCCAACGGCGGCGGCACCACCGAGGGCCTGCTGCTCGCGCTGGATGCCGCGATCGACCCGCTGGGCGACGCCCCGGCCGACGTCGTGAACATGAGCCTCGGCACGCCCGGCGACGGCACCGACCCGCTGGGCCGGGCGTCCACCGCCGCCGTCCGGCAGGGTGTCGTGGTCGTCGCCGCAGCGGGCAACTCCGGGCCCTACGGCCAGAGCGTCAGCTCGCCGGCCGCCGCCGACGGCGTCATCGCCGTCGGCGCGAGCGTGACCGGCGTCGCCGACCCGACCCTCACGCTCGACCCGGCCCGGCGGGGCGGCGAGCGCCGGCCCCTGGACGTGACCCGGTTCCCGCTGTCGGCGAACCCGCCCGCAGGCGGCCTCAAGGCCCGGCTGGTCGACGTCGGCGACGGCTTCGACGAGGAGGACTACGAGCAGGCGGGCGACGTGCGCGGCGCGATAGTCGTCATGAACAGCCTCACGGTCGACTCGCTGGGCGAGGTCCAGGCCCCGCACCTGCTGCAGGCGCAGCTCGCCGAGGAGCACGGCGCCGTGGGCGCGCTGCTGTACACGCCGAGCCCGACCGACCCGGCGGGCGACGACGGCGCCGGTCCCCAGGGCTCGGCCGGCATCCTGGCTGGCGGCGGCTTCGACCTGCGCCGCGAGCGCCTGGTCATGATGAACATCAGCTCGGCCCAGTACCAGACGTTCAAGAAGGAGGTGCTGGCCGGCACGGCACGCGGCACCATCGGGTCGGTCGACCGGACGGACACGGTCACCGGCTTCAGCTCGCGCGGCCCGAGCGACGCGATGACGCTCAAGCCGGAGATCGTGGCGCCGGGCTTCGAGATCATGTCGGACATCCCCGCCGAGTTCGGGGTGGACGGCGACCAGTACCGGATGTCCGGGACCTCGATGGCCGCGCCGCACGTCGCGGGGGCCGCCGCGCTCCTGGCCCAGGCGCGTCCCGAGCAGTCCGGGGAGCAGCTGCGCGCGACCCTCATCGGCAGCGCGCGGGAGCTCCGGTCCGACGACGCCGACGCGTCGCCGTCGGCCCAGGGCGCCGGAAAGCTCGACGTGGCCGCCGCCGTCGACCAGCGGGTCACGGCCTCCCCCGACGCCGTCTCGCTCGGGCTGGCCGACATGGGAACGAAGCCCGCCCGCACCAGCACCGTCGTGCTGCGCAACTCCGGCACGAAGTCGGTCACGGTGAAGCTGGCGGCCGAGCCGGCCGAGGGCAGCACCGGCAAGGCCGAGCTCTCGGCCCGCCAGGTCAAGATCCCGGCCGGTCGCAGCGCCTCGGTAGACCTCACCGTCACGCCGGACACCGCATCCCCGGAGGCCGGCTCTGTCGACGCCGAGACGTCCGGCGTCGTCGTCGGCAGGATCTCGGACGGCAGCACCGTGCGCGTGCCGTACGCGGCGTACGTGCGCCCGCTGCAGGTCCAGGCCTCGCCGTCGCTGGCGACCGGGACCACCGAGGTCTTCGTCCACGCGCCGATGACGCCCGAGGCGGCGCCGACCGTGCGGGCGACCGCGCCCTCGGGCAACGTCTACACCGCCGCCCTGACCGCCGTCGGCTCCAGCCCTGGCTGGTTCCGCGGCACCGTGCCGCTCGACGAGCCGGGCACCTACCGGCTGGACGCCCGGGCGACGGTCACCGGGCGCACCATCACCGGTTCCGGCGGCGTGCAGTCCGAGGGCGCCGACCAGCCGGGCGACTGGGAGCAGGTGGGCCTCTCGGGCACTGCGCGCGAGCTGGCCACGTCGCCGACGGCGCCGGGCACGGGCCTGGCGATGACGCCGACCGGCGTGCACCCGTTCGTCACCACCGACCACGGCGCCACCTGGCAGCGGGTGCGCAGCATGCCCGTCGCCGACGGCTGGGGCATCGCCGTGGCCGACACGGCGACGCCCGGCGGGTTCTACGTCGCGCTCAACGGCGCGTCCGGCAGGGTCGTCCTCGACCCGAGCTACTCCGGCCGCATCGTGCACACCCCGGACGCCGGGGCCACGTGGACGGTCCTGCCGTTCCCGGACGTCGCGGTCCGTGAGCTCGTCGCCGACGGGGACGCGCTCGCCGCGGTCACGGACGACGGCCTCTACCTCAGCCAGGACGGCGGGCAGCGCTGGCGCCGCGTCGCCCCCACGTGGGGCAGCCTGGTCTACAACGCGGCCTTCGCGGGCGACGACCTGCTGATCGCCACGTACGAGGGCGTCTACCGGATCGCCGACGTGCTGAGCGGCGGCAGCGAGGTCACGCAGCCCTACGTCACCACCGACTACCTCGACCGGCCCCAGGGGGTCGTGGCCGAGGGCTCCACCGCTGTGCTGATCCGCGGCGACGGCGTCTCGCTGACCTCGGCGGACTCCGGGGCCACCTGGACGGAGGGCGCCGACACCGGTCAGTCCTACGTCACCGTGACCACGCTGACCGACGGCACCGTGTACGCCTCGGGCCTGTCGTCCTACAGCACGAGCTCCGACAAGGGCGCGACGTGGCAGAGCCACCCGCTGCCCGTCCAGGGCCCGCTCGCCTCCGACGTCGACCACTGGCCCGGGGCTCCCGCCGGCCAGGTGATCATGGCGATGGAGGGCGCCGGGTACTACACGACCGACGACGGCGAGGAGTGGACCAAGACCGGGGTGTCCGGCAGCGACATCTCCGGCGTGCACGCCGGGTTCGACGGCGACGGCGAACCCGTCCTGAGGGCGGTCGACTACGAGGGCCTGCACCAGCAGCCGCTGGCCGGGCTGGACCCGGGCGCGCAGGACTGGGGCTCTATCGGCGCCGAGGGCGTCGTCGGGCGTCAGCTCACGCACGTGGCCCAGTCCCCACTCGGCGACCGCGACGTCTGGGCGGTCGGCACCAACGCGTTCGGCGGCGGCCGCATCCTCACGGCCGGCGCCGGCGAGTCCGACGCCGACCTCGCGCAGGTGGGCCCCACCGGGGGCTTCAGCCCGACGGCGCTGGCGGTGTCCCCGCACGACGAGGAAACCGTGGCGGTGGGCTACACGTCGATCATCGACTCGGGCCTCATGGTGTCGCGCGACGGGTTCGAGACGTGGACCAGCTACGACCACGGCCTGCTGATCCAGCAGGTGGTGGCGGACCCGGTGGACGACGAGCGGCTGTGGCTGGCGACGTCGTCCGGCCTGTACCGCTCGGACGACCTGGGCAAGACGATCACCCGGCTGACGCAGGACGAGGCCCGGTCCGTCTGGGTCGACCCCGAGGACACCGGCCACGTGGTGGTCGGCGAGCTGCCGGGCATCCGGGTGAGCACGGACGGCGGCGAGTCGTTCCAGGCCGCGGAGGTGCCGAACACGTCCGCCGCGGTGGACACGTTCGTGGCCGTCGAGGTGCCGGACGGGCCGGCCGCCGGGACCGGGCTCCTGGTCGCGGGTGCCGCACGGTGGCGGCCGTACGGCCTGGCGGCCAACGGCGCCGGGGTGCTCGTCTCGGCCGACGGCGGCGCCACGTGGGCCTCGGCGTCGAGCGGTCTGACGGCGATGTCCGTGCGCTCCCTGGCCGTGAGCCCGGACGGCGCGTGGGTCTACGCGGGCGCCTCCGATGGCGGGGTGCACCGCACGGCGGTCAGCGCGCTCGTGCCGGACGACCTGCTGCCCGCGGCGACCAGCACCGGGATCGAGGCGCCAGGTTCGGTGCGACCGCTGGAGCCGTTCCTTCTGAAGGTGACGGTGTCCGCGGAGGACGTGACGCCGTCGGGGCGGGTGACCGTGACGGTCGGCCGCGAGGGCGACCGGCACCCCTACGAGCGGACGGTCCGGCTGCGGAACGGCCGCGCCGAGGTGCTCGTGCCCCCGCTGCTGCGGCCGGGCGCGTACACGGTGACGGCGCGGTACGAGGGCACGGACGACCTGGCGCCGTCGAAGGCGAGCGCCGACCTGAAGGTCCGCCGCCGCTGAGATACGCCCGACAGGGTGATCGGTAGAACGTCAGGTGGTCGGCAGCCCGGGTTGCCGACCACCTGACATTCTGCCGATCACCCGGGTCCGGCCCGCGCAGGCCGAACGGGGCGGTGGCATGGTGGGGGCATGACACATGCAGGGGTGCCCGCAGGGGTTGACGCCGTTCTTGCGCCGCTCGGCGGGCTGCGGCAGGAGCTGTACGACACCTATGTCGACCTGCACCAGCACCCTGAGCTGTCCTTCGAGGAGCACCGGACCGCTGCCGTCGCCGCGGAGCGGCTCACGGCCCTCGGGTACGTGGTGCACTCCGGCCTGGGCGGGACCGGCGTCGCGGGCGTGCTCGGCAACGGCGACGGACCGTGCGTGCTGCTGCGCGCCGACATGGACGCCCTGCCCGTCACCGAGGAGACCGGCCTGCCGTACGCCAGCACCGTGCGCGCCACCACCGCTGACGGGGTCGAGTCCGGCATCATGCACGCGTGCGGGCACGACGTGCACGTCGCCGCCCTGCTCGGTGCGGCCGACCTGCTGGCCCGGGGCCGGTCGGCCTGGTCGGGCACGCTGGTGGTCGTCTTCCAGCCCGCGGAGGAGCTGGGCCGCGGCGCCCGCGCCATGATCGACGACGGCCTGTACGACCTCGTGCCCCGCCCCGACATCGTGCTGGGCCAGCACGTGGCGCCCGTCTCGGCGGGCCTGCTCGGCGTCCACGCCGGCCCGGCGTTCGCCGGAACCGACGTCGTGAACATCCGGCTCGTCGGCCAGGGCGGCCACGGGTCGCGGCCGGAGGCGACCGTCGACCCGGTGGTCATGGCCGCCTCCACGGTGATGCGGCTGCAGACCATCGTCTCGCGCGAGGTCGCGGCCGGCGACGCCGCCGTCGTCACCGTGGGGACGCTGCACGCCGGGACGAAGGAGAACATCATCCCCGACGACGCGTACCTCGGCGTGAACGTCCGCTCCTACGACGAGGCCGTGCGGACCCGGGTCCTGGCCGCCATCGAGCGTGTGGTGCACGGCGAGGCGGCCGCGGCGGGCGCGCCGGAGCCCCCGGCGATCACCACCGGCGACTCGTTCCCGCCGGTGGTCAACGACCCGGTCGAGACCGAGCGCACGCGAGGCGTGCTCGCCGACCGCTTCGGCGCCGAGCGGGTCATCGACCCCGGCCCGGTCGCGGGCAGCGAGGACGTCGGGCTGCTGGCCACCGCAGTCGGCGTGCCGATCGTGTACTGGCTGCTGGGCGGGTGGGACCCGGCCGCCTACCAGGCGGCGTTCGCCGCGGGCACCACGGATCGCGACATCCCCTCCAACCACTCCCCGCGGTTCGCGCCGGTGCCCCATCCGACGCTCGAGATCGGGGTCGAGGCGCTCGTGGTCGCGGCCCTGGACCGTCTGGCGGCGCCGGCCGCCGGCTGAGCCGTCGGTCAGAGCGGACTTCTCAGCGACGCCCCGTCGTGGTTGGCTTCGGCCGTGGAAATCATCGTGACCAGCATCGTCGCCGTCCTCGGAACGCTGCTCGGTTCGCTCGCGACGCACTACTTCCAGCGACGGAACCGGGCGGATGCCGAGCGCTTCGCGCGCAACGAACGCCTGCGCCAGGAGCGGGTCAGCGCGTACACGACGTACGGCGGCGCGCTCGTCAGCCTGCGGCGGGCGCAGATCGACCGCTGGTACGCGGTGCACGAGGGGCGCCAGCACGCCGACCCCGACGCGATCCGCTACGAGACCTACCGGCTGCGGACGGCTGCGCTCGAGGCGATGTTCCGGGTTCAGCTCGTCACGGAGTCGCGGCAGCTGATCGACCTCGGGCAGCAGGCGATCGACAGCGTCGACCGCCTGAACCTGCGTATCCCGGCAGAGGAGTTCAAGGACGCCCGCGACGTGTCCAGGCAGCACATCTTCGACTTCGTCGAGGCCGCGCGAAAGCACGTCGACGTGGCGTAGAACCCCGCAAAGTGGACGCCGCGTGTGTCCAGTCGGCTGCCCGCCCTGAGATTTACCTCATCGGCTCACCCGTGCGCCTTTGATACTCAGCTCGAGCGAGATAAAGCAGGTTCTCAGCCGATTGAAGCCTTGGAGCGACAAAGTTGCTGAAGCGCTCCGAGTTCTCGAGCACCGCCCGCACCTCCTCCTGCCCAGCGAGCAAGCATGCGCACCGAGCGTAGAGGAAGTGATCGGCGGTCTGCTCCAGAACCAGACCGTCCGCCGATGCAACTTGGACGGAGGCAAGAGAACTCACATCCAGCGCATCCAGATTCCGATCAAGCAGATCTTGAAAGCCGACCAGGTCCGGCAGGTCCAGCGTACGTAGCCGACGCTCAACGTGCCGCACCGCCGCTTCGACGTCCTGTCGACTCGTCACAGCATTCGAACCCACCACCGACCAGAAATCAGCAGCCATTACTGCCCCCACTCCTCGGCGCCAGGAAGCATCGGCTGGTTGCGCCTGTCAAGAATCGACCGCCCAGGCGATTCTTTGATATTCGACAGGGAGATACCCAGCTTGCGCAGTTGCTGAATCCTGAGGTGTTCGGCCACAAATACGTCGTCCTCACATCCACAAACATGCGTGATCTTGACGTCATCCATGCTCGCCAACCGACCACTACCGAGGTGGTCCCCCAGACGATTCGTCAAGTTTATTGACTTGCCAACATAGGTCTCGCCGGGGTTGTGCTGGTCCGGGAACTCGTAGATTCCTTGGTCTTTCCCGCAGTTGTGTACGAGTACGGGTGTGGTGCCGGCGAGCACATAGTACGTCTGGTCCCGGTCGACCGTGACGTTGTGCACCACCGCGCGCTTGTGTTCGACGTCGACGTCCACCACCTGTACCCAGGTGCCGGCGCTGGACTTGAGCCACTCGCCCGAACGGAGGTCGACCGCATCGACCCAGGTGCGCTTCTCAGGGTTCCAGAAGGGGTGCTCGTCCGTAGCGACGATCTTCTGCTTGTCACCGTCGCCGTCCCGGATGGTCACCGTGACAAGAGTCTTCTCGCCACCGCCTGTGATGTGGGCGGTGACAAGCTGTCCACCCGAACGCTTGCCGGTCTCCTCGTCACCAGCAAGAACTTCTTCACCTGGCTCAAGGTCCTCGATCGGCTTTCGACTACCATTTGCCAGCAGGACCAGGGTGCCCGGCAAGAAGCTGTTGCTGAGCTGACAGCTCGCCGGTTCATCGGCCTTTGCGCCGTCTCCCTTACCGGTCGTGTCAGCCTTCTTCTTGGCCGCATCGGCGCGCGCCTTCGCCTTCGCCTCGGCGGCCAGCTGCTTGATCTTGGCATCTGCCGCCGCCTTGGCCTTCGCCGCCTTCTCAGCCGCCGCGCGCGCCGCCTTCGCCGCGGCTGCCTTCGCCGCCTCGGCAGCCTCTTTCGCCTTCTTGGCGCCGGAGAGGATCTGCTTGGCCCACTTGAGCTCGCCGGAGAACGCCATCACGGCCTTGCCGGCCTTGTAGATGGCCTCGCCGATCTTCGCCGCCTTGAAGATCTTGCCCCACGGCAGCGCGCCGACCACGAGCATCACGCAGGCGCCGAGGTCGCCGTCGAGGCAGTCCATGAGGTCGGTGATCCCCAGGAACTCCATGAGGATCTGCCCGCCGGCCTCCAGGATGACGTCCAGCATCGACTTCGACTCGAGCTGCTGAGCCTTCGCGATGTCCTCGGCGCTCGGCCCCTCGACCTCCGCGCCGGGGTCGTTGGGGTTGGAGGTGGTGCTGCCGCCCGTCGGCCCCTCCAGCTCCCGTTCGCCCGTCGGGTCCGTGTAGACCAGCGGGTTGCCGCCCGCGAACGCGTACGGCGAGGAGCCGATCGGCTGGGCTCCCGCCGGGTCCCTGGTCGAGAACCGCCCCGTGCCCGGGTCGTAGTTCCGGGCCCGCATGGCGTAGTTGCCCTCGCCGGTGGTCGAGTCCTGGTACGCGCCCTGGAACTGCATCGGGTTCGTGATCGCGGCGGCCGGTTCGGCCTCCTCGGACGCCGCTCCACCGGGCACCGCTCCACTACCGGCCGCCTCAGCAACGGCCCCGGCAAGCGTCGCCCCCTGTCGCGGGTTCCCGAACGGGTCGTAGTCGTAGCCCTCCTCGACCTGCCCGTCCGCCGACAGCATGTTCGCCACGCCACCGAGCCAGTCGTGGGTGTACGAGTGCGCACCGCCCTGCGCCTCCAGCAGCGCCAGCGGCTCGTCGGTCGGCCCGTAGGCGAAGGCCTGCCGGCTCATCACCGCCCCGCTCGCGCCGGTCACCGTGTCGACGGCGATGTTCTCCAGCGACCCGTTCGTGTCCCAGGCCCAGTGCCGCGTCTTGGCGCCGGCCCCGATCCCCGAGATGGCGTCGAGCCGCATGCGGGTCGCGTCGTAGGTGTACCGCGTGACCACCCCGTCGACGTTCGCCTTGGCCAGCGTGCTGTCGAGGTTGTACTCGAGCCGGTCGTCGCCCGCACGTGTCTGGTTGCCCAGCACGTCGTACTCGTAGTCCTTGCGGTCGACCCCCTCCTTGCCGACCACGATCTCCTTGACGAGCTGGCTCGCGTCGTCGTACGAGTAGCGCGTCACGTCGTTGCCCGCCGAGCCGGACCGCTTCTGCTCGGTCCGGTTGCCGAGCAGGTCGTACTCGTACGAGATCCGGCCCGCGTCCTTGCTGTGACGGTCGCACTCCTGCGCCGCGTAGCAGGCGGTGGTCACCCGGTTGGCGTCGTCGTACGCGTAGGCGACGGCCTCCGTCACGCCGCCGCGCGTCGTCTGCACCTGGGTCGGGTTGCCCACCGGGTCGAGCGTGAGGTCGAACGCGGACACCGGGTCCTGCACCCCGTCGACCGGCTCGCCCGTGCGTTCCGTGCCGATGAACGTGAGCCGGCCGGCGTCGTCGTACTCCCGCTTCTCGGTGAGGCCCGTCGATGCCGGCAGGGTGGTCGCCGTCCGGCGCCCGGCGACGTCGTACGCGTACTCCCACTTCGCGGTCTGGCCGCCCGTGGAACCGCCGGACGCCGTCGTGGAGGCGAGCCGCGAGTCGTCGTCGTACGTCGAGGTGATCTCGGTGCCGTCCGGATACGTCCGCTCGGTGATGTTCCCGCGCTGGTCGTACCCGTAGGTGAAGGTCTCGGTGGCCTGGTCGGGCTCCTCGCGGACCACCTTGGTGATCTGGTCCTCGTCGTCGTACGTCACCGTGCGTACGCCCAGCGGGTCGCCGTACGACGTCGTCCGGTCCTTGGCGTCGTAGCCGAAGGTGTACCTCGGACCCGTGGACCCCACCTGCTGGCTGGTGAGCCGGCTACGCAGGTCGTACTCGGAGGTGATCGTGCGCTCGGCGCGCTCGGCCTCGGACAGCTCGTCCAGGTCCTCGTGCCGGTCGGTGGTGATGCTCCAGAGCGCGTTCGACTCGGCGTCGTACCCCATGTGCGCGGTGCGGCCCAGCGGGTCCGTGGTGGTCACGGGCCGGCCGGCGTCGTCGTACGTGATGTGCGAGCGCCCGCCCTGCGGGTCGCGGACACCGACCACGCGGCCGTCGTCGTCATAGGTGAGCACCGTCGCGAAGGCCTTGCTGAAGATCGGCAGGTTCGGCGCGTCCGGCTGCCGCACATGGCTGATCTGGTCGTCGTCGCGGTAGGCGTAGTAGGTCGTGCCGCCGCGCGCGTCGGTCATCTCGGTAGGCCTGTTGTTCGCGTCGTACGTGACCGACGTCGTGTTGCCGAGCGGGTCGATCTCCTTCGTCCGGTTCCCCACGAGGTCGTACTCGAACCGCGTGGTGAACCGGGCCTTGTCCGCGCCCTCGACGTTGCCGCGCGGCTCCGTCACCGAGGCGAGCAGGCCGTCGTCCGTGTACGCGTAGGTGGTGATCCCGCCGGTCGGCGAGATCTCCTTGATCTTGTTGCCCGCCGCGTCGTACTCGGTGCGGGTCGTCTTGTTCCCCGAGTCCGTCCGCTCGGTCTGCCGCCCGTTCTTGTCGTACCCCATCCGGGTGGTGCGGCCCTTGGTGTCCGTGACCGAGTCGACCTGGCCCGTGTTGCTCCGCTCGAAGCTGGAGGTCTTGTTCAGCTCGTTGATCGACGCCGTCGTGCGGTCCAGCGCGTCGACCTTGATGTCCCGGTCCGTGTGCCCGCCGCCCGGGTACGGCATGCGCATCCGGATCGGGTTGTCGTTCGCGTCGTAGAAGTACTCGGTGGTGAAGTCCGCCTTGTTCGCGCCTGGCACGTTGCCTCGCGGCGACGTCACCGTCTTGACCAGGCCCTTCGCGTCGTACGTGTACGACGTCGTGAGGTCGTCGCCCTTCCTCTGCACGCTCTCGGACTGACGCCGCCCGGCGTCCGTGTAGGCAAAGGTCAGCACCCGGCCGCCACCCTCGACCCGCGACTGCAGGCCGTTGTCGAGGTACCTGGTCCGGGTGACCGCGCCCTCGGGCGTGATCTGGTGGGTGAGCCGGCCGACGTCGTCGTAGACGGTGCGCCAGCCGCGGTGCTTGCCGGGCTCCACGACCTCGACCACGCGGTCCTGCTCGTCGTATCGCGTCTCGATCGTGTAGTGCCGCCGCTGCCGCGGGTCGGCGGTACCGCGCGGGTCGGTCTGCGCGACCTGCCGGCCGGTGTGATCGTAGAAGCTCTCGGTGCGGCGCCCCTCCGGTGAGACGACGGCGAACAGCAGCCCGGCGTTCTCGTCGCCGTCCGGCAGGTACTCGTACCGCGTGACCTTGTCCCGCTGGTCGGTCGTCGAGGTGCGCAGGCCACGGACGTCGTAGGCGTACGTGATGTCGTTGCCCTCGGCGTCGACGCTGCGGACCAGCTCGTCGAACTCGTTGTAGGTGTTCTTCCAGACGTTGCCCTTGGCGTCCGTGTACTCGATCGGGTTGTTGCGGTCGTCGTACTTCGTCTTCTCGTCGAAGCCCTGCGGGGCCACGGCCTGCGTCGGGTTGCCCTTCGCGTCGAACTGCACCACGTGCTGGAACTGGTTGCCGTTGACCACGAGGTTGCGGTCGAGGCGCCGGTTGTAGCGGTGGTTGTCGGCGTCGCCCGTGCTGCGCTGGCTGTAGATCAGCACGTTGCCGCGGTAGCCGTCGTAGATGGAGATGTCGTCCGCGTCGGTGCTGCGCGCCTCCTGCTTGCCGGCGTCCCACGCGAACGTCATCTGAGCGCCGACGCCGTCGCGCTGCGCGACCACGCGGCCGTCCGCGCCGTACTCGTTGTGCACCGTGACGACCTCGTGCGGGTCGACCACCTGCGCGAGCCTGCCCTCGGCGTCGTACCGGTACCGCCACTCGTTCCCGCGGGCGTCCTCGACCTCGGTGAGCAGTCCGTCGGTGTACTCGAAGCGCACGTGGCGGCGGTCCGGGAGCGAGAGCTTCTCGATCAGCCCGTCCACGACGTGCGCGACGGCGGTGCGGCCCGACGCGTCGGTGATCCTGACCTCGTCGCGGTCCTCGTCCTTGCCCTTGTCGTCGACCTCGACGTAGTCCAGGCGGACGCCGTCGTCCCGTGCGCTGAGCACGGCGGCGAGCCGGCCCGTCGCCCCGAACTCGTACCTCACCTGCTGGGGCGTGACCAGCACCCAGCCGTCGCCGTCCCGCCTCAGGTCCGACCGCACGCCCGGCGGGCGCGTGTACCCGTCGCCGTCCGGGGTGTAGAGCGCCTCGGCGCCGTCCTCGGCGCGCACGATGACGCCGTCGTCCGTCTCGGTGACGCGCATGTCGTAGGACCACGCCCAGCCGACGCCGAACGGGCCCTGGCGGTTGTTCGCCGAGGAGTACGTGCGCGCGCTGGCGAACGGGATGCCGAACGACGCCATCTGCAGGTCGCGCTCGACCCGCACGAACGCGCCGGTGCCCGTGTTGACGCCCACGCCGCGCTGCGCCTGCCCGCTGGCGGTCGGCGCCAGCGCGTTCTCGCACCCGCAGCCCGCCGCCTGGTCGTCCGGGATGCTCGGCGGCAGGATCGTCGCACGCGGCCTGGCCTCGCCCGAGCGGTCCGAGACCACCTCGTCGCCGCCGGGCAGCACCGCCGCGACCGTGACGAAGTAGTCCTTGTCCTCCTCGAGCTCCCAGCCGTCCTCCGTGCCGAAGCTGCGGCAGAAGTCGGCGCTGCCGCAGAACCGAGGCCCCTCCAGCTCGGCACGGGTGAGCCGCACCGACTCCTGCTCGGTCTGGTCGTCACCCTCGTACAGCCGCACGACGGCATGGGTCCAGGCCGGGTCGACCTCGCCCGCGGAGAAGTAGAGGACTACCGACGTATCGCCGAGCAAGAAGCCCGGGCGCAGGTCCAGCCCGTCGAAGCTCCCGGGGGCGGCGAGCTGCCGGGCGGGCGCGGTGAGCGCCCGCCACTCCCCCGCGGTGACCTCTGTCGCGTCGCCGTCGGCGGACACCGCCTCCGGGACCACGGGCGGGCGTTCGTCCTCCGGCAACGCGGTGGAGCGACGCACCCCGTCGGGCATCGGCCGGTCGGTCGGCCCCTGGCCTGCGGTTGCCGACGGCACGTCCGGTGCCGCCTCGGCGGCCTCCTGCGGTCCGACGGCGATCAGCAGCGATGCCGCGAAGCCGACGGCGACCGCGGCTCCGAGCCAGCGCCGTTCCAGTCGCGTGATCACCAGGTCGTGCAGACGTGCCTCGGACATCGCCAACCCCCGTGTTGGTGTTTCCTGAGAAATGACCCGACACCGAGTGTGATCACGCTGAACGAGGCTGACAACCAATTTATCCGCTATATCGGATTCATATGCATTTAATGTGCTGCGACTGCGCAGGTCAGAACGGCGAGGCTCGTCCGCGAATCAATGTCAGATCAATCGTCGCGGCCGGCCGGAGAAACGATTCGAGCCCGAGCCTCGGGCGCAGGTTTGCGGGCCGAACGGCCCGACCGTTCAGCCCCGCGGTCCGACGGCGGCCATCGCCCGGTCGACGAGCACCGCCATCTTCTGCGTCGCGCCGCCGGCGAGCCACGCGTGCTCCGCGGCCAGGACACAGCTCAGCGCGGCCGCGACGACGGCGCGCGGTGTCGGGTCATCGACGGCCCACGGCCTGCCCGCCGCGGCCGCGCGCTCGCGCACTACCAGCTCCGCCGCGCTCTCGACCCGCTCGATCTTCTCCAGGTACCGCGCGCGCAGGCCTGGCGTCTCGAGGATGATGCGCTGCATCGGTGCGGCCAGACCTGTGGAGCCCGCGTGGTCGAGATGCGCGATCATCCCGTCGAACGAGTGCCGCAGGGCGGTCCAGACGGGTTCGGCCGCCGGCCGTTCGCGCAGCGCGGCGAGCACCTCGTCGCCCACCACGTCGAGCTTCCCGAGCACCACGTCCTCGCGGGTCGAGAAGTACCGGTAGAGGGTGCGGCGCGACATCCCGACGGCCTCGGCGATGTGCCCGATCGTCGTCGCCTCGTAGCCGCGCTCGACGAACAGCCGCTCGGCGGCCTCGGTGATCTCCTTCTGGACCGCGAGGCGGGTGCGTTCCCGGAGGCGGGTGCGTGCCTGGTCGGTGTGCGCCTGGTCCATGCTGCGAGAGGTTACACGATGCGTCGTTGTTGACACACTGTGCCACTCGCTACATGCTGTGCAATATGCACACCACCACCCCCAAGATCATCGTCATCACGGGCGCGAGCGACGGGATCGGCGCCGCCGCGGCCCGGCTGCTCAGCGCTGCCGGCCACCGCGTCGCCGTCGTCGGGCGGTCACCGGAGAAGACCGCGCACGTCGCCCGCGAGGTCGGCGGGGAGCACTTCGTCGCCGACTTCACGAACCTCGCCGACGTGCGCCGCCTGGCCGCTGAGCTCGACGCCGCCTACCCGCGTATCGACGTCCTGGCGAACAACGCCGGCGGCATCCTCGGCGATCGCACCAGGACCGTCGACGGCCACGAGCGGACGCTCCAGGTCAACCACCTCGCGCCGTTCCTCCTGACCAGCCTGCTCCTCGACAAGCTCCTCGCGAGCCGCGCCGCCGTCATCCAGACGTCGAGCGTGGGCGCCCGGCTCTTCGGGCACCTCGACCTCGACGACCTGGACCATGACCGGGACTTCACCGCGCACCGCGCGTACGGCACGGCGAAGCTCGAGAACATCCTGTTCACCACGGAGCTGCACCGGCGGTTCCACGACCAGGGCGTGTCGTCGGCGGCGTTCCACCCGGGCGGCGTCGCGACCAACTTCGGCGCCGAGAGCACCAGCTTCTTCCGGCCGCTCTACCAGAGCCGGATCGGGAAGATGGTCCTGGCCACGCCCGAGAAGGGCGCGTCGCAGCTGGTCCGGTTCGCGCAGACGGAGCCCGGCGCCGGCTGGCAGTCGGGCGCGTACTACGAGGGCGGCAGGGTTGCGCGGCGCGTCAACCCCCAGGCGCGCGACGCCGACCTCGCCCGCCGCCTGTGGGACCGCTCGGCGGAGCTGGTGGGGGTCGACGCCCGCTGATCCCCGGCCGCGCCCGTCACCTGGACCGTCATCGGCCGGCTGCGCGCGGCCCGCGGGCGGTGAGCCGGGCGCTCCCCCACCGCGCCACGACGTCCCGGCAGGCGGGCACGTCCTCGTCGGCGACCAGGAGCACCAGGTTGCCGACGTGGTCGCTGTACTGGACCAGCACGTTGACCCCGGCGTCGCCCAGCCGGCGGGCGAGCGTACCGAGCTGGCCGGGCACCTCCTGGTCCAGCCGTGCGAGCACCACGTCGCGCACCGCCACCGGGCCCAGCCCGGCCGCACGGACCGCCGCGAGCGCGCGGGCGCCGTCGTGCACGAGGTAGTGCGCCACCGCGCGGCCGTCGTGGGTGAACACGCCGCCGCCCTCCAGGCTTACGCCGGCCTCACCGAGCGCCTGGCCGAGGTCGGCGAGGGCTCCCGGACGGTCGGGCAGGTGGACCTCGAGGTCGTGGGTCGCGGCGCTCGTTGATCGATTCATGGCGGGAGCGTAGGCCGGGAAGGCTTCGGTGGACGCCGAAATGTCCCGGCCGTACCGTCGGCTCATGACCAGGGATCGCGACTTCACCGCGCTGGGCCGGGCGCTGTCCACCCCCGCCCGGTCGACGTTCCTGAACCTGCTCATGGACGGCACGAGGCGTCCGGCGAGCGAGCTCGCCCAGGCGGCAGGGGTGAGCGCGTCGACCGCGTCCGAGCACCTGGGCGTCCTGGTCGACGCCGGTCTGGTCACCCGCGAGAGCCGCGGCCGGCACCGCTACTACTCGCTCGCGGGCGGGGAGGTCGCCGCCGCCCTGGAGTCCCTCGGCATGGTCGCGGACGCCGCCCCCGTCTCGGGGTACCGCCGCAGCCGGCGCGCGGAGTACCTGGCGACGGCCCGGTTCTGCTACGACCACCTGGCGGGCCGGCTCGGCACCGCCCTGACCGACGCCTGGGTCCGGGCGGGCTGGCTCGCGGGCCGCGACGAGCTCGCCCTGACCGACCCGGGCGCCGTCGGCCTGCGCGAGCTCGGGGTGGACGTCGACGGCGCCGTCGCCGCCAGCCGCCCCACCACCAGGGCGTGCCTGGACTGGACCGAACGGCGCCCGCACCTGGCGGGCGCGCTGGGCTCGGCGGTCGGCACGCGGTTCCTGGAGGCCGGCTGGGTCACCAGGCACCGCTCGGGCCGCGGCCTGACCGTGACGGAGTCGGGCCGCGCCATGGTCCGCGACTCGTGGGCCATCACCCTGGCCGACGCCGATCCGGGTCACCAGGCACGTTGACCACAGCGGTTGCTGCCAGAAGCCGGCCCGGTCTGGCAGCGGCTGCTGTGGTCAGCTTCGCTGGCCGCCCAGCGGGGCGGCGGCGTCAGACCGTCTCGCGGGGGCCCCGGCCCGCGCCACCGGTCCACTGGCGGCGGAACCAGCCCTCCCAGGTGTGTCCGCCGAACCGCTCGCCCGCGGCGATGAGGTCCGCGAACGAGTGGTAGCCGCCAGGCAGGCCCAGGCGCAACCGCACCGGGGGCAGGCCGGGCAGCGGTGCGGGCTCCTTGACGCGGTACCGCTTGAGTCGGGGCAGCTCGAGCAGCTCCTCCTCGCGCATCGGCACCATCTCCAGCGCGATGCCCCGCTTGTCGGTGATGCGCAGCGCACCGTAGAGCCGGTCCTTGAGCCAGCCGCTCAGCTTCGCCTTCAGGTGGGCAACGGGTCCGCCGATGGTCGGCAGCTCCGGCGGCATCTCGTACGACAGGCCGACCCGGGCCGCCTGCGTCCACCGGACCAGGTCCCACGAGGTGCCGTGCCAGAACCAGATCCCGGCCGCGTCGACGACGACGCCACGGGGCCGGGTCACGCGCCAGAAGTTCGCGATGAACAGGACGCACAGCCCGCCGAACAGGAGCCCGAAGAAGCCTGCTATCGCCTTGGCGACGGGGTCCGGGTCGGTCACCACCGCGTAGCCGCAGGCCCACCCGAGCGGCCCGGTCAGCAGGATGCCGACGACGAGGGTGATCGCGCCGAGCCGTCCGAGGTCGAGCCGGTGCGCGTCCGGGGAGAAGACCGGTTCGGTGGCCGACGTCGGGCCACCCTGCGCCGAGCCCATCATGTCCTGGTTTGTCACCCGCGTGATCGTAGCGGCTGGGCAGGTCGCACGGGTCGCCAGGGCCCGGCTCTGCGGCCCGGACGCCGAACCCCTACGCGCGCCCCTCGCCCGGCTCTTCCTCGCCCGGCTCCGCGGCAGCCTGCCCGAGGGCACCCTCGGCAGCCGCGCCCTCGAGGAGGTCCGCGAGGGCCCGCAGCTTCTTCGCGACACCCTCGCCGAGCGGCGTCAGCGCGTACTCGACGCGCGGCGGGATCGTCGTGACGACGTCGCGCGTCACCATGCCGTCCCGTTCGAGCGCCTGCAGCGTCTGGGACAGCATCTTCTCGCTGACCCCCTGGACCCGCCGGCGCAGCGCGTTGAAGCGGTAGCTCCCCTCGCCGAGCGCGAGCAGCGCGAGCGAGGCCCACTTGGAGGTGACGACCTCGAACGCGGCGCGCGAGCCGCAGTCGCGCGCGAAGACGTCCGCCACCAGCTCCTGCGGGGGGCTGTCGGATCCCAGGTCGGTGATGCTCACGGACCCAGGGTACCGCGCACGGCGGGAATGTGGTGTACTTTCGATTCGTTAGTGCTACCTGCCAGCAACTACCCGAGCAATGGAGAGCGTTATGACCACCTACGCCGTCACTGGAGCCACCGGCGGCCTCGGCCACCTCGTCGTCGAGGAGCTCCTCTCCCGCGGCGTTCCCGCCTCGGACGTCGTCGCGATAGTCCGCACGCCCGGCAAGGCCGCGGACCTCGCGGAGCTCGGCGTCCAGGTCCGCGAGGGCGACTACGCCCGGCCCGAGACCCTTCCCGCCGCACTGGCCGGGGTGGACCGTCTGCTGCTCGTCTCCGCCAGCGAGCCGGGCACGCGTGTCGCGCTGCACAGCGCCGTGATCGACGCCGCGAAGGCCGCCGGCGTGGAGCGCATCGCGTACACGGGCATCCTCAAGGCGGGCAACACCTCCAACCCGCTCGCGGGCGAGCACGAGGGCACCGAGGGAGCGCTGCGTGCGTCCGGCCTCCCGATCAGCATCCTGCGCAACGGCTGGTACTACGAGAACTACACGTCGCAGCTGGGCCAGTACCTCGAGCGGGGCGAGATCGCCGGCGCCACCGCGGACGGCAAGATCTCCGGGGCCGCGCGCGCCGACTACGCCGCCGCCGCGGCGGGGGCGCTGCTGACCGACGAGGGCGACGAGGTCGTCCACGAGCTGGGCGGCCCGACGTTCACCCTCGCCGACCTCGCCGCGACGATCAGCGACGTCACCGGCACCAAGGTGGCCTACCGCGACCTGTCGGTCGAGGACTTCCAGGCCGAGCTGCAGCAGGTCGGGCTCGACGCCGGCACGGCCGGCTTCGTCGCGGGCCTCGACGCCTCCATCGCCGCGGGCGACCTGGAGACCGACAGCGACGCCCTGACCCGCCTGGCGGGCCGTCCGGCCACGTCGCTCGCCGACGCGGTCCGCGCCGCGCACGCCTGACAGCCCCGCCGGGTGGTCGGCAGCCTGTCAGATGATCGGTAGCCCGGACTGCCGACCACCTGACAAGCTGCCGACCACCCGGCACCTGCACAATGGGCACATGCGAGGAGCAATCATTCATGCGCCCGGGGACGTCCGCTTCGAGGAGCGACCCGACCCCGTCATCGTGGAACCCACCGACGCCGTCATCCGGACCGTCGCCGCCTGCGTGTGCGGCTCGGACCTGTGGCGCTACCGCGGCATCTCCCAGGTCAAGCGGCCGACGCCGATCGGGCACGAGTACGTGGGCGTCGTCGAGCAGGTCGGTGCCGCGGTCACGACCGTCCAGCCCGGTGACTTCGTCGTCGGCGGGTTCCTGCACAGCGACAACACCTGTGCGGTGTGCCGCAAGGGCATGCAGGCCAACTGCCTGCACGGGGGCGGCTTCGACGGCTGCCAGGCCGAGAAGATCCGCATCCCGAACGCGGACGGCACCCTGATCGCCACCCCCGGCGAGCCGGACGCCGAGCTGATCCCCAGCCTGCTAAGCCTCTCCGACGTGATGTGCACGGGCTGGCACGCGGCGGTCTCCGCCGGCGTCGGGCCGGGTTCGAGCGTCGTGGTGGTCGGCGACGGCGCCGTCGGCCTGAGCGGTGTGCTAGCCGCGGCCCAGCTCGGCGCGACGACGATCATCGCGATGAGCCGGCACGAGTCGCGGCAGAAGGTGGCGAAGGAGTTCGGCGCCACCCACATCGTCGCCGAGCGCGGCGAGGAGGGGCTCGCGAAGGTCCTCGAGCTGACCGAGGGCATCGGCGCGGACGCCGTGCTGGAGTGCGTGGGCACCGAGGAGGCGCGCGCGCAGTCGGTGGGGCTCGTGCGCCCCGGCGGCATGATCGGCCTGGTCGGCGTGCCGCACGGGGACCTGCCCACCGACATGCTGTTCTGGGGCAACAAGGGCGTCCGCGGCGGCGTCGCCCCCGTGCGCGAGTACCTTCCGCACCTGCTGGACCTGGTGTGGAAGCGCGAGATCGACCCGGGCAAGGTCTTCGACCTCACCCTGCCGCTGGCCGAGGTGGCCGAGGCCTACCGCGCGATGGACGAACGGCGCGCCATCAAGGTGCTGCTGCAGAACTGATCCCTGACTGTCACGGCCGGCCCGTCGGCCGTCAGAGATGACCATGCACTTGCTGCCAGGATCCGCCGGCTCGGTCTGGCAGGAAGTGCATGGTCATCTCACCGCTCAGTGGCTGAGCGCCGCCGTCAGGTCGGCCTCGACGAGCTGACCGGGGAACCCGAGAGCGGCGACCCCCAGGAGAGTGCTCGCGGTGGTGAACGCCTGCGCGAGCGGGCCGTCGTTCAGCCGCTGCCAGACGGCGGAGAGGTCGGCCCGCTCGCCGCTCGCCACGTAGATGACGGAGCGGACGACGTCGCTCGGCGCGGCTCCGGCGGCCGACAGGGCCGCCAGGGCGTTGGTCGCCACCCGGTCGGTCTGCGCCAGGAGGTCGCCGGGTCCGACGAGGGTGCCGGACCCGTCGAGCGGGCACTGGCCCGCGAGGTAGGCGGTCCGGCCCGAATCGACGATGGTCACGTGGTGGTAGCCCGGCGTGGGGTGCAGGCCGTCGGGCTGTACTCGGTTGATGTGCATCGTCGGAGTCTCGCAACGCGCTGCGCGTCGTGCGACCTCTTTCGGCGGGCCGGAACCGCGTCGCCCGTGTCCCCTGCCCCTGAGCCGTGCGAGCATGGTCCCGCGCGAGTGGAACACCCCGTCCGTTTCGGCGAAACGAGAGACATGACCGAGCACCAGTCCGAGGCCGCAGGGACCACCGTGGCCGCGCCCTCGGCGCACGAGCTGCGCTCCGACGCGCGCGACAACCGCGACCGCATCCTGCAGGTGGCGCGCGCGATCTTCGCGGAGGAGGGCATCGACGTCCCGATGCGCGAGGTGGCCCGCCGCGCCGGCGTCGGCCCGGCGACGCTGTACCGGCGGTTCCCGACCAAGGAGGCGCTGGTCACCGAGGCGTTCCGGGAGCAGATGGCGACCTGCAACGCGCTGGTCGACGCCGCCGTCGCCGACCCGGACCCGTGGCGCGGGCTTCGTACGGTGATCGAGCAGGTGTCCGCGATGCATGCCGAGGATCGCGGCTTCACCGCCGCGTTCGTCTCGGCGTTCCCCCAGGCCGTCGACTTCGCCCAGGAGCGCAGCCGGGCCCTGGTGGCGCTGTCCGGGCTGATCCAGCGGGCCAAGGACGCGGGCGGTCTGCGCCGCGACTTCGTGCTGGACGACCTCGTCATGCTGATCATGGCCAACTCCGGCATCCGGGCGACCTCCCGCGAGGCGGTGCAGGCCGCCTCGCGCCGGTTCGTGGCGCTGCAGCTGCGGTCCATCAGCACTCGGCCCGACGACGGTCCCCTGCCGCCCGCCGTCCGCCTGCCGCTGCTGGCCGCGCTGCGCTGAGACCGGGCCTACGGCCCTGACTCGCCGTACCTGGCACATCGAGTCAGGGCCGTGGGCCAGTCAACCCGTTCCCGTCGGTCAGGGCTTGAGCGACTGGCTCTCGCCGAGCGCCCCGCGCACCTCGCGCACGATCCGGGCCATCGCCTCCTCGGCGGCCGGGCCGTCGCCCCTGGCCACGGCGGCGGCGACCGCCTCGTGCGCGTCCAGCGCCTCCGGCTCGGGGTAGGCGGGCATCAGGCCCAGGTGGGTGCGTCCGGAGATGACGACGGCGACGACGCCGGCGAGCGCGCTGAACAGCTCGTTGCCGCTGGAGCGCAGGAGGAGCTCGTGCATCTCGATGTCCAGCGCCAGGAACTCCTCGCCGTCGCCCTTGCCCGCCTCGCCGAGCTCGCGCATCCGGCGCGCGATGCCGACCAGCTCGTCGCGGACGGCGGCGGTGGCCGCGCGTGCGGTGCAGGCGGCGGCGAGCGGTTCGACGGCCTGGCGCAGCTCGGTGAGCGAGCGCAGCTGCGACGCGCGGCCGGGACCGGCCAGCCGCCACTCGATGACCCGGGGGTCGAGCACGTTCCAGGCGTCGTGCGGCAAGACGACGATGCCGACGCGCGGCCCGGAACGGACCAGGCCGACCCCTTCGAGGAGGCGCATCGCCTCGCGCGCGACGGTGCGTGAGACCCCGAACTCGGCCCCTATCCCGTCCAGCGTCAGCGACGCTCCGGCAGGCAGCTCGCCTGCGGTGATGCGACGGCCCAGGGCATCGAGGACGGGGCCGTGCAGGACTGGGGACATCCCCCAAGAGTAGGGCGCTCTGCGGTCGCACCTGGTGTGGCGCTCGTGAGCAACGGACGACGGCGGCACGGCCGCACGCTGCCGAAGTAGAGCGCCTGTCCGGACACACGCTCTACTTCGCCTATTGGTGACATTAATCACGCGTCAATGGTGTCATCAATGGGTGAGGATAGGGAGATGGACACAGACGTCACCGAGACAGCGAAGTTCTCGGCCCAGGCAACCAGCAGGCCGCTCAGCAGCGGGTCATCGAGAAGCGGGACGGACCGCGCACCCCGGGCGATAGTCGTCATGGGCGTAGCCGGATCGGGCAAGACGACGGTCGCCGCGCTCCTGGCCGGCCGGCTCGGAGCGTCGTTCGCCGAGGGCGACGACTTCCACTCGCCCGCGAACGTCGCCAAGATGGCCGCCGGCCACCCCCTGGTGGACGACGACCGCTGGCCGTGGCTGAACGGGATCCGCGACTGGTTCGCCAAGGAGCTCGCGGCGGGCCGGAGCGCCGTCGTGCCGTGCAGCGCCCTGCGCCGGAGCTACCGCGACCTGCTGGAGACCGCCGGCGACGGCACGGCGGGCACGGTGCAGTTCGTGCACCTCACCGGCTCCTACGACCTGCTGCGTGAGCGCATCCAGGGGCGGGCCGGGCACTTCATGAAGCCGGAGATGCTCGACAGCCAGCTCGCCGCCCTCGAACCCCTCGGCGACGACGAGCCCGGGTTCGCCGTCGACATCACGCCGCGGCCGGACCAGATCGTCGAGGAGGCCCTCCGCCTGCTCGGCGAGCCCGCCGGCGCACCTGCCACCGAAGCCGGCATCCAAGCCCGTACCGAGCACGAGGACCACTGATGTTCCACTCCACCACCCTGCTCGCCCAGGGCGCAGCAGCCGCACTCCCCCAGGCCGCGGCAGCGGCGGAGCCGACCGCCTCGACGCCCCAGCTCGTCATCGCCGCCGTCGCCGGGATCGCCGTCATCATCGTGCTCATCGTCTGGCTCAAGGTGCACCCGTTCCTGGCCCTCGTGCTCGGGTCCGGCGTGCTCGCGGTCACGGCGGGCATCGGCCTCACCGACACGTTCACCAGCTTCTCCGCGGGCCTCGGGTCGACGGTCGCCGGCGTCGGCGTGCTCATCGCGCTCGGCGCGATCATCGGCAAGCTGCTCATCGACTCCGGCGGCGCCGACCGCATAGTCGACACGATCCTCGACAAGACGCCCGCCAAGCGGCTGCCCTGGGCCATGGCGCTCATCGCGTTCGTCGTCGGCATCCCCCTGTTCTTCGAGGTGGGCGTCGTGCTGCTCATCCCGGTCGTGATGATCGTGGCGCGCCGCATGCGCACCAACCCCGTGCTGGTCGGCATCCCGGCGCTCGCCGGGCTCTCCGCGCTGCACGGCCTGGTGCCCCCGCACCCTGGCCCGCTGCTGGCCATCGAGGCGCTCGGGGCCGACCTGGGCCTCACGCTCGGGCTCGGACTGCTCGTCGCGGTCCCGACGGTGATCGTCGCCGGCCCGCTGCTCGCCATCCCGCTCACGCGCTGGGTGCGGCTCGCGCCGCCCGTCAGTGTCCTTGGTGTGTCCGACGGCGCGGGCGCGGCCGGGACCGCCGACGCCGGCGACAGCCCGGCGAACGCCACCGCGGGCCTGCGCAAGCCCACGTTCGGCATGTCCGTGCTGGTCGTACTGCTCCCGGTGATCCTCATGCTGGCGCGGTCCGTCGTCGAGATCGCAGGCGCCACCGAGACGGGCTACGGGACCGTGCTGGAGTTCCTCGGTGAGCCGCTCGTCGCCCTGCTCCTGACGTCGTTGTTCGCCCTGTTCGCCTTCGGCACCACCGTCGGGCGCACGCGCCAGCAGCTCGGCGACCTGGTCGGCTCGTCGTTCGCGCCGATCGCCGGCATCCTGCTCATCGTCGGCGCGGGCGGCGGCTTCAAGCAGACCCTCGTGGACTCGGGGGTCGGCGAGGTCATCGCCTCCGGCATCGCGGACGCCGGGATCACCCCGCTGCTGGCCGGCTGGATGGTGGCCGCCCTCATCCGGATCGCCACCGGGTCGGCCACGGTCGCGACCATCACCGCGGCGGGCATCATGGCGCCCCTCGCCGCCGGCCTCGAGCCGACGCACGCTGCCCTGCTCGTGCTCGCCATCGGCGCGGGTTCGGTGTTCCTCTCCCACGTGAACGACGCCGGGTTCTGGCTGGTCAAGGAGTACTTCGGCATGACCGTCGGCCAGACGTTCAAGACCTGGTCGCTCATGGAGTCTGTGCTCTCCGTGGTGGCGCTGCTGGTGGTGCTGCTCCTCGGCGCGTTCGTCTAGCGCCGTCCCGTCGGCTCAGTCGACGAGGCGCAGCAGCAGGCGGGCCAGCCGGAACCGCGCTCGCCCGTCCAGGGAGCGCGGGTCGTAGCCGAGGTCGTTCGTCAGGGCGTCGTGGCGCGCCTGGAGCGTCGAGTGGTGCATGCCCAGCGCCGCCGCCGCGGCACGGACGCTCTCGGCCGCCGCAAGCTCGTCGAGCACCGTGCGAGTGCGCGCGTCGAGCCGCGTCAGCGCGACGACGTCCGGCTGCTCGGCGGCGACCGGCTCCAGCGCGCTGACGGCGGCCAGCAGTATCCCGAGGGCGGCGGCGTCCACGACGGCGTCGCTCCTGGGAAGCAGCCGCAGCGCGAGCGCCGCCGTCCGGAAGGACTCCGGGAGCTCGTCCGCACGGAGCGGGACACCCACCCCGGCGGGGCCGGAGACCTGCGCGTCCCGGTCGAGGACCACCGCCCGCACCAGGCCGTGGGGCGTGGCCACCACGGTCGACGGGGCCGACCCTGCCCGCTGCTCGACCGGGTGGGCGAGCGGGTGCGCCACCACGCGGACGACGCGCGCGGGATCGAGCCGGAGCCGGGCCAGCGCGACCCGGCGCTCCTCGATGTCGCGGGCGGCGTCGAGGGCCGTCTCGAGCGCGCTGTCCGGTTGACCCGGGCGGCGCGCCCCGACGACGTCGACCGCGAGCGCCAGCCGTTCGATCACCATCTCGTCGTTGGCGTGCGGCGAGCCGTCCCGCTCCAGCCAGACCGTCCCGGTGCTGGTGGTGCGGGTCGGCCAGTCGGGCCGGGGACCGGCGGAACCGGCGCCGTCCGGCCGGTCGCCGTCCGGGCCGATGCGATGGGTCCGCCGGCCGTCGAACGCACCGGCGACCGTCCCGCTGAGCACCGCCGCACCGCGCAGCAGAGACTGGAGACCCACGCGGCCGGCGACCAGCACGTCGAAGTAGGCCACCACCTTCAGGGTCTCGCTGGCCTCGGGATCGAGTGCCGTCAGTCGTCCCACGAGCTCTTGCATAGTTCGCTCCATCGCGCGCGTGGGACAACCCTAAGCGACCTCAGTCGCCGAGCGTTCGGGCCACCCAGGAGTCCCGCGCCGCGCGTGCGGCCTTGGCCAGCACACTGTGCGGCGCCATCATGTCGAACCCGTGGAACCCGCCGGGCCACACGTGCAGCTCGGCCTGCACGCCCGCCGCCCAGAGCGCCGTCGCGTAGGCGACGTCCTCGTCGCGGAAGACCTCGGCGCTGCCGCAGTCGATGAATGCCGGCGGCAGACCGGAGAGGTCCGTGGCTCGCGCGGGTGCCGCGTAGATCGAGACGTCGTCCGTCCCACGCCGGTCGCCCAGGAGCGCCGACCAGCCGGTGACGTTCGAGCCGCGGTCCCAGACACCGATCCCGTCGATCTGCCGGGTGGAGACCGTCTGGTCCCGGTCGTCCAGCATGGGGCAGATCAGCACCTGCCCGGCCAGGGCGGGACCGCCCTCGTCCCGGGCGATCAGAGCGACACCTGCAGCCAGGCCGCCGCCCGCACTGCCGCCGGCGATGATGAGGCGGTCCGGGTCGATGCCCAGCTCCTCGGCGTGCTCCGCCGTCCAGACGAGACCTGCGTAGCAGTCGCGGACGGGGTACGGGTCGGGGAACTCGGGTGCGAGGCGGTACTCCACGGTGACCGCGACCGCGTCGAACTCGGTGATCCAGGCGAGGAGCAGGTCCAGCCCGGTGAACCGGTCGCCGATGATCATGCCACCGCCGTGGGTGTGATAGATCCCCGGGCCGACGCCGGCGCTGCCCTGGCGGCGCAGCACGGTCACCTGGATCTCGTCGCCGTTGTGCCCGGGGATCGTCACGTCCCGCCGCTCGACACCCGCCGCGGCGAGCGAGTCGTCGACGCTCACGTCGAGCCCCGGCATCCCCTGGCGCATCAGCGGGATCATCTCGGGCGTGATCGTCGACGGCATCTGCTCGGCCAGCAGCGTGAGCGCCGCCTCGAGCTCCGGGTCGAACGGGGGCCTGTTCAAGGTCTCGGCCACGAGAACTCCTTCGTTCCGTGCGCCGCACAACGGGGACGGCAGCGCGCTCTACCCGAAGTCTCTGCCACTGGCACCCGTGGAGGCACCCGCCGAACGGGGCGCTCTACCGCCTGACAGTCCGCCATCCGGCGGGTCCGGTCAGCCCCGCAGGTACGCGAGCACCGCCCGGACCCGACGGTGGCCCGCGTCGTCGGCGGCGAGCCCGAGCTTGGCGAACACGTTGCCGATGTGCTTGGCGACCGCCGCGTCGCTCACGACGAGCCGCTGAGCGATCTCGGGGTTCGCCCTGCCCTCCGCCATCAGTGCCAGCACCTCCCGCTCGCGGGGAGTCAGGGTGTCGAGCGGCGACGAGCTCCGGTCGAGCAGCGACCGGACGATCTGCGGGTCGATGACCGTGCCGCCGGCCGCCACGACCTCCAGCGACGTCATGACGTCGCTCACCCGCCCGATCCGGTCCTTGAGCAGGTAGCCGATCCCGCCCGACGAGCCCGCGAGCAGGTCCCGCGCATAGGCGTCGGCGACGTACTGCGAGAGCAGCACCACCGGCAGCGCCGGATGGTGGCGCCGGAGCTCCACCGCCGCGTCGATGCCGTCGTTCTGCAGCCGCGGCGGCATCCTGACGTCGGTGATCACCAGGTCGGGCAGCTCGCCGTGGGCACCGTCCGCCAGCACGAGCCGGACCAGCTCGTCGGCGTTGTCGGTCACGTGCACCACCTCGTGCCCGACTCGTTCGAGCAGCCCGACCAGGCCGTCGCGGAGCAGGATCGAGTCCTCGGCCAGCACTATCCGCATGTCAGACAGTCTCCGTCATGTTCTGCGGAGCGGACGGCGAGGCGTTCTGCGCAGCGGACGGGGGCTCGGCTGTTCGCGGCTCGGCTGTTCGCGGCCCGGCGTCCGGCACGGCCGCCCGCGCGCGGGCCGGCAGGAGCAGGGCGACCGTCGTCGGTCCGCCGGGCGGGCTGGCCACCGTCAGGCTGCCCCCTGCTGCCTCGGCGCGCTCCCTGAGCCCGACGAGCCCGGTCCCCGAGCCGGCACCCGAGGCTGCGCCCGAGCCGAAGCGAGCCCCGCCGACGCCGTCGTCATGCACCTGGACCGTCAGCACCTCACCGTCGCGAGCGAGCACCACCCGCGCCGTCCGCGCCTGGCTGTGCCGCGCGACGTTCGTCAGCGCCTCGCTGACGACGAAGTAGGCGCAGAGCTCGATCTCCGGGTCGAAGCGGTCCTCGACGGCGCTCTGCAGGGCCACCGGTACCGGCATCCGCGACGTCAGCTCGTGCACGGCCGCCGTCAGCCCGTGGTCGGCGAGCACCCGCGGATGGATGGCGCGGACTGTCGAGCGGAGGTCCTCGAGGGCGGCCTCGGCGAGATCGTGAGCCCTGCCCAGGTGGCCGTGCAGGCGCCCCACGTCGACGCCCGCCCGTGCCAGGTCGGCGGTGTCCAGCTCGGCCGAGCCCAGGGCAATCGTCAGCGTCACGAGCTTCTGCTGGACGCCGTCGTGCAGGTCGCGCTCGATGCGGCGCAGGTCGCCCTCGAACGACCGGACCAGGCTCGTGCGCGAGGCGGTGAGCCGCTCGATCTGGTGACGCAGCTCGGGGCCCCGCGGCGCCAGGAGAGCCCGCGCCAGGGCCGCCTGCAGGAGCGCGAGCAGCCCGAGGACATAGCCCACGGCGGGGACCGTGACGATCGCGGCGAGGAGTCCGAGCACGACTCCGGACGGGTTGTCGACCCAGACGGGGTCGCCGACCATCCAGTACTGGGGAACCGCGACGATCATGAACAGGGCCCACACGACGGCTATGTGCGCCGACGCGGCGACCCAGCCGATCGGCAGCGCGACAGCCACATAGGCCACCTCCCGCCAGGTCGCGGGTTCGCGCAGCCGGAACGCCACGCGGCGGAGCCCGCGGAGCCCGGTCGGCGAGTGCGGGTCCGCGATCGGCGTGCTGCCCACCCGGCGCACCCGGCCGCGGTCGAGCCGGGCGATCAGGGGGCTGAGCACCAGCATGGTCGCCAGGAGCACGGCGAACGCCCGCAAGGACGTAGGCCACTGCATGGCGCCGCTCAGGCCCACGGCGCCCAGCGGGCCCGCGATGATCGCGGTCAAGGACGTGAACAGCCACGCCTGCAGCAGCCACCTCGAGACGAGGTAACTGGGCCGCCGCAGGGCGAGGGCGAGGCTGTCTGATCGGCGCATTCGATCAAGGTACCGTCGCGGATTCAGGACCGGGATAGCGCCCGCTCGACCTACGGGGTAGTGCCTGGTCTACCCCCGGTCTCGCCCTCGCACCAGTGCCCCGCAGGCCCGCCCCCGGTGGGATCAGAGGCATGCTGACCACCGGCCCAGACGACCCCAACTCCCACGAGTTCCGCCCGCACCACCGCCGCCCCCGCAATCGCTCCGGACGGGGCGAGGGCATGCCCGGACCGCTCTCCGCACTCGGTCCCGCGCTCGCGCTGGCCGTGGCCTGGGCCGCCCTCGCGACGGTCGCGTGGCTCGTCCTGGCGGCAGCCACCCGCCCCGCGATGCCCCTGACCTGGGCAACGACGGTGCTCGCCGCCGCCGCGATCGCCGCGGCCTGGCTGGTCGGCATCCGGGCTGCCGTGCTCCTGGCAGCCGCGACCCGGCGTTCGCACCCCTCGGTCGGGATGCGGGCCCGCAGACCGCGCCCCGAGCTCGACGACCTGGTGGTCGCCCTGCTCTGCACGACAGCGGACGACTTCCAGCCCGACGTCGTGGAACGCAGCATGCGTCAGACCCATCCGCGCACCCGGACCGTCGTCCTCGACGACTCGCATGGCGCCGGGACCCGGGCTGCCGTGGACGCCTTCGCGGCCCGCACCGCCGCTGCCGACTCCGCCGCCGGAGCCGTCCAGGTGGTCCGCCGCACCGACCGCAGCGGGTTCAAGGCGGGGAACATCAACAACTATCTGCGCCATCATGCGCAAGGCGTGGACGCCGTGGTGATCATCGACGCCGACCAGGAGATCGGCCCCGACTTCGTCCGGACGGCACTGCGCCACCTCCACGCGGGCCCTGAGGTGGCGGTGGTGCAGGGCGCCATCCGCTCGCGGCGGGGCGAGACCCAGTTCGTCCGGGACTTCCGCGGGATGTTCGACACCCACCTGCGCGCGACGTCGGCGGGCCGGGCCTGGTTCGGCATGGCAGCCTTCGACGGCCGGGGCGCGCTGCTCGACGTCGGCGCGGTGCGTGACGCCGGCGGGTTCCCCGAGGTGGTCACCGAGGACGCCGCGCTGACCCTAGAGCTGGCGCGCCAGGGACGCACCGTGCGCTACGTGCCGGACCTCGTCTCCGTCGAGGACGCCCCCACCGACTACACCGCTTTCACCACGCAGTTCGGCAAGTTCACCGAGGGTGCCATGCAGCTGCTCGGCCGCGACCGCGGCCTGCTCTTCGACACCCGGCTGCGCCCCGCCCGACGGCTGGACGTGTTCCTGAACCTGGCCTCGCCGCTCGTCGGCACCAGCATGATGGTCGCGCTGTTCGGATTCGCCCTCGCTGCGGCCGCCGAGCGGATACCAGGAATTCCGGTCGCGCTCGGTGCCTCGCTCGGGATCCTCGGGTCTGTGCCGCTGCTGCCCGAGGCGATCCGTAGCATTCGCCGCAGCGGCCCCGTGACCGCGTGCCTGTTCCTGCTGCGCGGCGGCCTGCTCTACGCGTCCGTCGCGATCGTCATGCTGCGGGCGGTGCTGCGGGTATGCCTCGGAGTCCGAGCGCGGTTCGTGGTCACGCCCAAGGCGAACGACCGGGCGGGGCTGGTCACCGCCGTCCGCAGACGACAGCCGGAGCTCGCGGCCGCTGCCGCGTCGATCCTGGCGGCGGTCCTGCTGACCGGGACCGTCGCACCGGCGGGGGTGTTCTGCGTCGTGGCGGCCACCGCCGTCGGGTACTCGCTGACCGGCGGCCGCGCCGCCCGTCCGCGATCACGCTGACCCGCCGTCCAGTCTCAGTCGGCGGTATCTGCGCGTCGGCAGTATCTGCGTCAAGAACGCCCGATGCACGTATCAGGGAGTCATTTTCGGAGATATTAACTTCAACGTAACTAATTTGGTTATTTACAGCCTCTTCGTAGCAAACGCCACTCTGACAGTCAACGAAAATGCCATGCTTTGGCCCGTTATCACCCTATCCCTGTCAGGGAGTGGCTCGCGCTGCCGGGAAGGCGGTGTGATGGCCACGCCGCGGAACGAGGACGTGCCGAGGAGCCAGAGCCGGCCGTCCTCGTTCCGCTTTGTTGTGCCCAGGTCTGTTGTCCCAATTTGTTGCACCCGGGTTTGTTCCAGCCAGGGTGTGTTCTCGCCAGAGTGGTGGTTCGCAAGGGAACCGTCACCTGACGCTGAAGACACAGGGAGTCGTCGTGAGCGCCATGACCACCCAACGCCTGTCCTTCTCCAGCGACCTCGCGTCCGCCGTCGTGCTGCACGACGCCGTAGGGGTCCCGATCACCGAACGCAGCATCGTCGTGAACTGCGCGACGACAGACGCGCTCACCGGCACCACGCAGCCCTCGCCCCTGCCTCCGCTCAGCTCCACGATCGTCACCGCGGGCACCGTCACCGGCGAGCTCGTCGTCGTGCTCGTCCCGGACGACTCTCCCGACCAGGAACACCGCGCTCGTGAGCTCGGCTGGTCGGACTTCTACGGCGGCGGAGGACCAGTGCTGCTGAAGTCGCCGCAGGACACCGTCGGCACGGTCTCGATCGACCGCAGCGCCGTGCTCCGCCAGCCCGGGCTCGCGCCGGGTCGCCAGGCGTTCACCGTCCGGGCGAACCTCTGGTTCAGCCCCGCGGGGACCGACTGCGGGATCCACAACATCCACCCGTTCATCGAGGTGCACACCCAGGTCAGCGGATACGGACGCATGCAGAAGTTCGACGCGTCGGACCACGCGAGCATCTACGAGGACCAGCAGCTCAGCCCCGGCGCCATGAACCCCGTCCCGTTCTGCATCGACCAGGGCGGCGAACTGGTCTACCCCTGGCACCAGTACCGGGCGGACACCGACTGCATCTGGCTCGCGCTGGAGTACCACCAGGCCTGAGGCCGCACCTCCCGCTCGCCCCCGCGCGGCACCCGCGCCACCCCGCACCGCCTCACCCCGCACCGCCTCACCACGCATGACGTCGCCGGCGACCAACCGGTCCCTTCGGCGTACCCCGAACCAGGCAGGAGCATCCCATGAAGACGCTCGGCATCGTTTTTGGCACCAGACCCGAAGCCGTCAAGCTCGCACCGATCATCCACACCCTGCAGGACGACCCACGCTTCCGCATCGTGCTCATCTCCACCGGCCAGCACCGCGAGATGCTCGACAGCACGCTCGAGGAGTTCCGCATCACGCCGGACGTGAACCTCCGCGTCATGCAGGACGGCCAAACGCTCTCCGAGGTCACCTACCGCATCCTCGAGCGCCTGTGCGCGGGCGGGCACCTCGACGACCTCGACGCGCTCCTGGTGCACGGCGACACCGCGACCACCCTCGCCGGCGCGCTCGCCGGGCTGCACGCCCAGGTGCCGATCGTCCACGTCGAAGCCGGGCTGCGCAGCGGGAGCAACGAGTCGCCGTTCCCCGAGGAGGCCAACCGCAAGCTCGTCGGCCAGGTCGCCGCCCTCCACCTTGCCGCCACCCCGGGCAACCACGCCAACCTCATTCGCGAGGGGATCAGGGAGAGCGCGATCACCGTCACCGGCAACAGCATCGTCGACGCCCTCGCCTGGGGGATGCGGAACCTGCGCTCCTACGGCGACCCGCGGCTCGAGGACCTCGACGACGACCCGCGCCGCGTCATCCTCGCCACCACGCACCGCCGGGAGAGCCACGGCCAGCCCATGCAGGAGATCGCCGAGGCACTGGCCGACATCGCCACCCGCGACGACGTCCGGATCGTCGTCCCGCTGCACCTCAACCCCAAGGTCCGGTCGGTGATGCTGCCCGTGCTGTCGGACATCGACAACGTCGACCTCGTCGACCCGCTGCCCTACCTGTCCTTCTGCCGCCTGCTGCGGCGCAGCGACATCATCCTCTCGGACAGCTCCGGCGCAGAGGAGGAAGGCCCCGCGCTCGGCAAACCCACCCTGGTGCTCCGGGAGATCACGGAACGCAGCGAGTCGATCCTCACGGGCTCGTCCCGGCTCGTGAGCCGCTCCCGCGGCCAGATCGTCGCCGAGGTGCAGCGGCTCCTCAACGACCCGGTCGCGTACGCGGAGATGTCCGACGCCATCAACCCGTACGGCGACGGCCGGGCCACCGAGCGCACGGTCGCCGCGATCGCGAACTACTTCCGCATGGGCCCAGCGGTGACACCTTTCGTGCCCGGCGCCGACGTCGCCAGGTCCCTCACGTGACCGGAAGCAGCCGCATGCCCGCAGGCCTGGCCGCGCTCGCCCTCGGCGGCTTCGGCATCGGGCTGACCGAGTTCGTCATCCTCGGGCTCCTGCCGGAGGTGGCGGCCGACTTCCGGGTGACCATCCCACAGGCCGGGTATCTCGTGTCCGGCTACGCACTCAGTGTCGCGGTCGGTGGCGTACTGGTCACCGCCGGCACCGCGCACCTCCGGCCCAAACGCGTGCTCGTGGGCCTGATGGTGCTCTTCGTCATCGGGAACCTCCTCTCCGCGATCGCCGAGACCTACTCGGCGATGATGGTCGGCCGGGTCGTCGCGGCGCTCTGCCACGGCGCATTCTTCGGCATCGGATCCGTCCTCGCGGCCTCCCTCGTCCCGCCGCAGCGGAAGGCGCAGGCGATCTCGATCATGTTCCTCGGCCTGACGCTCGCGAACGTCCTGGGTGTCCCACTCGGCACCTTGCTGGGCCAGGGCCTCGGGTGGCGGTCCACGTTCTGGACGATCACCGCGATCGGGGTGGTCGCGCTCCTCGGGCTCCTGGCGTTCATCCCCGACCGGACCGCCGACGCCCGCCCACCGGGGCAGCTCCGACGCGAGCTCGCGGCCTTCCGCGACGGCCAGGTCTGGCTCTCGATCCTCGTCACCGTGTTCGGCTTCGGTGCGATGTTCGGCGCCTTCACCTACATCGCGCCAATCCTCACGCAGGTCACCGGACTCCCGGACGGCGCGATCCCCTGGATGCTGGTGCTCTTCGGCGTGGGCCTGTTCGCCGGCAACCTCGCCGGCGGCCGAGCCGCCGACCGGGACCTCGACCGCACCCTGCTGACCCTGCTGGGCTCGCTCACCGTGGTCCTGGTCGGCTTCGCCCTCGTCGTCGGCAACCCCTGGGCCGCCGGGATCGCCCTGTTCCTCCTGGGCGCCGTCGGCTTCGCGTCCGTGCCTGGCATGCAGATGCGTGTCCTCGAGTTCGCGTCCGCCGCACCGACCCTGGCGTCCGGCGTGAACATCAGCGCCTTCAACACCGGCAACGCCATCGGCGCCTGGCTCGGCGGAGTCACCATCGCCGCCGGCTACGGGTACCGGTCGCCGATCGTCGTCGGCGCCGCCCTCGCCGTGGTCGCCCTCGCCGTCATGGCGCTCGCGGCGGCTTCCCACCGTCGCCTCGCCCAGCGGCAGGCGACCGCACCACTGACCAGCTCCACCACGGCTCACTGACGAAAGGCACTGGCATGACCACACCGATCGTTCGCAGCACCTCGGTACCGAAACTGGCCGTCACCGAACCGGCCTTCGGCTCCGAGACGGTCACCGACTTCCTCCGCGACGGGTACTGGCTCGAGGCGTGCGACATCGACGGCGACGGCAACCTGGACCTCGTCGGCTACGGCCTCAACGTCGGCGAGATCTACTGGTACCAGAACCCGACCTGGCGCAAGCGGCTCGTCGTCGACAAGATCAAGGAGCCGGTCGGGGCCGGGTTCGGGGACATCACCGGCAACGGGCTGCCCGACCTCGTCGTCTGCTACCAGCTCTACGGCCCTGGCGGCACGATCCACCACGCCGACGGCGAAGGCGGCAAGATCGACTGGCTCGAGAACCCCGGCGACCCCGCCGTCAGCACGGAGAACTGGAAGCGGCACTACGTCGGGCGCGCGACCGGCATGCACCGGCTCCGGGTCGGGCACTTCTCGCGCGCCGACCGCCTCCAGATCATGGGGTTCCCCATCGTCGCCGTCGAGGACGTGCACGCCGTCCTCCCCGTCATGCTCTTCACCCAGCCCGACGACCCCACCGACGAGTGGGACGCGGAGGTGATCAGCCGCACGGACTTCCGGATGATCCACGGCGTCGCGCGCAAGCCCGGCCTCATCCCGGGCTCGCCCCTCGACTCGATCCTCATGGCGTCCGACGAGGGCGTCACCTGGCTGTACTTCGACGAGGACGCCGGCGCTTTCGCGTCGGAGCACATCGGTGACGGCGAGACCGGCCAGTTCGAGCAGACCACCTTCAAGGGGTCCGGCGACCTGGACGGCGGACGCGTCGGGAACGACCCGCTCGCCTACGTCGCGGCGATCGAGCCGTTCCACGGCAACACCGTCGCCGTGTACACGCGGTCCGCCCAGGACAGCGAGGCCTCCGTGTGGCGCAGGCACCTGCTCGACATCTACGGCGACCCGAACGAGAACGGCGAAGGCCCCGGCCACACGGTCATGTGCCGCGACTTCGACGGCGACGGGGACGACGAGTTCCTCGTGGGCCTGCGCGGCCCCGAACCGTGGCAGGGGGCGTACTACTACAAGGTCGTGGACCTCGAGAAGGGCCTGTTCCTGAAGTGGAAGGTGTCCGGCGAGTCGATCGCCCGTATCGTCGCCGGCGACTTCGGCAACCGCGGCGTCGACGACTTCGCCACGATCTCGTACTCGGTGCAGCACTACTTCGTCGCGCCGAAGTCGGAGATCACCCTCCACCGCAACCTCACGCCGCAGCGGGAGGCCTGAGATGACCGCGAAGGTCAGCGCACACCCCGAGGGCGAGCAGGACCACTCACCTGTGGATCGCCGGGGCTTCCTGCTCGGCGCCGCGGGCACGGCCGCCGCAGGGGCGATGGTCGCCCTCCAGCCCGCGAGCCCGGCCGCGGCCCTCGTGGCCGGCGCGGCCCGGACCACCGGGGCGGCGACCACGAGCATGCCGGCCGGCGCCGTCGTCACGGCGTCGGACTCCCGGTACCTCGACATGATGACCGGCAACAACGTCCGGTTCGTCGCCACGCCCGACTACGTCCGCCTCATCAGCTCCGCCCGCGACGCCGAGGCGGCCGTCCGGACCGCGGTCCGGACGGGGAAGAAGGTGTCCGTCCGGAGCGGCGGGCACTGCTTCGCCGACTTCGTCTGCAACCCGGAGGTCGAGGTGATCCTCGACCTGTCGACGATGACCGACGTCTTCTACGACCCCGCGATGCGCGCGTTCGCGGTCGAGCCCGGGGCTCGGCTGCTGGCCGTGTACGAGAAGCTGTTCAAGGGGTGGGGTGTCACCATCCCTGGCGGGATCTGCTACAGCGTCGGCGTCGGCGGGCACATCGCCGGCGGCGGCTACGGCCTGCTCACTCGCGCGCACGGGCTGGTCGTCGACCACCTCTACGCCGTGGAGGTCGTCACGGTGGACGCGCGCAACACCGTGCGGACCCAGGTCGCCACCCGCGACTCCCGCGGAGCGCTCGGCGACCTCTGGTGGGCGCACACCGGCGGCGGAGGCGGGAACTTCGGCATCGTCACCAAGTACTGGTTCCGTTCGCCGGGCGCCACCGGCTCGAACCCGTCCGACCTGCTCGTCAAGGCGCCGTCGAGGGTGCTGGTCAGCGCCCTGTCGTTCCCCTGGGACCAGGTCGGCGAGACGGAGTTCCGTCGCCTGATGACCAACTGGAACGAGTGGCACGAGCGGTACAAGGACCCGGGCACTCCCGAGTCGCACCTGTCGAGCCTCTTCAACCTGAGCCACAAGGCGAACGGCAGCCTGGGGATGTTCACCCAGATCGACGCGGACGCGCCCGACGCGGCAGGGGTCCTCGCGCGATTCGTCGCGAAGATCACGGACGGAGTGAACGTGAGCACCGCGCCGATGACCGCCCCGTCCGGCGAGCTCCCACCGATGCCGGCGTTCTACGAGACCCAGGAGGTCTCCTGGATGCAAGCGACCCGCACGGTCGGGACGAACAACCCGACGATCACCAACCCGACCAGCCGGGGGGCGCACAAGTCCGCGTACTTCAAGAAGGGGTTCACGGCCGAGCAGCTCGGTGTCATGTGGGCGCAGCTGACCCGGCCGGACTTCACCAACCCGGACACGATGATGGTGGTCTTCTCGTTCGGCGGGCAGGTGAACGCCGTGGCACAGGACGCGACGGCGAACGCCCAGCGCGACTCGATCTTCAAGATCTGCCTGCAGACGTTCTGGCAGGACGAGGCGGAGGACGACTTCTACCTGGGCTGGGAGCGGGAGACCTTCGAGGCGATGTTCGCCGGGTCGGGCGGTGTCCCGGTGCCCGACGAGCAGGTGGACGGCTGCTACATCAACTACCCGGACGTGGACATGGCGGACCCTGCCCGGAACCGCTCCGGAGTCCCCTGGTCGACCCTCTACTACAAGGGGAACTACGCCCGCCTGCAGCGCACGAAGCTGGAGTGGGACCCCACGAACTTCTTCACCCACAGCCTCGGCGTCGAGCTCCCGGAAGGGGCTGATCTGCCATGACGACCGACGTCTCGACCGCCGGCGCGGCGGCCACGCGGCGGCCGCCGACGCTGCCCTCGCTCACCGGGCTGCGGTTCTTCGCCGCCCTTCTGGTGTTCGGCTTCCACATCACCCTCTCCGCGTCGCCGATCCCGCCCAACGACCCGATCAACCCGTTCGCGGACCCGGCGGTCGCCGCGGCGGCCGAGCGCGTCTTCGTGACCACCGGGTACATCGGCGTCTCGTTCTTCTTCGTGCTCAGCGGCTTCCTGCTCGCGTGGGCCGCCAAGCCCGGGGAGCGGATGACGCTCTTCTGGCGGCGGCGCATCGTCAAGATCTTCCCGAACCACCTCGTCATGTGGGTCCTGGCGATGGTCCTGTTCGCCGCGGCGATCACCCCGGTGCACGCGTCGGTGCTCAACTTCTTCCTGCTGAGTGCCTACTCGCCCGACGGCGCGGTGAACGTGGCGGTGAACCCGCCGTCGTGGACCCTCTGCATCGAGCTGCTGTTCTACCTGCTCTTCCCGCTGCTGTTCCTGGGCGTGCGCCGGATCCGTGTCGACCGGCTGTGGCTGTGGGCGGCGCTGATGGTGGTGGGGATGGTCCTGATCCAGGTCATCAACCTCACGCTCATCCCGGACACGCCGAAGTCGGCGATCACCCCGGTGTCGTCGTACCAGTTCTGGTTCGGCTACATCTTCCCGCCGTCCCGGCTGTTCGAGTTCGTGCTCGGCTCGATCCTCGCGCGGATCGTCCTCGAGAACCGCTGGCCGGCCTTCCGCACGTGGCACGTCGCGCTGGTCTGCGTCGCTGGCTTTGCGCTGGTGAACGTGGTGCCGTTCGTGTGGACCTTCAACGTCGCGACGATCGTCCCGATCGCGATGCTGATCGCCACAGTGGCGGCAGGCGACGCCGCGGGGAAGAAGAACTTCCTGCAGTCTCGGCCCATGCAGTGGCTCGGCGACACGTCGTTCGGGTTCTACCTCTGCCAGGGCGTGGTCATCTTCTGGGCGCGCCAGGCGATGGGCAACGCCACGTTCTCGACGCCGGTCGCGCTGCTCGTGGTCGCCGGGTTCTTCGGGCTCACCATCCTGGGCGGGTGGGCCCTGTACTCCCTGGTCGAGAAGCCGATGATGGACCGGTTCGCCCGGCCGCGCCGAATTCCCGCGCCGGTGGCGGTCGCCCCGGCCTGAGCACGCGGTGAAGGCCGGACCTCGTCCGAGGTCCGGCCTTCCCTGCGGCGTCCGCGTTCTGGCGCCTCCGGGGTTCCCGGCTCAGCGCCCCGGTCGCACGACCGAGCCCCTGGTCGTCTCCACGTCGCGGCCGAGCAGCTCGAGCGCCTCAGCGCCGGGACCGGGGTCCGGGGTGTACATCAGGACCCGGTGACCGGAGTCGTCCGGCGGCGTCAGCACCTCGAAGGTGAGCTCGAACTCACCGACCTCCGGATGCCGGAAGTACTTCACGCCCGACACGCACCGCTCCACGGGGTGCTTGGCCCACATCCTGCTGAACTCCGGACTCTTCACGGTGAGCTCACCGACGAGCGCGGTCAGCTCGGGATCCTCCGGGTTCTTGCCGCCGAGGACGCGGAGCGACGCCACGGCACGGACCGCCTCCTCGTGCCACCGGGCGTACAGCTCCTTGGTGTGCTCGTCGAGAAAGAGCATCCGCGTCATGTTCGGCCGGTCCGCGACGTGCCCCGGGCTGTCGAAGCCGAGGTGGCCGGCGACGAGCCGGTGCCCGAGCCGGTTCCAGCCCAGCACCTCGCTGCGCCGGCCGATGACGACCGCCGGTGTGCCGAGCAGGGAGTTGATCAGCCGCAGGGTTCCGGTCCGCGCGCGATCGGGCTTCACGACCGTTCTCCGCCGAGGAGTCCGTTCCGGTCTGGCCACGTTGAACAGGTGCGCCTGCTCGTCCCGTGTCAGGTTCAGCGCCCGCGCTATCGAGGCGATCACCGCTTCGGACGCGTTGGTGCTCAGCCCCTGCTCGAGGCGTGAGTAGTAGGTCGGGCTCACCCCGGCGAGCATCGCGAGCTCTTCGCGACGCAGCCCGGGCACCCGGCGCACGCCGTAGCCCTGCAGCCCGACGTCCTCGGGTTGCAGCGCGGCGCGACGGACTCGAAGGAATTCCCCCAGCTCGTTCGGTCCACTCATCCCCACAGTCTGGGCGACGCCGCCCCGTCCTGCCTATCCCTGGCAGTGACAGGCAGGACGGGGTGTGGCTGTCCACGACGGTGGGCCGGATCGTTGGTCGCGAAGGCCAGTCCGCGTCGAACCCGACGCGCTCGTACTCCAAGACTCGTACTCCAAGAAAGGTTCCCTGTGCCCACGGACCAGGTAGCAGACCACGAAACCGTCGAGGTGGCCGAACCGGCGCCGGGCGCCGTGATGACGGGCCGGCAGCGCGTCGCGCTCGTCGTCCTGCTCACCGCGAGCTTCACGCTCGCCGTCGACTTCTCCATCCTCAATGTCGCACTGCCCACCATCGGCGCCGACGTCGGCTTCGGCATCGAGAACCTGCAGTGGATCGCGACCGCTTTCGCGCTCTGCTCCGCCGGGTTCACCCTGCTCATGGGCCGCGTGGCCGACATCGCCGGGCGCCGCCGCATGTTCGTGATCGGGATGGTCCTGCTCGGCATCGGCTCGATCGTCGGCGGGCTCGCCACGACCCCGGCGGTACTGCTCGTCGCCCGTGTCGCGCAGGGCCTCGCCACAGCCATCGTGGTGCCTGCGGCGCTCGCCCTCCTGATCGGCTCGTTCCCCGAGGGCCCCGCCCGCGACAAAGCGCTCGGCCTCAACGGGTCGCTCATGGCCGCCGGGTTCACCACCGGCGCGATCCTCGGCGGGCTCCTGACCGACCTGCTGTCGTGGCGGTGGGCCTTCTTCATCAACGTGCCGATCGCGATAGCCGTTCTCGTCGTGGCACCCATGGTGCTCAAGGAGGGTCGGGCCGCGCAGCGCACCCGCCTGGACGTTCCCGGCGCCGCCCTTGTCACGCTCGGCCTGCTCACGCTCGTGTACGGGCTCACCAACGCCGCCGAGACCTCGTGGACCGACCCGATCACGCTTGCCTCGTTCGCCGCCGCCGTCCTCCTCCTCACGGCGTTCGCGCTCGTCGAGCGGCGGGCCGAGTTCCCGCTGGTCCCGCTCGGCGTCCTCGCACGATCGAACGTGGCCTGGGGCAACATCGCGGGCACGCTCGCGTTCGTGACCGAGACGTCGCTGGTCTTCCTCCTGACCCTCTACCTCCAGGAGACGCTCGGATACACCCCGCTCGGCGCGGGCCTCTCCTTCGCCGTGCTCGGCCTCGGAACCGTCCTCGGCGGCCTCCTCGGTCCCCGCGTGATCGGCAGGTTCGGCAGCAAGGCGGCCATCGTCGGAGGATTCCTCGTGCAGGCCGCGGCGACCCTCTCGCTGGTCCTGATCTCCGACGCCCCCGGATCCATCTGGCTCGTCCTCGTCGCGACCTTCGTCGGCGGCGTCGCGAACCTGGTCGTCATCGTCGGGTTCATGGTCACCGCCACGTCCGGTATCCCGGACTCCGAGCAGGGGCTGGCGACCGGGCTGACCACCATGAGCCAGCAGGTCGGCATCACGATGGGCACCCCCATCATGAGCGCCGTGCTCACGGCGGTGGTGCTCGCGAGCGCGGCACCGCAAGGACAGGCTGTGCTCTCCGGCGTCACCACGGCCATCTGGGTCAACGGCGGGATCTGCATCGCAGCCGCCCTGGCCGTGGCGGCGCTCCTCCGCGTACCGCGGACGACCGCCTGAGATCAACCGCCTGCCCGTTGGCCGAGCTTGTCGAGACCCCTCTCGCGGGGTCTCGACAAGCTCGGCCAACGGACGGGTCAGGTCCCAGCGAAGGGTCAGCCCTACGACCCGCAGCTCGACCCCTCGTAGGCGTGCTCCGTCGTGACGCCCGCCGCCGTGACCGTCACCGATCCGGCCGCGAGCGCCGCCGAGCGGGTCGGGAAGGTCTGGCGCCAGGTGTCACCAGGCGCCAGGTCCGTCGTCGACCGCTTCCCGAGGTCGCTCGCTATGCGGACGTCGAGCGGCTCGTCCGAGACGTTCCGCGTGCTGACCGCGAGGAACGCACGCGACCCGCGGCAGATCGCCTCGGCGGTCACCTCCGTGACCGCCTGGACTCGTTGCGCCGCGAGCGGCGACACCGTGATCCGGTCGACGACCGGCGCCCAGCGCGACCGCAGCGGGAAGTCCGGCCAGACGTCGGACGCGTAGGTGGTGCCGTCGAAGTTCGGCGACTCCTGGGAGCTCAGCGTGATGCTGTTCGCCCCCTCCTCCAGGTCGAGCACCACCGTCTTCTCCCAGAAGCTGTTCGCGTGGAACGTGTGCGGGAAGAGCACCGGGACCGACGCGCCGCCGTTCACCGACACGTCCGCCCGGCGGGCGATCGGGTCCGGGTTGTAGTGCGACGCCGGGGACTGCTCAGGGTTCGAGTACCGCAGGACGACGGCGTGCGGGCCGGCCTGGCCTGCCTCGACCTGGAAGGTCAGGGTGCTGTCGTTGCCCGGCTCTCCCCCGACGTCCGTCACTGCCTTGCCGCCCTCGGCGAGCGAGAAGTCGGCGACCTTCGCCGAGCCCGCGAGCTCGGCGGTCTCGGCCTGGTACTCGGTCGCCGCGAGCGCCCCGGTCCCGGGGGCGACGGTGAGCCGGTCGACGACGACGCCGTCGGCGCCGCCCGTGACGACCACCTTGTTGACGCCCCCGGTCAGGTGCGCGGCCACCTCGTGGGCCCGTGCCGACCCGCCCTGGCCGAGATCGAGGACCTCACGGCCGTTGACCGTGAGCGTGCCGGTGCCTGCACCGAGGGTGTCGACGCCGAGGGTCGCCTCGCCGTCGCGGGCGCCGTACACCCAGAACGTGGCGGTCTCGCCCTCGGCCAGCTCGACGCCCCCAGCGCCGGAGACCGTTGCCGGGTCGACGCCGTCGGGCGCCTCGTACAGCGCGCGGCCGCCATCGAGCGTCGCGTGCTCCGCCTCGTAGACGGCGGTACCTGCGTCGGGGTTCGGCAGGGCGAGGGTGATGCGGTCGAGGATCGCGTCACCCAAGGTGGCGCCGGTGCCGTCGAGGCTCCGCGCGGCGAGCGAGATGGTGTGCGTGCCCGCCGTGAGCTCCACGGTCGTGTCGGCGTGGTCCCAGACCACCCACTTGTAGCCCAGCGGCAGGTGGAGCTCCTGCTCGGCGGCGCCGTCGACCCGGACGAACACGTTGGTCGGGCCCTGCTCGGCCACCGCGTCGTACGTGTTGGCGCTGTTGGCGAAGACCGCCAGGTCGTACGTGCCGTCCTCGGGCACCGTGACCTCGAAGTCCAGGACGCCGTCGGAGCCGGTGCGCAGCCCGCCGACGTCGTACCCGCCGGAGGTGTAGAACTTGCCGACGTCGGACGGCGAACCCTCCGGGCCGTTCAGGCTGTAGCCCGACCCGGTGTAGGTGGCGTCCTCGGCCTCGTAGCTACCCTCCCAGGACGTGGGCGCCTTGCTGGTGCTCTCGCCGACGCCCGCGGGCGTCACGACGATCTCGTAGGCGGACGACTCGCGCAGCAGCGGGAGGGTCTCGCCGTCGAACTCCACGGCTACCTTGCCGTCGGCGACCGGGAGCGTCAGCTCGGCGAGGTGGCGCGGCTGGGCGGAGTCGCCGAGCTGGCCGGTCCACGGGATCTCCCGGACCGTGACGCGAACGTCGTCGCCGAACACGTCACCCGGCACGTTCACGAGCTCGACGGGCGCTGCGCCGTCGGCCCCGCCGACGATGGTGCGCGACATCGCGCGCTCGGTGTCCAGGGTGGAGACACCCTGCAGCGTGTAGTTCTCGCCCGGGAACGGCGGCGTGACCTTGACCGTGCTACCGCTCATCTGGGCGTACGCGTTGAACAGCCACCACTGCCCGTTGCCGCGGTCGGACTGGACGGCGGAGTCGGACAGGTTGCCGTCGATGTTCCAGTACGCGATGTCGGCGTCGACCTTGGAGTCCTCGATGGCCGAGATCCACTGGATCATCTGTCCGGGGACCGAGGTGTGGTAGTTGAAGGCGTACTCGTTGATGTTGATCGGCAGCTCGGTGCCGGCGAGGTCGGTGCCGGCGAAGACCTCGGCCTCCCAGTCGCGGTAGGTCGCCACGGACTCGCGGATCTTCTCCGGGTGGGACAGCTCGTGCCAGGTGATGACCTCCGGCACGGTCCCGGCCTCGACGGTGTGCTCGAGGAAGCCCTTGACCTGGCTGTACAGGATGCTCGTGTTCGGGCCCGCGATCCGCGCGTCGGGCATGCGCTCCTTGATCAGCGCGTGCACCCGGTCCCAGGCGGCGAAGTAGTCCGTCGGGTCGTTCAGCCACGACGTGCCGTCATAGCTCCACTGCCCGGTCCCGAACATGTTGCCCTCGGGCTCGTTGAACGGGACGAAGACGATGTTGTCCTGGTACTCCTCCGGGAGCTGACGCACCTGGTCCACCTGGGTGGCGATCTTTTCGACGAAGCCGTCGAGCTTCTCCTGCGGGGTGTCGCCCGGCCACTCGTACGGGAACCCGCGGTGGATGTCGGTCATGTAGATGTAGACGTCGCCGTCGGTCGCGTCCGCGAGCGGCCGCACCACCTCGAGCGCGTCGGCGCCCGGGTGCTGGGGGCCGTCCTGCGCCTTGGTCGAGACGGTACGCACGCCCATGCCCTCGATCAGGTTGTCGCTCGGCAGCCCGTCGCCGTAGAGCCCGTACAGGGTGCCGGACGCGCCGCCGTGGAACGTCCCGGTCTCGGAGCCGAGGTCCACCCGCAACTCACCCCGGTGCACCGTGACCGTAGCGGTCACGGGCGTGCCGGCGGCGTCGCCGGCGACCGTGAACTCCCCCGGCTGCGCGTACTGCGCGGGGTCGATCTCGTCCCAGGTCACCGGCACGTCACGGTCGTAGCCGTCGGTGAAGACGGCGCGCACCGCCTCGGGCAGCTCGGGCGCCGCGGCGACCGTCGTGCGCACCTCGAAGGTGTCCTTCGTCAGCTCCACTATGTCTGGCCTCTCCTCCACGAGCTGGGCCACCTGGTCCCCGCTCAGGGCCGCCCGGTACAGGCGGAAGTCGTCGATCGCGCCGTCAAGGAGCGGATCAGGATAGAACGACCGGCCGATGTAGCCGGCCGACTGCGCGGCGTCCGTGAGCAGGTCGCCCGCGGCCACCGTGGACCGGGCGCTGCCGACGGCCACGCCGTCCAGGTAGGTGGTGAGCCGGTCGGCGTCCGTGTCGAGGGTGGCGGTGAGCGTCACCCAGTCGTCGGCACGCAGCGGGCCGTAGCCGCTGTTCTGCGCCTCGCCGCCCCCGCCGTTCGTCGTCAGCGCGGTGCGCAGACGGCCGTCACCGTTCGACGGCGTGGCGAACAGGTACCGCGAGGTGTCCGTGCCGAGGTCGAAGACCCGCTGCCACGCGCCGCCGGTGCCGCCCCAGCGCACGCGCGCCGACACGGTGACGTCGGTGGCGTCCTCCAGGGCCGCCCGCGGGATGGTCACGTAGCCGCCGCCCGATCCGCCGGGCAGGTCGAGCGCCGTGCCGCCGCCCTCGGCGTCGACGACGCTGGTCGTTCCCGAGATCGCGCCGTCCAGCCCGTTCCCTGAGGAGTCCGGGACGACGGCGCCCGCGACGTCGTCCATCGTGTAGTGCAGGTCGGGCGCCGGGAGCTCCTGCGCGGTCGCCGGGGCGGCGAGCGCCGCGCCGAACGTGCTGCCGGCGAGCGCCAGGGCCGCGAGCGCCGCGACGGCGGAGCGCCGGGACCTGCGCCGGGTGGGTCCGCCGCGCGCGTCGCTACTGCTTGAAGGTGTCGTGCTCATCGTTGAGTGCCTTCCTTCTCATCGTGGGTGGAACAGGTTCGCGGGTGGAACAGGTTCGCGGGTGGAACGGGTTCGTGGGTGGAACGGGGACCGGTCACTTGGCCTGGAGCTTTGAGTTCGGTCGGTTGCTGGGTCCGGCTCCTTGAGTTCGGTCGGTTGCTGGGTCCGGATCTTCGAGATCGGTCCCTTGCTCTGAGATCGGTCGTTTGATTGACCGATCTCAGAGCAAGGGACCGATCTCATGGGCTAGCCCGGTGCAAAGGACCGAACCCACGCCTGGACGGGGCGGCAGACCGGTCACGTCGAGAGATTTCCCGCCCAGCGAACCGGTTCGACGATGCACAGCCGAACGGCCTTTTTGGGAGGTAAGCCCCCAGGTCGGCCGTCCGCTGCGGGCCGCCCGCGAGGTCGGCAATTCGCATCGAGGTCGGTCCAGCGCTGGACCGATCTCGATGCCATGTGCCGACCTCGTGCGGGACTGCCGAACTCGCGGGGCGAGGCGCCGGCCGGGATGCAGCGGGCACACTCAAACCACCCCAGCCGTACTTGGCCCAGCACCAGCCGACCCAGCGCCATCTGGCCCAGCACCAGTCGGTGCCACACCGGCCGATCCTGCAACGGTTGGCCCAGCACCAGCCGGCCCAGCCGGCCCCGCCCCTCCGGCGGGCGCACCCGGCGCCACCCGCCCCGTCGTGCGGCCGACCAGGTGCGGCAGGGCGCCGTCCCGCAGGAACACCGGCACGACGTCGAGCGGGGCGTCCGCGCGGACCGTGACCCCGCCGTCGTGCACCTGCCCCGTGGCGGCGTCGGTCCAGCGCGAACCCGCGGGCAGGTAGACATCGCGCTCACGCGCACCGGCCACCAGGACCGGCGCGACCAGGACGTCGGGCCCGAGCAGGAACTGGTCGTCCACGTCCCACGCCCGGGAGTCCCCGGGGAAGTCGTGGAACAGGCCGCGCATGACGGGCTGGCCGTCGGTGTGTGCGGCGCGCATGGCGTCGCGCACGTAGTCACGCAGACTCTCGCGCAAGTGGACGTAGCGTTCCAGTACGCCGAAGACCTCCTCGCCGAAGCTCCACAGCTCGTTGGGGCCGCCCGAGCCCAGCCGCGGCGAGCCGTCAGAAGCCGTGACCCCGTGCCCCGGCAGCCGATCCCCGTGCAGCCGCATCACCGGGCTGAACGCCCCGAACTGGAACCAGCGCACGAGCAGCTCGTGGAACGCCGGGTCGGTGACGTCGCCCCGGTGGAACCCGCCGATGTCGGTGGTGAACCACGGGATGCCCGCTACCCCCATGTGGATGCCGGCGGTGACCTGCCGCGCCAGGTCCTCGAACGTGGAGGAGATGTCGCCGGACCAGGCCAGCGCGCCGTAGCGCTGGCTGCCCGCCCACACGCACCGGACCAGGTTGACGACCTCGCTCTCGCCGTCCGCCACCTGGCCCTCGTAGAAGGCCCGCGCGAACGCCTGCGGGTACACGTTGCCGACCCGCAGGGCCGGGCCGAGGTGGTACCGGAAGGCGTCGTAGTCGTAGACGCCGTACTCCGGCTCGGCCTCGTCCAGCCAGAACGTGCGGATGCCGTGGGCGCCGTAGTTGCGCCGGCAGATGTCCCAGAGCCAGCGCCGCGTCTCGGGGTTGGTCACGTCGAGGAAGGTGCTCGGGCCCTGGAACGACATGTGGACGTCGAGTCCGCGGTCGGCGCGCACCAGCAGGTTGTTCCGCCGCAGGTAGGAGTCGTTCTCCGACTCCAGCGAGACCTGCGGCCAGACCGAGACCATGAGCTCGGCACCGAGTTCCTTGAGCTCGGCGACCATCGCCGCCGGGTCCGGCCAGAACTCGTCCTCGAACCGGTAGTCGCCCATCTTCGGCCAGTGGAAGAAGTCGGCGACGATCACGTCCAGCGGCAGCCCGCGCCGGTGGTGCTCGCGCGCGACCTCCAGGAGCTGCTCCTGGTTCCAGTACCGCAGCTTGCACTGCCAGAACCCGAGCCCGCGCTCGGGCATCATCGGGGCGTGCCCCGTCGCCTCGGCGTAGGCGCGCGAGATCTGCGCCGGGGTGCGGCCGGCGGTCACCCAGTAGTCGAGCTGCTTCGTCGACTCGGCGTGCCACTCGGCGCGGTTGCGCGCGAACGTCGCGCGGCCGATCGCCGGGTCGTGCCACAGGAACCCGTACCCGCCGCTCGACATCACGAACGGCACGCTCGCCTGCGAGTTGCGGTGCGCCAGCTCGAACGTGGAGCCCTTGAGGTCCAGCACGTGCTGCTGGTACTGGCCCATCCCGTACAGCTTCTCGTCGGGGTCGGACTCGAACGACGCCGTGAGCGTGTGCCCGTCGTCGCCGAGCCGCGGGCGGAAGTTCCGTGCCCGCAGCTGGAGCGAGCCGCCCTGGCCGAGCTCGCGGAGCAGGAGCCTGCCGTCCGCGTCGTAGAAGGCCAGCTCGCAGCGCGCCACCTCGTAGCCGACCGACTCGTAGAACCCGCTGGTGGTGGTGAGCTCGACGCGGATGCCGCCGTTGACGAGCGTCGCGCCGTCGGCCCTCAGCTCGACGCGCGCGGTGGCGTGGGCCTCGGGGTCGGGCGGCAGCAGGGCCCAGTCGGTGTCCTCGACGTCGCCGAGGACCGTCGCGCGCACCCGCACGCTGTCGCGGCCCCACGGCTCGACCACGACGGTCTCGCCGCCGCTCCGCCAGGTCAGGCGGGTGCCGTCGGCGCGGACCGGCAGCGGCTCCGCGGCGCGCACCGGCGTGGTGAGGTCGGTCATCGAATCTCCTCGGGTCGTGCAGTGGGTCGTGCAGTCGGGACAAAGACGCGCATGGTCGACGGGCCGCGCTCGGCCCAGCGGTGATAGGGCACCAGGGTCAGGTCGAGCGCGGCGGGTACCCCGGTATCGGACGCCGGTGTGGGTGCGCCCGTGTCCGACGTCGGCTCGGGCGCGCCGCCCGGACCGCCCGGGCCGAACGGCGGGGTGCCCGCCCCGCCCCCGGGCAGCGGCACGACGGCGGCACGGACCACCGCGCCGTCGCCCTGCGCACGGGGCGCGACCGCCGGGTCGAGCCGCACCTGGTCGAGCAGCACGCCGTCGGGCAGGTCCACCGACTCCAGCGCGAGCACCAGCGGGCCGCGTTCGACGGCGACGGTGCCGCGCACGGCGTCGACCCGCGGGTCGGGCCAGGTCAGGCGCGGGGCAACGGGCAGGTCGAGCGTCACCACGTCGCCGAGCGCCAGGGTGGCGGCGTCGGCCCACCCCGGCCGGACGGCGATGGTGGTGCCGTCGGGCCCGGTGAGCGTCGCGCTGTCCGCCCAGTGCGGTACGCGCAGCCGCAGGGTGACCGGCCGGTCGGGGACGGCCGTGACCTCTACGCGGATGCGGCCGTCGTGCGGGTACTCGGTGGTCACCCGCAGGGCGAGCTCGCCACCGGGCTGCCCGGGGTCGCGGTCGTCGACCGACAGCTGCAGGTCGCCCGCGGCGTACTGGGCCAACGACACGACGACTCCGCCGTCGGCCGTACCGCCGTCCACCGCGACGCCGTCCGACGAACCACCGCCGGAAGAACCCCCCGGCACCTCCTCGACGAACGCCGCGTACGCCTGCCACGAGGCCAGGGTGCGCGCGACGTTCGTCGGGCAGCACGACACGTCGAACCACGGCGCCCGCACCCCGCCCTCGGCGCGCGGGTTGACGGCGTCGGGCCGCACGTCCGCGCCGGGCTCGCGCTGCTGCAGCGGGTTGGCGTAGAAGAACGCGCGCCCGTCGGCCCTGGGCGACGTCGCCACGACGTTGTAGAGGGTGCGCTCGATGAGGTCCGCGTAACGCACCTCGCCGGTCGCGAGCAGCAACCGCCAGGAGACCATGACGGAGGCGACGCCCGCGCACGTCTCGCAGTACGCGCGGTCCGGCGGCAGCTCCCAGTCGTCGCCGAATCCCTCGTCCTGGTGCCGCGAACCCATGCCGCCGGTGAGGTAGGTGCGGCGCTCCACGGAGCGGGTCCACTGCCGTTCGACGGCGGCGCGCAGGTCGTCGTCCTGCGTGTCCACGGCGACGTCGACCGCCCCGGCCGCGAGGTACAGGGCGCGCACGGCGTGGCCGCGCCAGACGTCGGCGTCGCGCACCGGGACGTCGTCCTGGAAGTAGGCGGGGCTGAGGAGCGCGATCGGGGCGAGGGTGCCGCGCCCGCGCCGCTCGACGAAGAGCCGGGCCTGCTCGGTGTACCGCGGCTCGTCGAGCGCACGGCCCAGCTCGGCGAGGCCGACCTCGATCTCGGGGTGACCGCAGATGCCCGCCTGCCCGTCGGCGCCCCGGCCGTCGGCGCCGAACTCCCGGCAGACGTGGTCCGCGGCGCGGCGGGCGACGTCGACCAAGGCGTCGTCCTCCCCCACCGTCCGCACCCGCGCGACCGCGGCCTGCAGCAGATGACCCGTGACGTACAGCTCGTGGCCGGCCGAGAGATCGGTGTACCGGCCGGCCTGCCCGGCGTGGCCGAAGCAGGTGTTCAGGTAGCCGTCCTCGTCCTGGGCGGCCGCCACCCGGTCCACCACCTTGCCCAGCAGGGCGCCTGTGGCGGGGTCGCCCGTACGGCCGTACTCCCAGGCCAGCGCCTCGAGAAGCTTGTACACCTCGGAGTCGGAGAACTGCCAGCCCGGCCGCTCCCCGCCCGTGGCACCCTCCGCGACACGGTCGAAGTTGCCGAGCCAGCCGAGCTGCTCCATCCAGTCCAGGCAGTGCTGCAGCGTGGCCCCAGCGTTCGTCTCCTGGAGCGCGCCCCAGAAGCCGCCGTCGAGCCGCAGCTCGCCGACGCCGAGCCCGCGGCGCGGGCCGCGCGGGACGACCGGACGCGCCCGGGCCGCCCGAAGCCGCGACGCGACGGTGCGCGTCGAGTGGTGCTCTGTCACAGGGTTCCTTTGTCTCTGTCTCTCGGTGCTCATCAGTCCTTGACCGCGCCCGCGGTGACACCCGCCGCCACGTACCGCTGTGCCACGACCAGCAGGATCGCCGCCGGCACCGACGCGACGACGGCGGTCGCCATGATCGCGTTCCACTGCGTCGTGTTGTTGCCGATGTAGTTGTAGATGCCGAGCGTGATCGGGATGAGCTCGCCGTTGCGGTTCAGGGTCGAGGCGAAGATGAAGTCCGACCACGCCCACAGGAACGCGAAGAGCGAGACCGTGAGCGTCGAGTTGCGGCTCACCGGCAGCACTATCGAGCGGAAGGTGCGCCAGGCACCCGCGCCGTCGACCCGCGCGGCCTGTAGCAGCTCACGCGGGATGCCCGACATGAACGCCGTGTACAGCAGCACGCCGAACGGCACCGCGACCGTCGAGTCGGCGATGATCAGCCCGCCGACGGTGTTGAGCAGCCCCAGGCTGTTGTAGACCGCGTAGAACCCCATGGCCATGACGACCGCCGGGATCATCTGCGCGACCAGCAGCAGGAAGTTCAGCGTGCGCCCGCCGCGCAGGTTGAGCAGCGCGAGCGCGTACCCGGCCGGCGCGGCGATCACCACGGTGAGCGCCACGCAGCCGAGCCCCACCAGCAGGCTCGTGCCGAGGGCCGGGAGCTGCTGCTGGAACACCGCCGTGTACCCCTCGAACGTGGGGTCCCAGGGGAACCAGCGCGGCGGGTCGGACCGCAGGTCGCTGGTCTGCGTGAGCGAGACGTTCACCATCCAGTAGACGGGGAACAGCATGAACGCGGTCAGGACGAGGCCGAGGGCGGTCTTCCACCAGGGCTTCTGCGGGGTGCGTCGCGTAGGACGAGGGCTGGTCATGAGTCCTCCTGGCGGCGCTGGAGCTGCAGGTGCAGGAATCCAAAAACGAGGGCGATGAGGATCAGCAGGTTGCCGACGGCGGCAGCGGGCGAGAAGTCCGGCTGTCCGGTCCCGAAAGCCTCCCGGTAGGACCAGATCGCGAGCGTCGTCGACGCGTCGCCTGGCCCGCCGGTGGTCATGATCCAGATGACGTCCACGACCTTGAGCGTGTAGATCAGGCCCAGCAGGATCGTGATGGCGGAGACCGGCCGCAGCAGCGGGAACGTGATGCTCCAGAACTGCTTCCACGGCCCAGCGCCGTCGAGCGACGCCGCCTCGTACACCTCGCCCGGGATGTTCTGCAGCCCCGAGTACAGGATCACGAGGTTGAACGGGATCCCGAGCCAGATGTTCGCGATCGTCACCGACAGCAGCGCGGTGTCGGGCGAGGTGAGCCAGTTGATCTGCTCCAGCCCGAAAGCGCCCAGCACGGAGTTGACTATGCCGTTGTCGCTGTTCAGCATCCACGCCCAGGTCGACGCCGACACGATCAGCGGCAGCAGCCACGGCACGAGGAACATCGCCCGCAGCAGGCCGGACAGCCGGAACCCGGAGCGGAAGAACACCGCGAGCGCCAGGCCTATCGCGTACTGGAACACGATGGAGACGACGGTGAAGACCGCGGTGTTCCACAGCGCCGTCGGGAACGTCGCGGAGCTGAAGATCTCGGCGTACTTCTCGAACCCGACGAACTCGGCGTTGCCCTGCACGAACGCGCGGATCGTGTAGTCGTGGACGCTGAGGTCGATGTTGCGCCAGAGCGGGTAGACGTAGAAGAGGGTCAGGTACACGAGCAGCGGCGCGGCGAACCCGGCGGCGGCCCACTGAGAGGCGGCGGGCCCGCGTCGCCGGCGCGGCGTCGGCTGCCGGTCCGCGCCGACCGCCGTCGCCGCACCCACGATGGTGGTCATCAAAAAGTCCTTAGGTCTTTCCGTTGAGTGCTGGGTATTTGCGGCTCAAGAGGCGTTCAGGGCGCAAATACCCAGCACTCAACGACGGGGGGTGGTCAGCTGGTGGCCGTCTCGGCCTCTGTCTGGGCCGTCTTGAGGGCCTCTTCCGGGGTTGCCGCGCCCGAGAGGGCGTTCTGGACCGCCGTCCAGAGGGCCTCGGAGATCACCGGGTAGTCGGCGCCCAGGTCGTCGCTCGTGCGGCCCTTGGCGTTGCGCACGGCCTCGACCCACGGCTCGAGCTCGGGCTTCTCCTCGACGAGCGCGGCCTGGCCGTCCGCCGTCGGCGGGACGTAGTACGCGAACGTGTTCGCCGTCTCGACGAAGCCCTCGGGCGTCGTCATGCACTCGACGATCTGGCGGGTGACGTCGTAGCGCGCGGTGTCCTCCTGGACGGGCGCCATGATGAACTCGCCACCCGTCGGCGCCGGTGCGACGCCGCCGTCACGTGCCGGAAGCTGCACGATGCCCGTCTCGAAGCCGGCCTCGGCCGCGCTGTTGACCTGCCACGTGCCGTTCTCCGCGAAGGCGAAGTCGCCGGTGAGGAACTCCTCCCAGACGGTGTTCTGCGAGTTGTTGATCACCGAGTTGGGCGCGTAGCCCTCGTCGAGCCAGCCCTTCCAGAGCTCGAGCGCCGCGACGGCCTCGGGCGAGTCGAGGTCGCGCAGGTCGGCGCCAGCCCCCCAGAACCAGGGCAGGAACTGGAACGAGCCCTCCTCGGTGCCGATGCCGGCGAACGTGATGCCCTTGTCGCCGTTGTCAGTGACCGTCTTCAGGGCCGCGGTGAGCGAGTCCCAGTCGGTGATCGAGGCCGGGTCCACGCCCGCCGCCTCCAGGACCTCGGCGTTGTAGTACAGCGACAGCGTGTTGGCACCGATCGGGATGCCGTATGTGTCCCCGCCGACGACGCCGGCGGCGAGCAGGTTCTCGTCGATCGCGGAGGTGTCGAGGCCGAACTCCTCGACCGTGGTGAGCATGCCCGTGTCCGCGAGCGTGGACACCGCCGGGTTGTCCAGCAGGATGACGTCGGGCGACGTGCCCTCCTGCGCGGCCAGCAGCGCCTGGTTGGTCAGGGCGGTGGTGTCGTAGGCGGTGCGCTCGATGGTGACGCCGGCCTCCTCGCCGCACGCCTGGACCCGGCCGGCCCAGTCGGACGCGTCGTCGTGCTGGGGGTACGGGTCCCACCAGGTGTAGGTGCTGTCGTCGCCGCCGGTGCTGCCGCCGGCGGCCGCACCGCCCGACGAGCAGGCGCTGAGCACGCCGACCAGGGCGAGCGCGGAGAGGGCCGCGAGCGTGGTGGGCCTGCGCCTGGTCTGCCGGTCGGGCTGCGGGGTCTGGTCCGCGGTGTGGTGCATGGTTCCTCCTTGAACATGTCCGGCACGACGACGCAGTCGGCCGGCTGGGGGTGCTGGTTCTGCTGGGGCAGGCTGTGGGGAGCTGTCAGGCAGGCCGGGGCACGCCGGTGCTGCCGCGGTCGACCAGCTCGGGGGTCACGAACCGCACGACGTGCGCTTCGTCGGCCGCCACCTCGCCCTCGATCCGGCGCACGAGCTGGCGCACGGCCATGCGGCCGAGCCGGTCGGGGGCGCTCTCGATCGAGGAGTAGGGCAGCGAGAACGTGCGGGCGAACTCGTCCGAGTACCGGCCGACGACGGACAGGTCGCTGGGCGCCGTCAGCCCGCGCTGGTGCAGGACGGTCGGCAGGGCCGCGGCCGCCGCCTCGTTGTTGATCAGCAGCCCGGTGACGGCGGGGTGCGTGTCGAGCAGGGCGTTCAGGTCCTGGCCGACGTCGGGCTGGTGCGACGACGCCGACACGGTGTGCAGCGTGATGCCGCGCGCCCGGGCGGCCTCGACCGCTGCGTTCTGCAGGCGCCACACGTACGCGCCGCCGCGCTCGATCACGTGCTCGGGCTGCGACACGAGAGCAACCTCGCGGTGTCCGAGCCGGTGGAGGTGGTCCACCATGAGGCGGCCCGCCTCCTCGAAGTCGAGATCGAAGACGTCGACGCCGGTGCAGTCGGCGGGCAGACCGACGAGCGCGCCGGGCTGTCCCGCGGCGCGCAGGATCGGCAGGCGCTCGTCCCGCTCGGCGACGTTGAGCAGCACGACGCCGTCGACCATCCGGGAATCGGTGATGCGGCGCAGGGCGCGCGTACCGTCCGCCTCGGTGACGAGCAGGATGTCGTAGCCGAGCTCGCGGGCCGTGTTGGAGACGCCCAGCATGTACTGGAGCATGGCGGGCGCGAACTCGTCCTCGAGGAACTGGGCGAGCAGCCCGATCACCATCGTCTGCGACGTGGCGAGCGCCCGCGCCCCGGCGTTCGGCGTGTAGCCGAGCTGCCGGACGGCGTCCTCGACCCGGCGGCGCACGTCCGCCGAGATCGCCCGCTTGCCCGACAGCGCGTACGACGCCGTGCTGCGGGAGACCCCCGCCGCCTGGGCGACATCCCCGATGGTGGCCACTCCGCCTCCTGTGCTGCTGCTCGCTCCGTTGCCAACCGGTCCGCTTCCGTTGCGAACCGGTTCGACTCTAACCACACCGATCCGGTGATCGCAAGAACGAATTTTTGGGACTCTTGCGCCGGACGGCGTTCGAAACTAGCGTCACCAGGGACGGAACGTCGAACCGGTTCGCAATCTCAACGAGGAGATTCCATGAAACGCACCCTGTCCCGCGCCAGCATCCTCGCCCTCGTCCTGGGCGTCGCGCTGGTCTCTCCTGCCGGCCCGGCGCAGGCCGCCGGCAACACCCTCACGGTCGACGTCGGCTCCGTCGTCCGCCCCGTGACGCACGTCGGTTCGGGCGGCCTGTACGGCGTCGGCTCGAACTCGAAGCCCACCACCGACCAGCTCCTGCCGCTGAGCCCCAGCGGGTTCACGCAGCCCGCGCCGGGCACCACCCACCTGGGCAACGGCGCGACCGAGCCGTGCTGTGACGCGCTCGATGTCGCGGGCAACATCACGCGCGCCGGCGCCCAGCAGCTCGTCCGCATGCCCGACATCTACCCGTCGTTCCCCTACCAGTGGCAGGGCTGGGCGGACTGGGAGCAGAAGGTCCGCACCATGGTCCAGAAGCGCCTGGCGGCCACCTCGACGACGAACATCCGCGGCTGGGAGCTGTGGAACGAGCCCGACTGGACGTGGAACACGTCGGCGGCCGGCTCGTTCAACGACGGCTGGACCCGCACGCACCGCCTGATCCGGTCGCTCGACCCGGTGACGCCGATCGTGGGGCCCAGCGACTCGCACTACAGCCACAGCCGGATGCTGTCGTTCCTGACCCACGCCCGGGACACGGGCACGCTCCCCGACGTCATCGTCTGGCACGAGCTGGGCGACATGGACTGGAACTCGTTCGACGACCACGTGGCCGACTACCGGGCCATCGAGAACCAGCTCGGCATCAGCCCGCGCCCGATCGCGATCAACGAGTACAACTCGCTCAACCAGATGGACATCCCGAGCGTCGCGGTGCACTGGATCTCGGTGCTGGAGCGGCACGGCGCACGTGAAGCGCACCGCGCGTACTGGTTCGAGGCGGGCACGTTCGACGGCCTGTTCACACTCCAGGGCCAGCCGACCGCGTCGTACTGGGCCTACCGCTGGTACGGCGCGATGGCCGGCAACGTCGTGCGGACGACGCCACAGAGCTGGCTCGACGGCGTCGCGGCGTACGACTCGAGCCGCAAGATCGTGAACGTCGTGCTCGGCGGGGACAGCGGCAACAACAGCGTGCGGGTCAACGGGCTGGGCTCGTTCGGCTCGTCGGTCCAGGTGACCGTGAACGCGGTGCCCGGCAGCGGTCGGCACACGCACGTGGCCGCGCCGACGGTGCTGTCGACGTCTACCCTCGCCGTCTCGAACGGCAGCGTCACCGTCCCGGTCAACGGGATGACGGCGGAGGGCGCCTACCAGGTGGTCGTCACCCCGGCCGGCGGCCCGACGTCGAGCTGGCAGCAGGTCTACGAGGCCGAGAACGCGAACGTCGTGAACGCGCAGACCCGGGGCTCCTCGGCGGCGTCGAACGGCTCGTACGTCGGCGGCATCGACGGCACCGCCGACATGCGCTCGCAGAGCTTCGTGGACTTCACGGTGAACGTGCCCACGGCCCGCAGCTACACGATGGCGGTCCGGTACGCGAACGGCACCGGGTCGACGTCGACCCACGGGCTCGCGTACAACGGCGGCGCGTTCTCGACGGTGTCCTATCCGCCGACGGCGGGCTGGGGCCAGTTCGGGACGACGAACGTGACGGTCTCGCTGCGGGCCGGCTACAACGTGATCCGGCTGGCGAAGGGCTCGCCGAACTTCGGCGGCGGCACGGGGTACGCGGAGCTGGACAGCATCACGCTGTCCTGACCCGGCTGTCCTGACCCGGCTGTCCTGATCCGGGCGGGTGCGCGGGGGCTGACTTCGGTCCCATGCCATCCCCGCGCATCCGAGATCGGTCGGTTGCCTCGAGATCGGTCCATCAACCGACCGATCTCGAGGCAACCGACCGATCTCACCGGCCCCTTCCGGGCAGCTGACCGATCTCGTTCCCGCCCTTGACCCCCAGTCGAAGGCATGGTTCGCTCTCCGCGTTGACTACGTAGTCAATCGGTCAGCCGGGCCGAGCAGGGGTTCAGCGAGGGAGCTGCATGGGTGCCACACCACGGGTGTCGATGACCGACGTCGCCCGCCGCGCCGGCGTCTCCCAGAAGACCGTCTCGCGGGTCGTGAACGGCGAACCGCACGTGACCGAGGCGATCCGGGCCCGGGTCCAGGCGGTCATCGACGAGCTGGGGTTCCGCCCGAACGCCGCGGCACGCGCCCTGGTGACCCGCCGCAACCAGCGCATCGGCATGGTCACGCCGAGCACGGCGCTGTACGGCCCTGCGTCGATCCTCGAGGGTGTCGACGGCGCGCTGCGCGGCTCCGGCTACCACCTGAGCGTCGCGCGCACGCAGGGCAACGGCGTCGCCGACCTGCAGGCCGCCATCGACGAGCTCGTCACCCAGGACATCGCGGGCCTGGTGCTCTCCGAGCCGATCGACCTGGGCCACCCCGACCTCCGCATCCCGCACGGGCTGCCCGTACTCAGCTTCGGCTCCGCGAAAGCCGGCTCCCCCAGCGCCACCGAGTCGGTCGCCCGCCCCGACGAGCTCGTGCTGGGCGCCGACGAGACGACCGGGGCCCGCTCCGCGGTCGAGCACCTGCTCGCGCTCGGGCACCGCACGGTGCACCACATCGGCGGCACGGAGGGCTGGTCGGCCACGGCGCGGCGGATCGCGGGCTGGCGCGCCGCCCTGTCGGACGCCGGCGCCGAGGCGCCGCCCGTCGTGCACGGCGCCTGGACCCCCAGCTCCGGGTACGAGGCCGCACGCGACCTGCTGCGCCGCGCCGGCGTCACCGCGATCTTCGCCGCGAACGACCACATGGCCATCGGCGCGATCCGGGCCGTCGAGCAGGCCGGCCTCCGGGTCCCCGAGAACGTCAGCATCATGGGGTTCGACGACGCCCCCGAGGCCGAGTTCCTCTCCACCTCCCTGACGACGGTCCGCCAGGACTTCGCCGAGGTCACCCGCCTGGCGGTGCACCGCCTGGTCGGCACCATCGAGGGCCGTCCGCCCGCGGAACGCCACCGGCTCATTCCCGCCCAGCTGATCGTCCGCGAGAGCACGGCGCCACCGCCGTCATGACCAGCACCCGCCGACGTGTCAGAACCACAGGTCACCGGAGTGACCTGCGTGTCTGACAGGTCCCGTCCCACTGAGCCTGAGAGGCAAGCATGAGCACACTGCACCACCTGACCGACGGGGTCCTGTTCGGCGCCGCCTACTACTACGAGTACCACCGCCCGGAGCAGCAGCGCGCCGGGCAGCTCGAGCGGGACCTGGACCTGATGGTCGAGGCGGGCTTCACGGTGATCCGGGTCGGCGAGTCCGTCTGGTCCACCTGGGAGCCGGAGAACGGCCGCTTCGACCTCGACTGGCTGCAGCCCGTGCTCGACGGCGCCCACGAGCGGGGCATCAAGGTGATCCTCGGCACGCCGACCTACGCCGTGCCGATGTGGCTGGCGCGGCTGTACCCGGAGATCAACGTCGTCCGCCGGGACGGGCAGGCGATGGGCTGGGGCGCGCGCCAGGAGATCGACTACACCCATCCGGCGTTCCTGTTCCACGCCGAGCGGATCATCCGCGCCGTCGTCGCCCGGTACGCGCAGCACCCCGCGGTCGTCGGGTACCAGGTGGACAACGAGCCGGGTAACGAGATCTTCCACAACCGGCAGGTCTTCGAGCGGTTCGTGGACCACCTGCGCGCCCGGTACGGCACGGTCGAGCGGCTGAACGACGAGTGGGGCCTGACGTACTGGTCCCACCGGCTGTCCACCTGGGCGGACCTCTGGACGCCGTCGGGCAACGGCCAACCCCAGTACGCGCTGGCCTGGCGCAAGTTCCAGGCTCAGCTCACCACCGACTTCATCGGCTGGCAGGCCGACGTCGTCCGCGAGTACGCGCGCGAGGACCAGTTCGTCACCACCTGTATCTCCTACGACCGCCCCACCGTGCAGGACGACGCGCTCACGCGCAGGCTGGACGTGACCGCCGGCAACCCGTACTACCGGATGCGGGACCACCTGGCCCTGCCCCTGACCGCCACCCCGGACGAGTCGTGGATGGCCTCAGGCACGTGGGCGCTGTACGCGATGGCGGACCGCATGTACTCCTCGAAGCAGGCGCCGTATCTCGTCACGGAGACCAACGCGCAGGCGATCGGCGGACCTCACCAGAACGAGCCCGCCTACGACGGCCAGTGGCGCCAGGTGGCCTGGGCCCTGGTCTCCCGCGGCGCCACGATGATCGAGTACTGGCACTGGCACACGCTGCCGTACGGCACCGAGACGTACTGGGGCGGGATCCTGCCGCACTCGCTCGAGCCCGGCCGGACCTACCACCAGCTCGCGGCCCTGGGCGGCGAGCTGCGCACTGCCGGCGCCGCGGTCGCCAACCTGACCCCGGACGCCGACGTCGCGCTCGTGTACTCCAGCAACAGCAAGTGGTCGCAGGCGGAGTTCCCGCAGATCGGCGGGGGCGCGGGGGAGGACCGGGGAGGCTACGACCGGATCCGCGACAGCTTCTACCGCGGGGCGTTCGACGCGGGCCTGCAGGCCCGCCTGCTGCACGACACCCAGCTGACCGACAGCACGCCCGAGGAGATGGCCGCCGCGCACCCCGTGCTCGTCGCGGCCGGCGTCACGATCGCCGACGACGCCTGGCTGTCGTGGCTGGAGCGGTACGCGGCGGCCGGCGGGCACCTCGTGCTGGGCATCCGCACCGGGTACGAGGACGAGGAGGCCCGCGCCCGCGCCGAGCGCAAGCCCGCGCACCTGAGCGAGGCGGCGGGCGTCTTCTACGACGAGTTCGCGAGCATCGACACGCCGCTGGCGGTGCAGGGTACGGACGGCTTCGAGCTGCCCGACGACGCCCGCGCGACCAGCTGGGTCGACAGCCTCCAGGTGCTCGACGCCGACGTGCTGGTCCGCTACGACCACCCGCACTTCGGCCGCTGGCCGGCCGTGACCACCCGGGCGCACGGCTCCGGCCGGGTGACGACGGTGGGCACGATCCCCGATCCGGCGCTGGCGCGCGCCGTGCTGGGGTGGGCAGTGGCGCACGGGCGACCCGCTGCGGCGTCGGCCGGACCGGAGTGGCGCCCGCAGGGGCCGTCGCAGACGGTCGCCGGCGCGACCAACCCCGCGGGTGAGCGCGTGCGGTTCGTGCACTCGTGGTCGTGGGAGCCGAGCACCTTCGTCCTGCCGGGCGCGGTGCGTGACCTGCTCAGCGGCGAGGAGCTGGCCGCGGGGGCCGAGCTGGAGCTCGGCCCGTGGGACGTGCGGGTGCTGCTGGAGACGTGATCAGGCGGGGCGTGATCAGGCGAGGCCCTGTCAGGCAGGGTCCTGGTCGGAGGCCGCCAGGTCGTCGAGGAAGCGGATGACGATCTCCCGCTCCTTGGCGGTCAGGCGGGCCGCGGCGTCGAACCGTCGGGCGTGGCTGCGCCCGACGGTCTCGCGCGCGGCGTGCCGCGTCTCCGGGGTGACCTCGATCGCGAGGCTGCGCCGGTCGGAGGCGTGCGGGGTGCGCCGCACGTGGTCCCCCGCGGCGAGCCGGTCGATGAGCTTCGTGGTCGACGCCGTCGTGATGCCCAGGTGCTCGGCGATGGCGCCCGGCGTCACGACACGGCCGTGGTTCTGCATGGCGATGAGGAAGCGCAGCGCGCGCATGTCGGTGTCGCCGAGCTTCATGTAGCGCCGTGAGGCCTCGCTCATCCGGCGCTCGGTCTCGCGCCAGCGGCGCAGTGCCTCGAGGACGCGCACCACCTGGTCGATGTCGGCGTCGTCCAGGCCCGCGAGCCGCACGATCTCCTGGTCGGGATCCATGACGCGCGGATCCATCATCGACGGCTCGGCGTCCTGGCGGGGCAAAGCTTCGGGATCCACGTTCGGATATTACCCCCTTACCTTATTGCGTCATTTGCTTACAGGTAGCCAGGCTAGCTAAATTGGCAGGCGGATGGCCGGGCACCCGACCCGGCCGACGTCACAGGAGGTGCCGACGCATGCGGCTCTGGTCATTGGATCCGGCACTGCTCGACCGGCAGGGCCTGACCGCATGCTGGCGCGAGGCGCTGCTGGCACAGGCGGTGCTGCTGGGCCGCACCCGGGGCTACACCGCGCACCCGCAGCTCGACCGCTTCCGCGAGCACCCGCAGCCCGCCGTCGCCATCTCGGCCTACCTCCACGGCGTGCGGGACGAGGCGACACGGCGCGGCTACCAGTTCGACGCGCAGCGGATCGCCCAGCCGCTCGACGAGCTCACGCACGGCACGGCACGGATCGTCGTGACCGCCGGGCAGCTCGACCTCGAGTGGCAGCACCTCCTGAGCAAGCTCGCGATCCGCTCCCCCGCGCACCGGGCCCAGATCGTCACCACCGGACCACCGACCGCCCACCCGCTGTTCGTGGTCGTCCCCGGCCCCGTCGCGAGCTGGGAGCGCGCTTCATGAACGCCGGATCGGGCGTGCCGCGCTGGCTCCGGGTGACGCTGCCGGCCGTGCTCATCCTGGTCTGGCTGGTGGGTGCGGCGATCGGCGGCCCGTACTTCGGCCGTGTCGACGAGGTCTCCTCCAACGACCGCACCGCCTACCTGCCCGCCACCGCCGAGGCGACCGAGGTGCAGGAGCGGCTCTCCGGCTTCACCGACGGCGACGCGGTGCCCGCGGTGGTGGTCTTCGTAGCCGACGAGAGTGCGGCCGAGCTCACCGACGACGACCTCACCGCGATCGGCGAGCGGCTGACGGCGGCCGGCGAGCTGGAGGTGGTGGACGGCGACGTCTCCCCGCCCATCCCCTCCGAGGACGGCGCCGCCGCGCAGGCCTTCGTGCCGCTGTCGGGCTCGGCAGACCTCGGCGAGGCGACCGGCGAGCTGCGGGACACGCTGAGCGAGGGCCTGCCGGCCGGCGTCGACCTCTACATCACGGGTCCCGCGGGTTTCACGAGCGACCTCGCGTCCGCGTTCGCCGGGATCGACGGGCTGCTGCTCGGCGTCGCGCTCGCGGCGGTGCTGGTCATCCTCGTGGTGGTCTACCGTTCGCTGCTGCTCCCGCTCGCCGTGCTCGCGACGAGCATGTTCGCGCTGTGCCTCGCGCTGCTGACGGTCTGGCACCTCGCCAGGTCCGGGGTCCTGCTGCTCAGCGGGCAGACCCAGGGCATCCTGTTCATCCTCGTCATCGGCGCGGCGACCGACTACGCCCTCCTGTACGTCGCGCGCTTCCGTGAGGAGCTGGTGCGCACCCCCGACCGGTGGACCGCCACCTGGCGCGCGCTGCGCGGCTCGTTCGAGCCGATCCTCGCCTCGGGCGGCACGGTCATCGCCGGCCTGCTCTGCCTGCTGCTGAGCGAGCTGCGCTCCAACAGCACACTGGGTCCGGTCGCCGCCGTCGGCATAGCGTTCGCGATGCTCGCCGCGCTCACGCTGCTCCCCGCGCTGCTGCTCGCGCTCGGCCGCGCGGCGTTCTGGCCCCGCCGTCCGGCATACGACCCCGCCGCCGAGCGGGCCGGCTCGGCACGCGACGGCGAGCACGGGCTGTGGGGGCGGGTCTCCCGCGCCGTCCGGACCCGGCCGCGAACCATCTGGATCACGACGGCGGCGGTCCTCGCCCTCGGCTGCGTGGGGATCACGCAGCTCCAGGCCTCGGGCGTGCCGCAGTCGGAGCTGGTCCTCGGTGCGTCCGAGGCGCGCACGGGGCAGGACCGGCTCGCCGAGCACTTCCCCGCCGGTTCGGGGAGCCCGGTCTACGTCGTCGCGCCCGAGGACGAGCTGCAGCGGGCGGCCGACGTCCTGCTGCAGGAGGACGGGATAGCGCAGGTAGCGGTCTCGGCGGACACCCCGAGCGGGACCGCCCCGGTCACGGCCGAGGGCATCCAGGCGGCGGGGCCGCCGCCGGTACCCGAGCCGACCGTCTCCGACGGCGAGGTGCTCCTCCAGGGCACCCTCGAGGACGCCGCCGACTCGGCCGCCGCGGAGCAGACGGTCCGTGACCTGCGCACCGCCTACGCCGACGTCGTCCCCGAGGCGCTGGTCGGCGGCGAGTCCGCGACCGACCTCGACACGAACGACGCGTCGATCCGGGACCGGACCCTCATCGTCCCCATCGTGCTCGTCGTGATCCTGCTGATCCTGATGCTGCTCCTGCGCGCCGTCCTCGCGCCGGTGCTGCTGGTCCTCACGACCGTGCTGTCCTTCGGGACGGCGATGGGTGTCTCCGCCCTGGTGTTCAACGACCTGCTGGGCTTCCCGGGCGCCGACCCGGCGGTGCCGCTGTTCGGCTTCGTCTTCCTCGTCGCGCTCGGGATCGACTACAACATCTTCCTCATGACCAGGGTCCGCGAGGAGTCGATAGTGCACGGCACGCGTGAAGGCGTGCTGCGCGGGCTGAGGCTCACCGGGGGCATCATCACGTCGGCCGGGCTGGTGCTCGCGGCGACGTTCACGGCGCTCGCGGTGATCCCCGTGCTGTTCCTCGCGCAGCTGGCGTTCATCGTCGCCTTCGGAGTCCTGCTCGACACGTTCGCCGTCCGGTCCTTTCTCGTCCCCGCCCTCGGTTACGACATCGGCCGGGCGATCTGGTGGCCCTCCAGGCTGGCGCGTCGGCAGGGGTAGTGGGCGTTCGCCGCTGCGCCCAACGGTTATCCACAGATTTCCGTTTCCCCGATCCATACGCACATCCGTTCGATAGAATCGGACAGTGGTCGGGGAGCCCGATCGTGGTGCGTTCAACGTGAGCGCACGAGGTGGGCGAGGGGGTGCGGACGATGGCAGAAGGCAAGCACGACGCCGGTGCCCAGCGCCCCGTGGAGGACGTGCTGACCGACGTGGAGGAGCTGCTGGACGAGCTGACCGCGAAGGTCATGACGGAGGCCAGCACGGGGTCCGGCGGCACCGGCCAGATGGATGCCGGCTTGAACGGGCTCGGAATGTCGCGTCTGGCACACCTCTCGGCCCGGCTGCGGGTAGCGGGCACACGGTTGGATGCGGTCCGGTGGTCGGTGCTGCCTCGGATCGAAGCAGCGGGTCTGTGGGCCCAGTCGGGTGCGCGGACGTTCGCGGTGTGGCTGGCGCGGGTCGAGGACGTGCAGACCGTGACCGCCAAGCGGGACGTGCGTACGGCTCGGGCCTTGCGTGATCATCTGCCCGCGACACTGACCAAGGCGTTGTCCGGCGAGATCGGTACCGACAAGGTCAGAGCTCTGGTCGACGTCGCGACCACCAGCACCGAACGCATCAACGCCCTTGCAGCCCCCGCGATCGACGTGGCCACACTCGAGCCCACGCCCGTCGCCGACGACGGTGTCGGCAGTCCTGTCGACGGCACCGCCGACGCATCTGATCCGGACGGCACGGACACTGCTTCCGATCCGGCGTCCGGCCTGATGTCGCCGACCTGGGAGGAGCAGCTGCTGGACTGGTCACGGGAGAACGGTCCGGACCGGTTTCGCGGTCTGGTGCGCTACTTCGCCCGGCATGCGGACCCGGACGCCGACGAGCGCGGCCACCGCAAGGCCAAGGACCGCGAGTACCTCGATATCGCACCGACGTTGGGTGGGTATCACCTGTCCGGGTTCCTGACCGAGGAGCACGGCCTGGCCCTGACGACCGCGGTCGGCTCGATCATGGGCGCGCCCGCAGCGGGGGACGACCGCAGCCCTGGACAGCGCCGCGCCCAGGCTCTTGCAGACCTGGCCCGCATCGTGCTGGACAACGCCCACACCGGTACCGGCGCGGCCGTGCGCCCGCACCTGTCCGTGACGGTGTCCTGGACCGAGCTACAGGCCATGGTCGCGAAGAGCCGGATCAAGGACACCAGCACGGACGTGACCGGCACGGGCACCACCAGCGCTACCGGCGCCGGGTTCACCGGCATGGCCGGGGTCACGGGCCTCGGTTTGCCCGGCAAGGCTCTGATCAAGGCGCCGGCGGTGTTCACTGAGACGAACACACCGGTACCGGCCGGTGTGTTGCGGCGGATCGCGTGCGACAGCCAGGTCACCCGGATCGTGTTCGGCCCCGACTCCCAGGTCCTGGACGTCGGACGTACCCAACGCACGATCACCGGCCAGCTCCGCAAAGCAGTCATCGCCCGCGACAAGCACTGCGTGCTCGGGCAGTGCGACCAACCCCCTTCGCGCTGCGAGGTCCACCACGCGGTGCGGCACTGGGCCGACGGCGGGGAGACCAGCGTCGCCAACGCCGCCCTGCTGTGCTGATATCACCACGACCTCGTCGATACCCAGCACATCACCATGCACTACGACAACGGATGGCACTTCACCGACCGCGACGGACGCCGGCTCCACACCATCGCGAGCAGCGTATGACCGCGCCCGATCGCAGACCGGCTCTGGCCGTGGCTGGTTGTCACGATCCGGTGCGCTCAGTCCCCCGCCGGGCCGAACCGCTCCGTCCGGACCCGGGCCGGGTCGTGGCCCTGGGCCACGACCATGCGCGAGACCGCCTCGACGAACCCCGTCGGGCCGCAGACGTACACGCGCGGTTCCAGCTCGGCCGGCCAGCCCCACGAAGCCAGCTCGGAGTCGGTGAGGCGTCGCGGGCCACGCAGCGCGGTGAGCGAGACCGCCCTCGTGAAGATGGTGCTGGCCTCGAAGCCGTCGCCACGCGCGACGAGCTGCTCCAGCTCCTTCGTGTACAACCGGTCCTCGGACGTGCGCACCGAGTAGATCAGCCGGAACGGCGTCCGGTCACCGGCCTGGCGACGCGCCCGGACCATGGCCATCACCGGGACCAGTCCCGACCCGCCGGCCAGGAGCAGGACGGGCGTGCCGGCGTCGGACGCCGGGTCCCAGACGAACCAGCCACCGATGGGGCCGCGCACCTCGATCGCGGAACCGGGAGGGAACTGGTCGACGAGGTACGGGGAGACCTCGCCGCCCCGGACCCGCTGGACGGTCACCTCGACCTGGCCGCTGCCGGCCGCCGTCGGCCCGCTCGCGAGTGAGTACGACCGTTCTGCCGTGTAGCCGTCGGGTGCGGTGAGACGCAGGTCCAGGTGCTGGCCGGCCAGGTGTCCTGGCCAGCCCGGGACGTCGAGCACGAGCGTCATCGCCGTCGGGCTCTCGGCCCGACGTTCGACCAGCGTCGCGACCTGCCAGCCCGAGGGGACGGCGTACCTGTCACCGAGCCGCGAGCCGGCGGGCCGGAGCTCAGTCACCCTGGTACCTCTGCTCGCGCCACGGGTCGCCGAGGTCGTGGTAGCCGAGCTTCTCCCAGAAACCAGGCCGGTCCGTCGGCATGAGCTTGAGCGAGCGCACCCACTTGGCCGACTTCCAGAAGTACAGGTGCGGCACCAGCAGCCGGGCGGGGCCACCGTGCTCGGGGTGCAGCGGCTTGCCGTCGAAGGTGTGCGCGATCCACGCCTTGCCGCCCAGGAGGTCCGCCACCGGGAGGTTGGTGGTGTAGCCACCGTAGGAGCCCACCATCGCGAAGTCCGCGGTGGACTCCACCTCGGCGAGCAGCACGTCGAGGGAGACCCCGCGCCAGCGGGTGCCGAACTTGGACCAGCGCGTAACGCAGTGGATGTCCACGGTCGGCGTGTCCTGGGGCAGCGCCATCAGCTCGGCCCAGGTCCACGACTTCGTGGCGCCCGCCTCGTTGGTGACGGTGAAGCTCCAGGTCGCCGTGCTCACGTTGGGCGTGGGGCCCGCGGAGAGCACGGGGAACCCCTCCTCCGCGTACTGCCCGGGAGGCAGGGTCACGCCTTCGGGACGCGCCCGTCCGCGGAAGCCGGGGGTGAGGGTGGCGCCGTGCTCAGGTCCGGCAGGGTCGGGTCCGCCCGGTGCGGGCGGGGTCGCGCTGGTCATGCCTCAAGGTAGTGCGACGACGGGCACCGCGTCATGTACGGGATCACCCTCATTGCCCGGTCACTGACCCGCCCATAGCATCCACCTGTCGCGATTTTCACCCGCCCTCGTCACACCCGGTCAGGCCCGACGAAAGGCCAGTCATGCACCGACCTCTCTCAGCGCGTCTCGTCGCCACGCTCGCCGTCACTGCGCTCGCCCTGACCGCCCCCGCGGCCGCCGCGCACGCGGACCCGCCGCCGAACCTCCCGCAGAACGCCACGGGGATCGAGCAGTCCTTCTCCCCCGCCTACGACTACGACGGCGACGGCTGCTACGCGACGCCCGCCATCGGCCTCGACGGCACCATCGCGCCCGGCCTGAACATCGGCGGGGCCGTCAACGGGAACTGCCGCGACCAGTGGGACCTGGACAACTCGCAGACCTACTCGCGAGAGAAGTGCAACAACGGCTGGTGCGCCGTGATGTACGCGAGCTACTTCGAGAAGGACCAGACGATGGACGGCCCGATCGCGATCGGCAGCCACAAGCACGACTGGGAGCACGTCGTCGTGTGGGTGAACCAGGCGTCGAACCAGGTCGAGCACGTCTCGATCACCGAGCACAGCGGGTCTGCCACCTATCCCCGCTCCCAGGTCCGGTTCGAGGGATCGCACCCCAAGATCGTGTTCCACAAGGACGGCCCGAGCACCCACCTGTTCCGGCTGGCGAACGGGAACGACGACCCGCCCGAGAACCACTACGGCAGCTGGCGCTACCCGCCGCTCGTGGGCTGGGACGGCTGGCCCAGCACGTCGCTCCGCGAGCGCCTCATGACCGCCGACTTCGGCGGGGCGACCATCAAGATCGACGACGGCGACTTCACCTACTGGCTGGAGCGGATGAAGCCGGCCGGGATCCCGTTCAACCCCGCGGCGTAGCACCCCACCTACCGAGCAGGCTGCCGCCCCGGCTGGTGAGCTGGTGAGCTGCCGCGCGGCGACCTGCGACACCCTGATGATGCGGGCGATGTCACCGTAGGAGTAGTCGAACGCCTCGCGGAGCACGTAGGCCGCGCGTTCCGTGGGGGTCAGGCGTTCGAGCAGCACCAGCACCGCGACGTCCAGCGCCTCGGCACGCTCCGCGCCCGACGCCGGGTCGCTTCCCGCACCCGTGCGCGCGCCCGTGCTCGCGTCCGCGCCGGCGTCCACCGGCTCGGGGAACCAGCGTCCCGTGCAGATCTCGCGCCGGGAGCGCGCGCTCTGGAGCACGTTGAGCGCCAGCCGTGTGGCGGTCGTCGTCAGAAGTGCCTGTGGGTTCCTGACGACCGATCGGTCGGTCGTGTGCCACCGGATCCAGGTCTCCTGCAGCACGTCCTCGGCCTCGGCGACAGAACCGAGCATGCGGTGTCCAGGTCTGGGGCGCCCCGTGTCGTCATGTTTCTCCCTGCGATGGCTCAACCGTCACAGCCGGCGCCCCCACCCGGTCGTACCTGTGAGACCGGGCCACAAGGACCGTCTCGACATCTCAAATGTCCCACCGCGGCCTGCGTCTGTCGCAGCGCAGACCTGGGCTCCGCGGACACCAGGAGTTCACCCTCCACAGCGGGCCACCCCGTGACGGAGGGCCCGTCCACACAGCAAGGAGAGATCTATGAGCGACCACGTGCTCGAGCCGGCGGCCCAGGCGTTCGCCGACGCGACGGCCCGACCACCGTTCATCTACGAGCTGGGCGTCGAGGGCGCCCGCAAGGCCCTGGACGACGTCCAGGCGGGGCCGGTCGAGAAGCCGGACGTCGACGAGAAGTGGATCACCGTCCCGGCCGACGTCGGCGACGTCCAGGTCCGCATCGTCAAGCCCGTCGGCGCCCACGCGGGTGCGCACGTCGAGGCGCAGGGCCTCCTGCCGACCATCCTCTACGTGCACGGCGGGGGCTGGATCCTCGGCGGCACCGCCACCCACGACCGGCTCGTGCGCGACCTGGCCGCCGGCGTCGGCGCCGCGCTCGTCTTCGTGGAGTACACCCGGTCGCCCGAGGCGCAGTACCCGGTGGCCATCGAGCAGGCCTACGCGACCGCGCGCTGGATCACCACCGACGGCGCTGCCGAGGGCCTGGACGCCTCGCGCCTCGCCGTGGCCGGCGACTCCGTGGGCGGAAACATGACGGCCACCCTGGCAATCCTGGCCAAGCAGCGGGGCGACGTGACGTTCGTCCACCAGTCGCTGTACTACCCGGTGACCGACGCCGGGCAGGACACCGCCAGCTACCGCGAGTTCGCCGACGGCCCGCACCTGACGGCGAAGGCGATGGCGTGGTTCTGGGACGCCTACCTGCCCGACCTCGACCGGCGTGCCGAGATCACCGCGTCCCCGCTGCGGGCGACCGCCGAGGACCTCGCGGGGCTGCCAGAGGCCTTCGTGATCGTCGACGAGAACGACGTCCTGCGTGACGAGGGCGAGGCGTACGCCCGCAACCTGACCGCGGCCGGCGTGCCCACCACGAGCGTCCGTTACAACGGCACGATCCACGACTTCCTCATGCTCAACCCCGTGCGCGGCACCGCCGCGACCACCGCCGCCCTGGAGCAGGCGATCCACGTCCTGCGCAAGGCGCTCGACAAGTCCGTATCCAGCCAGTCCGTATCCAGCCAGTCCGCATCCACCAAGGGAGAACTGTCATGACCACACCCACCGTCGTCCTCGTCCACGGGGCGTTCGCCGAGTCGTCGAGCTGGAACGCCGTCGTCGGGCACCTTCAGCAGCAGACGCTGCGCGTCGTCGCCGCGGCCAACCCGCTGCGCTCGGTCTCCGGCGACGCCCAGTACGTCCGTGACGTGATCGCGTCGATCGAGGGGCCGGTCGTCCTGGTCGGCCACTCGTACGGCGGCATGGTGATCACGGAGGCCGCGGCGGGCAACGACCAGGTCGTGGGCCTCGTCTACGTCGCGGCGTTCACGCCCGACACCGGGGAGAACGCGTTCACGCTGTCGGCCAAGTTCCCCGGCAGCACCCTCGGCGGGTCCATCGCCGCCTACCCGGTCTCGACCGGCGGCAACGAGCTCGTCATCCGGCCGGAGGTGTACGGCGAGCAGTTCGCCGCCGACGTCGACGACGACCTCACCGCACTCATGGCCGCGACCCAGCGGCCCGTGACCGAGGCCGCCCTCACGGAGGACCTGCCCACGTCCAGCCCCGCGTGGCGGACGATCCCGTCCTGGTTCGTGTTCGGCGAGGCCGACCGCAACATCCCGGCCGAGCTGATCCGGTTCATGGCGGAGCGGGCGGGCGGGCGCACGGTCACCGAGGTCCCCGGGGCCTCGCACGCCCTGGCCGTGTCCCACCCGGTGGTCGTGGCGGAGACCATCTTCGCCGCGGTCCAGGCGACCAAGCGGTAGCGGTAGCGGCCGGAAGCCGGTGTGACCACCACCACGTCACATCCGATCGCGCTGCGTTGTCGATCAGGTAAGACCACCAGGAGGTTGTGATGGGAAACATCTCGGGACAGACACCGGAGAAGATCCTGATCGTCGGCGGTGGTTACGCCGGCTTCTACACCGCGTGGGGACTGGAGAAGAAGCTCCGCCGGGGCGAGGCAGAGGTCACCCTCGTCGACCCGCACGGTTACATGACCTACCAGCCGTTCCTACCCGAGGTCACGGCCGGTTCCATCGAGGCACGGCACGTCATGGTGTCGCTGCGCAGGCACCTGCACCGCACTACGATCATCGCCGGCCACACGACGTCCATCGACCACGCGCACCGCACGGCGACCGTCCGGACCAACGACGGCGCGCTGCGCGAGATCGGGTACGACACGATCGTCGTGACCGCAGGCGCAGTGACCCGCACGTTCCCGGTCCCGGGGATCGCGGACGAGGCGATCGGCCTCAAGCACGTCGAGGAAGCCGTCGCGATCCGCGACCAGCTCCTCACCGCCTTCGACCGCGCGGCCCTGCTCCCGCCGGGCAACGAGCGTCGGCGGCTCCTGACGGTGACCGTCGTCGGGGGCGGGTTCACGGGGGTCGAGGTGTTCGGTGAGCTGCTGTCCCTGGCCACCGGCCTGCTGCGCTCCTACCCGGAGCTCGGCCGCGACGACCTGGCCTTCCATCTCGTCGACGCGAACAAGCGCATCCTGCCCGAGGTCACCGACGAGCCCGGCCGCTGGGTGGTGGAGCACCTCAAGCGCCGGGGCGCGCGCATCCACCTGGGCACCCAGGTCGTCTCGGCCGCGGACGGCCGAATCCTGCTGTCTACGGGCGAGTCGTACGGCAACGGCCTGCTGATCTGGGCCGCGGGCAACGGCAGCAACCCCGTCGTCGCGCGGAACACGGACCTGCCGGTCGACGAGCGCGGCCTGGTCCGCGTCCGGGCCGACCTCCGGGTCGGCACGGACGAGGCGCCGGTCCCTCACGCCTGGGCCGCTGGCGACAACGCAGCGGTTCCCGACCTCGCCTCCCCCGTGCCCGGCGCACGGACGGTGCCCAACGCGCAGCACGCGGTACGCCAGGGCAAGCTGCTGGCCGCCAACCTGGTCGCCGACCTCCGTGGCAAGCAGCCGCGGCAGTACCTCCACCACAGCCTCGGCGTGGTGGCCACCCTCGGCATCGGGCAGGGCATCTTCCAGTACCGCCGCCTGGTCATCAAGGGTTTCCTGGCCTGGCTCATGCACCGCGGCTACCACGTCCTGGCCGTCCCCACGTGGGAACGCAAGGTGCGCGTCCTGCTCGTATGGGTCTCGGCGGTGTTCTTCGGGCGCGACATCATCCCGCTCGCCACCGTGCAGCGGCCGCGGGCCGCCTTCCTGGCGGGCGGCGACCCGTTCGCGGGAGTCGACGGCGCGCTGGCCGACCTCGCGCGGGTCGCCGATGCCCAGGCCACCGACACCCGGCCCGAGCTGAGCGTGGTGCGCGATGCCGGCTGACTCGGCCGGGCGCACCGTACGCGCCACCGTCCGCACGTTCGTCACCGACCTGGGCCGACGCCGGGTGTACCTGCGCTGGTCCAACCTCTTCGGCGTCGTGACGTTCGCCTGCCTGCTCGTCCTCGCGGTGACCGGGGTGCTGCTGGCGACCTGGTACACGCCGTCGAACGAGCTCGTCACCTACGTCGGCCCGTACGGGCCGCTGCAGGGTGCGACGGTCACCGAGGCCTTCGCCTCGACCATGCGCATCTCCTTCGAGCAGACCGGTGGCCTCCTGGTCCGCCAGACGCACCACTGGGCGGCGCTCGTCATGCCGGCGTCGATGATCATGCAGCTCCTGGTCACGTTCTTCACCGGCGGGTTCCGCCGTCCGCGGCAGCTGAGCTGGGTGCTGCTGGTGGTGGCCTTCATCCTGGTGCTCGCCGCCGGGTGGAGCGGGTACGCGCTGCCGGACGACATGCTGTCCGGCACCGGCCTGCGCATCGTCGAGGGCGTGGTGCTCAGCATCCCGTTCGTCGGCACGTGGGTGGCCGGCTGGATGTTCGGCGGGCCGTTCCCGGGCCAGATCATCGAGAACCTGTACCCGGTCCACGCCGTCATCGCGCCAGGGCTGCTCGTGGTGGTCATGGCGGTGCGCGGGGTGCTCAGCCTGCGGCACGGGCAGGCGGCCCACCCGCGGCCGACGCCGGCGGCGTCGCTCGGCCTGCGCCTCTGGCCCGACGCCGCCCTGCGCGCCGCCGGGATGACCGGGATGACGAGCGCGGTGCTGGTACTGCTCGGGGCGACGTCGACGATCAGCCCTGTCTGGTCCTACGGGCCCGCGTCCGTGGGCGAGGTTGGCGCCGGGAGCCAGCCCGACTGGTACATGGGCTTCCTCGACGGCGCGCTGCGGCTCGTCCCCGTCGGCTGGGAGACCGAGTGGATGGGCTGGACCATCACCTTCGCGACCCTGGTACCCCTCGTCGTGATCGGCGGCTACTTCGCGGTCCTGATCGTCTACCCGTACCTCGAGGCGTGGGTCGACCGGGACAGGGAACTGCACCACGTGCTCGACCGGCCGCGAAACGTCCCGTTCCGCACCGGGGTCGGCGTCGCCGGCGCGCTGTTCTACGGGATCCTGTGGGGCGCCGCGAGCGCCGACATCGTCTCGACGGAGTTCGGCGTGCCGTTCGAGACGATCATCACGACGCTGCAGGTGGCGCTGCTCGCGGGTCCCCCGCTGGCGTTCGAGGTGACCCGCCGGATCTGCATCGGGCTGCAGCGCAAGGACCGCGAGATCGCGCTGCACGGGCACGAGACGGGCCGCATCGTCCGGATGCCGAACGGTGGCTACGGGGAGATCCATCAGCCGGCGACCGAGGACGAGCGGGCGCTGCTGTCCGTGGCCCCGGTTCCGGCGGTCCCGGGCCGTCCCGACCAGCGCGGGCACCTCAGCGGGCGCGAGCGCCTGCGCGGGGCGCTGTCGCGGCAGTTCGGCACGGGGCACGTCGTACCGGCGGTGCTCGACGAGGCCTCCGCCAGGACCAAGGCCTTGTCGAGGAGCGAGGGCCCCTCCAAGAGCACAGTCTCCTCGAAGCGCAGGGACCTGACGCGGATCGAGTGAGACGCGGCAAGCGATGTCGTCGCGCCGGCTCGATCCCGAGCCAGCACGACGACATTCAGCTGCGCGAAGGTATTCGCCTGACGGCACCCGTCGATCTGCGGGCGGTCAGCTCACCTTTACCGTCACGCCGCCGGAGAAGAACGAGTCGTGCAGCTCCAGCGCAGTGATCTTCGCGTCCTTCGGGACGTCGAAGACAACAATCCCTTCCACGGTGTTACCCGGGTTGATCTCGTTGATGAACGAATTCGACTCGTCGAGATAGATTGCCGCCTCGGTGTCGGCCGAGAACTCGCGATCATCGACATCGAGCGCGGTGAAGTTCTCCCCGAAGAACGTCTGCGCCTCGTCGCCGATGTTCTCGACCTTCACGTGGACGAGCAAGAACTGCCCCTGGGCCTCCTTGCCGAAGTATTCGTCGCCGATCTCCGCCACACCCGCCTCGATCTTCGTGACCGTGAACTCGAGCTTGCCGTCGCGTACGGGGTCGCCGAGCCCTGCCGCCTTCGGCTCGTCCGCGGACTTCGGCTCGGCCTCCGCTTCATCAGCGGCTGCCGACCCGGGACCCGCTTCGCCGTCCTCGGTCCCGGCCGGCCCTGACTCGACCGCAGCTGGCGCAGCAGCCCCGGACCCATCGCCCGACAGCGCGATCGCGGACGCAACGGCGATGCCGATGAGCAGAGCGATGGTGCTCAGGACCGTCGCCCAGACCACTCTCGCCCCACGCGTGCCGGAGACGAGCTCGAGGACGGCGAGCAACAGCCCGACGGCTGCGAGCACGATCCCGAGGATCGGGACCCACGCGAGGACGAACGCGCCGATACCGAGAGCCAGAGCCCATCCGGCCCTGGCACCCCCGCGACGCGCCCCTTCCGGCGGCTGGCCGCCGGGCGCGGTGCCGACCGGGTGGCCCGCAACGGGAGCCATCTGTGGGGTGGTCCGGGTGTCGGCTCCCCACTGCGACCCGTCCCACCAACGCTGCCGAGCCTGGTCGTCCGGAATCGGATACCAGCCTGCGGGCGGCGGCCCACCCGATGTCGACAGTGGCATGTGTTCCCCTTGGTCGCTCAGAATCTCGTACTCGGATCAACGCTCGGAGCGTCACGACAATCGAACCTGAATACGCAGAGTCCTGGAGACTTTCTGCGGGTGAGATCGGCCGGAACCGCGGGTGAACTCTCAAACTAAATGCATTTGCACGAACGGTCGCCGGATCACCCGGGTGATCTTGCGTCCTGTGATGAGGATTCCCGCCCTGACAGCGAGAGCGCCGTCTAGCATCCGGGAACGAGCTAGACCGGTCATCAGAGCAGAGGCCCACCCATGGATATCGCAGAGCGTATTGCGTCGCTTGCCGCCAAGATCGAACAGCAGAAGGCAAACATCGCTACAGAAGAAGCCACGAAGAACGCATTCATCATGCCGTTCATCGCGCACGTCCTCGGCTATGACGTGTTCAATCCTGACGAGGTGGTTCCGGAGTTCACCGCCGACGTCGGCACCAAGAAGGGCGAGAAGATCGACTACGCCATCGTCAAGAACGGCGAGGTCCAGATCCTGATCGAGGCCAAGGCAGTCGGCGCACCGCTCACGCTGAACCATGCTTCTCAGCTCTTCCGCTACTTCGCGGTCGCCAACGCGCGGATCGCGATCCTGACGAATGGTCAGCGATATCACTTCTTCACGGACCTCGACAGGCCCAACCGCATGGACGACACCCCGTTCCTGCAGCTGGACCTCCTGGAGCTCGACGAGTCGCTCATCCCCGAGGTCCAGAAGCTGACCAAGGAGACCTTCGATGTGGAGTCCGTGGTCAGCGCCGCCGAGGAGCTCAAGTACATCGGGTCGCTCAAGCGGGCTCTCGCATCCCAGTTCCGGGAGGCTGACGACGAGTGGGTCAAGGGCCTGACCAGCCGGGTCTACGAGGGCGCGTTCACCCAGAAGGTCCGCGAGCAGTTCCGTGGCCTGGTGTCGAAGGCGATGCAGCAGTTCGTCGCAGACCAGGTGAACGAGCGGATCAAGGCCGCGCTCGGCGGGCGGGTCTACGCCACCGCCGGCACGACGGATCTCACCGCCGAGGCGCCCGTCGAGGCAGACCTCGACGAGTCCGGTTCGGGGTCAGAACGCGGTCTCGAGACCACGTTCGAAGAGATCGAGGCCTTCCAGATAGTGCGCGCGATCGCCTGCAGCGAAGTGCCACCGGTCCGGATCGTCCAGCGCGACACGAAGAGCTATATGGGCGTCCTGCTGGACAACAACAACCGCAGGCCCATCGCTCGGCTGCACTTCAACACCGGGCAGAAGTACCTCGGCCTCTTCGACGAGGAAAAGACCGAGACCCGGCACGCCATCGAGTCGCTGGACCAGATCTACGAGCACGCTGAGCACATCCGCAAGACGGTGCACTACTACGAGTGACGCAGCATTACGCCGTGGGCCGGACATCTTCCGACCCGCAGATCCCGCCTGCCGACCTTTTTCCACTCACCTACCCGGTTTGTGCAGGCGCTCGGCTCTAGAAGGCCGGTTTGGTCGTTACCGATACGCCATCCTGCCCCGGTGTTGTCGTTGTCTTCGTCGTCGTCTCGGCTTGCTTTCCAGCCAGGAATCCGGCAATAGTTCCAAGGAGAGTGAACGCGGCTGCTTTCGCCTCGACTGCCACACCCGTGACTGCGAGCATCGTAGCCAGCACGGCAACCACGATGAGTGCGTACAGACGAACGAACGTAATCCCCTTCGCCTTTCCTGTGAGGACTACCAGCGCATATATCGCGCAGCCCACGACAATCGCAGCTACCCCGAACCATACGAGGGGAACCAGAGCGTCCGCTCCTCCCGTACCGATCGCTTCGCCACTCGAAGGCGACGGGCTGGGCGAGGGAGTCGGGCCGGGCGAGGTGGTCGGACCGGGCGAGGGCGCCGTGCCCGAGTACAGAGATCCGGACGTGCCTGACAGCGCCATGCGATCGGCCTCTCATCAGTTGCTACGAACTTTGCATTCGATCCAGTGACACCACTGCCGTGTGGGTAGGACACGAGCCGCGCGTTGGCCCAGCGGACCATTGGCGAACCGAGATGCGACGTATAACAGGCGACTAACGAGCGACTAAGACTGGGTCCATGATTTTACGCGAGAATTTGCTATCCGCATCCTGAAGCCAGGATCGCAGGTCACTCGACCTGCACCACAGTTGGCTGATTTCGGAGGCGCCCTCCGAACGCGGATCCTGCCTGCCGACCGTTGCCACTCACCTACGCTGGGCCGATGAGTCCCACGTCCGAGTTCTCGTCCCCGCGCGAGGCCGCGTACGACCCCCGGATCCTGGTCTTCGGCCGGCTGCTCGGCGCCGCGAACCGGCTCGACTACATCCTGGGCCGGGCGCTCGAGGAGCAGACCGGCCTGAGCCACACGGTGTTCGAGCTGCTGCTCGTGGTGGGTCGCGCCGGCCCCGACGGGGTCCCGGTGCGGGACATCGCCCAGGCGCGGGTCCTCACCTCGGGCGGCGCGACGCGCCTGGTCCAGCGGGCCGCCGACCAGGGGCTCATCGAGCGCAGCCCGTCCCCCGACGACGGACGGGTCCAGCTCATCCGCCTGACCCCCGCCGGCGAGGACCTCCTGCTCCGGGCGAGCGCCGTCCACGCACGCAACATCGAGCAGTACCTGGTGGACGTGCTGCCCGCGGACCAGGCGGAGGTCTTCGCCGTCGCCATCCGCACCCTGAGCAAGAACGCGGAGCAGCAGCTCCCTGTCATGCCCTGAGCGCGCTGCAGCTCGGGTTCCGCTCCTCGGGAATAGCTGACTAGTCAGCCTTTGTTCCGTCTGCACGCGGCCACCACGCCGCGCCACCCGCCACCGGGCGTCCCGAGGTAAGGAACACACCATGTCGCTGTCCTTCGAGGTATTCGACCTCGACTTCCCCGCCGGTTCGAAGAACAAGTCCGCGGTGCTCGTCACCGGCGAGAACGAGGCCTTGCTGGTCGACGCCGGCTTCACGCGCGCCGACGGGCACCGGCTCGCCGCCGCCGTCCTCGACTCGGGCAAGAGCCTGGGCACGGTGTTCGTCAGCCACGCCGACCCCGACTTCTACTTCGGCCTCGAGGTCATCGCCGACGCCTTCCCCGACGCGCGGATCGTCGCCACGCCGATCGTCATCGAGCACATCGACGCCTCGTACGAGAGCAAGCTGAAGGCCTGGGCGGCTCTCAGAGCGAACCTGCCGACGCGGCTCGCGAAGATCGAGCCGCTCACCGACGACTTCATCGACGTCGACGGCGCGCGCTTCGAGCTCCGCGGCGGCTCCGCCGTCCTGCCCGACCGCCACTACCTCTGGAACGCGGAGCACCGCGCGATCATCGGCGGCGTGCTCCTGTTCCAGCAGGAGCACGTCTGGGTGGCGGACACCGCGACGCCCGAGCAGCGTGCCGCCTGGATCGCGCTGCTCGACCAGATGCAGGCGCTCGACCCCGAGCTCGTCGTCGCCGGGCACCGCCTGCCCGGCACGGCGAACGACGCGAGCGCCATCGACTACACGCGCACCTACCTGCGCGACTTCGAGCGCATCCTCGACGCCTCGGCAGACGGCGCGTCGACGACGGCGGCGCTGGTCGAGGCCTACCCCGCCTCGGGAATGCTGATCGCGGCCCAGCTGGGGCCGAAGGTCGCGAAGGGCGAGATGACATGGGGCTGACCGTGAGCACGGCCATAGAGAGCACGGCCAACGCGAGCACGGCGGCGTTCGAGACGTCGGCGGCACCCCGCGACGTCGTCCGCCGGCAGTACCTGGCCTCGGCGGCAGGTGACCTCGACGCGCTCCGCGCCACCATGGCACCCGACGTCGAGTGGACCGAGATGGCCGGGTTCCCCCTGGCCGGCACCTACCGCACGCCCGAGGGCGTCACGTCGAACGTCATGACGAAGCTCGGCCAGGAGTGGGAGGGCTGGGCGGCCCACGACGACAGCTATGTGGTCGACGGCGAGAACGTGGTGGTGCTCGCGCGCTACACCGCGACGCACCGGGACACCGGCAAGGACCTGAACGTCCGCGTCGCGCACCACTTCGTCGTGCGGGGCGGGCTCATCGTGCGCTTCGAGCAGTTCGTCGACACCGCGCTCATGCGCGACGCGGCGACGGCGTAGGAACCACCCACCGGAGGCCGACGGCGGGTCCGACGCGGAGCACTGCTCTCCGTGCCGGACCCGCCGTCACGCCTTCTCGAGAGTCACCCGCACCTGGTCGCCCGCCGCCTTGCCGATCGCCTTGCGGGTGGCCGCCTTGACCGGCCCCACGTGCGCGCCGTTGCCGGTCGGCATCAGCGTGATGGCGACCGCGTGGCCGTCGATCGTCCCGGTGACCCGCACCGGCTTGCCCGTTCCGAAGAACGCGCGCGATCCGGGCACGTCGAACACCGTCCACGAAGCGGCCTCGGGCGATACCCGCAGCTCCGCCTCGAACGTGAGAGATTCCGGGCTCTCCGCCATGTCGATCTCCTTCTCTCGCCTGATGTTTTCTAGACTGACAAGTCTAATAACTAGACTCTAGACTGCTCGGTATGATGTCGCAAGGAGGTGCCCGTCCGATGCGGCAAGGTGACCGGCTGACGCGACCGAGCTCGCGCAAGAAGCACGATGCCGCGCTCGCGGCCGCGGAGGTCCAGTTCCTCGCCACCGGGTTCGAGTCGGTGACCATGGACTCCATCGCCAAGGAGTCGGGGGTGTCCAAGCAGACGCTCTACAGCTACTTCGGCAGCAAGCAGGAGCTCTTCCTGGCTCTGGTCACGGAGAAGACCCGCGTCACGAGCCGTTCGGTGCTCTCTTCCGTGCCACGGGTGACCGACGCCGGGACGGCGCGGGACGAGGTCCGCGACCTCCTGGTCGCTCAGCTGGCGGCCGTCATGAACCCCGAGGTCCTGGCGCTGCGGCGCCTCGTCATCGGGGAGGCGGTGCGCTTTCCCGAGCTCGCCCGGGCGCTCTACGAGAACGGTCCACGCGTAGCGATCGCGTCGCTCGCCACCGTCATCGGAGACCTCGCGGACCTCGGGCTCGTCCGGATCGCCGGCCCCGACGCCGCCAGCGATACCGACAGAGCAGCGACCCAGCTGAACTGGCTCGTCATGGGCGACCCGATCAACCGCGCGATGCTGCTGGGCGACGACGCGATACCGACGCCGGCCCAGCTGCGCGCCCACGTCGACGCCGCGCTCGACATGTTCTTCGGGGCGTACGGCGCATGACGCCCGCCTGGCAGGCACTCGGCGCGGCCATCGACGGCGAGCTGCTCCGGCCCGACGACGACGGGTACGCCGAGGCGAGCCTGCTCTTCAACCGCCGGTTCGACGACCTCCGACCGGCCGCCGTCGTCCTCGTGACCTCGGCCGCCGACGTCGCGGAGTGCCTGCGGTTCGCCCGGGCGCACGGCATCCCGCCGGCAGTCCGGAGCGGCGGCCACTCGTACGCGGGCTGGTCCAGCGGGAACGGCCGGCTGGTCATCGACGTGCGGCGGATGAACGACATCACCGTCCACCCGGGCATCGCGCACATCGGCGCCGGAGCCGTCCTCGGCGACGTCTATGCGGCGCTCGCCGAGCACGGCGTCACGATCTCGGGCGGCACGTGCCCGTCCGTCGGCGTCTCGGGTCTGACGCTCGGCGGTGGGCACGGCCTGCTGTCGCGCGCGTACGGCCTCTCGTGCGACAACCTCGTCGAGGCGACGGTGGTGACGGCGGACGGCGCGGTCCTGACCTGCAACGCGGAGCGGGAGCCGGACCTGTTCTGGGCGTTGCGCGGGGCGGGGAACGGCAGCCTCGGCGTCGTCACGGAGCTGCGCCTGCGCACTCACGCCGTCCACGAGTCGTCGTCGGCCGACCTGGCGTGGCCGTGGTCGCGCGCCGCGGCCGTGCTCGCGGCCTGGCAGGACTGGGCGCCCGACCTGCCGGACGAGATGTGGGCGGCCCTGCGCCTCCAGAACGACGACAGCGGCCCCTCGGTGTCGGTCGTCGCCTTCGCGCTCGGCGGCCACGACGACCTCGCCGAGCAGCTGGCAGCGCTGCCCGACGGCCGCACCCGCCACGAGATCCGCACCGAACCACACCTCGCCACGGTTCGGCGGTTCGCCGGGGAGACCTCCGGCCGGCCGAGCGGCCGTGCTACGACGTGCGGAGCGACTTCTTCGCGCGCTCGATGCCCGCCGAGGCGATCGGTGCGGCCCTCACGACGGTGGAGAACGCCCCCGCCGGCGTCGCCGCCTCGGTGGCGACCGTCGCGATGGGCGGCACCGTGAACCGCCGGCCGGCGCACGAGACGGCGTTCGTCCATCGGCACCACCGTTTCCTCGCGCAGTACGAGGCGAGCTGGGACCGGCCCGACGACGCGGCCGCCGCCGAGGAATGGCTGGCCGCGATCCACTCCGCCATGCGGCCCTACGCATCGGGCGCGGCATATCAGAACGACTTCGACCCTCGCCTGCCCGACTGGCGCCGCGTCTACTACGGGTCCGCCGCGGACCGCCTCGCGGAGATCGAGCGTCGTTACGACCCGGACCGGATCTTCGACTTCCCGCGGACCCGCTGAGCCCGGGGACCCGCCGGTCCGTCACTTGCGGGCAATGGTGGCGTAAGCCGCAAGTAGTGACGAAGTCATGCATATCGGCCAGGCTGTACGAATCTGCCGGGTTTCACCCTGGCACCCTCGACGACTGGAGCACGGTATGCGGACACGTAAGGCATTCGCCAGACCCGCACTGGCCACGGCCGCCCTGGCCACGATCGTCCCGCTCGTCGCCGCGATCGGGCTCGCCGCCCCGGCGTCAGCGTCGGCATCCGGACCGGCATCGCCGTCGGCCGTCACGAGCGGGTCGTTCTCGATCCTCAGCTACAACATCGCCGGGCTCCCCCTCGGGATCGGCGACGGCGACCCGGAGACCAACACCCCGATCATCGGCTCGCGCCTGGCCCCCTACGACGTCGTCCAGGTCCAGGAGGACTTCAACTACCACGCCGCGCTCTACGCGGCGGACCGTCATCCTCATCGGACGCCGACGAGCGGCGGCGTCCCGTTCGGCAGCGGTCTCAACACGCTCTCGGACCTCCCGTTCGAGGACTTCGAGCGCGTCGCCTGGGCCGACTGCTCGTCGGGATCAGGCGACTGCCTGACGCCGAAGGGCTTCACCTTCATGCGGGCCCGCCTCGCCGAGGGCGTGTGGGTGGACCTGTACAACCTGCACACCGACGCCGGCGTCGAGCCAGGCGACCTGGCCGCCCGGCGCGCGAACCTCGCGCAGCTCACCACGTTCATCCGGTCCCGCTCGGCGGGGAACGCCGTGATCGTCTACGGCGACACCAACACCCGCTACACCCGCGCCGACGACACGATCGCCGAGCTCGCGTCCGCGAACGGCCTGACCGACCCGTGGGTCGACCTCGTCCGCGGCGGCGACGCCCCCGACAAGGGTGCACCCGCGCTCGTGTGCGACGACGCGACGGTGGACGAGACGTGCGAGGTCGTCGACAAGGTCCTCTACCGCGGCGGAAACCACGTGGCCCTCGACGCGGTCGAGTACCGCAACGACCACGCCGCCTTCCGCGACGGCGCGGGCAAGAACCTGTCGGACCACTACCCCATCGCGGTCGAGCTCAACTGGTCCCTCAGCCCCGGCTTCCGGATGAGCGACCAGTTCGGCGGCCCGCACGGCACCTTCTTCACCGACGTCGACGACCTCACCGCCAGCTCGCGGCCCACCGAGCTGCGCGTGCGCGGCGCGTCCAGGGTGGACCAGATCGGCCTGACGCTCGCCGGTGGGACCCGTGTCGAGCACGGGGGTAGCGGGGGCACCCTCGGGACGCTGGCCCTCGCCTCCGGCGAGTACCCGGTGAGCCTGCACCTGTGCCAGGTGAAGCACGAGGACCACACCCGGATCGCCTACGCCCGCTTCACGACGAGCACCGGCCGGACCCTGGCGGGCGGCACCTCGAACAGCGACTGCACCACGTACACCGCCCCGTCCGGCTGGCAGATCGCGGGCTTCCACGGCCGCGCGGGCGACGAGCTCGACAAGGTCGGCGTCATCTACACCCGGCGCTGAGCCGAGGGTGCCGAACTGCAAGACCGATCTGACGCCCCCAGGCTCCTGACGGCCGAAGTAGAGCGCCTGTCCGGACGCACGCTCTACCTCGCCGTCTACTTGTCGGCGAGGTAGAGCGCCTGTCCGGACAGGCGCTCTACTTCGGCGACTAAAGTCTGGGGCCGTGAGCCAGCGCCGAAGCGATGGGTGGAGGTCGCCCTCGCTAGAGGTCCGCGAGCGCCGTCCCCAGCCGACGCGCCCCCTCGGTCAGCTCCGCGTGGTCGGCCGCTGCAGCGAACCCGATGCGCAGGTGGGCCGCTGTCGGTTCGGCGGCGAAGTAGCGGCTGCCGGCGCTGACCGCGACGCCGTGCTGTCGTGCGGCACGGGCGAGGGCGCCGTCGTCCACGCCGGGCGGCAGGCGGACCCAGAGGTGCAGCCCGCCGGTGGGCAGCCCGGTCAGGGTCGCGCCGGGGACGTCGAGCAGGACGGCGTCGGCCAGGACCGCGCACCGCGCCCGCAGCGCCGTGCCGAGCGAGCGGACGTGCCGGTCCCAGGACGGTGAGCTCAGGATCTCCAGCGCGGCCTCCTGGAGCGGGCGGGTGACGAAGAAGTCGTCGACCAGGCGGACCGCCCGCATGCGCTCCATGACCGGCCCGCGGGCCACGAGCGCGCCGATCCGTAGGCTCGGTGCGCCCGGTTTGGTGAGCGAGGTGACGTGGACGACGGTGCCGTCGCGGTCGTCGGCGACCAGGGGCCGGGGCACGGGGCTGCCGTGCCCGAGGTGCCGTGCAAAGTCGTCCTCGAGCACGAACGCGCCGGACGCGCGCGCGATGTCGAGGATCTGACGGCGCCGCTCGGGTGCCAGCACGGTGCCCGTCGGGTTCTGGAAGGTCGGCTGGCAGTACAGCAGGCGCGCGCCGGTCATCGCGAACGCGTCGGCCAGCAGGTCCGGCCGCAGGCCGGCGGCGTCGAGCGGCACGGGGACCGGGCGCAGCCCCGCGGCGCGGGCTGCCGCGAGGGCGCGAGGATAGGTGGGCGACTCGACCAGGACGGGGCTGCCGGGCGCGGCGATGGCCCGGAAGGCTATGGACAGGGCGCTCTGCCCGCCGGCGGTGACCAGCACGTCGTCGGCCGTGACGGTGCCGCCGACCAGCCGGGCGAGCACGGTGCGCAGCGCCGTCAGGCCGCCGGCCGGGGCGCGGTCCCAGGCGTCGGGGCGGCGCGCTGCCCGCGCGAGCGCGGCGCTCAGCGCCCGGGTGGGCTGGAGCGAACGGTGGATGTAGCCGCCGTCGAGGGAGATGGTCCCGGCCGGTACGGGACCGAGCGGGTCTCCGATGAGGTGGGTGTCGACCGTGCGGTCCGTGAGGGCGACGGTCTGCCAGTCGGTGTCGGCGGCGGCGGCGTCCCCCTCGTCGCCGCTGCCCGGACCGCACGCCACGTACGTCCCGCTGCCGGGGCGGGTCACCACCGCACCCTCGGCGGCCAGCGCGGCGATCGCGCGCGCCACCGTCGCGGGCCCGACCCGGTACTGGTTGATCAGCTCCCGGCTGCTGGGCAGCCGGTCGCCGACGGCGAGCCCGGCGACCAGCCCGCGGAGGCTGTCGGCCAGATCCGCAGAAGTGCTACTGTCATTCATGAACGCCAAGAATAGCGCTACCGGGTCAGCGCGAGAAGCACTTCAGCTCGACGTCGCCACCCTCCGAGCCGACACCCCGGGGACCGACCGGGTCATCCACTTCAACAACGCGGGCTGCGGCCTGATGGCGAGGCCCGTGACGGCGGTGATGGTCGACCACCTCAACCTCGAGGCCCAGATCGGCGGCTACGAGGCCTCGGCCGCCCGGGCCGCCGAGGTCCGCGGCTTCTACACCGAGATCGCCGCCCTCGTCAACACCTCACCCGACAACATCGCGTTCGCGGGCAGCGCCACCCACGCCTACGCCACGGCCCTGTCCTCGATCCCGTTCGAGGCCGGCGACGTCATCCTCACGACCCGCGACGACTTCATCTCCAACCAGATCGCCTTCCTCTCCCTGCGCAAGCGGTTCGGCGTGCGCATCGTGCACGCGCCCAACACCCCGGAGGGCGTGGTCGACGTCGACGCGATGGCCGCGCTGATGCGGATCCACCGCCCCCGGCTCGTCTCCGTCACCCACGTCCCCACCAACTCGGGGCTCGTCTCCCCCGTCGCCGAGATCGGTCGCCTCTGCCGCGAGCTCGACCTCCTCTACCTGGTCGACGCCTGCCAGTCGGTCGGCCAGCTCGTCATCGACGTCGAGGAGATCGGCTGCGACCTGCTGACCGCCACCTGCCGCAAGTTCCTGCGTGGCCCGCGCGGCTCCGGGTTCCTCTACGTGTCCGACCGTGTGCTGCGCGCGGGCCACGAACCGCTCTTCATCGACATGCACGGCGCGCGCTGGACCGCACCGGACGCCTACGAGCCCGCGGCGACGGCGGCCCGGTTCGAGGAGTGGGAGTTTCCCTACGCGACGGTGCTCGGCAGCGCCGCCGCCGTCCGGTACGCCCGCGACGTCGGCATCGAGGCCATCGCACGGCGGACGCCCGCGCTCGCCGCCAGGCTGCGCGACGGGCTCGCACCGATCCCCGGGGTCCGCGTGCTCGACCGCGGCCCGAACCCGGCCGCGCTCGTCACCTTCGAGATCGCGGGCTGGCAGCCGCAGGCGTTCAAGGCCGCCATGGACGGTCGTCGGATCAACTCGGCGCTCAGCTTCCGGGAGTTCGCGCAGTTCGACTTCGGGGACAAGGACGTCGACTGGTGCCTGCGCCTGTCGCCGCACTACTACAACACCGAGGACGAGGTGGACGTGGTCGCGGACGCCGTGGCCGAGCTCGCCGGAAGTCTTTCCTGACCATTCTTTCCTGAATGCTGTACGAGCGCTGGCTCCGCGCTGCACAGCCCCTTCCCGGCACATCGCGAGGCTGGGACCACTCCCGATCGAACCCCGGGAGCGGCCCACCGCCTGGATCCTCAGGCATCAGGGGTCACGACTTCGAAGCACTGGAGCTGTGATGAACTCATCGGTCAAGAAGCCCCGCCGGCTGCGCAAGACGGTCGGCCTCGTCGCGGTCACCGCAGTCCTCGCTGCCGCCGCCACCGTGGGCATCACGGGCATCGCGACGGCCGACAACCGGGAGGCCGCGAGCCAGTCAGGCAAGAAGACCGGCAAGGCGCCCACCGAGCAGGAGATCGCCGCCCTGTTCGACGAGTGGAACGCCGCGCTGGGCACGGGCGACGCCGAGGTGGTGGCCGACCGCTACGCGCCCGACGGCGTGCTGCTGCCCACGGTGTCCAAGCAGGTCCGGACCGACCGCGCCGGGATCGTCGACTACTTCGAGCACTTCCAGGAGAACGACCCGGTCGGCGAGAAGACCGAGACCATCATCACCGTGCTCGACAGGAACACTGCCGTCGACGCCGGCACCTACGTGTTCACGCTCACCGACCCCGAGACCGGCGAGGTGCGCGACGTCGAGGCCCGCTACACCTACGTGTACGAGAAGATCGACGGCGACTGGCTGATCGTCAACCACCACTCCTCGGCGATGCCGGCCGGAGACTGATCCGGACGCCGAGCCCGCCAGGGGCCGGCGCGTCCCGTAGCGTCACCGCGCCGCCGTCGTCGGTCACCAGCTGCTTGACGATGGCGAGCCCGAGGCCCGAGCCGGACCGACCGGTGAGCCCGTGCCCTCGCCAGAACCTGTCGAAGGCGCGGGCCTTGTCGGCGTCGGACATGCCGGGGCCCTGGTCGAGGATCTCCAGCACCACCTCGTCGTGGTGCGGCTCGGCCCACGTCGCGCGAACGGTGATCGTGCCGCCGTCCGGAGACACCTCCAGGGCGTTGGACAGCACGTTGTCCAGCACCTGGTCGAGGTGACCCGGGCTGGCCAGCACCTCGAGACGGTCGTCCGCCGGGCCGGCCAGCATCGGCCCGGCCAGCGTGATCGTGACCCCACGCTCGTCGGCGGCCGGCTGCCAGAGAGTCAGGCGTTCCTCCAGGATGTCGCGCAGCGGCAGCGGCTCGGCGACGGTCGCCTGCGCCTCGGCGCGGGCCAGCACCAGCAGCCCGTTGACGAGGCGACTCATCCGCACCACCTCGGCGGTGGCCTGTTCGACGTCCTCCGTCACGTACGGGTCGTCGACGCCGTCCGCGATGTTGTCCAGGGACAGGCGCAGGGCGGTGAGCGGCGTACGCAGCTGGTGCGACGCGTCGGCGACGAAGACCCGCTGCGCTGCGATCAGCGTGTCGAGGCGTTCGGCGCCCTGGTTGAGGGTGCGGGCAAGGGTCTGCGTCTCGTGCGGCCCGGTGACCGGGGAACGCGCGGTGAGGTCGCCGTCGCTGAACCGGCTCGCCATGGCGTTGAGCTGGCGCAGAGGACGGGTGAGCCAGCGGGCGGCCAGATAACCGAGGCCCGCCGCGATCACCAGTACCCCCACGGCGAGGATCGCGCGGAAGCCCCAGATATTCCAGAACCGGTCGGTGAGCTCCTGGGTCGGGAAGCTGACTCGAACGGCGCCCACAACCCGGTCGTCCAGCTCGCCTTCTCCCGCTGAATCAACCCCCGTTCCGGCTCCTGCGTCGGCGGGCAGCTCGCAGGCCGGGACCGTGATCACCAGGTGAGGTCCCCAGAACCAGGAGGATCCCCAGTCCGTGGTCAGCTCTCCCCCGCGCAAGGCCCGCTCGACAGCCGCGTCCTGTTCGAGCCGGGGCAGGCCCGGCACCCTGGTGCCGTTGGCGTTCACGGCTTGGACCGTGCTGCCCGTCTCGAAGGAGTACGCACCGGCCATCTGCATCAGCGCCTCGTGCGAGGCGGCGTCCCCGCCCCCGAGGAGCAGCGCCATGGTCGTCGCCTCCCGCCGCACGGAGGCGTCGGTGTCGCCGCGCAGCTGGCCCGTGAGCGTCACGGCCACCGGGACCGTGAACGCGGCGAGGGCGACCGCGACGAGCAGCACGTAGCTGACGATCAGCCGCCGGATCATGCGGGCAGCGCCGGCGCGTCCAGGATCTCCAGCCGGAATCCGACGCCGCGTACCGCCTCGATGGTGACCGCTCCGGCGAGCTTGCGCCGTAGCGCGGCCACGTGGACGTCGAGCGTCTTGGTCGGGCCGAACCAGTGGGCGTCCCAGACCGCTTCCATGATCTGCTCGCGCGACATCAGCGCACCCGGCTCCTCGGTGAGGAAGCCGAGCAGGTCGTACTCCTTGGGCGTCAGCGCCACCGGGCTGCCGTCCAGGTGCACCCGGCCCGCGCGGCGGTCGATGGTCAGCCGGGGACCATACCGGTCCGGGCCGCTCGGCACGGCCGCCGGCCGGGCGCGGCGCATGACCGCCCTGATCCGGGCGATGACCTCGCGCATCCCGAAGGGCTTGGTGACGTAGTCGTCCGCGCCGAGCTCGAGGCCGACCACCCGGTCGGCCTCGTCGCTGCGCGCGCTGATCACGATGATCGGCACGGCACTCCGCTCGCGCAGCGCCCGGCAGACGTCGAGGCCCTCGACGTCTGGCAGCCCGAGATCGAGGAGCACGACGTCGTAGGATTCGCCGCCGGACGGTTCGCCGTCGGACAGCTCGCGCACCGCCGTCAGCGCCTCCCGACCCGTCGGCACCCAGTCCACGGTGAAGCCGTACCGCAGCAGCCCGCGCCGGAGCGACTGGGCCACCGGTTCGTCGTCTTCAACCAGGAGTACGCGCACGGGTGAACCTTACGGTCCGACGACACCGTACCTGCGCAGATCCGGTACCGTCCGCCGTCGCGGCGGCCCCGCCCAGCGTTTGACGGTACTGTCCGGCAGGCACCACCGCGCCCCGCCCCAGCTCCGAAGGACGACCGTTGCCGTTCACGCTCTCGCATCCCGCCGCCGTGCTGCCGCTCCTTCGGCGCCCCTTCAGCGCCGCGGCGCTGGTCGCCGGGGCCCTGGCTCCCGACCTGCCGTACTTCGCGCGCAGCACGCCCGTCCCGGTGGGCGCCCAGTCCTGGTACGAGCCGTACATGAACGCCACGACGTCGCACACCCTGCTCGGCGCCCTGACCGTCAGCCTGCCGTACGCGGTGGCGCTCTGGGGTCTGTTCCTGGTGGCCCGCCGCCCGGTCGGCAGCCTGCTGCCCGCGCCCGCCGGCCCGCGTCCGCCGGAGCGCGACGGTGGCGCAGGCGCGCTGCTCCGCCGCGCCGGCTGGGTGCTGCTCTCCCTGCTGATCGGCATCGCGACGCACCTGGTGTGGGACTCGTTCACGCACAGCGACGGCTGGGTCGTCATGAACGTGCCGTTCCTGAGCACGCAGCTCGCCGGCGACCTCACGTGGGCCAGGGCGCTGCAGCACGTCAGCACGATCGGCGGGCTGGTGATCATCGCGGTGTACCTGTGGCGCCGCCGCGCCCGGCTGCGGCCCGCGACGACGGACGGACGGCGGAGGGTCTTGCGGCTCCTCGTGATCGTCGCCGGCGTCGCCGCGGTCGGCGCGGTGGCCGGCACCCTCGAGTGGTGGGGCGGCGGCTCCGGGCTCGGGGCGCGGGACGTGGTCGAGGGCGTGCTCTCCGACGTCGCGACCGGCGCGGGCGCCGCACTCATCGCCGCGGCGCTGCTCTACGTCGCCGGGTGGTGGGTGGCGCGCGCCGTCGACGGCCGTCGCTGAGCTCAGTCGGTTGGCGCTGTCGGCGGCGAAGCCGATCACGTGACCTCGAGATCGGCACGCAGGATCGAGGTCGGCCGTCGGCAGTCGGCATCGAGATCGGTCCAGCGCTGTGTCGACCTCGATGCCAACTGCCGACTTCGGCGAAGAGCGCCAGCAAGGTGCCGACCTCGACGGCGGGCAACTTGAGCGCGGGCGACTTGAGCGCGGGCGACTTGAGCGCGGCGACTTCGGCGCGGGCGACTTCGGTCCTTCGCATCCGGCGTATCGCGACTTCGGTCCGTTGCTCTGAGATCGGTCGGTTGATTGACCGATCTCAGAGCAACGGACCGAAGTCGCGCGGCCGGGCCAGCGAAGGACCGAAGTCAACACTGCAGCACCAGCAACCGACCGAATTCAGCACGGCAGCACCAGCAAAGGACCGAACTCAGCACCTGCCCCTACCCCACCCGCACCCAGTCAGTCCCGGTGCCGGCGCCAGGCCTGCCACAGCCGGGCGTAGCTGCCGCCCGAGGCCAGGAGCTCCGCGTGCGTGCCCTCCTCCGCGATGCGGCCACGGTCCATCACCACTACCCGGTCCGCCGCGGCGGCCTGGCTCAGCCGGTGCGCGACGACGAGGGCGGTGCGCCCGTCGATCACCGCCTGGGCCGCACGCTCGAGCCGGCCCGCGTCGCTCGAACCCGCCTCGGCGGTGGCCTCGTCGAGGATCACGACGCCGGGATCGGCCAGCAGCACCCGGGCGAGGGCGAGCTGCTGCGCCTCGGCCGGGGTGAGCGCCGAACCGTCGAGGCGGGTGTCGAGGCCGTCCGGGAGCCGGTCCAGGAGCGGTTCGGCGCCCGCGACGCCGAGGGCGTGCCGCAGTGCGGCGTCGTCGGCGTCCGCCCGTGCGAGCGTGAGGTTGTCGCGCAGGCTGGCGTCGAACACGTGCACCTCCTGCGTGACGAGCACGACGCCGTCCGGGGTCTCGACGGTGCCCGACGTCGCGTCGTGCACCCCCGCCGCGAGCGCCGCGAGCGTGCTCTTGCCCGCACCCGAGGCGCCGACGACGGCGACCGTCTCGCCCGGCGCGACCCGGAGGTCGACGTCGACGAGGACCGGGTGGTCGGCGGTGTACGAGTGGCCGACGCCGCGCAGGCCGATCCCGGCGCCGTCCGGGGCGCGGCGCCGCGACGGGAAGCCGTCCTCCCCGGCGGCCTCGCGCCCGGCCCCGACGACGCCGGTGATCCGCGCGAGCGACGCCAGTGCCGACTGCATGTCGTCGATCACGAACAGCAGCTGGCCGATGGGGTTGAACAGGCGCAGGAACAGCAGCATGGCCGCCGTCGTGCCGCCGATGGTGCCTCCGCCGTCCCGCACCACGAAGAACCCCACGACGAGGAGCGCCGTCATGCCCGCGAGCTCGGCGGCGTTGATCCGCCCCGAGAACGCGTTCTGGACGGCGCGGGCGTGCATGGTCCACCGCACCACCGCCCAGGACGCCGCGCGGATCCGCACCAGGTGCCGGCCGGACAGGTCGAAGGCGCGCACCGTCTCGGTCCCCCGGAGCGAGTCGAGCAGGTGCTGCGCGCGGTGGGCCATGGCGGCGCGCTCGCCCGCGTACAGCCGCGGGGCCCCGCGCAGGTACCGGCGCACCGCGAACGCGTGCACGGGCAGGATGACCAGCAGCGCCAGGGCGTAGCGCGGGTCGATCACCACCATCCCGCCGAACGTCACCACGATCGTGAAGAACGAGCCGGTGAGCGCGGGCACGACGGCGGGGATCGCCTCGGCGACCTCGGCGACGTCGTCCCCCGCGCGGGAGATGAGGTCGCCCGTCCCGGCGCGCTCGACCTGCGACTGGGGCAGCCGCAGCGCGGCCGCGACCATGTCCTCGCGCAGGCGGGCGAGCATCCCCTCGAGCAGACGCGACGCCCCGATCATGCCGACGGCGGCGAGCACCGCGCCGGCCACCACGGAGCCGACCATGATCGCGCCGGCGATCCAGACGGTGCGTGCCTCCCCGCCGGCGGTGACGGCGTCGACCACCCGGCCGATCGCGAGCGACGGCAGGACCCCGGCCGCCGCCGTCGCGACGAAGACGACCACCAGTCCTGCGAGCCGCCAGCCGCGGCGGTCCAGGGCGCGCCACATCTCGCACAGCACCGTGCGCCCGTCGGCGATGGGCAGGCTGTGGTCCGTGCTCATCGGTGCTCCCCCGCTGCCGCGTACTCCATGTGTTCCGTGCGTTCCGTCCCGGCGCCGTCCCCGGGTGCGACCGTCACCACCCGGTCCGCGACCTGCAGCAACACCGGGGACCGCGTGAAGATCACTGTCCGCCGGCCCGCGCGCACGCGGCGCAGCCCGTCGGCGATCGCGGCCTCGGTGACGGCGTCGACCGCGGTCGTGGGATCGTGCAGGACGAGCAGCGGGGCGTCCGTGGCGAGCGCGCGGGCGAGCGCAACCCGCTGGCGCTGGCCGCCGGAGAGGGACGCGCCGCCCTCGCCCACTGGCGTGTCCCAGCCGTCCGGCAGGATCTCGGCGAGCTCCCCGCATCCCGCGGCGTCGAGCGCGGCGGCGACGCGGTCGGCGTCGGCTCCGGGGAGCGCTACGTTCTCGCGCACCGTGCCGGCGAACAGGTGCGCCTCGTGCGGCACGACGAGCGCATCGAGTCGCGCGCCGCGGATCGTGTCGAGCAGGGCCCGGGCGGTGCGCGCGTCGGCGGCCACGGCGACGAGCTCCCCGCCGGGCACGTCCTGGGCGAGCTCGGCGACCAGGCTCTCGGCCACCGGCCCCGCCGGACCGACGGCGTCGTCCCCAGCTCCCTGCGCAGGTCCCGGGTCCTCGCGCAGCAGCTCAAGGAGCCGCGCGGCCGACGCGTTGGCCGACGCCCACAGTGTGCCCGCGTTCCGGGCGAGCGACTGCAGCGGCTCCAGGAGGAACTGCGTGAGCCCGACGACCGTGACCAGCTCGACGATCCCGATGGCACCCCGCACGGCGAGGATGCCCGCGGCAACCGTGATCGCCGTGACGAACAGCCCGGTGGTGAGGTCCATCGTGCCGACGAAGAGCCCCTCGGCCCGGCGCGCGCGCAGGGTGCTCTCGAGCGCCACGCCGCTCGCGCGCCGGTAACGGCGTCCCGCCTCGACCTCGGCGTGGACGCCCTTGAGCACCCGGTAGCCGGACATGAGGTCGGCGGCCTCGCCCGCCGCCGCGGCGGCTGCCTCCTGCTCGTCGCCGCTGCGGCGGCGCAGCGACCCGCCGGTCCGGTCGGTGAGCCACAGGACCACCGGCGCGCCGAGCAGGACGGCGAGGCCGAGCGGCCAGGAGATGACGAGGAGCACCGTCCCGCCGAAGACGACCGCGGCGAGCTGCCCCACCGGGTACACGCCGATCGCCACCGCGGACGACAGCCGGCTCACGTCGGACGTCGCCAGCGAGAGCGCGACCCCGGGCGCCGCCGACGCACCGCGCGACGGCGCCCTGGTGAGCAGGTGCGCGCTCACCATCGAGCGCAGCTGGTGCTGCACGACCAGCGTGCCGAGCTCGGCGAGGCGGGAGCCGAACCGCCAGGAGAACGACAGCAGCGCGAAGTCCGCAGCGAGCAGCGCGACCCACAGCACGAGCTGGGCGACGTCGCCGGTGCTGACCGCCCGCTCGATGGCGACCCCCATGAGCACCGGGACGAGCGCCTCGCCGAGCTGGTGGGTGATGCTCAGCGCCGCGGCGGGCACCGTGTACCGGCGCGCGCCGGTCATGACGCGCAGGGTGAGGCGGCGGGGGGTCGTGCGCTCGTCGACGCGGATCTCGCGCGTGCGCACGGGCTCGGCGGGCGTCTGCAGCCAGGTCCGGCCCCGGCCGGTGCTGCGGCTCATCGGGCACCCCGTCGGTCCCGGACGCGCCCGATGGGCGTCACCGACGGCGTGCCGGTGACCGGGTCCGGCCGTACGACGCAGGCCAGCCCGAACACCTCCTCGACCAGCTCGGCGGTCACGATCTCGGCGGGCGCGCCCTGGGCGACCACCGCGCCGTCGCGCATGGCGATGAGGTGGGTGCCGTAGCGGGCCGCCTGGTTGAGGTCGTGCAGCACGGTCACGAGGGTGCGCCCTTCGTCGTTGAGGTCGGCGAGCAGCTCCATGAGCTCGATCTGGTGGGCGATGTCGAGGAACGTCGTCGGCTCGTCGAGCAGCAGGAGCGGCGTCTCCTGCGCGAGCACCATGGCCACCCAGACCCGCTGCCGCTGCCCGCCGGAGAGCTCGTCGACGAGGCGGCCCGACAGTGACGTGACACCCGTCGCCTCCATCGCGGCGCGGACCGCTTGCTCGTCGGCGGGCGACCACTGGCGGATCATGCTCTGGTGCGGGTGGCGGCCGCGGGCGACGAGGTCGGCGACGGTGATGCCGTCGGGTGCGAGCGACGACTGCGGGAGCAGGCCCAGCACCCGGGCGACCTCCTTGGCGCGGTACGACGAGATGGCCCGCCCGTCGAGCACCACCTGGCCCGCGCTGGGCGGAAGCAGCCGCGACAGCGCGCGCAGCAGCGTCGACTTCCCGCACGCGTTGGGGCCGACGATCATCGTGAACGAGCCGTCGGGGATCTCGACGGACAGCTCCCGCGAGATGACCCGCTTGTCGTAGCCGAGCGTGATCGCGTCGGCGTGCAGGCGGTTGGCGCCGGACTGGCTGGTATCGGTGTTCATGGTCGCTTCCGTGCTTCGCGGACGAGGAGCCAGACGAGGTAGCCGCCGCCGACGACGATCGTGACGATGCCGACCGGCAGCGGCTGCGGGAGGAGGTGCTGCGCGACGACGTCGGACACCACGAGGATCAGGGCGCCCAGGAGCGCCGCGGGGACGAGCGCCGTGCCGGCGGAACCGGTGAGGCGCCGGGCGATCTGGGGCGCTGAGAGCGCCACGAAGGCGATGGGTCCGGCGAACGCGGTGACGGCGGCGGTGAGCGCCACCCCGCACAGGACGAGCGCGAGCCGGACGGGTTCGGCGCGGATGCCGAGCGCGCGGGCCGCGTCGTCGCCGAGCTCGAGCTGCCGCATGGGGGCGGCGAGCCCGCCGATGACCACGAGCACGACGGCGATGAGCAGCACCGACGGAAGCGCCTCGGCCCAGCCGATCCGGTTGAGCGAACCCGCACCCCAGATGGCGGCGGTCATCGCGATCTCGAGGCGGGCGCGCAGCACGAGGAGGGTCGAGACGGCGCCCAGCATCGCCGACAGGCCGATGCCCACGACGATCAGGCGGAAGCCCTGGATGCCGTCCCGGTAGGCGAGCAGGTAGACCAGCGCCGCCGCGATCAGGCCGCCGGCGAGCGCGCCGCCCGCGACGAGGTACGTGCCGCCGCCGAGGACGATGATGACGATCAGCGCGCCCGTGTACGAGCCGGCCGACAGCCCGATGATGTCGGGGCTGGCGAGCGGGTTGCGGGTGAGCGACTGGAAGAGCCCGCCGGAGACGCCGAGCGCCGCGCCGAACACGGCGGCGGCGAGCACGCGCGGGGCGCGCCACTCCAGGACGACGGTCTGGACGATGCCGCTCTGCTGGCCGGCGAACGCGAGGAACACCTCGGGGGCGGTCAGCGGCAGGTCGCCGAGGCAGAGCGCCACGAGCGCCCCGGCGAGCGTCGCGACGAGGAGCAGGGCGCTCACGACCACGGTGCGGACGTGCAGGCGCAGGGAGAAGCCGCCCCAGCGGATGACGGCGACGCGGGCGCCGAAGTCGATGGCGGTCACAGGGTGCTCGCCGTCCGCCGTCGGACCAGCCAGATGAGCACCGGGGCGCCGACGAATGCCGTCACGATCCCGACGGGCACCTCACCGGGCCAGAGGACGACGCGGCCCACGACGTCGGACACGAGCAGCACGACCGGGGCGAGCACCGCCGAGTACGGGAGGATCCAGCGCTGGTCGGGGCCGACCAGCCACCGGGCGACGTGCGGCACCATGAGGCCGACGAAGCCGATGGGGCCGGCGACGGCGGTCGCGGCGCCGGCGAGCAGGGTGATGGCGGTGACCGCGAGCGCGCGGGTGAGGCCGACGTGCGTGCCGAGCGCCGAGGCGAGGTCGTCGCCGAGCCCGAGCGTGTTGAGGGAGCGGGCGCAGACCAGCGCGATGACGAGCCCGGCGCCGACCACCGGGACGGCCGGGAGGACGACGTCGAGGTCGCGCTCGACGAACGTGCCCGCCGCCCAGCCGCGCATCTGGTTGAAGGTGCCTGGGTCCAGCAGGGTGATGGCGGTCGTGATGCCGGAGAGCACCGCGGCGACCGCGACTCCCGCGAGCGTGAGGCGCACCGGGTCGGCGCTGCGGCCGGCCGCGCCGATGAACAGCACGACCACTGTCGCGACGAGGGCGCCGACGAAGGCGAAGCCGAGATGCTGCGCGGGCACGCCGGTGCCGAACAGCGCTATGCCGCACGCGACGCCGAGGGACGCTCCGGCGTTCACGCCGAGGATGCCCGGGTCGCCGAGCGGGTTGCGGGTGAACGCCTGGATGAGCGCGCCCGAGACGCCCAGGGCCGCGCCGACGACCACCGCGGCGAGCGTGCGCGGGAGGCGCAGCTCGAGGACGATCCGGTCGACGTCGGACCCGGTGGGCGCCACCAGCGCCTGCAGGATCTGTGCGGGGAGCAGCTGCTTGGAGCCCACCATGACGCTCAGCAGCGCCGCGAGGGCGAGGGCCGACACCACGAGGGCGAGCCCGGCCGCCCAGCGGCGCTGCTGCTGCTGCGTGCGGCTCATCACCCCTCGGTGCTGCGCGGGGCCTCGCCGGCGACAGCGCTCTCCAGGCGGGGCAGCAGCTCCTCGAGGACGTGCTTCTGGCTGAGCGGCGTCAGGAAGTAGATCGCGCCGGCGAGCTCGCCGTCGGTGTAGATGGCGCGGTTCTCCTCGACGGCGGGCAGCGTCGACAGGGTGCCGAAGTCGAGCAGGCCGTCGATGGCGTCCGGCTCCTCGGTCGCGAAGACCACAACGTCGGCCTCCAGCAGGCCGGTGTTCTCCGCCGAGATCTGTGCCTGCACGCCCTCCTCGGGCGCGTGCTCCTCGAGACCCGGCGTGATGGTGAACCCGAGGTCGGTGAGGAAGTCGGTGTTCAGACCCTCGGGGTAGACCCACAGGTTGCCCTCCCAGGCGGCGCCCTGCGAGAACGTCGCGGTGAGGCCGGCGAACTCGGGGTGCGCGGCGGCGGCCTCGGCGTAGGCGGTCTCGACACCGTCGATCAGGTCCTCGCCCTCCGCGGAGCGGCCGACCGCCGCGGCGACGACGCGGGTCTGCTCCTGCCAGCTGGAGAAGAACGGCTCCGAACCCTCGACGCTGGCGACGGTCGGCGCGATCTCGGAGAGCTTGTCGTAGGTCTCCTGCTCGAGGCCTGCGTTGGTGCCGACGATCAGGTCGGGCCGCAGCGACGCGATCTTCTCGTACTCGAAGCCGTCGGTGGTGGAGAGCACCTCGGGCTCGGCGTCGCCGAGCAGGTCGACGGCCCAGGGCCACACGGCATAGGGCTGCTCGCCGTACCACTCGGTGGTCGCGACGGGGGTGACGCCCAGCTCCAGCAGGATGTCCTGCTCGGTGAGGCCGACCACGACGACCCGCTGCGGCTCCGCCTCGACCGTCGTCTCGCCGAACTGGTGCTCGACCGTCACCGGGAACGTGTCGCTCGGCTCCGTCGTGTAGTTCGGGTTCTCGGTGGATGCTTCCGAGGACGTGCACGCGGAGAGGACAGCGGCGAGCACCAGCGTGAGGGAGGCTGCGACGGCACGGTGCGAAGGCTTGAGGTTCATGAGATCTTTCGGCCGTTAATGGCGGATTGGGCGAGGTCAGATTAGCCTTACCTAACCTGGTGCACCATGGCGCTCAGCGGACACGATCACTCTTGGAAGGACATCGTCTTGTCGGTTGTGGAACATTCGGCGGTGGATGCGGCGCCTATCGGTGCTGTCGATGCCGTCGAGGAGACATCGGCGATGTTCACGGTCTCCCGCGACGTCCTGGGCCCGGGCAGCCAGTTCGAGCGGCACTCGCACCAGGAGGACCAGGTCGCGTGGCTGGTGTCGGGCTCGGTCGAGCTGGAGGTGCTCGGCGAACGCTGGCACCTGCGGCGCGACCACCTGATGTGGATCCCGGCGGGCACCATGCACGAGATGGTCTTCCCCGAGGGTGCGGAGATCATCAGTCTCTACGTCGACCCGCTCCTGCGGCCGGAGGGCGACTGGGCGACACCGCGGACGCTCGAGTCCGATCCCCTGGTGGGCGCCCTGATGCTGCACCTCACGGAGGGCGTGCCGACGCCGCGGCGGCGGGCCCTGTGCCGCCGTCTGCTCGCGGAGGTCCTCGGCGACCTCGCAGTGGTGCGCGACGTGGTGGCACTCCCCCGCGACCCGCGTGCGCGGGCCGTTGCCGCCCGACTCCTCGAGGACCCTGCGGACGGTCGTGAGCTGGAGGCCTGGGCCTCCGAGCTCGGCGTGAGCACGAAGACCTTGGCCCGCGCTTTCGTGCACGGCACCGGGTCCACGTTCCGCGACTGGAGGGTGCACGCGCGCCTGCACGCCGCGACGCGACACCTCGCCGAAGGCGCCCCCGTGCAGGACGCGGCACACCAGGTCGGCTACACGTCGGTGAGCAGCTTCATCGCCGCGTTCCGACGACGGTTCGGCGTGACCCCGGCGCGGTACGCCGCCGACCTGAGCCGTCCGACGCCAGGTGCTACGAGCGAACCGTGAGAGGCGCCCTGCCTCACCGCAATCCGCCTCACCGCAACAGACGCTCCGGAACCGCCAGATCCTCATGAAGCGACAGCCGGGCGATCGCCGTCGCGTCGCCCTGAGCACAGGTCTCGGCCAGCGTGTCGATGAGCTGGTCGTAGTCGGGACCGGTCTTGCCCTCGTAGGCGTCGGTCATCCGGCCCCACTCGTCCCAGGGCAGCATCTCCTGGTTGCGCAGCGCACCAAGATCGCGGACGGCGTTGCCGCTGATCTCGGCCGGCCCCCAGGCATGGTCCGTGCCGAAGACACCGAACATCTGCGCGTCGATCAGGCCGGCCCGGAACCGCTCCCAGGCCTCACCACCGGTCAGGAATTCTCCCGGGGCGAGATCCTCAGGGCGCTCGACCTGGCCCTTGCCGAGAAGCTCGGTGTCGACGCGCACCCAGCGGTTCTCGTCGGCCGCCCAGTACTCGGTGATCCAGTGATCGAAACCCCGCCCCTCGACGAAGTACGTGCCGAAGCCGCAGCGCGCCCGAGCGGGTATGCCCCGCGCCCGCAAGAACGCACAGGCGAGGACCGTGAAGTGCCGGCACGTCCCGACGACCCGCGCCGCGGGCTCTCTGGCATGCTGCAGCGGAGAGGCGTCGAGAGCCGCGAGCACGGCGACCAGCCCGCTCGCCGCTCGGATGTCCTTCTCCGTGAGCCGGTCCGCGCCGATCCCTGCCGCGGTGGCGTCATGCGGCTGGATCACGAGACCCTGTGCGACGGCGCAGATCCCGACAGGATCGTCGGGCAAGCCCTCGATCAGCGGGACCTGCGCCGCATCGAGGGTGGTGAAGAGTCCAGGACGGGAGTAGTCGAGCACGCCATCGGCCATGCTCGGGATGGTACGGGGGACTACTGACAGTGGATGTGCTGGTGGTCTCGGGATTGCTGGGGCTGCCGGTCACAACGCTCTGGTCATCAGCCCAGCGCCACAGCGTTCACCGAGGAGATGAGCGTTCCACACGGCAGGTCAGCTCTCCTGAGCCCGAACAGCAAGACCATGAACTCGGTCTCTTCCACGAGGTCGGGATCGGCCGGATAGTCGAGCTGCGCCGACCCCTCGGCTCATAGATGCGCCCGTCGGCCAAGAAGCGGATCGCGGAGCTCTCCTCGTACCCGGGGACCATGCACAGAGCGTACGGTCACCGCCACCAACCTCTGCCGTAACCCAGCCGGTCGAGACCGCACGCATCTACGGATCAGAAGGGTGGTTCGTCTGGGTGGGCCTGGCTCGTCGGGTCGGTCGGGTGGTCCGGTCGGTTCGGAACGGAGCCGGGCTCGGTGGTGGCGTAGGCGCGGGGTAGGCGTTGCCCGGTCAGGGCTCGGAGGGACAGGTCGTGGCTGGTGTCGGGGTCGATCCCGTCGAGGTCGATGTGGGTGTCCAGCACGGTGGGTGGCCGGGTATGGATGCGGCCGGTGGGTGTGGTCCAGGTCGTGATCCCGGTGCGCGGGTCGCGGACGATGTTCCAGTCGGCGTGAGTCTTGAGCAGGTGGTGCTTGCGGCACAGGGCGTGCAGGTTGTGCGCGTTCGTCTGCCCCCGTCCGGTGGTCGTACTCCCCTTGGTGCTGTTGGCGTTCTCGTGGTCGTGGTTGAAGGGTTGGATGTGGTCCAGGTCGCACCGCTCGCCCGGGGTGTCGCAGCAGGGGAAGGTGCACGTGGTGTCTCTGGCCTCGACTGCGCTGCGCAAGGTCTTGCCGGGTTGGTAGGTGGTGGTCGAGTAGTCGGTCAGGACCCCGGTGACGGGGTCGGTCAGCAGGCGTTGCCAGGTCGCATCGGCCGCGATCGCTCGTGCGGTCTCGGCAGGGATTGGCCCAAAGCCAGCGAGCTCTCCGGGCGCGTTGTCCAGGCCGAGCAGTGCAGTGGCGGGGATCGTGACCCGGACCACGGGGCGGGTCGGGATGATCCGTACCGGCCGCACGACCTCCTGGACAACGTGCTGCACGGGCGGGCGGCCACCGCAGGTGCAAACCCGCGTCGATCCGTCCTCCGCTCCGGTCTGCGTATCCGTAATGCTCCCTACGTCTTCAGTGGTCCTGGGCCCGGTCGCCGTCGCCGTGTCGGTTCCGGTGTCGGAGTCGGTGGTGTCGGGGTCGGTGTATCGGTCGGCGGGCAGGAGCCGGCCGGTGACGATCCCGGTCAGGGAGTCGGCGCGTAGCTGGCTCAGGGTGCGCTCCTCACCCGTGACATGGCGCAGTTGGTGGGCCATGTCGTCCACCACGCCCCATACCGCTGCGGCGTCCACGGCCGGCAGGTACGCGGACAACCACCCCATGTCGTTCTCCGCCCGGTCCACCTGCACACTGCGGCGTTGCGCTTCGGCCTGAGCGGTCACGGAGGCGCCGTGCAGGTTCTTCGCGAACGCGAGCATCCTGGCCTGCAACCACTTCCACGTTCGCGCCGGAGCCTGGGGCAGGAACCGGCGGATCGCCTCAGCGCGCTCCGCGACCGTCAGCCGGGACGCGGAACGCAGCAACGTGTGCGCCTTGCGGGTATCGATCCTGCCTTTCAGCAGGGCAGTAATCACCGTGGGGTGCTGGGTCCCGGACTCGGCCCGCACCACGACCTCCGTCGCTTCCGGGGCTGTGACCACCAGCTCGCCGGTGACCTGCCCGACCAGCGAGCTGTGTGCCAGCGGGTGCGACTCCCGCGCGGCGCGTTCCGCCACGACCCGGGCCTGCACACCCGCTACCCAGGACTGCAACCGGCCACACGCGACGACCACGTCGGCCAGGGCCTCGTCCGACAGGTCAGCCAGCACACTGAAACCCACGGCACCGCCCGCACCACCTGCAGCACCACCGCCCCCGGCCGGACCAGCACCCGCGCCCGAGCCCGAGTCGGAGTCCGAGTCGGAGTCGGAGTCGGAGTCGGAGTCCGAGTCCGGGTCGGCGGCGACGGGCATACCGATCTCCAGGTTCCCGTCCACGTCGAGAGCCTCAGCGACCACGCGCGCCAGCCGCGCACCGGGCGCGTCCTGCAGCGCTCGGCGCAGGACGTCCTCCGGCCAGAACGCGACCGGCACGACCTCTGGAGGCCAGTCCGGCACCATGCCCGGATCCGGAGGCGTCGCGGAGGGCGTCTCCTGCAGGTCACGCGGCATCTCGACGGGCGCCACCGCGTCCGGGTACTCACCGGCCATGCGGTCGTCGAGCAGTTCCTCGTACATCCCAGCCCACCTCCCCCTGTGGCTCATTACTCAAGAAGAGTAAACCGAGGCCGTCATCCATTCGGACCTTTGTTCGATTCTATGCCTCGCCACTGACATCGGCGCGTTCTCTTGTGTCCCCCGCCTAAGGGCGTGCAAGCATCGCTGCCTCCCTGTACGCGGCGCCTCCCTGCACGCGCCACGTCCTTGACCTCCTCGCCACGACCGACCCCGCGCGGACGCGCGAGCACGCGGCGCACACCATCCGCGCGCTCGCCCCGAGGCGCCAACGCGAGACCTAACGCGCAGTCCAGCCCGAAGTCCCAGCGCAAGAGTCGAGCGCAAGAGTCGAGCGCAAGAACCCAGCGCAAGAACCCAGCACAAGAACCCAGCACAGAGACCCAACCGGTCCCCCGGCTGCCCACCGGCAGCCGTCAGAACGCTCGATAGTCCGCGATCGGCGTCTTCGGCCCGCGGCGGGGCGCCTTGGCCCGCCCACCGATCATGAGCAGCCGGACCACCCGGTGCCGGTGCGGGGCGTACGGCGCCAGCAGCCGCAGCATCCCGGCGTCGTCGGTGCGCTCACCGGACAGCGCCCAGCCGACCGCCGCGGGCAGGTGGAAGTCGCCCACGGAGACGGCGTCCGCGTCGCCGAACGCGCGCTGCGCCACTTCCGCCGACGTCCACACCCCGACGCCCTGCACCTTCTCGAGCCGTGCGCGAGCTTCCGCGGGCGCCATCGCGCACGCCTCCTCGAGACGCGGCGCCACCAGCGCGCACCGCATCACCGTGCGGGCTCGTCCGGGGTCGACGCCGGCGCGGTGCCAGTCCCACACCGGCACCCGCGTCCAGGTCTGCGCGTCCGGGACCACCCGCAATCCGCCCCGCAGGCCCTCAGGCGCCGGGCCCGGCGCGCGCGTGCCGTACCTCCGCACGAGCCACTGCCACGCCCGATGCGCTGTCACGGTCTGCACGCGTTGCTCCAGGACCGCGGGCACGAGGGCCTCCAGCACCCGGCCGCTGCGCACCATCCGCATCCCGGCCGCCCGGCGATGGGCGTCGCGGACCTGCGGCGGCGGCGCGAAGCCGGTGACGTCGTCGTCCTCGCCGAGCAGCGTGGGCAGCGCGTCGGCGGCCTCCCGCGCGCCGTCGCCCCAGAGCTGCACCACCACCTCGTGCGGGCCGGCGGGCACGAATCGCTGCGTCACCGGCCCTGTGGACAGCAGCGACGTCCGCCAGACCGTTCCGTCCGCGGCCCGGTGGAACGTCGGGTCCGCGGGCCCGTGCCCCAGCGGTCCGAGCGTCAGGGCGACGTCGGTCCGGCGCGGCGAGCTGTGGCGGACGGTGAGCACATCCCAGTTGACCACGTGCGACCTGGCGAACCGGAATCAGCGCACCGCGCGCTCGGACTCCACCCGCGCCACCTCGCGCACCACGGTCTCCACGAGCAACGGGTGCCCCAGCGGCCGGAAGTGCCCCGACAGCGGCAGCTCGATGTTCCGCGCGCCCTCCAGCCGGCCCGTCTCGGGGATGTGCGGGTCGAACCGCGGGTAGACGGCGGTGATGCACTCGTTGACGAGCAGCTCCCCGGCGAGCGCCAGCAGCACCGGGTCGCGGGGGTCGAACGACCGCAGCGACCGCGAGAGCATGTATCGGGCCCAGCGGGAGCCGGTGAACGGTGTCGCGATCGCGACCATGCCGAGCACCCGGTCGCTCGCCCCGGAGAGCATGACCCGCTTGCCGATGAGGCCGCCCTTGCTGTGCGCCACGAGCACCACCCCGGTCAGGCCCGTGCGTTCCAGGTGCTCGACCACGATGTCCGCCGACTCCGGGACCGGCCGGAGGTTGAGCTTGAGGCCTGGCACGGCATGGACCGGATGTCCCGCGCGGGCCAGCGCCGTGGCCACGGGCTGCAGGAACTCCCAGGTCTCGTAGATGCCGGGCAGCAGCAGGACGGGGGCCTGCGACGACGCGCCGGACGCCCCGGGCAGCTTCGGCCGCCTCAGGAAGTGCCGCGCCTGCCGCTCCGTGGCCCACGCATAGTCGGCGGCCCACGCGGCGAGCCGCGGGAGCACGCCGTCGGGCGAGCGCAGCCGGCCGCTCATCCGATGCCCCGGTCCGCCGCGGGCCACGCGTCCAGGACGGCCTCGGCGACGCCCGCGGGGTCCGCGTCCATCGCGTGATGCCTGCCGCCCACCGTGCGGTGCCGCCCGAGCGGGGCGCTCGCCGCGAGCGCCTCTACCCACCGCTCCGGCGCGACGGGGTCGCGCTCGCCCCGCACCACGACGACGGGCGCCGTGGTGCGGGGCAGCACGTCCTCCAGCCGGTGCTCGACGACGTGACGCAGCTGGCGCAGGTAGTACGGCGCGCCGCAGCGCACCAGGGAGTCGACCAGGAGCGTGCCGATGGTGCGCGGCGACTCGCCCACGACGTCGATCGCGAGGCGTACCGCCTGACGCGGGAAGGTCCGGGCGCCGGGCTCCGCCGTCGGGCCGAGGAGGACGCCCGCCGACGCGGCGTCGGGGTGGTCGGCGAGCAGCTGGCCCACTATCTGCGTGCCCATCGAGTGCCCGACGAGGACCGGTGCGGGCAGTCCGACGTCGAGCACGTGCCGGCGGACGTACCGCGCGACGACTGCCGCGTGCTCAGGGACCGTGACGTCGCGGCGCGGGTGCGGGGACGCGCCGTACCCGGGCAGGTCCAGCGCGTGGACCTCGCCGTGGGCCACCAGGTGGTCCACGAGCCTGGCGTACGTGCGCGACGAGCAGCCCACGCCGTGCACGAGCACGAACGCTCGGCCCGCGTCGGGCGGCGCCGAGACGTGCCCGACGACGGTGAGGCCGTCGTCCTCGAATCGGTGGGTCCGTCGCGAGCTGATCCCGGGCATGTCGCCAGCATGGTGGAACACGCGCCGACACGCGAGAGCGTGCCGTCGAATGCGAGTGCACCGGGCCGGTGTGACCGTGATCTCATGCGTGTAGTCGTCGTGGGAGCCACAGGGAACGCCGGGACCGCGCTGCTGCGGGCGCTGCACGCCGAGCCGCGGGTCACGTCCGTGCTCGGCATGGCCCGGCGGTTGCCCGACCGGAACGCCGAACCGTACCGCTACGCCGAGTGGGCGCCCGTCGATCTCGCGGCCGAGGACGGCCCGACGGACGGCGCCGAGACCGGGGCCGATGCCGTCGTCGGCCAGCTCACCGAGCACTTCCGCGGCGCCGACGCCGTCGTCCACCTCGCGTGGCTCGTCCAGCCCAACCGCGAGCGCGACCTGCTGCGCCGCACCAACGTGGAGGGCACACGCCGGGTGGCCGACGCCGTCGCGCGGGCGGGCGTGCCGCACCTGGTGGTCGCGTCCTCGGTGGGTGCGTACTCCCCGGTCGACGACGACGGTCCGCGCCGCGAGGACTGGTCCACCGGCGGCGTACCGACGTCGCACTACAGCGTGGACAAGGCGGCGCAGGAGCGGGTGCTGGACGAGCTGGAGGCCGAGCATCCAGAGGTCACCGTGGCACGCCTGCGCCCCGCGCTGATCTTCCAGGCGGACGCCGCCCAGTCGGTGGTGCGTTATTTCCTGGGACCGCTCGTACCGACGCAGCTGCTGCGGCACGGCCGTCCGCCCGCGCTGCCGCTGCCGACCGGCCTGCGTCTGCAGGCGGTGCACGCCGATGACGTCGCCGATGCCTACCGGCGTGTCGTCGTCAAGCGGGCCGGCGGCGCGTTCAACGTCGCGGCGGACGACGTGCTGCGCGGTGCGGACCTCGCACGGATCGTCGGCCACGGGCGGCTGGTCGAGGTGCCGCCCGCCGTCGTCCGCGCGGCGCTGGCCGCCGCCTACGACGGCCGGATCGTCCGCGCCGACCCTGGCTGGCTCGACATGGCGATGACCGTGCCGGTGCTGGACACCTCCCGGATCAGGGCCGAGCTGGGCTGGGTGCCACGCCGCACGGCGGCACAAGCCGTGGAGGACCTGCTCGACGGCATGGCGGCCGGGCAGGGTGCGGGCTCGGCTCCACTGCGCCCCGCGAGCCCTCGGCCGGCAGGGGCGTCGGTCCTGCCGCTGCGGGCCCGGGGCGACCTGCGGATCCCGGACACGATGGACCGCTACCTGTTCGGCCTCTATCTCTCCGAGCACTTCACCGCTTCGACGGCCGGCCTGGGGCGCCTGGAGCGCATGACCCGCGCCTTCCGGGACACGCCCTTCCACGCCGAGCTGGCCGAGGTCACCGAGCAGCTGCGCGGCGAGCGGGAGCTCTACCGCGACCTGCTGGACCGGCTGGACGTGCCGCGCCGCCGGTACCGCCAGGTCGCTGCATGGGCGGGCGAGAAGGCGGGCCGCCTCAAGCTCAACGGCCGGGTGGTCGAGCAGTCCCCGATGACCATGGTGTTCGAGCCCGAGGTGATGCGGGCGGGAGTCCTCGCCAAGATCGGTGGCTGGCAGACGCTGCGCGAGCACGCCGACGAGATCGGCCTGGACCCCGCGCAGCTCGACGAGCTGATCGCCCAGGCGCACCAGCAGATCGACGTGCTGGCGCGGTTCCACGCCTACGCGCGCCGGCGGGCGTTCCGGGTCTAGCGCACTAATCGCCGCGTCAGTCCGTGGAGCGGTAGCCGTTCACCTTGTGCGTCCCGTCGCACCACGGTGCGATGGCGGTGCCGCCGCAGCGGCACAGGGCCACCGTGGCCCGACGGCGCTCCACGGGCTCGCCGTCGGGGCCGAGGATCGTCGCCGGGCCGCGCAGCAGCAGCGGGCCGTCGGGGCAGGCCGTGACCGTGACCTCCGGGGCGCCGCCACGGGACGCCTCCTCCGCGCGGGCTGTCAGGGACTCGTCGAACGTCGTCATGCGGTCTCCCTCAGGCTGGGTGGTCGGTGCGGTCGTCGGTGCGCCGATTCTTGCTCGCGCCGTCCTTGTCAGCGCCATCCTTGTCAGCGCCATCCTTGTCAGCGCCGTCCCGCTCGGCGGCGAGCCGCAGCTCCCGGCCGCGCTCGACCTCCTTGAGATGCTTCGCCTCCCGCTTCTCGCTCGCGCGGGCGTCCTTGGGCGGCAGCTGCACCGTCTCCTCCGCGGCGATGCCGCCCTGGAGCTCGCGGCCCCGCTCCAGCTCGGCGTCCAGCTCCGCGCCGAACAGCAGCGCCAGGTTGGTGATCCAGAGCCACAGGAGGAACACGATGATGCCGGCGAGCGACCCGTACGTGGCGTCGTAGCTCGAGAACGTCGCCACGTACAGCGCGAACGCTGCGGACGCGAGCGCCCACACGAGGATCGCGACGAACGCGCCGACGCTGAGCCAGCGCATCCTGGGCTGCCGCACGTTCGGGGTGACGTGGTACAGGATCGCCACGAGCACGACGACGAGCAGCAGCACCACCGGCCACTTGGCGATGCTCCAGACGGTCACGGCGGTCGACCCGAGGCCGACGGCGTCACCGACCGCCTGCGCGACCGGCCCGCTCAGCGCCACCGCCGCCACGATCAGCGCCGCTATGACGACGGCCACGAGGGTGACCAGCAGCATCACGGGGCGGAGCTTCCAGACGGGCCGGCCCTCGTCGATCTCGTAGATCTGGTTCATCGCACGTCCGAAGGCGCCGACGTACCCGGAGGCGGACCACAGTGCCAGCGCCACACCGACGAGCAGTGCGAAGCCGGCCTTGCCCCCGCCACCGGCGGCGTTCTGGACGAGCGGTTCGACCACGGACAGCACGTCGGGCGGCAGGACGCCGTCCATCGTGCCGATCACGCGCTCGACCGCCTGGCCTCCGTTGCCCACGAGACCGAGCACCGAGACCAGCGCGAGCAGCGCGGGCGCCGCCGCGAGCACCGCGTAGTAGGTCAGCGCCGCGGCCAGGTCCGTGCACTGGTCGCGCGAGAACTGCCGCACGGTGTTCCGCAGGACGTACGTCCACGTCCGCTTGCGCAGATCCGGGGGTGCGTCCGGCTTGCGCCGGTCGTCCGGATGCGGGGCGTCGGTCCGCTCGGACGTGTCGTTGATCTCGGCCATGTCATCTCCCACGTTCGCGCTCGACGCTGCTCGCTCGACAGCACCGGCCGCCGGCTGCCGTTCCCCTCGCCGGCTCGGTGTGACCAGTCCCCAGAACTGGTCACACCGAGCCGGTCACACCGAGCCGGTCACTCAGTACCGGTCCCCAGAACCGGCCACCGAGAACAGGTCACCGAGTACAGGTCACTCGGAGCCCGACGCCCGCGAGCGGATGTCGGACGCGGCCTCGCGGCCGTGCTCACCGACCGCGCGCGCCGCATCCTTCGCGGCATCCCCCACGGCCTGGACGCTCTCCCGCGCCGGCTCCTCGAGGTCGTGCACCAGCTCGGTCGCGGTCGACTTCGCGCCCTCGACGAGCGGCGCGGCCTTCTCCTCGACCGCCTTGACGGCGCGCTGCTCGGCGCGGCTCGACGGCACGAGCGATGCAATCACGAGGCCCAGCCCGAAGGCCACAAGACCCGCTGCCAGCGGGTTGCCCTGGGTCTGCTCGCGCACCTTGCGTGGCGCCGACCCGGCCGTCTCGGCGACGGACGACGCGGCGTGCCGCGCCGACTCGGCGGCAGACGACGCCGCCTCCCGGCCACGGTCGGCCAGGTCGTGCGTCGTGCCCTGCGCCGAACCGACCGTGTCGTGGGCCGTGCCCATGACACGGTCCTTGACGCGCGAGATGCCGTCCTTCGCCTGGTCCACCTTGCGGCGGGCCACGCTGCTCGGGTTCACCTTCTCGCCGAGCGTGTCCACGTCGTAGCTCAGCTCGGCGCGGGTGCGCTCGATCTCTTCCCGGATCTCCTGCGGGTCGCTGGTGCTCATGCGTTCCTCTCCTCATGTCCTCGCAGTGCGTCAGGGATCTTCTTGACCGAGTCGGCGGTCTGGGGCAGGCCCTCCACCGACTGCAGCTCCTTCTTGCCGCGCATGGCGAGCACAGCGGCGATCACTGCCCACACGGCAGCGACGACCAGCCCCGACCAACCGAGGCCCATGACCGTGCCGAGCGCCCACCACAGCGCGAGGGACAGGAACAGCAGGACCATGTAGCCCGCCACCCCGGCGCCGCCGAACATCCCGGCGCCCTTCCCGGCCCGTTGCGCGGACTGCTTCGCCTCCGCCTTGGCAAGCTCGATCTCCTGCCGGACGAGCGTCGAGAGGTCACGGCTGACCTCGCCGACGAGCTCGCTCACGCTTCGCTGGGCGGCCTCGGCGGACGGGTCACCGAACCCCGTGGACGCCGTCGGCACGCCCTCGGCCGTCGTACGCGGTGCCGCGCTGGACGCGGCGAAGGGGTCACGGGTTCCGGACATCGGTGTCACCTCCGAAGGCCTGCGGGCCCGTGCCGTCAGGCGTGGTCGGCTGGAACGCGGGCGGCGGATAGGCGCTGCTCAGACCGCCGGAGCTCGTGGTTCCCGTGCTCTCGTGACCCGCCGTCGTCGGATAGCCGGTGGCGTACCCGGACGTGTCCGATCCGGTGCCGGACTGGCCAGGACCGTCCGAGGGGGCGTCCTTCGCGCTCCGGAGGAACCGCCCGACCAGCAGGCCGGCTCCCGCCGCCATCGCGAGGAACATGCCTGGACGGCGCCTGGCGAAGTCCTCGATCTCGTGCAGGACAGCCGCGGGCTCGCGGTCCTCGAACCACTGCGCGACCTGCTTGGTGGCGTCGCCCGCCCGGTTGACGAGCTCGCTCGCGTAGCCGGGTTCCTGGGTGCCGCTCGCCATCTGGCTCAGCTCGTCACCCAGCGTCCGCAGGCCGCCGGCCAGCTTCTGCTGCTGGGAGCCGGCCTGCGAGCCCAGCTCGGACCGTGCGCGGTCCGCGAGGCCCCGCACCTGGTCGGTGGCCTCGTGGGCGACCTCGCGCGCCTTCTCCTTGGCGTCCTGGGCCGTCTCCCGGCCTGCGTCGCCTACGTGCGACGCCGTCTCGGCAAGCTTCTCCTTGACGCTGGACGTGTCCTGTCCAGGACTGTCGTGCGTCTGGTCCGGCGCCCACGTGCTCTGCGAACCAGACCGTGCGCCGTATGGGACATCGCTCATGGTCGGACTCCTGTCATCGTCCGCACCCGGACGGACCGGGCGCGAATCGTGGAGCACGGACGCCCGTGCTCCACCAGTGCGGCCGCTTCCTGACCTCGCCCACCAACGTAGGACGACGAGAACCACTCGCAACCCGGGAGCGGCACTCGGTCGCACGTCTCGCGAGCGAGCCGCTTCTCGCTCAGGATGAACGCGGCGTCGAGCAGGGGCGCGGCCGGTGCACGAACAGGAGCCTCAACATGACCACAACCCCGGTGCGGGACCACATCTCCACGAGCGCCACCGAGGAGAGCGCCTCGCGCTCCGGCGCCCGGCTGCCGCTCCCCCGTCCGCGCGGCCCGCTGAGCTCGGCGCTGCTCGCCGCGCTCACGGCCGGACCGCCCACCGACGACACCTACGCCGAGCTCGCGCGGTTGCGGGAGACGGCCACCGACGCTCTGCGCCGCGAACACGAGGGCGGGGTGCTGCACGACGGCGACTTCCAGCTCACCCTCACCGTCCTGTACGGGCTGCACCACCGAGGTATCGACGGTGTCGACGACGCGTGGGAGTGGGACCCGGCGCTGCTGGGTGTCCGGCAGTCGCTGGAGCGGCCGTTCGAGGCGGCGGTGCGTGCGCGGGCGGGACGGCCGACGTGCGACGCCACCGACGCCGCAGGCGTCGCCCGTCGGCTGTTCGAGCTGGCCGAGGCCGATGACTCCCCGAGCATGTCGCGCTACGTCGCCAGGCACGCGGACGCGGACCAGGCACGCGAGTTCCTGGCCCTGCGCTCGGTCTACCAGCTGATGGAGGCCGACCCGCACACCTGGGCGATCCCGCGGCTGTACGGCACGCCCAAGTCGGCCCTGGTGGAGATCCAGGCCGACGAGTACGGCAACGGCCGTCCGGGGCACCTGCACGCGGAGCTCTTCGCGCGCACCATGCGCAGCGTCGAGCTCGACGACACGTACGGCCGGTACCTCGGCACGGTGCCGACGCCATCCCTGGTCTCGCTCAACACCATGTGGCTGTTCGCGCTGCACCGCCGGCTGCGCGGCGCGATCGTCGGGCACCTGGCCGCGTACGAGATCACCTCGTCGATCCCCAGCCGGCTGTACAGCAGCGGCTTTCGGCGCCTCGGGTATGGCGCCGAGACGACGGGCTACTTCGACGAGCACGTGGAGGCAGACTCGGTCCACGAGCAGATCGCGGCGCGCGACCTCGCGGGCCGGCTCGTGGAGCAGCAGCCCGCGCTTCTCGACGACGTCCTCCTCGGGATGGCCGCATGCCTGGCGGTCGAGGGCGACATGGGCGCGTACGCGCTCAGCCGCTGGAAGGAGGGCGAATCCGCCCTGCTCGCACCCCTCGAGAACACGGCTTCGGCAGGGGCCTGACCTGCGGTTTCGGCAGGAACCTCGAGGGCTCGACTGTCCGAATCGTCCGAACCCCTCTATACTCTGGGACACGGGGTCATGAAGCGGCTCCAGGTCCGCAGGGGATCTGGGAGGTTCATATGTCAGCCGTCACTCAGCTCGAGACGGACTTTGCCGAAGAGGCCGGGAACGACGCCGGAGCCAGCACGCAGGGCTTTTCCGCGGCAGATCTGACTCGCGCCCTCGGCCTGGGAACCAATCTTCTGGTCGGCCGATACAGCGTCGACCTCGCCTCCGGCACCTGGTGGTGGTCCGACGAGGTCTACACCATGCACGGATGGAAGCGGAACGAGGTCGAGCCGGGCTTTGAGGCACTCGGCTCCCGCAAGCACCCCGACGACCGGGCCCGCGTGGTCCGGGCCGCCGGGGAAGCACTTCGACTCGGTAAGCCCTTCGCGTGCGCGCACCGGATCGTGGACCGGAGCGGCCGGACCCGATCGGTGGTCGTCACCGGTCAGGGCTCGCAGAACGCCCGCAGCCGGTCGCCGCAGCTGGTCGGTTACGTCGTCGACGTCACGCCGGTCCAGAAGGAGGCGCTCGACCGCCGGTCGGAGTCGGTGGTGAACCGCGCCTTCGTCAGCCAGGCCACGATCGAGCAGGTCAAGGGCGTCCTCGTGGCGGTGCGGGGTGTCGACGAGGCCAAGGCCACGGAGATCCTGGTCGGCGCCGCACGCGACGCCGGCGTATCCCTGCGCCTGGCGGCCGAGCAGGTCATGACGGCGCTCCAGGCCCGGAAGGACGGCGCGAGCACGACACCGGACGTCCTGGACGAGGCGTTCGCCACCATCCACCCCGTCAGCCGACCGCGGGGTCACGACCCCCTGCTGACCCGGCGGCCGCGCAAGACCAAGGGCTGACTCAGGGCTGACCCGGCCGGTCGCTGGTCCAGCCGCCCGCGAAATCGGTCCGTTCCTCACCCCGCCTCCTGACTTCGGTCCTTTGCTTCGAGATCGGTCGTTTGATTGACCGAATTCGAAGCAAAGGACCGAAGTGAGCGTGCTGCTCGTGCAACCGACCGATAGAGCGCGAGGGAGAGCACCACCAGCACGAGCCCTGCCAGGGGTGCCTGCACGAGCCCTCCCGACGGACCCCAGGCGTCCGCGGCGCGTCCCGCCAGGGCCGCCGCGAGCGCCGATCCGGCCGCACTCGCGGAGTTGTTCCAGGTGAAGGCCTGGGTGAGCGCCGTGGGCCGGACGGCCCGTTCGGTCAGGACGGTCAGCAGCACGAGGGTCGGCGGGATCGCGGCCTCCGTGAGCACGACGGCGGCCCCGAGCCACAGCGCGGAGGGCGCAAGCGGGAGCAACATCGCCGTCGCCGTCAGGTAGATCGCGGCGAGCACCAGCTGGCGGTGTGCCGGGGTGGGGTGCCTGCGCAGCCCGTAGACCCAGCCGGCGAGCAGTCCGCTGAGGCTCGCGGCGGCGATGATCGGCGTCGCGACGGCGGGGGTGCCGTGGCTGACGGCGAATGCGGTGACCCCCACGCTCATGGTGCCGAAGTACAGCCCGATCGCGAGATTGAGCAGCGCGAGGAGGAGGAACGCCGGCTGCAGCAGGGAGGAACGTTCCCGTGGCGCCCCCTCGGCGTTCCCGCGGGCCGGGGGTGGCGCGGTGCCGCGTTGGACGGCCAGGGCCGCGCCCCCGCCGAGGATCAGGGCTGCGGCGAGCCCCGTGGCCAGCGCCGGGTGCCCTGCCGCGCCGAGCGCGGTGACCAGCACCGGGCCGACGAGGAACGCGGTGGCGTTGGCCAGCGACTCCAGGGAGAAGGCGCTGGGCAGTTCGTCGGCCCGTTCGGCCCGCAGCAGGTGCGCCCAGCGCGCGGCAGAGAGGGCGCCAAGCTGTGGCACCGCTGCGCCGGCGCAGGTGGCGGCGACGACGGCCGCCGTCGACGTCGTGGACAGGAGCAGGCCGACGACGGCGGCGCCGTGCCCAAGGAGGTAGAACGGCAGCATGCGGGTCTGGCCGACCCGGTCGATCAGCCGCGCCAGCTGCGGGCCGACCAGCGCCTCGGCCAGGGCGAACCCTGCGGCGGCGAGGCCCGCCGTCGTATAGGAGCCCGTGCGGTCGTGCAGCAGCCAGACGAGGCCGAGGCCCGTCATGGCGATGCCAACGCGGCCAAAGGCTGCGGTGAGAAAGAAGGCGGCTGCGCCGGGTGTGCGCAGCAGAGGGCCGTAGCCGGTGTCGGCTCGGGGCATGACGTGTCCTCATCGCCGCCCGGCGGGACGGGCCACCCGGGGTCGCCGGCGCCGGGAAAGGGTGCGACCCGTGGCCCGCCTGGGGACATCCAGGGTTGCGGTGGGGCGGGGCACGCGCCCCCTCCGCCGCCCCCGTCACCGGGCAGAACAACTCTGCGGCCCAGGACAAGTCGGCCCTGGACGAGTTCCTCGAACGTAGCAGGACCGGGACGACCGCCGGTAATGCACTCGCGGCATCAGTGCATGCATTTCCGGTTCTGGACAGCATGGCCGTGACGTTCCTACGGTGGCGATCATCTTTCACCCCCTCATGAACGACGGAGCTCATGACCAGAGCAAAAGCATTAGCCGGTCTCGCCGCAGTCCTTGCTCTCGCGGGATGCTCCGGGATGACGGCAGCCGCAGAAGTGGACCAGGTGCCCGCCCAGGAGCAGTCGCTCGAGATCTGGCAGCGCAAGGGACCCGGCAGCCCCTCCGACCTCATCGGGCAGGAGCTCGTCCGTGAGTTCACGAAGGAGACGGGCATCCCCGCGACCATGACCTCGATCTCCGACAACTTCGAGATCAAGCTGCAGCAGCGTGCGGTGCAGCGGAACCTGCCGGACATCGTCATCAACGACACCGCCCAGCTCGGCAACATGCAGAGCCAGGGCTTCCTGCGCGAGATCGATCCGGAGCAGATCGAAGGTTCCGAGGACATCAACGAGCGGGCCTGGGACGGCGCCCGCTCCTACTTCGGCGGCTACTACGGCGTGCCGATGACCGCGCACACCGTCGCACTCTTCAACCGCAAGGACTGGCGGGAGAACCTCGGGCTCCCGGTGCCCGACGACTGGGACTCCCTGGTCGCCATGTGGCGCGGCTACGTCGAGGACGACCCCACTGGCACCGGCGAGCAGGTCGCGGGCATCGCCGTCCCGGGGACCACCGAACGGGGCTACATCTCGTGGAACACCTCCACGTTCTTCTGGTCGGGCGGCGGCGAGTACTTCGAGGAGACCCCGGAGGGCTACCGCTCCGCCGTCGCGGATGACAGCGCTGTCGCCGCCGCTACGTGGATCCGGGACCTCGCCTGCACCGAGGGCGTGCTGCAGCCGGGCGCGAGCAGCCAGGACACGACGAACACGAAGGAGACGTTCCAGACGGGCGGCGCCGGGTCGTTCCTCGTCGCACCCTACGAGCTGCCCGCGCTCGTCGACGGTCTGGGCGACGACCTCGAGGTCATCCCGCCGCCACCCGGTCCGGCCGGGCTCGTCACCCTCGCGGAGGGCAACAATGTCTACCTCATGGCGGGGTCGGCGAGCGAGAGCGCACAGGAGCGTTTCGCCGAGTACGTGATCTCGCCCGAGGGCCAGAAGATCGGCATGGCCGGGCACGAGGACGGCAACATCGTGCGGCTGCCCGTGAACTCGACCGTCGACATGGACGGCATGCGGGACCCCGAGGAGTGGAAGACGTTCCAGGAGCTGTACGACAACAACGGCAGGTACGTGCCCGCCGTGCCCAACTGGACCCCGTTCCTCACCGCGTCGGCGAACACGCTCAATGCCCTGATCAGCGACTGCTCGCTCGACGTGCGCACGGAGATGGAGGAGCTCGACCAGGTGTTCACGGCGGAGCTCGCCGACCAGGAGGTGCTGGCGCCATGACCGTGCAGACCCGTACCGCGCTGACCCGAGAAGGGGCGCCGACCCAGCCGCCGTCCGGCCGCGCGCCCGTCGAACGACGAACCAGCCGCCGCCTCGGCGCCTGGTGGATCCCGTGGGCCTTCCTCGCCCCGGCGCTCGTGCTCTTCGTCTACTTCAAGTTCATCCCGATGGGCCAGGCCTTCGTGATGAGCTTCCAGGACGTGCAGCCGTACCTCGGCAACTCCTGGGTGGGCTGGGACAACTACCGCGCGCTGGTCGCGACGGACGAGTTCCTCGCCGCGGCCGGGCACACGGCGATCATCGCCGTCGCGCAGACCACCGGCGCCGTCCTCGTCGGGTTCGCGCTCGCGCTCCTGCTCGAAGGCCAGGCCCGCAGGCTCTGGTTCGTGCGTTCCGCGGCGTTCCTGCCCGTCGTCGTGCCGACGGCGGTGATCGCCGAGCTCTGGCGCATCATCTACCACCCCACCGACGACGGGCTGGCCAACAGCATCATCGGCTTTTTCCTTATCGAGCCGTCGCAGTGGATCAACTCACCAGACACCTCGCTGCTGTCGGTGATCCTCGTGGGCATCTGGCGCGACGCGCCCTACGACATGATCATCATCATCGCCGGCCTGGTCGGCGTGGACCGGTCGCTCTACGAGGCCTCCGCGCTCGACGGCGCGGGCTGGGTCCGCCGGATCCGGTACGTGACGCTGCCCGCGCTGCGTCCGGCGCTCGCCATCCTGCTGACGCTCGCCGCGATCCGGGCGATGCGCATCTTCACCGAGGTGTACCTCCTGACCAACGGCGGGCCCAACGGGTCGAGCGAGGTGCTCATGACGCTGATCTACCGGCTCGGGTTCGAACGGGTGGAGCTCGGGGTCGCCGCCGCCGGCTCCGTGGTGCTCCTGCTGGCCACCATCGTCCTGACGCTTCTGGTGCGCTCCGGCGTGCGCAAGGGGGAATCATGAGCAAGAACCTCGACACGGCGCTGGGCCTGGGCGCCCAGAACAGCTGGTGGATCCGGGCGATCACGGCCCTGGTGTGCGCGCTCGTCGTCCTGACCTTCGCCGGGCCGCTCATCGCGATCCTGGTCGGGGCGTTCGACGGCTCGCGCGACCCGTCCCGGCTCTCGCTGTTCCCGACCGACCTCACGCTGGACAACTGGCGGGCGGCGCTCAACCGCGACGTCCTGCGCTACCTGGCGAACTCGCTGTTCGTGGTCGGCGTCGGGCTGCTGCTGCAGATGGGCGTGTCGGTGCTGGCGGCCTACGCGCTGGCCCGCAAGAAGTTCCGCGGCGCCGGCATCGTGCTGGTCCTGATCCTCGCGACCATGATGCTGCCGGAGGAGATCCTCGCGATCCCGCTCGCCGTGGTGCTGTCCGACCTGCCCCTGCTGCACCTGAACCTGACCGACTCGCTGGCCGGGATGATCGTGCCGATCGTCGCGTGGGGTTTCGCGATCCTCGTCATGACCGAGTTCATGAAGGAGGTGCCCAAGGAGCTGGAGGAGGCCGCGCGGCTCGACGGCGCGGGCGAGTTCCGCGTCTTCTGGTCGGTGGTGCTGCCGACCGTCACCCCGGCCCTCGGCGTCATCGGCGTCTTCGGGTTCACGATGATCTGGGACCAGTACCTGCTGCCCCTGCTCGTGGCCTCGGACGCGAAGAACTACACCCTGCCGCTCGCGCTGAGCAGCCTGCGCGCGGACCCTGAGGTGGGTATCGGCGTCGTCCTCGTCGCCTCCACGCTGGCGATGGTGCCCGCCATCCTCGCCTTCCTCGGTTTCCAGCGGTCCTTCATGCGTGGTATCTCGGCGGGAGCGATCAAGGGATGAGCCAGCAAGAGATGAACAGGACTGAACAAGGGATGAGCATCATCGACGGCAGGATCACCGGCTTCACCGTCTACCCCCTCGCCTTCTCCGACCCGCCGCTGCTGAACGCCGCTGGCGTGCACGAGCCGCTGGCCCTGCGCACCGTCGTGCGGCTCGAGGCCGGCGACGTCGTCGCGTGGGGCGAGGGGCGCGGCGACGCGCTGCCCCCCGACGTCGTCCCCGCGCTCGAGGCCGAGCTGCTGGGGCTGGACGTGTTCGCGACGTCCCGCATCGAGTCGGTGGTCGACGGCGTGCTGCGGCGGCTGCGGCCCGACCTCGGCGCGCAGGCCCGCCTCATGACGTTCGCCCCGATCGAGGTGGCGGCGCTGGACGCCCAGGGCAAGCTGCTCGGCCGGCCGGTGAGCGAGCTGCTCGGCGGCGCCCTCCGGGACCGGGTCGACTACAGCGCGTACCTCTTCTTCAAGTGGGCAGGGCACATCGGGGCCGACGACGACGAGTGGGGCGCCGCCCTCGACCCGGACGGCATAGTGGCGCAGGCCGAGCGGATGATCGACAGGTACGGGTTCCGGTCGATCAAGCTCAAGGCCGGGGCGCTGCACCCCGACGTCGAGGTCGCCTCGCTCCTCGCCCTGGCCGAGGCGTTCCCCGGCCTGCCGCGGCGCATCGACCCGAACGGGGCGTGGACGCACGACACCGCGCTCGACGTGGCGCGCCGGCTGGACGGGGTCCTCGAATACCTCGAGGACCCCGTGCTCGGCATCGACGGGATGAGCCGGGTGCACGCCGAGACCGGGCTCCCGCTCGCGACCAACATGTGCGTGGTCGAGACCGAGCACATCCTCCCGGCGGTCCGGAGCGACGCCGTCCAGATCCTCCTGAGCGACCACCACTACTGGGGCGGCCTCCGCCGCACCAAGGAGCTCGCCGCGATCTGCGAGGCGACGGGCATGGGCGTGTCCATGCACTCGAACTCGCACCTCGGCATCTCGCTGGCGGCCATGACGCACGTGGCCGCGGCGATCCCCAACCTCGCCTACGCCTGCGACACGCACTACCCGTGGAACCGGGCCGACGACGTGGTGCCGGACGGCGGGATCGAGATCGTCGACGGCGCCGTGACCGTCCCGACCGGTCCCGGGCTGGGCGTCGAGGTCGACCCGGGGCGGGTCGAGGAGCTCCACGAGCGTTTCGTGCGGTCGGGCCGCGGCGCGCGGAACGACGGCGACTACATGCGGCGGGGAGACCCTGCGTTCACGGACGCGCTGCCGCGGTACTGAGCACACTGGGCGCTGACCCCGCTCTCCGGGTAACAGTTGCTCCCGAACATGTGTTGCTGACAGTCGACATTGTCGACTGTCAGCAACACACCCCCGGAAGCTACGGTCTCTCCCACCGGTCAGGACTTGGCGTCGACGAAGACGCGGTGCTCAGAAGTCGGCTGCAAGGTCTGCCGCCATCTCGCGGACGTAGGCGTGCCGGAACCGTTCCACCTCGTGCAGCGGAATGCGGTGGCGGTTGCCGCGGCGCTCCGACCGGATCTCTCCCGCGAGGATCCGGCGCTGGATCGTTGCTCGCGAGACGCCGATGCTGTCCGCCAGCTCGGCCGGCGTCATCGACGGCCGCTCGAAGGTCACGTGTGCGCGCTCACCTGCGGCGAGATGACGGCGGATCACCTGCTCCCACTCGTCGTCCGACTCGGGTGTGATCTCCAACGAGCTCATACGCGTCAGAGTATCTGAATGAACAGTTATGAGACAAGACTGTTCACCGTGTGACCGTCAGCCGCGCCGCCGCGAGATCGTCCGGCCCAGCCAGACCAGGGGGTCGTACCGCCGGTCCGCGACGCGCTCCTTCATCGGGATCAGCGCGTTGTCGGTGATGTGGATGCCCTCGGGGCAGACGTCGGTGCAACACTTCGTGATGTTGCACCGGCCGAGCCCGTGCTCCTCCTGCGCGGCGGGCACGCGGTCCGCGACGTCGAGCGGGTGCATCTCCAGCTCGGCGATCCGCATCAGGAAGCGCGGCCCGGCGAACGACTCCTTGTTCTCCTCGTGGTCGCGCACCACGTGGCAGGTGTCCTGGCACAGGAAGCACTCGATGCACTTGCGGAACTCCTGCGAGCGCCCGACGTCGACCTGCGCCATCCGGTACTCGCCCGGCCCCAGGTCGGCCGGCGGCGTGAACGAGGGGATCTCGCGTGCCTTCGCGTAGTTGAACGACACGTCGGTCACGAGGTCGCGGATCACCGGGAACGTCCGCATCGGTGTGATGGTCACGACGTCGTCGCGGTCGAACACCGACATCCGCGTCATGCACAGCAGGCGCGGCTTCCCGTTGATCTCCGCCGAGCACGACCCGCACTTGCCCGCCTTGCAGTTCCAGCGCACGGCGAGGTCGGGCGTCTGCGTGGCCTGCAACCGGTGGAGGACGTCGAGCACCACCTCGCCCTCGTTGACCTCGACGCTGAAGTCGGCCAGCGCGCCGCCATCGGCATCTCCGCGCCAGACCCGGAACGTGCCCGTGTAGCTCATGCGGTGCCTCCCATCGGATCTGGAGCTGCATCTGGATCTGCCGGTTGCCCGGGGTGCGCCGCCAGCTCGGCCGGCGTGTAGTACTTCTGGAGCTCGGAGAATTCGAACAGCGCGAGCAGGTCCTCGCGCATGGGCACCCGTTCGGCGGGCTCGACGACGACGCGCGGCACCACCTCGTTGCTGTCGGCGCAGCGCGTCACCAGCACCCGGTGGCGCCACTCGGCGTCGAGCCCCGGATGGTCCTCGCGGGTGTGCCCGCCGCGGCTCTCGGTGCGCAGCAGGGCCGACGCCGCGACCGCCTCGCTGACCATGAGCATGTTGCGCAGGTCGAGCGCCAGGTGCCAGCCGGGGTTGTACTGCCGGTAGCCCTCGACGAACACCTGCCGTATCCGCGCGCGCAGCTCGCCCAGACGCCGCTGCGCCTCGGCCACCTCCGACTCCGTGCGGATGATGCCCACCAGGTCGTTCATCATGCGCTGGAGCTCGGCGTGCAGGGTGTAGGGGTTCTCGGCTCCCGCGCCGCCGGTCCCGTCCTGAGGGTCCGACGGCGGGTCGAACGGGGCGAGCGTCATCTCCGCCGCCGCGTCGACGTCGGCCGCGCGCACGGTGGGCCTGCTCTCCAGGCCGACGACGTAGTCGGCGGCGCCCAGCCCCGCTCGCCGGCCGAACACCAGCAGGTCCGAGAGCGAGTTGCCGCCGAGGCGGTTCGAGCCGTGCATGCCGCCCGCGCACTCCCCCGCGGCGAACAGCCCCGGGACGCGCGACTGCCCCGTGTCCGGGTCGACCTGGATGCCGCCCATCACGTAGTGACACGTGGGGCCGACCTCCATCGGCTCGGCGGTGATGTCGACGTCGGCCAGCTCCTTGAACTGGTGGTACATCGACGGGAGGCGCCGCTTGATCTCCTCGGCGGGCATGCGGCTCGCGATGTCGAGGTAGACACCCCCGTGCGGAGAGCCGCGCCCCTCCTTGACCTCGGTGTTGATCGCGCGGGCCACCTCGTCGCGCGGCAGCAGGTCGGGCGTGCGGCGGTTCTTCTCCTGGTCGTCGTACCAGCGGTCCGCCTCGTCCTCGGTATCGGCGTACTGACCCTTGAAGACGTCGGGCACGTACTCGAACATGAACCGCTTGCCCTCGGAGTTCTTGAGGACCCCGCCGTCGCCGCGCACGCCCTCGGTCACGAGGATGCCCTTGACACTGGGCGGCCAGACCATGCCCGTCGGATGGAACTGGACGAACTCCATGTCGATGAGGTCCGCGCCGGCGCGGAGCGCGAGGGCGTGGCCGTCCCCCGTGTACTCCCACGAGTTCGACGTGACCTGGAACGACTTGCCGATGCCGCCCGTGGCCAGCACCACGGCGGGCGCCGAGAACACGACGAGCCGCCCCGACTCGCGCCAGTAGCCGAGCGCCCCGGCGATCGCGCCGTCGGGCCCCGCGGACGGATCTGGACCCGGACCTTTGAGCAGCTCCGTGACGGTGCACTCGGCGAACACACGCAGCCGGGCCTCGTAGTCGCCGGTCTCCGCGAAGTCGTCCTGCTGGAGGGCGACGATGCGCTGCTGCATGGTGCGCAGCAGCTCCAGCCCGGTCCGGTCGCCGACGTGGGCGAGGCGCGGGTAGGTGTGCCCGCCGAAGTGGCGCTGGCTGATCCGGCCGTCCTCGGTGCGGTCGAACAGCGCGCCGTAGCTCTCGAGCTCCCAGACCCGGTCGGGCGCCTCCTTGGCGTGCAGCTCCGCCATCCGCCAGTTGTTCAGGAACTTGCCGCCGCGCATGGTGTCGCGGAAGTGGACCTGCCACGAGTCGTTCTCGTTGACGTTGCCCATGGCCGCCGCGCACCCGCCCTCGGCCATCACGGTGTGGGCCTTGCCGAACAGCGACTTGCAGACGATCGCCGTCCGCAGGCCGCGTTCGGCCGCCTCGATCGCGGCCCGCAGCCCGGCGCCCCCGGCCCCGATGACGAGGACGTCGTACTCGTGCCGTTCGATCTCCGTCAAGGGCCGGCTCCTGTCCAGTTATCCGATGAGTCGCAGGTCGGTGATGGTCCCGCTCGCGACGAGCGCGACGTACAGGTCGGTCAGGATGAGCGAGGCGAGAGTGATCCACGCGAACTGCGCGTGCCGCGTGTTGAGCGCGGAAACCCACGTCCAGAGCCGGTACCGCACGGGATGCTTCGAGAAGTGCGTGAGGCGGCCGCCCATCACGTGCCTGCACGAGTGGCACGACGCCGTGTAGCACCACAGCAGCACCACATTCACGAGCAGCACGAGGTTGCCCACGCCCACGACGAACCCGTCCGTCGGATGCCGGAACGCGACCAGCGCGTCGTAGGTGTTGATCACCGAGATGACCACCGCGGCGTAGAAGAAGTACCGGTGGGAGTTCTGCAGGACCAGCGGGAAGCGGGTCTCGCCGTGGTACGTCGCGTGCGGCTCAGGCACCGCACACGCCGCGGGGGCCAGCGCGAACGAGCGGTAGTACGCCTTGCGGTAGTAGTAGCAGGTCAGCCGGAACAGCAGCAGGAACGGCAGGGTCAGCGCCGCGTACGGCAGCAGGGGGTGGTCCGGGAGAAACATCCCGAAGTGCGACGAGCCCGGCTCCGACGCGCACCCGAACGAGACGCAGGGCGAGTAGAACGGCGTCAGGTACCGCTCGTCCGCGAAGAAGTACTGCTGCTGGAAGGCCCGCACGGTCGCGTAGACGAGGAAGATCAGGATGCCGACCGTGGTCGCGAGCGGGGGCAGCCACCACCGGTCGCTCCGCAGCGTGCGCGCCTCGACGGCGGCCCGGCCCGGACTGTCCACACCGCGCGCGCCGACCCTTCGCCCGCCCTCGCCGCGTGCGGTGGTCGTCACGAGCGGTCGCCGTGGTAGCCGCCGAGCCCCTCGTCGTCGGCATCGCTGAACATCGCCTCGTCCAGCGGGGTGTCGGGCACGACGACGTGCTCGGGCACGCGCCCCGGGGTCCTCACCTGCCGCACGGGCTCCGCCGACAGGAGCTCCGCGGCGTCGATCTCCAGCCGCTCCAGGTCGTTCACGAGCCGGCGCACCTCCGGCGCGTCGCCGAACGCGCTGCGCACCACGGCCACGCTCTGGCGCAGCTGCTCGATCGAACGGCGGAGCGTCGCAAATTCGGTGGTCGTCATCGGGCACCTCCGTTGGCGACGCGCCTCACGACGGTGTGAGGTGCGTCACCACAGACTCTGCCGTGAACGCGCTGGTTAGGCAAGGGCGGCGCGCGCGGCGGCGCCATCTGTGCACGTGAGAGGCTGACGGCCATGTCCCGCACAGCCCGTCTCGCCGCCCACGGCGCCGCGTCCACAGCACTGTCGTTGTGCAGCGACCGCAGGCTGCGCGAGCTCGTGGACGCCGCCACGCCCATCGGCTCCGGCATCGGCGGGAAGACGGTCCTGCTGGAGGTCGAGGGGACCCCGGTGTTCGTCAAGCAGGTGCGCCTGACCGACCTCGAGCTCCGGCCCGAGAACGTCCGCTCGACCGCAGACCTCTTCGGGCTGCCGATCTTCTGCCACTACGGCGTCGGCACCATCGGCGGACCGGGGTTCGGCGCCTGGCGCGAGCTGGCCGCACAGATCATGACGACGAACTGGGTGATCGCTGGCGACTACGAGGGTTTCCCCCTGATGCACCACTGGCGGGTGCTGCCCGACGGCGGCCAGCCGCTCCCCGAGGAGCTGGCCGACGTGGACCGGGCCGTCGACTACTGGGGAGGCAGCACGGAGGTACGGCGTCGGATAGAGGCCCTGCGGGAGTCCTCGGCGAGCCTCGTGCTGTTCCTGGAGTACGTCCCGCAGAACCTGCACGACTGGCTTGGCGTCCAGGTCGACGCCGGTGGCGAGGTCGCCGAGCAGGCCTGCGCCATGGTGGAGGACGAGCTGGACGCCGGCATCTCGTTCATGAACACCCGCGGGCTGCTGCACTTCGACGCCCACTTCCAGAACATCCTGACCGACGGACAGCGGCTCGACTTCGCCGACTACGGGCTCGCGATCTCGTCCGGCTTCGAGCTCGGCCAGGCCGAGGCCGCCTTCTTCGACGAGCACCGCGGGTACGACCGGAACCTCGCCCTCACGCACCTGGTGAACTGGCTGACCGTCGCCCTGTACGGCTATGGGCCCCAGGAGCGCAGGGAGTTCGTGCGCTCCTGCGCCGAGGGGGTGACCCCGGAGGGAGCGCCCGCCGGCATCGCGGCACTCCTGGTCAAGCATGCGCCGCTGGCCGCGGTCATCGGGGACTTCTACCGCCAGTTCCAGCGGGTGAGCCGGGCGACGCCGTACCCGCTGGTCACGTAGAGCCGGATCATTGCCCGGGCGACCGATCTGGTGTTAGGTAAGGCGGGCGACGCACACGACGCTCCCGAGCTCCAGAAGCTCCTCGGGCTCATGCCACGATGCGCCTACGGCCAGGTGTTCCTGGAGGTCGGCGCCACCGGCGGCCAGCCCGACGTCGACCCGGCCGGCTGGGACATCCCGCCGGGCGTGAGCCTCACGGTCCTGCGCCGCTCCCCCGGCTCGCCGCGCGCCCGGCGCGGCCGGCTCGACCTCGCGCCGGCCCATCTGCACCGGCCTGATCTCTGAGCCGTGCCACGGCCGACGCGCCTCGGGTCATCCCGTGGGACGATCGACACCAGAACGACTGGTCGACCACGAGGAGGGACCGTGCCCGACCCATCCCGCCCCACGAGCGGACCCGACGGCGGCGACGCTGCCTGCTGGCTCTCCGAGGTCTGCGCGGAGTGCGGCGCCCTCAACGAGTCCCCGACGGGCACCTGCTGGCGCTGCGGCACCCCCCGCGACACGGCGTCCGCTGGGCCGAACCAACCGACCCCCAAGCGAGCTGCGGCGACGCCCTGAATCCTTTTGCCCTCGTGCCGACTCTTATAGGGGCCGGGACACGCTCGGCACCGGAGGAGGTCGCGTTGAACGCCTGCACAGTGGTCGGGGCCGCCCCGGGGCGGGGGCCGAGGCATGGCTGAGACCAGCTGGCCCCGGGAGTCGTTGATCGTCGCCGCGCAGGGTGGAGACGCTGCCGCGATCGCAGCCCTGGTCTCGGGATCGCACCCGCACGTGCAGCGGTTCGCGCGCACCCTGTGCGCAACACCCGAGGACGCCGAGGACTCCGCGCAGGAAGCCCTCATCATCCTGTACCGCAAGATCGGGACCCTGCGAGCCTCCGGCGCGCTCGTATCGTGGATGTTCCGGATAGTGCGCAACGAGTGCCTGCGGCGCGCCCGCCAGGCGCTGCGCGGCGACCCGGAGCTGGTGCCGCCCGAGACCACGGTCTCGGCGGAGGACGACGTCCTGCAGCGGCTCGAGGCGGAACGGGTGGCCGCGGCGGTCGCCCAGCTGCCCGCCGACCAACGCCGGGTCCTGATCATGCGGGACGTCCAGGGCTACCCCGGCAAGGCCGTCGCCGACGCGCTCGGCCTGAGCACGCCCGCCATGAAGTCCCGCCTGCACCGAGCCCGGACGACGGTCCGCGAGCTGCTGCTGCACGGCTGACGTCACAGCTGACGAACGACCCCACCACCTCACCACCACCTCACCTGGAGACCTCATGCTCGAAACCGGATCCGTGCTCCCCGACCTGGAGCTCGAAGACACCGCTGGGCGCCCCGTCCGCCTCGCCGACTACCGCGGCACGGCCAGCGTGCTGCTCTACTTCATGCGCTCGGTCACCTGCCCGGTCTGCGCCATGCACGTCAAGGACCTTGCCGCCCGGGCCGCCGACCTGGCAGCGGCCGACATCCGCGTACTGATCGTCGTCCCCGAGGGCCGGAGCGAGGCAGCGGCCTGGCAGGCACGCCGTGAGCTGCCGTTCGAGGTGGTGACCGGCCGGCACGGCTCGCCCCACGAGTCGGTGGGGCTGATGCGGAAGGTGTTCGGCGCCATGCAGCAGTCGGGCAGCCTCCTGGTCGACCGGGACGGGGTCGTCCGCCACGCGCACGCGGCAACCTTGCCGACCGGCAGCTATGACCGGAAGGGGATCACCGAGGCGATCGCCGACCTGCCGTTGGCGGATCCGCTCGGCTGACGCACCCGCCGGGTCACCATCGGCGGCCCTGGCGGGAGACGCTGTCCATGCCCCAGCGCACGGCCCGGACGGCGACTCCCCCGGCGGGGCCGCCCAGGACCCGGCTGAACCGGGTGTCCACGTCGAGCTCGGCGCGGGCCCAGCCGGGCAGGAGCGCCACCGCCCCCGCGGCCAGCAGGTAATAGGGCCCTCGGGCGGACCAGGGCAGCGGCGGCTCCCGCAGCAGGAACCGCGCGGTGTCGAGCGCCGCGGGCGTGGCCTCCAGCTCGCCGCGGTAGGACGCCAGGCGGTCGGCCAGCTCGGCCACCGTCTCCGGGACGTCCTCCGCGCCGAGCGCCCGCGCGACTCGGCCCGACTGCGCGACGTACTCGTCCGCCTCGGTCGGGTCGAGCGGCCGCACGCCGTAGCGCTGGTGCGCGGTCAGGAACGAGTCGGCCTCCGCGACGTGCACCCACGTGAGCAGGTGCGGGTCGCTCGCGCGGTACGTGCGTCCGTCCGGCGCCTTGCCTCGCACGCGTGCGTGGACGGCGCGCACGCGGTCGACCATCTCCTGGGCGTGCTCCGCCGTCGCGAAGGTCGTGTAGCCGAGGAAGGTCGAGGTGCGCGCGAGGCGTCCCCACGGGTCCCCGCGGTAGCCGGAGTGGCCGGCCACGCCCGCCATCGCGAGCGGGTGCAGCGACTGGAGCAGCAGCGCCCGCAGCCCGCCGACGAACGTCGCCGAGTCGCCGTGGACCAGCCGGATGGGGCTGTCGGGCGGGAACCAGCGAGGCCCGGGCGTGAGGTGGATCCGGTCCCGCGCCTCGTACCCACCGGGCCCGGCGACCCGCGTGAACACCGCGTCCCCCACCCGGGCCCGCAGGCGTTCGACGGGGTTCGTGACAACCGACATACCGCCAGTATCCGCCTCCCCGAACGGGGACGGGTCAGACCAGTTCGCGCTCCCGTTCCGGCGTCGGCTCGGCCGCGGTCTCGACGAGCGCTACCGGACGCCGGCTCGGCGCCGTCCGGTAGTGCGTGGCGTACATGACCAGCCCGACGAAGGTGAGCCCGCCGACCAGGTTGCCGATGACCGTCGGGATCTCGTTCCAGACCAGGTAGTCCATGATCGTGAAGTCGGCGCCGAGCAGCAGGCCGGACGGGAACAGGAACATGTTCACGATCGAGTGCTCGAAGCCCATGTAGAAGAACAGCATGATGGGCATCCACATGGCGGCGACCTTGCCGATCACGCTCGTGGAGATCATCGCGAACACGACGCCCGTCGACACCATCCAGTTGCACAGCACGCCGCGCACGAACAGCGTGAGCATGCCGGCCGCGCCGTGGTCGGCGTAGCCGACGGTCCGGCCCTCGCCGATCACCCCGATCGCCTGGCCGACCTCGCTGGGCTCGGTCGAGAAGCCGTACGTGAAGTAGATGGCCATGAGGACGGCGACCATGATCGCGCCCGCCAGGTTCCCCACGAACACCAGGCCCCAGTTGCGCAGCACCGCGCCGACGGTGACCCCCGGCCGCTTGGCCAGCCACGCCAGCGGCGCGAGCGTGAAGACGCCGGTGAGCAGGTCGAACCCCAGCAGGTAGAGCATGATGAAGCCGACCGGGAACAGGATCGCGCCGAGCAGCGGCTCCCCCGTCTGCGTGGACACCGTCACGGCGAACGCAGCGGCGATCGTGAGCAGCGCCGCACCCATGAACGCCCGGATCAGCGTGTCCCTCGTCGACAGGTGCACCTTCGCCTCGCCGGCGTCGATCATGCGGGTCACGAGGTCCGCGGGCTTCACGTGGGTCATGGTTCTCCCAGTTCCAGGGGGCGGCTGCCGTGGTCAGAGCAAGGTGGAGCACGTTGGTCAGAGCGCCACCATGCGGTGGCGCCCTTCCCCGGAAGGGTCGCGAACCCGGGTTTCGCCTCGCGAGCCGCGGCGTTACGTTCGCGGCGCTTTTTCCTCACCGTCCGCCGTCCGACGCCGAGAGCCGTGCCGCGTGCCCTACGCGCGGATCGGCCGGGGCCAGTACGTGATCCGAGGCGCGCTCGCCGGCCCGGCGGGCGACACGAGGACCGCCGCATAGCCCGGCAGGGGCGGGCGGAGCCCGGAGATCGCGACGTCCCCCCGCGCCGGCTTCCCCGCCTTGAACAAGGCTTCCCTCGTCGCCCACGCGTGCCCGTCCGCCGGGTCGCCGAGGTCGGCGAGCCGCTGCACGTCCACGCCGACGGGCCCGCTCGGGACCAGCGCGACCACGGCTAGGAGCCCGGAGTGCGAGACAGAGACCGAGGGAACCTCCGCGCCCCGACCCACTATCCGCGGCGCCCCGTGCGGACCGCCGCACTCGGCGCAGGTGCGGTCCACCACGACGTCGGCCGGCGCGATCCCGAGGTGAGCCGCGACCGCGGTGCGCAGCATCGCCGCACTGATCAGGGACCGGCCGCGGTCGGCGGACCGGACCAGCGACTCGACCCGCGCGCGCTCAGCGGCGTCGAGCAGGCCGAGCAGATCCCGGTCCGCAGCGGCCAGCGAGGACCACCAGACCTCGGTGCTCACGACTTTCACCTCTTGTCAAGGAAACACTCAAGTTAGGTTAGCATTCCCTTCGTGCTGACCGCCCTCCCGCCCGCTGCGGCCCCGAGCCGTGGCGCTCTTTCGTCGGCCGATCCGGTCGCCGACGAGGCGTCCGGGCGGCTCGCGCTGCTCACCGCCTCGGGCGAGGGCCTGTCCCACGAGGAGCTCCGGCGCAGGGTCGCCGACGTCGCCGGCCTGCTCCCGGGCGTCGCCGACGGCCGCCGGCTCGTCCACCTGGCGCTCCGGCCGGACCTCGCGAGCGTGACGGCGTACCTGGCCACGCTCCAGGCGGGCCACGTCGCGCTCGTCACGCCCGACGACGCCCGCACCGGCACGATCCTGGACCGCTACCTGCCGGACGTCACCGCTACCGGCGATCCGGAGCGACCGTTCGACCTGCTCACGGCGGCCCCTCGCCATCTGCTGCACCCGGATCTCGCCCTCCTGCTGAGCACGTCGGGGAGCACCGGCTCGCCCAAGCTCGTCCGGCTGTCCCGGCAGAACGTCCGCAGCAACGCCCTGGCGATCGCCGCGGCGCTGCGGATCACCGCGGACGACCGGGCGATCACGAGCCTTCCCCTCCACTACTGCTTCGGGCTCTCGGTGCTGCACTCGCACCTGGTCGCGGGCGCCTCGGTGGTGCTGGACGAGGGATCGGTCCTGACCGAGGACCTGTGGAACACGGTCGACGAGCTGGGCGTCACGACGATGGCGGTCGTACCGCACACGGTCGAGCTCCTGGAGTCCACCGGCGCCCTCGAACGGCCGCACCCGTCGCTGCGGCTGCTCGCCCAGGCCGGCGGCCGGATGCACCCCGACCGCGTCCTGCGTACCGCCGCGCTGGGCCGGCGGCAGGGGTGGGAGCTCGCCGTGATGTACGGGCAGACCGAGGCCACGGCCCGCATCTGCGTGCTCGACCCGGCCCTCGTGGCGGACAACCCCGACGCCGTCGGGCGGCCCGTGGCCGGGACGTCCCTGCACCTCGACACGACAGTGCCCGAGGCGTCCGAGGGCTCCGGCGAGGTAGTGGTGCGCGGTCCCGGCGTGATGATGGGCTACGCCGAGCACCCCGACGACCTCGCGCTCGGCGCGATGCTGTCCGAGCTGCGGACCGGCGACCTCGGGCGCATCGGCCCGGACGGCCTGCTGCGCCTGGTCGGACGGCGCTCGGGGTTCGTCAAGGTCATGGGGCTGCGGATCGACCTGACGATGGTCGAGTCGGCACTCGAGTCCGCCGGGTACGTCGCCTGCGTAGGAGGCGACGACGCCGGTCTGACCGTGCTGGTCGAGCCGGCTCCGGGCGCGGTACCCGTCGAGACGGCCGCGCTCGTCCGGCGGCTGGCCGGCGACGCGTCGGGGCTCTCCCCCGCCTCCGTCGCGGTCGCCGTCGCCGACCTGCCCCGGCTGCCCAACGGCAAGGTGGACCGCCTCGGTTGCGCCGCGCTCGTCCGCGGTGCGCGGCCGGACGAGCAGCCACCTCAGGAGCCCCGCACGAAGGGCCCGACGCTCGCCGAGCGCGTGGCCCGCGCCGTCGGCGACGTGCTCGGGCTCGACGCCGTCGACCTCGGTCGCAGCTTCGTCCAGCACGGCGGCGACTCGCTCAGCCACGTGCAGGCCTCCGTCGGGCTCGAACGGCTCGTCGGCCCGCTGCCGCCGGGCTGGCACCACCGCCCGCTCGGCGAGCTGGTCGAGCGGGGAGGTTCCGTCGACCTACCGGGCACCGGCCTTACCGACGGCACCGGACTCGCCGACAGCGCACCCCAGCGCGGGCGCTGGTGGCGCAGCGTCGAGACCTCGGTGCTGCTCCGCGCGATCGCCGTCGTCATCATCTGCGGCTCCCACGCCGACCTCTTCCACGTCCTGGGCGGCGCGCACACCCTGCTCGCGGTCGCCGGCTTCAACGCGGCCCGGTTCGGCCTGTCGATGCCCACGGCGCGCGGCCGGTGGCGGGCGAGCACCCGCACGCTGATCGGCGTCGCCATGCCCACGGCCGCCGTGGCGCTGTTCGGCATGGTCGTCCAGGACCGCTACGGGTGGGCCAACGTGCTGCTCGTCAACTGGATCTTCGGCGACGTCGCGTACGGGTTCCGCAACGAGCTGTGGTTCGTCGACGCGCTGATCGCGTGCACGGTCACGCTCGCGGCGATCCTCGCCGTGCCGTGGGTGGGCCGCGCCTGGCGGTCGCAGCCGTGGCGCGTCGCGGCGGTCGTCACCCTTGTCGCTCTCGTGCCCCGCTTCCTCATTCTCTTCCTCGGGGAGGGCGTGCTGCGCGGGATCATGCCGACGACGTTCTGGCTGTTCGCGGTCGGGGCCGCCGTCGCATATGCCGACACCCGCCGACGCCGCCTGCTCACGCTCGCGATCGCCGTCGCCGGCGGGGCGACGTTCTTCCCCGACGACCCCGTGCGCAACGCCACCATCCTCTTAGGCATCGCGCTGCTGACGTTCGTCCGCGAGGTGCGCCTTCCCGCCTGGGCCGTGCCCGTCGTCGGCCTGCTCGCGTCGGCCTCGCTGTACGTCTACCTGGTCCAGTTCCCGATCCTGGACCTGATCCCGCACGCCCTCGGCGCCACCCTGACCGCGCTCGCCGCCGGCTGCCTCATCTGGCACCTCGCCGACCGGCCGGTCCGGCGGCTGCAGGACCTGCTGCTCCGACCGAGCCGCTGAAGACCGTGCCGAAGAACCCCGCTGAAGACCCCCGCCGTAGAACCCAGAGACGAGACACTCCAGTGCCCCAGAGACGACACCTCGGCGCCGCCGCCCTGCTCACCCTGACCCTGCCGCTGGCGCTCGCCGCCTGCGGTGGCGGATCCGGCGGATCTGGTGGGTCCGGCGACGAGCCCTTCGAGGCGCAGGCCGACGCGCTGCAGATCTACTCCTCCCAGCACCGCAACGTCACCGAGGCCTGGGCGCAGGCCTTCACCGAGGAGACCGGCATCAAGACCCAGGTGCGGGAGGGCCAGGACGCCTCCATGGGGCACATGATCGTCGAGGAGGGCGAGGCGTCGCCGGCCGACGTCTTCCTGACGGAGAACTCACCGGCGATGACGATCGTGGAACGCGCGGGCCTCCTCGAGCCCGTGGACGAGGAGACCCTGGCGCAGGTCGGCGAGGGCATGGCGCCGTCGTCGGGGCAATGGACGGCGATGGCCGCCCGGTCGACGGTGCTCATCTACAACACGGACGAGATCGGCGAGGACGAGCTCCCGGCGTCGATCATGGACCTCGCCGACCCCGAGTGGGCCGGCCGGTGGGGCGCGGCGCCCGGCGGTGCGGACTTCCAGGCCATCGTGGCCGGCATGCTGTCGGACCAGGGCGAGCAGGAGACCCAGGCCTGGCTCGACGCGCTGGCCGAGAACGCCGACGTCTACCAGAACAACATCGCCACGATGCAGGCCGTCAACGCCGGCGAGGTCCCGGTCGGGATCATGTACCACTACTACTGGTACCGCGACCAGGCCGAGGACAAGGAGGGCAGCGCGAACACCGCGCTGCACTACTTCGGCAACCAGGACCCCGGCGCGTTCGTCAGCCTCTCGGCCGGCGGCGTGCTCGCTTCCTCGGACAAGCCCGACGAGGCCCAGCAGTTCCTGGCCTACATCACCAGCCCGGAGGGTCAGGAGGTGCTGGTCGACAGCGGGTCGATGGAGTACGCGGTCGGCACCGGCGTCGAGTCCGACCCCGCGCTGCCGCCGCTGGCGGAGCTCGACGCTCCGCCGGTCGACCCGTTCACCCTCAACTCGGACGACGTCCTCACGATGATGACGGATGCCGGCATCCTCTAGGACGCAGGGTCTCGGGGCGCAGAGTCTCGGGGCGCGGGGCGTCGCCGTGGGCGCGGCGCTGGTCGCCGCGCTCGCCCTCCTGCCCCTGCTCGTCGTCGTCCCCGACGCGCTCTCCGCCGACCCGGGCGAGGCCGCGCGCTACCTGCTGCGCCCCCGCGTCGGCGAGCTGCTCACGAACACCGGGCTGCTGTTCGCCGTCACGGTGCCGGCCACCGTCGTCGTGGGCGTGGCCGCGGCGTGGCTCGTCGAGCGCACCGCCCTGCCCGGGGCCGGGGTGTGGCGCACGCTGCTCCTGGCCCCGCTGGCCGTGCCGTCGTTCGTGAGCGCCTACGCCTGGGTCACGGTGGCGCCGTGGCTCGACGGCTTCGGCGGCGCGGCCCTCGTCACGACGCTGGCGTACTTCCCGTTCGTGTTCCTCCCGGTGGCGGCCATGCTGCGGACGCTGGACCCCGGCGACGAGGAGGCGGCACGCTCGCTCGGCCTCTCGCCCGCCGCCGCCGTCGTGCGTACCGTGCTGCCGCGGCTGCGGCCGGCGCTGAGCGGCGGCGCGCTGCTGGTGGCGCTCCACCTCCTGGCCGAGTACGGCGTGCTGGAGATGATGCGGTTCCAGACCTTCACCACGGCGATCATGCAGCAGTACGCCGTCGGGTTCAGCAGCACGTCCAGCAGCCTGCTCGCGTCGGTGCTGCTCACGCTGTGCCTGGTGGCGCTCGTGCTCGACCTGCTGGCCCGGGGCCGGCACCGCGTGGCCCGGGTCGGGTCGGGCGTCCAGCGGCGGGCCGTGCCCGCCGTCCTCGGCGGCTGGACGGCGCCCGCGCTCGTCTTCCTCGGTGCCCTGGTCGCCCTCTCGGTCGCCGTCCCGGTGGCGACCGTCATCCGGTGGCTGCTCCACGGCCTCGGCGACGGTGACGGGCTCGACGCCGCCGGCCTGGTGCGGGTCACGCTGAGCACCCTCGGTCTCGCGGTACTGGGTGCCGTCGCGGCCGTCGTCGCCGCCCTGCCCGGGGCCTGGCTGCTGAACCGCCACCGCTCGGGCCTGACCCTCCTGCTCGAGCGGGCGACCTTCGTCGCCAGCGCGCTGCCCGGGGTGGTCGTCGGGCTGGCCCTGGTCACGCTCGCCGTCCGCTGGGCCCGGCCCGTCTACCAGACGGTGGGGCTCATCATCCTGGCCTACACCATCCTGTTCCTGCCCCGCGCGATGGTCTCGCTGCGCGCGGGCCTCGCCGCCGCCCGGCCCGAGCTCTCGGAGGCCTCGCGCTCCCTGGGGCTGAGCGGGCCGGCGACCCTCGTCCGGGTCGTGCTGCCGCTGGTCGCGCCGTCGGCGCTCACGGGTCTGGTGCTGGTGGCCCTCGCGGTCAGCACCGAGCTGACCGCTACCCTTCTGCTGGCTCCCACCGGGACGGACACCCTCGCCCTGGCATTCTGGCGCGAGGCGAGCGAGCTGGACTACGCGGCCGCAGCGCCCTACGCCGCAGTGATGATCGCCATATCGGTACCACTCACCGTCCTGCTGCGGCGGCAGATCCTGGAAGAGAGATGAGGGAGGAGCGATGAGCGAGCTCAAGATCCATGGCGTGAGCGCTGGGTACGGCCGGGAGACGGTGCTCGACGACGTCGCCCTCACCGTCGCCGAGGGCTCGACGACGGCGGTGCTGGGCGGTTCCGGCAGCGGCAAGACCACGCTCCTGCGCGTGGTCGCGGGCTTCCTGCGGCCGACGACGGGCACGGTCACGGTCGACGGCCGGACCGTCGCGGGCCCCGGCACGTGGCTGCCGCCCGAGCGCCGGGGCGTCGGCTACGTCCGGCAGGACGGCGCGCTCTTCCCGCACCTCTCGGTCGCCGGGAACATCGCCTTCGGGCTGCCCTGGCCGCGGCAGCGCCACCACGACCGCGTGCTCGAGCTGCTCGACCTCGTCGGCCTGCCCGCGGCGGTCGCGGAGCGGCATCCGCACCAGCTCTCCGGCGGCCAGCAGCAGCGGGTCGCCCTGGCCCGGGCGCTCGCCCCCCGCCCCGGCCTGATCCTGCTCGACGAGCCGTTCTCCTCGCTGGACACGGCCCTGCGGACCGCTACGCGCGAGGCGACCGCCCGGGCACTGCGCGCGACCGGTGCCACGGTGGTCCTGGTCACGCACGACCAGGGCGAGGCGCTCTCGTTCGCCGACGAGGTCGCCATCCTCAAGGCCGGCCGGTTCCGCCAGGTCGCCAGTCCCCGGACCGTCTACCGCGAGCCGGTCGACGCCGAGGTCGCGGAGTTCCTCGGTGACGCTCTGCTGGTCGCCGGGAGCGCGTCCGACGGCAGGGTCGCCTGCCGGCTCGGGACGTTGCCGACGGCGCACGGGTCCGACGGCGACGTGGACGTGATGATCCGCCCCGAGCAGCTCACCCTGACCCGGCCCGGCGCAGGCGAGCTGGACGCCGTCGTGCGCGACGTCGCCTACTTCGGGCACGACGCCGTCGTCGAGCTGGACGTCACGGGCGGCGAGTCCCGGGACCTGCTCCGCTCCCGCGTCCTCGGTGTGGACGCGCCCGCGCCCGGCGAGCTCGTCGGGGTGAGCGTGGTGGGTCCGGTGCGCACGTTCCCCCGCGTGCTCGGCACACGCGACGGCCGCCGGTCGGACTCCCTGGGCGTCGGCTGATCCGGCCAGGTTCACCCGTGCCGCCGGTTGCTCCCCGGTCGGGACGGTGCTCCAGTGGACGGTATGGCTCACGCGACGGAGGCCGACTATCTGGTCGTGGGCGCCGGTGCCGCCGGGATGGCGTTCGTCGACGCCGTCATCGACCACGACCCCGGGGCGCGCGTCGTCCTTACCGACCGGCGCGTGGGCGCGGGTGGCCACTGGCTCGACGTCTACCCGTTCGTCCGCCTGCACCAGGCGTCGGAGTTCTACGGCGTCGCGTCGACGCCGCTGGGCACCGGGCGGCTCCAGACCCAGGGTCCGGAGGTGGGCCTGCACGAGCGGGCCACCGGCGCCGAGATCACCGCCTACTACGCGAAGGTCCTCGTCGACCGGCTGCTCGCCTCGGACCGGGTCACGTTCTACCCGGGACACGAGCACACGGGCGGCGGGACGCTCCGTTCGCTCGACACCGGCAGGTCCGTCGACGTGCGCGTCCGGCGTCGCGTCGTCGACGCGCGGTACCTCTCGCCAGGCATCCCGGCCACGACCCCGCCACCCTTCGCCGTCGACGGTGCGCGCGTCGTGCCGGTCGGCACGATGCCGTCGCTCGAGCTCAGCGGCATGCCCGACCGGTGGGTCGTCGCCGGCTCGGGCAAGACGGCGACCGACGCGTGCATCTGGCTCCTCGCCCAGGGCGTCGACCCCGACGCGATCTGCTGGGTGCGGCCGCGCGACCCGTGGATGCTCAACCGTGCGGTCATCCAGCCGGACCCCGCGATCTTCCTCGGTATGGCCGCCGACCTCCTGGGCGCGGCGGCGGAGGCTGCCACGCCCGACGACCTCTTCCTCCGGCTCGAGGATCTCGGCATCGTGCTGCGCCTCGACCGCTCCGTGACGCCGACGATGGCCAAGACGCCGACGCTCGCGCGGTGGGAGCGCGACGAGCTGCGCACCATCGAGAACGTCGTCCGGCTCGGGCACATCCGCCGCGCCGAGCCCGACCGCATAGTGCTCGACGGCGGTGACGTGGTCACGGGACGAGGCTCCGTCGTCGTGCACTGCGCCGCACCGGGACTGAGGTACCCACCGCTGGTCCCCATCTGGGGCGAGACGATCACGCTTCAGCCGATCCGGACGGGGTTCCCGTGCTTCGGGTCCGCCCTCGCGGGGTTCGTCGAGGCCACGCGGGGCGACGACGCCGAGAAGAACGCACTGTGCCCGCCGACCCCGTACAGCAACACGCCGGCCGACTGGCTGACGATGCAGGTGCTGGGCAACCGGGCGTCCTTGTCGTTCGGCGCCGACCCGGAGATCCGCGCGTGGGCGAACACGACGGTCCTCAACCCCTCACGGATCGGACCGGACGACATGGACCGGGCCTCCGTTGCCGACGCCGTCACGCGACTGAAGCGGAACGCGCCGGCAGGCGTGGCACGGATGGCGCAGCTCGCCGGACTGAGCGCGCCCTAGCCGAGGGCGATGTGCGGCATCTGGTCGAGCCGCTGCAGGATCACGCCCTCGCGCAGCGCCCAGGGGCAGATCTCGAGCTCGGTCAGGTCGAAGACGTCCATGCACGCCTCCGCGACGAGCGCGCCGGGCACTATCTGGTGGGCCCGGCTCGGCGAGACCCCGGGCAGCCGGGCCAGGTCGTCGAGGCTCGTGCGCGTCAGCTCGTCGATCCGGTCCCGCAGCGCGTCGAGCGGCAGCACCCGGCGCACGAGCGGACCGTCCGCGGCCGGCGCCGCGCCGCAGATGCGCGCGAGCGAACGGAACGTCTTGGACGTCGCGGCGGCGCGGTCTGGTCGTCCCGCCCGCAGCAGCGTCCCGGCGTTCTGGGCGATCTCGGCGCGGAGGTCGCGGCGCAGGGCGCGCAGCGCCTCGGCGTCGGGTGCCACGCCGAAGTGGCTGCGCGCCAGGCGCGCCGCCCCGAGCGGGAGCGACCACGCGGCGTCGGGCGCCTCGTCGGCGCCGCCCGCGATCTCGAGGGAGCCGCCGCCGATGTCGAACACGGCGAGCCGCCCGGCCGACCAGCCGAACCAGCGGCGCACCGCCAGGAACGTCAGCCGGGCCTCGTCCTCGCCGCTCAGCACCCCGAGCCGCACCCCGGTGCGCTCGTACACCGTCTTGAGCACGGTCTCGGAGTTCACGGCGTCGCGTACCGCCGATGTCGCGAACGCCAGCGTCTCGGCGCAGCCCCGGTCCTCCGCCAGGCGCACGGCCTCCGCGGTGAACTCCACGAGGGCCTCGACGCCCGCCGGGCTGACGGCGCCGTCGTCGTCCAGGTGCTCGGCGAGCCGCAGCGGCTGCTTGTACGAGGAGGCAGGGAGCGGTGCCGCGCCACCATGGGCGTCGACCACCAGCAGATGTCCTGTGTTGGACCCGATATCGAGAACGCCCAGACGCATGGAGCAGACGGTACCCCGGCGGACGCCGGTCGAGCCGCCGGAGTACCGTCAGTCGAGCCGTCAGTCGATGCAGAACTCGTTGCCCTCGACGTCCTGCAGCGTGATGCAGGACTCGTTCTCCTCGTCGGCGAGCTGCGTCAGCACGTGCGTGGCGCCGAGCGCGATCAGCCGTGCGGCCTCGGCCTCGAGGACCGCGAGGCGCTCGTCGCCCACGAGGCCCGTACCTGCCCGCACGTCGAGGTGCACACGGTTCTTGACGATCTTGCCCTCGGGAACGCGCTGGAAGTACAGCCGCGGTCCGACGCCGTCGGGGTCGAGGCAGGCGAACGCCGCACCCCGCTCCTCGGCCGGCAGCGAGTCGTTGTAGGCGTCCCAGGTGGCGAACTCCTCCGGAGGCGCCGGGACGACGTACCCGAGAACCTCGCACCAGAACCGGGCTACCCGCTCCGGATCCGCGCAGTCGAAGGTGACCTGAAACTGTTTGACCGATGGCATGGGCTCACCGTAACGGCGCGGGCAGGAGCGGCCCAATCCGATGTGCGCTCGCCGTCCGCCCGCCTGAATTACCCTCGGCGGCCGGCCCGCGCGGGACCTACGCTTGCCGCGGCCCAGGTGAGACCTGGGCGTCTCGCAGGACGTCGCCAAAGGAGGCGCGCAGTGGTCCGACACGCAGTGGGCCGACGCGAGGACGTCGCTCGCCTCGCGGGCGTGTCGGCACGCACCGTGTCGAACGTCGTCAACGGCACCGTGCAGGTCTCCCCCGGCACGCGCGAGCGGGTGCTCGCCGCGATCGAGCAGCTGGACTACCGGCCGAGCGAGGTCGGGCGGATGCTGCGGTCCGGGCGGTCGGGCATGGTCGCGCTGGTGGTCCCGGACCTGGACAACCCGTACTTCGCGGAGCTCGCCCGCAAGCTCGGCGAGGAAGGCCGGCGCCACGGGTACACGCTGATGATCGAGCAGACCGCCGGCGTGCGGGAACGCGAGCGCGAGCTGCTCGCGCGCGCCGACACGAAGGCGGTGTTCGACGGCCTCCTCGTGAGCCCGCTCGCGCTGACCGACGGCGACCTGTCCAGGGCGTCCAGGACGCAGCGGCCGGTGGTGCTGCTGGGCGAGGAGCCGCACCCCGGCTTCGACCACGTCCAGATCGACAACTCGGTGGCCGCCCGGGACGCCGTCCGGCACCTGCTGGACACCGGACGGGAGCGTGTGGTGGCCGTCGGGGCGCAGCGCAGCCAGGCGTCGTCGAGCTCGCTGCGGCTGGGCGGGTTCGAGGAGGCGATGGCGGGCGCGCCGCGGGCGTCGGCGGACGTCGCCTACGTCGACTCGTTCACCAGGCGTGCCGGGGCCGAGGCGACACGGCGCATCCTGCGCGGGCGTACGCTGCCCGACGCCCTGTTCTGCTTCTCGGACCTGCTCGCCCTCGGGGCGCTGCGCGCGCTCCACGATGCGGGCGTCTCGGTGCCGGAGCAGGTGGCGGTCGTGGGGTTCGACGACATCGAGGACGGCAGGTACAGCACGCCGAGCCTCACCACGGTCTCGCCCGACAAGGCGGCCGTCGCGGGGTACGCGATGGCCGCCCTGGTCCGGCGGATCGGCGGGGACGACGGCGAGCCGCGCGGGATCCTCGCGCCGCACCGGCTGGTCGTCCGGGAGAGCTCCGGCGGGGAGCCCTGATCAGCTCGCGCGGGTCCCGCCCGGCGCGTCCGACAGCGGAACGGGTGCGGGGCGGTCGCACGTGCTCTCGACGGTCACGGCGGTTCCGCTGCCCGCCGACGCGAGCAGCGACGTCATGATGTCGAGCACGTGGTACGCGACGTCTCCGTTCGCGCGGGCGGCGGCACCCGGCGGCGTGGTCGCGAGGTCGGCGACGCCGTAGCCGCGTCCCGCGTCGCGGTACCCCGCGCTGGGCGGCAGGGTCTTCCACTCGCCGTCGAGCTCGTGGAGCTGGACGTCGCCGTCGAACCTGTTGGGGTCCGGGACGATCAGCGACCCGGTCTGGCCGTGGACCTCGATCTCGGAAGCCCGCGTGGCGACCGAGTCGAAGCTCATCACGAGGGTCGAGAGCACACCGGACTCGTGCCGGAGCACCCCGGTGACGTGCGTGTCGACGTCGACCGGGATGACGGCGCCCTGGCGCGGCCCGGAACCGACGGTGCGCGTGGCGCGGGTGTGGCTCGCGGTGCCGACGACGGAGGCGACCGGGCCGAGCAGCGTGACCAGCGTCGTCACGTAGTACGGACCCATGTCCAGCAGCGGGCCCCCGCCGGGCTGGTAGTAGAAGTCGGGGTTCGGGTGCCAGCGCTCGTGGCCGGGCGTCATCATCGTCGCGGTGGCGGCGACCGGCTCGCCGATGGCGCCGCCGTCGATGGCCGCCCGCGCCGTCTGCACGCCGGTGCCGAGCACGGTGTCCGGCGCGCAGCCGACCCGCACCCCTGCCGCCCGGCCGGCCTCGACGACCACACGCGCGTCGTCGAGCGTGGCGGCCAGCGGTTTCTCGCCGTACACGTCCTTGCCCGCGGCGATCGCCTTGAGCGCGATCTCTGCATGGGCGGCGGGGATCGTGAGGTTGAGGACGAGGTCGACCTCGGGGTCGGAGACGAGCTCGTCGACCGACAGCGCCCGCGCGCCCTGCTCCGCGGCGACCGCCTCAGCGCGGGCCGCGTCGAGGTCGGCGACCGCGACGACCCGCACGGCCTCGAGCCGCGCGAACGCGGACAGGTACTGGCCGGAGATCGCGCCGAGGCCGACGATCCCCACTCTCAACGGCTGGCCCACAGGATGCCCCTCTCGATGATGGTGCGGACGTTCGGGTCGCTGACCGTGGCGAGGTCGTGGCCGGGCGTGGAGACGAAGACGCGGCCGCTGCCCCACTGGCGGGTCCAGACGGCCGGGCTCGTGACGGGCCGGTGCCAGGCGTCGAAGTCGCGGGCGGCGACGGTGGTGGTCGCGAGGACGTCGTTGTAGTCGTCGGACAGCACCCAGTACTGCTCGGTCGTGAGCTCGAAGCTGGAGATCCCCGCGACGATCGGGTGGTCGGCCCGCTCCGGCACGATGTCGATCGTGTGCCGCAGGAAGTTGTCGGCGGCCTCGCCGGCCAGCTCCTCCGGGGGAGCCTTCGGCGGGTGCGTGGCGAACTGCCCGCCGATCAGCTGGAGGTAGTCGGAGCTGCTCCGGTAGGAGTCGGCGATCCCGCCGTGCCACCCCGCCAGCCCCGTCCCGCTCCGCACGGCCGCGATCAGGCCGCGCAGCTCGTCACCCTCGATGGTGTTCATCGTGTTGGTCTGGACGACGACGTCGACGTCCGCCAGGTAACCGGCGTCGGCGTAGACCGCCGTCGTCTCCTCGATCCGCACGTCGTACCCGTGCTCCTTGAGGAACGGGACGAACGAGTCGGTGGTCTCCACGGGCTGGTGCCCGTCCCATCCCCCACGCACGATCAGGGCGCTTTTCGTCGATGCATTCATGTACAGCTCGCTCCCATAGTTGCGCAACATTGAGCCCGGCGGAGTGCCACATCGCTTCGCCCCCTTTGATACAGCACCAGCGGAGCCGGATCAAGAGGGCAGAATGTTGCGCAACTTCCGGGGCGTGGCTAAGGTCGCCGCATGCAGAAGTCACGCCGGACGACGCTCGCGGACGTGGCGGCGGCCGCGGGCACGACCGTGCCGACGGTGTCGAAGGTGCTGAGCGGCCGGTCCGACGTCTCCGCGGAGACCCGCACGCGGGTCATGGGCATCGTCGCGGAGCTCGGGTACCGCGGGCGGTCCGGCCGGGACGCGGCGACGCGCGGGGCGCAGTCCCCGTTCGTGGACCTCGTGCTCAGCGGCGTCGAGGGCACCTGGGCCAACCGCGCGCTCAGCGGCGTCGAGCACGCCGCGGAGGAGGCGGGGGTCGACGTGGTGGTCTCCGTGGCCCGGCCGCCGGACGACGCCTGGCTCACGCGCCTGCTCGCGCGGCGGCTGCGGGGCGCGGTGCTGGCCCTCGTCGACACCACCGCCGAACAGCTCGCGACGCTCGCCGCGGCACGGGTGCCCATAGTCCTGCTCGACCCCGTCTCGCAGCCGCCCAGCACCGTCGCGAGCGTCGGGGCGGCCAACTGGGCGGGGGGCCGCGCCGCGGCGGAGCACCTGCTCTCGCTCGGCCACCGGCGCTTCGCCGTGCTGGCCGGACGGCGCACGCACCTCTACAGCCAGGCCCGCATCGACGGGTTCCGCTCGGCGGTGACCCAGGCCGGCCACGAGCTGCCCGACGAGCGCATCGCGCACACCGACTGGCAGCGGGCGAGCTCCGCCGAGCAGGCGGCACAGCTGCTGCGGGACACCCCTGGGCCGACTGCCGTCTTCGCCTGCTCCGACACCATGGCGCTCGGGGTGTACGACGCCGCGGCGGCCCTGGGGCTGCGCATCCCCGAGGACGTGAGCGTCGTGGGTTTCGACGACTCCCCCGAGGCGCAGTGGGTGACTCCCGCGCTCACGACGGTGCACCAGCCCATCGCGGAGATGGGCTCGGCGGCGCTGCGGATGCTGCTACGTATCAGCGCTGACCCCCCGCGCGTCGACCTTCCGCCCGCCGATCTTCCGCACGTCAGACCGTCGCGGGTCGCGCCACGTGAGGAGCTGGCCACGCGGCTCGTCGTCCGCGGGTCCACTGCCGCCGCCGGCGTCTGAACGGCGATGGACCCCTGGGAGTGGGTACGCATTCGAGGTCGCTTGCTGTCAGTAGACATTGTCCACTCGGGGCAACACACTCCGGATTCGTACTGTCCCTCCGGCCCAGATCAGCCCGGCCCAGATCAGCGGTCGCTGACCGGCGTGAGCCGGACCAGCGGGTCCGGGCTGTGCACGCCGCGCGGCCGGTAGCCGAGCTCGTCCGCGAGGCCGAGGTAGTCGGCCAGGAGCCAGACGATGGTCAGCCACATCTCGGTGCCCTGGAGCCCGGCGACGGCGTCGGCGCCACCGCTCGCGGGGGCGAAGGCGAACCCCGCGCCGTGGACCCAGCTGCGCAGCGCCCGACGCAGCTGGCCGCGCGCCCACGCCTCGCCCTCGGCGCGGCGGTGCCCGGTCTGCCTGGCCGCGAGCCAGAGCGGGTGGATGACGTCGAGCACGTTGCAGGCGGTGTACCCCTCGGGCGTCGCCAGGTAGGGGTCGGCCGCGTGCTCCAGCACCGTGTCGATCGCGGCCTCCGGGTAGGGCAGCGGCAGCCCGAGCTGCGCGTACGAGCCGCGGGTCAGCCGGTAGAACCCGTTCACCGCCTGCAGCCAGCGCGGCGCAGGCTGGGGTGCGCCCCACATGCCGGTCTCCGGGTTCGCGGAGGCGGACAGCCAGCCCATGAGCCCGTGGAGCGGTCCGACGCCGCCGTCGGCCAGCTCCGTCGAGAAGTCCGCGATGTTGAGGGCGCACGCCGTGGCGAGCGCGTCGACGGCGGCGCCGCTCCCCCACGCCTGCGCGCCCCAGTCGCGCGCCTCGAGCGCGCTGACGACGTCGCGGTCGCTCAGCGCGTGCACCGCACGGATCGGGTGCGGCAGCCGCCCGCCGAGCAGCCGGACCGCGTAGCCGACGCTGAGGACGTGGTAGCTCGCGGGGCCGTCCATGGGGTCGAGCGGCTCGTCGGACGCCGGCGCCGGGCCGGACAGCCCGTCGTCGGAGAGGTCGCCCGCCGGGATCAGCCCGGTCGCGGGATCCTGCCGGGCGGTGAGGCGGCGGACCAGGTCCGCCGCCTCGAAGCCCGGCGGCGGCGCGTCGAGCAGCAGGTCGGCGACCTCGACGGCGTCGGCCCACGGCCGGACGGCGGGCTCGAGGGCTCCCGCGAGCGCCGCCGGCCGGTCGACGAACCGGCCGTCCTCGAAGCAGCGGGCGAGCAGGTCGCCGGCCTGCTCACGGGCGCGCCCCGCGAAGGCCCGCAGCTCCGTGGCGAGGTCCGGGGCGAGGTCCGGGGCCGGGTCCTCGCGGGTGTCCGTCCGGCGGTCGCGCAGGACGCGCGCCGGGTTGCCCGCGACGACCGCCCAGTCGGGCACGTCCTTGGTGACGACGGAGCCTGCGCCGATGATGACGTGGTCGCCGACCGTGACGCCGTCGAGGATCGTGGCGTTCGAGCCGATCCAGACGTCGTCGCCGAGCGTGATGCCCTTGCTCCAGGTACCCTGCTGGTGGATCGGCCGGTCGGTGGCCATGCTGTGGTTGAACCCGAGGATCGACGTGTGCGCGCCGATCCGCACGCCGTCACCCATGCGGATCTCGCCGCGGACCACCGCGTAGGGGTTGATCGAGCAGTCGGCGCCGATCGTCAGGTCGCCCGTGACGTAGGCGAGCGCCGCGATGTACGTGCGGTCGCCCACCGTGAGGCGGTCGCAGAAGACCGCGGCGTTCGGCGCGACGAAGACGCCGGTGCCGAGCCGCGCACCGCCGGCGACCAGCTCGCTCTGGCGGGCCGCCTGTGCCGCAGCCTCCGGGGACGTGGGGTCGTACTCCCACGGGAGAAAGTCGATTCGTCGGACGCCCTCGGCCATGGAGTGATGCACGCCGGCAACCCTAACCTCAGGCCGCGGGAGCCTCGCGGGTCTCCTCGGCGGCGGTCAGGAACTTCAGGAGCGCGCGCTCGTCGGCGTCCATCCAGCGTGACGCGCGCGACGCGTTCGCGCCGGACCGCTCGATCAGCTCGTCGAGCTCCGCGCGGTCGTCGGCGAGGATCGCGGGGTGGATGTAGCTCTTGCGGCACACCGCAGGGGTGTTGTGCAGGTGGGCGGCGGCGATCCGGACAGCCTCGGCGCGCTCCGCGTCGTGCTCGCGCCGGGTCGCCGGTTCGAGGTGCCGCAGGTGGCCGAAGGCGACGGCGCTCGCGCCCCAGGTCCGGAAGGTCTTGGCCGTGTAGTCGGCGGACGTCACCCGGCCGAGGTACTCGTTGACGTCGCGTGACCCGATGCTGCGCACCTCGTCGCCGTCCACGTACTGCAGCAGCCGCTGACCGGGCAGCTCCCGGCAGCGGCGCACGATGTTCGCGACCCGCCTGTCGTGGACCACGACGTCGTGCGGCGTGCCCGACTTGCCCCGGAAGCGGAACCGCACCTCCGCGCCCTCGACGGTGGCGTGCCGGTTGCGCAGCGTCGTCAGCCCGAACGACTCGCCGGACCGCACGTACTCGTCGTTGCCGACCCGGATCAGCGTCTCGTCCAGCAGCCGGACGACGGTGGCGACCACCCGGTCCGCGCCGAGCTGCGGCGAGCGCATGTCGGCGTCCACGCGCTTGCGCAGGTCCGGCAGCATCGCGCCGAACTCCGCCAGCTCGTGGAACTTGGCGGCGTCGCGGTACTCGCGCCACCGGCGGTGGTAGAGGTACTGCTTGCGGTTCTTGGCGTCGCGCCCGGTGGCCTGGATGTGCCCGGACGGGTCGAGGCAGATCCACACGTCCGTCCAGGCGGGCGGGACGGCGAGCGAGCGGATCCGCTCGAGCGTCTCCGGGTCGGTGACCCGGGAGCCGCCGTCGTCCACGTACGAGAACCCCTTGCCGCGCCGACGCCGCCGGATGCCGCCGTCGGCGTCACAGCTGTGGGTGAGCAGGTCATCGATACCGCCCATCGCCAACCCTCCCTGCGCCTTCCCTCCGTGCCGGCTGGTCTCGCCTGCAGCAACTATGGACCGGGACGCTGTGACACGCTCGCGGACGCCTGACGGTACGGTCGAGTCCGAGAGAGCACGACGGAAGGCAACGATGAGCACCGAGACCCCACGCCACAGCGTCACCGCGACGACCCATATCGCCGAGCCGCCCGAGCGCGTCTGGGCCGAGCTCATGCACCCCGGTGCGCGGTGGATGCTCGGCGCCAACATCGAGACGGACTTCCAGCCGGGCAGCCCCATCACGTTCGAGGGCCACTTCTTCGGGCGCGTGTTCGCGGACAAGGGCACGGTCATCGCCGTCGAACGGCCGCGGCTCCTGCACTTCACGCACTTCGCGCCGCTGAACGGCCTGGACGACGTCCCCGAGAACTACCACGACATCCGCATAGAGCTGGAGCCCGACGACGGCGGCACGCTCGTCACCGTCGTCGAGGAGAACATCGACACCGAACGGCACGCGAGGGCCGCCGAGGGGTACTGGAAGGACGCGCTCGCCACGCTCGCGCACCGCGACGGCGGGACCCGCGCATCCCACGACTAGCGCCCGGCGGCAGGACCTCCGGCGCGTGACTTCGGTCGGTTGCACTGAGATCGGTCAGTCAACCGACCGATCTCAGCGCAACCGACCGAAGTCACGGAGCGCACCCAGCAGCCGACCGAAGTCGAACGGCAGCGGGGCGAACGCTCCTACCGCTGGAGCGTGAGCAGCCCCGGCCGGTACGGGAGCAGGCCGTAGTCCACCCCGTCCGAGCTCGGCGAACGACCCTGGTACAGCAGCTGCAGGTTGCAGGGGTCGACGGTCATCGTCTGGTCTGCGTTGGTGCGCAGGAGCTCACCGTGGCTGATGTCGTTGGTCCAGGTAGCCCCGCTGTTGGCCTTGCCGGCGAACGGGTTGCTCTCCGTGGCGGCCTGCGGGGTCCACGAACCGGAGAGGCTGGTCGCGGTGAACGAGCGGAAGTACCTGCCGTTGTTGCCGATGGCCTCGACGATCATCAGGTACTTGTTCTGGTCCTTGAGCTTGTAGACCTGAGGGGCCTCGAACAGGTTGTTCCTGGTGTCGGTCATGATGGTCTGGTAGTTGCTGCCGAAGTTCCCCGGGAAGTTCCCGATCGGCATGCTGGCCCGGTAGATCCGCCCGTTGTCACCGGCGAAGAACAGGTACATGTTCGTGCCGTCGCCGATGATCGTCTGGTCGATGGGGCCCGTGCCCGAGTCGGAGATCGACCCGGTGAACAGCGGGCTCGCGGCCGACCAGCCGTTCGGGTTCGTGGGGTCGCTCGAGGTCCGGTACATGAACGGTGACGGGCCCCACTGATAGGTCAGCACCCAGATGTTCTTCGGGGCGAAGTAGAAGAGCGACGGTGCCACCGTGCCGGAGGACATGGCGTTCTGCGAGGCGCTCCCCATCTGCGAGTAGTTGGAGAAGAGGCTGAAGTTCATCGAGCCCCAGGACGTGCCGAAGTCGTGCGTCGTCGCGTAGACGAGCTGCTGGCCGTTGTACGGAGCCACGGTGAAGTCCTTGAGCGAGACCCAGCCGGACCTCGGGTTCGCCAGGACCCCGGTGGACGACCAGCGGTAGCTGGAGGGCAGGTCGCAGGACGTCGACGTGTTGCTGACGAGCGAGGCGTCGTCGATGTAGAGGTTGTCGGTACCGGCCGCCGTCTCCACGTAGTACGTGGCGGACGACAGCGTCCCGGACCAGGACACCGTCGTGGTGCCGGTGAGCTGCGTCCAGCCGGAGGAGTTCACGTTCCCCTGGGCCAGGTTGACGTAGCTCGTCGTGCCGCCGGCCGTCAGCGCCAGCGTGATCCGGCCGGTCGGGGTCCCGCTCTGGGAGCGCACCCACACGCTCGCCGTGTAGCTGGTGTTGTTCGTCATCGCGGAGGTGACGGTCTGGGCGGGGCCGTTCCACGCGGCGGTCCGGCCCGTCCGCGACAGGGCGCGCGCGCCGCCGTGGACCGGGCTGGTGGTTGAGGCCACCGTGCCCGCGCCGAAGGCCGACCAGCCGGTCGTGCCGTTCTCCAGGTCGCCGTTCGTGAGCAGGTTGGCGCTCGCGGCGGCCGCCGGGGCGACCTCGGACGGCAACGCTGCCGCCGGGGCCAGCACCAGCGCTGCGGTCAGCGCCAGTGCAATTCGTGCGATGGACTTCCTCATCCTTCGCTCCTCTTGTGTGAGGGCGCAGCCTGCGACGGCTGCGCCTGGGCAGTTCCGGTCAGTGCAGTGCCCTACCTGCGGCCTGATCAGGACCGCGGCTCATCGGGAGCCGCCTGCGTGGAGCCAATCGTGTGAGCGCTAACATCGTTGTCGCGGGGAGTGCTCGCACGCAGCGGTAGATTGTCGATAACGTTATCGAACTCCCACCTGGCATACAAGACATATCTCACCCAGAAAAGTGTCGTAGGATGCGCACTGCGAGGGGAGTACTTCCCTAACATCGTCCGGTCATTACGGCGCACCATGCGACCTCGGGCGGCGACCTTGCTCGGCAAGGTGAAGGAGACCTCGGAGCCATCTACTACGGAGACTCCTTGCTCGCCTTCACAGGTACTGCTCCTGCTGCCCTGACCTCTGTCGCCACCCCCACCATGTGGGCCGTGACCATCCTCGCCGTCCTGGCCCTGATCGCCGTGGACTTCCTCATCACGAGACGCCCGCACGAGGTGTCCATGCGTGAGGCCCTGGGCTGGAGCGCGTTCTACATCGCCCTGCCCCTCGCCTTCGGCGGCTGGATCTGGGCCACGTTCGGCTCGGACATCGGCGTCCAGTACCTCACGGGGTACCTCGTCGAGAAGTCGCTGTCCGTCGACAACCTGTTCGTGTTCATGCTCCTGCTCACCGCCTTCGCCGTGCCGGCCGCGCTGCAGCAGCGCGTGCTCCTGCTCGGCATCGTCGGGGCCCTCGTGCTCCGCGGGGTGTTCATCGCGCTCGGGGCGGCGGTCCTGGCCAACCTCAGCTGGGCGTTCCTGCTCTTCGGCGCGATCCTCCTCGCGACGGCCGTCAAGATCCTCGTCGACCAGGTCCGCGGCAGCTCCCACCACGTCGAGGTCTCCGAGCTGCGCTCGGTCCGGCTGATCCGCCGCTTCATGCCCGTCACCGACGACTACCGCGGCTCCAGCCTCTCGGTCCGCGAGGGCGGACGGCGCATGCTCACCCCGCTCGCGGTGGTGGTGGTCGCGGTCTTCGCCGCCGACGTCGTCTTCGCGGTGGACTCGGTCCCCGCCGTCTACGGCATCACGAGCGACCCGTACCTCGTGTTCGCGACGAACGCCTTCGCCCTGCTCGGCCTGCGCGCGCTGTACTTCGTGCTCCAGGGCGCCCTGAGCAAGCTCGTCCACCTCGGGTACGGGCTCGCGACGATCCTCGCGTTCATCGGCGTCAAGCTCGTCCTGCACTGGGCCCACGGCATCTGGGCGGGCGTCCCGGAGATCCCCACGCTCGCCTCGCTCGGCGTCATCGTCGGCGTGCTCGCCGTGGTGACCGCGACCAGCCTGTACGCCACGCGCGGCTCGAAGGACCCCGAGACGCCCGAGCGCGTCGCCGCGGCCGAGACGGAAGCACGCTGAGCCGACGGGCTCTCCGATAGCCGAGCCGACGGGCCGTCCGGTCGTTCCGGGCGGCCCGTATGGCGTCTCGGCCCCCCGAATCGCGACAAATCCGCTTTGATGGGGTGGACACCACCGATTCGACGCCAAGGAGACCTACCCGATGAGCCAGGTAGCCCAGGTCGGCACCGTCTACCAGACCAGCCAGGAGCTTCTCGCGGCCGACCTGCCGCACCTCAGCGTCGCGCTCGACGCCAGCGGGTACGCGGTCCAGCGCGACGTGGACGGCAACTGGTACAGCGTGTCCTCCGTCGGGCCGGCTGACCTCGCCGAGGTCTACACCCTCATCCATCTCCCCGCCCGGCCGCTCCCCACGAGCTACGGGTCGGTGGTCATCATCGACAACGGCACACCGTTCATGCGCCGCTGGGACGCCGCGACCGACGAACGGTTCGGCAACGAGCACTGGATAGGGCCCGACGGCGCCACGGTGACCGGCGAGCACCTGCGCCGCCTCGGCATCGCACGGGCGTGGGACGCGGGTACGGGTACGAGCTCAAGTACGGGCTCCAGCGCAGGCTCCGGTGCGAGCAACGGCGTCTCGAACGGCACGGGCACCCGCTCGCGGTCCCGCGCGACGCGTCACTCCCCCACCCACTGACCGAGCGAGAGGCCGGCCCGGTCACGCCCGCTCGGCGTGGTCCGCTCTGTCGGCCATGAGCTCCTGCGTCAGCTGGTCCACGAGCTGCGCGACCTCGGGCTCGTCGCCGTCGGGCCACTCGGCGACGTAGCGCCGCAACCGTTCCCGCTCCGCCTCGCGGATGGCCTCGGCGACGGCGTCCGCGGCGGGCAGCGCCCGGACCGTGTCACCGTCGACGTCGACCAGCCCGCGGGCGGCGAGCGCGCCGGCGACGTCCCGCACCACCTGCTCGGAGGTCGCCGCACGCTCGGCCATGAGCCGCACCGACCGCGTGTGCTTGAGGGAGACGCGCGTGACCATCCACGCCTCCGCCGGGGACAGGCCGACCTCGCCCGCGGTCATCTCGTAGACCCGCAACGGATCCCGTCTGCCCACGCGGCGCCACAGGATCATGCGCAGCTCCTCGAGCGAGGTGCGGGACGACGGCAGCGCGAACGACGCGCCCGCCGCGTGCCCCGGGGCGCCGTCGCCGCCCCGGGTCGCGGTGCGCAGCTCGACCTCGGGCAGCAGCCAGGTCAGGACGAACGCCAGCAACGCCACCGGCACCGCCCCCAGGAAGACGACGTGCAGGGCGCCGGAGTAGGCGTCGAGGAACCAGGCCTGCACCTCGGGCGCGCACCGCGCGAGCGTCTGGGTGGAGGCCGCGAGCGCCTCCGGCGCGCAGGCGCCCTGGGCGGTGCCAGGAACGTCGTCGGCCAGCTCGGCGGTGAGGCGGCCCGAGAAGACGGTGCCGAAGACCGCTACGCCGATCGACGCGCCGATGGTGCGGAAGTAGGTGGTGCCGGACGTCGCGGTGCCGAGGTCGCGGTAGCCGACGTCGTTCTGGACGGCGATGACGAGCACCTGCGTGACCATGCCGAGGCCGGCGCCGAACACGAACATGCTCAGCCCGGCCTGGAGGGTGGTGGTGTCCTGGCCCATGAGGGAGAGCAGGTAGAGGCCTGCAGCGGTGATCGCGGTGCCGAGGATCGGGTAGATCTTGTAGCGGCCGGTGCGGCTGATGAGCTGCCCCGATCCGATGGACGTGATGAGCAGGCCGAGCATCATCGGCGTCATCTCGAGGCCGGACTCGGTGGGCGTCGAGCCCTTGACGGTCTGCAGGTAGAGCGGCAGGTAGGTGATGGCGCCGAACATCGCGAAGCCGACGGCGAACCCGATGACGGCCGCTGCGGAGAAGACCCTGCTGCGGAACAGGTGCAGCGGCAGCACGGGTTCGGGGGCGCGCCGCTCGACCGCGATGAACGCGACGAGGGAGCCGATCGCGAGCGCCGCCATGGCGTACACGGGGGCGGAGCTCCACTCCCAGGTGGTGCCGCCGAGGCTGGTGACGAGCACTATCGCGGTAGAGAGGGTGGCCAGCAGGATGATGCCCGCGTAGTCGATGCGTGGCCTGGCCCCCGCGGCGATGCGCGGCAGGACGGACGCGACGACGATCAGGGCGAGGGCTCCGACGGGGATGTTGATGTAGAAGACCCAGCGCCAGTCGAGATTGTCGACGAAGAACCCGCCGAGCAGCGGTCCGGCGACCGACGAGACGCCGAAGACGGCGCCGAACAGGCCCTGGTACCTGCCGCGTTCCCTCGGTGGCACGACGTCGCCGATGATCGCCTGGGACAGCACCATGAGCCCGCCGCCGCCGGCGCCCTGGACCGCGCGCCAGGCGACGAGCTGGCCCATGGTCTGGGACGTGCCGGCCAGGATCGAACCGGCGAGGAAGATGACTATGCAGGCGATGAAGAGGGTCTTGCGCCCGAAGAGGTCGCCGAGCTTGCCCCAGAGGACGGTGGTCGCGGTGCTCGCCAGCATGTAGGCGGTCACGACCCAGGACAGGTGCTCCGCGCCGCCGAGGTCGGAGACGATGGTGGGCAGCGCGGTGGCGACGATCGTCTGGTCGAGGGCGGCGAGCAGCATCGCGAGCATGAGCCCGCCGAAGATCGCCCAGACCCTGGTGCGGGGCAGCACCTGCGGTCCGGCCTCCGCGCTCGGTGTGGTCATGCGGCGCCTCCCAGCGTCCGGCGGACGGCGAGGTCCGCGCCCGTCACACACACTGGCACGGCCCGTTCGGGTCGGCGCGGGGAGCGGGTCGAGCCACGGTCCCTTGGCGCGGCGGGCTCCGCGGCCCCGGCCCGCGCATACGCAATTTCCCTGACCCTCAGGATCTGGTTCCCCCCGCGAGTGTGCACCTATGCTGGCCGCGCGTGGTTGAAACGTTGCAATGGAGCTCCCCTCAACCGGCCGGTCGACGACGACCGGTTACGCCTGGAGGCGTCATGACCCTGGACCGCAGACTGTTCCTCAAGACCGCCGGCGTCGCCTCGACCGCCGCCGCGCTGCCCGCGGGCGTGGGCGTTCCCGCCGCCGCGGCGTCCGCGACGACCGAGCCGCGGCACGGCGGCAGCGCCGTGCGGCTGGCCGACCCGCTCGTCGAGAAGAAGACGAGCCCGCTCGGGATCGACGTCGACCGCCCCAGGTTCTCGTGGACCGTGGGGTCGGACCGACGCGGCGTCGAGCAGACGTCCTACCGGCTGCGGGTCAGCACCCGGGGGCCGCGCCCACGCGTGATGTGGGACAGCGGCGTCGTGCCGTCCCGCGAGTCGGCGAACGTCGAGTACGCGGGGCCGCCGCTGCGCGCCGCCACCGACTACGGCTGGCGGGTGGACGTAGCGACCACGCACGGGAGCGGCAGCACGACGTCGAGCTTCCGCACCGGCCTGTACGCCGAGAGCGACTGGGCCGGCGCGGCCTGGATCGGCAACGAACGCCGCCCGGACCAGGTCACCGACCTGACCTTCGCCGGCGCCTCCTGGATCTGGCTGGCGGAGGGCGAGCTGCCCGACCAGGACCGTGCCTTCCGCCTCACGCAGGCCGCCCCGGACGGCGCGTCCGCGACGAAGGCCGAGATCCTGATCACCGCCGACGACTCCTGCACGGTCTGGGTGGACGGCGCAGAGGTGGGCGCCACCGAGCCCGCCGAGAACGGCTGGCAGGCCGCCCAGTTCTACGAGGCCGACCTCTCCGGGAACAGCACCCGGGGCAGCACCGTCGTCGCGGTGCGCGGCACGAACGATGCGGTCAGCCCCGGGGCTGTGCTCGCCGTCGTGCGCCTGACCTGGTCCGACGGCACGAGGACCACGCGCGCGACCGGGAGCGGCTGGAAGGCGGCGACACAGTTCCCGGCGGACTTCGCGCGGCCCGACCTCGACGACTCCGGCTGGGACGGCGCCGTCGAGCTCGCGGCCTACGGTTCAGGGCCGTGGGGCAGCGGGGTGCGGCCGCCGACCCGGGACCCGCTGCCGGCGCCGCGGCTGCGCAAGGAGCTGGAGGTGGGGCCGCGCCTCGAGCGCGCCACGCTCTACCTGGCCGCGGGCGGGTACGCGAACGTGTCGCTGAACGGCAGGCCGGCCGGCGACCAGGTGCTCGCGCCGGGCTTCACCGACTACGACGACACGGTCCAGTACACCGCCGTCGACCTGACCCGGAGCCTGCGGCGGGGCCGCAACGCGCTCGGTATCGAGCTGGGCCGCGGCTTCTACGGCATGACCGGGGGCAACGTGTGGCGGTGGGAGGCGCCGCCGTGGCACGACGAGCCGGTGGTGCGCGCGGTGCTGCACCTGGAGTACGCCGGGGGCACCGTCGAGCGCGTGGTCACAGACCCGACCTGGCGGATCCACGACGGGCCGACGGTGTTCGACGACCTCTACGGCGGCGAGGCGTACGACGCGCGCCGGGCCCTGTCCGGCTGGGACAGTGCCGGTTTTGACGAGGGCGGGTTCGAGGAGGGCGGGTTCGACGACGGCGCGTGGGCGCCCGCCTCCGTGGCCCCCGGCCCGCGCGGCGTGCTGGTCAACCAGCGCCAGCAGCCCATCGAGGTGACCGAGTCGCTGCCCGCGATCGAGGTCACCGAGCCGGAGCCGGGCGTGTACGTCGTGAAGTTCCCCCGGGTGATCGCGGGCTGGGTGGAGTACACCGTGACCGGGCCGGCCGGAGCGACCATCCGCGCCGCCCACGGCGAGAAGCTGACCGCCTCCGGCCGCGTCAACCTGAGCAACAACGGCGGGTTCCAGGCGGGCTTCCAGACCGACCGGTTCACCCTGGCCGGCACCGGACAGCCGGAGACCTGGGAGCCCCGCTTCTCGTACAAGGGCTTCCAGTACATCGAGGTCACCGGCTGGCCGCAGGACGGGCCCCCTCCCCTGACGGCCTTCACCGCGAAGGTCGTGCACACGGCCGCCGCGGAGACCGGGACGTTCGAGAGCTCCAGCGAGATCATGAACCGGACCCACCGCGCCGTCGTCGACACGCTCAAGAACAACATCCACGGCATCCCGACGGACACGCCGATGTTCGAGAAGAACGGCTGGACCGGCGACGCCGCGATCGGCGCCGAGATGTTCCTGCTGAACCTCGACGTGCACGAGCTGTTCGCCAAGTGGCTGCGCGACGTGCACGAGACGCGCGACGCCCAGGGCCGGCCGCTCGTCATCGCGCCCAGCTCGGGCGACTGGGGCGAGTGGGGCGTGTGCCCGCCGTGGCACGCGGCCTACGTGATGATCCCGTGGTGGCTCTACCAGTACGGCGGGGACAAGCGCGTGCTGGCCGAGTGCTACGACGGCATGAAGCGGTACGTGGACCTCGAGTTCGACCGGTCCCAGGGCGGCATCGTCCCCGACGCGCGGCTCGGCGACTGGGTGAGCCCCGAGGCGAGCCCCGCCGGCGGCAACGCGCCCGAGGACCTGCGGGTCTCGGCCACGGCCTTCCTCTACTCCATGACCGTGTTCATGCGGCGCAGCGCCGGGTTCCTCGGCAAGGCGGCCGACGTCGAGCACTTCGCCGGGAACGCCGCGGCGATCAGGGCCGCGTTCAACGACGCCTTCCTCGATGCCGCCGCAGGGCGATACCGCGGGACCGGGGACCGCGGCTACCGGCAGACGCACAACGTGCTCGCCGTGGCCTTCGGCCTCGTGCCCGACGCCGCCACGACGCAGCGCGTGGTCGACGGCATCGTGGCCGACGTACGCGCCAAGGGCACGAAGCTCAACACCGGTGTGCTCGGCACGAAGTGGCTGCTGCCGGTGCTGACCCAGCACGGGTACGCCGACGTCGCCTACGAGCTCGCCGTGCAGACCGGCTACCCGAGCTGGGGCTACATGATCGAGAACGGCGCGACCTCGATGTGGGAGCACTGGTCGCTGGAGGCGCGCTCCTACGGGCACTACTTCCTCGGCACCGTCGACGACTGGTTCTACCAGCACGTCGCAGGCATCCAGGCGTCACCCGAGACCGGCTACCGCGACGTCACGATCGCGCCCGCCGTCACCCAGCACCTGGACTGGGCGAGGGCCAGCACCCGGACGCCGTACGGCACGGTCGCCAGCGAGTGGTGCCGCACGGGCGGCAGGCTCACGCTCGGCGTGACGGTCCCCGTCGGGTCGACGGCGACCGTGCGGGTTCCCGCGCGTGACCCCGAGGCCGTCACCGAGCGGGGACGCCGGCTGTCGCTCGTAGGGGCGCCTGCGGAGGGCATCACTGCCGTGTCGGTCGAGGACGGCGCGGTGGTGGTGCGGGTCGGGTCCGGGCGGTACACCTTCGTCGCGTAGACAGCACGGGGCGAGGCCGCCGGTCGCGACCTCGCCCCGTGGAACCACTACCTGTCGAAGGTGGCTATCTGTCGAGTGCGTCCTTGGCGTCCTGCGCGGCGTCCTTGATGTTCTCCCCCGCGTCCTTCAGGTCCGCCTTGGCCTGGTCGGTCCGGCCCTCGGCAACGAGCTCCTCGTTGTCCGTGGCGTCCCCGACGGCCTCCTTCGCCTTGCCCGTGGCCTTCTCGGCTGCGTTCTGGACCTTGTCTCCGGCGCTCATCAGCTCACCCTTCTCTCGGTCCCTCCAGGCTCACCCGAACCTGTCCCGCTCGCACGCCGTTCGGGATCACGCCGTTCGGGATAGGGCGCGAGATCCGTCATCAGGCCCGCGTGGTCGCTGGCCCAGACGCCGTCCACCGCCTCGACGCCCACCCGGTCGCACGCGACGACGTCGACCGGCGGCATACCCGTCGAACCGCAGCGGACCAGCAGGTGGTCGATGCGCCGGTACGGCCAGCCCGGCATCGTGGCGCTCACGATTCCGTTGGCCGGGTCGAGGGTCCAGCCCGGCTCGCCGGGATGCGCCACCTCCCAGGCGTCGCGGTAGCACACGCTCCACCCGTCGAGGGACTGCTTCCCGGTGAGGAACCGCAGGCTCGCCGCGTCCGGGTCGGCGTCCAGGTCACCGCCGAGGACGACGAGGCGGTCGTCGTCGTCCACCAGCTCCTCCACGGCCCGCGCCACCAGGACCGCCTGTCGTTCCCGTTCGGCCTCCCGCGGCGCGGCCGCCTCCGGGAAGTGGTTGACCACCAGCGTGCGGCCGAAGGGTTCGGGCGCGTCGATGCCGACCAGCAGCGCGGCCCACCGGAACTCGTAGACCGGCGGGCCGTCGGCCATCAGGTCGAGCTCGCGGTGGTCCAGGACCGGCCACCGGCTCGCGACCGAGATGCCGCTGCGCTCCTCGTCGGAGCGAGCCCGCGAGTGCACCACCTCGTACCCGGCGCCGACGAGGTCGGCGGTCTGGTCGTACTCGTCGGTGACGATCTCCTCGGAGAACAGCACGACGTCGGGCGCGGAGCCGCTGACGATCTGCCGCAGCACGCGCCGCCGCGCGTCCCAGCCGGCCCGTCTGCCCAGGACGTTGTGGTTGTAGAGCCGCAGGATCGGTCGGCCGTCGGCCGCTCGGTGCGCCGTCATCCCGCCACGATAACTTCCCAGGTGCGAGGCCACGCGCGACGGTGGAGCATCGGAGGAACCGTCGTAGGAGGAGGCCCCGATGACCACCGCGCACGCCAACCCGCCCATGGATCCCGCGCAGGACGTCGCCAAGGACGGGGGCACCCAGCAGGTCGGCGACTACCTGGTCGGCTACGCCATCGAGGACGCCGAGGGCATGTACAACCTCGAGGACGGCGGGTACACGCTGCGTGTGCACGTGGACCCGCCGACCTTCATGCGGCACGACGAGATCAACGGACGTCGTTTCACCGAACCCGTCGACGTCGAGTTCGCCGGGGTGCGCATCGAGCGGGGCGCCGAGCCCGTCGACCCGCCGGAGACCGACGGCTAGCTCTCGCCCCCGACGGCGTACGCCCTGATCACCGTCTCCCTGACCGTCGAGCCCGCCGCGTCCCGTGCCTCGGCGCGCAGCGAGACGTACTCGGTGCCGCGCGGCACCCGCACGGTCGCGGTGAACTCGTCAGTGCCGCCGTCGGTGACCGCTACCGCCTTCCAGGTCCTCCCGTCGTCGGCAGACGCCCAGAGCTTCATCTCCTCGACCGCCGACGGCGTGGAGCCGGCCTGGTGGGCGGCCGACAGGCGGAGCACCTCGCGGAGCTCACCGCGGTTGCGGTCGTCGAGGGACAGCCCGTAGTCGATCTGCAGCAGCGGCAGCACCGTGCGTCGGTCCTCGAAGCCCGAGGTGAACCGCCACTCGGTCGCCACCCGGGTGGACAGCTGCCACCACGGCGTGGACCGCGCGACGTCGGCCCGCAACCGGTACCGCTTCGGCTCCGGCGGCATGTCGAAGATGTAACCGGAGGTGTGGTCGTTCTCGAACACCAGCTTGCCGTCCTGCCACAGCCGGAACCGGACCTCGGCCTCCTCCTCCCAGGGCAGGGCGATCGGCACCGAGTGCCCTGCGTCGTCGACCCAGAACGGCATCTCGAACGAGAAGATGTCCCAGTCGCGGGTGGCGGACGCCCCGCCGAACTCGCCGAACCCGGCCACGCCCGGCGGCGTGAACCCGCCGTGGTGCGCCTGGGCGAGCCAGACCTCGCTCGCCGTGTCCCCCGGCTCGAACTCGCGGATCTCGGACGCGAACCCGCTCGCCAGCAGGGCGTCACTGTGCCGCGGCATCACCTCGTGGTACCAGCGGATGCCTTCGGCGGCGGTCACGTACTCGGTGCGGTCCAGCGGCGCGACGAGCTGGTTCATGAGACCGAAGATCCCTTGCCGTCCGGCCCGCTCGATGATGGGCGTGACCTGGACCTGTCCCTCGGCGCCCAGCGCGCGATAGTCCATGTCGAGCGTCGCGAGGTTGCGGGGCCCGGCACGCAGGGTGAGGTCCTCGTCGGGCACCTGTCCCTCCCGCTCGATCACCGTGTCGTAGGTGTAGGCCGCCTGGTCGCGCCCGAGGACGCGGAGCTTCACCGGGCGGCCGCCCAGCTCGTCGCGGAGGCGGTCGCCGGTGTCCCGGTCGGTGGCGAGCACCGGGATCCCCGCGTCGTCGACCACGCCTGGGATGATGCCGAGCCCGTCGCTGCGGACCAGCAGGCCCGCCGCGCCCACAGCCTCGGCCGCCGCGGCCTGCGCCGCTACGTCGCCCTGGTCCACGAGCGCGAACCGGCCGCGTGCGCCCGCGTCGGCCAGCTCCGCCGCGGACCCGTCGCCCGCGTCGACCAGGCGCACCTGCTTCGTGCCGGTCACCGGCGCGGACCCGGGTACGGCGGTGGCGGGCACGTCGCCGGCGCCGCGGTCGGCGGTGACCTGGAGCACCGGCTGACGCTGCTGGGTGGCGGACACGAACTCGAACTCGACCCCCTCGCCCACCTGCTCGGTCGGCAGCACGTAGTAGTCGGGCGCGGCGACGTCGTCGGCGTAGCCGCCGTACTGGGCGCTCACCGTGCCGTTGTACTCGCCGTCCACGAGCCGATAGAAGAGGAGTCTCTTGCCGGCCTCGTCCGTCGCACGGTGGGTCGTAACGTCCAGCGGCTGGGCGTCCCGCGCGTCCAGCTCGATGGTCGTGTCCCCGTCGACCTGCACCAGCGGGTCGGACATCGCCGTGACGGCGGTGGGCCAGGACGAGCCCTCGTCGCGTGCCTCGAAGAACCCGGCGACGTAGTACGAGCCGGGGTCGACCCGCACGGTGGCCACGCCGTCCGTGAACTGCGGCTCGACCCACGTGAAGTCCCACGGCTCTGTCGCGTTCTGCAGGACCAGGTGGTCGTCCGACGTCGCCGGTGAGCCGTCGCCGTCGGTGGCCCGGATCGTCAGGTCGTACTTCTCGCTCTCGTTGACGAACCCGACGGCGGTCCGCACCTGGACGCCACCCGGTGCCCGAGCGACCAGCCCGCCGCCGTACGCGCCGGGTGCCGCGGCGGCCGGGTCCAGGGTGAGGTCGACGCTCGCGGTCCCACCGGCCGGGACCGACAGGCTCGTCGCCGACGCCGTGACCGTGCCGTCCGGGGCAGGCTCGCCCGCCTCGTCCCGCACCGCGAGCGTCAGGCCGAGCTCTACCGCGGCCTTGCCGGGGTTGCGATAGGTGACGGTCCTGGTCGTCGGGTCCGCCTCGTCCTGCGGGTACCGCTGGATGCCGAACGAGAGGGACGGCGGGTCGGAGGTGATGCTCTGCTCCAGGGCGCGCGGGATCCAGACCCGGCCCGTGCCCTCCTGCCAGACCGAGTTCGGCCGCGTGTGCTGCGTGGACGCCATGAGCACGTCCTTGAGCTCCTGGCCGGTCAGGTCGGGGCGGGCTGACTGCAGGACGGCGGCGGCGCCCGCCGCGTGGGGCGCCGCCATCGAGGTGCCGCTGGCCGCGACGTGCAGGTCGTCGACGGGCTCGTCGAGCGTGGTGCCTGCGGCGCGCGCCGCCACGATGCCGACGCCGGGTGCCGCGATGTCGGGCTTGAGGGCGCCGTCGACCCGGGGGCCGACGCTGGAGAAGCCGGCGACCCGGTCGTCGTCACCCACGGCGGCGACCGTGAGGGCGCTCGAGGCGGTGCCGAACGTGGGGATCGTGCCGTGCTCCGGTCCCTCGTTGCCCGCGGCGGCGACGGCGAGCAGGCCGTACTGCTCGCTCAGGGCGTCCACGGCGAGCGACGCCGGGTCGGTGCCGTCCGTGTAGTTGCCGCGCTGGCCCAGCGAGAGGTTGAGGATGTCGGCGCCCTGCTCGGCCGCCCACTCCATGCCGTCGATCACCCAGGACGTGTCGCCGCCGTCGGGCGTGAGCACCTTGGCGTCCAGGACGCGGGCGCCGTGTGCCACGCCGCGGTTCACGCCGTCCGACGCCTCGCCCGAGCCGGCGATGATCGAGGCGACGTGCGTGCCGTGCCCGACGTCGTCGGTGGTGCTGTCGGGGTCCTCGCCGGAGCCGGTGAAGTCCCGCGCGGCCGCGACGACACCGTCGTCCAGGTCGGGATGGGCGTCGTCGACGCCGGTGTCCACGACGCCCACCGACACGCCCTCGCCGGTGTGCCCGGCCGCCCAGGCCTGCGGGGCGCCGATCTGCGGCGTCGAGTCGGCGTCCTGCGGCTCGACCCGGCGGTCCAGCCACACCTTGTCGATCCCGCTGCCGGACAGCGTGGCCTTGGCGGCGGGACCTGTCCCCTGGGCGCCCAGCGCGCGCAGCAGCGCCCACGACGACGCCGGCTCGCCGGGTCCCGCCGTCGTCCCCAGGTCGCCGGCCACCGCGCCGATGGACTCCAGCGTGCGCTCGGTGTCCACGCCGAGCGCCGCCCAGTCGGGCCGCGCCGCGCGGGCGTCGCCGCGGACGCTGGTCTGGATGATGACCGGGAGGTCCTTCGTGCGCCCGTCGGCCACGAGCTGCTTGACGTCGAACAGGTCGCGGTCGAGCCTGTCCGGGACGAGGGAGAGGACGTCGGTCGGGATGACCAGGTGCCGCTCCTCGCCGGCCACCTCGTGGAACCCGACCGGTGCGCCGCCGGGACGCTCGGCGGGCAGGATCCGCACGAGGTCCTCGCCGTCCCGCTCGGTGACGGCCACCTGGTCGCCGGTGACCAGGGTGACGACCGTGGTGACGGGCCGCTCCGGCGGCTTCGTGCGATCCGGCGCGGCGTCGTCGCCGGACGCGAGGGCCGCGCCGGACGTTGCCACGAGAGCCGCGGCCGACGCTGCCGCGACGACGACCTTGCTGATGGTCCGGCGGGCGGGCCTGGCCACCCGGCGTGCACGAGCCTTCATCACTGAACCCCGATCTGCGGTGAGAGACGCCTCTACCTGCTATGACGCGCCACGACCGGGATCAGTTGGGTATCGGTGGGGTGAGATCAGGCGTCCACCTGGGGCCGGGGGTCGGCCAGGAACTTCTCTATCGCCTCGCGGGTCGGGACGTCCGTGACCTCCGGCCCGAAGAACAGGTTCACCAGCGTGGTCGCGATGTCCCGCACCGCGATGTTGGACCGGTTGGACGACTCCCGCAGCAGGTCGAACGCCGCCGTGTCCTCGATGGCGTAGACCACCATGAGCACGCCCTTGGCCTGCTCGATCACCGCCCGCCGCTCGTCCGAGGCCTTGATCGAGGCGGTCGCGTCCCGCGCCGCCGCCGCACGGTGGGAGTCGGTGACGTCGATGAAGTAGCCGAACAGCTCGGTCACCCGGCCTGTCGCGGGGTCCCGTCTGCCCTGCCCGGTGACCGCGAGCGTGCGGGTGTTGCCCTTGGCGTCGAGGATGCGGTGCACCGAGCTGAACGTCTGCCCGGTCTCGGCGGCACGCCGCAGCACGCCGTCCACCCGTCCGCGGTCGTCCGGGTGCTTGTGCGACAGCATCAGCGGCGTCGTCGGCACGATCTCGCCCGGCTCGAAGCCGTGCATCCGGTACACCTCGTCGGACCACGCCCACTCGCCGGTCGCGAGGTCGAGACGGTAGCGACCCACCGGCGGCCGGTCACCGCCGTCCAGCGCCTGCTCGATCTTGCCGAGCGAGACGTCGCCGGGAATCTGTGCAGAGGTCACGGGCACCTTCCAGGGACGAGCCACCGAACCGATGCTTCGAACGATACTGGAAAGCTACGCAGGTACGGGTCCGTCCACCGGGGTGATCAGGACGACCGGGATCTCGCGGTCGGTCTTCTGCGCGTACTGGCCGTAGAGCGGGAAGATCTCCACCATCTGAGCCCAGAGAGGCGCCCGCTCGGCGGACGACGCCACCCGGGCCCGCGCGGTGAACCGGCGGGTGCCGACCTGCACGCCGACGCCGGGTTCCGCCTGGAGGTTCAGGAACCACGCGGGGTCCTGATCGGCCCCGCCCTTCGAGGCGACGACCACGAACTCGTCCCCCGAGGTTCCGTAGATCAGGCAGTTGCGACGCGGCATACCGGTCCGGCGTCCGGTGGTGGCGAGCACGAGGTTGAGCACCCCGTTGCTCTCGTGGCCCTTGGTGCCGCCCGACTCCAGGTACGTGCGGGTGTGCTGGGCGACCCAGTCCCACTGCGAGTCGATGGCGCGGTCCAGGTCATCTGCGGTGGCCATGGCGGCTGTCCTTCCGGTCCAGGGGGTGCGACCACCTTGGCCGCACCTGCCCCTGGGACGGAGCCGCCACGCCGATCTCGACATCACGATCCGGGCGGTGCGATCACCACGAGGTGTAGGCACCCGCGGCGATGTCCTCGACGAGGGTCGGGCCGGACGGCGCCCAGCCCAGCAGCTCCCGGGTGGCCCCGCTCTCGGCGGACATCTCCGCACCGAAGAACCCGCCGATCCAGCCGAAGTGGCTCGCCGCGTCCTCAGGCGACACGGAGGCCGCCGGAAGGCCGAGCGCCTGGCCGATCGCCTCGGCGATCTCGCGGGTGGGCACCCCCTCCTCGGCGACCGCGTGCAGCCGAGCGCCGGCGGGCGCCTTGGCCAGGGCGAGGGCGACGAGCCGCGCGGCGTCGGACCGGTGCACGGCCGCCCACCGGTTCGCGCCGTCGCCCGGGTATCCCGAGAAGCCGTGCCGCTTCGCGGTCGTCGTGATGACGTCGATGAAGCCGTAGTCGCCCGCGCCGTGCACCGTCGGTGCGAACCGCAGGCTGACCACCCGGACGCCGCGGTCGACGAACTCCAGCGCGAGGTTCTCGCTGCCGCCGCGCGGCGAGCCGGGGCCGTGGTGCGGGGACGCGTCGCTCTCGGTGGCAGGCCGTCCCTGGGCCATCCCGGCGATCCCAGATGCGAACAGGAACGGGCGGTCCGAGCCCGCAAGCGTGTCCCCGAAGGTCTGCACGGCGGCGCGCTCGGCCGCGTTCGACACGGCCGGGTTCGTGAAGTCGTGCTTGTTCGCGAGGTGCAGCACCGCCTCGGCGGCGTCCGCCCCACGGCGCAGGCCGTCGAGGTCGTCCAGGTCGCCGCGCTGGACGCGGACGTCCTTCGCTTCGAGGGCCGACGCCGAGGCGTCGGACCGGGCGAGGGCCGTGACGGAGTGCCCGTCGGCGAGCAGCTCGTCGACTGCCGCGGAGCCGATCCAGCCGGAAGCTCCGGTGACGAAGACATGCATGATGAAACCCTTCCGAGTGATGTCAGTGACTGCCGTCAGCCACTGACATCACCGTACACACCATGTCAGCCGCTGTCATCACCTAGACTCCAGCCATGGTCCGATGGCAACCCGGCACGCGCGAGCGACTTCAGGAGGCCGCGCTGGAGCTCTTCGCCCGTCGCGGCTACGAGCAGACGACGGCGGCGGAGATCGCGCGGTCCGTCGGCCTCACCGAGCGGACGTTCTTCCGCCACTTCAGTGACAAGCGCGAGGTGCTGTTCCAGGGTCAGGACCTGCTGCTCGACGCGTTCCTCGACGGCATGGCGGCGGCCCCGGACGACGCGACACCGATGGAGCTCATCGGCACGGCGCTCGAGTCGGTAGCCGCCTTCTTCCCCGGCGACCGGCGCGACCGCTCCCGGCTGCGGCAGTCGGTGATCGACCAGCACCCGGCGCTGCAGGAACGCGAACGGCACAAGCTCTCCACGCTCGCGACGGCGATCGGCGACGCGCTACGGGCGCGAGGCGTTCCGGAGCCGGCGGCGACCCTGGCGGCGGAGTCGGCGATCACGGTGTTCAGCGTGTCCTTCGCCCAGTGGATCCGGGAGGGCGAGGAGCGTTCGATCGCAGAGATCGAGCGGGCGGTGCTGTCCGAGCTGCGCGGCCTGGCCGGCGGCGTTGTGTAGGAGTTCCCGGGAGATCAGTCCTCGATGAGGGCGATGACGTTGCCCGCCGGGTCCGTGATCCAGCCGATCGTGGGGCCCTGGGACGGGTCGGTGCTCCGGGCTATCCCGCGTTCGTCCTGGTCGAAGTCGGGGTAGCGGATCAGGCTCACCCCCGCCGCCTCCAGCTCCGTCACCGCCTCGTCGATGTTCGGCACCACGAGGTTGAGCGCCGTGTACGACGCCGGTGCGTGGGCCTCCCCCTTGCCGTAGACGAACACGGACGATCCCTCGGTGAGGTCGATCTCGAGGGCGCCCATGGCGTTGTCCCGCACGGGCAGGCCAAGGGTGTCGCGGTAGAAGCGGCGGGCGGCGTCGAGGTCGTCGACCGAAAAGCCGCTGAAGCTGCGGAGCGTGGTGACCATGATGGGTTCCTTTCCTGGGACCAGTCACAGGGCCGACGACGGTGCGGGGCGGAAGTCATCGGTCGCTGCTCGCCCGAACGGCGGTCACCGTTTCCTACGAGGCCCGGCGTGGCAGTGGACTACTCCTCGGCCGAGGCGGCGCCGTCGGCGACGAACGCGGCATGCGCTGCGACGACCTTCCACCCTGCTTGGTCGTCGTGTGTCCAGGTCCGGGTGTAGCGCATCCGGGCAGTCAGACGCTCACCGCCGAAGGTGCCCTCGAGAGTGCCGAGGAACCAGGTGACCCCGGTGCGGCCGGTCACCAGCACTCTGAGGTCCTCTTCGTCGACGCGACTCATCACCTGATAGCCGGATGCGTGCGCCTGCAGGTCGTCCTGCTTCGACAGGACGCTCCCGTCCGGCCCGGTGAACAGAGCCCTGTCCTCGATCAGGCTGTCCAGGGTGTCGACATCGGACGCGAGCTGAGCGGCCTGCAGGCGCCTCTCGGCTGCACGGAGGCCTTCAGTGTGGTCGGCGATCGTCATGTACACAGCGTGTCGGGCGGGCAGGCCCCTCACCAGGAGATTCGCTCATGGCAGATGTCGACCCGAGGTGGGCGAGCAGCGTCCGATCGTCCAGCGCAGCGGTGTCGGTCACCGGTGCTAGGTTCCGGCACATGACGGTACAGAAGCTGGTCGAGACCACTCCCGGGAAGTTCTCGTTGCTGCTGCACGCCGGGACGACGCCGGTCGACGCGCTCGTCGAGGAGCTCGGGCACGAGCCGAACGGATGCTTCTGGGAGGGCGTCGCGCGCAGGCTGGTCGCTACCGAGGCTCCTTCGCTCGAGAGCCAGTTCCGCTACGACCCGGAGGGCGAGCGCTCCCCCATTGATCTTGCGGCTGGGTGGCGTCCAAGACCCTGCCCAGCCCGCAAGCCCGCTCCAGGCGAACATGCACGGCATCACCCCGTGCAACGGTGAAGACACGAGATGCAGTCCCACCTGCGCAAGATCCCGCCCGGGACGGGCGCCGCCCCATGGGGGCAACGCCCGCCCCACTCCCCTACTTCGGCCGGACGTTGTGGTTGTGCGCGAACAGGTTCTTCGGGTCGTACCGCCGCTTGACCGCCGCCAGGCGCTCGTACGTGGCCGCCGGGTAGACAGCGGCCACGTCGTCGTCCGTGGCCGTCGTCAGGAAGTTGGCATAGGCGCCGCTGACATGCGGGCCGAGCTTCTCCCAGATCACGTCCAGGCCGGCGCGCGCTCCCTCGACGACGTGCACCGGGCCGCCCACCAGGGTGGCGACCATCAGCTCCGCCTGCCGGTGCGCGTAGGCGGTGGCGTCACCAGGAACCCGGGCCACCGCGCCACCCACGCTGCGGATCGCGATCGACGGCGACCCCGGCGACGTCCCGACCTCGGCCAGGATCTGCAGGACCTCGGCCACCGACTCCCGCTCGACGAAGCCGTCGTGGGCGAGCACCTCGATGCCGGGCGGCGGGGACCCGCCCTCCACGAGGATGTCCGCGTAGTCGTGCGGCGCGACGTCGTCGTCCAGGACGGTGCCGAGCGCGCGGATCGGGGCGAGCGCGCGGGCCGCCGCCTCCGGGTCGTCGCCGTCGAAGGCGACGTGGATCTCCACCGGCGCCTCCGGGCCACCGGCCATCGGGTTGGCGAGGTTCGCGATCGACGTGACCTCCTCCGGCGCGGTGCGCATGTACTCCGCCCAGCCCTGGAGGACGTCGACCGCCTCGGCCTGCGGGAACGTGACCTTGCCGAAGACGACCTCCGTGGTCGGGTGCGCCTCGAACTCGAAGGAGGTCACGACGCCGAAGTTGCCGCCGCCGCCACGGATCGCCCAGAACAGGTCAGGGTTCTCGTCGGCGCTCGCCGTCACGACCGCGCCGTCGGCCGTGACGATCTCGGCGGCGACCACGGTGTCGAGCGCGAGGCCGTACCGCCGGACCTTCCAGCCGATGCCGCCGCTCAGCGTCAGCCCGCCGACGCCGACGCTCTTGGTGTCGCCCGCAGAGATCGCCAGGCCGTGCGGGGCCAGCGCTTCCGCGACCTGGCCCCAGTGGGCGCCGCCGCCGATCCGCACGATGTGGCGCTCGCGATCGATGAGCTCCACGGTCGCGAGCAGGCTCAGGTCGATGACGACGCCGCCGTCGTTGGTGCCGAACCCGGCGAAGCTGTGGCCGCCGCCGCGCACGGACAGCGTCATGCCGGACCCGGCCGCGAACCCGACAGCGGCCCGCACGTCGTCGGTGCTCCCGGGACGCAGGACGTAGGCGGGGCTCCCCGCGGCCAGCTTCGAGCGGCCGACCGCCTCGTACTCGGCGTCGCCCGGTTCGATGATGTCGCCGCCGAAGTCGCGGCGGAGGGTCTCGATCGGTGAGGTCATGGCGTTCCTTCCACAGGGGTGCGGTGCGCGGTACACCGCCGCAGTAGTGACCCGCCAGGCCGCCGAGATGTGACCGCAGGCGATGTGAGGGCCGCCACAGGGGCAGTGCTACCGGAGCGCCGTCGATCAGACCGAGCCCACCACCGCGAGCAGGCGCAGCCGCTCGGCGCTCTCCGTGCCGGGCACCGCCGTGAACACCGTCAGCGCCTGGTACTGGTCGGGGTCCAGCAGCGTCTGCCCGTGCAGCTCGACCAGCCCCACCTCCGGGTGGTTCAGCCGTTTGGGTTCGCAGTAGGGGCCGAGCACGGGGTGCTCGTCCCACAGCCGCGCGAACTCGGGGCTGCGGCCGCGCAGGCCGGCCGCGAGCTCGCCCGCCGGCGACGTCGGCCCCGTCTGGGCGTGGACCGCGGCGAGCCGGGCCGTGAGGGTGCGGCCGTGCCGGTCGTGGTCCTCCTCGGGGATCCGGTCCCGGCTGCGCGGGTCGGTGAACCACCGGTAGACCCGGGCCCGCTGCGGGCCGGTGTACGCGGTCTCGTCGCCGAGGAGCGCCGCGGCGAGCCGCGTCTGGCGGAGCGTCACCCCCAGGACGTTCTCGACCTGCGCGGGCGCGTCCGCCAGCCCGTCCAGGATCCGCATCAGGCCGGCGTTGATGTGGTCGCTGCGCCGGACGCGGCGCGGCAGGGCGTGCCCCGCGAGCTCAACCAGCCGGTCCCGCTCCTCGAGCGTGAGGTGCAGGCCCTGGGCGATGGCCGCGAGCACCTGCTCCGAAGGCACCGCCCCGCGGCTCTGCTCGATCCTGCTGTAGTAGTCCGCCGAGACGCCGCTCAGCGCGGCGACCTCCTCGCGCCGCAGGCCGCTCGTGCGCCGGCGCGGCCCGCGCGGCAGCCCCACGTCCTCGGGCTGGAGCGCCTCGCGGCGGGCGCGCAGGAACTCACCGAGCAGCTCGCGATCCATCGACCTCACCTCGTTCTCCGAGCGCCGCGTCAGGAAAGCGCACGCCCGTCATCTTCTCGGACGCCGCCCACAGCCGAGCGGCCGCCACCTCGTCGGTGGCGGACCGGTAGACACGCTGCCGGGCGGATCCACCGGTGAAGTGGCCGATGCCGTCGGGGCCGTAGAACGTCCCGCCGTCGGCGGCCGGGTCGGTGGCCGCCTGGAGTGCGGGCAGCAGCCCTTGCTCGACCGGTTGCACGAAGATCCCCAGCCCGAGCAGTCGCCGCATCACGGCGTCGATCCGCGGCGGCTCCGGGCTGCCGAGGCCCGGCCCCGCGGTGTACAGGCCCGTGTAGGTGGTCCCGGGATGGGCCGCGTTGCTCACGATCCCCCAGCCGTGCGCCCTGCTGCGCCGGTCCAGCTCGAGGGCGAACATCAGCTGGGCCAGCTTCGAGAGGTTGTAGGCGCGCACCGGCGAGTAGTCGCGCTCGCTGTTGAGGTCGTCCCAGTCCAGGCGCCCGAACCGCGCGGCAGCGCTCGACATCGTGGTGACGCGCGCCCGGGAGCTGCTCAGGAGCGGCAGCAGGTGCCCGACGAGCGCCATGTGCCCCAGGTGGTTGGTGCCGAGCTGGAGCTCGAACCCGTCCGCCGTCGTGGTGCGGGCCGGCGGCGTCATCACTCCCGCGTTCGCGACGAGCAGGTCGATCGGCCGGCCCTCGGCCAGCAGTCCGTCCGCGAGCGCCGCCACCGACTCGAGCGACGCGAGGTCGGCGGGGCGGGTGGTGACGACGGCGCCGGGTACGGCGGCGCGCAGTCGGTCGGCGGCGGCGCGGCCCTTCGCGGGGTTGCGTACGGGCAGCACGAGCTCGGCTCCGGCGCGGGCGAGGCGTGCGGCGAGGCCCAGCCCGATCCCGTCGCTGGCTCCGGTCACGACGGCGCGTCTGCCGGTCAGGTCCGGCACGACGACGTCGGGTCGCTGGGCGGGGTTCTTCTTGCTCACTGGTGTTCCTCTCACGCCGGTCTGTGTCCGTACCAGCGTGTGCGCGCCCGGGTTCCGGATCCAGGTCCAGGTTGTCCGTGGCTGGCACCGGACGGCTGGCACCGCCGGCGGGCTATGGCCGGTCGATCCGCTCGCCGTCGACGTAGACCTCGAGGTCCGCGCTCTTCTCGGGCCAGAAGCAGACCAGCCCGGCGACGGCCAGTCCTTCCCGTAGCGGGGTGTCGTAGCCCCAGACGACGTCGGGCAGCTCGAGGTCGCCGGTCCTGAGCGTCCAGTACGCGGCGGTGCCCTTGTACGCGCAGTAGCTCACCGTGTCGGTCGGCGTCAGCAGGTCCATCCGGACGTCGACGCGCGGCAGGTAGTACCGCGGCGGCTGCCCGGACTGGACCAGGACGACGGGGCGGCGCGACTCGGCGACCACTACCCCGCCCGCCACCACGCGGACGTGCCGGCTGGACGGCATCGCGTCGACCCGCACGTACGGGTCGCGGGCGTGGGTGTGGATCACCTCTTCCTCCGCGAGCCACGTGTCGAAGGCCGACCAGGCCAGTGTCGTCATGGTGCGCAGGCGTTCGACGGGCGCCTCCGGATACCGCTGGGCGGCACCCGCCAGCACCTGGTCGCCCACGACGACGTCGTAGACCTCGCTCGGACCGAGGCTCCGGGACCGGCGTCCCGGACCTGCCGCGCGCAGCTCGACCGCGAGCTCACCCGGAGCGAAGAAGTACTGCGGGTAGTACGGGTGCTCCCAGACCAGCAGCGGCGGATCGGCGTCGGCCACCAATACGCCCGAGCTGTAGGCGCGCACCCGGACCGATCCGGGCTCCACCGTCCCCGGCTGGACCACTACTGCCCGCTGCACTATGCCCGCCATCTTGTTTCCTCACCTCTCGCCACCCGTCCCTCGTCGCGGTCGAGCGGCGAGGCGTCCGTGTCCTTCCTGCTGTTCGACCGGCGGGGCCCGTGATGTGTGACCAGCGCGGCGCGACCACCAGGGGTCTACCGCTCACGTGCTCCCTTCACAGCGCGAATCCCCCGGAGACCTGGATGTCCTGGCCGGTGATCCACCCGGCGTCCGTCGAGACCAGGAACGCGATCACCCTGCCGACGTCCTGCGGCTCGCCGATGCGGCCGAGCGCGGTCCTCGCCGCGATGCCGTCGATGATCTCCGGGAAGCGGTCGAACGCGTCGTCGGAGATTCGCGTGCGGGTGGGGCCAGGGGCGACGGAGTTGACGGTGATGCCGCGCCCGGCGAGCTCGTTGGCCAGGTACCGGGTGGCCGTGACGAGGCCGCCCTTCATCCCCGCGTAGCCGGAGTACCCGGCCTCGGTGTCCCCCGGACGCACCGAGCTGCTCGAGACGTTCACGACGGATCCGCCGTCCGACAGCAGGGGCAGCAGCGCCTGGGTCAGGAAGTAGGGGCCCTTCAGGAGCACGCGGTAGTACCGGTCGAACGCGTCCTCGGTCATCTCGGTGAAGGGCAGCCCGCCGCCGAAGCCGGCGTTGTTGACCAGGGCGCGGACCGTCGTCGCGCCCCACGCCGCCGAGATCGCCTCCGTCAGCTCCTGCCGGAAGGCGGGGAACTGGTCGCTGTGCGCGATGTCGAGCCGCAGGGCGACGGCGTCGCCGCCGGACTCCCGGACGAGACGCACGGTCTCCTCCGCCTCCTGCGGGCGGGAGTTGTAGGTCGCGACGACGCGCATCCCGCGGCGGGCGATCTCGATCGCCGCGCCCCGCCCGATGCCCGCGCTGGCCCCGGTGACCACCACCACGGGAATGTCGTTGCTGTTCTGGTCCTGGTTCATCTCTTTCATCTCCCTGTTGTTCGTCTCTGTGTTGTTCACTTCTGTGTCGTTCACGAGCCGGCCCGCGCTTCCAGCACTCGGCGGAGCCAGTCGGCGCGGGTCCGGCGCGCCGCGATCGAGACCTGCGCCCCGGGCACGAGCGCGTCGAAGCCGTGGAACCCGCCGGCCCACACGTGCAGCTCCGCGTGGCCCCCGGCCGCCCAGATGCGGTTCGCGTAGCTGACGTCCTCGTCCCGGAACACCTCGGCCGAGCCGACGTCGATGTACGCGGGCGGCAGGCCGGACAGGTCGCCGGCCCGGGCCGGCGACACGTACCGCGAGACCTCGGCCTCCGGACCCTCGCCGAGCACCGACTGCCAGCCGAACGCGTTCATGGTCTGGGTCCATGTCGCGGGGCCCTCGGCGAACTGGTGGCTCGATCGCGTGTCGTTGCGGTGGTCGAGCATGGGGCAGACGAGCACCTGTGCCGCGAGGTCCGGCGTCCCGCGATCGCGCGCCAGCAGGGCGACGCCGGCCGCCAGTCCGCCTCCGGCACTGGTGCCCGCGACGACGAGCCGCGCCGGGTCGACGCCCAGGTCGGCGGCGTGCTCGGCGACCCAGGCCAGGCCCGCGTAGCAGTCCTCGACCGGGGTGGTGCCGCTCGCCTCCGGCGCCAGCCGGTAGTCCACGGTCACGACGACCGCGCCGAGCTCGTCGAGCCACTGCAGCGGGATGTCGAGGTTCGAGAACCGGTCCCCCAGCACCATCCCGCCGCCGTGCACCCAGTAGACGCAGGGCGCCGGCGTCGAGCGGTCCAGGCTCTGCGGGCTCAGGACGGTGAGCGGGACGGACGCACCGTCCGGGGCGGTGACGGTGAGGTCGCGCCGGTCGACGGACCGCCCCTCCGTGAGGAGGCTCTCGACGCCCTCCGCCGTGGTCGCCGCCAGGCCACGCACCTGCGCCAGCGTGTCGGGGCCGAGGTTCGCGGCGGGGATGAGGTCGAGCAGCGGACGCAGCTCGGGATCGATCTCGGGACGAGTGATCGTCATGACATGTTCCTCTCAGGAAGGGTTCGGGTTCGTCAGCGCGCGGACGGCGCTGCCAGGGGCGGGCGGCTCAGAGCTCGCCCTTGCCGCCCACCAGCACCTGGTCCGTGTACGCGGACTCCCCCGCCAGCAGCAGCTGCAGCTCGGCGACGAGGGCCTGCGCCTCGCTGGTCGCGAAGAACGCGGCGTGGGCCTCCTCGCTGGTCCAGCCCTCGATGACGTGCACGACGTCGGCGTTCCCGGCGGAACGGCTGATCAGGAACACGGGGCAGTCCGTGCGGGACAGCGACGGGGCGTTCAGCAGCATCTCGACCAGGGCGTCGCCCTTGCCGGGCAGCGCGGTCAGGGTGGCCTGGAATCCGTGGCGAACGGTCATGTGAGTCTCCTCGGTGCGGGGGCTCCTGAGAGCCCGGTTGCTGGTGCCTCCATCACACCGCGCGGGCCCACCGCCCCGAAACGACGATCGTCCCGATCACTTGCACGATCCTCCCGTGCTCACGAGCATCGTGAAGATGCCGTGCCATGCTCGTGGCATGAACGGTGTGGACCTCGAAGAGCTGCGTACCCTGATCGCCCGCCATGCCCGGCGCGACACCCACGCGACGGCGCTCGACGACGTCCTGGTCTCATCGGTCGACCGGTCCGCACCGCCCGCGCCCTCCATGTCGGGCGTGGTCATGGCACTAATCGCCCAGGGCTCGAAGCGGATAGCGCTCGGCAGCAGCGTCCACGAGTACGGCCCCGGGCAGTACCTCGTGGCGTCCGTCGACCTGCCGGTGACCGGCCTGTTCACCAAGGCCAGGCCCGACGAGCCGGCACTCGGCTTCGGGCTCGTCCTGCGACCCGCCCTGATCGCCGAGCTCCTCCTGGCGGCCGCACCCGGCGACCTCCCTCCGGCCAGCGCCGCCGCCCCGCCCGGCATGGTGGTCAGCGACGCCCCCGCACCCCTCGTCGACGCGGTCGTACGACTGCTGCGGCTGCTCGACAGCCCACGCGACGCCGCGGTCCTGGCGCCGCTCGTCAAGCGCGAGATCCTCTGGCGCCTGATCACCGGAGAGCAGGGGGCCACCGTGCGCCAGCTCGGCCTGGCCGACAGCGGGCTCGCCCACATCGCCCGGGCCGTCCAGTGGATCCGGGAGCACTACGCGCAACCCTTCCGCGTGCAGGACGTGGCTGCCCTGTCGGGCATGAGCGCCTCGGCGTTCTACCGGAACTTCCAGGCGGTCACCGCGATGAGCCCCATCCAGTTCCAGAAGCAGATCCGGCTCCAGGAGGCGCGCCTCCTGCTCGCCACGCGCCCTGGCGACGTGACGGGCGTGGGGCTACGGGTCGGCTACGACAGCCCGTCGCAGTTCAGCCGCGAGTACCGCCGGCAGTTCGGCCTCCCGCCCAGCCAGGACGCCGTCCTGCTGCGGGGCACGACCGCCGGCCGCGAACCGGCGCTCGTGTAGACCACCCCCGCCGTCGCGCGCCAAGGCGAAAACTCCGCTCTTGACACGGTATCGCCCGCCCCACAGACTCCTTTTGCACCTGTGGCGGCAAAAGTTGCATGCCCGTCGCCATAAATGACAGAGTCGTCGATCGGAGCACCCATGCAGATCTCCCATTCACCGGGCGCGCGCCGCCTCAGCGCGGCGCTGACGGGCGGCGCGCTCCTCGCGGGCACGCTGGCCGCGGTGCCTGCCGTCGCGGCCCCGGCCACCGCCAGCCCCTCCGCCGTCGCCGCCCCCGCACTGACCACCACAGCGGCCGAAGCGTGTGGAGCGGACGACGGGCTCCCCGACTCCAAGATCTCCATCCAGCTGTTCACCCACGTCGGTGAGCTCGGGTTCGGCACACCCTCTCCCGAGACGATCGACCGCGTGCTCGGCGAGGTGGCCAACGCCGGCTTCACCAACATCGAGCCGTTCAGCCAGCCCTACTCGATGCCGGTCGACGACTACCAGGCGATCCTCGACAGGCACGGCCTCGAGGTGTCCTCGAGCCACGGCAGCACCGACTGGGACACGTGGCCCGAGACCGTCGACTACGCCGTCGCACTGGGCCAGGACTACATCGGGACCGGCGGGATGGCGGGCAGCTACGGCACCTACGAGGAAGCCCTGGCGACCGCGGAGTACGTCAACCGGCTCGGGCAGTACGCGCACGAGAACGGCGCGAACAAGATCGCGCTGCACAACCACCAGAGCGAGTTCACCACGCGGTACCCGCACCCGGAGACGGGTGAGCTGGTCAGCGCCTGGCAGGTCATCGAGGAGAACACCGACCCGCGCTACGTCACCTTCCAGCTCGACGTCGGCTGGGCCGCGGACGCCGGCATCGACGTCCCGGCGTGGATCGAGGAGTACGGGGACCGCATCGAGCTCCTGCACATCAAGGACGCCGTGAACGTGAACGCCGAGGGCGACCCGAGGCAGGTCGCCCTGGGCAACGGCGACATCGACCTCCCGGCGATCATCGCCGCATCCGAGCCGTACGTGGAGTACTACACCTACGAGTGGGACTACGCGCCGTCGTTCGAGTCCTCCGCGGAGTCCTACCGGTACCTGCGCTGCTACCTGTCCGAGGGCGGCGGCGAGCAGTGCCAGGACGACGACGAGGAGTCGCTGGCGCTGGGCCGGCCGGTGACGACGTCGAGCATCGACGACCCCGCCCGCACCGGCGAGATGGCGGTGGACGGCAACGCCGGCACCCGGTGGGGCAGCCAGTGGAGCGAGCCGGAGTGGATCGCGGTCGACCTCGGCGCCGGCTACGACCTCAGCCGCGTCGTGATCGACTGGGAGACAGCGTTCGCGTCCGGGTACGAGATCCAGACCTCGCCGGACGGCGACACCTGGACCACGGTGCACACCGTCACCGACGGTGACGGCTTCTTCGACGACATCGACCTCTCGGGCACGGGCCGGCACGTGCGCCTCTACGCGACCGAGCGCGCGACGCAGTGGGGCTTCTCCCTCTACGAGCTGGAGATCTACGGCACGCCGACCGGCGAGCAGCCCGCGCCGGAGCCCGTGGCTCGCGGCGCCGGGTACTGGTCGTCGGAGTACCGCCAGGTCAGCAACCCGGACTACACGGCAGACGAGCTGCTGTGCTTCCTCGGCACCACACGCGCGCAGAGCGACGTGTTCGACGAGGTGATCGACCTGACCACGCTGGACGACGCCGTGCAGGTGCTGTGGGCGCCCAAGCACGACGAGTGGGTCGACGTCATCGACCGGCAGCTGCTCGGTGTGTGGCTCAACGTCGCCGCGGGCTCGGTCTCCCTGGAGGACCCGCTCGCCGGAGGCACCACCGTCGGCGACCTGCTGTCCGCCATCGAGGCCGCCCGCCTCGACGCGGGCACGACGAGGGCCGACCTCAAGGAGTACAAGAGCGCGCTGGAGGCGGTGAGCGCCCGGCGCTGACCGGAAAGGTTCGCGGGGTGCGTTCGACCGACCCCGGACGAAGGACGGCCGGACCTACGATCTCGTAGGTCCGGCTGTCCGCCCGGTTCAGACACTGGAGGGTGCCGTCGGCACGAGAGCGGCGTTCTGACGCTCCAGCGCCTTCACCGCGCCGGTGCGCCAGCTCTCGGCGAGGGTCTGCGAGAAGGGGTCGGGGAAGATGTCTTCTTCTCCTCGCTCCAGTGCCGCGAAGATGGCCCGGGCCACCACCTGCGGAGGCGCCTTCGGGATCTCGAGCTCGCGCACCATGTCGGTGTCCACGGGCCCGGGCAGCACGGCGTGGACGCCAACGCCTCGACTCGCGAGGGTGGCACGCAGGGACTGCGTCAGGGAGAACGCGGCGGCCTTCGAGATCGAGTAGGCGGGTGTGATGGGTAACGCCGCCAGTGCGGCCAGCGACAGCACGTTGACGATCGCGCCACGCGACTCGACGAGCCGAGGCAGGAACGCCTGGGTGACGGCATAGGGGCCGAAGAGGTTGACCTCGAGAGAGCGCTGCAAGGCGGCTCTGTCGGCCAGGTCCTCGTAGCCGTACAGGCCCGCACTGTTGACGAGGACGTCGAGCGAGGCGACGGCCTCGGCAACGCTCCGGATCTGCTCGGCGTCGGTGATGTCGAGCCTCAGCGACGTGACCCGGCCGTCCGAGAACTCGACGGGCTGCCGTGCGCCGGCGTAGACCCGCCGGGCTCCTCGGTCGAGGGTTTCCTCGACCAGCGCTCGGCCGAGTCCTCGGTTCGCACCTGTGATCAGAACTGTCTTGTCCGCGACATCCACTGTGTTCTCCTACCCGCTCGGCTCTGGCTGTCAACGGGTAGACAACGGGGGCACAGGAGATTGGGCGCGCGTGGAGCGCCCAGTTTTTGGTCCGGCCGGTGTCAGAACAACGACATCGAGATGCACACGGCGGACAAGTACCAGGGAGTGGTAACCCGTGACCGCGACTGACCTGCTGACAAGGGCACGGGCCGGCGACGGCGACGCCTTCCGGGAGCTCACCAATCCCCATCGACGTGAGCTGGAGGTGCACTGCTATCGGCTGCTCGGATCCGCCCAGGACGCCGAGGACGTGCTCCAGGAGACCCTGCTCGCTGCCTGGCGGGGCCTGAACAGGTTCGAGGGCAGATCGTCAGTTCGCACCTGGCTGTACCGGATAGCCACCAACCGGTGCCTCAACGCGCTGCGCTCAGCCGGTCGGCGGCCGGTCAAGGAGTGGGACATGACCGAGATCGAACCACCCGAGCCGACACGGCTCGGTGAGGTCACCTGGCTCGAGCCCTTTCCCGATGCCCGGCTCGGGGATGCTGTCAGCTCGACGACCGGCCCGGAGGCCCACTACGAACGCACCGAAACCATGTCGCTGGCCTTCGTGACCGCCCTGCAGCTGCTGCCGGCTCGGCAGCGCGCGGTGCTCGTCCTGCGTGAGGTCCTGGCCTTCCGCGCGGCAGAGGTCGCAGAGATACTCGACACCACTACCGATTCGGTCAACAGCGCCCTCAAGCGAGCCCGGGCAGCCCTGCAGCGGTACCTGTCGGCGACCGGGGCGTCCGACGCACCTCCTGCACCCACCTCGCTCGCCGAGCGGTCGCTCGTCGCCAAGTTCGTCCGGGCCTACGAGACCGGCGACGTCGAAGCCCTGATCGCTCTGCTCACCGACGACGTCCGGGTCTCCATGCCACCGATCCCGCTCGAGTACCACGGCCGCGAGTCCGTCGCCCGCTTCTACGACAGCCTGATGCGCGCCGACCGCAGGTACCACCTCGTCCCGACCCGTGCCAACGGGCAGCCGGCTTTCGGTGCGTACCTGTCCGATCCGACCGGTCAGGTCCGCCACGGATCCGGTCTCCTCGTCCTCACCCTCTCCGGCGATCGCATCTCGGCGATCACCCGGTTCGAGAACACCGCCCTGCCATGGTTCGGGCTACCTCGCTCGCTGCCGGCCCATTAGGACGCCGAACGTCTCGCGTCCGCCGTGCTGCCCTTGAGGAGCCGGTCGGCGGGGTCGGCGGCATCGGTGAGTATCTCGTCGAGGACGTCGGCCACGGTCCAGGTCCGCAGCTGGTTCTCCATAGCGGCCTGCACCCCGTTGTAGACCTCGGTCAGGACCGGCCGGATTCCCGCACCGACAGGGCACTCGGGATTCGGGGCGTGGGAGTGGAGGGCGAAGGGGCCCGACTCACCCAGTGCGTCATGGACGTCCAGGACGGTGATCCTGTCCGCGGCGCGCGTCAGGGCCCATCCGGTACCCGGTCCACGCCCGGTGACCCGCACCAGGCCCGCCTCTCTCAGCCTCGCCAGGCTCTGCCGCACCTGGACGGGGTTGTTGTCCAGGCTCGAGGCCACCTCGGCCGAGGTCAACGGGGTCCGGCCCCGACGCGCCGCGAGCTCCAGCCAGCACAGCGCGTGAACGGCGGTCGTCAACTGACTGTTCGAGCCCATGGCGCTCCTTCTTCGAAGCCAAGCTTCGGACGGTGCGCGGTCTTCACCGCAACCCTACGGGAGCCGGGTGGCGCGACGTACGGGTCGGCCGCAGGTGGGTCCACTCGACGTCGACGCCGGCCGACCGGAGCTTCCCGGCGCAGTGCAGCCACTCCTCGTCGGCCGACAGACGGCCAGAGATCTGGGCCCATTCGTCCGCCGTCGAGCAGACCATGAGTGCGACGAAGAAGTTGCCCGTTCGCACGGGCAGCGCGGTGAAGGTGTTAGGGCTGTGCTCGGTGCGCCACATCGCGACGGGCCGCCCGGAGACCCGCTCGAGGGCCGCGTGGTACGTGTGACCGATCCAGGCCTCGAGCGCCTCGTCGCCGGGTAGCTCCAGTACCTGGAGCGCTGCCCACTCCTCTCCGGTGACATCACCGGGGGCGACGGCGTGCCCGGGCGGATGCGGCGGGGCCGTCGGCCGCAGCAGGAGGACGTCGTCACTGTCGAGCATCGTCGCGTTGGCCTCGTCGGCGTGCTCCCTCCAGACCGGTCCGAGGTAGAACCTCTCCAGCGCCCGGTGCCGCCGCTCCATCGACGCGAATCCACGGAACCACACGAAGCGGTCCGGGTCGTCCCGGTCGCGGAACTGTCCGCCGAGCCTCATCCCCGCGGCGATCTGGGGCTCCACGAGCTCCTTCTGGAAGACCCGCTGCAGACTGTCGAAGCGTCCGGGACGCAGGCGATAGCGGCGGAGCTCGACGACAGGGCAGTCGCCGAGGTCGTCGCCGGTGCTCAGGCGCGGGACCACTGCATCACCCAGTTGGTCTCCCAGGTCGCGCCGTCGTCGACCGAGAAGGCCTGCTCCCAGGTCGCGGCGTTCGAGGTGATCGAGTGCCAGCGGTAGCTCGCGACGATCGGCCGCCCCTCGAACTCGTCGGGCCCGGTGGCGACGAAGCCTGATCCGTCCTCGGCCCACCGTCCGCTGACGGGCGCCTGGAGATGACCGGAGATGCTGTTCACCCAGTAGATCGTCCAGGTGTCGTCGGCAGGCGTGTGGACCCGGATCGAGGAGCCTGCGAAGCCGAGATCGGGAAACCACATCTCGTCGACGCTGATCGCCCCGTTGTGCAGGGTCGTGGCCGAGGCGGTGGCCTGGGTCTCGTACCACTCGTCGCTGCCCGACAACGGCGCACCGAGACGACGGTTCGCGACCTGCCAGCGACCGACCAGGAAGTCGAAGCCCGCTGTCCGCTTGGGCAGCCCGTCAAGAACCTGGGGCGGATGAATCATCTCGCACCCTCCTCGGGTATGTAATGGATGTTGTTACACACTAGGGTGGTCAGTCGTGGCAGCACAAGGGAGTCCGACCGGCCGCTCGGGACATGAGGCGTTGGTCGGGGCCGTGTTCAGCTGGACGACTCCCCGAGCTGTTCGGGCAACCGCTCCGGCCGCCTCCATCGCCTCCAGCCCGATGAGGACGGCGGCGAAGGACATTCCTGTCGACTGCGCGAGCGCCGCTGCGCTTCGTGGGCCGTTGGACAGGGCCCTACGAATCGTGTCCTCCGCTTGATTCCTGTGGGCCGGAGGCGTGACCCGGATGCCTGGCACGCTTCGGGATCCGCGCCGCCTGCGCCACCGAGAACGGCGGCCGCTGTCCGTTCGAACCGGGGCGCCCGGGAGTGCGGACTGGTAGTCCTCCTCGACCCGGAGGAGGTCGCGCACGATCACCTTGAGGGCGATCGGGTCGATCATCACGACGATCCCTCTCGCATGATCACGCCTCCGCGGTGGCTGACACGAGACCGGGGGCGGCTGAGCCGCCGTCCGACCCGCTCGCGCCGCGCGGGCGCAGCCCGACCCAGATGAGGCCGACACTGACGAGCGTCACGATCACGTTCACGGTGAGCGCCAGGTGGATCCCGGCGAGCTCGGCGCCGCGCAGGGACGCGATCGCGCTCAGAATCGGGATGCCTACCGTGACGGCCACCTGCTGCGTCATCGACGTCAGCCCTGTGGCCAGGCCCTGTTCCTCGTCGGGCAGCCCTGAGGTTCCGGTCACCGTGTACGCGACGATGGCGGCGACGTGCCCGAAGAACCCGACGAACAGCGCGACGACCAGGACGACCGCCCAGAACCGGTCGGTGCCGGTGAACACCAGCGGAACGGTCGCCAGCCCCTGGACGAGCAGCGCCGTGGTCAGGACCTTGCGGGTGCCGAAGCTCCCGATGACCCGCCCCGCGATGACGCCGGCGGCCACGGCCGCCAGTCCCGGGATGCCGAAGATCAGGCCCGTGGCCAGCGGGGAGAAACCCAGGATCCGCTGGACGTAGAGCGTCATCAGAAAGATCATGCCGGTGTTCATGGTGAAGATGATCAAGCCCGCATAGTTGCCCCACTTCACGTTGGGGCGCTCGAGGATGCGCAGCGGGACGAGCGGCGCGGCCACCCGCAGCTCGATGAGCCAGAACGCCGCGAGCAGCACCACGCCGACGGCGCCAGCAATCGGGCTGCGCTCGATGATCCCGTAGATGAGGGCCAGCAGGCCGCCGCTCACGGCCACCGCGCCCGGTAGGTCCAGCCTGGGCCGGTCCTTGACCTCGCTCACCCGGATCACGAGCGGCGTGGCCACCAGGATGAGCACGGCGACCGGGACGTTGATGAAGAACGCGGCCCGCCAGCTCACCAGGCTGACGAGCGTGCCGCCAACCAGAGCGCCGACGGTGAAGCCGGCCGACAGCAGCGCGCCGTTGAAGCCGAGGACGCGGTCGCGCATCGCGCCTTCCGGGAACGTGGTGGTGAGCAGGGACAGCGACGCAGGGATCGCCATCGCGGTGGCCAGGCCCTGTAGCGCGCGGGCGGTCAGGAGCACCTCGGGCGTCGAGGCGAAGCCCCCGAGCAGCGAGGCCGCGGCCAGCAGCACCATGCTCGACATGAACAGCCTGCGGCGCCCGAACAGGTCCGCCAGCCGACCGAACAGCAGGGTGAACCCAGCGGCGGGCAGCGCGTACGCCGCCGTGATCCAGGGGAATCCGGCAACGTCCATCCCGACGCCGGCACCGGTCTCAGGCAGTGCGACATTCAGGATCGAGAAGTCGACGGACACCGTGAAACCGGCACCGAGGAGCACGAGCAGTATCAGCCGTTGCCTGCCGGTCAGACGCGGCGCAGAAGTGGTGTCGACCATCAAGGGAGTGCCTTTCTCGGGAAGTCGTTCGAGCTCGGGAGGCCGTTCGAGGGCAGGGCTGACCGCCCGGTCGACTGCTCCGCGAATTCCATCCCCGGAGCAGTCGATCGGTCAGTGCGTTGCGTGCTGGGTCTAGGGGCGCGAATCCCGTTCCGCCGCTTCGGCGACGCGCTTGATCGTGGCCAGACGGCGGTCCCAGTCGGCGGCCAGCCGGTCCATCCAGCGGGCGGTCACGTTCAGCGCCGCCGGCACCACGACGTACAACACCTCACGTCCGACACGGGTGCTCGAGACAAGTCCGGCGTCATCGAGGACGACGAGGTGCTTGACCACGGCCTGCCGCGAGATCGGCAGCCGCTCAGCGAGCGCCGTCGCGGTGGCCTCGCCCTCGGCGGCGAGCAGGTCGAGCACCTGACGCCGCGTCGGATCGGCCAGTGCGGCGAGGACGCGGTCGACCCCCTCGCCGCCACCGGGCTCGGAACTCATCACTCGGACGATTGCTCGGCGCGAACCTTGAGCGCCTCGAGCTCTTCGGTCCAGCCGCCGCTGTTGTCCTTCACCGCCTGGCCGCGCAGCTCCTCGGTCGCAACGATCGTCGCGAATCCGCTCTCGACGACGCGGAGGCGGGTCTGGTCGCCCTCGTCGGTGAGAGTGAACTCGACGAGGGTGGAGTTGTCGTCGCGCAGCTCTTCTCCGGGGAAGGCGCTGGCCCAGCGGTAGGCGAGGTAGGTCGGCGGCCGGACCTTCTCGACGCGTACCGGGAAGTCGCCGTACTCGGGGTTCTTGGCGATCAGCGTCTCCCCTTCCTTAGCGATCGTGCCGGGCAGGCTGGCCTTGTCGGCCACCCAGAACGCCGGCTGGGCCACAAGGGTCCAGACCCGCTCGAGCGGGGCGGAGATCAGGGTCTCGCGTTCGATTCGGTCGTTGCTCATCGGAGCTCCCATGGTGGTGGCGGTCTTCTGACGCAACCCCAGAGTTGCACATCTGCCAGCCAGGCGCAACCCTTCGGTTGCACGACAGGCGCTGCGACGGCGGCTCGACGCCCTTGGTACAGAGATCGCCCACGGCCTGCGCGGGCGGTAGGAGATCCAGGAGACACCATGACTAACACACCGAACCTCGGCGCCTTGCGCTGCCTTGCCGTCGAGCGAGCAGCAGAACCAGCGGAGCCGTCGGCCGTCGCGCCCGACAACGACGGCGCACGCTAGCGGTGCATTTCGGGTGCCCGTGGTGCCGCGGCAACAAGACTCGCTGCCCGCGATGCTGATCGAGAGGCTTTACCTCCCGGGCCGGTCGATCCGCCATAGGCGATGCCATCGCGGATCAATACGAAGTGCTCCCCCACACACCATTACGGCGCACACCGAAGGGCGGATAGGGTCGCTGCCAGAAGTGAAGCAAGCGCTTGCGCCACCAACCGACCGACCCCACGAGCAGTGCGAGGCCGCAGGTTGGTTCGCCACAAATCTTTACACTATCTCCGGCCGTGTCATATCGAATAGATCCGGGTCCACCAGCTCAAGCCGCTCTTCGAATATCTGCCAACCATGTTCACGAACGAATTGGGCCTCACGCCGCCCTATTGGAATGAGCCAGACAATTCCCGCGCGCTGCCCGTTTGCCTCGACGTCGTAGAAGGCTTCATCGTAGTACACAGGGTTCGCAAAATACACGTGATCAAGTGCAGAGAGATCATGGATAGGTCCGGGCAACTCTTGCACGTCACCGCGGATACGCGCTTCGTGGCGGCCCACCATCATCTCAGCAAGCCACTCGACGCACCGACCGACGTCTTTCACCGAGCGATCCGGGATGGCACGGACCGCGAGGAACACCTCGAGCAAGTACCGGCTCTCCGTCCCGCGTGCCGCAAGGACATGTCGGCTCATGCCAAGCGTGGACCATGCTTCGACGTCAAGAAATATTCCATTCACATAATGGACTATTTGAACTCCGTCGACCTTGCGCCCACTCCCGCCGGTGATTGTTCCGAGTCGCTGCTCAAAGTGCTCACTCAAGTTCATTCAGACCTCGAATCATCGTTGCCTACGCCACGATTGCATGGGATGGCGGGCCGGGCGGCGACCGCCGCCGGAACCATCGACGTCGCGCGGATTCTTCTTCGGTCTCACGGCGAACTAGGTGTGCTTGACGTAGGCGAAGTAATTAAAGACACACAACACTAGGAACCGTCAGAGCCTAACCACGGGTCACGCAGCAAATCATTCAAGGTATCCGTGTTGTAAACCAGCATCCCGGCGAAGAAGTCCGAGAACGAGTTGAATCTCTCAATCTCCTGGCCAGCGATCCAACGGACCTCACCGCGTCCGCCCGTACCAATTAAGAAGACATCGATATCAGACTTCGATACAGCGATGGGAAGAAATGACTGGCGACTGACCTGCAACAGCCCCCCGCTGCCTTCGTCGGCCGATTCTATAAGTTCCCATGCACGCGTCAACTCTTCACTATTCACAATCGAATCAGTACCGAGCAAACTGACATCTTGATAGAAGCCCTTCCAGCCATTCGAGACGACGAGAAACTCTCGATACTCACTCGGGATCTCGAAACCAAGGGAGTTCTCGACTTCGAGCAGCGCCAATTCACTCGCCCCTGGCTCGGGGCCCGTGTACCCCCAGATCGAGTTGACATCAGCTTGGGCAATTCTCGCATTCTGCGCGCCAAATCTCGACACGAGATCAAGCCAGAAATTCGCGTCATGAATCATGGTACAAAAACAAACTCCGTAGGAATGTAACCGACCGGATATCGGAGCGACTGACCCCCCAGGCTGGAATTGACCCGCCCGGAGATGTCCATCCACTCGGGAGGTTTCGCCAGACCTGTCCACGTCGTGTCAGGACCGTGGCCCACCACCCCACTGTATGGAGTACCTGCCGCGGCCGCGCGTCTACGCTCCGCAGCCGCAGCTGCCGAGGCCTGCCTGCGAAGGGCGCCCGAGGTCGACACGCGACCTCCAGAAGTCAAACCCGCACAGCGTGCCCGTTCGCATGAAGCGACATAATCGACGACTTCTTGGACCTCTGCTTTGGATGCGTTTGGTGGCGGGCTGAACTCAACGGGCCCAGTGCCCGCCGACGGCGAGCAGTTGTGGACCAGGACCGCGTCCGCACGATCCACCACTGGCGGCCCGCGAGTGACTCTGGCCCCTACGTCAGCACCGGCAGCGATCACCGAGTACGTGTGCAACTCCTGAACCGTCAAGTTCCACGCTGGCTCGAACGTCAATTCCTCGGTGAGGACAGCGTGCACCTCAAGCGTGCCACCGTCAGCGGTCAACACCAGCTCGCCCGGGTCGAGCTCGTCAGCGCGCTGGAACTCCCGCTCCGTCTGCGACCAGACCGGGTGATCCTCCGTCGTCCGGATCTCCCGCCACTCACCCTCCGACGTGGTCAGCACCAGGGTGAGCATCACGTCGTCGTGCCCGTGGGTCGCCTCTACTCGCTTGGCTACCTTCTTGCCCGTCTGCGGGTCGGTCGCCAGCACCTCGTCACCGGGCTCGATCTGGTCGATCGCCTTGACAGTGCCGTCCGCCATCAAGACACCCGTGGACCCGGCGAACGAACAACCGGACCCGACGAGGCGCTGCTTCATGTTCGCCACAGCACTCGAGATGCGCTGCGCCGTTGCCTTCGCCTTGGCAGCAGCCTGGGACTGCTTAACTCGCGCTGCTGTCGCGGCAGCAATGTTCGACGCGCGCTGAGCAGCCCCCGAGGCCACCCCCCTGATCGCGTTCGATGCCGCGGCGGTGGCAGTAGGCGCGAAACGACGCGCAGCCCAACCCAAGGCGCCACCACCGATCGCGCCACTTGCGGCGCCGATCGCGGTCTCGGTGAGGAAGCCCTTCCAGGTGAATGGTTCCTTCTTCTGCACCTTCGTGCGCCACAGGTTTGACACCGCCCCTGCGACGGCCCCGCCGAGCACACCACAGGCGATCGCCCCGACCCCGGTCCATCCGATCGCCACACCACATCCGACACCGACGACGGCGCCAGCAACACCCCCGATGATCTCGGCCTGATGCTTCTTGACGAACCCGCCGACAGCCGAGGCGGCCTTCTTGATCCCGGAGAACCAGGAGAGGCCCGACGGGTCGGAGTACGTCACCGGGTTGTTCCCTGAGTACACGTAGGCGTTGAACTGCGCCGGCGTCCCCGGGTCCAGCTGCGGATCAACACTCAGGAACCGGCCGATCACAGGGTCGTAGTACCGGGCGCCCAACAGCACCAGCCCGGTCCCCGCGTCCTCGACACCACCAGCAGCACCCAAGAACCGCCGATCACCCGGCAGCCGGTCTGCACCGGTCAGCACCTCCCCGGACTCGGGGTCGGTGGTCGTCGGCGTGCGGTCGCCACCAAACGGGTCGGTGTACAACCGCGTGACCGAGCCCGGCGTCCACACCGTGTTCGGCACCGACGCCACAGGCGTGCCCTGCTGATCACAGACCAGCGAGGTCACCCCGCCAAGGCCTCGACCGTTACGCACGGCGACGGTCTGCCCAGCGAAGCTGTAGTACCGAACCGCTCCCACAGCACCCGCAGGATCGACGTGCACCTCCTGCCCACCGGGCAGGTACACGGTCGTACCCGACGCATCGGTACGCGTCATCCGCTCACCCTCGGCGGAGTAGACGTACGACGCCTCACCTGCCTCGGTGGTGTTCTCTCCTTCAGCCCCTTCGCCGCTGGTCGCGACGGTGGCGAGCTCGCCCTCGCCGTCCCAGCCCAGCAGCTGGGTGGTCTCCACCGCCCCGTCACCGTCGAGGTCGTCCTCGACCTGGGCCGGGTCCGACGCGTCGACCGGCTCCGAGAAGTTCCGCGTGGTCTGGTTGCCCGCGGCGTCGTAGGAGAACGACGCGACGGTCTTCGCCGGGGCATCACCGATCGACGCCGCGGGCCCGGTCCGCTGGGTCATTGCCGTCACCTGGTGCGGCCCGGCCCCGGCGTGCTGGTAGCTCGTCCGCACCACGTCGGTGCCGCCGTCCAGAACATGCTCGGTCAGCGACCTGCGGTTGCCCACCGCGTCGTAGGTGTACTCCTGCCAGTACGGGGCCGCACTGAACTCAGCGGTTCCGACATCGGCGGGCTCTACATCACCGACGGATGCCTCGCAGGTGCCGTCTGCGTCGGTCCACGCCCCCACGAGGCGACCGAGGCCGTCCAGGTCGAAGCACTGATTGTCGTCGTTGACCTGCGCGTCGCTGTTTGCAGCATCGCCCACCTCCGGCGCGTCCTTGATCGACAGCACGTTTCCGGCGTCGTCATAGCCGTATGTGATGTCGACGTCACGACCGTCGAACCGCTCCCGGTCCAGGCCGATTCCGTTCAGCCGCCCCGACGTGTAGTCCCAGTTGTACGTGACCACGGCGCCGTAGGTGTTGCCCAGGTCCATCGCCAGCGGCTTGCCGTCCGCAGTGAACTGGGAGTCGGCTACGTACGTGCCCCAGCCGAAGCCGCCGCCCATCCACACCGGCATGCCGGCGTCGTCGTAGAACGTGGTCACGTGCTCGGCACCTAGCACCGAGGCGTCCGGCGTCGCCGTGTCGTCATCGGTCGCGGTCACGCCGGGCAGCACCTGTTGGCGCACCGAACCGTCGAGCCGGTACTCGTACGAGGTCGTGAACTCCCGTTCGGCCAACCCCGTCAGCCCGGGCAGGTCGCTGGGCAGAACCATGGTGGCCGACGTCGGACGGTACGCCGCGTCGTAGGCCCCCACCTTCGTCGTGTAGGACTTGCCGTCCTGAATCCGGGTAGAGCTCGAGGGCAGACCGAGTGCCTTGGCCCCGGCCGCACCCGGACCGTCGGTGACGTCGTAGGTCCACGACGAGCGCACCGTACCTGCGCCGTCCGCGACCCGGGTCGGCCGCCCGAGGTTGTCGTAGGAATAGACGAGGGTGTTGGCGTTCTTGACCGCTTCGCTCGCGCCGGTTGCGTTGCCGTTCCCGTTGACGGTGCGCTCGACCTGCCCCACCTTGTCGTACTTGGTCGTCGTGGTTCCGGCGTCCGGATCTGTGGCGCGGACCTGGCGGCCACCGAAGTCGTACCCGTACGTCCAGGTGCTGCCCGCCGGGTCGGCCATCGCCGTCAGCTGCCCGAAGCGGTTGAAGGTGTACTTCGTCGCCTGGTACGTGGTCGTAGCCAGATCACGCGGGTTGAACCCCGGCAGAGTCGACGGCTCGTACCAATGACCGTTGGCAAGGTCGGACGACACGGCCGGACGGTTCTTGTGCTCCCACAGCGCGGTGGTCCGTCCTCGGCCGTCGGTCACGGTCGTGGTGGCCGTGCCGCCGTCGGGCGGGACCACGGTGGTGTACGGCGCGTCGTATCGCGTGACCGTCCGGGACTGCTCGTTGAGGTGGTTGTCCTCCAGCCCGGCGTAGAAGATCTGGTCGATCACACGACCCGCGCCGTCGTAGGAGTACACCGTGGCCGACGGCGCGACCAGTGTGGGCTTGACCGGGGTGTTCGACACCACGCCGGTGGCGTACTGGGTGCCGGACTCCTTCCACACGCGTCCGGCGGTGTCGTAGAAGACCTGGGTGATCCGGCGCCCACGCTCAGCGGCGCTGTCCTGCCGGGCCTCACCGGTGTCGAGCACCTCGTCCTGGGTCTGGAACACGCGCATCAGGCCGTCGTAGAGCTCTGCTGTGGCGTGCTGGACCGGCTTGTTCTCGCTGTCGGCGCCCAGGGTGCGGGTCAGCACGACGTTGAGGCCGTTCGTCCGGGTCGTGTACTCGTACTCCACCGAGGGCTTGCTCAGGCCGGCGTGCTCCGGGTAGGTGACGGTCCGCATCCGGCCGAGGGTGTCGTACGTCCCGTTGGTCGACTGCCCGTTGGCGTCCTTGCTCGACGTCATGAGACCGGTGACCTTGTTGAACGTCACCGAGGATGCCATGGTCCCCTTCGGGCCGCTCCCGTCCGGATCAGGCGTGGTCGTGGTGACCGTCGTGGGGATCACCGCTGACGCGGGCGTGTATGCCGTGGTGGTCTCGGCACCCGTGACGTCCTTGACACTCGTCACTCGTCCGTATGCGTCATAGGTCATCGTCTGGGTGGTGACGTATCCCGCACCGGATCCGGTACCGATCGTGGCGGTGGCCCGGTCCAGCTCAGGGTCCAGTCCCCGCACCGAGGTCGCCATACCGGTGGTGGCGTTGTAGGTCGTGACCTGGTCGCTGATGACGTCGCCTGGGCGTGAGACCTCTCCTGCGGTCACCTTCGCACAGGACGCCGCGTACGTCTGAGCACGCGACACCAGGCCGAGCATGTTGGCGTCGGCCAGCGCCGTGTTGGAGGCGTGCGCGTAGACGATCTGCGTGCACGTGTCGTCGGTGGCAGTAGTCGCGTCCCCGGCATCCTCAGCCCGGCTCACCTGCCCGTTCGCGTCGGTCCACGTGGCCGATCCGGTACGGATGGCCACGTTCCCCGCGGCGTTCATCTCGTAGCCGAGCGCCGAGGACCCTGCCTGCCGGGTGACCTTCGTCCCGTCGGTCCCAGTAGCTGCGTCCACGGGCTCCCTCGGCACCGTGACGCTCCAGGAAACGGCACCGTCATCGGCGCCGCCGTCGTGCGTGATCTGCTCGACCGCCGTCCCAGCGTGCGCCTCGTGGTCCGTCACCGTGGTGCGGTGCCCCGCCGGCCCCACGTCGAAGGTACCGCTGAGCCCCCGCAGGTACGTCGTAGTCGTCGAGGACGCCTGCGAGCCCTCGCCCTCGGTACTCACCACGGTGCGGTAACCGCGGAATTCCGACCAGGTGACCTCGTCCTTCTTGGTCAGCGGCCCGGTGGGCTTGACCCACTTGGCCCCGCCCGAATAGCTGTACTTCGTGGTGAGCTCGCCCGAGCCCGTCACGATCTCGTGCTCCCCCGAGATCGACGCACCGTTCTGCGTCACCATGTCCACCACGTACTTGTGGAACCAGTCCATGGGCAGGTTGTCGCCCTGCCAGTCGACCGGGAAGCACAGCCGGCTATTGCCCGATATCTCATCCTCCGTGGGCACGTCGCCCGGGCCGCACTCTGTGCGGTAGTGGGGACTGATCACCGCCCCGGACTCAGTACGTACACCGATCATCCGGGGTCGGTACATCGGCGGCAGACCGTCCGTGCCAGAGTCGATCCGGTTGGCCATCATCTCCCGGGCGAACTTCACCGAGTTGTTCGACAAGTCGTCCGACATCGCCGTCGTACCGCCGTGACCGGTGTGCCGGATCGAGCCGAGCCACATCACCTTGGCTGAGCCGTCACCGAGCGACCCGTCTCCCGGGGAGACGAACGACTGGTTCAGCTTCCACGAGTCCACGGGCTTGTACGTGCTGCCGTCGAGTACCCGGGTGACCACCCGGTCGAGCCGGTACAGCGTGTAGAACGACGGTGCGATGGCGTCGAGCCCGCACTTGCTCGCCGAGCTGTAGCAGAGCAGGTCGCCGGGCACATCCGGCCAGGCGGCCAGGTTCTGCTTCACCCGGCCGGCGTCGCAGTTCACGCCCGACCCCGGCACGCAGCGGCTGGCGTACTCCAGGTCCACGCGAACCGGCGCGGTACCCGACTCGGCACCCGCCCGGGTGCCGTACAGGATCCTCGACAGGAACCCACCCGCCGTGTACGCCGCGACACCATCGTCCAGGTTGTACGTGTACTTGCGCGTCTCCTTGGAGTAGACGTACGTCATCGTGCCGCCGGTCGGCTCCTCGACGTGGTCGACCATCCATCGGTAGGTCTGGGTCGTTCGCGAGGCGGCGAACCCGCCGTCCGACGGCGTCTTGTACCCGGCCTCGCCGGAGTGGTTGCCGTACACCGGCATCGTCCAGGAGCTGCCCGTGGCTAGTCCGTCCGAGGCGCGCTTGCCACGGCCGAACGTGTACTTCGCGCCTTCGGCCGTGGTGACGAGCCAGTACTCGCCCTCGTTGTCGCCGTTCTCGGCTCCGGTCTTGCGCTCGACCTTGGTGCCGTCGACTCTCTTCGGCATCCAGCCGGAAGCCGTCTTGACCAGGTCGACCGCCGACCCGTTCAGCACCATCGTCGCGTTGTCCTCACCGACGCACATGTCGCCGGTCGTGTGGTCGGCGTTGTTCGCCGCCTTGCCGTCGACCTCGTCTTGATCGTCCGCGCAGGGGACGAACGTGCGCTCGATGTAGGACTCGGTCAGTGACCAGCCCTCACCGACCACGCTGGTCTGGTTGTTCGTCGAGGCCACTCGCCCGTCGGACGCGGCTGAGTTGTAGGACAGGTCCAGCTGCGGGCCGGGCCCGGTTACCTGGGGCATCTTCAGCGGGTAGGACCACGTGAAGGCGCCAGTGTTGCCACCCACGCCCCACGACGCGGCCGGTGCGAGCGACGTCGCTCCCCAGTCACCGCCACCACCAGAGGCGGATGCCATCATCATCAGCGTGGTCGGCTCGCCGGCGGAAAGCCCAACAGGCGCGGTGACCGTCTGGCCCTCGACGTCGTTGACCGCACCCTCCACCGGAGTAGCCGCGCAGTCCGACGAGTCGTCGCAGTCCGACACCTGGGCAAGAGTCAGTCGCGACGCCCAGTCGCCGCCCGGCGTCTGCCCACCTTCGACCAGGTCCGCGTACGAGACCTCGATCTCGATCGAGTCAGGTGCTGCTGTGGCCGACTTCGCGGTCGGCGCGTCGGTCGGCTCGATCCGCACGAGCACAGCCGGTGCCCCGTCGTCGGCATCGATCTGCTCGGCGCTGACGCCGATCAGCCCGCTGTCTTGGCCCTCGTGTGGGGCCACGGTGATCGCGACGCCGTCCCTCTCCACCTCCTGGCTGCCATCGGCCAGGTCCACCGTGGTCGACTTGGACTCACCAGCGTCGGACGGCTCGGCGAATGACTGGACGGTGCCGGCGGAAATGCCCGCCGTCTCCGCGGGCACGTCCTCGGTCGGCTCGGTCGCTCCTTCTCCCCCCGGGGCGTCAGCCACGGGCGGAGAGCTCACCTCTGGCAGGACCATTTCGGGAGCTTCGGACGGGCCGGGCACGGGCTCCCATGCCTGGGCCGTCAGGTCCTCGGCCGTGACCTGCTCCTCCTCGTCGACCGCCTGCTCGACCTTCTCGAAGTTGTCCGCGCGCGCCTCCAGGCTGTCGACCTCTGCGTCAGCAGCGGTCTCCAGCGCGACGATCCGACCGACCGCCGGCGCGGCAGTGGCCGGGTCGGCACCGAGCAGTACCACCAGCATCCCGGCGACCAGGCTCACGCCTGCCGCCGTCCATCGCGAACGTGCTTCGCCGCCGTACCCGCTCATGCCCGTCCTCACCAAAGTCCGCCCGCTCGTTCCATACCTGAACCTGCCGCGCCCGCTGCTCACTGCTCGGCCTTGTTCTCGCCTGAGTCGTCGCCCCAGGTCGGGTCGACATCGTCCACGCCGTTCCCACCCACGTACGAGGAGGCTTCGGCGCCCTGGCACAGGCGGCGGATCTTCGCCTGGGCGAGGACCTCGCCACGGAACACGCGGACATTGTCGACATGCCCGGTCCAGTAGTTCGACGCGGCGCCACCGACGAACCCACGCCCGACGACGAAGCGTCCGGGCGTCTGCGGGAGGTTCGCCGTCATGCTCGCCTCGGCAAGGATCGGCTCCCCGACAGCGGGGTTGTCCGGAGTGCCCGCGTCACACACGTACAGCCGGAGCTTGCCCGCGGGCTTGTCGTACTCGCCCAGCAGGTGCACCCACTGCCCGAACTGCACCGGCACCGCCGACAACGCGAAGGTCGTGCTGTTCGATCTCACCTCACGATTGACGCCGAACGTCCAGCACGCGCCGTCGGTGGTCGGGCACGAGGTAGGCCGGTAGCCCAGCCGGAATCCGTTGTACAACGGCCCCTCCTGGGACAAAGCCGTGTACCAGCCGGTTCGATCCGTGTCCGGATCGAGCTTCACGTGCGCGGAGACCACGAACGACGTGGTGGTGTCCACCACCGGCGCGTCCGTCCACGCGATCTTGCCGACCCGAGTCCTCAAGGCAGAGTCCCCGTCGCGTGCGCCGAACTCCTGATGCGGCCCCGGCCCGAACGTGCGGTCGGCCGAGAAGCTCAACTGACCAGCGGAGAGGTACTCGTCGCGGTCCGCGTCGAACACGGCCGTGTCCTGGCCAGGGTCTTCCGGGTCATCGAACGTCCACACCCCGTCCTCACGAGCGGTGGCAACGTCGAACTCGTACTCGGTCTCCGACGTCAGACCAGCCTTGTCCCAGATCTTCACGTACAAGAACTTCGGCCCCGTACCCTCAGGTGTAGGGCAGGCGATCACGGTCCGTGTGGAGTCCAACGTGATCGGATCATCTTGGGGTGTGCGCGTCGCGTACCCCCACACGAGCTTCGACGAGTCCGTCGACGGCGCGTAGATCTCGAAGCAGCCGGTCAGGCCCACACCGCCGCGTTCCTGGCCGGACTCGTAGTAGGCCTCGGCGTCGGGGTGGTCACGCAGCGGGGTGATCCTCGCCTCTGCGGGCGCCGAGATGTCGATCCGGAAGTAGCACGCCGGTGTGTCCGCGTACCCGACCATGCGTCCGCCCGAGTCCTTGATCTGCGCCCGCCACCGGTACGAACCACCGCTGTCGAGCTCCTCACCCTCGGGCACACGCATCGTGAACCGGACGCCACTGGTCCCGGGAGACTGCCACGGCCGCCAGTCGGACTCCCAGACGCGTTCGTTGTTCGAGTTCTTGATCACGACGAACTGGACGCTCACCTGCTGCTTGTCCGGGTCCTTGCCCACGACAGAGAGGGACGGCCGCAGCGAGCGTGATGTCTTGGGCGACGAGGCGTTTGTGCTGCACCCGATGTTCGCACCGTCGATGATCGTCTGGTAGTTGAACGGAGAGGCCGGCGCACGGTTGTACTCGACCGAGAACCGAGCGTCGTAGCGCAGCTTCTTCCACGTGTCCATGTCGGACGCCGCCTCGCCACGGAGGCCGAGGTGGATCCCCGACCAGCCGTTCGTCGCCATCAGCTTGCCGACCTCGGTCGCGTTCCACTCCGTCCCGTGGGGACCACCGCACGCCGAGGAGTAGTAGGCATCACTCGCGTTGCTGATGTGGTACGAGGAATCCCACGTGCCGGCATGGTTCGACCAGTTCGTCGACGCGTTGATGCTGGGCGTGCGGTACAGATACATCGTCGTCTTCGTGCAGTTGTACGAGTGCGTGCCATGGACCCGGAACGTGGCGCTGACGACGTCGGCGGAGGAGAGACCACCCACGAAGGACAGACCACTGAACTGCCAGACCAGACGCTGGAAGCCCGATCGCTGGCACACCAGGTCGAGATTGACGTTGCAGTACCCCATCCCGGACGAATCGGGGAACTTCCAGCCACCCGTGCTCGTCGGCCACGCCGCCTTCAGCGACGTCCACGCGCTGCGGCTACCGGACACCGCCGGGTCGACGAAGACCGGGTAGCTCCCGCTCGGGTCCGTGACCATGTCCTCGTCGGCCCGGATGACCGCGCTGCGACTGTCCTCCGCGATGACCGTATCCAGCGCAACCGCACGACCATCGGCCTGCGCGACCTCGACTGAGGCCACCCCGGCGCTGTCCATGCTTGCCGCGCCGTCCACCGCCGCCGCCCGCGACGCCGACACGGAACCCGCCTCGGCGGATGCGGCGACCGAGTCCCACTGCCAGCCCGGCGCGCCCGTGAACGTCAGCGTCCCAGCAGGGTCGACCGCGTAGAACCCCTCGACCGGCCCCTCCTCGGCACCATCCTCGGAAGCCGATCCGGCCAGCGACTTCGCGGAAGGAGCAGAGTCCTCCGAGACGCCCGCCGCGTCGTCGCCCACGCCAGTCGGGTCCTCCCACGCGCCGTCGGGAGTCCCGTCAGCCGGTACCGGGTCAGGCGCCATGCCTTCGATCTCGGGCTGCTGGTCCGTGAGCTCGAGTCCACCGGAGACATCGACGACGAAGCCAAGGCCCTCGTCACCCGCAGCCGCGATCAGCGCCTCGCCCGCTGCCGCGTCAGCAATCCGGAGAACGGGCGTGTAGCCGGTGGCATCGGGATGGATCGTCAGCACCAGGTCGGCGCCGTCGATCTCCTCGCCACCCGAGACCCGCACCGGATAGGTGACGATCGACGCGTCGGTCGCATCGATCTCTGGTGCGCCCAGGCCCAACCCGTCCGGCAAGCCCATGGACAGCGCGAGGCTGTCGGCCCGCATCGTCATGAACGGGCCGCCATCAGAGGTCTCGCCGGTCAGGTCCATGTCGTAAACAGGCGCGGCCACCTGCGGCAACCCGGACTCATCGAGGCTCACCGTCGCGTCCGTGGCCTCCCAATCGCCGGAAAGGTCGGTGCGTACGGCCCCTGAGGACGCATCGGCGCGGATGGTCTGTCGTGGTGTGGCCCAGAAGGTGTCGTAGACCGTGCGGAGGGCCTCGATCTCGATGTCCTTGCCGCACGCCTCGGCCAGCGCGAAGGCCTCCGGCTCGAAACGAGCCGAGGACACGGAACAGTCAGCGACGACCTCACCCTCGGCACGCATGGTCTCGACAGCGAAAGCTCCACCCGCCGCCAACGCGATCGCAATTACCCCAGCAACCAAGTAGTTGCCACCGGCACCAAGCCGCACCACCATCGCCACGCCTTCCCCTCACGGACGCAGCACCAGATAGCACCGCAAAATAGACCGGCAAGAACATAAGGCGTAGCCAGGGGCAACCATGACCAAAACGAGCAGTTCAGCGGGTGATTCTCCAAGAGATCACCCACGCAGCACCCGAGCCCTGCCCCGTTGGCCGAACGGTCGAGGCCCCGCATGTAACGGTCGTCAGACCCGATGGCGAACAACTCTTCGCATACGGCACGCCGAGTGCACCATCGAGCGCTCCCGTGTTGAGGCGCCCGTCGCGCGGTCTGACCTCCTCGACGCCCTAGCCGGGACAGCGGCAGGTGGTTCGTCTCGGTCGCGAACCATGTGCCGGGAGCGCATGACGGCCCGGCACGATTCGAACTTCCCCTGAGCGGCCTGTAGCCGCTCCCACTGATCTTGCGGCCAGGTGGCGCCGCTCCGTGACCCCTCCGTGCGGACCGGCGTCTCGCTACCCGAGCCAGCCGACGCCACGTGTGTCACGCGCCGCGGACCGTGCGAACTGGGCGGAGAGCGCGTAGATCTCGGCTCGGTCATAGACCTGACGGCCAAGGAGGAGGGCGAGCTCGTCGCGCGAGTGTTCCGTGCAGAATGCGCGCACCTCCGCGGCCTCGAACAGATCCCATGACGGCATCAGGTTCGACATGCGCCCGGCACGGGCGAAACCAGCGGCCGAGGCGAGGTCGTCGAAGAATGCCCACCGGTCACCGACGTCGACGGCTGCTCCGCGGCACACACGCCTTCCCGCGGCCTCGAGGGCGGGTGGAAGGCGGGCACAGTCGACCACTGCGCAATACTCTCCGCGGGCTGAGTGCGGGACCGCGTCGGGATACTCGCTGAACGTGGCGCACATCGATACGGGGGCGACGTCCGCGGTAGGTGCGGTCACAGATTCCACCGACATTTGGATCCTTCAGTGTTGATCGTGCGTGGAGCAGGCTGCCGAGCGACTCAGGTGGCGGTCACGGAGGCACCAGAGGTCAGCGCGGGCTCCGGAGCAGCCGGTTCGAGCTTGGTCCAGTCGGTCGAGGAGCCCAGCAGGTCGGCAAGCCCGACCCTTTGGACCGGTATCTCCAGATCCTCGACAGCGTCCTTCGATTCCTGGTCCCAGGTGTCTGTCGTCGCGATGACGAGCCGCCTGGTGAACGGGGCCTGGTTCGATGCCGAGAGGAACGCGTCGATATCCGGCTTCGACAGATCGCTGTCCGGGTCGTGGAACGCGCACAGCACCGCGGTCAGGCTCCCGGACTCGCGTTCACGAGCGACCAGGTCGATCTCGGAGCTCTCACCGTCGCGCTCCGGCCACGATTCCCACGACCAGACCTCGTCGAACTGCGCCGACCACAGCTCGTCCGTGCGCAGGAATGCTTTCATCAGCTCCACGAACTTCTGGTCCCGGTCAGAGTCCGACGTGGACCGGAAAAGGTAGTCGTCGAGAAGCGCACCAAGTTTTGTCACCCCCACATCCTGTCAATCTCGCTACGAACCGGTCGCCCATGAAACGAAGTCTGCACTCGTTGCCTCGTCGTGCGAGCCGACCATCGTGTGCAAGGTGCGGACGGGGCGCGAGGCCGCATATTCCCTGGTCGCAGGGACGCACTGCGTGAGGTTCGAGGCCCGCTCCCCCGGACGCGCGGGTCGTAGGACGTCGCCGTCCCGGGCGGAGATATCGCGCGTCAAGAACGCCCGGTACGTACTCTTCCCGGGACGATCGAAATGTCATGCTGTCGGTGGAAGGTACGCACTTTGGCTCGAAACAGTGGGCTCCCCGCTCCCGCTTATCCAGTGGGGTCCTCTGGGTGGACGCAGAACGAGGACACCGTGCGGCCGGGTGGCACTGTCTACGGGCGCGAGAGGGAGTCGCGGGTTGTCGGCGGGTTCGTGACCGGTCTGGATCCGACGACGCTCGTCGTGACCGGCCTCAGCGGTACCGGAAAGACCGTGACGGTGCTGGCCGCGTTGGATCGGGCCGGTGTGCGAGATTCGGTGGTCAGGATCGTGCGGGCCTGCTCGCCCAAGCCGTACGCACAACGGGTCGCCGGTGGGCCGCGCGTCGATCTGTCCGGCTTGGTGATGTCGACCGGCCAGGACCACGAGCTCGACGCGGCGGGACTGCTCGACGTCGTGACTGCCGACATCGCTGCATCGCCTGCGGCGGACGGAGTCCTCTTCATCGATGACCTCGAGGTCCTCTCACCACGGAGGTCCGCCTGGCTCCAGCAGCTGGGCGATCTGGCCTACGAACGGGGCTGGCGCGTCATCGCCGCGGCCAGGCACGTCCCTGGGGGCGTGCTGCCGGACGACGTCGAGGTCCTGGCTCTCGGACCGCTCGACGAGTCGGCGTTGCGTCAGGTTCTGGATACGGCGCTGGAGCTGCCTGTCGCCATCGACGTCGCATCACGCCTGCGGTGGTGGAGCGCGGGCAATCCCCGGCTGGCGACGGAGCTGGCTGAAGGGCTCACAGCCGCGCAGCTGCGTGGCGATCGGGAGTGGACCGCGCCCGAGCAGGTCGGGCCAGCGGGTCGGCGTGCGTACCAGGTGCTGTTGGACGGTTTGGACGCAACGGAGACGTCCACGTTGGCCGAGCTGTGGGCGGACCCGTGGGATCCAGTGGCCCCAGGGGTCATGCCGCACACCGAAGATACTTCGTCATCGGCGTACGACCTGCCGCCGGACCGGATGCGGCAGCTCGCCACCACTCATCCCCTGCTGCCGCGGCTGTGCCGGGAGCAGCTGCGCGGATCCTCCCGTGCGGGAGTCCCGGCCGGTTCACCTGAGGCGGCCGGGCCGGCCGGCATGGTCGAAGCGATCCTTGATGGCCTGCACCTGGAAGACCTCGCAGACCTTCCAGCGGCCGGCGTGACACCTCGGGCAACGGCTGGCGTGGTCGGTGTGGCGCTCTTGACCGGGACTTCCTGGGTGCACGCCGACACAGGTGCTCGTTTCTTGAACATGATCGACCCCGCGTGGACCGACCACCTGTGGTGGAGAGACCCGACAGACGTTCCCGAGGCCGCACGTTCTGCCGGGGCTCGGGTCGCGGCCGAGCTGATCTATCTGGAGACCACCGGCCGACTGGACGACCCTGCCTGCTTCCGCGCGGACCTCGATGCGCTCGCGCTAGGTCCGGACCCCCATTGGGTCGGCCTCTGCATCCGCGTCCGGGGACACCTCTTGCTCGGGGACGCCGTCGGTGGACGCAAGCTCCTGGAGGACCCGTCAGCGAAGCTCACCGGTCGGACCATCGCAGAGGTCGTCGCACGGGACCTGGCAGCCGCGAGGCTGGCGATGACCGAGGGTCGCCCTGCCGGGGTCCGTGCGCACCTCATGCACGCCACCGAGCTCCGGCCGGGGATCGAGCACTGGCTGCCCGTGCGGGGAATGCACGCGGCGGCGTCTGCCATGCTCGACGGGCGGGTTCCTGCCAGCGACCTGATACCGACGGGCGCATGGTCCACGCGGGCGCTGGGCGAGTTCGCTCTCGACCTCGGTGCCGCGCGTCTCGCCGTCGGACACATCATGACGGCGGCCGAGCTCCTGACCATCGGAGTCGAGCGCTGTGCCTGGCCGTACCGCGGCCGGGCACAAGCGCGAGCTGACATGGTCGAGGCCGCCGTCGCCGCGGAGGGCGCGACCGGCGCGCGGGCACTTCGGCTCATCGACCCGCCCGTCACACCCGAAGAACGTGTCGATGGCAATGCCGCCGCAGCACACCTGCGGATGCAGGCGATCCTGCGTGGCAGCGACAGAGATCCCGTCAGTGCTGACGACTGGTTGCCGACGTCCGTCCTGTCCGTCTCGCCGTGGCACCGCATGCGCTCGCTCGTCGCCTATGGGCGGCACTGCCTTGCGCGGAATGACCGCAGGGCCTCGGCACGAGCCCTCCGTGAGGCCCGGTCGCTCGCCAGCCTGGCCGGCGCGCCCGGGTGGTGCGTCTCGATCGACGCCCTGCTGGTCGCGGACGCACCGGCCAGGGTGGGCTGGAATCGCCTGAACGAAGAGGAACGAGGGTTTGTCCGACTGGCGCTCCAGGGTTGGACCAACGCACAGATCGCTGCCTCGGTCTACGTCTCGGTGCGGACCGTGGCCAACCGTCTGCGCCAGATCTACGCGCTGCTGGGAGTTCGCGACCGCCGGGACCTGGTCGTGCACGCGGAGACCGATCCTCCCGGCTGGTTGAAGGAGCACGCGTGACACGAGCTCGCCGGACGTGGCGAGAGATACGCGGTCAACGTGCCAGCCGCTCCACCACCGCGCCGTAGAGCCACGGAGCCCGGGCCGCCGCCGGCACCACCGCTCCCCGGAGAGGGCTCGAGGCCCAGGCGAGCAGTCCGGTGGTGAGCGCGCGGTAGTCGCGGGTCGCCGTCCGCCAGGCACGCTCGTACGCGCCCGCGTCCTCAAGATGCCGGACGGCGGCCTCCGCCTGCGCGAGCCCCACGCGGACGCCCTCGCCGGTCAGGGCGTCGACGTAGCCCGAGGCGTCGCCCACGAGCCGCACGCGTCCCGCCGAACGCCGTCGCGACCGCTGGCGCAGCGGGCCCGCGCCGAGGAGCGAACTGGCGGCCGTCGCCGTGGCGAGGCGGGCGCTGAGCTCCGGGAACTGCGTGCGCAGCAGGGTGTCGAACCCCGCGCCGCTCACCGAACGAGGCCCGAGCAGCGCGACGCCGACGGTGTCCGGGCCGACCGGCGTCACGTAGGCCTCGGCGTGCGGCGACCAGTGCACCTCGACGAGGTCCGTCCACGGCGAGACCTCGAAGTGCCGGCGGAGACCGTAGCGGCCGTCCGCCGGTCGGCCCGCCCGCCGACCGGGAACGGCGTCGAGCCCCGCCAGCCGGCGGACGGTCGAGTGCAGGCCATCGCATCCGAGCACCCAGGCGGCGCGCAGCGTCATCGGGGCTCTCCCCTGACCGGTGGCACCGCCCGGCACCATCTCGACCTCGACGCCGCCAGCGTCCTGCCGCAGACCCGTGACCCTGCCGTGGAAGAGCTGTGCACCGACGTCGGCGGCGCGCTTCGACAGCGCCTCGTGCAACGCGGTGCGCCGGACGCCGCGGCCCGGACCGGCCGCGAAGCGGTGGTCGGCGTGCCGGCCGGGGGCCCGGTAGCTGATCCCGGCGAGCGGCTGGCCCGGCGGGTCGGCGCCGAGCGCCTGCACGGCGCGCAGGGCACCCGGCAGCAACCCCTCGCCGCAGGCCTTGTCGAGGGTGCCCGTGCGCCGGTCCACGACCAGCACGTCGAGCCCAGCGGCTCGCGCGTGGACCGCCGCCGCCAGCCCGACCGGCCCCGCCCCCACCACGAGGACGTCGGCGTCCAGGTCGCCGGCCACGTCACCAGGGCCGGTCACGTCACCGCGTCCCGCCCACGGCCGCTCGGAGCGCCCGCTCCTCGGCCGGGATGCGGAAGCGCGCCAGCAGCACCGCGTTCAGCACGGTGAACACGAGCGCCGTGACCCAGGAGGTGTGCACCAGCGGCAGCGCTATGCCCTCGACCACGACCGCCACGTAGTTGGGGTGGCGGATCCACCGGTACGGGCCGCCAGACACGAGCGGCAGCCCCGGAACCACGATGATCCGGGTGTTCCACCGGTGCCCCAGCGTCGTCACGCACCACCAGCGCAGCGCCTGGCTCGCCAGCACGAGGACGAGCATCGGCCAGCCGAGCCACGGCAGGAACGGCCGGTCGGCGAGCACCGCCTCGGCGACGCACGCCACCAGCAGCCCGCTGTGCAGGGCCACCATCGCCGGAAAGTGCCCCCGCCCCGACTCGACACCGCCGCGCTCGAACGACCAGCGCGCGTTGCGGGCCGACACGGCCAGCTCGGCGAGGCGCTCGACCGCCGTCGCACCCACCAGGAACACGTAGAGACCCAGCATCAACGCTCCTCCAGCTTCAGCAGCACGAGCTCGCACGACACACCGGGGCCGAAGGCCATGAGCACGACCGGCGAACCCGGTGGGGCTTCAGTATGCGCAAGGGTCCTGGCCAGGACGTCGAGCACCGACGCGGACGAGAGGTTGCCCGCGCAGGCAAGGCTCTCCCTGCTTTCCCGGACGGCGTCCTCCGCGAGCCCCAGCGCGTCGCGCACCGCGTCGATCACGCGCGGACCGCCCGCGTGCACCACCCAGGTGGGGATCTCCCCGGGGCTCAACCCGTGCTCGGCGAGGAGCCCCTTGACGTCGGCGAGGAGGTGCGCGCGCAGCAGGTCCGGCAGGCCTGCCGAGAGCACTATCGCGAACCCGGTGTCGCGCACCTCCCAGCCGAGCGCTTCGGTGGTGCCGGGGTACAGCCGCGAACGCGTGTCGACCACGGTCGCCCTGCGTCCCGCCCGGGCCGAGCCCGCCGCGCCCGCGCCACCGACCGCCGTCGGCCCAGCGAGCGGATGTGTCGCACCGACGACGACGGCGGCCGCCGCGCCGTCGCCGAACAGGCCGGAGGCCACCATGTTGGCCGTCGAGTCGTCGCCGTGCTGGAGGGTCAGGGAGCACAGCTCCACGGACACCAGCAGCGACACGTCGCCCGGCCGGCCCAGCAGATGGTCGTGCACCCGCGCCAGTCCCCCGGCGCCACCCGCGCACCCGAGGCCGAACGACGGCGTGCGCCGCACGTCGCTCCGCAGACCGAGCCGCTCGGAGAGCAGCACGTCCAGCGACGGGGCGGCGACCCCGGTGACAGAGGTGGCGAAGACGTGGTCGACGTCCTCCGGCCGGAGCCCGGCGGCCGTCAGCACCTGGCGGCAGGCGCGCTCGGCCAGCAGGGCACCCTCCCGGATGAAGACGGCGTTGGTGGCACCCAGGGAGTGCAGTCCCGCGTACTCGTCCAGCGGCAGCACCAGGTGCCGGTGATCCACGCCGGCGCTCGCGTGCAGGCGGCGCAGCAGGGCCGTCCGTGCCGGGTCGGGCGCCACCAGCGGCCCGACGACGGCGGTGATCTCCTCCTGGGTGTACACGTGCTCGGGCAGTACCGGCACTACCGCGACGACACAGGACATCCCAGCATCGTCGCGCAGGCCACGGTCACCCGCGCGGCGAGCAGGCGGCTCGGCGGATAGCGTGCCGCACATGACGACCGGCACGCCGTCCGGCAATCTGCCCAGCAATCTGCCCGGCAATCTGTCCAGCGATCCGTCCAGCGATCCGTCGGGCAGTCTGCCCGGGGCGAGCGCCCGCCGCCTCGCACGCGGCCTCGTGCTCGCGAGCCACGCCGCACCGGCCGCCGTCGTGACCGGCCTGGCCGCCGCCCTCGCCGCGGCCCTCGGCTCCGGATGGCTCGTCGTCACCCTGGTCACGGTCGCGGTGGGCACCGGCCAGCTCTCCGTCGGCTGGTCCAACGACTGGATCGACGCGCGGCGCGACACCGCCGTCGGACGCACCGACAAACCCGTGGTGGCAGGGCTCGTCACCGCCCGCACGCTGCGCGGCGCCGCGTTCGCGGCGCTCGCCGCATGCGTCGTCGCGTCGCTCGCGCTGGGTCTTGTTCCTGGGTTGGCGCACCTGGTGGCGGTCGGCGGCGCGTGGGCGTACAACGCCCGGCTCAAGTCGACCATGTGGTCCTGGGCGCCCTATGCGGTGTCCTTCGGGCTGCTCGCGGTCTTCGTGGTGCTCGCCGCGCCCGGCCCGCGCGTCCCGGCGGTCTGGGCGGTCGCCGCGGCCGCGCTGCTCGGGAGCGGGGCGCACGTCGCGAACACCCTGCCCGACCTGGAGGACGACGCCGCGACAGGCGTGCGGGGCCTGCCGCACCGGCTCGGCCGCCGCGCGTCCGGGGTGCTGGCCCCGTCCCTGCTGGTCGCCGCCGTCGCCGTGGTGGTCGCCGGGCCGGCGGGGGCGCCGGGTCCGGCCGCCTGGATCGGCGGCGCGATAGCGGTGGGCCTGGCGCTGGCCGCTGGCGTCATGGCTCTCGCCCGGCCGCGCAGCCGCGCGCCGTTCGGCCTGAGCATGTGCGTCGCGGTGGTGTGCGTGGTTCTGCTGGCCCTCGCCGCGGCCGAGACCGCGGTGCTCCCCTGACCTCACGGGCGCGCTGGCGACCGGGCCTGATCCTGGGCACGCTGGAGCGGGATCGACCGAGGAGCCGATGGAGGAGCCGATGCAGGACGCCGTAGAGGCCGGGCCGATGACGAAGCTGGTGCCCGAGCAGTGGTGAGGACCGTCGATGCGGTGGTCGTCGGCGCGGGCCCCAACGGCTTGGTCGCGGCGAACGCCCTGGTCGACGCGGGCTGGGACGTCCTGGTGCTCGAGGCACAGGACGCCGTCGGCGGCGCGGTGCGCACCGCCGAGGTGGCGGCGCCGGGCTTCCGCACCGACCTGTTCAGCGCGTTCTACCCGCTCGCGGCCGGCTCGCCGGTGATCCGCGGCCTGCACCTGGAGGAACACGGGCTCGCGTGGTCGCGAGCGCCGTCGGTCCTCGCCCATGTGCTCGACGACGGCGGGGCGGCGGTGCTGCACGCCGAGCCCGAGGACACCGCCGCGGGCCTCGACGAGCTCGCACCGGGCGACGGCGACGCGTGGCTCCGGATGTTCGCGGGGTGGCGGCGCGTACGCGACCCGCTGCTCGACGCGCTCTTCAGCCCGCTGCCCGCTGCCGGGCCGGCGCTGCGGCTGCTGAGCCGGCTCGGCGTCGGCGGGGCGCTGGACCTCGGCCGCCTGGCCGTCCTGCCCGTGCGCCGGCTCGCCGACGAGACGTTCCGCGGTGAGGGCGGCGGGCTCCTGCTGACGGGCAACGCCATGCACTCCGACGTCCCGCCGGACGCCGCGGGCAGCGGCCTGTTCGGGTGGCTGCTGGCGATGCTCGGTCAGGACGTCGGCTTCCCCGTGCCGGTGGGCGGTGCCGGTTCGCTCGCCGACGCGCTCGCCGCGCGGGTGCGGGCGGGCGGCGGGGAGATCGTCACCGGCGCGCGCGTCGACCGGGTGCTGGTCGGGCGAGGCCGCGCGGTCGGCGTCCGGACCGCGGACGGCGAGCTCGTCCGCGCCCGGCGGGCCGTGCTCGCCGACGTCACGGCCCCTGCCCTCTATCGGGACCTGGTCGGTGCCGAACACCTGCCGCCGCGACTGCTGCGCGACCTCGACCGGTTCCAGTGGGACCACCCGACGTTCAAGGTCAACTGGGCGCTCGACCGCCCCTTCGCCTGGACCGCCGAGGGGGCGCGCGGCGCCGGGACGGTGCACCTCGGCGTGGACCGGCGGGGGTTCGTCGACGTCGCCGCTTCCCTGTCGAAGGGCGAGCCTCCTGAGCGGCCGTTCCTCGTCCTGGGCCAGATGACGACGTCGGACCCGACCCGCTCCCCGCGCGGCACCGAGTCCGCGTGGGCCTACTCGCACGTGCCCCACGGCATCGACTGGACCCCGGACGCCGTCGCCGACCAGGCGGACCGGATGGAGGACGCCCTCGACCGCGTCGCGCCCGGCTTCCGGGACACCGTGGTCGGCAGGTCGGTCCAGGGTCCGGCGGACCTCGAGGCGGCGGACGCGAACCTCGTCGGCGGCGCGGTCAACGGCGGGACGTCGGCGGTACACCAGGAGCTGGTCTTCCGGCCGACGTCCGGGCTCGGCAGGCCCGAGACGCCGGTCGAGGGGCTGTACCTCGCGAGCGCGTCGGCCCATCCGGGCGGCGGCGTGCACGGCGCGTGCGGGTGGAACGCGGCACGCGTCGCGCTGGCCGCGGCGAGCCCGTGGGGCGCGCTCCCCCGGGCGCTCGTGCGCAGCGCGTGGGGGCGGCTGCTGCGGAACGTATGAGCGGACGTCGCGGCGCTCGCCGCGCCGTGCGCCGCCGGCCCGGTCAGCGCTGGAGCTGCTCGGGTGCCTGCCGCTCCGCGATGAGCGCGAGCCGCCGCAGCGTCTCGATATTGCGCGGGCGGATCACGGCGCTGCGCACCGGCCGGGGCACCAGCACGCCGGGCCCCTTGTCCGCATCCTCCGTGATCCGGATCAGGCACCCGACCGCCACCGGCGTCACCTCGATCAGCACGCGCGCCTCGCCCGCGGGCCAGCCCCTGGCCTGCAGCTCTATCGACCGCTCCGGGTCCCAGGCGCGGACCACCGTCTCGTCGTCGAGCAGGGCGGGCCACAGGCCGACGGAGTGCAGGATGCGCGTGCCCGGCTCCGGCCACGTCGGGTCGACCGCCCGGATGCGCGCCGTGCCGACCACCCACGTCGAGTAGGACCAGCCGTCGGCGAGCACGCGCAGCACCGCGTCGGGAGTGCATCGAGCGGCCCGCGTGACGGTCACCATGATCTGACTTTAACCAGGTCGCGGGCACTGGCAACCGGCCCGGTCCGCGGCCTCGGGTACTGCCGCGTGCGGGTGGTGCGCATCCTGCCTATCGTCGACGGACGGCTTCGAGACGAGGGGCGAACCCGAGAGGGAGCGCGCCCCATGACCGAGGACAAGGACCGGCACGACAGCCGCCCGACGGCGACGCCGGAGGTCGCGCTCGTCACCGGCGGGTCCAGCGGCATCGGCTTCGCGATGGCCCGGGAGCTCTCGCAGCGGGGCCACGAGGTGCTCGTGGTCGCCGAACGCGGCGTCGACGACGCCGTGCGCCAGCTGGCCCGGCACACCGACGCGCGCGTGACCGGCCTGGAGGCCGACCTCGCCCTGCCCGCGGGGGTCGAGGCCGCCGCCGCCCGCGCGCGGGAGCTCAGGGTGCGGACGTTCGTGCTCAACGCGGGCGTCGGCGTCCACGGGCCGTTCGCGCGCACACCCCTGCAGGACGAGCTGCGGCTCGTCGACCTCAACGTCCGCTCGCTGGTGCACCTCGCGCACCTCGTCGTCCCCGACCTGGTCGCGTCGGGCGCGGGTCGGATCCTCGTCACGTCGTCGATCGCCGCGACGATGCCCGCGCCCCTCTTCGGCACGTACGCCGCGTCGAAGGCGTTCGCCCGCTCGTTCGCCTGGTCGCTGCGCCACGAGCTCGACGGAACGGGCGTCACCGTGACGTCGGTGCTGCCCTCCGCGACCCGGACGCCGTTCTTCCGCGCGGCCGAGATGGAGCGAACGCACATCGGGCGAGCCCCGAAGGCAAGCCCGGCCATGGTGGCCCGCCAGGCGATCGACGCCCTGATGGAGGGCCGGGCCGAGGTCGCCACCGGCCTGCAGGCCAAGGCGATGGTGGCCATCGCGGCGCTGCTCCCCCAGCCCGCGCGCTCGCGGTTCCACGGGTGGTTCTACGCGCCGGGCGCGCGGCCACGTTCGACACGCCAGACCTGATGCTGTAGACCCTGCTCCATGAACGTCGCACCCATCATCCCCGGCTTCCACCCCGACCCCTCGGTATGCCGGGCGGGCGACGACTACTACCTGGCGAACTCGTCGTTCGAGTACGCGCCAGGGGTCCCGCTGTGGCACAGCCGCGACCTGCTGACCTGGACCCTCGTCGGGAACATCCTCGACCGCCCGGAGCAGTTCCTGCCCGGGCGCGCGGGCTCCAGCCAGGGGGTGTACGCGCCGACCCTGCGCCATCACGACGGCCGGTTCTGGCTGATCACCACCGACGTCACCGGCCCCTCCGGGCAGCTCGTCGTCTCCACCGACGACCCCGCGGGCCCCTGGAGCGCCCCGACGTACCTCGAGGGCCTGCACGGCATCGACCCCGACCTCGCCTGGGACGACGACGGCACGTGCTTCGTGACGTACTGCTCCTCCGGCCCGGACGGCGTGGGGATCGCCCAGGTGCGCGTCGACCTCGAGAAGGGGACCGCCCTGGAGGAACCTCGGTGGCTGTGGAGCGGGACCGGCCTCGCGCACCCCGAGGCACCGCACCTGTACCGGCGCGGCGCCTACTGGTACCTGCTCATCGCCGAGGGCGGGACGGAGCGCGGCCACAGCGTCTCGGTAGCGCGCGCGACCCGGCCCGAGGGCCCCTACACCGGCGCGCCGGCGAACCCGGTCCTCAGCCACCGCAGCACCACCCACCCCGTCCAGAACACGGGCCACGCCGACCTCGTCGAGAACCCCGACGGCAGCTGGTCGATGGTCTACCTGGCCGTGCGTCCGCGCGGCTACACGCCGATGTTCCACGTCAACGGCCGCGAGACCTTCCTCGCGGGCATCGACTGGGTGGACGACTGGCCGGTGGTCGACGAGGACCGCTACGACGTGGCGGTGCGGGACACGTCCTACACGGACACGTTCGACGGCTCCGGGCTGCACCCGCGCTGGGTCTCCCCCGGCGCCGGCCTGGCCCAGATCGCGGCACCCGGACCCGACGGCGGGCTCCGGCTCAGCCCCGGCACCGGGCCGCGGGCCGACGTCGGCGCCCTGACCGCACGGGCCCTCGATCCCGCGTGGCGCTTCGAGGCCGACCTCGACCTGGCGCAGGGTGCGGGCGCGCTCCTGCTGCGCCTGGACGACACCCACTGGTGCGAGATCCGCGCCGACGCCGAACAGGCGCACGCCGTCGTCCGCGTCGGTCCCCTCGAGACGCGGCACGGCGCGGCCGTCCCGCTGACCGGGCCCTCGCTCACGCTCCGGGCCGAGTCGGTCACCGCGACGACCACCGGGCCGGACGACGTGCGCCTGACCGCCGTCGTCGACGGGGTGGAGCACGAGCTGACCCGCTTCGACGGCCGCTACCTCTCGACAGAGGTGGCCGGCGGATTCACGGGCCGCGTCGTCGGGTTGCGGGCGCTCGACGGCGTCGTCGACGTCACCGAGGTGCGCTACGCCCCGCTCACCGCTGACGAGGCGGGCTGACCAGGTCCCGCGTTCGTCCGAGGGTCGTGATCACCGCGGCATGACGTCGGACAACGACGTGATCGACTCCCGTTCGGCGTCACTGAGCCGGTTGATGACCGCCTTGGCCGCCTGGGCCTCGGCGGTGGTCGGCAGGTCTCCGGCAAGCAGGGCGGGGAGGGCCAGCTCGTAGCCGCACCGCGCCCTCGGGCTGTACCGGTGCCTGGTTCGCGCTACCGCGGACGCGACGCGGAGCGCGTGCTCGTTGCCCGGCGGCACGTGCAGGCGGTCGATCTCCCTGGCGGCGAACCGGTACGCGTTCGCCCGGTCGCACGGGGCGCAACCCACCGGCCCGGCACCCAGGGTGCTGCGGCAGTCCTCGCAGATGAGACGGTCCATGGCTGCGTCGACGACACGCCACTCGAACTCCGATGGGTCCTGGAGCACGGCCTCGGCCAGCGCAGTCTCTTCCCCGCCGCTGCCCTCGACGGCGAAGCTCGCCACGAAAGCCTGCCAGGCGGCCTCGATACCTGCCTCGATCTCCTCCAGCGCCGCGGCCGGCCTCCCGCCGCGCGGAAGGCGGCCGCCGTTCATGACGCCGAGTCCGGCGTCGGTACCCGCCGTCGGGTCACGAATCCCAGGACGGCGAGGCTCAGGAGGGTTCCCCACCACAGCAGCCCCTGGATCCACGGGCCGAGCACGACCCCCGCGGTGCTGCCGTCGCGCAGCTCGATGTCGGTGACCAGGAGGCCCGCCTCGTCGAAGGGGAGCGTCCGGAGCAGGGTCCCGTCCGGGGCGAACACCTGGCTGGTCCCGGTGGTGGAGAGGTTGACGACGCTGCGGCCGGTCTCGATCGCGCGCATGCGGGCGATCTCGCGCTGCTGCAGGTTCTCGTCGGTACCGCGGAAGTCGGCGTTGTTCGTCTGGAACATGAACACCTGGGCGCCGTCGCGCACGCCCTCCTGGATGACGTCGTCGAAGGCGACGTCGAAGCAGATCGCCAGGCCGGCCCTGGCCCGGCCGAAGTCGAAGGCGGGCGAGTCGTCGCCGGGCGTGTACCCGCGCGAGATGAGACCGACGAGGTCGGGGACGATCGCGCTGTACAGCCACCGGTCCGGGATGTACTCGCCGAACGGCACCGGGTGCCGCTTCGCATGCGTCGCCGCGGAGCCGTCCGCCGTCCAGAGGAACGAGGTGTTGTAGACCAGGTCCCCGACCTCGGACGCCGCGTTCAGGACTATCGGCGCACCATAGGCGTCCGCGGCCGCGGAGAGCGTCCGGGCCGTGGCCGCGTTCGACGCCGGGTCGCTGTCGACGCCGCCCTCCGGCCACACCACGACGTCCACCCGCTCGCTCTCCAGCGGCGCCGAGGCGTCGAGCTGTGAGCGCAGCACCTCCAGCGGCGCGCGCTGGTCCGCGTACGCGGCGGGTCCGTTGCCCTGGACGGCGCCGACCCGGAGGGTTCCGGCGTCGGCGGTCGGGAACTGGGGAACCACCACCATGACGACGGCGAGCAGGCCAACGGGCAGCGCGCCCCACCACCGGGCGGCCGCGACCTCGCGGTCGTCGTGCTCGACGCGTTCCCGCTGGACGCGGACCGCCCACCGGACGGCCTCGACCGCTCCGGCGCACAGCGCGACCATGAGGAACCCGAGCCCGGACACGCCCAGCCACGACGCGACGGGGGCGATCGGGCTCTCCGACTGGCTCATCCCGATCCGCCCCCACGGAAAGCCGCCGTAGGGCCAGGAGCCCAGGACGAGCTCTCGGGCCGCCCACGCGCCGGCGACGAGCGCCGGGAGCGCCACGAGACGAACGGTCGCGGTGTCGCGCCAGCGCGGCAGCCACCGGTAGGCGAGCGTGACGAGCGGCGAGAAGACCGCGAGGAGGAGCGTCTCCGCGGCGGCGAGGGCCACCCACGGCACCCAGCCGAGCGGGTCGTCGCCGAGGAACTGCGACGCCCACGACACGTGCGGAAAGTAGAACGCTGCGCCGAACGCTGCCCCGACGAGCACGCTGCCCCACAGGCTTCGCCCGACGAGGGAGACCAGCGCGAGCGGCACGGCCACGAACGCGAGCGGCCACCACCCGAGCGACGGGAAGGCGGCATCGAGCGCGAACCCGCCGGCGATCGCGAGAGCGAGCGCCGCCCAGAGCGGCACGAGGGGGCGCGCGAGGTACGTTGCGGCCGTGCCGGCCGAAGCCCGCACGCGGGCCCGGGTGGTGCGGCCCGGGATGACGTTGTGAACCAAGGCTCTCGTTCTCGCAGAGTGAGCTAAACAGAGTGAAACAGGCCGAGCGGTACAGGATGCGGCCCAGGGCGACAGGCCGGTGGGCGTCACGCGAATGATAGTCCGCTCCGCTGCGTCGCCCGCGTGCGGGGTCTCCCTACGTATTCTGTGACCACGATGGCACTCGAACCACCCAAGAAGCTGAGAAGGGATGCGGCGCAGAACGCCGAGCGCATCATGGCTGCCGCACTACGGGCCGGACTCGCCGAAGGCAAGTCCGTCCCCCTCGCGCAGATAGCCGCCGACGCAGGCGGGGGGGGGGGTCGGCACCCTCTACCGCCGCTACCCCAACCGGGAAGCACTCCTCGAGGCCATGGCGGTACGCGCCTATCGGCTGATCCTTGCCGAAGCGGAGGACGCTCTGGCGTCCGGCGAGACAGGTCACGATGCGATCGGCCGGTTCCGAGACAGCCGCCGCGGAGCAGCGGTCGGTGTTCCTGCGCGGCATCGCGCCCTGATCCGGTTCCCGCCCCTCACTTGCGCCCGTCCGCCTCGACCACCTGGACGTACCTCCTGAGGTCGGCCAGCATGTACCAGCGCCAGAGCGGCCCGGAAACCCTGACTTCTTGCCGCACGAGGGGCTCGTTCTGTGCGTCCGACAGTTGGTCAGCGTCAGTGACGGTTTGCTCGTGGAGTCGACGGATACTCACCCTGGTTGAACCGCCTCTTCGTATCAGCGCCGGGCTTCCAAGGGAATTGCTCCTGGCCTGGGAGACCGGGCGCTAGCGATCGCCTTCGTCCAGCCCGGCTCTCGGGGTCATGCCCAGGAGCAGCAGATCGAGGAATCCGGCGGCGTCGGTGTCGAGGACCGCTGAGGGCGGGACCAGCGCCCGATAGAGCAGGGTGCCGGCGACGGCGTCGGCGGTGGCCTCGATATCGAGGTCGGTGCGGAACTGTCCGTGCTCGACGCCCAGCCGCAGCAGGTCGAGCATCTGCTCCCGGCTCGGGCCGGTGAAGCGCTCGTAGAGCTGCTCGGCATCGGCGCCGCCGTCGGTCGCGGCGGCGGCCAGGCCGCGGATCACCGCGACCGCGGTGGGCTGGCCCAGCTGGCCGAAGAACTGACCGAGCCAGTCACGCAGATCCGCGGCCACATCGCCGGTCCGCGGCGGGTCCTCCGCGCGGATCCCGAGGTGGCCGGCCATGACCGCCTCGGCGACGATCGCCGCCTTCGAGGGCCAGCGTCGGTAGACGGTCTGCTTGCCCACCCCGGCTCGCGCGGCGATTGCCTCCATCGTCATCCGCTCATAGCCCTCGGCGGCCATGAGGTCACGCGCTGCCTCCAGGATCGCGGTGTCGGCTTGGGCGTTGCGAGGTCGCCCGCGTTGTTTGGCAGTCACGTCGATGAGTGTAGTAACCTCATTTTCAATACGAGACGTCACGTATGATTAATAGGGAGACGCAGTCATGAGCAGGGAAGTCCTGGTCGTCATCGGCACCGGCGGCATGGGCCGCGCCATCGCCCGCCGCAACGGGAGCGGACGGAAGGTTTTGCTCGCCGACTTCAACGAACCGGCCTTGGCGGCGATCGGCGAGGAACTGCGCGGCGAAGGGCACGACGTCACCACCCAGGCGGTCGACGTGGGCGACCGCGATTCGGTCCTCGCTCTCGCCAGGGCCGCGGCCGACCTCGGACCGGTGGCGCGCATCGCCCACACTGCGGGTCTGTCGCCGACGCAGGCCCCGAGCGCGACGATTTTGCGAGTCGACCTGCTGGGCACCGCGCTCGTGCTCGAAGCGTTCGGCCAGGTCGTCGCGCCCGGCGGCGCCGCGGTGGTCATCGCCAGCATGGCCGGTCACATGCCGGACGGCCTGGACGCCGAAACCGAACGGGCACTGGCCACCGCCCCGACCATGGAGCTGCTGGGCCTGCCGTTCCTCGCCGCCGTCGCGACCGGCGACCCCGGCCCGGCCTACACCATCGCCAAGCGCGCCAACCTGCTCCGGGTGCAGGCCGTCGCGGGCACTTGGGGCGCGCGGGGCGCGCGCGTCAACTCGATCAGCCCCGGGGTCGTCTCGACCCCGATGGGGCAGCAGGAACTCGAAGGTGACAGCGGGCAGCAGATGCGGGCCATGGTCGCCATGTCCGGCACCGGACGTCTCGGCACGCCCGACGACATCGCCGCTGCCGCGGCCTTCCTGCTCGGCCCTGAGGCCGGCTTCATCACCGGTACCGATCTGCTCGTGGACGGCGGCGTCGTCGCCGCCGTCCACGGCATGCGCGGCTAGATCGAGGAGATCGCAATGCCCAAGCACACCTTTCATCCCGATCTACGCCGCGCGCGGCTCCTACCGCGGAACATGCCGGTCGGACTGGGCCGACGAATCGCCGGACTCCTGACACCGAGAGCGCCGCGCGGTGGAGAGCTCGTCCGGATCGACACCGACGTCTCCGTGCGGGTCTTCCGGCCGCCGAACGCAACCGGTCCGGCACCGGCGCTGTTGTGGATCCATGGCGGCGGCTACGTCATGGGCAGCGCGATGCAGTCCGACGACTGGTGCCGCCAGGTCACCCGCCGCCTCGGCGCCATCACCGCCGCGGTGGAATACCGACTGGCACCGGAGCACCCGTTCCCAGTGCCGTTGGAGGACTGCTACACCGCGTTGCAGTGGTTGGCAGCGGACCCTGATGTGGACGATTCGCGGATCGCGATCGGCGGCGAGAGCGCCGGAGGCGGCCTGGCCGCCGCGCTCGCCCTGCTCACCAAGGAACGCGGAGTGATCCGACCGGTCCTGCAAGTGCTGTCCTATCCGATGCTCGACGACCGGACGGCGCACCGCACCGACATCGATCCCGCGTCCCTACGCATGTGGGGTCAGAAGAGCAATCGCTGGGCCTGGAACGCCTACCTCGGCACCCACGCGGCCCCGCCACCGCCGCTGGCCGCACCCGCCCGATACGAAGACCTCACCGGCGTCGCGCCGACATGGCTGGGCGTGGGCACCAATGACCTCTTCTACGACGAGGACCTCGCCTACGCCGACCGGTTGCGTCAGGCACGAGTCCCCTGCGAACTCCACCGCGTTTCCGGCGCCTACCACGGCTTCGACCTCATCGAACGCACCGCCGCCGTTTCGATCGCCTACAAGGAATCCCAGATGACTGCCTTGGAGCGAGCGCTCGGCGCAGGGCGGTCGGAGAACGGCGCTGAGCGCGGATCGGTCGGGAACTAGTCGACAAGCCCGGACATCGCGAGCAGGGAAACCGCGAAGTCCTCGGCGAGACCGCCGACCACGATTCGTCCCCTTTCACAGCCCGAACACCCTGGACAAAAGGAAACAGCATGGAAGAGTCCCAGCCAGCCTCGATCGATCTCGGTGCGATCCGCGAGCGGTACGCACGCGAGCGTGACCGCCGCATCCGTCCTGACGGTGCGCGCCAGTACCGCAGCGCCGTAGGCGAGTTCGGCTACTACGCGAAAGACCCCTACACGCCCTTCAGGGAGCGCGACCCCAGGACCGATCGGGTCGAAGTCCTCGTCATCGGCGCCGGGTTCGGGGGCTTGCTCGCGGGCGCTTCACTGAGACGGGTCGGCGTCGAGTCGATCCGGCTCATGGACGAGGCCGGCGACGTGGGCGGCACCTGGTACTGGAACCGGTACCCCGGCGTGCGCTGCGACGTCGAGTCCTACGTGTACATGCCGCTGCTGGAGGAGACGGGAGCGATGCCGACCGAGCGGTACGCGAAGGGCGAGGAGATCCGCCGCCATGCCGTGCGCATCGCTGAGCACTACGACCTGTACCGCGACACGCTCTTCCAGACTCTGTCGACCTCGCTGACCTGGGACGAGGACGCAGCGGAGTGGATCGTGGAGACAGATCGCGGTGACCGCTTCCGCGCCCGGTACGTCATCACCTCGACCGGGACGCTCACGCAGCCGAAGCTCCCCGGAATCCCCGGGGTCGAGTCCTTCCGTGGCCACACCTTCCACACGAGCCGCTGGGACTACGGCTACACCGGCGGCACCGCCGACGGGAACCTGACCGGCCTCACCGACAAGCGGGTCGCGGTGATCGGCACGGGCGCGACCGGCCTCCAGGCGGTGCCGATCCTGGCCGAGAGTGCGGGCGAGCTGCTCGTGTTCCAGCGGACCCCGTCCACGGTGGACGTTCGCGACAACCGCCCGACCGACCCCGCCTGGGCCGCCTCGCTCAAGCCGGGCTGGCAGCGCGAGCGGATGGAGAACTTCCTCGCCGTCCTCGCTGGCGAACCCGTGGACGAACTGCTCGTCACGGACGGGTGGACCGCGACGGTCGCGTTGCAGCGCAACATCATCACCGGTGCCGTGGACGAGTCCCTCACCGAGGAGGAGCGCGCGTACCGCGACGAGCTGGACGACGCCGCCACGATGAACCGTATCCGCGCCCGCGTCGACGAGATCGTCGCGGACCCTGCCACCGCGGAGGCACTCAAGCCCTGGTACCGGTACATGTGCAAGCGCCCCGGGTTCTCGGACCTCTACCTCCAGGCGTTCAACCACTCCAATGTCACGCTCGTGGACACCAGTGACTCCCAGGGCGTCACCGCGATGACCGAGACCTCGATCATCGTGGGTGACACCGAGTACGAGGTCGACTGCATCATCTTCGCGACCGGTTTCGACGCCGGTGTCTCCGGCGTCGTGTCCGGGACCCTGCCGGTCACCGGGCGCGACGGCCGCCGTCTCCTCGAGTCGTGGGCGACGGGCCCGCGTACCTTGCACGGCTTCTACAGCCACGGGTTCCCGAACCTGCTGCACCTCGGCGCCGTCCAGACCGCCAGCTCGGTCAACTTCGTCCACATCCTCCAAAAGCAGGCCGAGCACGTCGCAGCGGTCATCGCCCGTGCAGAACACGAAGGCGCCCGCAGGGTCGAGCCCACCGCCGAAGCCGAGGAGCGGTGGTTGCGCACGCTCCACGAGACCGCGCACGACTCCAGCGCCTTCCAGGCCGAATGCACGCCTGGCTACTACAACGCCGAAGGCACCCGGTCGTTCACCGGCCTCTCGTACTCCCCTGGCCCCGTCGCGTTCCACCGGCTGCTGAGCAAATGGCGAGCAGGCGACATGAGCGAGGTCCTCGTCCATGAGGATGCGAGTGCCCGTAAGGCAGAGATGGCGTCGTGAAGCGCCTCCGGACCGCTGCAGCAACAGAAGGGAAATCGCAGTGCAGATAGCAGGGAAGGTCTTCGTCGTCACCGGCGGCGGCAGCGGGATCGGCCGCGAAGCCGTCCGGGGTCTCATCGAGCGCGGTGCAGATGTAGCTGCGGTCGACCGCAGCGAGGAGGGTCTCGCCGAGACCGCGCACTTCGCTGCCGCAGCCGGTGGGCGACTGTCCGCGCATGCGCTCGACGTCAGTGACCGCGCCGCGGTCGAGCGGCTTCCGGCCGAAGTGCAAGCGGTGCATGGCCAGGTCGATGGCGTGCTCAACGTCGCAGGGATCATTCAGCGCTTCGTGCGCGTGCAGGACCTGGGACACGACGAGATCGAGAAGGTCATGGCGGTCAACTTCTGGGGCGTGGTCAACATGGTCAAGGCGTTCCTGCCGGTGCTGCTCGAGCGTCCTGAAGCGAGCCTGGTGAACGTGTCGAGCATGGGTGCACTGGTGCCGGTCCCCGGGCAGGCCGCCTACGGGGCCAGCAAGGCGGCGGTCAAGCTGCTGACCGAGGGCCTGTATGCGGAGCTTCGCGGCTCGTCGGTCGCTGTGACCATCGTCTTCCCCGGCGGTGTGGCGACAAACCTCCTTGCCAACTCAGGGGCCGGAACGCCTGCGGGTGTCGCTGCATCCGCAGGCGCCGACTCGAAGGCGACCAGCGCCGCTGATGCCGGCGGTCAGATCATCACCGCCGTCGAGAAGGGCACGTACCGCGTCCGCATCGGCGGCGACGCCCGCCTGCTCGACCGGCTCTCGCGCCTCGCCCCACAACGGGCCACCACGCTGATCGCTGACCGGATGCGGTCGCTGCTCGACAGCTGATCAGTCGCGTGCCCGTTCCAACGGTGTGGACTGGGATCAGCCGGCGTCGGGGACGGCCACGACCTTGCCGCGCAGCTCACCCGCGGCTGACTGTGCGTGGATCGCGGGGAGCTCGCTCAGCGGGACGCGCCGCGCGACGTCGACGGTGAGCTCGCCGCTGTCGACCAGGGCGACCAGCTGGGCCAGCTCGTCGACGTCGGCCCGGACGAAGATCCCAGCGGCCCGCACCCCGCGCTCGTCGTCACTGGGCGTGGGCATCCACGCGGTCGTCGATGCCACGACGCCGCCGTCACGGACGAGGGCGAGGAGAGCCGTGAACTCGTCCGGGCTGATGGGTGCCAGGTTGAGCAGGACGTCGACGGGCTCGCTCACCGAGCCGAGGACGGTGGAGGTCGTGTGGTCGATGACCTCGTCAGCACCCGCGGCCGTGACGGCGTCATGGCTGCGGGGGCTCGCCGTGGCGATGGCGTAGGCACCGGCCCGCTTGGCGAGCTGGACGGCGTACCCGCCCACCGATCCGCCGGCACCGGTGATCAGCACTCGCTGACCGTCCTTGAGCCCGGCCTCGTCGAAGAGCGCCTGCCAGGCGGTGAGTGCCACGGACGGCAGCGCGGCCGCGTCGACGAGGTCGATGCCGGTCGGTGCCTTGACGAGGACGTCGGCGGGCGCGACCACGTACTCCGCCGCAGAGCCGTCCTCGGTCATCGGGAGGAAGCCGACGACCGCGTCGCCGACCTGGAAAGCGGTCACGCCGTCGCCGATCGCGTCGACCGTGCCGGAGACGTCGTAGCCGGGCACGTGCGGCAGCGTCACCGGGATCGGCAGGAGGCCGCCTCGGATGCCGTTGTCGGCCGGGTTGAACGCGGAGCCGGCCACGCGGACCAGCACCTGGCCCGCACCGGCGACGGGCCGGTCGGTGTCCTCGTAGCGCAGGACCTCGGGGGAACCGGTCTGGTGGAAACGTACTGCCTTCATGACGACCTTCCCTCAGTTTGTTGCTTCGGATTCGAAGCAACTGTGGAGACCGTAGCACTGCTTCAAGTTCGTAGCAAGTGCTTTGAGTTCGCAGCAAGGTAGACTGCCGGCATGGCCGACACCCCTCGTTCCTTCGACCCCACCGAGCTGGGTGCGTACTTCGCGCTCATCGAGGTCAGCAGCCTTCTGCGGCATACGGTCGAGCAGCAGCTGCGGGAGGCCGGCGACCTCAGCTACGTGCAGTTCCAGCTCCTGGCCCGCCTGGGCAACTCGCCCGACGGGAGCTACCGCATGACCGACCTCGCCGATGGCGTCGTCTACAGCCGCAGCGGCCTCACCTACCAGGCCCAGTCGCTCGAGCAGCGTGGGCTGGTCACTCGCGCACCGTCACCCGACGACGAGCGCAGCACCACGGTCACGATCACCCAGCAGGGCCGGGACACCCTCGCGAAGGTCTTCCCCGGCCACATCGCCGTGCTCGACGGGCTGCTGTTCGAGCCGCTGGCGCGTCAGGACGTCGAGGTCCTCGCCGATGTGCTGGGCCGGGTCCGCGACCACATGCGCGCGGCACCCCCGCGTTCCGCGGCACCGCGCCGACGCAAGACGAGCTGACCTCCGCACACGTCTTGACCGGACAGCCCGGCTCGGGCAGAGTTCGCGATGTTAGCGCTCACAATTTCGATGACAAAGGAGTCATCCCGTGCCGTCACCCTTTGCTGTCCCGCTGGCCAGGCTGCGCCGCCGGATCCTCGCGGCCGGGGCCGCCGCCCTCATGGCGCTCGTCCTCGTGCCCGCCGCTCCGGCGTCCGCCCAGTTCATCGACGTGCCCAACCCGATAGTGCAGCAGCGCGCCGACACGGCGATCTACAAGCACACCGACGGCTACTACTACATGACCGCGTCCGTACCGGACTACAAGCGCGTCGAGCTGCGCCGGTCGCAGACCCTCGCGGGCCTCGGCTCGGCCGCACCGGTCACCGCCTTCACCGCACCGTCAAGCGGCAACCTGAGCGGCTGGATCTGGGCGCCCGACATCCAGTACGTCGACGGCGCCTGGTACATGTACTTCTCGGCGTCGCCCGACTCGTCGCGGTTCGCGCAGCGCCTGTACTCGATCCGCAACACGTCCGCGAACCCGACGACGGGTACGTGGTCGGCACCGCAGCGCATGACGACGGGCTGGGACTCCTTCCAGCTCGACCCGGCGTCGTTCACCCACAACGGCACCCGGTACTTCGCGTGGGCGCAGGACAGCCCCAGCACGAGCTACAACAGTCACATGTACCTGGCGCGGATGACCTCGCCGACGACCATCGACACCGCCTCCGCGATCGAGATCGCGCGGCCTACCCACTCCTGGGAGATGGAGGGAGTCGCCGGCGTGGTCGAGGGGCCGTCGCCGATCGTGAAGAACGGCCGGGTCTTCATCGCCTACTCGGCGTCCGCCACCGACTCCCGGTACAAGCTCGGCCTGGTCTCCGCCTCGGCGTCGGCCAACCTGCTGTCCGCGTCGTCGTGGTCCAAGCGGTCGACGCCGGTCTTCCAGACGGCGAACGGTGTCCACGGGCCCGGGCACGGAAGCTTCACGGTCGCGGAGGACGGCGTGACCGACATCCTCGTCTACCACGCCCGCGACTACGCGACGCCGAACCCGGACGCCCTGACCGACCCCAACCGGCACACCCGCGTCCAGCAGCTGTACTGGGCGGCGGACGGCTACCCGTTCTTCGGCCAGCCGCAGGCGACCGGCTCAGGGCAGCCCGGCATCCGGGGGCGGCACAGCGACAGGTGCGTCGACGACTACGACTGGAACACCGCCGACGGCGCCCTCGTCAGGCTCTCCACGTGCGGCACCGCCACGGCGCAGAAGTGGGAGTTCAGCTACACGGGCGGCTACTACCGCATCAAGAACCTCCACGCCGCCAAGTGCCTGGACAACCTGAACGGTTCGACGGCGCTCAACGCCGACGTCGGCCTGTGGACCTGCAACGGCAACCCCAACCAGGACTGGTCGATCGTCGACCAGGGCAACGGCTGGTTCTCCCTGCGCAACCGGACCAGCGGGACCTGCCTCGACAACTACCAGTGGGACACCGGCAACGGCGCGCGCCTGTCGATGTACACCTGCAACGGACTCAACGCCCAGCTCTGGCGCCGCGGCTGACGGAAGATCGAGCGGGCACCCTGGCCGTCGCGGGCGATCCGCCCGGACAGGGTGCCACAGGGGTGTGTTGCTCTGCGTAGACCTTGTCTACACACAGCAACACACCCCGCCGACGTAGGTTCTCCCTGAGCGGCAGACACAGGTAGCGAGCGAGCGTCCGAATCCGCGAATCGTCCAGGTAAGTGCAGAGCATCGTCCCTTCAGCGGCAGCCTGGGCCGACCTAGGGTCGTGCCATGCTCACCGTCGAGTCCATGCCCGATCCGGACGCCTCTGACCCGGACGCCACTGACCCGCAGACAGTGCCCGAGGCCCGCTCGGCCCTCGACCTGTCGGGCCGGTGGCGCTGCGCCCTGGACCCGGACGCCGTGGGCGAGCTCGAGCAGTGGTTCCGCACGGGCCTGCCCGAGGGCTCCCCGGCGGTCGCCCTCCCGGGCTCGATCCAGCACCAGGGCCTCGGCGACCCCGTCGGCCTGGAGACCCCGTGGACCGGCAGCATCGTCGACCGGTCGTACTTCACCGACGAGCGCTACGCCCCGTACCGCGAACCGGACAACATCGCTGTGCCGTTCTGGCTCCAGCCGCGCGTCTACTTTCGCGGCGCCGCCTGGTTCCAGCGCGAGGTGGACGTCCCGGCGGACTGGGTCGGACGTGACGTCGTGCTGTCCCTGGAGCGGGTCCACTGGGAGTCGACCGTCTGGGTGGACGAGCGACAGATCGGCTCCGAGCGCAGCCTCACGACCGCGCACCGGTTCGACGTCGGCCGCCTCTCCCCCGGCCGGCACCTGCTCACCATCCGTGTGGACAACCGCACGGTGGTCGACGTCGGACCCAACGCGCACAGCATCTCCGACCACACGCAGGGCAACTGGAACGGGATGGTCGGCGCGCTCACCCTTGCCGCGCTGCCGGAGGTGACGATCCGGCGCGTGCGGGTAGTGCCCGACGTCGCGGCCAGGTCCGCCCTGGTCAAGATCGACATCGCGGCGGGCAGCGGCGGAGCGGGGACCGGCAGCGTCCGCGTCACCGCACGGCGCTTCAACGTCCCCGGCGAGCACGAGCCAGGGCCGGTCAGCGCCACCTTCGAGGCCGGACACAGCCGCGACCTGGCCGAACGCGGCCTCACCGCCGGCGGCACGCACGTCGACGTGCTGCTCCCGCTGGGCGACGACGCGCTCACCTGGGACGAGTTCCACCCGGCACTGTACGAGCTGACCGTCGAGCTGGTCACCGACGTCCGCGGCAGCGAGCACCGGCACGTCGCCCGCACGGTCTTCGGCCTGCGCGAGGTGGGCGTCGACGAGACGCAGGTGACGATCAACGGCCGCAGGACCTTCATCCGCGGCACGCTCGAGTCGTGCGTCTTCCCGCTGACGGGCTACCCGCCCACCGACGTCGCCTCGTGGCGCCGCATCATCGCCGTCTGCCAGGCCCACGGGCTGAACCTGCTGCGCTTCCACTCCTGGTGCCCGCCGGAGGCGGCGTTCGTGGCCGCCGACGAGGCGGGCTTCTACGTGCAGGTGGAGGGCCCGGTCTGGGCCAACCAGGGCGCCGCGCTGGGCGAGGCCCGCCCGGTCGACGCCTATCTGTACGAGGAGACCCGCCGCATCCTCGACGCCTACGGGAACCACCCCTCCTTCATCATGATGGCGCACGGCAACGAGCCCGCCGGGCGGGACGCGGAGTTCCTCGCGTCGTGGGTCAACACGTGGCGGACGTACGACCCCCGGCGCCTGTACACGAGCGGCGCCGGCTGGCCGGCCATCACCGAGAACGACTTCGACAACATCCCGGACCCGCGTGCGCACCGATGGGGCGAGGGGCTGGAGTCGCGGCTGAACGGCCACCCGCCGGAGACCGAGTCCGACTACGGCGAGTGGGTGCGGTCGCGTCCCCGCCCGATCATCAGCCACGAGATCGGCCAGTGGTGCGCCTACCCCGACTTCGCGGAGACGTCGAAGTACACGGGGCTCATGGAGCCGCGAAACTTCGGCATCTTCGCCGACTTCCTCCGGGAGGCGGGCATGGCCGACCAGGCCGAGGTGTTCCTCTACGCCTCCGGCCGGCTCCAGCTGCTCTGCTACAAGGAGGACATCGAGGCGGCGCTGCGCACCGAGGGTTTCGGTGGCTTCCACCTGCTCGGCCTGAGCGACTTCCCTGGACAGGGCACCGCCCTGGTCGGCGTCCTCAACCCGTTCTGGGAGTCGAAGGGCTACAGCACGGCGGAGGAGTTCGCGCGCTTCTGCGGGCCCACCGTCCCGCTGGCACGGCTCCCGCGCCGGGTCTGGACCGCGGACCAGGAGATCGAGTTCGAGGTCCAGGTCGCGCACTTCGGCCCGACGCCGCTCGACGCCGACGTGACCTGGAGCCTCGTCGACGCGAACGACACGGAGCTCGCCACCGGCGTCGTCGCGCGGGGTGCGCACATCCCGATCGGCAACGGCACCCGGTTCGGCTCGGTGGCCGTCCCCACGGGTCTCGTCCCGACGCCCGCGCAGGTGCGGCTCGTCGTCTCCGTCACCCCCGTCGCATCCGGGGAGGACGCCGCCGGCGCCGCCTTCCAGAACGACTGGGACCTGTGGGTGTACCCGGCCGCCGAGCACGAGGCGCCCGACACCGTGCTGGTCACCACCGAGATCGGCGAGGCCGTCGAGCGCGCGGGCGCCGGCGCGACGGTGCTGCTGGAGCTCGCACCGGAGAGCATCGGGAACGACGTCGCCCTCGGTTTCACACCGGCCTTCTGGAACACCGCGTGGACCGCGGGTCAGGCGCCCCACACCCTCGGCCTGCTGCACGACCCGGCGCACCCGGTGTTCCGCCACTTCCCCACCGAGGGCTCCACCGACTGGCAGTGGTGGGAGCTGCTGCACGGCGCCAAGGCGATGCTGCTCGACCGGCTTCCGCAGCGGCTGCGGCCGCTCGTCCAGCCCATCGACACCTGGTTCGAGGCTCGGCGGCTCGGGGTGCTCTTCGAGGCGAACCTCGGGACGGGAAAGATCGTGGTGAGCTCGCTCAACCTCGATCCCTCGGGCGATCGCGCCGCCGCCCGCCAGCTCCGGCACAGCCTGCTGGAGTACATGGCCGGCGACGACTTCGCTCCCGCCGGGCGGATCGAGGCGATCGACCTGGTGAGCGTCCTGCGCTGACGCCTAGGCAACCCGGAGTGCGAGGGAGCCGCCGAACGCGCACTCCGGATTGACGGTCTCGAGGTCGACAGCCCGCGCCGCACCGCCCGATTGACATCCTGGCGATCCGCTCGTACCTTCATGGAACCGATTCCATGGAATCGGTTCCATGAGTTCGTGCCTCCCGACAAGCGACGTCGGGCCACGAGTGCGGCAAGGAGGCTGTGAATGCGTGCGGTGACCATCCATGACGTGGCGGCCGAGGCAGGTGTGTCGGCGGCGACCGCGTCGCGCGTGCTGTCGGGGCACCCGGCCACGTCCGAGGAGTCGCGCACCCGTGTGACCGAGGCGGCCCGCAGGCTCGGCTTCCGGCCGAACGCGCAAGCACGTTCGCTGCGCAAGAGCCACACGAACACGATCGGCCTGCTCCTGTCGGACGTGCGCAACCCCTTCTTCGCGGACATCGCGCACAACGCCGAGCAGCACGCGCTCGAGTCCGGGATCGCGACCCTCCTGTGCAACGCGAACGAGAGCACGGAGCAGCAGGACCTGTACCTCGACCTTCTCCTGTCGCAGCGTGTGGCAGGCATCATCGTCGCCCCCCAGGGCGACGGGGCGGGTTCACTGCGCGAGGTGCTCACGCTCGGGGTGCCGGTGGTGTTCGTTGACCGCACGATCGACGGGGTCGACGTACCGAGCGTCACCTCGGACAACCGCTCAGGCATCACCGGCGCGGTCGCTCACCTGGCCGGTCTCGGGCACCGCCGCATCGGACTCGTCGCCGGGCCCCAGGAGACGTCGACGGGCCGCGAGCGCCTCGAGGCGTTCCGGCAGGCGATCGCGGAGCACGGCCTGGACGACGATCCCGACCTGGTGCACCTGGGCGACTTCCAGGTGACCAGTGGTGCACGGGCCGCGAACCAGCTCCTTGACCTGCCCCACCCGCCGACGGCGGTCCTCGCCGCGGACTCGCTCATGACGTTCGGCGTGCTGGAGGTGCTGCGCGAACGGGGCATCCGGGTGGGCAGCGACCTGTCGGTCGTCGGGTACGACGACGTCGCGGCGTTCCGCTGGTTCAGCCCACAGCTCACGGTCGTCGCGCACGATCCCGCGCGCATGGGCGCCCTCGCGGTCGATCTGATCCGCGACGTCCTGGACGGCCGCCCGGCTCGGTCGGTCGTCCTGGAGTCGTCGCTGGTCGTGCGCGAGTCCACCGGACCGGCTCTCGGAACGGGTTCCGTCCCCCACCCCGCAGGAAGGCAGTGATGACCGCGGATCCGGTGCTCTCGTTGGAGCACGTCACGAAGAAGTTCGGCCCGGTCACCGTGATCGACGGCGTCACGGTGCACGTCCGGCCCGGCCACGTCCAGGTCCTTCTCGGAGAGAACGGTGCAGGCAAGTCGACCCTCATCAAGATGATGGCGGGCATCTACCAGCCCGACGGCGGTCGTGTCGTCGTGGACGGCCGCCCCGTCGTGCTGTCGGACGTACGCACCGCGGAGGCCCTCGGGATAGCGACGATCCACCAGGAGCTGAACCTCGTGCCGACCATGTCGGTGGCGGAGAACATCGTGCTCGGCCGGATGCCTTCCCGGGCTGGTCTCCTCGACCGCCGTGCGGTGCGCCGCACCGCACGCGAGGCGCTCGCCCGCATCGGGCTCGACCTCGACGTCGACACGCCGGTCGGCGAGCTCGGCATCGCACGCCAGCAGCTCGTCGAGATCGCCAAGGCCCTCAGCACGAAGGCCCGCATCCTGATCCTCGACGAGCCGACGGCCGCGCTCACCGGCGACGAGACCGACGCGCTCTTCGGGGTCGTCGAGGAGCTGCGCGCGGCCAGCGTCGGGATGGTCTTCATCAGCCACCATCTCGAGGAGATCGGCCGGATCGGCGACTCCGTGAGCGTGCTGCGCGACGGCGCGCTGGTCGCGGAGGTACCGGCGACAACGGACGAGGACGAGCTCGTTCGCCTCATGGTCGGCCGGGACATCACCGACCACTACCCGCGGCGACGGGACTACGACGGACCGGACGAGGTGCTGCTCCAGGTCGACCGGCTGAGCAGCGGCGACCGGCTGCGCGACATCAGCCTGACCGCGCGGGCCGGCGAGGTCGTCGGGATCGCCGGCCTGGTCGGTGCCGGACGCACCGAGCTGCTGCGCGCGATCGCCGGAGCCGACCCGTATGACTCCGGAGTGGTGCGGGTAGCGGGCAGGCCCGTACCGCGTCGTGGCGTCCCAGCGGCGATCGACGCAGGCATCGGCCTGGTCCCCGAGGACCGCAAGGCACAGGGCCTCGTGCTCGACGCGTCGGTGAACGACAACATCGGGTATGCCACGCTCGGCAGCACCGCCCGCGCCGGCCTGGCGGACCGGCGCGGTCAGCGGGACCGGGCACGCCAGATGGCGGAGCGGCTGCGCATCCGCATGAGCGGCATCGACCAACCGGTCCGCGACCTGTCCGGCGGCAACCAGCAGAAGGCCGTGTTCGCCCGCTGGACGCTCGCCGGATCCAAGGTGCTGCTGCTCGACGAGCCGACGCGCGGCGTCGACGTCGGTGCGCGGGTCGAGATCTACGAGGCCGTCAACGCCATCACCGCGGCAGGCGGGACCGTCGTGATGGTCTCGAGCGACCTGCCCGAGGTGCTCGGGATGAGCGACCGGGTCCTCGTGATGAGCGGCGGACGCCTCGCCGGTGAGCTCTCCCGCGAGGACGCCACCCAGGACCGTGTCATGGCACTCGCCGTGCGCGACGTCGACCGCCAGGCCGAAGACCACACGAACGCAGCGACCACAGAAGGAACGGACCGATGACCACCACGACCGCCGCACCGGCGAAGCAGCGCTCGGTGCGCTCCGCCCTCGGCTCCCTCCTGTCCGGCAATGGGGCCCTGGTCGGCCTCCTCGTGCTGTGCCTGGCCCTGTACATCGCCACGCCCGCGTTCCTGACCGGACCCAACCTCGTCAACATCGGGATCCAGGCGTCCACCATCGCGGTCCTGGCGTTCGGCATGACGTTCGTCATCGTGGCCGGCGGGATCGACCTGTCCGTCGGCTCGGTGGCCGCGCTGTCGGCCATGGCGTCGGCCTGGATCTTCACGTCGGCCGGTCTGCCCGGGTGGATGTCGATCGTCGCGGGCCTCGCGACCGGCGCGCTCGCCGGCGCCGTCAGCGGGCTCGGTGTGGCATTCGGCCGGCTCCCCTCGTTCATCGCCACCCTGGCGATGCTGTCGGTGGCCCGCGGCCTGACCCTCGTCCTGTCCGACGGGCGGCCCATCGCCACGTCCGACGAGGTGTCCTTCCTCGGCTCGCGCCTGGGCGGTGTGCCGGTCCCGATCCTCGTGCTGCTCGTCACCGGCGTGATCGCGTCGTTCGTGCTCAACCGCACCGTCGTCGGACGGGAGATGTACGCCGTCGGCGGCAACGTGGAGGCCGCGCGGCTGTCCGGCATCCGGGTGCGCAAGGTCCTCGTGACGGTCTTCGCCCTGGCCGGCGTCTACGCCGCGCTCGCGGGCATGCTGCTCGCCGGCCGGCTCAACTCGGCCCAGCCGCAGGCCGCCTCGGGCTACGAGCTCGACGCGATCGCCGCCGTCGTCATCGGCGGTGCCTCCCTCGCCGGCGGGGTCGGCAAGGTCTCGGGCACGCTCATCGGCGCGCTGGTCCTGGCGGTCATCCGCAACGGCCTCAATCTCCTGAACGTGTCGTCGTTCTGGCAGCAGGTGGTCATCGGGCTCGTCATCGCCATCGCGGTCGGGATCGACGTGCTCCGCCGCAAGAACACGCGGCACTGACCCACCGCCCCTCCTGTCTTACCCGCAACACCCGCACCACTGTGCACCACCCTCGGCCCAAGGACGGGCCGCCGAAAGAAGGAGCCGAAGTTGAAGTTCTCGACCACCACGAAGGTCGTCACGTCCGTCGTGACGAGCCTTGTCCTCGCCACGACGCTGACCGCGTGCAACCGCGGCGGTGACGCCGCCTCCGGGCAGCAGTCCGTCACCCTCTCGCTGTCCACGCTCAGCAACCCGTTCTTCGTCGACGTGCGGGACGGCGCGCAGGATGCCGCCGACGAGCTCGGCCTGACCCTCGACGTCGTCGACGCGCAGGACGACTCCGCCACACAGGCCGACCAGGTGGCCAACGCCATCACCGGCGGCGCGGCCGGCGTCATCATCAACGCCGTCGACTCCGACGCCGCCGGTGCGGCCGTCGCACCGGCCCTGTCCGACGACCTGCCCGTCATCGGCGTCGACCGTGCCGTCAACGGCGCCGACATCACCTCCCTCGTCTCCAGCGACAACGTCGCCGGTGGCAAGCAGGCCGCCGACGCCCTCGCCGCGGCGATCGGCGAGAAGGGCAAGGTCATCGTCCTGCAGGGAGTGGCGGGTACGTCCGCCAGCCGCGACCGCGGCCAGGGCTTCGCCGAGGGCATCGCGGCCTACCCGGACATCGAGGTCGTCGCCACGCAGACGGCGAACTTCGACCGCGCCGAGGGCCTCGACGTCGCGACCAACCTGCTCCAGTCGAACCCCGACGTCGTCGGCATCTTCGCCGAGAACGACGAGATGGCGCTCGGTGCCGTCCAGGCCTTGGGCGACCGGGCGGGCAGCGACGTCTTCGTGGTCGGCTTCGACGGCACCGACGACGGCCTCGCCGCGGTCAAGGCGGGCACGCTCGTCGCGACGATCGCGCAGCAGCCGAAGGAGCTCGGCAAGCAGGCGGTCCAGCTCATGAAGCAGGTGCTCGACGGCGAGCAGGTCGCCAAGGACGCCCCGGTGCCCGTCCAGACCGTCACCGAGGACAACGTGACGGACTTCCTCCAGTGAGCCGGGTCGTCGTCGTCGGCTCCGTGAACGCCGACCTGCTCACCCAGGTGGCGGTCCACCCCGCCCCCGGGGAGACCGTCCTCGGGCGGTCGATGTCCGTCCTCGCCGGCGGCAAGGGCGCGAACCAGGCGGTCGCGGCCGCCCGGCTCGGGGCCGAGGTCGCGTTCGTCGGGGCCGTCGGCGACGACTCGTTCGCCGGCCAGGCGACGGCCGGCCTGCGGGCCGCGGGCGTCGACCTGTCGGCGCTCGCCACGGTGCCCGGACCCACCGGCATCGCGCTCGTCACCGTGTCCGCCGACGGCGAGAACTCGATAGTCGTCATCTCAGGGGCCAACGCCGCCGTGGCGGCCGACACCGTGTCCGCGCACGCCGCGACCGTGGCCGGGGCGGACGTCGTGGTGCTGCAGGGCGAGATCCCGCGTGCGGCCACCGAGACGGCCGCGCGGCTCGCGCGCGGCCGCGTGGTGCTCAATCTCGCACCCGTGATCGAGCTCTCCCCTGACGTGGTCCGCGGCGCGGACCCCCTGGTGGTCAACGAGCACGAGGCCCGGCTCGCGCTGGCGCTGGTCGGCGGCCCGGATGTGCCCGACGACGACCACGCGGCAGCGGCACGCGCGCTGACCTCCGCCGGAGTGACGTCCGTCGTCATCACCCTCGGTAGCGAAGGGGCCGTCGTCGCGACCCGCTCCGACGACGGGGAGGTCGCCACGGTGCCTTCCCCGAAGGTCAGCGCCGTCGACACGACCGGCGCCGGCGACGCCTTCGTCGGTGCCCTCGCCTCCCGGCTCGCCGCCGGGGACGAGCTGCTCGACGCCGCCCGCCTCGCCGCCCGGGTCGGCGCGTACGCCGTCACGGGCGTCGGAGCGCAGCCCTCCTACCCCTCCTCGACCGACACGCTGCCGGAGGTGCGATGACCCGCAAGCAAGGCGTCCTCAACCCGGACCTGGCCGCAGGGCTGGCCAGGCTCGGGCACGGGCACCTGGTGGTCGTGGCCGACTACGGCCTCCCCCTCCCTCGCGAGGCGGACGTGGTCGACCTGACCCTCGTGCACGGCGTGCCACGCTTCACCCAGGTGCTCGACGCGCTGCTCGCCGAGATCGCCGTCGAGGGTTCCGTCGCGGCGGCGGAGACCAGCGGGACCGACGTCGAGACCTGGCTGCGCGAGCGTGGCCTCACCCCCGACCTCGTGCCGCACGACGACCTCAAGGCGCTCCTGCCGCAGGCGCGCCTCGTCGTCAGGAGCGGCGAGGCGACGCCGTACGCGAACGTCGTGCTGCGCTGCGGCGTGCCGTTCTGACCTACTCGTCGAGCAGCTCGTCGACCCGCCGGTTCGCGGGCACGAGGCTCTCCGGCCCGGTCTGGAACGACAGCACCGAGTCCATGGTGGGCTGCATGATCGTCTGCAGCTGGGCCCACCGGTCGGTCACCGGCGAGGGCGTGGCGGTGCCTTCGGCCACGTGCACCGAGAAGGCCTCTGCGTCCACGCCGAGCTCCGTGAACGTCTTGACGGCCTGGTCGGAGGCCTCCTTGACGGCCGGGAAGACCCGCCCCTCCTGGGCGACCTCGAGCTGGCAGCCGGGGCTCGCGAGATGCTCGACCCAGGCCCACGCCTCGTCGGGGTGCGGCGTGCCGGCGTAGATCGCGTCCGACAGGCCGTTGAACACCGTGCCCCGCTCCCCCGACGGGCCGACGGGCGTGGGCGCCACCTGGAAGTCCGCGCCGGCGAGCTCGCTGATCGACCGGGCGTTCCATGACCCCTCGATCAGGGACGCGTACGCCCCGGCACCCAGCGCCTCCTGGCTGCCGATGCCCGACGTCGCGACCGCCAGCGACGGCATGTAGCCCTTGTCGATCAGGGACCGGTACCAGCCGATCGTCTCGACCAGGGCCGGGTCGTCGTAGTTGAACGCGGTGGGCCAGGGGTTGCGGTCGGAGTAGGTCCAGCCGTTGCTCAGCGCGAAGGGCGCCCACTGGACCTGGCCGTAGCCGCCGCCGGACTCGTTGTACCCGAGTCCGTAGACCTCTACGTTCTCCTTGTCGAAGCCGGGCTCGTCACCGCGCACGCCGTTGCTGTCCACGCTCATGTGTGCGACGAACTCCTCGAACGTACCGCCATCCGTCGTGTTCCACTCCAGCTCCCACAGGTCCTCGCTGGTGTACCCGGACTCGGCGAGCATGTCGGCGTTGTAGTACAGGCCCACGGTGTCCCAGTCCTTCGGCAGCCCGTAGAGGCCGCCGTCCTGACCGCGCCACAGGTCGACGAGACCGTCCTCGTACTGGGCCAGATCGATCCCGGACGCGGCCACCCGGTCGGAGACGTCGAGGATCTGGTCCAGCTCGGCGAACTTGCCGAACTGCTGCGAGTGGTCGACGAAGACGTCGGGCGCGCTCTCGGCGACCATCCGGGCGGTGAGCTGGGTCCAGTAGTCGTCCCAGCCGTACTGCTCGATGTTGATCCGGACGCCGGGGTTGGCCGCCTCGAAGTCGTTGGCGCACTGCTGGTAGCCGGGCACCTGGTTGGCGTCCCACATCCAGTAGGTGAGCGTCACGGTGCCGTCCGGCGCCGCGGGGTCCGTGGCGGCGCACCCGGCGAGGCCGAGGCTCAGGCCGACGCCGGCGGCGAGCGCCGTGGTGGCTGCCTTGGCTGTGGCTGTCCTGGCAGTGGCTGTCTTCGCTGTGGTCATCGTCGATGTCCTCACTTGATCCCCGAGAAGCCGATGGAGTTGACGATCCGCCGGCCGAGCACGACGAAGAGCAGCACGATGGGCAGCGCCGCGACGAGCGTGGCCGCCATGAGCCCCGACCAGTCGGGGCTGCCCTGCGGCGTCTGGGAGCGGAAGATGCCGAGCGCCACGGTGAGCACCCGCACGTTGTCCGACTGCCCGACCAGCAGCGGCCAGAAGTACTCGTTCCACGCCTGGATGTAGGTGAGCACCGCGAGCGTGGTGATCGGTGCGGCGCTCATCGGGAGGACTATCCGCAGGAACGTGCGGGCCCTGCTGGCGCCGTCGATCATCGCCGCCTCCTCGATCTCGTGCGGTATGCCGAGGAAGAACTGCCGCAGGAAGAAGATCGCGAACGGGGTCATGAAGAACGTCGGGAGCACGAGGCCCGGGAACGTGTTGAGCAGGCCCAGCTCCTTGATGAGCACGAAGTTCGGGATGGCGGTGAAGATGCCGGGCACCATGAGCGCCGACAGGAACACGGCGAACACGACGTCCCGGCCGGGCCAGCGCAGGCGGGCGAACGCGTAGGCGGCCATCGCCGAGAAGAAGACCTGGCCCAGCGTGATGGCGGTGGACACGATCACCGAGTTGCGCAGGTACAGCCAGAAGTTGATCCGGCCGCCGGCGCCGCCCTGGGCGAGCGACTCCTCCAGCGTGGTGAGCCCGAACACGCGCCGGAACGCGTCGAGCGTGAAGCCCGCGGGGAGGAGGTTCCCCGCCTGCGCGGCGAGCTCGGAGTTCGTGGAGAGCGACGTGCGCAGCATCCAGTAGAACGGGAAGAGCGTGATCAGCAGGATCACGATCATCGTGGCCCAGCCGAGGATCACGCCCCAGCGCGGCCTGGTGGGCGTGGTCGTGGCGGGCGCGGTCGTCGTCGACATGCCGGCTCCTTCGGTTGGTGTGGGCATCAGTTCGTGTCCGACTCGCTCGCGCGCGTCAGGCGCAGCTGCAGGAGCGCCACGCCGAGCAGGACGAGGAAGAGCACCACGGAGAGCGCCGACGCGTACCCGAAGTCGAGCTGGCCGAACGCGAGGTCGTAGATGTACAGGTAGATGACCCGGGTCGCGTCGACCGGGCCGCCGCCGGAGGTGACGGCGACGGTGTCGAAGATCTGGAACGAGCCGGTGATCGTGACGACCAGCACGAGCGCGAGCACCGGCCGCAGCAGCGGCAGCGTCACCGACCAGAACTGCCGCAGGGGGCCTGCGCCGTCGAGCTCGGCGGCCTCGTACACCTGCTGGTCGATCATCTGGAGGCCGGCGAAGATCAGCAGGGCCGTGTAGCCCATGTGCCGCCACACGTTGATCAGCGCGATGGTGGGCAGTGCGAGCGCCGGGTCGCCGAAGAACGCCTGTGCGTCGATCCCCACCCGCTCCAGGAGCACGTTCACGATGCCCATCTGGAAGTCGAGCATGAAGAACCAGACGAGGGCGACGATGACGTTGGCGACGAAGTACGGCAGCAGCACCGCGCCCCGCACGAACGCCGACCGGGTGAGCCGCTGCATCAGGACGGCTATCGCGATGGCGAGCACCGTCTGCAGGCCGATGTTCATCACCACGTAGTACGCGGTGACCTTCATCGCGTTCCAGAACAGCGGGTCCTGCACCAGGCGCTCGTAGTTGTCCAGGCCCACGAACCGGGGCGGCGCGAGCACCGAGTAGTCGGTCAGCGAGAACCACGCCCCGCGCACCGCCGGCACGAGGTAGAAGGTGACGAAGCCGATCGTCGCCGGGATGAGGAAGATCAGGGCCGTGCGCAGGTCGCCGTACCGGGACCGGCGCGACCCTCCCCGCCTGGCCGGTCGGCCCTGTCTGCCCGGGGCTGCCTCCGGGGCCGCCGTGGTGAGAACTGCCATGGTGTCTCTCCTTGTCGCGTCGTTGCGAGCTCGGGCGTGCTGGGTGACTCGGGTGGGGCGGGGCCGCGGCGGTCAGCCGCGGCCCCGTCCGTCAGACCTCGGGGGCGGACCGGACGTCGAGCAGTACCGACCGCTCCGGGAACTGGTTGGGCACCTGCAGGCCGACGACGCCGAGGGTGCGGCCGGACAGCCGCGCGCCGTCCTTCCACCAGGCGGGCGCCCAGGTTCCCTCCCAGGGCGCGATGTCGTCGCCGGGGGCGAGCGGGCGCACCTCGTAGGTCCGTGCCGGGTCGAGGCCGGGCAGGCGCACGCGTCCGGGCGGCGCGAAGACGCCGGTCGTGAGCTGCACGACCGCGAAGATCCCGGCGGACCGGTCGTCGGCGACCACGCCGTGCACCCGCAGGGCGGCGTCGGGGTGGTCGGCACGCACGACCTTGCCGGTGTGCAGCAGCCCGCGGTGCTCCTTGTAGGCGCCGATCCAGGCGGCGAGGCCGGTCAGGTCGTCCTCGGAGGCGCGGGTCAGGTCCCACTCGACGCCCAGGTGGCCGAAGAATGCCGTCGCGCCGCGGAAGCTCAGCTCGTGGGTACGGCCGGTGGTGTGGGCGTGCGTCGAGCCGATGTGGGAGCCCATCATCTCGGGCGGGACGATCATGCCCGTGCCCGCCTCGATGACCTGCCGCTCCAGGGCGTCTATGCAGTCGGAGGCCCAGATCCGGTCGGTGCGCTCGAGGATGCCCAGGTCGGCACGCCCGCCGCCGCCCGAGCAGCTCTCGAACTCCACGTCCGGGTGGGCGGCGCGCAGCGAGTCGATGAGCTGGTAGGCGGCGAGCGTCTGGCCGTGCACGCCCGGCCGGCCGGTGGCCTGGTGCCCCGCCTCGATGAGGTCGCGGTTGTGGTCCCACTTGACGAACGCGATCGGGTACTCGGTGAGGATCGCGTCCATGCGCCCGAACACGTGGTCCCAGGCGCCCCGGTTCGCGAGGTCCAGCACCTGCTGGTTACGGGCCGACGGCGGCAGGCGCCGGCCGGTCCGCAGGATCCACTCGGGGTGCTCCCGCGCGAGATCGGAGTCCGGGTTGACCATCTCCGGCTCGAACCACAGCCCGAACTCCATGCCGAGCCCGGTGACATGGTCGGCCAGCGGGTGCAGGCCGTCCGGCCAGACGTCCTTGTCGACGTACCAGTCGCCGAGGCCCGCCGTGTCGTCGCGTCGCCCCTTGAACCACCCGTCGTCGAGCACGTAGCGCTCGATCCCGACGGCGGCAGCGGCATCCGCGAGCGCCGTCAGCCGGGGCAGGTCGTGGTCGAAGTAGACGGCCTCCCAGACGTTGATCAGCGTCTTGCGCGGGCTGGTGGGGTGCTGCGGGCGGGAGCGCAGGTAGGTGTGGACGCGGTGGGAGAGCTCGTCGAGCCCGTCGCCGTAGGACGCGTACAGCCAGGGCGAGGAGTACGACTCGCCGGCGTCGAGCCGCACCTCGCCCGACAGGAGCAGCTCGCCGCCGCCCAGCACACGGGCGCCGCTGGGCATCTCCTGCTCGGCGTAGGTGCGGGTGTTGCCGGACCAGCCCACGTGGACGCCCCAGACCTCGCCGCTGCCGTGCCCGAAGCCGGAGCGGCCCGCGGTGAGCAGCAGGGTGCCGTCGTGGCTGCGGGCGCGGCGCGACTCGCGCAGGTGGGTGCCGGCCGTGAACACGTGCCGCTGGGCGGAGCGTTCGCGCAGGTGGCGGCCGGTCCAGTCGAGGACTTCATCGGCCTCGGCGGGTACGGGCAGCGCGGTGTCGAGGCCGGCCACGGTGAAGACGTCGTCGGCCGCGTTGGTCAGGGTGGAGCGGGTGCGCACGAGCCCGGACGGGTACTGCTCGACGACGAGGGTCAGCAGGAGGCCTGCGTCGGGGTCGGCGGCGGTCACGACGAGGCGGTGGGCGACGGGGGTCCCGTCGTCGCGCGTCAGCGGGCCGTTGAGCGTGGTGCCGGTGACGCGGAACGCCGTCGACCACGCGGCGCCGTCCCGGGAGCCGGTGACGCCGGGGGTGGCGAGCCAGCCCGCCGACTGCTCGGGCAGCAGCGTGAGCGCGTACGGGGCGTCGGGGGTGCCCGAGACCACGGGCACCACCGAGGCGAGCACGAGCTCGGCGACCTCTGCCGGTCCGACGTCGCCGAGGTCCGCACCCCAGTGGAGCACGCGCGGCAGGCGCTCACCGGACGTGTCGAGCAGCAGGCTCACGCCCCCGGCACGCAGGTGGGCGAACGACTGCGCGGCACCGGGTGCGGCGTCGTGCTGGGTCTGGAGAGAGACGGACATCGGGTGGATTCCTTGAGGTTCGGGACGTCGGTGTCGGAGTAAGTTTTACTACGAAAGATATTCAGGGGTCAAGGCTGGCGAGAGGCCCAAAACAGGGCATGTTTAGTTTTGCTGTGGAACCTAAATCCGAATAGGCTGGTCACGCGGCAGAATGGCCGCGAGGATCCGGACACGTGACACCCGGGCGATACCCGAGCCATGAGTAGCGACAGCTGGAGGGTCGATGACGACGAGCAGCGAGGTGCAGCCCTGGGTGCCGCTCGCGGGCCAGTCCCACCGCCTCGCGCTCGAGGTGCTGCTGCACGGCCCGCTGTCCCGGGCGGAGCTCGCGCGGCGCACCGACCTCAGCGCGGGCAGCCTGACGCGCCTGACCAAGCCGCTCGTGGAGGCGGGTCTCCTCGTCGAGGTCGGACCCGATGCCGGTGACCTGCGACCCGGCCGCCCGTCCCAGCCGCTCGACATAGTCCCGGACGCGCACCACTTCGTGGGCGTGAAGATCACCGGGGACACCGCCCACGGCGTCGTCACCACCCTGCGGGCCGACGTCGTCGCGTCCGGCAGCCGGCCACTAGAAGGTCGCACCCCGAACGAGGTGGCCGACGTCGTCGCCGCTCTCGTGGACCACCTTGCCGCCCAGGTCGCCGGCGTCACCGCCGTCGGCGTCTCCATCGGCGGGCACGTCCTGCCCGACGGGACCGCGCACCGCGCGCCCTTCCTCGGCTGGGCCGACGTCGCGCTGTCCACGCTCCTGCAGGAGCGGACCGGCCGCCCGGTCGTCGCGGCCAACGACGTCCTGGCGCTGACCGAGGCCACGCACTGGTTCGGCGAGGGCCGCGGGCACGGCCAGTTCGCCCTCGTCACGATCGGGGCCGGCATCGGGGTCGGGATCGTCGCGCACGACCGCCTGCTCACCGGGCCCAACGCCGGCCTCGGCATGCTCGGACACCACGCGCTGGACCCGCTCGGCCCGCCCTGCCCGCTCGGGCACCGCGGGTGCGCCACCGCGATGCTCACCACCGGCTCCATCGAGCGCCAGGTCGCCGCCGCACGCGGCGACCTGGTGCCCTACGACGAGGTCCTCGACCTCGCCGAGTCCGGCGACGAGCTCGCGCGTCGTGTGGTGGACGACGCCGGCCGTGCGCTCGGCCGGCTCGTCGCCGTCGTCACCGACATCGCGCTCCCCGAGGTGGTCGTGCTCGGTGGCGAGGGCGCACGCCTCGCGGTCGTCGCACGGAAGGCGCTCGACGCCGGGCTGGCGGGCGACCTGGACCCGCTCGCCGAGCCGCCGGAACTCGCGGTGCAGGCCTCCGGGTTCGACATCTGGGCCCGCGGCGCCGCGGTCATCGCGATCCAGACGTACGTGCTGGGGCGCTGAACCGGACCCGCCCAGGTCATCCGGACCGGCCGATCCAGGTCTCCAGGTCGTCGGCGAGCCGCAGGTCGTCGGCCACGCGCCGCCGCTCGTCGTCGTCCAGCTGCGTCATGACCGCCTCCAGGTCGGCCCGCAACGCCGGGATGCGCTCGCGTTCGTCGAGGGCGGTCGCCAGCTCGATGAGCGTCGCGTACGCGGTCGCCCGGTCCACGGGCGTCGCGTCGTCGCCGTGCCTGCGCAACGCGGAGGTCACGACCCGGAACGCGGCCTTGTCATCGTTCTTGAACTCCCGGTAGATGCGGGCGTTGTCCAGGGCGCGCCGCAGGGGCGGCTGGCTCTTGTCGCCTCCGTACTCCAGGTCCTCGGGCTCGTCACGCTGGATGAAGACGATGCTGTTCCCGGTGGGGTCGAGGAGCGTGAAGCGGGAAGCGCCGGGACGGTACCTGGTGATGCGCGGCAGCCCCTTGGCGAGGACCTTGCCGTACGACTCGCGCATCGCCGCGGTGAACGCCGCGTGGTAGGACGCGACGTCGTCGACGAACACCAGGCAGCCGCCCGCGTCCTCGTCAGCCGCGTCGATCCCCTGGGGTGCCTTCTTGTAGTCCAGCTGAAAGCCGCTCATCGCGAACGAGAGGTAGAGGTACGGCTTGTGCATCTCGTACACGGTCTCGAAGCCGAGCGCCCGGTAGAACGCGGTGGTCTCCCCGCTGGAGACGCAGGGCAGCATGGGGACCGTCGTCTCGTTCGCCCGGATGCCGGCCGTCGGTAGTTCGGTGGCTTGCTGGTTCACGCAGGACTCCTCGGGGTCGGGTGGCGGGAACGCTAGACCGGATCGGGAAGATGCGCACATGAAACCGTTTTCGGTATTCGACGAGCTCGAAATACTTGGCTAGCCACAGAACTGCTGCTAGATTTTATGTGTCCGGCCACCTAATTGGCGGCCGATCACCGAGGAGCTGACATGAGAGCCATCCTGTTCGACCGTTTCGGCGGCACAGAGGTACTGCACGAGGCCGACGTCGACGTCCCCCAGCCCGGTCCGGGTCAGGTCCGCGTCCGGGTCAGGGCCGCCGGGCTGAACGCCCTGGACGGCAAGATCCGCTCCGGCGCGATGGAGTCCATGTTCCCGACGCCGCTGCCCGCCATCCCGGGCGCCGAGCTCGCGGGCGTGGTGGACGCCCTGGGGCCCGACGTGAGCGACGTCCAGGTGGGCGACGAGGTGTTCGGCTGGTCCGACACCGGCTCGTACGCCGAGTACGCGCTGGCCACCGCAGTGGCCCTCAAGCCCGCCGGCCTCGACTGGGCGGACGCGGTAGCGCTGCCGGTAGCGGCCGAGACCGCCGAGCGCGTCCTCGACCTGCTCGGCGTCACTGCCGGGGAGACCGTGCTGATGCACGGCGCGGCCGGGGCGGTAGGTACCCTGGCGGTCCAGCTCGCCACGGCGCGCGGGGCACGTGTCATCGCCACCGCAGGTGCCGCAAACCAGGACTACCTCACCTCGCTCGGCGCCACCGCCACCGTCTACGGCGAGGGCCTGGTCGAGCGGGTCCGGGCGCTCGCGCCCGAGGGTGTGGACGCGGTGTTCGACCTGGCCGGGAAGGGAGCCCTCGAGGACTCCATCACGCTGCGCGGGGGTACGGAACGCATCGTCACCATCGCGGACTTCCGCGCACGCCGGCTCGGCGTCACGTTCTCCAGCGGCGGCCGGGAGCACTCGGCCGCCGGCCTGGCAGACCTGGTCGCGCTGGCCGAGAGCGCCGCGGTCGGCAAGATCGTCACGACCGTCACCGCTTATCCGCTCGACCAGGCCGCGGCGGCCCAGGACGTCAGCGACGCCGGTCACGGCCGGGGCAAGCTCGTCCTCACCGTCGCCTGACCATCCGGTCCCGTCCGGCCACATCCGGTCCGGCGTCCTCCTACGCTGGCGAGACGGTCGGCCGCACCGGCCGCCCCACCGACACCGCCGGAGGAACCCACCATGCCCGCACCGCACGTCCCTGCCCTGGCCGGCGAAGGACCGTTGAGCTATGCGATCTTCGAGCTCGCTCGCACCCACCGCGGTCACGCTGCCGCCATGCTCCGCAAGATGGACCTGCATCCCGGACAGGAACTGCTGCTGATGCATCTCTTCGACCGGGACGGCCAGACCCAGTCGGAGCTGCTCGAACGCGTCGGCGTCGACCACTCCACCGTCTCCAAGGCGCTGCGTCGGATGCAGGACGCCGGCCTGCTCGTCCGCGAGCCTGCCACGCACGACCGGCGGGTCATGGTCGTCCACCTCACCGACAAGGGCCGTGCCCTGCGTGAGCCCGTCGCAGCCATGTGGCGGGACCTGGAGGAGATCTCCACGCAGCACCTCACTGCACAGCAGGCGGAGTCGTTCGTCCGCACGGCCTACGCCGTCGTCGACGCCATCAGCGGCCGCACCCAGCCGCAGGAACAACCCACGTAAGCCCCCTTCTTCACGAAGGTCCCGCGTGCTGGGCACGACAGGGACCGACGGAAAGCGAGATCCCATGAGCGCCACCCCAGTCCTCGTCGTCGGTGCGACCGGCTCCCTCGGGGGCCAGGTCGTCGACCAGCTGCTCGAACGTGGCAAGAGCGTCCGCGCACTGGTGCGGCCCACCAGCGACGCGAGCCGGCTCGAGGGCCGGGGCGTCGAGATCGCCCGCGGCGACATGCTCGACGTCGACTCGCTCGTCGCCGCCATGCGCGGCGCCGACGCGGTCATCACCACCGCCGCCGGCTACACCCGCGGCGGCAAGGAGGCGCACGACATCGACACCGTGGGCAACGCCAACCTCGCCGAGGCAGCCCACCGCGCCGAGATCCGCAGGTTCGTCCTGACGAGCATCCTCACCAGCGACCAGACCCCCGGCGTCCCGCACTTCTGGCACAAGAAGCTCGCCGAGGACCGGCTCGAACAGCTCGGCGTCCCCTTCGTCGCCCTGCGCCCTGGCGCGTTCGTCGACCAGATCGCGAGCGGGGCGGGCAACCCGCTCGACAAAGGCCGCATCTTCTGGATCGGCAGGACCGACGTCCCGCTGACCTTCGTCCGCACCTCCGACCTCGCCGCCTACCTGGCGGCCGCCGTCGACGCGGACGCCGCTGACGGCGAGCGCATCGACATCGGCTGGGACCGCCCGGTCAGCATCCGCGAGGTCGCCGACCAGATGGCCGCCCGGGCCGGCACGAAGATCAACGTGCTGGCCGTCCCGGGCGGCATCGCCCGCGTCGCAGGAGCCGTCGCCGGCCCCTTCCTGCCGATCGTCAAGGACATGACGGCGATGTTCAGCTGGTTCGACGGCGGCCGCTACGTCGCCGACCCCCGCCGGCAGGAGCAGCTGTTCGGACCGGCCCCCACCGCCGAGGACGCGCTCGCCCGCCTCACCGACGAGCTGCGCAGTCCGCAGCCTCGGTGACGAGTCGGCTCACGCCCGTCGCCGCGCCCGGACCACCCCGATCAGGACGTCCACCAGCACGAAGGCCGCGAGCGTGTACCCGACCAGCGGGAGGAACCACCCGACCGCGACGGCGCACACGATCACGGCGACCAGGCCCCACCACGGTGCCCCGCGCAGCGCGCCGCGGACCGGGGGCGGGCCCGCGAGCCCGCGCGGCTCGCGGGTCGGCCGCCGCTTCCACCACATGAGGTAACCGAGCACGACCATCGAGCCGATGCCCAGCGCGAGGACGAAGAGCACCAGCTGGTTGGCCAGGCCGAACAGCAGACCCATGTGCAGGTCGATGCCCCAGGTGGTGAGCTTGGCCGCCAGCGGGAAGTCCGCGAAGTCCGCCTGGTCGACCACCTCCATGGTGGACCCGTCGATCGCGACGGAGTCGCCGGCGGTCGGCACGCTGCTCTTGTTCTCCTGCACCACCCACGCGGTACCTGGCTCGGCGGGCGGCTTGATCTCCACCTCGCCCGTGTTCACGTTGACCCGCTGAGCGATGGCCAGCACCGCGTCGAAGGTCGCGGGGTTCGCCACGCCCGTGTGCTCGCTGGGCGCTCCCCCGTGCCCCGCGTGCTCGTCGTCGCCCGCGGGTGCGTCGTCGGACAGGGCGGTGTTCACCGACGGCGTGAGCCAGCCGAGGCTGGTGCGCAGGTTGTCCACGTTGGCGCCGCCGTGCTGGGACCAGGTGATCCCGGTGACGGACAGGAACAGCGCCACCAGCACCACGACGGCGCCGATGGTGGTGTGCCAGGACAGCACACGCCGGTAGCCGGTCCGCCGGCGCTTCGGAGGTGCGACGGCGCCGGTGACGGCGGCGGCACGACGGGCGGCGCGCAGCCGGAAGGTCCACAGCACGAGCCCCGCGGTGGCCACGATCCCGAGCCAGGAGGCCGCGAGCTCGCTGTACAGCCGCCCGGGGTCGCCCAGGTGCAGGCTGCGGTGCAGGTTCGAGACCCAGGCCCGCATCGGCAGCGAACCGCTCGACCCGTAGGCGACCAGGTCGCCCCGGACCTCGCCGGTACCGGGGTCGACGAAGATCGCGCGCGACTCGCTCGACCCCAGCCCGTCCTGGCCGAACATGACCCGGGTGGTGTCGCCCGGCTCGGGCGCCGGGCGCACCGCCGCGAGCACCGCGTCCTCGCCGACGTGGTCCTGGGCGGCCGCTATCTGCTCGCCGAGGGGCAACGACGTGCCGGCGACCGGGGCGTGCAGCTCGTGGTCATAGACCACCTGCTCCAGCGCGGGGGTCAGCGCGTACAGGGCGCCGCTGGTCGCGGCGACCAGGATGAACGGGCCGACCAGGATGCCCGCGTAGAAGTGCAGCCGCCGCAGGAGCGGCCCGAACCACGGGCGGCGCCCCCGGTTCGGCGGGTTCGGGGGTGCGGGGTCGGGGTCGGTGGGGAGGTTCTGTTCGCCGGCAAGCGTCTCGGCCATGAGGAGCTCGCTTTCAGGTGAGAAGGGTTTCACCGACAAAGCCGCCCTCGGCACACCCCGGCGGGATGGCGAAGACGGCCGAGCCGATCGGCACTGTCCATTCGTTGAGCAGGTCGAGCTGGTCCAGGCGTTTCTGGATCGGCACGAACTGCCGGTCGACGTCGGCCTGGAACGAGACGAAGATCAGCCCCGACAGGGAGACCGCCTCCCCGATGGGCCGGTCGTCGTAGTTGTAGCCACGTCGGAAGATCCGCTCGGCGGTGTTCTCGCTGCGTGCGCGACGCACGTGGGAGAACTCCGGGATCACCGGGAACCCGATGGGCGTGGTGGCCTCGAAGTCCGGCTCGTCGAACTCGTCGGTGCCGGTCAGCGGCGCGCCGTTGGACAGGTAGCGGCCCACCGACTGCTCGCGTCCGCCGCGGTCGAGGCGGTCCCACTTGTCCAGGTCCATGCCGATGCGGCGCACGACGGCGCTCGTCCCGCCGGCCAGCCACCCGTCGCGGTTCCACACGACCTGGTCGAAGTCCGGGGTGTCCGGCGCCGGGTTGGACGTGCCGTCGACCTGGCCGAAGAGGTTGCGCATGGTCGTGCCCGGCCGGACGCTGCCGTGCGCGCGCCGGAACCCCTGCTGGCTCCAGCGCACCGAGGCAAAGCTCCGGGTGTCCTTGAGCAGCATGCGGGCGGTGTGCGCGACGGCGAGGGGGTCGTCCGCGGCGATCTGGAGCAGCAGGTCGCCGTCGCTGAACTCGGGCAGCAGCCGGTCGACCGCGAACGCGGGCAGCGCCTTCAGCCAGCCCGGTGCCTCGCCGCGGGCCCGGGCGACGAACCGGGGACCGAACCCGAACGTGACGGTGAGCCGCGCCGGGACCGTCGCCAGCTCGGGCTCGGAGTCCGCGAGCGCGGGACTCCCCTGCGTCAGGCGGGCGGCGTCGTCGGTGAGGATGCGCATCATCCGCACCAGGTCCTCGCGGGTGGTGCCGTCGAGCAGGTCGAGCGCGACGAACAGCCCGTGGGCCTGGGCCGCGGTGTCGATCCCCGCCTGGTGCGCGCCGTAGAACTGCACGGTCTGCCCGCCGTGCAGCGCCGCCGGCTCGGCGGCGGGACCGTCGGTGCTGCTCACGGCGAGGTCAGCGCCGATGGCGGCGGCCGCGCCGACGCCGGCGACAGCTCCTCCGAGGAGGAACTGCCGCCGGGTCGACCCGGCCCGGCCGGAGCTCACGCTCTTACCAGGCCTGGTCATCAGCCGTCCGTGCCCGTGCTGTCGGCACCCGTGCTGTCGGCACCGCTGTCGGCGTCGCCCATGTCCATCTCGGCGTCGCCGCCCACGTAGTTCTCGTTCGCCCCCGAGTAGTCCTTCACGGGCGCGGTGAACTCGAACGTCGAGTCGTCCGCGAACGTGAGGGTGAACGTGACCTCCTCCCCCGCCTCCAGCGGGTCGGTGAGGTCCATCAGCATGATGTGGCTGCCGCCGGGCGCCAAGGTGAGGGTGTCGCCGGCGGGGATGACGAAGCCGCCCTCGATCTCCCGCATGATCATCTCCCCGGACTCGTTCTCCACGGTCTCGTGCAGCTCGAGCATCGAGGACGCCTCGGTGGTCGCGGAGACCACCGTGACGTCGTCGGGCCCCGCGTTGGTCAGCTCGCCGAACGCGGCGGACATCCCGGAGTCGGCGGCCTTGACCCAGCCGTCGGCGAGGGTCACGTTCTGCCCGGCGGGTTCGGCCGCGCCGTCGGCGGCGTCGGGCGACGCGCCGGCGGTGGTGCCACAGCCCGCGAGGGCCAGGGCGAGCGCCGCGAGGACGACGCCCGACCGGAGGCCGGTCCGGCTCCGGGTGTTGCTCTGACGAAGGGTCAGCAGGTTCATCACAGGAGTACCTCTCACACTGTTGATCACACCGATTCCGACGAGCCCGGCTCGCTGCCGTCCTCGTCGGCGCCGCCCGCATCGCTGCGGCGGCGCAGGAACTGAACGAGCGCGAGCAGGGCCACCGCGACGGCGGCCCCGCCCGCGCCGACGAGGACGACCCGCCAGGGCCCCTCGTCCTCCTGTGCGATCTGAGTCTGCGTACTGCTCTGTGCGTCGGTCCCCGGCACGCTCGCCCCGCCGGTCTCGGCGGCGCCGGGCTCGGCGGCATCAGGTTCGACGCCGCCCGCCCCGTCGCCCAACGGCTCGCCGTCGCCGACGGTGAACGGGACGACACCGGTGATCGGGTGCCCGTCGGACGACACGACCCGCCAGCGGATCTCGTACCCGGCGTCGGGCATTCCAGGGTCGAGCACCGCCGTCACCACGGGGCCGTCGACCGTCGGGACGGCGGACACCCACTCGGTGCCGGCGGCGTCGGAGACGACGACCGCGGCGCCCATGTCCAGGACGTCGGCAGAGAAGGTCAGGGACACCTCTGCCGGCGCCTCGGCCAGCTTCTGGTCGGACGCGGGGTCGCTGGAGATCAGCTTGTCGTGGGCGGACGCGGGAGCCGCCGTCGCGCACAGCGCGACGACAGCCACCGCGAGCCCGGCCACGAGGGGACGGGATCGGGGCATGAGAAAACCTCTCCTCCGACGTCGCGCAGCGACGTCAGCACGCACAGGGACACGGGTCCCCGCTCGCCGCTCGGGTGCACAGCGAGTGAGCACGAGGCGAGCACGGAACAGACCACGGGCACCTGATGTGCCCGTGATGCAGAGCTCAGACCGCGTGCGGTGCGGGAGGTCCCCTGCGGAGCAGAGGGGAAAGCTGAGGGCTGGGGTGCAGCGCCTGGAAGGTCGCAGCGACGACGCTGGGCAGCGCCGGGAGCACGAAGGATCCGGCCTGGTCGACGACGGCGCGCCCACCCAGCAGCCAGGCGGCGGCCCGCACGGCGAGCTCGCGCAGGCGGAGGAGCAACAGCTCCCCGCGGTAGAGGACCGCGATCGTGACGACCGCGGCGAGGCCGTGCGAGAGCCACATCGTGAGGTCGGCGGGCGCCATCTCGACGGCCTGCCCGGCGGCCGGCGTCGGCGGCATCACCATGCCTTCGTGCCCGGCGTGCGCTCCGGACCCCGCGGACACCATCTGGGACTCCGCCGGGGTGCCCAGCGAGAACAGCACGTGGAAGAACAGCTGGCTCGCGACGACCGAGGCCGACAGTCCGGCCAACGACAGGCGCCCGGACCAGGCGATGCAGATGGGCAACGACAGAGCGAGCGGGACGACGATGCCCAGCAGGCCTGGCATCTCCCCGCCGCCGGCTACGTGCGACATCAGGGCGACGAACGTCGCCGACGACGCCGCGAGGCCACCACGCAACGCACGCGCACCCCTGGTGCGGTCGTCGCGTGCGGGCATCTGGTCGCTCTCCGTCTCACGGTCGGCCAGGTTCCGGCATCAGGACGACGCCGTGGTCTGGAAAAGGATCGACCGTAGCCTAGCCCTCACGGGACCCCCAGAACCATACCGATCCGACAAAGTGGCGATGATCAGGCGGGCGATCCCGTTCAGCTCTCGCGTTCGGCGAGCGCCTTCTGGAGCTCGTCGCGGATCTTGTCGCCGCCGCCACGTTTCCATGCCTGGACGGCGGGGCCCCATGCGGATACGGGCTTGCGGCCGGCGATGATGTCCGTCTCGACAGACATCAGCGTCTCGCCGATCTGCGGGCCGCGTCGGCTTCCGGTCTCGCTGAACAACCCTTCGGTCGGGTTGCGGACGGCGGTGGGCACTGTGGCGGTCTGCGCGTCGTACTGCGCCTGCGCGACGTCGGGGCTACCGGCCAGGAAGTTGACCCATGGCCCTTCGGCGAGGTACTTCAGCGAGAGCTGCAACTCGCTGCGGCCCTTGTCGTTCAGGACCGGGTCGGTACCCTTCAGCTCGTGGTGGACGCCCTCGATGCCGTAGTTCTTGAAGAGGTGCTCGGCGCTGCCGAAGGGGGCGGCGAGGTAGTTGAGCACTCCGAGCAGCGCCTCGGCCCGGTCGGCCGACTTCGCGCTGATCGACGTGATGTTGTGCGTCGCCCCGGCCAGCCAGATGTTCGCCGTCCCGCCGCCTTCCGCGAGCGGCGGCGGCACGACGGCAAGGCGGAACTCCTCGCTGATCGGGAAGTTGGAGAAGTCGGACCAGGCGCTGAACGTGTCGTCGAGCAGGGTGATGGTCCCGTTCACGAGCCAGGTCTTGCGCTGCGGCTGCTCGACGGAGAACGCGTCGGGGTGGACGAGGCCGTCGGCGACCAGCCGGCGGCCCGCCTCGAGTGCCGCCTCCTGGCCCTCGTGCTCGTTCGCGCTGACGAGCTTGCCGCCCGCTTCCGTCCAGCCGTTCGGGACCTCGTACATCTGGCGGAGATAGGGCCGGGGGACCTGGCCGAGCGCCCAGCGGCCGGACGAGCTGGTCAGTTCCTTGCAGAGTGCGTGGAAGTCGTCCAACGAGCTCACCTGTGCCGTGATGCCCTGTGCCTCGAGGAGGTCCTGCCTGGCATACGTCACCTGGCTGCTCACCGGCCCGCGCGGGATGGGTATGCCGTAGATCTTTCCGCCGTGGACGGTGGACTTCCAGCTCTCGGTCGGGATGTTCGCCAGGAACGGGTACTTCGCCACTGCGTCGCCGGAGAGCAGGTCAGTGAGGTCCGTCGCGCGCTCTGCGAGCAGCCCGGGCAGGCCGGGCACCTGACCCGAGAGGATGGTGAACAAATCGGGGAGCTGGTCTCCGGCGACAGCGGTCTGGAACCGGTCAGTGAAGTCGCCGGCCAGCACCTGCGAGACGGCAAAGGAGCAGCCCAGGCGCTCGTTCAGCGCCTGCCAGAACTCGTTGCGGTCCACGGACGGCGGGATCGACGTGTTCGTCATGGCGAGGGCCCGGATGTCCTGGCCGTCACCAGGCGGACCGTCGGTCAGGGCCTTGGGGTTCGCCGGGTAGGCGAGCATCGTGTCGCTGACGCCGTTGGTGCCCTTGAGGTCGAGAGGGATGCCGTCGAACGGGATGTAGGTGGGCAGGGCAACGCTCGCGTTGGTGGCCAGGGCTCCCCCGCCGCGGCCCTCGTTGCTGCAGCCTGCCAGGCCGAGCACGGCGAACGCGCCGAGGCCGAGGCCTCCTCTCAGCAGGTTGCGCCGGGTGATGCGGGGGTCGATGTGCAGCGTGTTCATAGCGGCTCCTCGTCGAGCGGGTAGGTCGAGCGGGTAGGTCGAGACGGGGAATGTCAGCCCTTGACGGCGCCGGTGAGCATGCCCTGGGCGAAGTGCTTCTGCAGGAACGGGTAGACCAGCAGGACCGGCACGACGGAGACCACGAGGATCGCCATCTGCAACGAGGTCTGCGGCGGGAGGGCTCCGGCGTCGATACCCAGGTCCTGGCCGCCGAGCTGCGTGCCGTCGACCACGAACGTGCGCAGCACCAGCTGGAGTGGCCACTTGCTCGCGTCCGACATGTAGAGCAGGGCGTTGAAGAAGGCGTTCCAGTAGCCGACGCCGTAGAAGAGCCCGACCACGGCGAGCACGGGTTTCGACAGCGGCAGCCCGATCCGGGTGAAGAGCTGCCACTCGGAGGCACCGTCGATGCGGGCGCTGTCGAGGATCTCGTGCGGGAGCCGGACGAAGAACGCCCGCACCACGACGACGTTGAAGGCCGAGACCGACGTCGGGATGATGAGCGCCCACAGGCTGTCCAGCAGCCCGAGCTGCTGCACCACGAGGTAGCTCGGGATGATGCCGGGGTTGAAGAGGAGGCTGACCAGGACGAGGAGCAGCATGGCGCGCACGCCGAAGGCTCCGCGCCGGCTCAGCGCCCAGCCGAGGGTGGTCGTCAGGGCCAGGCTGATGGCGGTGCCGACGCCGGTCACCAGCACGCTGATCCACAGGGCCTGCGTGACGACGCCTCCGGCGAAGATCATGCGGTAGGCGCCCAGGTCGATACCGGTCGGCAGGAAGACGAAACCGCCGGCCTGCGTGACCTGTTCCGGGGTGGCGATGCTGGTGGAGATAATGCCGACGAACGGCAGGATCACCAGTGCGCACGCGACGGTGAGGATGACGCCCTTGACCATGCGCTCGACAGGCCCTGGCAGCGCCACGCCGTCGATCACCTGGGGTTTTCCCCTCGGCTGTGCTCGTCGTTCGGTGTCGATCATGCTCGGTAGACCCCTTCCTCGCCGAAGGCGTGGGCGACCCGGTTCGCGACGAGCACCAGCACGAGCCCGAGTACTCCCTTGACCAGCCCGACGGCGGCCGCGACGCCCCAGTACCCGCCGATGACGCCCTGGTTGTAGACATAGGTGTCCAGCACCTCGGAGACGCCCAGACCGACTGCCTGCTGCTGGAGGATGAGCTGCTCGAACCCGACGCTCAGGGAGTCGCCGAGCTTGAGGATGAGCAGCATGATGATGATCGGCCGCATCCCGGGCAGCGTGATGTGCCAGGTCTGACGCCACCGGGAGGCGCCGTCGACGGCGGAGGCCTCGTAGAGCGACTTGTCGATCCCGGCAAGTACCGCGAGGAAGAGGATGGTCGCCCACCCCGTGTCCTTCCACATGACCTGCGACGTGATCAGCGCGTAGAAGACGTCGGAGTTGCCGATGATGTCGACGGGCTCCCACCCGCGCGCCCGCAGGAAGTTGTTGAGCAGGCCCGCCCCGCCGAGCACCTGCTGGAAGACCGCCACGACGATCACCCAGGACAGGAAGTGCGGCAGGTAGAGCACCGACTGCACGAGCTGTCGCACGCGGTTGGAGACCAGGCTGTGCAGGATCAGCGCGAGCACGATCGGCGCCGGGAAGACCAGGACCGTCTGCAGCAGCGTGATCACGAGGGTGTTGCGCAGCGCGCCCAGGAACGCCGGATCACCGGAGAACAGGATGGCGAAGTTCTCCAGCCCCACCCAGAGGCTGCGGCCCATACCGAGGTAGGGCTGATAGTCCTGGAAGGCGATGACGTTGCCGCCGAGCGCCAGGTACTGGAACACGACGATGACGGCGATGCCGGGCAGGGCCAGCAGCAGGATCGCCCGGTCCCGCACCAGCCGTTGCCACCAGTGCTGCTGTCTTCGTGCAAGCCGTTGTTCCACGCGCTGCTCCGTTGCAGAGTGATCGATCACTGTCCGGGCTACCGTAGAAGGTGATCGATCACTCCGCAAGGGGCTCTTCTGCGGAGCGATATCTGGACGATGAGTGCCAGAATGACCGTGGATCACAGCGGCGCGGTCCTTGACCAGCGAGGATGGGGCATGACGAACCAGGGCTCGACGCAGGACCAGGGCGCGGCCGCGCCTCGGCGCTCGACGATCTGGGAGGTCGCGAAGGCCGCGGGAGTCTCGCACCAGACGGTCTCGCGCTACCTGCGCAACGACACGAAGATGCGGCCGGAGACGATCGAGCGCATCAGCCGCGCCGTGGCGGAGCTCGACTACCGCCCCAACCTGGCGGCGCGGTCGATGCGCACCCGGCGCAGCGGACGTATCGCCGTCCTGCTGCCCGGTGTCGGGTCGTACGGCCCGCCGCAGATCCTCGGCGGCGTCATGGAGGTCGCGCACGAGCACGGCTACACGATCGAGGCGTTCAGCGTCGAGGGCACGCCGGTGGACCGCTTCGAGCGGGTCCTGGAGCTCTCCGACTCGGGCCAGGTCGAGGGCGTCCTCGCCCTCGCGCCGCTGCCGCCCGAGTCCGAGCACCGGTTCCCCGACCGGGCGGCGATAGTGGTCTCGGCTGACTACGACGACAGGTTCCGCGCCGTGGGCGAGCTCGCCGACGGCTCACCGGTCGCCGAGATCGTCGAGCGACTCGCCGAGCTGGGCCATCGGCGGTTCCTCCACGTGACCGGAGAGCTGGACTACGCGTCCGCCCGCGGACGCCGCGACGTGTTCGTGGCGACCGTCGAACGCCTGGGGCTCGGTCCGGCGCTCGTCCACGAGGGCGACTGGACGCCGGACGCCGGACGCGAAGCGGTGCTCGCGCTCCCGGACGAGGGCCGTCCCACCGCCATCATCGCGGGGAACGACGCCAGCGCGGCGGGGGTGGTGCAGGGCGCCCGGGAGCGCGGCTGGTCGATCCCCGGCGACCTCAGCGTGACGGGCTGGAACAACCACCTGCTCGGCGCCTATCTCGCACCGACGCTCACCACCGTGCAGGTCGACCACCACAGGCTCGGCCGGGCGGCCATGTCCCGGCTCGTTGCCACCCTTCGCCCCGAGCTGGGGGCCGCGCCGTCGGAGGGCCCACTGAACACGATCATCTGGCGGGACTCGACGGGGCCGGCAAGCCAGTAGGGCGTGGGCGGGGCAGGCGATCCGGAACGGTGATCACCTCGCTGATCGACACCGACGAATCCCTGGGGCCGAAGCGTTCGCCGTTCTTCTTGAACCAGGCGGGCCGTTCTCCTGTGACGGCGATCCTCAGGGTGTAGTCACTCTTCGGTAGCCGAGGACTGACGTAGCGCAGCCCGTCGTCCGGCACGAGGCTGTAGAAGTCCACGAGGAGGAATGCGACCTGACGTCTCTGTGCGTCCAGGATCTCGACCTCGGCGTAGCTGCTGTGGCAGTCGCTCGAACCGATGACCGCAACCTGTTCTCCCGCCCAGGGCACCTCCAGCGCGACGCCAGCCGTATTGGACCGGAACTGCACTGCGGCGCCGTGTGCCCCGAGTTCCGCCGGCCGACCGGTCCGCACGCTCCAGAGCGGTAGGTACTCACCCAGCTCCAGGCAGTCGCCGTCCACGGAGAGTGGCAGCCAGACGTAGGTCGCGGCCGATGCCTGGCGCGGGAACGACCATCGGTCGCCCATGTACATCGGCACCGTCCCGCCCTCCGTGGTCAGCCCGAACACGTAGGTGCACTGCGAGTTGAAGGTCAGAGTTCCCTCCGGCGCGATGGGACCGCGGTGCGTCCAAGGGCCAGCGGGGCTTGGCGCGCTGAGGTAGTAGTTGTCGTTGCGCTCCCAGCTCGTCTTGTTGGAGAACAACAGGTAGTAGACGCCGTCCTGGGCCCACATCGCGGGTGACTCCCCTCCCGGGGAGACGTTCTCGGTGACCTTCTCGTCTGCGGCGAGGTAGTCGTCGCTGAGTCGGTAGATGTCTCCTTCGTGCAGGAGGAGGTATCCGGTCCCGTCGCCGTCCTGGAACGAGCCCATGTCCCACCTGCGGATGGGCTCGCCGTCGTGCTGCAAGGCGCCGTGGAACGTGTAGTCCCCGGCGATCGTCTCGCACGTGGCCAGGCCGATGTGCGGGTCGGCGTAGGACAGGTCGTCGGTGTGCATGTACATCACGAACTGGCCGGTCGAAGGGCACTTCATGACCTTGACGCGCTCACCGATGCGCTGCGGCCCGAGCAGCCCGTCCTGTTGTGGCCGGAGAACGAGGCGCTCGAAGCTCCAAGTCGCGAGGTCTGGTGAGGAGTAGCAGCTGAAGCCGATGAACCGGTTCTCGTCGTCGGTCTTGTACTCGCCGAACAGGTAGTAGCGGCCGGCTTCCTCGATGATGCACGCGCCGTGGGCGTTGACGGTCTGACCGCGGTCGTCGAACCACGGGACGCCGTTGGCGATCAGTGGCTCGTTCGCTGCCAACCCTCCGGGATGCACCCAGCCGTCCGTGTCGGTGAGACGGCCGGCGTCGGCAGGAAGTTCAGGGGTCGCCACTCGTGCGCTCCGATCAGGTCGTTCATTACCGGCTGGTGCGATCGTCAGGTCGATGTCGTCGCGGCCAATGCGGGGTATCAGCATCTGGCGATGCGGTCGAGCCATTCCGTAAGCAGGCTGCGCTCGTTGGCACTCAGTGCGGAAGTCTGCGGGAGGACTGCACGGAGGGCGACCGCAGCACCGGCCGGCCCGGGCGCGGCCGGGGCGGGGGCGTCTGTGATGATCGCGGCGATGACTGCTTCCCGTGCCAGGTCGGACACGGTGAGATCTCGTCGGTCTTCCGGAGTGGCTATCAGCATGAGGACCGTGCCGCCGCCGACGGCGTGGACGAGTTGCGCGGCGCGTTCCTCATCGACCCGAAGCCTGCCCACCGCGGCGATCCGGTGGATACGGGCGGCGAGGACTTCGCCTACAGCGAGCGCTGCCGGCGGACTCGCGTCGGGACGGGGCTCGCCGTACATGAGTGCGTACAGGGCTGGGTTGGCGAGGCCGAAGCCGATGTTGAGATCCCATGCGGCGCGCAGGTCCTCGACCGGGTCCCCGCTGGGCTTGAGGTCGGCCTTTTCGTCCAGGTACGCGGCGAACCCGTCGGCGGCCACCGCGTCGAGCAGGCCCTGCTTGTCACCGAAGAGACGGTAGATGGTCGGGGCCTGGACGCCGGCCGCAGCGCTCACTGCCCGGGTCGATACCGCTTCGCGGCCGCTTTCGGCGAGGAGCCGGGCTGCAGCGGTGATGATTCGGGCACGGTGCCTGTCCGCAGAGGCAGAGCGATCGGTCTCCATGCATCAATGCTAACGGAAGTTCGTTAGCAGTTTGCAGATTCAGCGATAACATGTTTTCGTTATCGGTGAGAACGGTGTCTGCGGGCAACGATCCGAAGGCGCACCGTCACATCCTCGAAGCAATCCCTCCCGGAGGTTTCCATGATCGTCATCACCGCCCCCACTGGTCAGATCGGCCACCAGACCCTTGCCAGGCTCGTCGACAGCGATCAGCCGATCCGCGTGATCGCCCGCGACCCCGCCCGCCTCTCCCCGCAGATCCGCCAGCGCGTCGAGATCGTCCAGGGGTCGCACGGCCACAGCGATGTTGTCGCCGAGGCGTTCGCGGGCGCCGACAGCGTGCTGTGGCTGGTGCCCCCGAACCCCCAGGCCGACAACGTCGAGGACTACTACCTGGACTTCACCCGGCCGGCGTACGACGCGATCACGAGCCAAGGAGTCGAGCGCGTCATCGGCGTCTCCAGCTTGGGCCGTGCGTACGGCAAGCCCGCTGGGCTTCTGTCACACGCGTTCGCGATGGACGAGCTGCTCGAGAACACCGGCGTGAACTACCGGTCGCTGGCCATGCCGTTCTTCATGGAGAACCTGCTCGGCCAGGTCGAGGTGATCAAGAGCCAGGGGATGTTCTTCCTGGCGAACTCCGCGGACCGCCCCCTCGCGACCGTCGCCACTCGGGACATCGCCGCGGTGGCTGCCGACCTGCTGCTCGACGGCTCCTGGAGCGGACAGGGCAGCGTCCCGGTGGTCGGTCCCGACGTGCTGTCCCCCAACGGGATGGCCGAGGTCCTGTCCGAGGTCCTGGAACGACCGGTCCGCTTCCAGCAGGTCAGCGGCGAGGCACACATGGCGACGATGCTGCAGTACGGGATGACCGACGGATACGCACAAGGGCTGGTCGACATGGCCGCAGCCCAGAACGCCGGCATCTATGACGCCGAGCAGCGCACCCTGCAGACCGCCGGGCCGACCAGCTTCCGCCAGTGGTGCCAGGACGTACTCAAGCCCGCCCTGACGGCCTGACTCCGACTGCCGGGTGGCTCAGCGTCTGCAGTCACCCGGCGCAAGCATGCCGGGGTCTCGGAGTCCGGAACCGCCATCCGCCTCGCCCACACCGGGACCGCCGGAGCCTCGTGACCACGCTCACGGCACCAGGACAGGGCAGCACCGACGCCCGGCGGGCGTTCCAGGTGTCCACCGCGGCGGCGCCCCAGAACAGTTCGAGGGCCTCGCCGATCTCGTCGTCTGTCACTGACGCCAGCGGCCGTCCCTCGCCGAGCCGTTGGGTCCTGAACGCTGACCACGCTTATCGCCAGCGCCAGGGAGCAAGCGATCAAGCCGCCGTGCTGGCGCGCGGGACCCTGACCTGGAACAGGCGTCCCTGACGCGTCTTGATGCCAGCAGTCGTGGTTTCGTAGCCTTGGCTCGCGAGGAGCGCGGCGAGGTGTGGTGGAGGCCCGCCGGACGGCGGGCTGAACGCGCAGACAAAGATCCCGCCCGGTCGGAGCACCCGTCTGATCTCGGACAGTCCGGCCGGGATGCTCGGCCAGAAATGCAGATTGTCGATCGCGAGGACCGCATCCATCGTCCCGACGGATACGGGAAGATCCGCGGCTGTGCTCCGATGGAGCTCGAGCCGACCCTCTTTGACGGCGGCGGTGTTTCGTTCGCGAGCGTGCTGATGCATGACTGCAGAGGGATCGACGCCCGCCACGTGTCCGTCGGGGACGGCTTCGAGCAGTCGCTGCAGTGCCACACCCGGCCCGAATCCGATCTCGAGGACGTTCGCGTGCGGGTCCAGGTCGAGCAGCTTGATCGCGTCGTTCGCGAGGCCGGTTCCCGTTCGCGCCATCAGCCTGGCTGCCGCGTGCCCGGCGGTCCCGCGAGGGTGGACGAACATGTCGTACATACTCATGGCTTCGCTCCTCCCCCGCCGGTCCTCAGGCGCCCATCGCGCGCAGCCAGTCCTCGACGCTCCGAGGGGACAGCCCCAGGAGCTTCTGCGCCGAACGGTCGGCAGGGATCTCCTCGCCGGGCTGCCCGGCGCGGTAGCGATACGACTCGACCACCGGAGCGGCCCCGGCTGCGCCAAACATCGGGATGATCATCTCCCCCATCTCGTCGGCCGTGATCGCACGGTAGGACACCGGCGCACCGAGATACCGGCTGAAGCCGTCGGCGAGGTCCGCCCCGACCAGACCCGGGAGGGCTCCGACCGAGACGATTCCGGTGACCTCCGGAGTCTGGAGCAGCCGGACGACGACTTCGGCGACGTCCAGGTGCGAGCTCCACGACGTGGCATAGTCCGCCCGAAGCGGATAAGGCAGGACGCCCTCGTGAACCGCGGACAGCAGCGGAGGCAGCAGCAGGTTCTCCAGGTAGAGCCTCGGCTCGACGATCGCGTAGGACACCCCCGATGCCGCCAGCTCGCGAACCATCACGTTCGGTGCGTCCAGGTCACTCCCACCGGCACCGATGGTGTAGCCGCTCGTGGAGAACACCACCCGCTGCGGCCGGGCCCGGCGGACCGCCTCCCCGATGACGAGCGCCTGCAGACGCTGGACGTAGGCGGGTCCCACCGGCAGGTGGACGAAGACTCCTTCGGCGCCTTCGTACGCCGCCGCGACGGAGTCCACCGAGGAGAGATCGACCGCAACGGCCTCGCCGTCGACCTTGCTGGTGTCGCGGACCGCGGCGACGGGTGAGAGTCCGGCGGCAGCGAGAGCCGACAGGACGGGGGAACCTTGAGCGCCGGTAGCACCGTGCACGATGTATGCCATGGAGCCATTACTGCACGCAGTGCACCAGTTACATCAACTGCAGTAATGGGTAGGGTCAGTTTGTGAGATTCGACCACTGTCCCTTCCGGGAGTGCGGGATAGCGCGCTTCCTCAGCCTCCTCGACGGCCCCTGGGCCACCCTCATCGTCCGCGAGCTCCTCAAGGGACCGCACCGGTTCAACGAGCTCCTGGAGTCCTTGCCGGGGATCAGCGCACACACCTTGACCAACCGGCTGCGCAAGTTCGTCGCCGCGGGCCTGGTCACCCGGACCGCCTTTGCCGAGATCCCCCCGCGCGTGGTGTACGAGCTCACACCGACGGGGCATAGCTTGGGGCCGGTCCTGGAGGCGATGAACGAGTGGGCCCTGACCGTTCCCGCAAGCGTCTTCGACCCTGACAGCAGCGATACCCCCAACACCTGAGCCATCCGTCGAAACGTCCGACTTGCGTCGTCAGTCGCAACATCTACATCATGTAGATTCGCCTGACGACCGAGACGAGACTGGCGGTAGTTCAGATGTACAGGTTTGAGTTGCGTGTCGACGGGATGACCTGCGCCGACTGCGAGAGAGCCGCGACGCGCGAGCTGGTACGGGTAAGCGGCGTGGAGGACGTCCAGGTCGATGTGCCAGCTGGGCTGATCTGGGTGGACTGCAGGTCGGTGCCGCCCCGCGATCAGGTCGAGGCCGCCGTGTACGACGCCGGTTTCGACCTCACCGCCATGTCGGAGCTTGCTCGATGAATGCCGGAGCGACCGCTGTTGTCGTGGGGCCACGGAGCCGGAGCGACGGCGGCGGCCCGGTGGTGCGGCGAGACGTCAACGCTGTCGCGCTGCTCACGATCGCCGCGGCGGCCGTGCTGCTCGCCGTGCCTGCGGTGACGACGAGCCTTGCCGGAGAGATGCCCTACCAGCGCATCCATGCCGGCTATCCCGGGGCCGACATCGCGATCGGCACCACGATCTCCAGGTCCCTGGCGGACGCGGCGGCGATCGTAACGGTCGGGGCCCTGGCCGCCCTGCTCTTTCTGCGCGACGTGTTCGCGGCGCGCGCCCAGGATCTCGGGGACCAGTTCGAGCTGCGCGTGCTGCGGATGTCCGCCGCTGTGTGGTCGATCGCGGCCGCCGCGTCCGTCATGTTCGAGCTGTTCGACGCGAACGGCGTCCGGCCCTCGGAGCTGAGTGCGGGCGGGGCCGCGATCGCCGCGCAGCCAGGGCTGGCGGACCTGATTCCATCCCTGTTCGAGGCCAGCTCCCTGGCGTGGACCGTGAGCTTCGTCGGGTCGGGCCTCGTCGCGATCAGCAGCTGGTTCGTCGAGCGCTGGACCGGACTGCTGATCCCGCTCTGGGCCGCGTGCGTCGCGGTCCTGGCGCCCGTGGCCGTCGGGCAGATCCTGGTCGGCCCGGGCCACGACCTCGGCAGCGACGCCGGCTACTTTCAGACGCTCGCGGTCGCCGTGGGCCTGGGTACCGTCCTTGTCTCCGCGATCCGCCTCGCCTCCGGCCGGTTCCTTCCGATCGCGACCCTGCGGCGACGGTTCCTGATCTGCGCGGTGGCCCTGTCGGTAGTGCTCGTGACCGACCCGGTCCTTGCGCGGTTCAAGTTGCAGGGTGAGGGCGCGTGGGAGTCACCGACCGCCTGGCAGGTCTACGCACGCGGCGCTGTGACGGTCACACTGCTCTCGCTCGCGATCACCGCGTGGGCGCTGTGGCGCGTCGGACGGCTTACCGACAAGGGGATCACGAGGATCGTGGGGGCGGCCGCGCTGGCGGCCGCCCTGTGGATCGGCATCACCGTGGCGATGGACCGCATCCCTCCCCCGCAGTACTTCGTGCCCACGAGCATCCCGCAGAACTTCCTGGGTTTCGACGTCGATGCCGCCCCGACGGCGCTGGTCCTGTTCACGCACTGGCGCCCGAACCTGCTGCTCTCCGGTCTCGCCGTGGCTGGTGTCGGGCTGTACCTGCTCGCGGTCCGCACGCTGCACAGGCGTGGCGATCGCTGGCCCGCCGGACGCACGTTCTCGTGGGTGGTCGGCTGGTCCGTCGTAGTGGTCGCCTCGGGCTCCGGGTTCGGCAAGTACTCCGCAGCCGACTTCGGCATCCACATGGTCGTGCACATGAGCCTGAACATGCTCGCGCCGCTCCTGCTGGTCCTCGGCGGCGTCGTCACGCTCGTCATGCGCGCGACCCAGGCGGGAGGCGAACGCGCCGCGGGCCTTCATGAGTGGACGACCTCGGTCCTGCACTGGAGGGTGCTGCGCTTCGTCTACAACCCCCTCCTGGTCTTCGCCGTCTTCATCGGCTCCTACTACGGCCTCTACTTCAGCGGTCTGTTCGAGGCGATGGTGCGCTACCACTGGGCGCACCAGCTCATGAACCTCCACTTCCTGGCCGTCGGCTACCTCTACTACGGCCTCGTGATCGGCGTGGACCGTCCCCCGCGTCCGTTGCCGCACGTCGGGAAGCTCGGGTTCGTCCTGGCGGCGATGCCGTTCCACGCCTTCTTCGGCGTCATCCTCATGAGCAGCTCGCTGATCGTCGCCGAGAACTTCTACCGGACCCTGGACCTGCCGTGGGCCGACCTCGCGGCGTCGCAGTACCTCGCAGGCGGGGTCGCGTGGGCCGCCGGGGAGCTGCCGCTGATGATCGTCGTCGTGGTGCTCGGCATCCAGTGGGCACGTCAGGACGCGAAGGAAGCCAAGCGCAAGGACCGGCACCTCGACTCCGGGCTGGACGACGAGTTCGAGGAGTACAACCGGATGCTCGAACGACTCGCGAGCAGGGAATCGGTCCAGCCCGGCCAGCCGGCGAAGACACCACAGCTCAAGGAGACACACGGATGACGATCGCCGAACCCCTCGACCGGGTGGACCCCGTCGAGCTCGACATCTCAGGGATGACCTGTGCCGCCTGCGCGCGCCGGGTCGAGCGCGCGCTGAACAAGCTCGACGGCGTGGACGCGAGCGTGAACTACGCGACCGAGCGCGCGGTGGTCAACGGCCTGGACGAGGAGCGCATCGCGCTCGCGGTCCAGCAGGTCGAGAAGACCGGGTACGGCGCCCATCTGCACGACGGCGAGGACGACGCCTGGTCCCGCCGCGCCACCGAGGTCCGGATCACCTCGCTGCGGCGACGGCTCGTCGTCGCGGCGCTGCTGACCATCCCGCTGATGGACATCACCATCGTGTTCGCGCTCGTCCCCGGGTGGCGGTTCCCCGGGTGGGAGTGGCTCTGCGTCCTGCTCGCGCTGCCGATCGTGACCTGGGCCGCATGGCCCTTCCACCGGGTGACGCTCAAGAACCTGCGGCACGGCACCGTGAGCATGGACACCCTGGTCTCGCTCGGGATCGCCGTCTCGTTCGGCTGGGCGCTGGTCACGCTCGTCCTCGGACTGGACGGACCCGCGTACTGGCTGGGTTTCGGCAGCACACCCGACGGCGCGGACGCCATGTACCTCGACGTGGCGGCGGGTATGACGACGTTCCAGCTCGCCGGGCGGTACTTCGAGACCCGCTCGCGCCGCAAGGCCGGTGACGTCCTGGGCGCACTGAGCAGGCTCGCCGCGACGCGGGTCCGCATCCTCCGCGACGGTGTCGAGGTCGTCGAGCCGTCCGCCCGCCTGCGCCGCGGCGACACCTTCGTCGTCCTCCCCGGCGAGACCATCCCCGCGGACGGCGACGTGACGGCGGGAGCCGCCGCGGTCGACGCCAGCATGATGACCGGCGAACCGCTGCCGGTCGAGGTCGTCTCGGGCGACGTGGTCACCGGCGGGACGATCAGCACCGACGGGCGTCTCGAGGTGCGCGCCACGTCGGTGGGCGCGAACACACAGCTCGCGCAGATGGCCGCGCTCGCGCAGCGGGCGCAGGCCCGGAAGGCGAACGTCCAGACACTCGCCGACCGGGTCACCACCTACTTCGTGCCGGCGGTGATCGTGCTCGCGCTCCTCGTGTTCGTGGCCTGGCTGCTCGGCGGCGCCCCGGTGCAGCAGGCGATCGGGACCGGCATCGCGGTCCTGATCATCGCGTGCCCGTGCGCGCTCGGCCTGGCCACCCCTACCGCGCTCATGGTCGGGATCGGGCGGGGAGCGAGCCTGGGCATCCTCGTCAAAGGGCAGGACGCACTCGAGGCGAGCGGCCGGATCACGACAGTCGTCCTGGACAAGACAGGCACCCTCACGACCGGTCGCATGGCCGTCCAACGGGTCACCGCCCTGGCCGAGCTGTCCGAGGACGAGCTGCTGCGGCTCGCGGCATCGCTCGAGCAGGGCTCGGAACATCCGATCGCTCGCGCGATCCTCGCCCGCACGGCCGAGCATCCGCCCGCCCTCCCCCCCTTCAGCGACTTCTCGGCCCTGCCGGGACTCGGCGCCTCAGGCCGGGTCGCCGGCCACGACGTCCTCATCGGCAACGCCCGGCTGCTCGCCGAACGGGCTGTCCAGATCCCAGCCGGCGCGCGGGTCGCGCTCGACCACGCCGACGAGCAGGGACGGACTGCCGTGCTCGTCGCCCGGGACGGCGAGGTGGTCGGCGTGATCGACGTCGCCGACGAGATCAAGGCGGACGCGCAAGCCGCGATCGACGCGCTCCACGAGCAGGGACTGGAGACCATCCTGCTCACCGGTGACAGCGCCGCGGCCGGTCAGCGCACGGCCGACCAGCTCGGGATCAACGTCGTCCTCGCCGAGGTCCTGCCCGCGCAGAAGGCGGAGGTCGTACGTGACCTGCAGGCACGCGGCAAGAACGTCGCGATGGTCGGCGACGGCATCAACGACGCCGTCGCGCTCTCCGCGGCCGACCTGGGACTGGCGATCGCGACCGGCACGGACATCGCGCTCAAGGCGGCCGACATCATCCTGGTGCGCGAGGACCTGATGGTCGTACCCGACGCGATAGCGCTCGCCCGGCGCACCCTCCGGACCATCCGGACGAACCTCGGGTGGGCCTTCGGCTACAACATCGCCGCGATCCCGCTCGCCGCCGCCGGTCTCCTCAACCCGCTGATCGCCGCCGCGGCGATGTCGCTCTCCTCGATGCTCGTCGTCCACAACAGCCTGCGGCTGCAGAACTTCCGTACACGACGACAGTGATCGACGATCCCGCGCTGCAGTGGGCGCTCACGGCCCTGTTCCTCGTCACCGCCACCTACTCCGGCTGCCTCCTGCTCCTGGAACGCCGCCCGCTCGCGGCCGTCGGGCACCTCCTCCACATCGGCATGAGCCTCGGCATGGTGCTCATGTGCTGGCCGTGGTGGTCGCAGCTCCCCGTGCTTCCCCAGCTGATCGTGTTCGGTGGAGCGGCAGGGTGGTTCGCGCTCGTGTACCTGGCACAGGTCTCCCGTAGGATCCCGCGGCGCGCGGCCGGCGATCACGGACCGGTCCACCAGGCCCTGCACGCCATGATGATGCTCGCGATGGTCTGGATGGTCGCTGCCATGACGTCGGCGCCCGGCTCACCCGTCGCCACGTCGGGCTATGCGCATACGGCCATGTCCGTCCCCGTCGTGCTCGCCGGGGTCGTGATGGTCACCGCGCTCGTGGTGGCCGGCGTGCTGTTCCTCCTCGACTGCGCCGAGGCGGCGCGCACCTGCTGGCACGTGCACCGCAGCCACACCCTCGAGTCGGCGTCGGGCTCACTGATGAGCCTGGGCATGGTCGCGATGTGCTGGCCGATGCTGGTCGGGTGACGGCGGTGCGCACACCGTTCACCACGCCGGGCTCGACCGAGCTGGCCATGGACGTACTCACGGCGGGCCAGTATCTCGGCCTGCTCGTGTTCGCCGGTCTGGTCTTCTTCCAGGTGGCCGTGCTGCGAGAGCCCCGGCTGCCTCGCCGGCTGCAGGGCCTGCTGCGGGGCGCTGCCCTCGTCGCCGTCCTCTCGTCGATCCTGCTCGTGCCGGCCTCCGCCCTGCGGGTGGTCGGCGCGGAAGCATGGTCCGTCGTCTCACCACGCAGCTGGCTGCCCGCCGTCCTGCCCGCGCCCGGGGCGGCCGCGGTCCTGGTCACGGCCGCTGTCTCGGTGGTTTGCCTCGTCCTGACGCGGCGCGTCGGACACGTCGGTCAGGGCATCAGCCTCCTGTGCGCGACGCTTGCCGTGACGGCGCCGGTGCTCGTCGGCCACACGCAGTCGGTCGAGCCGCAGTGGGCGATGATCCTCGCCGACGTCGGGCACCTGCTCGCCGCGGCGTTCTGGGCCGGCGGGCTCGCCGGCCTGGCCCTCTACCTGCCGGCCATCGGGCCGCGCCCCGGCCACGACGCCGATCCGCTGCACGCGGTGGGCGTCACCGTCCGGTTCTCCACCTTCGCACTCGTCAGCACCCTGCTCCTGGCGGTCAGCGGAACCGTCATGGCAGTCCTCATCGTCGAGACGCCGCAGAACCTGGTCGGGACCGGGTACGGCCGGGCCCTGCTGGTGAAGCTCGGCGTCATCGCCGTCGTGATCGCCCTCGCGGCGTGGAACCGCCACAACCTGCTACGCCGGATCGTCCCTCGGCCGACGGTGTCGATGCGGTGGCGGGCCCTGCACCGGGTACTCGTCGTCGAGGCGTCCCTGCTGGTGGCGGCCGTCGTCATCACCGGCATCCTCACCAACTCCAGTCCGGGCCACTCCCACTGAGGAACGCCGTCACAGCGCTGCCGGCGGACCCGGCCGCCGTCGGCGCGGCCAGCGGCGCATCGCCAGGCGCTCGGCACGCAGCGCCATCGCGGGGTCGCCGGTCGCTGCCCCGAGGTGTGCCAGGGCGTTCGCGAGGTTCGCCGCTCCTGCGCTTCGTGCGGCGAAGTCGTCAGCCATCAGCTCGACCAGGAAGAGGGTCGCCCGCTTGAGCGTGGTGCCGGCGCGCAGCCGGCGAGGCAGGCACAGCGCGTTCACCTCGGCAATCCGCACGGCGAGCCCGTGCCGGAACCGCAGGTGCGCCCACTCGTGAGCGATGACCGCATCGCGCTGCGCGGGGGTGAGCTCCCGCTCCAGGGCGGTCGAGACGAAGATCTCCCGGCGCTTGCCCGGCGCCGCCCAGGCGACGGGCTCCTCGGACGCGAACCGCACGACGGTGAAAGGTTTCCGCTCGGTCCTCGACAGCGCGACCGGTGCCATCCGGTGCACGGCCGCCCGGCCCGATGCGGCCAGCGGTTCGGCCGAGGCGAGGGCGAGCGTGAGCACCGCTCCGACCCCGCCCAGCCCGGTCCATGCGGCAAGGGTCAGCGCCAGGCCCTCACCGGCATGCGACGGGGCAGCCGTCGTCGACACCACCGCGGCGATGATCACCGCTGCGAGCGCGAGCCCGGTCCCCACGAAGAAAGCGCCGAACCACAGCGAGAGGGCGGCCGCCGGATGGTGCACCTGCCAGCGCCCGCGGGTCAGCAGCGCAGGCGCCGACAGCATCAGCAGCAGTGCCCCGACCGCGAGACATGACGGTACGAGCATGACCGCCCTACCGTGGCTCTCGACGGTCGCTCTTGCCGATCGCCGCGCGGAGCAGCTCGACGTCCGCGGGATCGAGGTTCCCCGCGAACGACAGCAGTGCGGCACGCCGGTCGCCGGCCCCGTCGAGCGCGGACAGCATGGTCGCGCTGGCGTTCTCCTCCCCGGACCGTGCGGCCCGGAACCGGATCCTCCGCGGCGAGTCGCTGGAGCGGACGACCTCGCCTTTCTTGTGGAGCCGCTCCAGGGCCGTCATCACTGTCGTATAGGCCGGCGGGTGGCCGGTGAGGCGCGGCTGGATCTCGATCGCGCTCAGCTCGCCGCCGTCCTCCCGCAGGATGCGGAGGATCTCGCCCTCGAGCTCACCGCGCGCGCGTGTTCGTATGGTCATCGCAGGGCACCTCCTCCCGGGGAAATCTACATCGTGCAGCGCTGCCGGACGGCCAGGGCGGCAGCCTCAGCCTCGCCACGGAGTTCTCCGCGGCCACATCTTTAGCCGGGGCCACGGCAGGCGAGGGCGATGCCCACGCAGCTGAGGGCCACCGTGGTGACGAAGGTGAGGGGCAGGCCGACGACGTCCGCGACGAAGCCGATCACGGGCGGCCCGCCGAGATATGCGAAGTACCCGACAGCGCTGACCTGCGCAGTCATCGCCGCGGCCCGGCCGGGTGCGGATCGGCTGGCACGGGAGACTGCCACGGGGAAGACCGGTCCCAGTACCAGGCCGATCAGGCCGACGGCCGCGGCCATGGCCACGGGCTCGGCGGCGACCGAGCCGAGCAGCACGAGGCAGACCACGGCCACGGCAACGGTCGTCAGGACCTTGCGTTCCGAGAAGCGGTTCAGCACGGCGTCACCCGCGGAGCGCGAGATGAACATCGCCAAGCTGAACAAGGCGAGAGTGATGGCTCCCAGGGAGGTCGGCGCCCCCAGGTCGCGGGTGATCAGCAGAGCCGACCAATCGGTGACCAGGCCCTCGATGAGCAGGCCTGAGACGGCGAGCACCGCGATCGTCATCGGCAGACCGAAGCGCCGACTCCGCACTGTGACCAGTGCGCCTGAGACCTCGCGGGCGTCGGGGCGCCAAGGCTGGGACCACAACATCGGAGCAGACATCAGGGTCAGGGTCACGAGGAGGATGGCTACCACGAGGAAGTGCTCGGTCGCGGTGGCACCCACATGCGTGGCAGCTACGCCGCCAAGGGCACCGGCCAGCACGCCCAGGCTGTATCCACCGTGCAGCCGGGACAGGACCCTGTGACCGGTGTGCTGTTGGTAGGCGATGCCGGCGGTGTTCATCGCGATGTCGAGGACGCCGCTGGCTGCCCCCAGCGCCATGAGCACGCCGGTCAGCTGCCACACACCGTCTGCAACGCTGATCAAAGGCAGCGACGCGCTGAAGAGCAGCGCGGTGGCCACGCACACCGGTCCTGACCTCACACGGTCGAGGACCCGAGCGGTGAGCAGAAGTGCGGGGACGGATCCGGCGGCGACGCCGAACAAGGCAATACCAAGTTCGCTGTCGCTCAGGCCTAGGAGGTACTTGACCTCTGGAATGCGCGGGGCCCAGCTGGAAAGAACAGCCCCGTTGACGAAGAACGCGACCCAGAGACAGGCGACGAATGAACGGTTGCGTGTCAAGTACAAGGCGACCCTCAGGCCGCCCTGACGACAACATCTCGCCTTTCCCCCGGACGGTCAGGAGAGGCGGTCTATGACGTTAAAACACTCTCACGGGACCAACGAAGCATCAAGCCCACGGCGGCCGCCGAACTCGTCAGGACCGTTCGGAGCCGACCGGTACCTAACTCCGCGGGGGTGGATCGCGGTAGGGGGAATCTACATCCTGTAGCGCTACAGGACGGCCGCGGGCCGGCTTGCGTCACGTGCGACCCCACACGTGGGACCAGACCTGTTCTGACACACCTGCCTCCGGCGCGCGGTCACCGAGAGCAGCGGGCACGATCGCGGGAGCGCCGGCACGCCGGAACCGCATCAACCCGGCTCGGTACGCGGAGTCCAACTCCCCCGGCGCGATGCCGGCTGCCAGCGGCGCCAGGCCGCCCAGGGTGACGAGGTCGACGTCCAAGCCGTTGACCAGCGCGGCGATACCGCAACCCAGGCTTGTGCTCCTGGCGGGCATCTTCACCGACCGCTACCCGCAGGGCGCACTGCGCATCGCAATGGTCCTCACGGCCGCCTCGCTCGTGGCGCTCGCGGTCGTGGGCGGGAACGCAGCGGGCGCCGTCGTCGCCATCCTGCTCTGGGGGGACGGCGTTCAGCGCCCTCCCCACGCTGCTCAACGCCGCGGCGCTCAAGGCGAGCGCCGTGCCCGATGCCGCTCCCGCCGTCGTCAACGCGATGTTCAACGTGGGCATCGCCTCCGGCGCCTGGATCGGTGGACAGGCACTGCAGACCGGCAGACGCCGATGCTCGCGGCGCTCAGTGCCGCACTCGTGGCACTCTCCCTGCCGCTGACCCGGAGGCACGTTCGCTGATCCGGTGGCGGCGGTCAGTGCCCGGCGCTCTCCCCCTCGGCGCCGTCGCGCCGCCGCTCGGCCCGCAGCCCGTCCCAGTGCCGGAGCCGTTCGGTGATCTGCCGCTCGTACCCGTTCCCGGTCGGCTCGTAGTACCGCTCCCGGTCCATGCCGTCGGGAAAGTAGTCGGCGCCGGAGAAGCCCGTCTCGGTGTCGGGGTCGTACCGGTAGCCCTTGCCGTAGCCGAGGTCCTTCATCAGCCGGGTCGGGGCGTTGAGGATGTGGGCGGGCGGTATGAGCGACCCGGTGCGCTTCGCGGCGGCGGTGGCCGCGCCGAACCCGCGGTAGACGGCTATCGACTTCGGCGCGGTCGCCAGGTAGACGACCGCCTGGGCGATCGCGAGCTCGCCCTCGGGTGAGCCGAGCCGCTCGTACACGTCCCAGGCGGCGAGCGCCTGGTGCACCGCCTCCGGGTCGGCGATGCCGATGTCCTCTCCTGCGAAGCGGACGATGCGGCGGGCGATGAACAGCGGGTCCTCGCCGCCGTCGAGCATCCGGGCGAGCCAGTACAGGGCGGCGTCCGGGTCGGAGCCGCGCATGGACTTGTGCAGGGCCGAGATCAGGTTGTAGTGGCCCTCCTGGGCCTTGTCGTAGATCGGCGCGCGCTTCTGGACCTCCGCGGCCAGCCCCGCCGTGCCGAGGGGGGCGGTGCCCTCGGGCAGCGCCTGGAGCTGCTCGGCCATGTTGAGCAGGTACCGCCCGTCGCCGTCGGACATGGCGACCAGGGCGGCCCGGGCGTCGTCGTCCAGCGGCAGCGGCCGGCCGGCGTCCGCCTCGGCGCGGTCGATCAGGGTCTCGAGCGCGGCGCCGTCGAGCCGCCGCAGGACGAACACCTGGCAGCGCGACAGGAGCGCGCCGTTGAGCTCGAAGCTCGGGTTCTCGGTGGTGGCGCCGACGAGGACTATCGTGCCGTCCTCGACGTAGGGCAGGAAGCTGTCCTGCTGCGCGCGGTTGAAGCGGTGGATCTCGTCGACGAACAGCAGGGTGCCCTGGCCGATCTCGCGACGGCGCTGCGCGGCCGTGAAGACCTTCCGGAGGTCGGCGACGCCCGAGAACGTGGCCGACAGCGGCTCGAACGCGAGGTGCGTCCGCTCCGCGAGGAGCCGGGCGATGGTCGTCTTGCCGCAGCCGGGCGGTCCCCACAGGATCGTCGAGACCATCTGGCCACGGCCGACCAGCCGCCCGATCGGGGCGTCGGGAGCGAGCAGGTGGTCCTGGCCGACCACCTCTTCGAGGACGCGGGGCCGGAGCCGGTCGGCGAGCGGCCGGGGCGGCTCGTCGTCCCCGAACAGCGACAGCGGCGCGGAATCGCCGCTCATCCGGCGCTCCGCTCCGGCACGAAGGCGGACAGGGGCGCCGACGTCCCCCACTCGTTCATCGAGTCCAGCACCGGGCGCAGCTGCCAGCCCAGCGGGGTCAGCTCGTACACCACACGCGGGGGTATCTCCGCGTACGCGGTGCGCGTGACGATGCCCCGCGCCTCGAACAGCCGGAGGCGGTTGGTCAGCGTGTGCGCGCTGATGCCCGGGAGCGCGTCACGCAGCTCGCCGAACCGTTGCGGCCCGTGCATGAGCTCGCGCACGATCAGCGTCGCCCACGGCCCCTCGAACAGCATCAGGAAGCGCGCGACTCCGCACTCGGGCAGCTCTACGTCATCCATGGGCTCGACTCTACGCCATTAGTGCAGTTGATGTAACTGATGCAGTGCATGCACTAATAGGCTCATGACCTACATAGTGCATGGCGCCACCGGCGCCCAGGGTGCCCCCGTCGTCGCCGCGCTCCGAGCCGCCGGCAAGCGTCCCGTCGCGGCTGTCCGCACCACGGCGAACGTCCCCGCGGACATCGAGTCCGCCGCCGTCGACCTGGCCGACGTCCACTCGCTGGTCGCCGCCTACACCGGCGCGGACGGCGTGTTCATCCATCTCCCCATGGGGGCGCCTGACCAGGTGGCCGCCTACGTCGACGCGATCACCGCCGCCGTCGAGAAGGCGCGCCCGGCCCGCGTCGTGATCTCCACCAGCGGCGGGGTCGTCGACCAGCCCGGCTCGCCGCTGCAGGCGCCGGACGACGCGCCGCTCACCACCCTGATCCGCAGGATCACGGACACCGGGATCCCGACCGCCGTCGTGGCGCCCCGGCTGTACCTGGAGAACCTGCTGATGCCCGTCATCGAGGGCCCGGCCCGGCAGGACGGCGTGCTGCGCTACCCGCTCCCCGAGGCGTTCCCCGTCTCGTGGAGCTCGCACCTGGACGTCGCCGACGTCGTCGTCCGTCTCCTGGAGGACCCGGCCGTGACGGGGACGGTCGCCATCGGGCACCTGCCGGGCTTGACCGGCCCCGACCTCGCCGCGGGATTCGCCGAGCGGCTCGGGCGCGACGTGACGTTCGAGGCCATCACCCCCGAAGCACTCGGGGTCCTGATCACGCCATTGTTCGGCGCCGACGCCAGCGCACCCGTCGTCGGCCTCTACAAGGCGCTCAACGCCCAGGCCGGCAACACGATCAGCCGGGGCAACAGCGCTCAGGAGCTCCTCGGCCTGGCCCCGCGACCGATCAGCCGGTGGCTGGGCGAGCTCGGGATCTGACGCCACAGCCGGCCTGCTGCCCCGCGCTCGGGCAGCAGGCCGGCAGTCGGCCGCCGCCTGGCGCCCGGCGGCGTCCCGTCACGCCTGGTGCAGGAAGTCCGTGCGCGGCGAGACCTTCTCGGGTTCGAGGAACAGCTTGACCACCGCCCGACCGCTCGTCCGCACGGTCAGCTCTCCGGCGGCCTGCTCCCAGTCGACGGTGCCGGACTCCCCGAGCAGCGACACCTCCTTGATCGGACGCGTGAGCAGACCGGCGCCCTTGCCGAACGCACGGATCCGCAGGACACCGTCGGCGGGCTCGGCCAGCGGGATCGCGTAGACGTACTCACCGGTCACGTGCTTCCGCGCGGTGAACCGGAAGTCGGCGCCGGTGAACTCGGCCGGCTTGCCGTCGACAAATGATCCGACGGCGACCTCGGTCGGCCCCTCCGCGGCGATCACCCACGGTCGCGTGCCGTAGATCGCCTCGCCGTTGCGGTTCAGCCAGGCACCGATCGAGCGCAGCAGCTCCTGCTCCTCGTCCGGGATGGTCCCGTCGGGCTTGGGACCGACGTTGAGCAGCAGCACACCGTTCTTCGAGACGACGTCGGCGAGCTCGGCGATCAGGTCGTCCGCCGACTTGTACTCGTGGCCCCGCACCCACGACCACGCCGTCTTCGAGACCGAGGTGTCGTTCTGCCAGACCGACGGCCGGATGTCGCCCATCGTGCCGCGCTCGATGTCGTACACGGCGGTGCCCTCGGCGAAGGCGTCCCACTTGTAGTTGATGACCACCTCGCGCCCCCACTGCGCCGCGCGGTTGTAGTAGTAGGCGGCGAGCTGCGCCAGGTACGGCTTGAAGGCCGGCTGCTCGATCCACCAGTCGAACCACAGCACCTGCGGGCGGTAGCGGTCGATGATCTCCACGGCCCGCAAGAGCCAGTCCTCCAGGTACCGCTCGTTCGGCGCGGTCTCCTCGCGCTGCGCCGGACCGTAGAAGTCCTGGAACCGAGGGTCGAGGACGTCCGAGTCGAACCGCGCGCCGCCGTTCATGAAGAACCAGTGCTCCGCACGGTGCGACGACGCCCCGCGCACCATCCAGGCCCGGTCCGTCGCCTCGGAGAGCGCCCCGAACACGTCGCGCTCGGGGCCCATGCGGGCGGCACTCCAGCGGGAGCGGTCCGTGTCGTACATGGCGAAGCCGTCGTGGTGCTCGGCGACCGGGACCACGAACTGCGCGCCCGCCTGGCGGAACAGCCTTGCCCACTCGTCCGGGTCGAAGCGGTCCATGGTGAAGGACGGGATGAAGTCCTTGTAACCGAAGTCGCGGTGGGCGCCGTACGTCGCGACGTGGTGCTCGAACTCCCGCGTGCCCTCCCGGTACATCTCCCGCGAGTACCACTCGCTGTTGAAGGCGGGCACCGAGTAGACGCCCCAGTGGATGAAGATGCCGAACTTGGCGTCCTCGTACCACCGCGGCGGGGTGTAGGCCCGCAAGGAGTCCCAGTCGTCACGGTAGGGGCCGGCGTCGATGACGGCACGCACCTGCGCGAGGGCGCCGGTGTTGTCGGACACGTCGACGGGCGCGGGCAGCGCGCCGGGATCGATCGGATGCAGCGCGTCGGTCATGAGAGTTCCCTTGTGCTCAAGTGATCCGGTCGTGGCCTCATACGAAACGTTACGCTTTTCGGGATGGAGGCTAGTTCTCCGGCGATTTTGGTGTCAATGGCCGCTGAGGGTTCTGTTCTTGACGCGGGACCGCCCCGGATCCTAGGTTGGAGCGAAACCTTTCGCCTTACCGGAGCAGGCTACGGTTCGCCTGAGGCGAGGAGCGCACGTGCCGACCTACAAGGACATCCAGGCGATGACGGGGCTGTCCCTGTCGACGATCTCGAAGTACTACAACGGCCTGCCCGTCCGGGAGAAGAACCGGCTGGCGATCCAGGAGGCCGCGACGTCGCTCGGCTACCGCGTCAACACCGTCGCGCGGAGCCTCCGCTCGCGCCGTTCGTCGACGGTCGGTGTGCTTCTGCCCGCGCTCGACAACGACTTCCACCTGACGATCATCGCCGGCGTCGAGGCAGCGCTGCGCGCCGACGGGATCAGCGTGCTCGTCTGTTCGAGCAGGCCGACGCCCGGTGACGCGGTGGACTTTCTCATGGGCCGGATGGTCGAGGGCATCATCGCGGTCCCCACGTCGAACGACGTCGACGCCCTGCGGAAGGTGGCGGCCCAGGGCGTTCCGGTCGTCGCGATCGACTGGGTGGCCCCGGACCTCGACACCGACCGGGTGGTGCTCGACAACCTGGCGGCGGGGGCAGCGGTGGCCCGGCATCTCGCCGACCACGGGCACGGGCGGGTGGCACTTGTCGGTGGTGATCCCGCGATCTCCACCATGCGCGAGCGGGCCGAGGGCTTCCGCAGCACGCTCGCGGCCCGGGGCATCTCGCTCGAGGAGGAGTGCCTGACCTCCGGGCCGCTCACCGTCGAGAGCGGCCAGGCCTCGACGGAACGACTGCTCGCACTCCCCGATCGCCCGACCGCCCTCTTCGCCGCCAACTACGAGCTGACCCTCGGGATGCTGATCGCCGTGAACGACTCCGGCCTGCGCGTCCCGACCGACATCTCGCTGGTCGGGTTCGACAGCGCAGAGCTCGCCCGGGCCGTGCGTCCCCAGCTCACGATGTTCGAGCAACCGACACCCGCCATCGCCCGGGAGGCCGCGCGGCTCGTCCGGGAGCGACTCGACGGGCAGGCGGGGGCGGGACCGGAGACCGTACGCCTGGGCGGTCGCCTGCTGGTCGGCGCGTCGGTCGCCGTGCTCCACGACCGGGCGACACCGCCCCCCGGCTGAGCGGCGGCGCGCGTCAGCGGTGCGCGAGCCGGCCGCCCAGGCCCGCCGCGTCGAAGGCGGCCACGGTGGTCCGGAGATCCTCGGAGAAGTGCGCCCAGCTGTCGACATGGGCGATGAGCACCCGGCGCGCGTCGAGCAGCTTCGCCGCCTCCACCGCGCGCCCGGCGTCGAGCGTCAGCAGGTCGGGCTCGTCGGAGATCACCGGCATGCGCACGGCGCCGGCGAACAGCACCGCCTCCTCGACGTCGAAGCGTTCGGCGACCTCCCGGACGACGTCGAGCGACGCGTTGTCGCCGCTGATGTACACGACCGGGAGGCCTTCGCCGGTGAGCACGAACCCGATCACCTGGCCGACCACCGGCTCCGACCCGTCCGGTCCGTGCTGGGCGCGCGTGGCGGTGACCGTGACGGTGCCGCCGCCCGGACGCGGCAGCTCGGTGGCCTCCCAGGGCGCCAGGCCGCGGGCGGTGCCGCCCAGGCGACCGGCGCCGCCGACCGTGGTCAGGGTCAGCGGGACCCCGGCGAGGAAGACCCGGCCCGCGCTGTCGAGGTTGTCCGCGTGCTCGTCGTGCGACAGGAGCACCGCGTCCACCGCACCCACCTCGTCGGCGGTGACCGGCGAGTCGACGGTGCGCTCCAGCGGCACGTCGCCCCGATACGTTCCCGCACGGTCGAAGGTCGGGTCGGTCAGCAGGCGCAGCCCGCCGTACTCGATCACGACGGTGGGGCCGCTGATCACGCGGGCAAGGAACTGCTCGGACGCCGTTGCTGGCACAGACATCTCGTCTTCCTCTCATGGAAATCTTCGGACGTTGCCGTGACTCTACCCGACACCTCACGGCAAAATACAAGATGTAACATGAGAGCGTGCCCAGCCCCTTGACTCCACCCACCGAGCTGCCACCACCCGCACCGGGCGCCGCCGAGCACAGCGCCCTCGACCTGGTGAACTCCGTCGTGCAGGTCCCGGGCGGCGGCACGCTCGACGCGCTGACGACACCCGCGGCGGCGACCGCATGGCTGGTCGAGCGCGACCTCGCACCGCCCGGCGCCCCGCTCCAGGAGTACTGCGCGTCCCGCCTGACCGCCCTGCGCGCCCAGGTCCGCGAGCTGTTCCGCTCGGTCACCGCCGGGACCGCACCCTCGCAGGAGGCCATGGAGGCGATCAACACGGCGCTCCGCCTGGCGCCCGCCACGCAGGTGCTGCGCTGGGATCCGGACCACGGGCTCGTCCAGGAGGCGGTCCACCCGGTCACCCAGGTCGTCGAGCACGCGATGTCGGCGCTCGCGGCGGACGCCGTCAGCCTGGTCACCGGCAGCGAGGCGACAGCGCTGTCCGCCTGCAGCGCCCCGTCGTGCAGCCGGTTCTTCCTGCGGACCCACGCCCGCCGCCACTGGTGCTCCACCCGGTGCGGCAACCGGGTGCGCGCCGCCCGGGCCTACGCGCGCCGCAGCGCCTAGGCCGGCACACCGGAGCTCCGCCGCGCCGCTTCGCCCGCGCCCGCGTGACCACACCCGTCTGGCACGATCTCCCGCATGCACGCGATCCAGATGCTGCGCCGGTTCGTCCTCAACCCGACGCTCCGCGTCGGCGACGGTCGGCCGGGTGCGCCGTGGCCGGTGCACGACGCCGGCGCGACCGCCGAGCTGAACGACGCGGTCGCGCGCGCCGCGTCCCGGCACCCGCGCCTGCACGGCGTCGTCGTCGTGCACCGCGGCAGACTGGCCGCCGAGTGGTACGGCCGGGGCAAGGACTTCCGGCACGGCAGGCCGCTCGGCACTGTCGCATTCGGGCCTCGCACGCTGCACGACGTGCGCTCGGTCTCCAAGAGCGTCGTCGCGCTGCTGTACGGCATCGCGCTGGCCGACGGCGACGTCCCGGACGTGTCCGCGCCACTGCTGGAGCGGTTCCCCGAGTATCCCGACCTCGCCGCCGACCCGGAGCGGTCCGGCATCACGATCGAGCACGCTCTGACCATGACCACGGGCACGGAATGGCGGGAGAAGCCGCCGTACCGCGACCCGAGGAACGGCGAGATCGCCATGCGGATGGCACGAGACCCGTACCGGTACGTCCTCGAGCGCCCGGTGGAGGAGCCTCCGGGCGAGCGGTGGAACTACAGCGGCGGCACCACGGAGGTGCTCGGCCGCATCGTCGCCGCCGGCACCGGTATGCCGCTGCACGAGTTCGCGCAGCGGCGGCTGTTCGCGCCGCTCGGCATCGGACGGGTCGAGTGGATCGCCGAACCGGGCCGGACGCCGATCGCGTGCTCCGGGCTCCGGTTCGCGCCTCGCGACCTCGCCCGGATCGGGCAGCTCGTGCTCGACGACGGCGCGTGGAGCGGACGGCAGGTCGTCGCGCCCGACTGGATCACGCGGATGCTGACCCCGCGCGTCTCGACGGGTTGGTGCGGGTACGGCTACCAGTGGTACCTCGGCGGCGAGGGCCCGGACCGCTGGGCCGGCGCGATCGGTAACGGCGACCAACGCCTGCACCTGCTCCCCGAGCACGACCTCGTCGTGGTGCAGACGACCGGCGGCTACGACGGGACGCTCGGCTCGGACCCGCTGCCCGAGCTGCTCGAGCCGATCCTGGCCCACGTCGCGTAGCGGCCGGATCGAGCCCGGCTACGGCCGTCCTCGACAAGGTCCCCGACCAGCACTTCTGAAGCGGGACCCTACGGCGCGGTGGTCAGATGGGTGCGCAGGTAGCTGCCGGTGACGCTGGCGGCATCGCCCGCGACGTCGTCCGGTGAGCCGGTGGCCACCACCCTGCCACCGGCCGCACCGCCGCCGGGTCCCATGTCGATGATGTGGTCGGCGTTGGCGATCATGTCGAGGTCGTGCTCGATGACGATCACCGTCGCGCCCTGGTCCAGGAGCCGCTGGGTGACGTTCAGGAGCGTACGGACGTCGAGGGGGTGGAGGCCGACGCTCGGTTCGTCGAGGACGAAGAGGGTGTCGGCCTGGTTGCGGTGCAGCTCCGCGGCGAGCTTGAGGCGCTGCGCCTCACCGCCCGAGAGCGCCGGCGTGTCCTCCCCGAGCGTGAGGTAGCCCAGGCCGAGGTCGACGAGGGCCTGGAGCTTGGTGCGCACCTTGCGGATGTCGCCGACGTGGTCGAGGGCGTGCCCGACCGTCGAGGCGAGCAGCTCAGGCAGCGAGATACCGCCCGTCGGCCCCTCGTCGGCGAGCCGCCCCGAGGAAGGCCGCCGGACGGTCATCGCGTCCGGGGCGTACCGGGTGCCACCGCAGTCCGGGCAGGCGATGTCGACGTCGGGCAGGAACTGCACGTCCAGGACGATCTGCCCGGTGCCCTCGCAGCGCGGGCACCGGAGCGACCCGGTGTTGTAGGAGAAGTCGGCGGCGCCCAGACCACGCTCGACGGCGGTCTCGGTGGCGGCGAACGCCCGGCGCAGGTCGTCCATGATGCCGCTGTAGGTGGCGACGGTGGACCGGACGTTGACGCCGATCGGGGTGGCATCGACGACGTCGGCCCGGCGGATCCCTGGCGCGTCGACCGCGGTGACGTGGGCCGGCACGGGCCCGCCCGCCGCGGATGCCTGCACGGCCGGGACGAGGCTGTCGAGGATGAGCGTGGTCTTGCCGGAACCGGAGGCCCCGGTGACGGCGGTCAGGCGGCCGAGCGGGATGTCGACGTCCAGCGCGTGCACCGTGTGCAGGGGCGCGGTCTCGAGATGGATGCTGCCGCGGTCGAACACGTCGTCGGCCCGGTCCCGGATCACCACCGGCTCGCGCCCGGTGAGGAATCCGCCCAGCAGCGAGGCGGGGTCTTCGTCGAGGTCCTTGACGGTGCCCGTGGCCAGGACCGTGCCGCCCTCGGCGCCGGAACCCGGGCCGATCTCGATCAGCCAGTCGGCCTCGCGCAGCACCTGCACGTCATGGTCGACCAGGACCACCGAGTTGCCGTCCCGCAGCAGGTCCTGGATCACCCCGAGCAGGCCGTCGACGTTCGAGGGGTGCAGACCGATGGACGGTTCGTCCAGGACGTAGAGCACTCCGGTGGTCCGGTTCCGCACCGCGCGCGCCAGCTGGACCCGCTGCCGCTCCCCCGTCGACAGGGTGGAGCCCGCCCGGTCCAGGCTCAGGTAGCCCAGCCCGAGCTCGATCAGCCGGCCGGCCATCTCCTGCAGCTTGTCGACGAGGTTCTGCGCCATCGGCCGCATGTCCGGCGGCAGGGTGCCGGGCAGGGACGGGGCCCAGGCCACCACCTCGTCGAGCGTCTTGGCGGTCGCCTCGGCGAGGTTGATGCCGGCGACCTGGCTGCCGAGCGCCTTCTGGCTGAGCCGGGTGCCGTGGCAGGTCGAGCATCTCTGCGCACTGATGAACCTGTTCACGCGGGCCAGGCCGCGTTCGGTGGTGGCCTTGTCCAGCGCCTCCTGCACCGCGAGGCGTGCGTTGCGGTAGGTGAAGTTCAGCTCGAAGAGCTTGCCGCTCTTCGAGGGCACCGAGATGTGCCGCTTCTCCTCCGGCCCGTGCATCACGGTCTCGCGCTCGGCGGCGGTGAGCTCGCTGTACGGGACGTCGGTGCGGACGCCGAATTCGGCCACCACCTGCGGCATCACCGTCAGCCCGAACATCGACCACGGCGCAACGGCGCCGCCGTCGATCGTCTTGCCCGGGTCGGGCACGAGGGATGCCTCGTCGATCTCCCGCACCACACCGGTACCGGAGCACGCAGGGCAGGCGCCGTCGGAGTTGAACGCCAGCACCTCGGCGCCCGGCGGGTAGAACACTGCCGCGCAGACCGGGCACACCAGGTTCAGGTCCGCCGCCACGTCGATCGTCGGGTCCAGGCGATGACCGTTCGGGCACAGGTGCGAGCCCAGCCGGGAGAACATCAGGCGCAGCACGTTCAGCAGCTCGGTGGAGGTGCCGAACGTGCTGCGCACACCCGGCACGGCCGGACGCTGCCGGAGCGCGAGCGCCGCGGGTACGTGCTCGACGCTGTCGACGGCCGCACGTGGCGCATGGGACATCCGCCGGCGGGTATACGTCGAGAGCGCCTCGACGTAGCGGCGAGACCCTTCGGCGTAGAGCACGCCCATGGCGAGCGACGACTTCCCGGACCCGGAGACGCCGGCGATCGCGACCAGCTGCCGGAGCGGCACGGTCACGTCCACGTCCTTGAGGTTGTGAACCTTCGCCCCGCGCACCTCGATCGCGAGCGGTGCATCACCCCAGCCACTGCGTGCCGACTTGTCCACTATCGAGCCTCTCGATTCCGTCTGTTCGCGCCGAGGACGGCGCAACTCCATTCCACGGCAACTATATCCGCTACGCTCCATGGTGTCTCGCCAGTAACGGCCGGGCTCTCTTCGGGGTGCCCGCACACTGGCCGCGAGACTCCACACAGGCCCAGCATCTGGGCGGACGGAGATGATTCGATGAGCGGTCCGGCACTCAATTCAGTTGCCTGGTTCGAGATCGGGAGCGACCGGCCCGAAGAGGTCAAGAAGTTCTTCGGCGACCTGTTCGAGTGGCAGTTCAAGCTGAACAAGGACCTGGAGGGCGTGGACTACCACGCCACGATCACCCCCGGTTCCCCGGGGCCGGTCGGCGGCATCTTCGACCACGCCGGCAAGTTCGACGACTACTCGGTCTTCTACGTCCTGGTCGCGGACGTTCCCGCCACCGTCGAGCGGGCGAAGTCGCTCGGCGGCGAGGTAGTCATGGAGCCGGTCACGGACGCGGCGGGTGTCAGCTTCGCGCGCCTGCGGGACAACACCGGCCACCACTTCGGCGTCTTCTCGGCGCCTGCCCCGACCGAGTAGCAGCAAGCAGCAGGACCAGCCGTCGTGGGAGGGGCGCACCCGCGCCCCTCCCACGGCCCGTCGAAAGGGAACCACGAACATGAAGCAGATGACCGACCAGGAATGGCGAGAGTTCGTGCTGGCAGGGACCAGGACCGGCAAGCTGAGCACCGTGCGGGCAGACGGTTCTCCGCACGTCGTACCGGTGTGGTTCCTGCTGGACGGTGCCGACGTGGTGTTCAACACCGACCACGGCAGCGTGAAGGCGAAGAACATGGCGCGGGACGGCCGGTTCTCGCTGTGCGTCGACTCCGACCAGCCGCCGTATGCGTTCGTCACGCTCAGCGGGCGCGCGAGTCTCATCCAGGACGTGCCGGACGTGCGTGACTGGGCCGGCCGGCTCGGGGCCCGCTACGTGGGGCCTGACCAGGCCGAACACTACGCCGACCGCAACGGCGGCGAGCTGCTGGTGCGCGGCCGGATCGACAAGGTCATCGCATTCGGCGGGATCACCGATTGACCTTCGTGCGCCGGAACGTGCGACGTCCCCTCAGGCGGACAGGCGGTCCTCGACGGAGAACGCGCTGGTTCGCAGCAGCCTCAGATTGAGTGCCAGGCGTTCCAGCTCGCCCTCGCCGAGCACGGACCGGAACCGGAGGGCGAGCTCGTCCTCGAAGACGGGGACGGCCTCTGCCAGCTTCTGCTGCCCCACCTCGGTGAGCTCCAGCAACGCCGAACGGCCGTCCTGGGGATTGGGGATGCGACGGCTGAACCCTGCCACCACTATGCGGTCAACCACCTTGCTGGTGCCGCCCACCGAGATCGCGAACTCCGTGGCGATGTCCTGCACCCGACGACCGGGCTCGCGGCCCAGTAGCTGCATGATCTCGAACCACGTGAGCTGCAGGTCGCAGTCGGTGCGCAACCTGGTGTCGACCGCGGCCCACAGCTCTGTCTCGAAGCGCACGAGGTCGTGGTACAGCCTCTTGAGGTCCGCCATCTTCTTTTCCTCAACCCGTCCCGGAGCCCGCCGCCCGCCGGAACGGCGTGGTCTTCCCTGCTCCGAAGAACGTTTCCATAGAAACTAGTTCGGCTGAGATTGTAGCGCGCGGGACGCATTTGTCCCGAGTGCCTCATCAGGGTCGTTGACCCGATACATCAGACGTCATACATTGTGCGGCGTCGGTCAACGGAGACTCAGGAGCGTGCAACATGCCAGGAACACAGAGCCGACGTCGGCCGCATGACCTCGAACGGCGCGCCCGCGTCACTGCGATCATCGCGATCACCGCTCTCCTGGGGGCGGTGATGCCGACCACGACCTCGACCGCCATGACCTCTACCGCCGCGGAGCCCACCGTGAAGATGATCTACGCAGCCCCTGAAGCGCACGGCACCCGGGGAACCGAGGCGCAGCCCTGCTCGCTGGCCCGGGCGCAGGCGCACGCGCGCCGGCTCGCCGCGGCCGGGCACTCCGTGGTGGTCACGCTGGCCGGCGGCCGCTACGAGCTCGCCGCTCCGCTGCGGTTCGACGCCCGCGACTCCGGTATCGGTGAGGCGACGGTGACGTACCGCGCCGCCGACGGGGAGCGCCCGGTCGTGACGGGTGCGTCGAAGGTCCGCGGCTGGACGAGGTCGAGCATCGGCGACGGGGTCTGGAAGGCCAGGACGCCGGTAGGCCTGGACACCAGACAGCTCTACGTGGACGAGAAGCTGGCCCCGCGTGCGAGCATCGCCGTCGACCCGTCGGACATCACCATGAACGCGACGGGCTTCACGGTCAAGGACCAGGCGCTGCGGTCGCGGCTGGCGCGCGTCGCGGACCCCTCCCGGCTCGAGCTGCAGTCCGTGGCCTCGTTCACCAACAGGTACCTGCCGGTGAAGAGCGTCGCCGGCGCGACGGTGACCATGGCACAGCCTTCCTGGGACAACAGCACGTTCGGCTACGACGTCGTCCAGCAGCCCTTCCGTACCCCGCAGTTCTCTCTCGAGAACGTGCCGGAGCTGCTGAGCGCCGCGGGCCAGTGGGCCATCGACCCCGCCGCGGGCAGGCTCTACTACCGCGCCGGCGACGGCGTGAACCCCAACACCCTGGACGTCGAGCTCCCGAGGCTCGAGTCGGTGCTGCAGGTCGCCGGGACCTATGAGGCCCCGGCGCGAAACCTCGTCTTCGAGGGACTGACCTTCACCGGGACGTCCTGGATGCACCCGAGCACCGACGACGGGTTCGCCTCCCAGCAGACGGGCACCTATGTGACGGGCGTGTCGGCCGAGCGGCCGGCCGACGCCTTCGACACGTGCCGGGTCGGGTGCTCAGGCTTCGAGTCGACGCGGGCGGCCTGGGGCATGATCGCCGGGGCCGTGCAGGTGTCGGCGGCCACGAACATCGACTTCGTCGGCAACGTCTTCGTCAACCTGGGATCCCAAGGCCTCGGCATCGGCAACGACGGCGGCGCGAACGCGTCGGGGGTGGACCTCGGCGCCAAGAACATCACCGTCACCGGCAACCGGTTCGAGGAGCTGGCGGGCGGCGGCATCATCGTCGGCGGGTCGCGCCTCGACGCCCACCACCCGAGCCGGCCTGAGATGACCAACAGCGACATCGTGATCGACAACAACGTCATCCACGACATCGGCGTCGACTACAAGGACCAGGACGGGGTGTTCGCGACCTACGTCGACGGCCTCACCGTGAGCCACAACCTCATCTACAACCAGCCGTACAGCGCGATCGGCGTGGGCTTCGGGTGGGGCGCCTGGGACGCCGGCGGCAGCCCGGTCTACGAGGACCGCGGCACGTACGAGCACTGGCCCCGGTACTCCACGCCGACGGTCGCCCGCGACTACCGCATCGTCAACAACCGGATGGACAACGTGGTCACCCGCATGAACGACGCGGCGTGCATCTACACCCTCGGGTCGGTACCGGGATCGCTCATCGACGGCAACTACTGCACGGACCTGGGCAACGACCGTCTCGACTACTCGTGGCCGGTCTACCTCGACGAGGCCTCCAGGCACTGGACGGTCTCCAACAACGTGTTCCTCGGCATCCCCGACGGGCTGCACACCAACCGGGCACCCAGCGGTCAGCCCAACAGCCACCTCACGGCGGTGAACAACTACCTGAGCGCCAACGCCGCCACGGAGGACCTCACCAGGGCGCCCGACTCGACCAGCACCAACCTCGTCGCGGTGCACGAACCGAACCTGCCCCTGGAGGCGTCGAGGATCATCTTCGGGTCGGGCCTGCGGGACCGCGCGGCGGCCGACGACGACCACCCACCGGTCGGCGCCCAGCTGAGCGTGCCGGACGGCCGGCTCGGGCCGAGCCAGAGCATCACGGTGACCGCCGCCCTCGAGAACTTCGACGCGGCCCGGTCGGCGACCGCCGTGTCCACCACGCTCGCCGGCCCGGAGGGCTGGACGGTCACGCCGGCTCCGGACCAGCCGAACACCATCGCGGGGGGCGGCAGCGCCACCACGGGCTGGACCGTGACCGCACCGGAGCGTCCGGCATCAACCGCTCCGCAGGAGTTCACGGCGACGATCAGCTACACCTATCGCGGCGAGCCCTTCGTCGCGACGCGCACCTTCACGCTCACCCAGAAGCTGCCGGCGGTGACGTCGCTGTCCACGTTCGCCGGCGGTGGTGCCGCGATGGAGTTCGGTGAGCTCGACGGGTCCTACTCGATGACCGGCTACTCCGGCGACACGATGGGCCTGTTCGGGATCGACCAGGACTCCTACGGGACCATCTACCAGGAGGCTGCCGCGGGGACGACCTCCACGGTCACCGTCCGGGTCACCGCCTACGACCAGGTCGTCCGGTCGTCCAAGGCCGGCATCGTGCTCCGGAACGACCTCACGCAGGCAGGAGCTGGTCGGGGGTACGTCTCCCTCATGGTGCAGTCCGAGGGCGTCACGCTGTTCAACGACAGCGACGGCGACGGCAAGATCGACGAGTTCTACCCGCTCCGCTCGGGCCCCACCACCGGTCCGCTGTGGCTGCGGCTGACGCGGGACGGCGGGTCCGTGAAGGGGTCCTACTCGGTCGACGGCGTGACGTGGACCGGCCTCGCGCAGACGCTCACGCTGAACAACCCCACGGCGAGCCTGGACGCGGGGATGATCTATGTGACCGACACGGGCACCACGCCCACCTCGCGCAAGGGCACGGCCAGCTTCGACTCCTTCTCGGTCGAGTAGCCGGGCTCCCCCGCCCCTCGCTGGTCGAGCTTGGATCAGTCAGCGGCGGGGGTGCCCCGGTCCGAGGGGGCCGACGTCGGTATGCGGCGGCGCTGCCAGGCATCCAGGATGTGCCGGTTCATGTTCTCGTGCGCCTCGTCGGCGCTGCCCGCGGTGATCGCCGCGAAGACCGCCTCGTGCTCGGCGAGCGTGGTCCGGATGCTCTCGCGCGAGTCGACGCCGCGGAACCTGTCGTTGGCGCGGGCTCGCTCGAAGAGGGTCCGTGCGATGCTCTCGGCGAGGCGGTTGCCGGAGAACGACATCACCGCCACGTGGAAGGCCGCGTCCGCGTCCCGGAACGCCTCGTCGTCGTGCGACGAGTCGCGCATCCGTTGCAGGTGTCCCTCGAGCTCCTTGAGCTGGAGGTCCGAACGCCGGACCGCCGCGTCGGCTGCCATCACCGACTCGAGCTGGGCCCGCACCACGCTCAGCTCGTCCAGGACACCGAGGGAGTCGTCGTGCTTGATCAGTGACGTGAGCACCACCTGATCGAGGATGTTCCACGAGCTCGTGGGCCGCACCGAGGTGCCGCGACCACGGGCGATCGTGACCAGCCCCTTCTCCTCGATGCGCTTCACCGACTCGCGGATCACCGTCCGGCTGACGCCGAACCGCTCGGCGAGCATCCCTTCCGGCGGGAGCAGGTCACCGGGCTGGACAGCGCCCGAGACGATGACATCGACGATGGCGTCCACTACCGCGATCCCGAGTGTCGGCGACGGTTCTCGCTTGTCGAAGAGCGGGAAGCCAGTCTCGGGTCGAGCGTCACTGGGCATGCGGCGATCATAGGGCAAACCGTTCGCCACTGTACGGCTGTACAGCATGCTATACGTGTGTATAGGCTGGGGGCGTGCCACATTCCGATGACCTCACCGCCCGCGCCCGGATCCGCGACGCCGCCCTCGCCGAGTTCGGCGCGCAGGGCATCGCCGGCGCGACCATCCGCGGCATCGCCAAACGTGCGGGCGTCTCGCCCGCGCTGGTCCAGCACCACTTCGGGACGAAGGAAGGGCTCCGCGCCGCCTGCGACGACCACGTGCTGGCGTACTACCGCGGGACCACCGAGGCGGCGTTCGACCGCGGCCAGATCGGCGACTCCTCGTTCCTGTCGACGGTCTACGCCTCGTCGCAGCCCGTCCTGGACTACCTCGCCCGGGCGCTGGTCGACGGCACGCCCGCCGCCGCGACCGTCTTCGACGAGATGGTGAACCTGACCGAGCGCTACTTCGCCGACATCCCAGGGCTCGCCGACGCGCGGACCCGCGCCGTCGTCTACACCAGCATGCGGCTGGGCGGGCTCGTCCTGCACCAGCACGTGGCCCGCCTGCTGGAGGTCGACTCCATCACCGACGCCGGCCCGCAGCTCGGCCGCGCCACGCTCGACGTCGTCTCCCCCGACATCCTGCCCGACGGCGTCGCCGACCAGATCAAGCGGGCCCTGGACAGCTACGAGGACGACCACAAGAAGGACGACCGCAAGAAGGAGGAAGACCGATGACCGCAACCACCGACGCCCCAGTCGTCGAGATCGACGGACTGGTCAAGACCTTCGGTTCCACCCGCGCGCTGGACGGCCTGGACCTCCAGGTCGGCCGGGGCGAGGTGCATGGCTTCCTCGGGCCGAACGGCGCGGGCAAGACCACCACCATCCGCGTGCTGCTCGGCCTGCTCCGCGCGACGTCGGGCACGGTGCGGCTCTTCGGGAGTGACCCGTGGGCCGACGCCACCAGCCTGCACCGCAGGCTGGCCTACGTCCCCGGCGACGTCACGCTCTGGCCGACCCTGACCGGCGGCGAGGTGATCGACCTGCTCGGCCGCACCCGCGGCGGGCAGTCCGGTGCGGGACACGACAAGGGCCGCCGCGACGAGCTGATCGAGCGCTTCGAGCTGGACCCGAGCAAGCGCTGCCGCACCTACTCCAAGGGCAACCGGCAGAAGGTGGCGCTCGTCGCGGCACTGGCCTCGGACGTCGAGCTGCTCGTCCTCGACGAGCCGACGTCCGGCCTGGACCCGCTGATGGAGGCCACGTTCGCGGCCGAGATCGCCCGCGAGCGCGACCGTGGGCGCACGGTCCTCCTGTCGAGCCACATCCTGTCCGAGGTCGAGGCCCTGTGCGATCGCGTGAGCATCGTCCGGGCGGGCCGCACCGTCGAGTCCGCGCCGCTCTCCGAGCTGCGGGCCGCGCGGCGCACCGTGGTGACCGCCGAGCTGGCGGCCCCCGCACCCGGCCTGGCCACGCTGCCCGGCGTCCACGACCTGGAGACGGACGGGCCGAACATCACCTGCCGGGTCGACGCGGAGCACCTGGACACCCTGCTGCGCGCGCTCGTCGACTCCGGAGTGCGCGGGCTCACCAGCAGGCCGCCTTCGCTGGAGGAGCTGTTCCTGGCGCACTACCGCCAGACGCCGGCCGGGATGGCGCGATGAGCGCCGTCGGCCCGCTGACCGGGATCGGGGAGCTCGCCCGCCTGATCGTGCGCCGCGACCGGTTCGTCCTGGCGGCCTGGCTGGTGCTCATGGCCCTGCTCGCCCTCGGCCTGGCGTCCGGCGGCACCTCCGCCTACCCGACGGAGGCCGAACGCGCGGCCCTGATCGACGACGTGGCGGCCAACCCCGCGCTGCTCGCCATGCGCGGGCCGGTCTTCGCACCGACCCCCGGCGCGCTCGCCGCCCAGGGGTTCGTCACGAGCGGCGTGCTGTTCACCGGCCTGGCGAGCCTGCTGCTGGTCATCCGGCACACCCGCGCGGACGAGGCTGCCGGACGCCGGGAGCTGCTCGGCTCGGGAGTCGTGGGACGGCAGGCCGCCCTCGCCGCCGCGCTCGCCGTGGTGTGCGCGGCCGATCTCGCGGTGGCGGCGCTGGTCACGCTCAGCCTGCTGGCCACCGGGCTGCCGGTCGGCGGTTCCGTCGCGCTCGGGCTGGCGCTCGGGGCCGGCGGCATCGTGTTTGCCGGCGTCGGCGCGGTCGCCGCCCAGCTGACCGAGGGCGCAGGCGGCGCGCGGACGATCGCCCTGGTCGTGCTCGGAGGGCTGCTCGTCGTCGCCGGGGCCGGCGACCTGACCGGTTCCGGGCTCGTGTGGTGGTCGCCGTTCGGCTGGGCCCGCCACCTGCGGTCGTTCGCCGGCGAGCAGTGGTGGGTGTTCCTGCTGTTCGCGGGACTCGCGACGCTCCTGACGTGGGCCGCGTTCACGCTCTCGGCGCGGCGCGACCTCGGCGCGGGCCTGGTGCCCGCCCGGCCGGGCCCGGCGGTCGCCGGACCTGGGCTGCGCAGTCCGCTCGCGCTGGCCTGGCGCGTCCACCGCGGGGCCCTGTTCGGCTGGGCGGCGGGGTTCACGCTGCTCGGGGCCGCACTCGGCGCGGCGATGCGCTCCATCGGCGGCCTGCTCGACACGCCCGCCTACCGGGATCTCATGGCGACGACAGGTGACAGCGACGTCGCGGACGCGTTCTTCCGGCTCGTGCTGTACGTGCTGGCACAGGTGGTGGCGGCGTCCGCCGTCGTCTCCGCGCTGCAGGTGCGCGGCCAGGAGACGGCCGGGCTCGCCGACCTGCTGCTGAGCGGACCCGTCGACCGCCTCCGCTGGGCCGCGAGCCATCTGGCGCTGACGGCACTCGGCACCACGGTCGTGCTGTTCGGCCTCGGGCTCGGTGCGGGCCTGGGCTACGGCAGGCCCCTGGACGTGCTCGGGACCACCATGGCCTACCTCCCCGCGTGCCTGGCGTTCGCCGGTCTCGCGGTGACGCTGACGGGCTGGGCCCCGCGCCTGGCGGCGCCGGTCACCTGGGCGGTCCTCGGCGTGACCGTGGCCGTCGACTTCCTCGGCGAGTTCCAGCTGGCCGACGCCGCGGTGCTGCAGCGCATCTCACCGTTCGCCGCGACGGCGGTGCCGCTGACCACCGGATCCGGCCTGGCTGCGGCCCTGGCCGTGCTGGTCGTGCTCGTGGCAGGGCTGACCGGCGTCGGGCTGCTCGGGCTCCGCCGTCGCGACCTGGACGCTTCGTAACGCGCGCTCGCGCCGAAGCGTTCGAGGGCCTTCGCTCGGCGCGGCATGACCCCTACACTCGCGCCATGGCGACGTACGACGAGGTCTGGGCCGACGACACGATCCTCCTGTGCAACGACGGGCACGTCCTCGAGATCTTCGGGTTCACCGACGCCCACCGCTACCACCTCGGCATGCACCGCCCCCGGATCGAGATCGAGGAGCGCAAACGCTCGACGAAGGTAGTCGTCAAGACCACCGGCGGGGGCCACACGTTCGACGTCGGTCCCGCACAGCTCGACGCGGTCCGGGCCTTTGCCACGCGGCTCGACGAGGCCGTGGCGCTCGCGATCACCCGCACTCCACCGAGACCGTGACCGGGGAGTCGCGTCCCGCCCGACGTTGACGCCCTCGTGCCCGAGGTGCGGGAGTCCCGCACCGGGCACGAGGGCGTGCGTCACACGTCAGCCTGACGCCGATCGGCGTCAGGCAGGAACGATCAGAAGAAGTTGCGCGGGTCGAAGTCCTTCGCCAGGTCCGAGAGCCCCTGACCCGCCCCGGAGACCTGGTCCCCGAGCCCGGACAGGGCGCCGTCGGCCGTGCCGGCCAGGCCCTCGACACCAGCCGCCGCCTCACCGACGGCCCCGCTGCCGAGCTCGCCGACCCCCGCGGCGGCCTCGTCGAGAGCGCCGGCGCCAAGGTCCCCGACCGACGACGTGAGCCCCTCGATGTCGACACCCGAAGCGAGCGCGTCGAAGTCGACGCCCAGGTTCGCCGCGTTCTCGAGGAGCGGGCCTGCCACGCTGCTCACCGCGGCGCCGGCCGCGACCGCGCCCAGGATGCCGACGGCCCCGACGGCGACTCCCGCCACCGCTGCGCCCGCGCCGACCTTCGTCAGCGTCGACCGCATCGAGCCCGGCTGGCGCGCCTCCGACCGTGCTGCTGCCCGGGACAGATCCGCGACGCTGGCCGAGCGGGGCTGCTCGTGCGGCGGCAGCTCCGTCTGCATCCGCTGCTGGACCGCCTCGCGCTGCGCCGGCGTCAGCCGGGCGAACGACTCGGCATGGATCTGCTCGATCTGATGCGGATCGGCGGTCTGCATGAGGTAGTCGTAGCGGGCGATGGCCTGCCGGTCGGCGTCGGTGGACGCCGGCGCGCCCGGCCGGCCCTGCGGGACGGGACGGGCCTGCGGGGCGGGCGGGTAGCCCGGCGCTGCCGCGGGCTGGGAACGCCCGTTCACGGCTCCGACGACGTCCTCGAGCGTGGACCGCCAGGACTTCTGCCCCGTCGAACCGCCCTGTGGTGCCCCCTGTTGCTGCTGCCCGGTCTGGGAGTCGAGCACCTTCTTGGCGAGGCCGATCATGTTGGAGAGCTTGGACATGCGGTCCGTTCCTTCCGTCGGTCTGGGGCACCACCCTTCCAGGCCCTGATGAGAACTTCGTGAGAGCCGGATGAGAGAACGTGCTGATCAACCGGCACGAGGACGGCGCGACGACGGCGCCCGTGCGCGGCGAGGCCGGGCACGGGCGCCGTCGTCAGCGGCGGAACGCCGTCACTCGACGCCGAGGGCCGCCACAGGTGAGGTGCGGGCGGCGGCCCGGGCCGGCAGGACCGACGCGAGCAGACCGGCGACCAGGGCGACCGCCAGGACGATGCCCAGGTCCGCCCACGGGACGGCGTACCGGACGTCGCCCATGACGGACAGCGCGGTCGCCGCCCCCGCCCAGCCGAACACGAGCCCCAGCACTATGCCGAGGACCGCGCCGACACCCGCGATGAGCACGCCCTCGACCGCGAGCATGCCGCGTAGCTGCTCCTTGCTCAGGCCGATGGCCCGCAGGGTCGCGGACTCGCGCGTCCGCTCGATGACCGAGAGGGACAGCGTGTTGGTGACGCCGACCAGGGCGATCACGACCGCGACGGCGAGCAGGCCCACCACGATGCCGAGGATCACGTCGACCACCTGGCGGAACTGAGCCGCCTGGGCGGCCGGCCCCATGACGAACGCGCCGCCGTCCACCTGCGCGACGGCGTCCTGGACGTCCGCCAGCACGGTGGTCGCCTCACCGCCGGAGATGTGCGCCCAGATGTCGGTCGTCGTGTTCTCGGCGGGGACGTTCACGCGGCCGAGGTCGGCAGCCGTGATCGTGCGGTTGAGCGCGTCGGCGGTCGTGATGACGACGGTCAGGTCGACCGAGCCGTCGTCGCTCGACACCGTGACCGGGTCGCCCGCGTCGAGGGACATCTCGTCGGCCGTGCCCTGGGTGAGCAGGATCGAACCGTCGGTGAGGCGTCCGGCCTCCTCCGGCACGTTCACCACCGCGGCGAGCTCGGCGGGATCCGCGGCCAGGACGCTCGAGTCCTCCGTCTCGCCGAGCGTGACCGTCGCATTGGTCACGAGCGCCGTGTCCGCGATGCCGGGGGTGTCGGCCACGGCGTCGTGCAGACCCTCGACGTACTCGGGCGAGGACGCCGACACGCTCACGTCGTACGGGAACTGCTCGTCGAGCAGGCTGTCCGCGGACATGCGGGCGCTCGCCGCGCCGGTCGACATCATGGTGACGAGCGTGACGCCGATGAGCAGCGCGGTGGAGGTCGCCGCCGTCCGGCGCGGGTTGCGCAGGGTGTTGGCGACCGCCAGGCGAGCCGCCGGACCGGTGCGGGCCACGAGCGAGCCCAGCAGGGCCGCGACGCGGGGCAGCCACAGCACCGCGCTCAGCACGACGCCGAAGAACGCCAGGGCCCCACCGCCGACCGCGGCGACCAGACCGAACTGGGTGCCGCCGTTCATCCCGAGGGCCACGCCGCCGCCGAGGGCTGCGAAGCCGCCGACCAGGGCGAGCAGCGAGATCACGAGGCGGGTGCGGCCGGAGCGGGCGCGCAGCGTGGGGGCGTCGGACGGCCGCAGCGCGGCGAGCGGCGCGACCCGGGTAGCCGAGCGGGCGGGGGCCAGGGCGGCCAGGACGGTCACGCCGGCACCGACCGCGAGCGGGAGCACCACCGCCTGCCAGGTCGGTGTGATCGTCGCGGGCAGCGGCACGCCCAGGTCGAAGGCGGGCGCCACCATGAGCGCCACCTGGGCGAGCACCCCGCCGGTCAGGATGCCCACGGCGGAGGCGACCACGCCCAGGATCGCCGCTTCGAGCAGCACGCTGCGGTAGAGCTGGCCGGTCCCGGCGCCGATGCAGCGCAGCAGGGCGAGCGTCCGTGTCCGCTGGGCGACGAGCACCTGGAACGTGTTGGTGATGACCATGGCGGCGATGAGCAGCGCGATGGCGGCGAACGTCATGACGAACACGAGGAAGACGAGGTCCTGGCCGCCGGTCTGCGCGGCGGCCCGCGCCGTGGCGACCTCCTCGGTGGTGTCGACGTCCACGCTGCGGTCGGCACCGCCCGCGGCGGCGTCGAGCGACTCGGCAAGAGGGCCGGGCACGCTCCCGCCGTCGAGCGGAGTGTCGAGCGCGACGAGCAGCTCGGTGACCGGGTTCGGGTAGGGCTCGACCGCGTTCCAGGCATCGAGCGTGGCGGCGGGAACCGCTGCGGCCCCGCCGTACACGGAGTAGGCACCGTACGGGTCGGCGGCGAGGCCGGTCACTGTCAGGGTCTCGGTGACGTCCTCCGGCTCGCCGAGCTCGGCCGCAGGGTCGTCCGCCTGGCTGTCGGCCCAGCCTTCGGGGTACACGGTGCGCTTGAGCGTCACGGTGTCGCCCAGGCCGACCTCGAGCCGCTCGGCCAGGTTCGACGTCAGTGCCACCTCGCCGTCGGCGGCCGGCCAGGCGCCGTCGGTCAGCTCGAGCGGCGAGAGCCGCGGGTCCTCGGGGACCGGCGCGAACGTCTGGTAGCCGCCCTTGCCGCCGTTGCGCAGGTCGCCGAACCAGCTCGTGAGCGGCTGGACGGTCGCGACGCCGTCGACGGCCGAGACGGCGCTGACGTCGTCGGCGGTGAACGAGCTGTCGTCGGCCGTGGCCACGACGACGTCGGCCTTCGCGTACTGCGCCGCGACCATGTCGTGGGTGGTGCCCTGGATGACGCCGCCGGCGAGCAGCGTCACGGTGACGAACGCCGTGCTGATCAGGATCGCCACTCCCGCGGCGGAGAGGCGGCCGACACTGCGCCGCATCTGCCCGAGGGTGAGGCGGGCGGTGGGGAACGACGTCGCCATCACGCACCCGTCCGGGGAGTCGTCGCGACGGCGGGTTCGAGGGTGCGCAGCGCGTCCAGCCCGGCCATCGCGGAGTCGGGCGTGGGGTCGCTGATGTCGCCCGCGATACGGCCATCGGCGATCAGTACCGCGCGGTCCGCGTACGCGGCAGCGGACGGGTCGTGCGTGACCATGATGATCGTGCGGCCCAGCTCACGCACCGAACGACGCAGGAACGACAGCACCTCGGCGCCGGAACGCGAGTCCAGGTTGCCGGTCGGCTCGTCCGCGAACACCACATCAGGCTGCGCGATCAGGGCACGCGCGATCGCGACACGCTGCTGCTGCCCACCCGAGAGCTCACCCGGACGGTGCGTCAGCCGGCCCCTCAGGCCCAGGGTCTCCACCAGGGTGTCGAACCACGCCCGGTCCACGGTGCCGCCCGCGAGCTCGACCGGGAGCGTGATGTTCTGCTCGGCCGTGAACATCGGCAGCAGGTTGAACTGCTGGAACACGAACCCGACCCGGTCCCGGCGCAGCCGCGTCAGAGCCTTGTCGTTCAGGCCCGTGATCTCCGTCTCCCCGAGGAACGCCTGCCCGCTCGTCGCGGAGTCCAGCCCCGCCAGCAGATGCATCAGCGTCGACTTCCCCGAACCCGACGGGCCCATGATCGCCGTGAACCGGCCCTGCTCGAAGTCGACGTCCACCCCGTCCAGGGCCCGCACGGTCGCCTCGCCCTTCCCATAGGTCTTGGTCAGTGAGCGTGCGCGCACAGCGGGTGAGGCCCCGGACGCATTAACGGTGAAGTCCATGGAAGAGACGCTACGGAGCCACGCCCCCGCACCGCATCCGGCCCTGGTCTGGTCCTGCTGCGACGGTGGTCATACCCAGGTCGTACGAGCTGCCCCGCGCTACCGTCTCCGCATGCCTCTGTCAGCCGAAGCCGGACCCTCGCCCGTCACCGCAGACGATCTCGACCACGCCGTCCAGCTCGCGATCGCCACTCTTCGCGAGGCGCCCCCAGCGGCCTGGGACACCGCGGCCGGGTCGCTGGAATGGACCTGCTGGGAGACCGTCGAGCACCTCAACGACGACCTCTTCGCCTATGCCGCCCAGCTCGGCCCGAGGACACCGCCGTCGGACGGCAACATTCCCTTCGTCTGGGAGAGCCGGCGACCCGGCGGCCCCGCGAACGCCATCCACGCGGACCGGACGGCGGGACCCGCCGGGCTGCTGCTGGCGCTGGAGGCGACCGGCGCGCTGCTGGTCGCGATGGTGCGCACGACGCCGACGACGGTCCGCGCTCACCACGGCTACGGCGCGTCGGACCCGGAGGGGTTCGCCGCGATGGGGATCGTCGAGACGCTGGTGCACACCCACGATCTGGCCGCAGGACTCGGGCTCCTCTGGGACCCGCCCGCCGACCTGTGCTCCCGGGTGCTCGCCCGCCTGTTCCCGGACGCACCGAGCACGACGGAGCCCTGGCCCACCCTTCTCTGGGCCACCGGACGCGGTGACCTCCCGGACCGGCCGCGACTCACCACCTGGCGCTGGTACGGCGCGCCCCGCGACTGATCGGGACCGAGGTCCGCACGCTTCGCGCCGCTACGCGGTAGCCGTGCCAGATGCCGGCGTGGGCTCCGCCACCAGGTGCCGGGTCTGCTGCGCGACGGTCCTCCAGGACGCGGGCGGCAGGTCGTGCCCGACGCCGGGAAGGATGGTGAGCCTCGCGCCAGGGATCACGCGAGCCACGTCGCGGGAGGCCGACGTCCTCATGATCGGGTCGTCCTCGCCGTGCAGCGCGAGGGTCGGCGCGACGACGTCGCGCAGCCGGGGGCCGTGCCACTTGGCGCCCAGCTGCCGGTTCCGCGCGTCGTCGTCGCGTGCGCCGGCGCCGAGCTCACGTTCGGCCAGTGCGCGTGCCTCGTCCTCGTCGACGGGGTTCGCCGGCGAAGCGATTCCCCTGATGATGGCCATGGATGCCGCGATGTCTCCGTCTCGCCCTTCCGGGAATCTTGTCGTGGCGAGCTTCGCGAACAGCCCGAACCGCACGTAACGCAAGAGGGCGAGCCCGGACGCGTCGCTCGGCGCGCCGGCGTTCGAGACGATCGCGAGGGTCCGCTGCGGGTGGCGCAGGGCAAAGCGCTGCGCCACCCCACCGCCCATGGACGAGCCGAACACGACAGCGCGCTCCCAGCCGACCGCGTCGAGCACCGCGGCGGTGTCGTCCACGAGGTCCTCGAAGGTGTAGGCCACGGCGTCCTTCCCGAGCAGCGTCGCCCACGGCCCCCGCCGGGCGGTCTGGCTGAACCGGGTGGACTCCCCCGAGTCGCGCTGGTCGTACCTGACCACGTCGAAGCCCTCGTCCGCGAAGGCCTGGCACAGCCCGTCCCGCCACCAGAACCTGGACATCGCAAGCCCCATCACGAGCACCAGGGGCGTACCTCCGCCCTGCCCGAACCGGTCATAGGCGATCTCGACGTCTCCGTTGCGGGCGTAGGCGGTCTGCGACCAGCTCTCATGATCGGTCATATGAGTCACCCTGCCCGCTCGGAAGGTCGCGAACCATCTCGTGGTTGACGCCGTCGACCATCTCGACCCGCACGCCCGTGTCGACGTACCCGCACTTCCGGTAGGCGCCCTGGGCGCGGAGGTTGTGCTCGTTGACGTGGAGCCGCACCCGCGGGACGCCGATACCCCGGAGCCACGCCTCCGTCTCCGACAGCACCGCCTGCAGGACGCCGCTGCCGCGGTGGCCGGGCCGCACGTAGACGCCCACGACGGCGGCGCGCATGCCCGGACTCGTCTCGCCGATGTAGTCGGGCTCGCCCGGCGCCGTCACCAGCGCGGTCACGGTGCCGGCGAGGTAGCCGTGCTCGTCGATCGCGACGAACTGCCCCACCGTGGTGCCGGAGGCGGCTGCGCGGGTCCGTTCCTGCCAGTAGCTGTCCGGTCGCTCGAGGGCGACCTCGATCCTGTCGAGGTAGGCCAGGTGGGCGATCGGGTCGCGCAGCGCCTCGAGCCGCAGCTCGCGCAGCCTCCGCCACTCCTCTGCGCGGACCCGGCGCACGGTGTACGACCCTGACGCTGCACCTGCCTCGGCTGTCATGGGTCAATCGTCGCAGGGTCAGTGCCGCCGTCACAGCGAAAAACGTTGGCCCGGACCTCGTCCGTCCCGATACTTGTGCGATGTCCCTCGCGCCGCTCCCCGCGTCCGTACGTCAGCGGGCCCTCGACTGGTACGGCGACCGGGGCCGGGCCTGGGTCGACGCGCTCCCCGCGACGGTCAGCGACCTCGCCGCGGCATGGGACCTGCACCCCGCGGGAGCTCCGTTCACCGGCGGCACCACCGCCTACGTGCTGCCGCTCGACCGGGCCGACGGCACTCCCGCAGTGCTCAAGCTGGATCTGCAGGACGTGGAGAACCGGTGCGAGCCGACCGCCCTGCGCGCCTACGACGGCGACGGCGCGGTGCGCCTCCTCGAGTACGACCCCGACTCCGGCGCGATGCTCCTCGAGAGCGCCCGCCCGGGAACAGCACTGCTCGCCCGCCGGTTCCCCGGCCTGAACGAGCACGACGCCGCACGGGAGCGCTTCGCGATCGCCTGCGACCTCTTCCGCAGGCTCTGGCGCGCCCCGGTCCCCGCCGTCGGCTACCCCGAGATCCCCAGGGCCGTCGATCTCCTCAAGGGCTGGGCCGAGTACTTCGACGAGGCGGCGGGCCGAGTGCCCGACGTCGCCGAGGAGCTCGCGCTCGGCGTGCGCCTGTGCGACGCGCTGGCGGACGCGGACGAGGTAGGGATCGCCAACCGCGACAACCACCTGAGCAACGTCGTCTCGTCCGTCCGCGAGCCCTGGCTGCTGATCGACCCCAAGCCGGTGCTGGCCGAACGCGCCTTCGACGGCGGGTACTTCCTGTTCCAGCAACAGGTCCACGGACCCGTCGGCGGCACCGAGCTGCTGCACGCCGTGGCCGACGGGCTCGGTGCGGACCTCGAACGCGTCCGGGCCTGGGCCATGCTCCAGGCGGTCGTGCACGTCGCCGACGCCGGAAGTGCCGCCGAACGCGAGGCCGGAACCGGCGTCCTCCGCGCCATAGAACGCGCCTGAGCCGGGCCCCGCTCGTCAAGGTTGTATCAATGCCGGCGTGGCACGCCGTTTCACCCGGCTACTGTTTCGGCGTGATGCAGCACCTACGCGTGGTGAGCCCGCCCGCGAGCACCCCGGACGTCCTGGACCTCTTGAAGGCCAACCCCGCCGCCACCAACGTCATGGTGCTTCCCGCGTGCGCGGTCGACCCGCCGGGTGACGTCGTCATGGCGGACGTCGCCCGAGAGGCGCTCAGCCCCGTGCTGGAGCGCCTGACCGACCTGGGTCTGCAGCGCGAAGGATCCATCGCCGTCGAGTCCGTCAACACTTCGCTGTCCCACCACGCCCGGCGCGCCGAGGACGCCGCACCCGGGCTGCCGGAGGACGCGCTCGTCTGGCACGAGGTGGTGGGCCGCACGGAGGTGGAGGCGCGCACGTCGCTCGGCTACCTCGCGCTCATGGCCCTCGCCACGACGATCGGCATGATCGGCGTCCTGTTCGACCAGCCGATCCTCGTGGTCGGTGCCATGGTGGTCGGCCCCGACTTCGGGCCGCTGGCCGCGATCTCGGTAGGGCTGGTCGGGCGGCGCTGGCGCACGGTCCGGCGGGCCGTGGCCACGCTGGCCGCGGGGTTCGGCGCCGGGTTCGTCGCGTCGGTGGTCATGGCGCTGCTGCTGCAGGCGTGGGGCCTTGCCGACCAGTCCACGCTGCTGGCCGACCGGCCCCAGACGTCGTTCATCTGGGCACCGGACACCCTGAGCTGGATCGTCGGCTTCCTGGCCGGGGCGGCGGGCATGATCTCCCTGACCTCCGGCCGGTCCGGCGTCCTGGTGGGCGTGCTGATCTCCGTGACGACCGTCCCCGCGGTGGGGAACGCGGCGGTCGCGCTCGCCTACGGAGTCGGCAACGAGGCCACGGGCTCGCTGGCCCAGTTCGCCATCAACGTCGCGATGATCGTGGCCGGCGCGGTGACGTGCCTCCTGATCCAGCGGGCCTGGTGGCGGTTCCAGCCGCGGTCCGCACCCGGCCGGATCCGAGTAAGGACCAGGACCGGCCGGTAGCGCTCGGCGTCCCTGGCACGCGGTCTATCGTGACGGCATGTCGCTGATGGGAAGAGACGACGGCCAAGGAGGAGCTTCGTGCTGAGTCAGGTGGCGGCGGGCGTGCTGACGCACCAGAGCGAGCTGCTGGAGAACAACGCGGTAGTCGTCCAGGGCCCGAGCGGCGTGCTGCTCGTCGACCCCGGGCTGACCGAGTCCGAGCTGACCTGCCTCGCGGGCGACCTTCGCGAGCTCGGCCAGACCGTCGTGGCGGGGTTCGCGACGCATCCGGACTGGGACCACGTGCTGTGGCACCCCGAGCTCGGCAATGCCCCGCGGTACGGGACGACCCGCTGCGCGGCGGTCATGCGGGAGTTCCGGTCCGACCCGGACTGGAAGGCGCGCGCCGCCGAGGGGCTGCCTCCCGAGATCGCCGAGGAGACGCCGCTGGACCTGTTCGGCCTCATCACCGCTCTACCGGCCGGAACCGTGGAGATCCCCTGGGCGGGACCGCGGGTCCAGGTCGTCGAGCTCCCCGCGCACGCTCCGGGCCATGCGGCGCTGTTCATCGAGGAACGCCGGGTGCTCGTCGCCGGCGACATGCTCTCCGACGTCCTGGTGCCCAACCTCGACGTCCTGAACGACACGAACGACCCGATCGAGGAGTACCTCGTCGGGCTGCGACGACTCGAGGGTCTGACCGACAGGGTCGACGTCGTCGTCCCTGGGCACGGGTCCGTCGGCGACGCCGACGAGCTGCGCGCACGGATCGAGCTGGACAGGGCGTACGTGCTCGCCCTGCGCGAGGGCCGCGTCCCCAGCGACCTGCGGGTCGGCGAGACGGCGAAGCCCGGCTGGGAGTGGACCAGCGACATCTCCGCCGAGCAGGTCCAGCGCCTCTCGGAACGCAGCCGACATGCCGGAACCCCTGGCGCCGAGGCCTCCGTCGATATCGAGGCCGACGCATCCGGTCAGGACTGATTCCGCAGGTCACGCAACCCTTTCTCGGGTCTCGCGCGTCTGGTAACCGTGGCGCCGCACAGGCGGCGCGCTCGACCCGGACGGGAGAAACCCGATGCGTAAGAGAGCAAGTGCAGCGGCGGTCGCGATGGCGGTCGCACTGGGCGGGGGGACGTGGGCGACCGCGGCCGTCCCGCAGGACACACCGGCACCACACCACGAGCAGGAGTCCCCGGCAGCCGCGGCGCAGGGTCGTCCCGCGACCGTCACGCTGCTGACCGGCGACGTCGTCACGGTACGGACCGCCCCGGACGGCTCCGTCACGGCGACGGCGGAGCCCGGCGCGGGCCGCGAGGGCATGGCCTTCTTCCAGCAGCGGGAGGGAGAGCATCTCTACGTCGTCCCGCGCGACGTCGCGCAGCTCGTGCCCGGCCGCCTGGACCGCGCGCTGTTCGACGTCGCAGGCCTGGTCAAGGCCGGGTACGACGACGCGTCCCGCGACACGCTGCCCGTGATCGTCCAGGCAGCTGCGGCGGCCGGCTCCTCCGGCGGCAGCGCCCGGTCAGCAGCGCCGGCCGAGCAGAACTGGGCGACGTCGGGCATCACGCCCGACCGGAAGCTGGAGTCGGTGGGGGCGGTGGCCGACGTCCTGCCGAAGGGCCGGGCGGCGAAGCTGCTCGACGCCCTCGCACCGGCCGGCGCCGGCGCATCCGCGAAGAAGGCCGACAGCGGCAGCGTCGGATACGTCTGGCTGGACCAGCCGGTCCGGACCTCGGACGCCGACTCCAGCCCGCAGATCGGCGCCCCCGAGGCGTGGGAGGCCGGCTTCACGGGTGCGGGTGTCACGGTCGCCGTGCTCGACACCGGCATCGACGCGACGCACCCTGACCTGGACGAGGTGGTGGTCGGCGAGCGCGACTTCTCCGGCAAGGGCAACGTGGTCGACGGCGACGGCCACGGCACGCACGTCGCCTCGATCCTGGCCGGTTCGGGCGAGGCGTCCGGCGGCGTGAACAAGGGCGTCGCCCCGGACGCCGACCTGCTGGTCGGCAAGGTCCTCGACGACAACGGCGACGGCACGCTGTCCGGCGTCATCGAGGGCATGGAGTGGGCGGCCGCGGAGGGCGCCGACGTCGTGAACCTGTCGCTGGGCAGCCTGTTCTTCGACGTCCCGTCCCCGGACGCCGTCGCGGTGGACGAGCTGACCGCTACGTACGGCACGCTGTTCGTCGTCTCCGCCGGCAACTACGGCGAGCTCGGCCAGGGCAGCGTGGGTTCGCCCGGCATCGCGGCGAAGGCCCTCACGGTGGGCGCCGTCGACGACGCGGACGAGGTCACCGTCTACTCCAGCCGTGGCGGCGCCGACGCCGGGCTGCTCAAGCCCGACGTCGTCGCCCCGGGTGACGGGATCGTCGCCGCGCGGGCCGCGGGAACCACGGGAGGCGACGTCGTCGACGACCTGCACGTGGCGCTGAGCGGCACGTCCATGGCCGCCCCGCACGTGGCGGGCGCCGCCGCGGTGCTCAAGCAGGCCCGGCCGGACCTCTCCGCTACGGCGCTCAAGTCCGCGCTGATGGGCTCGGCAGTGCCGACCGGCGCCGACGTCTGGACCGAGGGCGCGGGGCGGATCACCGTCCCCGGCGCCATCGCGCAGCAGGTCACGGCCACGCCCTCGGTCTCGTTCGGCACCTTCGCCTGGCCGCACGACGGCGAGACGGCCACCGACACCGTGACCTACACCAACGCAGGGTCCGACGACGTCATGCTCGCCCTCGCGAGCGACGTCACCGACTCGGACGGCGCGGATGTCACCGGCGCGCTCACCCTGTCGGCGGACTCCGTGGTCGTGCCGGCGGGCGGGACTGCGACCGTCGACGTGACCGCTGCCGACGGCCCGGGCGCCATCGGCGCGATCGGCGGCACGCTCGTCGCTACCGGGACGGACGGGACCACCGTACGCACGCCCGTCGGCTGGGCCAAGGAACGCGAGTACGTGAACCTCACGGTGCGCGCCGTCGACCGGGCGGGCGAGCCCGTCAGCGCCGACACCTGGGGCGCCGCGATCAAGCTGGACGTCGAGAACGGCGGGCTCTTCGGCACCAACCTCTTCTTCGAGGACGGAGTCGCCACGGCGCGCGTCATCCCGGGCGTGTACAGCCCGGTGGCGTTCATCGAGACGCTCGACGACGACAACGCAGTCACCGACGCGCTGTTCCTGTCGAGCGGTGAGGTCGACGCCACGGCCGACGCCGAGGTGCTCCTGGACGGCACGAGGGCGCAGGAGGTCACGACCTCGACGCACCGGCCGGCCGAGCTGGCCAGCCTGGGCCTCTCCATCGAGACCGAGGACTCGGCAGAGGTCGTCACCGCGGGGGTCAACGTGATGTACGGGCCGGAGACGAGCCTCGCCCTGACCCCGGTGCCCGCCGCGAAGCACGGCGACTACGACACCATCGTCCAGGCGACGCTGCTGGCGCCCACCACAGGGGCCAACAGAGAGGACAAGGCCGCGCCCTACCGCTACGACCTCGCCCACCACAGCGAGGGCGTCGAGGTACCGGCACTGGTGGGCGACCGCAGCACCACGGTCGCCGTCGACACGAGCTACGGCGCCTCGGTCGGCGACACCCATCTCGCGCGGCGCCACTACTGGGAGCCGGGCACCATCATCGCCGGCGGCGCCGTCGAGGCGATCCCCGTCGGAACGCGGCGCACCGAGTACGTGACGGCCCTGCCGGGCAGGTGGTACCTCGGGTCCGAGATCCAGGAGGACGGCGTCGGAGTGGTGCTCACCGAGGCCGTGCGACACGTCTGGAGCGAGCCGGGCCGAGCCCGGCAGGGGCTGGCGACGGGTGCGCTCGCCCCGTCGGCCACCGCGGTCACGCCGGTCATGCAGTGGGGCGGGGACCTCTGGCTCACGCCGTCGGGCCGGGCCGATGCCGACAACGGCGTGCTGTGGGGTTCCGACATCGTGGAACGCCTGCGCGTCTGGCAGGACGGCGAGCTGATCGACGACGTCCCCGAGCCCTACTCCTTCCCTACCGTGCCCGAGGGCGGGGCCGACTACCGGATGCTGCTGGAGAGCACACCCGACGACCCCGCCTACCGGCTCGCCACCAGCGTGACCGGCGAGTGGGAGTTCCACGCGCGGCCCGACGACGCGGACGAGGCCTACCCGCCGGTGCTCGACACCACGTGGGAGGTGCGCGGGCTCGACCCGTCGGGTTCCGCACCGGCGACCACGCGGGTGCGGGTCGACGCCGGCTACCCGGACGGCGCGTACGACACGTCGACGGTCGAGGGCGCCCGCCTGTGGTGGTCGTCCGACGACGGCGCCACCTGGCGCCGGGCCAAGGTGATCCCGACCGGTGACGGCACCTTCGTCGCGGCGGTCAAGGCGCAGGCTGGTGCCGAGCACGTCTCGCTCAAGGTCGAGGCGTGGGACGCGGCAGGTGCGTCGGTCACCAAGACGGTAGTCCGCGCATACGCCGTCGACTGACTCACTCCGTTGAGTGCTGGGTATTTGCGCTGTCTTGAGCGATCACTGCGCAAATACCCAGCACTCAACGTTCTGGCGTCGAGCACCTGGCCGGCGGCCAGCGCCTCGGGTCGAGGGTGGTGGCCCACAGGGAGCGACCGGTCTGGTCGCGTAGGTCGACGCGGACCTGTCCCGTCTCGCCGTCGATGTTGACCTCGCCGAAGTGCTGGAAGCCCTCCAGCGGTGAGGTGTTGGCGCGCGGCGGGGAGCTGACGAACGCCTGCTCGGGCCCGAACGTCGGGTCGAGCCGGTTCGGGCCGAACGCGCCGGCGTGCAACGGGCCGGAGACGAACTCCCAGAAGGGGTCGAACCCCTCGAACGCGGCCCGCTCGGGCGCGTAGTGGATGGCGGCGGAGTAGTGCACGTCCGCGGTGAGCCAGACGGTGTTGCGCACCCGCCGTCGGCTGATCTCCTGCAGCACCCACGCGAGCTCCGCCTCGCGGCCGTTGGGCACGCCGGGCTGTCCGTTGGCGACGCCCTCGATCTTGTCCCCGTCGGGCACGACGATGCCGATCGGCATGTCCGAGGCGATCACCTTCCAGGTCGCGCGGGAGCGGTCCAGCGACTCCACGAGCCAGCGTGCCTGGCGCGCGCCGAGGATCCGTTCCGGTGTGGTGCCCGTCGAGTTCGGGTCGCGGTAGCTGCGCATGTCGATCACGAAGACGTCGAGCAGCGGGCCGTGGGACACCTTGCGGTACACGCGACCGTCGACGGCGTCCTGCTTGCGTACCGGCTGCCACTCGTGGAAGGCCTGGTACGCCCGGGCGGAGAGGACGTCGGCGCGCTGCTCGGTGTACCGGTCGTCGTTCAGGATCTCGCCGGGGTACCAGTTGTTCGTCACCTCGTGGTCGTCCCACTGCACGATCTGGGGCACCTTGGCGGCGAAGCGGCGCACGTTCTCGTCGAGCAGGTTGTAGGCGAACTGCCCGCGATACTCGGCAAGCGTCTCGGCCACCTTGGACTTCTCCGGCGTGACGACGTTGCGCCAGACCCGCCCGTCGGGCAGCGTCACGGCCTCCTGGAGCGGCCCGTCCGCGTACACGGTGTCGCCGCTGTGCAGGAAGAAGTCGGGGTTGCGGGCGGCCATCGCGTCGTAGATCGTCATGCCGCCGATGTCGGGGTTGATCCCCCACCCCTGGCCGACGACGTCCCCCGACCACACGAACCGCACGTCCCTGCGGTCCCGGGGCACGGTGCGGAACTGTCCGGTCAGTGCCTCGCTGTCGGCCCGGCCGTCCAGGTCCTGCGCGACGACGCGGTAGTGCACCTCCTGCCCCGCCGGCAGGCCGGTCAGCCGCACCTCACCGGTGCCGTCGGTCGTCGGCGTCAGCAACGGGCCGCGGATCCGCACCGCGCGCCGGAAGTCCGGATCGCGGGAGATCTCGACGAACATCCGCGCCGGCCGGTCGGCCCGGGTCCACACCACCGCCCCGTCCGTGCGCGGATCGCCGAGCTGTACGCCGTGGGTCAGCGACGGGCGGCCGGCCCGCGCGAACGCGGGAGCGGCGAAGCCCGGCGCGGCCGGCAGCAGCAGTCCGGTGGCGGCGAGGCCGGCGGCACCGAGCAGGGTGCGCCGGTCGATTTCGGGACCAGGGTTCATGGCTCCCGTTCTAACCGCGCCGGAAGACGTCCGGGTAGCCGCGGCCCGACCACCGGGTGAACCGGCGGTGGCCCGCGCGTCAGTCGCTGGCAGGTTCGCCGAACTCCGCCCGGATGATCTCGAACATCGGCTCCCAGGACTTCCACTCGGTGTTGGTGTGGGCGGCGACCGCGTGCTCGCCGTCCGGGGAGCTGACCGCGAAGAAGAAGTGGCCCCAGAGGCTGCCCGCCGCGCCACGCAGCGTCGGGCCGCCGGTCGCCGCGCCGTCAAGCTCGAAGACGCCGAGGCCGTAGCGGCTGTGCGGCATCCAGTGCGCGCCGTCCGTCGAGACCGTCGTCCGCGACGTCATGCGTAACGGCGGGCCCACCGCCTACGACGCGTCCGACGCGCACCAGGCCGGCAAGCGACCGCCGCGGCGCGGAACCGCGCCGGCGTCCCGTCCACCGGGAAGCGACGACCTCGACGGGCGCGACCCGCGGATCGTGGGCGAGGTGGCCGAGCGGACCGCCGAGCTCATGATCCGGTCCGGCATTCCCCCGATGATGGCCAGGGTGCTCGCCGCGCTCCTCACCACCGACGGCGGCAGCCTCACCTCGGCGGAGCTCGTCCGGCGCCTGCAGGTCAGCCCCGCCGCGATCTCCAAGGCCGTGGGCTACCTCGAGAACCAGAAGCTCCTGCGGCGCGAACGCGACTCCCGCAGCCGGGCGGAGCGCTACGTCGTCGACGAGGACATCTGGTTCGAGGCGGTCATGGCCAGCGTGCGCGTCGACCTCCAGATCGCCGAGGTGTGCAGGGAAGGTGCGCGGAGGCTCGGCGGTACCACCCCCGCCGGTGCCCGGCTGGAGGGGATGGGCCAGTTCCTCCAGCGCGTCAGCGAGGACCTGGCGCGCTCCGCCGAGCACTGGCGCGAGGTCTACGCACGCGACGGTCAGCCGCCCTCTCCCCCGGCGTGATCAGCGGAGTGAGCAGCAGGAGCAGCGCGCCGAGGCATGCGACGGCGAGCATCGCGCCGCGCAGGCCTACCGCGTCGGACCAGAAGCCCACGTAGGACGGCCCGAGCAGGAACCCGAGATAGGCGACGGTGGACGCCGTCGAGGTGGCGCGGCCACGGTTGGCCTCGTCGACGCGGGACGAGACGACGGACAGGATCATCGGGAACAGGACGGCGGTGCCTGCTGCCGCGAGCGCGATGCCCAGCGCGCTCACCGCCAGGTCGGGGCCGAACGCGACGACCACGGCGCCGGCCGCGGCGGCGGTCGCGCCGGCGGCGATGGTCGGACGGGCGTACGCGGCGCTGATGCGTCCGGTGCTGAACCGGGTGATCGCCGCGGTGGCGGCGAAGACCGCCGGGGCCAACGTGCCGACCGCGGGGCTGGCGCCGAGCGCGTCGGTGGCGAAGATGGCGCTCCAGCTCTGGTGGGCGTTCTCGCTGGCGAAGGCCAGCGCGCCGAGCAGGCCCAGGCCGATCAGCGACAGGGTGGGCAGGGCGGGGAGCCGCGTGTCGGCGCTCCCGGCCGGGACCGGCTGGGCGGGCACCGCGGCGCCGGGCCTGGCGGGAAGCACCCTCGCCATCACCGCCGCGGCGAGGAGCGCGGCCACCGCGACGATGGCGAACGGGGTCACGACCGGCGCCCCGGCGCTCGTGAGCAGACCGGTACCGAGGCTGGCGACCACGACGAACGAGGAGAAGACGCCGTGCACCCGGGTGATGAACGGGCGTCCCGCCTCCCGTTCGGCGCGTCCCGCGACGGAGTTGATCGCGACGTCCGAGGCGCCGGAGGTGACGCCGATCAGTGCCAGGGCGAGCGACGCGCCGGCCAGGTCCTTGGCGAGGAAGACGGCGCCGGCGCCCACCAGCCCCAGCGCGGCGATGGCGACCGCGGCCACGCGCAGACCCCACCGGTCGATCGCCCGGCCGGTGAGCAGCATCGCGGGCAGCGCCCCGGCCCCGACGAACAGCAGGGCCACACCGAGCCCGGCGTGATCGAGCCCCGCCTGGGCCCGAAACCCGGGGATCGAGGCACCCCAGGCACCCCAGAAGGCTCCGAAGACCGCGAAGGCGATCGTCGCGGCAGCAGCCGTGGACGGCACGGCTCGAAAGTGTCGTGACATCTGTGTAACGCTACACAACGCCGCCGTCCGCGCATAGACTCCTGTCCGTGAACAGCCATGTCCCGCGCCGAGCCACGCTGGCGCAGGTCGCTGAGCTCGCCGGCGTCTCGACGATGACGGCGTCGTACACGTTCGGCAGGCCGGAGCGGGTCTCCGCGGCCTCGCGGGAGAAGGTCCTCGCCGCTGCCCGGACCCTGGGCTTCACGGCGCCCGACCCGGCCGCCAGATCGCTGCGCCGGGGCAGGGCGGGGGCGCTCGGCGTGGTGCTGGGCGAGCATCTGACGTACGCGTTCGACGATCCGCAGGCGACGGCCTTCATGGCGGGCGTGGCGGAGGTGTGCGCCGAGCAGGGACAGGCGATGACGATCCTGCCGGTCGCCGACGCCACCACGGACGTGGCGCGGATCAGCGCGGCGGCCGTGGACGGCTACGTGCTGTGGACGACGGAGGACGGCGCACCGGTGGTGGACGCGGCGATCGCGACCGGCCGCCCCGTCGTCGTGCACAGCGGCCCGGCCGCCGCAGGCGCGCACGTCGTGGGGATCGACAACCGTGCGGCGGCCCGGGCGATCGGCCGACTGGTCTTCGCCGGCGGCACGGTGCCGGCAGTGCTGAGCTTCCCCCTCACCGCTGCGCGTGCGGCGGCCGTCGTCGCCGGTCCCGACCCGGACGACGCGACGTTTCCCGTGACCCGCGAGCGGTTGCTCGGCTTCCGGGACGCTGCCGACGACGTCGGCACCGACTGGGCCGACGTGCTCGTCGCCGTGTGCTCGACGAACGACGCCCGCGAGGCACGTGCCATGACCCAGGAGCTCATGTCGCGCGCCGACCGCCCGGACGCCCTCGCCACGATGAGCGACGAGCTCGCGTCCGGCGCCTTCCGCGCCATCGAGGCCGCCGGGCTGCACGTGCCGACCGACGTCGCGCTCACCGGCTGGGACGACGCGGAGGCCGCGCGCGCCCAGGGCATCACCTCGGTCGCGCAGTCCATGCGCGAGCAGGGCGCTGCGTGCGCCCGGTACGCCCTCACAGGCACGCGTGCCGACTTCACCGATCAGTGGCACATCGTCGAGCGGGCCTCCACCGCGCGATGACGACGGCCGGCCGCGGCTCCGCGGAGGATTAGTGTTCGTTCGTGCACGTGCTCCTGGTGGAAGACGACGAGTCGCTGGCGATGTCGTTGCAACGCGGGCTGGTCCGGTACGGGTACGAGGTCGAGTGGGTGGCGAGCGGCGCCGACGCGCTGCGGGCCGACCCGGGCGACGTCGTCCTGCTGGACCTGGGGCTGCCCGACACCGACGGGCTGGACGTGTGCCGGGAGCTGCGGGCACGCAGCGACGTCCCCATCATCGTCATCAGTGCGCGCAGCGACGAGGTCGACCGGGTGGCGGGCCTGGAGCTCGGGGCTGACGACTACGTCTCCAAGCCGTTCGGGGTGCGAGAGGTGATCGCCCGGATCAGGGCCGTGATGCGGCGGGTGAACCCCGGCGGCGGCCCGGCCGGCGTCGGCCACTACGGCCGCGTCACCATCGACCGGAGAGCGGCACGCGCCTACCTCGACGACGTCGAGGTGCCGCTCGCGCGCAAGGAGTACGAGCTCCTCGCCTTCCTGACCGAGCAGCCGGGCGCCCTCCTGACCCGGGAACGGATCATGGAGGTGGTCTGGGACCTGAACTGGTTCGGTCCCACGAAGACCCTCGACGTGCACACCTCCGCGCTGCGGCGGAAGTTCGCGGGCGCGCTGACCATCGAGGCGGTGCGGGGCGTCGGCTACCGCCTGGTCGTCGAGGGCGCCGAGCAATGACCCGGCGGCTGATCGTCAGCTACGTGATCCTGATCGCGATAGCGCTCCTGGCCTTCAAGCTGCCGCTCTCGGTTCCCGTCGGCAACCACCTGCGGGACGACACCGAGGCGACCGTCCAGGGCGACGCCATGACGATGGCGCTCCTGCTGGCGGACGGCGACACCGACGCGCGCGCCGCACTGGCCGAGACGATGTCGGCGTACGAGCGCGACACGCCCGGCGGCGTGGCCGTGCTCGAGTCGTGGGACGGCGGGGACGCCACTGCCGAGTGGAGTGACGTCGAGCTGGTCGTGACCGTCCCGGCGACGCCGAACGGCGCCGTGCGGATCAGCTACCCGACCAGCGCGCTCCGCGAACGGGTCCTGGACGTCTGGCAGCTGCGGGCCCTGCTCGCCGTCGGCATCCTCGCGGTGACGGCGCTGCTCGGCGCGCTGGCGGTGCGCCTGCTGACCAAGCCGCTGGGCGACCTGCAGACGATGGCCGGCAGGCTCAGCGACGGCGACCTCGCGGCCCGCACCGCCGTCGCGGGCCCACCGGAGACGCAGACGCTGGCGCTGGCCCTGAACTCCGCCGCCGAACGCCTGGAGACCCTGGTCGCGGCCCAGCGGGTGTTCGTGGCCGACGCCTCCCACCAGCTCCGGACGCCGCTGACCGTGCTCCAGCTGTCGCTGGAGAACATCGCCGACGGCGTCGAGGACACGGCCGTCCGGGAGGACGTCGAACGGGCGAGCCGGGAGGTGACCCGGATCAGCGGCCTGGTCAACGGGCTGCTCGTGCTGGCAAGGGCCGAGGCCCGCACCGTCGGCACGCAACCGGTGCACCTGACGGAGCTGGTCCGGCAGCGGCTCGACCTCTGGCGCCTCGAGGGCGACGAACGCGACGTCGCGTTCCGGCTGACCGGAGCCTGGGACGCCGATCCGGTGGTCCTGGCGGGCCCGGGACAGATCGAGCAGGTCCTGGACAACGTGCTCTCGAACGCGCTGAGCGTCTCGCCCGACGGGGCGGCCATCACCCTCGACGTACGGGCCGGGGCCGACGGCGTCGTGCTCGAGGTCCGCGACGAGGGCCCGGGCATGACAGACGACGAGAAGGCCCGCGCGTTCGACCGGTTCTGGCGCGGGCCGGGTCATACGGGCAGGTCCGGCTCCGGGCTCGGTCTGGCGATCGTGAGACAGCTCGTCGCGGACGCCGGTGGGGACGTCGTGCTCGACGACGCCCCCACCGGCGGACTGACCGTACGGATCAGCTGGCGGCAGGCAACAGCGACGAGTGGTGGTTGATGATCAGCCACTCGCCGTGCACCTTCTCGTACACGAAGGTGTAGCGCGCGTCCGCGAAGGTCTGCGTGCCGTCGTCGGCGGTGAAGGTGAACGTGTACAGACCGGTGTCGATCGCCGTGTTCTTGTCGAGCACCTCGATGACGGACTGGGTCCGCTCCCCGCTCGGGTTCTTCGCGAGGAAGTGCTCGAAGTAGTCCACGAGCCCGGCGCGGTCCGTCCGGACCACTGGCGAGAGCGTGGGCAGCAGCACCGCGTCCGGGGCGTAGAGGTCGGCCACCTCCTCCGGGTCGCCGGTCTCGACCGCGGCGTTCCAGCGGTCGAAGAGAGCGCTGATCTCGGCCTTGGTCGGCGTGCCGTGCTGGGTCGCCGCCTGCGCGTGGCTGGCGGACTGCGCGTGCTGCGGCGCAGCGGCCACGGCGGTGGCTACGGCCGGTCCGCCAAATGCTGCGGCGGCCAGCACTGCCCCTGCGCCGATGACCCAAATCTTCTTCATGGATGTCTCCCTGGCATAACGGACGTACCGGAGCCATCACTGTCGCAAGGCGCGGGTTAGCGGAGAGTGAGCGCCGGTCAAGCCGGTGGACAGGGAACGCGGGCCGGCGCTCTCGCCGCTGCTCAGAGGAGGCCGGCGTCGCGGACGCGCAGCGCGATGGTCACGCGGTTGTCGGTCTCGAGCTTGAGGAAGATGCGGGTCACCGTGGCCTTGACGGTCGCGACGCTGACGAACAGCCGCGCGGCGATCTCCGCGTTGCTCGCGCCGCGCGAGATCTCCAGGGCGACGTCGAGCTCGCGCGGCGTCAGGACGTCGAGCCCGGCGCGTGCGCTCTCGCGCTTCGCGCCGTCGGCCGTGCCCGCCGTCGCCGCCGTGATCACCTGGCGGGCGACGGTCGGCGACATGACGGGCTCGCCGTCCGCCACTGACCGGATGGCCGCGATCACCTTCTCGGGTGCGGCGTCCTTCAGGATGTAACCCGCTACCCCGGCGGCGAGCGCGCGCAGCACCAGGTCGTCCACGTGGAACGTGGTCAGCATGATGATCGCCGGCGGGTCGGGCCGCTGGAGCAGGGCCTCTGCCGTCGTGACGCCGTCCTGGTGGGGCATCCGGACGTCCATGAGCACGACGTCGGGAGCGAGATCGCGGGCCGCGATCTCGGCCTCGATCCCGTCGGCGGCCTCGCCGACGATCTCGATGTCGCTCTCGCCGCCGAGGATCAGGCTGAGGCCGCGGCGGACGAGCGGGTCGTCGTCGACGAGCAGGAGGCGGATCACTCGGTCACGCTCCATGGCAGAGAGGCCTCCACGACGAACCGGTCGCCGTCGTTGTGATGGGTCAGGGTGCCGCCGAGGAGTGCCGCCCGCTCGCCGAGCCCGATGAGTCCTAGCCCGTCGGAGGATACGGAGGCCTTACCCGGGAGGCGCGCCGCGTTCGTCACGCGGACCTCGACGGATGTCCCGGACGCACCACTCAGCTCGACGGTCACGGGCGCGCCCGGCGCGTGCTTGCGCGCGTTGGTCAGGGCCTCCTGCACTATGCGATAGATGTGTCTGCCCACCTGCGGGGGCAGCTGCTCGACGTGCTCGAGCGCCGAGCGGTACCCGACGCGCTGGCCTGCCTCTCGCACCTCGGCGACGAGAGCGGGCAGATCGTCGAAGGAGGGCTGCGGGCCACCCAGCGGGTCCTCCTCGCGCAGGGAGCCGAGAGTGCCGCGCAGCTCCTCGAGCGAGGCGTGCGCATTGTCCCGGATGACCGCCGCGGCCTGGCGGACCTCGTCGGCGGTCAGGTCGGTACGGTGCGCGAGCGCGCCTGCGTGCAGGGACAGGATCGACAGCCGGTGGGCGAGCACGTCGTGCATCTCGCGCGCGATCCTCGCCCGTTCTCCCGCACGCGCACGCTCCAGCCCGTCGCGCCGCTCACTCTCCTGCCGTCGTTCCTCCGACAGCTCGAGCTCCCACCTGCTTCTCCGGTAGAGGCCGAAGCCAACCAGGCACGCGACCATCACGGTGCCGGCGATGGCAGCCACCAGGGTGGTCGTCGATCCCCATCCGGAGTCGACGAACGTGGTGCCGACGAACGCGAGCCACAACACCGCGGCCGCTGCGGCTGTACGTCGGCCGTCGCGGTGGGTGGCGAGCGAGACGAGGGCGACGTACGCGGCACCCGTGGCCGACCCTGACCCGATGGTCAGCAGGGCGGTGCCGACCGCGATGGTGAACGGCAGCCGGCGGCGCCAGCGCAGCAGGACCAGGCCGACCACTCCGAGGGCCAGGTCGAGCGCGGCCTCCGGCCACCCGGCGATGTCGTTCGCGATGACGAACGCCCAGCCGACTCCGACCAGGACCAGCGGGACCGAGGCGATGGCGTAGCGCAGCAGCTCTTGCCTGCCGGTAAGTGGTCTCATCGCGACCGATCGTAGGCAGCGGGTCAGGGCGGTGCCAGTGACCTCGGGCCACGACCGGATAGACCAAGGTCTACGTTCCGGTCGGCTCGGAGGAGACCTGCGGCGCCCGGTATGGCCCGAGGTCCGTAGCACCGGCGACCCCGCGCCGGGTGGACTGGACCCATGATCACTTTCGACCATGTCACCAAGCGCTACGGCGCGTCCCTCGCGCTCGACGACGTCTCGTTCGAGGTGCCGGCGAGCTCCATCACGGGCTTCCTCGGGCCCAACGGCGCCGGCAAGACCACCGCGATGCGGATCCTCCTCGGCCACACCCGGGCCTCCTCGGGCCGGGCGACGATCGACGGGCAGCAGTACGCGACGATCCGCAACCCCGCAGGAACGGTGGGCGCCCTGCTCGACGCGCAGGCCGTCCACCCCGGACGCACGGGTGCCGAGACCCTGGGCATCGCCGCGGCGATGATCGGCGTCGACCGCCGACGCGTCGGACAGGTGCTCGATCTCGTCGGCCTCACCGTCGCCGAGAGCCGGCGCACGGTCAAGGGCTACTCGCTCGGTATGCGTCAGCGCCTCGGGATAGCGCAGGCCCTCCTGGGTGCACCGAAGGCGCTCGTCCTCGACGAGCCGGCGAACGGCCTCGACCCGCAGGGCATCCGGGCCATCCGCGACCTGCTGCGTGCCGTCGCGGACGACGGGTGCGCCGTGCTGCTGAGCTCCCACCTGCTGCACGAGGTGGCACAGCTCGCCGACCGCGTCGTCATCATCGGCCGCGGCCGCATCCTCGAGGCCGGCGCGATCGACCCCAGCGCGGCGCAGGACCTGGAGAACCGCTACTTCAACCTCACCTCGACAGACGATCGGAGCGCAGCATGAGCACCACGACCCTGCCCTACGCCAGCCGACTACGCGTGGACGGAAGGCCCTCACGCACCGTCCCGTTCGCGCGTCTGACCGCGGTGGAGATCCGCAAGCTCACCGACACCCGGACCGCGGTCGTGCTCCTGACGCTGCTCGTGCTCGGGGCCGTCGGGGCGATGCTCCTCCGCACCTTCGTCTTCACACAGGACGTCCAGCACCTCCAGGCCGTGGCCACCAGCACAGGGCCCGTCCTGAGCCTGTTCCTCCCGATCCTCGGGATCATCTCGGTGACGAGCGAGTGGAGCAGGCGCACCGCGCTCACGACCTTCGCCCTCGAACCGCGCCGCTGGCGCGTGCTCGTCGCCAAGGCCGCCGCCGGAACCGCGGTGGCGATCGTCACCAGTGCCCTGATGATCGCGGTCGCCTACCCGACGACCGCCGCCGTGGCCGCCGCACGGGACACGGCGGCGAGCTTCACGCTCGACCCGGCGGTACTCGCCGGCTGGACGGCGACCAACGTCCTGTTCACGCTGTGCGGTATCGCGCTGGGTTCCATGCTGCTCAACGGTGCGGCATCGATCGTCGTCTACCTCGTCGCGTCGATCGCCTGGGGGTTCGTCAGCCTCACCGGCGATCTCGGCAGCACGCTCGCGAGCTGGCTCGACCTCAACGCCACGGCGGTCCCGCTGGCCGACGGCGAGATGACCTCTGCGGCGGTGGGCCCGCTCCTCTCCTCGATCGGCCTGTGGGTCGCGGTGCCCTTCCTCCTCGGCCTCCTGCGCGTGAGCCGGATCGAGCTGCGCTGACCGATCCGGACAAGTCGCTGGACCACGCGGTCCGGTCCCGGCTGGGGTGGCGGCTACGGGTTGCCGCCCCAGCTCGCGGGCCGGATGCTTGACCCGCCGACCGAAAGGGTTACCCCGCCACATGTCCGCACCCGCACCACCAGCCATCCGCCGCTGGACCGTGGCAGCACTCACCAGTGCGTGCGTCCTGGCGCTGGCACTCACCGCCTGCGGCGCCCCCCGGACGGTCGCAGGGGGCAGCGCCGACCGTGCCGGACTGTCCCACGGTGCGCACGACGCCGTCCTCCGGGAGGGCGGCGACCTGCTGGTCTGGGCATGGGAGCCCACGCTGGACAAGGTCGTCGAGGACTTCGAGGCCAAGTACCCCAACGTGAACGTCGAGATGGCGAACGTCGGAACGGGCAACGACCACTACGTCGCCCTGCAGAACGCGATCAGCGCGGGCTCCGGCGTCCCCGACATCACGCAGATGGAGTACTACGCACTGCCGCAGTTCTCCATCGCCGGCTCGCTGGCGGACCTGACCGAGTTCGGCGCGGGTGACCTGAGCAGGTCCTTCTCGGCAGGTCCGTGGGGTGCCGTGACCGCTACCGACGGCGCGACAGGGGACGAGGCCGTGTACGGCCTGCCGATGGACTCCGGCCCGATGGCCCTCTTCTACAACGCGAAGGTCTTCCAGGAGGCGGGCGTGACGGTGCCCACGACGTGGGAGGAGTTCGTCGCCGCCGCGGAGGCCATCCATGCGCACGACCCGGACGCGTACATCACGTCGGACAGCGGCGACGCCGGATTCACGACGTCGATGATCTGGCAGGCCGGCGGTCACCCGTTCAAGGTGGACGGCACGAACGTCACGGTGGACCTCGCCGACGAGGGCAGCACGCGGTTCGCGCGCATGTGGCAGCAGCTCATCGACCGTGGCCTGCTCGCCGACATCCCCGCCTGGTCGGACGTCTGGTTCCAGGCCCTGGGCACCGGCGAGATCGCCGCGCTCGTGACGGGCGCCTGGATGCCCGCGAACCTCGAGACCGGTGCCGGCGCGGCGTCAGGCGACTGGCGCGTCGCGCGGATCCCCCAGTGGACCAAGGGGACCTACCAGACCGCTGAGAACGGCGGCTCCGCGCTGGCGATCCCGGAAGGAAGCCAGAACAAGGAGCTGGCGTACGCCTTCCTCAAGTACGCGAACATCGGCGACGGCGTCACCACCCGTCTGGAGGCCGGCGCCTTCCCTGCCACGATGCGAGACCTGACCGATCCCGCCTTCCTCGCCGAGGAACCCGACTTCTTCGGCGGGCAGCAGATCAACAAGGTCCTGGCCGACTCAGCCGCCCACGTCGTTCCCGGCTGGCAGTACCTGCCCTATCAGGTGCACGCCAACAGCGTCTTCCCCGACACCGTCGGCCAGGCCTACACCGGCTCGGGGACCCTCGCGGACGGGCACAGAGCCTGGCAGGAGTCGGTCATCCGTTACGGCAACGAGCAGGGGTTCAGCGTCACCGGCCCGGACGAATAGGTTCGCGTCAGGGACGCGCGGCACGCGCCTCGGTGAGGAGGCGCACCGCCTTGGGGCCGACGCCGTGGACGGGAAGCAGCTCGTCGAGGTTCTCGGGGAGGTCTTCCATCGTCCGGTATCCCTCGGTCAGCAGGGCACCGGTCGCCGGCCGCCCGATCTTCACGCCGTCGAACACGGGTCCCATGTCCGCCTTGTCCGTGTCTGCCTGGTCCGTCATGAGGCCACGCTACTGCTGAGGCCAGGACGATCACACGTCAGCCTCCGGGCGTGCCCGGCGGTCGATAGCATCACGCGATGGACTCCGCGATCGTGACGACACCTGACGGCGCGCGACTCCATGTAGGCGTCTGCGGTGCCGGGCCGGACGTCGTCGTGCTGTCAGGCGGACCTGGCGCCGTCCACTACCTGGAGTCCGACGAACTGGCTCCGCAAGGCTTCCGAGCCTGGTTCCCGGAACCCCGCGGCGTCGGCCGGTCCGGAGGCGGGCCACACACGATGGCGCACGCCGTGGCCGACCTCGAGGAGGTGCGCAGAGCGGCGGGCATCGAACGGTGGACCGTGCTCGGCCACTCCTGGGGCAGCGACCTCGCCGTCCGCTATGCGCTCGACCGTCCGGAGTCGGTGGTCCAGGTCGTCGGGATCGCCGGGCACGGCCTGCACAAGGACCGCTCCTGGTCCGCGGAGTACGAGGCGGGAAAGGCCGCGGATCCGGGCCCCGACATCGCCTGGTCGGCAGAGGTCTACGCCGCGCTCCAGGAGTCGTTCCTCGACTGGATCCACGAGCCCGGCCTGTGGCGCGGCCTCGCCGACTCGCGGGTGCCGATGGCGTTCCTGGCCGCGGGCGCGGACATCCGCCCGTCGTGGCCACTCGCGCAGCTGGCCGAGCTCGTCCCGGGCGGCCGTTTGGAGACGGTTCCCGACGTCCCGCACGACTTCTGGCAGACCCACCCCGAGCTGTGGCGTGAGGTAGTCACGGCAGCGTGCCGCCGGCCCGAGTTCGGTCCGTCGCACTCGTTGTAGTTCGAGATCGGTCGCTTGCCCTGAGATCGGTCGGTTGATTGACCGATCTCAGGGCAAGCGACCGATCTCGCTCCGGGCCGCGTGCATCCGACCGATCTCGCGATACCGCGAACCTGGAACGCGAACCTCAGACACAGGACACCGGCGGTTCAACGCCGGGTGGTTCACGACGGGCGCTCCTCACCCGTGAAAGCCCCCAGCGAGGTGATGAAATGCTCGGCCGCGGCGTCGATCTCGGCAGTGGGGGTCAGTAGTCGCTGCAGCAGCAGTCCCCGCAGGCACGAAGTGGCGATGATGCTCTGCCGTTCCGCCTGCGCAGGCGTGGCGCCGTCGCGAAGGGCTGCCGCCTCGAGGATGCGCGCCAGGTCGTCTATGTCCGCGACGAACTCGTGGAATGCGTCGTGCTCGTAGACGGCGAGCCCGACCAGGTGGAAGAAGGCACGGATCCGGTCCTCGTGCGCAGGGTCCGAGTAGAAGCTCCAGATGGTCCTGCACAGGGCTTCGAATCCGAGCTCGTCGCCGGCCGCGGCGATGACGAGGTTGTCGCGGCGGCGAGCCTCCGAGAGCACGGCGCGCAGCAGACCTGGCCGCGAACCGAAGTGATAGGTGAGCAGCGTGTGGTGCACACCGAGCCGCTCGGCGACCTGGCGCATCGACAGGTTCGCGCCCGGGCCGTTCTCACCGAACTCGTCGAACAGCGCCTCCAGCAGCCGCTCCCGACCTTCTCCGACCGGCGATCTCACGGTACCTCCCGTTGACGAACTCACCACTGTTGAGTAGCGTACCGGACAGCGAATTAACCACTGTTGAGGACGCTGCGCCAGGCCTTCGAGGGGGTCGTCCTCGTGGTGCGGAACGGCGGCGCCCTGAAAGGAGAAGCTCGATGAGCGAGATGCTGCACGGCTGCCTGCCGGACACGGAGTACTTCGAGACCACCGCACGGTCGGGGCACAGCTACGGCGTCTGGGTGACCACACCGCCCGGCTATGCGGACTCCACAGATCCGCTCCCCCTGATCTACGTGGTGGACGGCAACTGGACCGTTGGCCTCACCGCGCCCCTGATCGTCGTCCAGGCAGACCCGTTCCTGACGATCGGCCCCTACATCCAGGTCAGCATCGGGTACGCCGGCGAGGAGGCCACGGCCTGGGAGCACCTGCGCAACCGAGATCTGGTCCCGCCGGGCGAACCTGTCAGCGCGGAGATGGTGGCCACCGTCGAGTGGGCGCGCGACACCGGGAAGATGACCCAGGAGCAGATGGAGGCCTACCTCGCGGAGCTCTCGGACACGCACGCGGACACCTTCCTCGACTTCCTCACCACCGAGCTCCACCCCCGGCTGCAGTCGAAGCTGCGCGTCAGCGAGTACGGGCACGGACTCTTCGGCTACTCCTACGGAGGCCTCTTCACCCTCTATGCCTGGCTGCGCGGGGCAGCACCGTTCACGACCTTCGGTGCGGGCAGCCCCGGTGTGGTGAGTACGGACAGCCAGATCTTCGAGCTGGTCGAAGCCCTGCCCGAGCCCGGCGGGGACTCCGCTCCACCGCGCCTGCACATCACGCTGAACGAAGCCGAAGCGCTCGGAGATATCCCGATCTACCGAGGAATGGCGCGCAACGTCCTCGCGGTCCTGGACCAGCTGCACATCAAGGGCCGGTCGGAGCAGGTCTCGAACACGATGTTGCATGAGACACATGTCACCGGACTTCAGGCATCGTTCCTCAGCTATCTGAAGGCATGCCACGCACGGTAGCCGGCCTGTTCAGCTGCACCCCAGGCCATGCCGCGACGCCTGGATCTCCGAGACGCACCAGTGGCAGAGTGATCCCATGCCTGGTCTCCGCACCATCCCTTTGCTGCGCTGCGCCGACACGCGCCGTGGGTGACGAACTGAGCCGGCTGAGACCCGAACAGCGCGATCTGCTGGGTCGCTGGGTACCAGATGCACGGCTCCTCGCCGACCACAGCTGGGGCTTGGTCGACACCGTGGTCCTCGAGCTGAGCAGCAACCAGGGTCGCCTCGTCGCCAAGGCCGGCGGACCAGACGACAGCCACATCGGACGCGAGCTTCGAGCCCACAGGGAGTGGACGCACCCCTTGGCCACAACCGGCCACGCACCAACGCTCCTCTACGGCGACGCATCAGCCAAGGTGCTGATCACCCGCTACCTGCCCGGCCAGCTCCTGGAAGGCACTTCAGCCCAGGACGATCCTGACACCTATCGCCAGGCGGGTGAGCTGCTGGCCAGGTACCACGGCCAGGTGTCGGCTCACGACCCCGAGTGGCGTGACAAGTTCCGCGCACGAGTCCGACGAGATCTTGATCGGCCGCACCGAATCGATCCAGGCATCGAGCAGATGGTCCGTTCTGATGTGTCGACCTGGCCCGGCGGAGGATCGGATGTAGTGCCCACCCACGGCGACTGGCAGCCACGCAACTGGCTCATCGATGACGGAGTCGTGCGGGTGATCGACTTCGGCCGCGCCGACCTACGCCCTGCCACTGAGGACTTCGTCCGCCTCGCCCGACAGGACTTCTCTCGCAACCCTCGACTCGAGGCCGCGTTCCTCGATGGTTACGGAGACGATCCTCGCGACCCCGAGCAGTGGCACAGGGATCTCGTCGGCGAGGCGGTCGGCACGGCAGTGTGGGCGTACGGCGTCGGCGATGAGAGGTTCGAGCGCTTCGGACACGGACTCTTGCGCTCCCTGTACCCGAGCGCTGGTTGAGCTCGGCACCGAAGCTCGATCCAGCGGGGCGATGTGCTGCCGTAGATCCGGACAAAACTTCCGCACGAGCCTACGCGGCCAGGGTGAATCCGGACGCCGCTCTGGCGTCGGCCCGGCCGGTCAGGCGCCGGCGAGCTCCGGGTGGAGTGAGTCGCGGGTGACCGGCCGGCCGCAGTGGTGACAGACCAGGTCGACCTGGACCGGTTCGCCGCACGTGTGCCGGCGGGTGAGGGCCGGGTTGTCCACCGCCCACTTGTCGCCCCACTGGGAGAGCGAGAGCAGCACCGGGAACAGCTCTCGGCCGGCCTCGGTGAAGTGGTACTCGTGGCGCGGCGGGTGGTCGCTGTACGGCCGGCGCTCGATGACGCCAGCGGCCTCCAGCTTGCGGAGCCGGTCGGCGAGGATGTCACGGGACACCCCGGTGTAGCCCGCGATGCGGGCGAACCGGTGCACGCCGTAGCCGATCTCGCGCAGCACCAGGAGCGACCACCGCTCCCCCAGGACTTCCAGGGCGGCGGCGAGCGAGCACGGCCGGACCTCCAGAGGCAGCTCTGCCATGCGGACGCCGGTGGGCGGGTCGAGATCGGTCATCAACTCACCCTAGACGGGTGTGTTGCCATTTCCAACTCACCCGTCTACGGTTGCGGCCAGTCGGTAGGAAATCACAACACAGTGCCTTCCACCTGAGCCCAGGAGTTCATGATGACGACGACCCGCCCGGTAGCCCTCGTGACCGGTGCATCCTCCGGTATCGGGAAGACCGCCGCGCTCGGCCTGGTCAAAGCGGGTTTCGACGTGGTCGGCACCAGCCGCGACGCCTCGCGCACGGCACCGCTGGACGGCGTGACGTTCCTCGACCTCGACGTGGCCGACGACGCCTCGGCCACCGCCACCGTCGCGCAGGTGATCGAGCGGTTCGGGCGGATCGACGTCCTCGTCAACAACGCCGGGGTCGGCTCGATCGGCGCGGCCGAGGAGAGCTCCGTCGCGCAGGCCCAGGCCGTCTTCGACATCAACGTGTTCGGCGTCATGCGCATGGTGCGGGAGGTCCTGCCGCACATGCGGGCGCGCGGCGCGGGACGGATCATCAACCTCTCGTCCGTGCAGGGATTCATCCCCGCGCCGTACATGGCCGTCTACGGCGCCTCCAAGCACGCGATCGAGGGCTACTCGCAGTCCCTGGACCACGAGGTCCGGCAGTACGGCATCCGGTCGCTGCTCGTCGAGCCCGCATACACCCGGACCGGGTTCGAGGCCAACAGCACGAAGCCTGACCTGCCGCTGCCGGTGTACGCGGAACAACGGCAGATCTTCGGCCGCGTGATGGCGGAGGCCGTCGAGCACGGCGACGACCCCGCCGTCGTCGCCGCGGTGATCGTCACGGCAGCGACGGATCGGAAGCCGAGGCTGCGCTACACCGCGGGCACCCTGGCCGGACGCGCCAGCGTGCTGCGCCGTTTCGCTCCCGCCGGGATCTTCGACAGCCAGATCCGCTCGATGAACAAGCTGGCCGGCTGAGACCCACCCGCACCGCAGGTACCGACGCTCCACCGATCACCAGGAGAGACCCGTGCCGGACATCTCAGATCCCGCCGCGACCATCGCCCGCTGGCGTGCCGCGGCAGAGCGGGGTGACGCCGACGCCGCAGCCGCGCCGGCCCGAGCCCGGACGTCGCGGTGCACGAGATGGTCTCCTTCGGGGACCGCCGTGTGGTCCCCCTGACCCGGCCCGAGGGCTCCTGAGAGACGCCTTCGCCCCGGCTGCGCCCGAGCCCGGCCACCCGAAGTTCAACCCTGGGGTGGCATCGCCGGCCACCGGCCTCTTCGTAGCGTCGACACACGTCGTTCGCAGACCGGAGGTCGCTGATGGGTATTCAGGTGCAGTCACTGGGCAAGCAGTACGGGAAGACCTGGGCGGTGCGTGATCTGTCGTTCGAGGTGCAGCCGGGAAAGGTGACCGGATTCCTCGGACCGAACGGGGCGGGCAAGTCCACGACGATACGTTCGATCGTCGGGCTCGACCGCCCCACCACGGGCAGGGCGCTGATCGACGGCGTGCGGTACGTCCGGCTGCGAGCGCCGCTGCGGGAGGTGGGCACGGTGCTGGACGCGAGGTCCGCGCACCGGTCCCGGCGGGCTGTCGATCATCTGCGCACCGTCGCCGCGACGCACGGGTTCCGGGCGGCGCGGATCGACGAGGTGATCGGGCTGACCGGTCTCGAGAGCGCGGCACGTGTCAGGGCAGGGAAGTTCTCCCTCGGGATGGGTCAGCGCCTGGGGATCGCCGTCGCGCTGCTGGGCGACCCGCACACCTTGATCCTGGACGAGCCGGTCAACGGGCTGGACCCGGACGGCGTCGCGTGGATCCGCGGGCTGCTGAGCGCGCTCGCCGCCGAGGGGCGCACGGTGTTCCTGTCGTCGCACCTGCTGAGCGAGCTGGCACTCGTCGCGGACCACGTGGTGGTGATCGGGCGGGGCGAGCTGATCGCGGACGCGCCGATCGCGGAGCTGACCTCCGACGCCGGCCGGACGCTCGAGGAGGCGTACCTCCGGCTGACCCGGGACGCCGTCGAATACCGCGGCGGACAAGTGGGTGAACCGCAGCCCGGCGCCGCGGGCGGGAGCGGGGCGTGACCGCCGTGGCTCGGTCCGTGCGCGCCGAGTGGCTGAAGTTCCGCTCGCTCCCTTCGAACCTGGTCACCGCGAGCGCCGCGTTCGCCCTGATCATCGGTCTCGCCGCGATGCTGCTGTCGGCCCAGGACGGCGTGGGCCCCGTCCCGGCGGCGACGGCGACCGAGCTGCTGGCCGGGGTCGCGTGGGCGCAGTTCGTGCTGGCGGTGCTCGCGGTGGTGCTGATCTGCTCGGAGTGGGCGTCGGGCACCAGCAGGGTCACGTTCCTGGCCGTGCCGAACCGGTGGCCGGTCCTGGCCGGGAAGGTCTTCGTCGTGGGCGCCGTCGGGCTCGTCGCCGGCGCCACAGGGGGCGGAGCTGCCTTCGCCCTGGCATCCGCCACAGGTATCGACCTGGGCGCGGAGCCGGCCCTCGTGGCCCGGCTGGTGGCCGGCGCCGGGCTCTACCTGGGCACGATCGCGGTGCTGGCGCTCGGGATCGGGACGATCGTGCGCGACCTCGCGGGCTCGATCCTCGTGGTGGTCGTGTTCCTGTGGGTCACCCCGTTCGCCGCCACCGTGATCCCGGTACCTGAGGTACAGGAGCTCACGCTCTACCTGCCGACGTCGGCGGGCCTGCTGCTCCTCGCGCCCGACGGCGCCTCCGCCGAGCTCGGGCCCTGGGGCGGATACGCCGTCCTGCTCGCCTGGACGGCCGCCGCGCTCGCGGGTGCCGTCGTCGCGCTGCGGGCTCGAGATGTCTGACGGCAAGGAGCGCACCGACGCGCTCGAACGCTCTGACCAGCACGCACACAGTGGAGGTAACCCGATGACCCGCCGCAGCACCCTGACCCCGGCCCGTCCCCTGCTCGTCGGCGCGGTCGTCGCTGAAGCCGTGAAGCTGTGGACGCTGCTCTCCCACCGCGTGCTCGCCGCCGGCGCACTGCTCATGATCGCCGGCACCGGCGCGCTGCTCTCGATCAGCCTGCGGTCCCGGCTCGCCGATCCCCGGTTCGCCGGGCAGCCGGTCACCGCCGAGCCGATGCAGTTCATGGACAGCGTGCTGTGGGCGCAGATCGTCGTCGCCGTGCTGGCCGTCCTCGCGACCACCGGCGAGTACACGTCGGGACAGGCCCGGCTGTCGCTGCTCGCCCTGCCGACACGATCACCCTGGCTGGCCGCCAAGGCCCTCGTACTGGCCACGCTCGGGTTCCTGATCGGTGCGATCGGTGCGGCGTGCGGCCTCGGCCTCTCGGTGCTGATCCTGGCGGGGTCCGACGTCGTGTACGCGCCCCGGCTCGGAGAGTCCGTCGCGCTCGCGCTCGGTTCGGGGGCCTACCTCGCGGCGATCGCGGTCCTCGCCACGGGCCTGGCGGCTGCTCTGCGCCACGTCGCCGGCGCGCTCACCGCCGTGCTCGGGCTCCTGGTCGTGGCGCCGCCGCTGGTGTCGTCGATCCCCGGCATCGGGGAAGCCGCCGACTACACCCCGACCTCTGCGGGGCGCCGGCTCATCTCCGACTTCCACTCCGTCGCGCAGCTCGATCCCTGGACGGGTTTCGGCGTGCTCGCGCTGTGGGCGGTCGTCGCACTGCTCGTGGCGGGCGTGCTGCTCCACCTGCGAGACGCCTGACGTGCGGCCCGACATGCCGCCTCACAGCCGGCTGACCTGCCGCACCACGCAGAATGGACCCGGACACCTACCGCGAGGAGGGGAACGATGACGCCGGAGCGCCTGCGGGTCGAGGCCGCGGACCTGACGCGTCCGCCGTCGCGCCTCGCGCTCTGGGTAAGCGGGCACCCGGGCACCGTGGACGTCGTCGTCGTGGTCGCCGCGGGGCTCCCCCATCTGCTCGCGCTGAGCCTCCGCGCCGAGGGCAGCGCATGGTGGGGTTACCTCCTGCTCGCTGCCTCGGCCGGGGCCCTGCTGGCTCGCCGCCGGTGGCCGCTCGCGGTGCTGATCGTGGCCGCCCTCGCCGGCGCGCTCGGCGCGCTCACGCAGCCGGGCTTCGGTCTTCCGATGCTGCCGTTCGCTGCCGCGCTGTACACGGTCGCCTCCCGCCGGACGACGGCCCGCACGGTGATCGGCTACGGCGCGGCGGTTGCGGTGGCCGTGCTCGCCACCGTCCCGTACTCGCTGAGCGGGGTCCGCCCGCAGCTCGTCTCCCTGATGGACCCCGTCACGCTGGTCGCCCTCGCCGCAGGGTTCCTGGTCAGGAGCCGGCGGGACCACACCCGCTGGCTCACCGAGACCATGAACCAGCGGATCGACAACGCGGCCCTGACCGAACGCACCCGCATCGCCGCCGAGATGCACGACCTCGTCGCCCACTCGCTCACCGTCATCGTCGCCCTCGCCAACGGCGCGACCAGCGCCGCGCAGAAGCATCCCGAACGGTCGCGCAAGGCGGTGGAGCAGATCGCCGCGGTCGGCCGCGACGCGCTCGGCGACATGCACCGCACCCTGGCCCTGCTCCGCGACGCCGACGCCGGGCTCGACGCCAACCTCCACCACTCCGGTGACAACCTCCCCGCCCTGGAGGAGCTGGCCGAGGGTTTCCGGGTCGCGGGGCTGCCCGTCACGCTGACCCGGACCGGGCCCGCGCTGCCGGCCGACGCCGCCCTCCGGCAGGCCGTCTACCGGGTCACGCAGGAGTCCCTGACGAACACGCTCCGGCACGCGCACGCTCCCACCGGGGCGACCGTGGCGGTCGACCACGGCGACGGCGTCGTCGTCCTGACCATCACGGACGACGGCGGGCCGGTCACCCGGCAGGGCCCGCCGGGGCACGGGCTGGTCGGCATCCACCAGCGCGCCGCCGCCCACGGCGGTGCGGCCGAGTCCGCGGCGGTGCCGGGCGGCGGCTGGCGCACCCGCGTCGTCCTGGCCTCCGCCGGTACGCGCGCCGCCCCGGACTCCAGAGAAGCGAGCACCGAGAGGAACGACCCGGTAGATGGCTGAGCCGCGCCCGCCGATCCGCGTGCTCCTCGTCGACGACCACGCCCTCATCCGTACCGGCAACTCGCTGGTGCTGGCCGCGACCGACGACATCGCCGTCGTCGGCGAGGCAGGCACCGGCGAGGAAGCCGTCGCCCTTGCCAGCACCCTCCGGCCGGACGTGGTGCTCATGGACGTGCGGATGCCCGGGATCGGCGGCATCGAGGCCACCCGCCGCATCACCGAGGCGGGTCCGGGCACGAGGGTCGTCGTGCTCACGACGTTCGACCTCGACGTCTACGCCTTCGAGAGCCTGCGGGCCGGCGCCAGCGCCTTCCTCCTGAAGAGCGCCACACCCGCCGAGCTCACCGACGCGATCCGGACCGTCGCGGCCGGGGACGCCGTCCTCGCACCCCGGGTCACCGGTCGGCTCATCGAGGCCCACGTCGCGACCCTGGACCGCGCCGACACCGCCCCTCGGGCACTGCTCTCGCCGCGCGAGTACGACGTCTTCCTCGGTATCGCACGAGGACTGTCCAACCCCGAGATCGCCGCCGAGCTCACGCTCGCACTGCCGACGATCAAGACCCACGTCAACCGCATCCTCGCCAAGCTCGGTGCCCGCGACCGGGTGCACCTCGTGATCCTCGCCTACCAGCACGGCATCGCGCGGACCGGCTGAGCACCTACCCGATTCGGCTCCGTTCCGGCGAATTCACCCTGCCATCCGCGAGACCCGCACCGCACGCGCGGCGTAGCGTGGCGAGCTGTGGACGATGACGAGCTCGTGGCGGCCATGATGCAACCTCTGGAGATCGACTTTCAGGTCACCGACCACTTCGACGAGTGGGACACGGAGGGCATCGCGCAGTTCCGCCGCTGCGGACGCCGGGCGATCCGGAAGCTCGGCTACAAGGCACACACGTTCCAGACCGACCCGGCGAAGCGGGCCGACCGCCGCGTGATCGTGTACGCCATGATCACGAACCGCACCGAGGAGGACGAGGCGCGCCTCGCCGAACGCAGCTGGTTCCTGATCCAGAACATGCCGTCCCCGTTCGAGGAACGCACGGACCCGTAACCTCCCGCCCGGACACGATCTGCTGGGCGGGGGGCGTGAGATCAATCAGTTGCCTCCGCCGGAGTTCGACTTCGGTCGGTTGCCTTGAGATCGGTCAATCATATGGACCGATCTCAAGGCAACCGACCGAAGTCATTTCAAACTGCGCGCAACTGACCGATCTCGCGGCGTTGATTCCGCTCGGCCGTGACAGCTACCTTCTCGTCCACTGCTGGTTGGCCTGACCGCTGCCGCAGGTCCAGAGCTGGACCTTCGTGCCGTTGCCGGTGCCGAAGCCCGCGGCGTCCAGGCACAGGCCGGACCCCACGCCGGTGATGGTGCCGTTGGCGTTGACGTTCCACTGCTGGTTGGCCTGTCCGTTGCAGTCCCAGATGACCACCCGGGTGCCGTTGCTGGTCCCGTGCCCGTAGGCGTCCAGGCACTTGTTGCCGTACACCTTGAGCTCCTTGCCGGCGGTGTAGGTCCACCGCTGGTTGGAGCCGCTCCCGCAGTCCCACAGCTGCGCGTCGGCTCCGTTGGCGGTACTGGCCCCGGTGACGTCGACACAGCGGCCGGACTGGGCCCCCACGATCTGCGTGCTGCTCGCGCTGCCACTCGGGGTACCGATGCTGCCCGGTACCGACCGCAGTGCGTCGTACCAGACCGCGGCCATCTTGTCGTAGCCGCCGGGCGTCGGGTGGACCCCGTCGTCCAGGTCGGAGGCGGTCAGGGCGCTGTACATGTCGACCAGGTGCACGTTCTTGCCGGCGTTCACCTTGCTCTGCACGATGCCGGGGATCGCAGCGTTGAAGGTGTTGACCGCCGCGTTCCCCTCGCTCCACCCGATCGGGATGATCTTGGCGACGAAGACCTTGGCGTTCGGTGCCGTCGTGGTGATGCGGTCGATCAGCGCGGACAGCCGGTTCGGGGCGGTGGAGACGTTGTAGTTCTGCAGGATGTCGTTGGTGCCGATGTGCAGCAGCACGGTCTGCGGCTGGTAGGAGTTCAGCCAGCCGACGACGTTCGCGTCGATCTGGTCGATACGCCACCCGGGGTGGCCTTCGTGATCGTGGTCGCCGAGGCTCGCCGGCCCGTTGAACTGCGACCCGACGAAGTCCACCGTGTACCCGCCGTTGGCCAGGCGCTGCCACAGGCCGATCCGGGACCCGCCCGGCGTCGCAGTACCCTCGGTGATCGAGTCACCCAGCGGCATCACCCGCACCCCGCCGTTGGACTCCGCGCTGGCGGGTCCGGTTCCTGTCGTCACCGTGGCCAGGACGACGCCCAGCGCCACTGCTGCTCCGAGCCACCTTGCTCTTGATCGCATCATCTACTCCTCACGCGGTAGGTCCGTGCGGTCCCGCCCGTCAGGGCGGGACTGCACGGGTTGATCGAGCCGAACGTCTTTGTCGCTCAGTCGCGCCGCAGGGTCAGCAGACCCGGCCGGTAGGGCAGCGTGCCGTACTCCCCGCCGTCGGTGGCGGGGGCGCGGCCCTGGTAGAGGAACTGCAGGTTGCAGGGGTCGATGGTCTTGGTCTGGTCAGAGTTGGTGCGCACCAGGTCGCCGTGGCTGATGTCCCGGGTCCAGGACGTCGCGCCGCTGTTGGCGCTCCCGGCGAACGGGCTGTTCACGGTCTCAGCCCCGGCCTGCGGTGTCCACGTGCCGCCGAGGCTGGTGGCCGTGAACGAGCGGAAGTAGCGACCGAACCCGGTGTAGTTCTGGGCCTCGACGATCATGAGGTACTGGTTCTGCCCCTGGACCTTGTAGACCTCGACCGCCTCGAACAGGTTGAGCGGCGTGTCGCGCATGACCTCCGTGTACGACGTACCGAAGCTGCCCGGGAAGTTCCCGATGGGCATGCCGGCCCGGTAGACACTGCCTTCGTCGTCGACGAAGAACATGTACATGTTCGTGTCGTCGCCGATGAGGGTCACGTCGAGGCCGCCTCGGGATCTTCCGTCGTCCGTGGGGGGAAGGTTCGCGGTGAACAGCTCCTGCTGCGCGGACCAGCCGTCGGGGTTGGTGGGGTCGCTCGAGGTGCGGTAGGAGAAGGTGCCTTGCCCGCCCCCGTTGTACGCGAGCACCCAGATGTTCTTCGGGGCGAAGTAGAACAGCGTCGGCGCGATGCCCATGAAGGGAATCGTGTTCTGGGTGGCAGTGGCCATGTCGGACCAGTTCGTGAAGGGGCTGAAGGTCGTCAGTCCCCAGTTGCCGTCAGGATAGGGGCGCGAGCCGTGCGTCGTGGCGTAGACGACCTTCTTGCCGTTGTGCTCGACGGCGGTGAAGTCCTTGAGCGATGCCCACCCCGCCTTCGGCTGGGCCAGGGGGCCGGTCGAGTTCCAGCGGTACGTCGACGGAAGCGTGCACTGACTGCCCCCGCCGTCGACCCGGACGAGCTGCCACTGCTGGTTGCTGCCACCCCAGTCGCCGTACTGCACGACGCCGGCACCGTCATTGGTCGCCGCGTTCTGGACCTCGACCGCCTTGTCGCTGTTCCGGTTGATCAGCCGGACGTACCCGTCGGTGGAGTCGGCCAGCCGGAACTGCTGGTTGGTGCCGCCGTGGTCCGCCCACTGGTGAATGGCCGCGCCATCCGCCGTCGACCAGCTCGACACGTCCAGCACCTTGCCCGAGTGCCGCGCCTTGATCCGGTAGTAGCCACCGCCGGCGTCCACGAACTGGAACTGCTGGTTGGTGGCGTTGGTGCGGGTCCACTGGTGCAGCGGGGCACCATCGGCGGTCGACACACCGCTGACGTCCAGGGCCTTGCCGCTGGTGCGGTTCACCAGCACGTACCAGGCGGCGGGGTCGACCGTCGCGGCGGCCGCCGTCTCGGTGACCGCGAAGATGCCACCTCCGGTCAGCACTGCCGCCACGGTCGCGGCGAGGAACCGCTTCAACCACCGACGCGGGCCCGACAGCGGCGCGATAATTCGAGTACTGGAAAGAGCAGACATGGTCCTCCTTGACCAAAGAGCCGAGCCGTTCACCTGAGAGGCGATCCGGGCGGGCTCGGCAGTGCGCCGAGCCCGCCCGGATCGCTGTGTGTCGCTCAGTCGCGCTGCAGGGTCAGCACACCCGGCCGGTAGGGCAGGATGCCGTAGTCCATACCGTCAGAGCTGGGGTCACGCCCCTGGTAGAGGAACTGCAGGTTGCACGGGTCGATGGTCTTGGTCTGGTCGGGGTTGGTGCGCACCAGGTCGCCGTGGCTGATGTCCCGGGTCCAGGCCGTCGCGCCGCTGTTGGCGCTCCCGGCGAACGGGCTGCTCTGGGTCTCGGCCTGAGGCTGCGGTGTCCATTCGCCGTCGAGGCTGGTGGCCGTGAACGAGCGGAAGAAGCGACCGTTCGACCCCATGGCCTCGACGATCATCAGGTACTGGTTCTGCCCCTGGACCTTGTAGACCTCGACCGCCTCGAACAGGTTGTCCCTCGTGTCGGTCATGATCCGGGTGTAGTTCGAGCCGAAGCTGCTCGGGAAGTCACCGAGGGGCATGCTCGACCGGTAGATGTTGCCTTCGTCGTCGGCGAAGAACATGTACATGTTCTTGTCGTCGGCGATGAGCGTCTGGTCGATGGGGGCCCCGACGGGAAGGGTCGCCGTGAAGAGCTCATGGTGCTCGCCCCAGCCGTTGGGGTTGGTCGGGTCGCTCGACGTGCGGTAGGAGAAGCTGTACGGCCAGCCCCACTGGTAGGCGAGCACCCAGGTGTTCTTCGGGGCGAAGTAGAGAAGCGTCGGGGCGATGGCACCGAAGGGCACCGTGCGCTGGGTGGCACCGGCCATGTCGGACCAGTTCGTGAAGGGGCTGAACACCGTCGCGCCCCACTTGCCTTCTGCGCCCGGTACCGCGTCGTGCGTGGTCCCGTAGACGAGGTACTGGCCGTTGTGGCGGACCGCGGTGAAGTCCTTGAGCGCGACCTGCCCGTTCTGCGGCTGTGCCAGGGGGCCCGTCGAGGTCCAGCGGTAGGTCGAGGGAAGCGTGCACTGGCCGCTCCCACCGTCGACGCGGACGAGCTGCCACTGCTGGTTGCTGCCACCCCAGTCGCTGTACTGCACGACGGCGGCGCCGTCGTTCGTCGCCGCACCCTGGACCTCGACCGCCTTGTTGCTGTTGCGGTTGATCAACCGCACGTACCCGTCGGTGGAGTCGGCCAGCCGGAACTGCTGGTTGATGCCGTTGTGGTCGGTCCACTGGTGGATGGCGGCGCCGTCGGCCGTCGACCAGCTGGACACGTCGAGCACCTTGCCCGAGTGCCGCGCCTTGATCCGGTAGTAACCGTCACCCGCGTCCACGAACTGGAACTGCTGGTTGTTGGCGTTGGTGCGGGTCCACTGGTGGAGCAGGGCCCCGTCGGCCGTGGATACGCCGCTGACGTCCAGGGCCTTGCCGCTGGTGCGGTTCAGCAGGACGTACCAGGCGGTCGGGTCGACAGTGGCTGCAGCAGCCGGGCCGGTGACGGCGACGACGCCGGCGCCGGCCAGCACTGCCGCCACACCAGCGGCGACGACCCGCACCAACCAGCGACGCAGCCGCGACGGCGGCGCGATCGATCGAGAACTGGAAACAGCAGACATGATCCTCCTTGACCAAGACCAGACGGTTCACCGGAGGCGAACCGCGACGCATGCCCGGGGCACATGCGGTGGGATGTTAGCGCTCACAACTGAGATGACACGGCCGTGTGTAATCCAAGCACCGACGAAGAGGCTCGCCCGTAAAGCCCAGTTTCGTCCGCTTGGACCAAATGTGAGCGATAACACGTCATACGTCAAGTGTCAGATCTCTTTCGCGCTGCGAGCCTGGAGGCCCGCCCGTCCACAACAACTTCGCCAGTGCCCCGTCACGTGGCCCGGATCCGGGCCACGGAGTACGCCAGCACCGCCGCGCAGACCGCCGCCGCGAGTGCGACGGCCGTCGCGGTCGCTCCCGCGCCGCCGTCCACCCCCGCGATCGAGCCCATGACGGCCACGCCCACCGTGGCGGCGATCATCCGGGTCGCGTTGAAAAAGCCCCCCGCGGCACCGGCCGCGCCGGCCGGGGCGGCCCCGGTCACGAGCGCGATGAGGGCGGGGATCGCGAACGTGACGCCGACGCCGAGGCAGGCCGACGTGACGAGCGTGAGCGCCAGCGGGGCACCGGTCGCGGTCGCCGCGGCCAGGCCCGTCGCGCCGGTCGCGAGCAGCGCCAGGCCGATGAGGATCGGGCGGCGCGGCCCGGTCCTGGCGACGATCTTGCCCGTGAGGATCGGCAGGAAGCCGAACGCTGCGGTCATCGGGACGAACGCGAGCCCGGTCCGGAGGGCGTCCAGGTCGAGGGTGCGCTGGAAGTACAGCGGGAGGACGAACAGGGTGCCCGAGAGCGCGAAGTTGACGGCGCCGCCCGCGAGCAGGGCGGGGCCGACGTTGCCGGCGCGGAGCACGGCGGGGTTGAGGACCGGAGACTTCGAGCGCCGTTCCAGGCGGACGAAGAGGGCGGTGGCGAGTACGGCGGCGACGGCTGAGACGGCGGCGTGGCCGGTCGCTCCGGCTCCGAGCGCGATGAGTGCGTCGATGCCCAGGCCCAGTGCGGCGCAGGCGGACAGCTGCGAGGCCCAGTCGATCGGGCGGTCGGTGCGGGAGCCGCGCAGGGCCGGGGAAGCCGTGAGCGCCAGGGTCGCGGCGGCGAGGGGGACGTTGATCCAGAAGATTCCCTGCCAGCCCGCCACGGCGACGACGGCGCCGCCGACGAGCGGTCCGGCGGCCATCGCACCGCCGCTGATCGCCGCCCAGGCCCCGATGGCTCGGGCGCGGCGGCGCGGGTCGGTGTAGAGCTGGGTGATCAGGGACATGGAGGCGGGCATGCAGGCGGCGGCCGCGAGGCCCATGAGCGCCCGGACCCCGGTGAGAGCGGCCAGGTTCGGGGCGAGCGCCCCTGCCAGGGAGAGCAGGCCGAACGCGACCACACCCGCGCGGAAGACCCGGTGGGCGCCGAACCGGTCGACGGCGGCCCCGGCGGTGAGCAGGAACGCCCCGAGCACCACCGTGTAGGCCGCCACCGTCCATTGCAGGCTCGAGGTGCCGGCGCCGAGCGAGTCGGTGAGGTCGGCTTCGGCCGCGGCCATGATGGTGCTGTCCAGGATGGTGAGGCCGTAGCCGATCGAGATGCCGAGCAGGATGAGCGGGCGGGTCTTCGGGGGCGCGAGCGTGGCGGTCATGGGCGCAACTTTTGCCCGCACCGGGCACGCCGCTCCACCGGCCGCCCCGAAGGCCGCGTTCGGAAGATCCGAACGCCGATGGTGGTTGCTGCGCGTATGGAACTACGCCAGCTGCGCGTCTTCGCGGCAGTCGCCGAGCACCGCACCGTGACCGCCGCCGCGATCGCCCTGGACCTGGCCCCGTCCTCGGTGTCCGAGCAGATCCGGGTCCTGGAGGCCTCGCTCGGCACCGCCCTGTTCGACCGGAGCCCCAGGGGGATGCGGCCGACCGCGGCCGGGGAGCGGCTGCGCCCCTGGGCCGCGACCCTCCTCGAGGGCGCCGAGCGGGCCCGGCGCGACGTGGCCGACACGCAGCCCGAGCTCCGGCTGGGAGCCTTGGAGACCATCGTCGCCACCCACGTCCCCGCGATCCTCGGCAGGCTCGCCGGACGCCGGCCAGGCCTGCGCGTCGAGGTGCGGCCCGAGACCGCGCGGGACCGGCTGCTCGCCCTCGTCGCGGACGGGGACCTCGAGGCGGCCCTGCTGCTCGACACCGGCGGCAGCCTCGGCGACCTCGGCTTCGCCGCACCCGATGCACCGCTGCAGTTCTTGGACGTCGACACCGTCCCGCTCGCCCTGATCGCCGCCCCCGGCCACCGGCTCGCCGGGGCCGCGCAGGTGGTCCGGGCCGACCTGCGCGGCGAGAAGGTCCTCACCAACTCGCCGGCCTGCACGTTCTGGCTCCTCGGGCAGCAGCTCCTCGGCTCCGACGTGGAGCGGGTGCGGGTCGGCGGCGTCCACGTCATCAAGGCCTGGGTCGAACAGGGCATGGGCATCTCGCTGGTGCCCGAGTTCGCCGTCGCCGAGGAGCTCGCCTCCGGCAGGCTCACCCGGCTCGCCTTCGCCACCGGCGACCTCAGCCTCCGGCTGGTCTGGCACCCCGACCGCGAGGCCGTCCCGGACCTGAGGGAGCTCCTGTACGCGGCCAGCGCGGCGACCGGTCCGTCCGCGGCGCAGGTGTAGCGAGGCCGCGCGCCCGGCGACGGGTGCCCGACCTACCAGGCGGTCACTCGTCGGCTGAAGCCGTCGTCAGGACCGACCAGCACATTCGCCGACACAGACCGTCACGGCAGGTGCCACACCTCCTGCATGTCCCGCCACCGCTCGCCCGGCGCCGCGTCCTGGCCGAACGCCGTCTGGCACGGGTCGGTGTGCCTCCACCACTCCTGGGTCACCGGGTCCTGCGCGATCCGGGCCATGTCGGCCTCGTGGTCGGTGCCGGTGTACTCGTAGTAGGCGAACAGCGTGTTCTCCAGCACGAAGATCGTGTAGTTGTGCACGTTGCACGCCTGGAGGGTCGCCTCGACCTGCGACCAGACGTCGGCATGCAGGCGCAGGTACTCCTCCCGCAGCTCCGGGACGATGTTCACGACCAGCCCATGTCTCTCGACCATGTTCGTACGCACTCCTTGGTCCCGCCGACGGTCATGCCCGCCGCAGGAATCGTTGCGAGAAGAGGAAGATCAGCAGCGGTGAGCAGGCTCCGATGCCCGTGATCTTCATGAGTGTGAACTCATCATACGAATTATGTCTAGACCTTGGGGCGACGACGGGCCCAGCTCCGTGAGATGTGCGCGCGCATCAGCTCCGCGGACGCCTCCGTGTCACCGCTCAGGACGGCCTCGAAGATGTGGCGGTGCTCCTCGTGCGTCAGCTCGTTGTGCCCCTTGGGCGGCGCGCCGGTGTACTGCGACACGAGGCGCGCCTTGCCCTGGATGCTGGAGATGATCGCCCGCGCGAACTCGTTGCCGGAGATCCGGTGCACCAGGGAGTGGAAGGCGATGTCCTCCTCGGCATACTTCTCGGGGTCGTCGAGCGCGGCGTTCAGCGCGTCGAACTGGCGGGACAGCGCCGCACGGGCGTCGTCGTCGATCTGCCGGGCCGCCGACGACGCCATCAGGCCCTCCAGCACCGTCCGGATCCCGATGAGCTGGTCCATGAACAGCAGGCTGTCGTCCCGCTGGAAGATCGCCTCCAGGACCATGGTGTCGAGCAGGGACCAGGACTCCCGGTCGAGCACTACCGTGCCCCAGCCCTGACGCGCGGCGACCAGCCCCTTCTCCGCGAGCGCCGTGAGCGCCTCGCGGATCACGGTGCGGCTCACCGTGAAGGTCTCGCACAGCACCGCGGCGGACGGCAGCGCGGTTCCCGGCGCGTACTTCTCGGTGACGACGTCCTGCACCAGCGTCCGGATCACTGCCTCGGCGAGTGCCGGCCGGTTTCGGGTCACCTGCGTACGGGTCGGTGCCTGCTGAACCACGTGTCTCTCCTCCTCCGACGCGCGATCTCGGGGGGCCGCACGATCGCTCATCGTATCGCCCGGACCTCTCCCCGGGGCGTCTCACCCCGGACCGATCGTCCATTGCGAATACATCACATGTGTTACTACTCTCGCGGCGGGTAAGGAAGCCCGGTCGCCTCAGCAGAAAGCGATGGAACGATGACACTGAAGTCACGCACACCGGTTCCGGGACTACGGGATCGATCGACGAGAGCGGGAGCCATGGCTGCCCTGAGTGCCGTAGCGGTGATCGTCTCGGCGCTGGTTCCCGTCTCCGCGGCGCAGGCCGCACCACAGGTCGCACAGCAGGGCAGAGACCGCACGTACTTCGCCGCGGCCGACGGCTCGGACGTCGGCCGGTGCGACGTACGGCATGCCTGCTCGCTCGAGCACGCGCAGGAGCTGGTCCGGCACGAGGCCCGCAAGGGCAGGGACGTCACCGTCGTGCTCGAGGACGGGACCTACCGGGTCACCGAGCCGCTCGTGTTCGGCGCGCAGGACGGCGGCCGCGACGGCCACACCGTGCGGTGGACGGCGGCGCCCGGCGCCCGGCCGGTGATCTCCGGCGCCGCCCCGATCTCCGGGTGGTCGGTCCACGACGAGGAGGCAGGCGTCTACGTCGCGGACACGCCGGTCGGCGTCGACAGCCGCCAGCTCTACGTGAACGGGATCATCGCGCAGCGCGCCTCCTTGCCGCTGGCCAACTCCTCCGTTACGCCCACCCCGACCGGCCTGACCATCAACAACCAGCAGCTCGGCTACCTGAGCGACCTGCCGGACCAGGGGCGGATCGAGTTCCAGTCGCTCGGGGACTTCACCAACCGCTACTCCCCCGTCGAGTCCATCGACGGCTCGACGATCACCATGGCGCAGCCCGCGTGGGACAACAACACCTGGGGCTGGGACACCGTGCAGAACTCGTTCCTGGCCGGGCCCACGTGGTCGCTGGAGAACTCCCTCGCGTTCCTCGACACCGTCGGCGAGTGGTACCTCGACCCGTCCGCGGGGAAGCTCTACTACAAGCCCGGCGACGGCGTCGACCCCGACGACCTGGACGTCGAGCTCCCGCAGGTGGAGTCGCTGGTGAGCATCGGCGGCACGTACGACGAGCCGGTGACGGGCCTCGCGTTCGACGGCATCGAGTTCACCGGTACCTCGTGGCTGGGCCCGTCCAGCCACGGCTACGCGACCCAGCAGAACGGCGCCTTCATCAAGGACGCGTACGACTACCGCCCGGACGATGCCTTCACGAGCTGCTCCCGCGGCTGCGAGATGTTCGAACGAGCCCGCTTCGACGCCTGGTACCAGGAGCCGGCGGCGGTGCAGGTCTCCGCGGCCCACGGCATCTCCCTGACGAACAACCGCTTCACGAACCTCGGGCAGACCGCGCTCGGCATCGGCAACGACGCCAACGCGATGCTCTCGGGCGTCGGCCTGGGCGCCAGCGGCATCGACGTGATGGGGAACGTCTTCAACGAGGTCGGCGGCCACGGGATCGCCGTCGGCGGGGTGCGGGAGGACGCGCACCACCCGAGCGACCCGCGGATGATCAACAAGGACATCCGCATCGAGAACAACACGGTCAACCGGGTAGCCGTCGAGTACAAGGACAACTCGGGCATCCTCAGCACGTACGCGACGAACGTCCAGATCGTGCACAACGAGGTCGCCAACGTCGCCTACGACGGCATCGACACGGGTTACGGCTGGGGCATCAACGACGCGGGCGGCTCCGCGGAATACGTCCGCCGCGGCTACTACAACTGGCACCCCCGGTACACGACGCCGACGACGCTCAAGGACAACCTCGTCGCGGGCAACCTCATCCACCACACCAAGGCGCGGTTCGCGGACGGCGGGTCGCTGTACAACCTCTCGGCCAGCCCGGGCACCGTGGTGGAGCGCAACTACCTGTTCAACGTCTCCGGCGTCGGCCTCTACCTCGACGAGGGGACGCGCTACACGACCTACCGGCAGAACGTGCTCCAGGGCACCAACCCGTGGATCTTCACCAACGCCTACAGCGACGGCAACAACACGAGCGACAACATGATCCGCGAGAACTGGTTCAACTCCGGCGGAGCCCAGATCCCGAACGCCGAGGAGCGGAACAACCAGCTCATCGACAACGTCTCGGTCGCGGGCACGAGCTGGCCGCAGGGGGCGCTGGACGTGATGTGCGAGGCCGGCGTCGCGCCGCAGTACCGCACGACGCTGAACGCCAACCTGTTCGGGCTCGCCCAGTGCCCGGCGGACGCACCGGTCGGTGACGGGTACGAGACCACTGCCGCCTCCGCGAGCGACAGCTACTTCGGGCAGCAGGGCGCCGCCTTCGGCGTCGCGGCCGCGGGCGCTGACGTGTGGGGCGGGGGCGGCCAGCGGGACGACGCGTTCGGAGCGCTCTACCGGACGGGGTCCTTCAGTGCCCGGTCGAGCGTGTCCGTGCGCGTGGACACGATCAACGACACCAACGCCTGGGCCAAGAGCGGGGTCATGGTCCGCAACGACATGACCGCCCCCGGGGCGTCCTCCGGGTACGCGATAGCGGCAGTGACGCCGCGCAACGGCGTCGTCTTCCAGTGGGACGCGAACGGCGACGGCTACCTGGACGGCGCGAGCCAGGTACGGGTCGACACGCACCGCGCGGTGTGGGTCAGGCTGGACCGCGTCGGCGATCAGGTGTCGGCGTCCTACTCCTACGACGGCGTCAACTACCGGCAGGTCGGGTCGCCGGTGACGCTCCCGGGCGCGGCCGAGGTCCAGGACGGCGGCGTCTTCTCGACGTCGCACGACGCCGCCCGGGCCGCGATCAACGTGTTCAGCGACCTCGCCCCAGCTGCGCCGGGCAGCGCCACCCAGCCGTAGCATCCTGCCGAAGTAGAGCGCCTGTCCGGACAGGCGCTCTACTTCGCCGACCACCGATCGGCGAAGTAGAGCGTGCGTCCGGACAGGCGCTCTACTTCGGCAGCAGGGGGTTAGGGGCCTGAGTGATTGAGAGAACCGCCCAGGGCGGGAGGTCGACGTCGATGTCCAGAACACCGGCCTCCGAGACCGTCAGCGTCGACGTGCGCAGCGCGTCGGCAGTGGTGCGCAGCTCGGCCGTCTGGGCCGGGGTGAGGTTGAGCGGCTCCCCCATCCGGTGCCAGGCCTCCGCGACGTTGCCGTGCTCCCAGTCGACCGACTCGACCCGGAAGACCGTGCCGGGGGCGAGGCCCTCGACCGTATGGCGGATGCTGCGGTCCGGCCCGATGTGGGCGAGCTTGCGCGTGGCCTCGTAGGTCGTCTCGGAGCCGACCGCCCTGGTACCCATGTCGTCGGGGTAGTTGAGGAAGACCGCGGACAACGCCCCCGTCGCCGAGTCCCGGGTGATCACCCCGTGCGGGGTGGACGTCAGCACCGTGTCGCCGAGCCGGGACAGCATGGAGAAGGCGTGGAACGTCGGCTTGTGCAGCCCTTGCTCGTTGACCAGGCCGAACCCGCCGTGGAACGGGCCGATGCCGGCTCCGCCCTCCTCGAACACGTCGGTGAAGGTCCAGTACGCGATCGAGTCGGCCAGGGCTGCGCACCGCAGGTAGGCCCGGGTGATGTAGGTCGCGGCGAACACCGTGTCGTGGATGGTGTCGCGGCTCGACGGCGAGCTCGACCACTCGGTGATGTGCAGCTCGGCCTCCGGGAACGGGCTGCCGGCGATGATCTTGCGGAGCGCGACCAGGTCGTCATAGGTCGCGTCCACGTGGCGCCGGATGTGGCGCGCCTGCCCGGAGGCCCCGAACGCAACATCCGTCGGGTACAGGTGGGTGGACAGGAAGTCCAGCGGGACGTCGCGGCGTGCGCACCAGTCGATGAACTCCTCGATCCACACGGGACGCCAGTCGAGCGCGTCGACGTCGTCCGCCTCCGCTGCCGCGTGCTCGACGGAGCGGTCCTCCCACTCCCCCTTGTAGCGGTCGTCGGGGACGAACACGCTCGTGGACGGCCCGCCCACCTTGAGCTCCCCGTCGACCGCCTTGATCGCCAGGGCCGTGGCCTCGTACAGCTCGAAGTACTGCGTCCGGGTGCCGGTCCAGAAGTAGGGCACCAGGTTGGGTTCGTTCCACACCTCGAACCGCCACTGGCGCACCTCGTCCAGGCCGTACCGCTCGACCCAGTGCGTCACCGTGGACGTGACCAGGTCGACCCAGCGCGCCATGTCCTTGGGCGGGCTGCAGTGGGCCTTCCACCAGAACAGCGTCTCGGTCTCCGTGGCCAGCTCGCGCGGCATGAAGCCGAGCTCCACGAACGGGCGCGCGCCGGTCTCCAGGATGAAGTCGAAGACCTTGTCGACGTAGGAGAAGGTCAGCACCGGCTCGTCGAGGGGGGTCTGCGGGCCGAAACCCCCGCCGTCGCTGGCGCGGTACACGAACATGTCGTCGTGGAACAGCCCGTGGAAGCGCACGAACCGCGCCCCGAGCTCCGTGACGGCCTCGCGGAAGTGGCCCTGCCAGTCCGCGCGGAGCGCCTCGTTCGCGCGGCCGGCGCCGACGCACTCGTTCCACACGTGCCGGAGCGGCGCCTCGGTCGGCGCCACGCCGTCGATCGTCAGTGCCGTCGATCCTGTCAGTTCCGGCAGGGTCATCTCGGTCTCCACCACGCTCTCTCTGTTCTCTCTCATGGATTCGGGTCAGCCCTTGACGGCGCCGAGGCTGAGCCCGGACTGCCAGAAGCGCTGCAGGCAGATGAAGGCCACGATCAGCGGGATGATCGTGAGCAGCGACGACGTCAGGACGAGGTTCTGCAGCAGCTCCCCGTTGCCGGCGGTGGAGGCGAGCTTGTTCCACTGGTTGATGCCCACGGTCAGCGGGTACCAGTCGGGGTCCTTGAGCATGATCAGCGGCAGGAAGTAGTTGTTCCAGATCGACACGAACGAGAAGAGCAGCACCGTCACGGTCGCCGGGACGAGCATCGGCAGGGCGATCTGCCAGAACGTCCGGAACTCGCCCGCGCCGTCGATCTTCGCCGCCTCCAGCAGGCCGGTGGGTACGGCCTCGGCCGCGAAGACCCACATGAGGTACAGCCCGAACGGGTTGAGGAACGACGGGATCAGCACCGCCCACGGGGTGTTCGTCAGGCCGAGCTGCGCGAAGAGCAGGAACTGCGGGATGGCCAGCGCGATGCCCGGGACCGAGATGGCACCGAGCACCACGAACAGGAAGACCCGCTTGCCCGTGAACTCCAGCTTCGCGAGCGCGTAGCCGCCGAGCGCGGCGAGGAACGTCGAGACCACCGCCCCGGCGACCACGTACAGGAGGGTGTTGAGCAGCCAGCGCCCGAAGATGCCGCCGTCGTAGGTGAAGACCTCGGCGATGTTGTCGAACAGCGCGAACCGCGTCCCGAACGAGAAGCCGAAGCTGGTGACGAAGTCCTCCTGGGACTTGGTGGAGTTGATCGCCAGCCAGACCAGCGGCACCAGGCAGTAGAGGGTGAACAGCCCCGTCAGGAAGGTGAGCGTGCCGCTCTTGCGGGGGTTGGTGAGGGTGTACAGGTGCCGGCGCGCCGTGCGGCCGGGACGCCGGACATCAGCGGTTGTCGTCATGAGGGGTCTCCGGCGGCTACTGGTCGAGGGCATTTCGCATGCCTCGGATCTGGACCACGTACGCGATGGCGATGGTGAACGCGGCCATCACGAGCGCGAGGGCGGCGGCATAGCCCTGCTGCGAGCCCGTGAACGCGAGGTTGAACGCGTAGAGGTTGGGCGTGTAGTAGGTAGTGATGCCGCTGTTGGCGACCATCGACGGGAGGATCTGGGGCTCGTTGAAGATCTGGAACGTCCCGATGATCGAGAAGATGATCGTGATCACGAGCGAACCGCGCAGCGCGGGCAGCTTGATGGCCCGGATCACCCGGAACTCCCCCGCGCCGTCGATCGCCGCCGCCTCGTACAGCTCGTGCGGCACCGCCTTGAGCACGCTGTCGAAGATCAGCATGTTGTACCCGGTGAAGGCCCAGGTGACCATGATCCCGATGGCGATGAGCGTCGTGCTCGGGCGGAACGGGTCGAGGTCGGTGCCGAGCCAGCCGTTGATGCTGCCGAACAGCCCGTAGCGGACGCCGAGCATGAAGCCCCACATGAGCGTCGAGACGATCGCCGGCACCGCGTACGGCAGGAAGATCGCCACCCGCATGAACCGCATGCCGCGCAGCCGCATCGAGTCCATCGCCAGTGCCAGCAGCAGGGCGAGCACCAGCATGATCGGCACCTGGATCAGCGTGAACCAGACGACGCGGGTGACGCCGTCCCAGAACTGCGGGTCCACGAACAGCTTGCTGTAGTTGTCCAGGCCGACGAAGGACCTGCCGCCCACCATCTGGTCCTGGAAGAGGCTGAGATATGCGGCATAGGTGATCGGCACGATGAACACCAGGGCGAACAGGATGCCGAACGGAGCGACGAACGCCCAGCCGATCTGCCGCCTGCGCTTAGTCAACGGTGAACCCCTGCTCGTTGCCGTACTCGATGGATCGCTCCTGCCAGGTCTGCAGGACCTCCGCGAGCGAGCCCTCGCCCGAGGTGTAGAACGGCGTGGCGATGTCGGCGTAGGTGCTGCGGGCCCACTCGAAGAACGGCGGGTACTGCCAGCCGACGGCGGCGATGTTCGAGGCCTCAGCGAGGACCTCGCCCGTCTTCTGGTCGCCGAAGTAGGGGTTCCTCACGTCCTGGAACTCCGGGCTGTCGAGCACCGACGTGTTCGGCACGAACGCACCGGCGTCGACCCGGGGCTGCAGGCCCTCGCCGTGCGTGAAGTACTCGAGGAACGTGAAGGCCGCCTCCTTGTTGGCCGCGGCCTCCGGGATACCGAAGGCCGAGCCGCCGTTCTCGGCGCCGACCTTCTCGCCCTCCTCCCACTGGGGCATGAGGGAGACGCGGAAGTCGCCCTTGGCGTCCGGAGCCCGCTCGGGCAGGGTCGAGGTCAGCCAGCCGCCCATGTTCTGCGAGGCGAGCGTGCCGTCGTTGAGCGCGCGGTTCCAGTCGTCGGACCAGGCGCTGATCTTGGTGTTGACCAGGTCCTCGTCGAGCATCCTCTGCCAGAAGGCGACCGCCTTCTGGGTGCCATCGTCGGAGAAGTCGATGTGCACCGTGGTGCCGTCGACCTCGAACGGGCGCCCGCCGGCCTGCCAGATCAGGGAGAGCAGGAAGAAGAGGTCGTTCGTGTCCTGCGTGATGTAGTAGTCGTCGCCCAGCGCGCGGATCTTCTTGGCGGCCTCGTAGTACTCGTCCCAGGTCGCGGGCGCCTCCTTGATCCCCGCCTTGGCGAACGTCGCCTCGTTCCAGAACATGACGGCGGGGCCGTAGTCCGAGGGCAGGGCGTAGACGCCGTCGTCGATGGTGACGTTGTTCCACGCCGAGGGCACGTAGTCGGCCTCCAGCTCGGTCGCGCCCAGCGGGCCCAGGTCGGCGAGCTTGCCGGGGATCGCGAAGTACGGGACCGCGAAGTACTCGAACATCACCAGGTCGGGCACTCCCGAGCCGGCCTGGATCGCGTTGTCGAGCGCCTGGTACTCGTCGGAGGACGAGCCGGCGTTCACGACCTCGACCTCGATGCCGGGGTTGGCCTTCTCGAACCCCGGTACCGCGAGCTCGACCGTGCCGTCCCAGCTCCACACGGTCAGCTTCACCGGGTCGTCAGCGGTGCCACCACCGCCGCCGGCGCTGCTCGGCGCACCTCCCGCACCCGAGCACGCGGCGAGCGCACCGGCCGTCGCGAGCGCGACGCCGGCCGTCCATGCCTTGGTGAAGAGCCTCATCACCCTGTCCCTCCTCGTTGAGAGCGTCGCGAAAGACTTTCGCAACTTTATCGATCAAGCAGGGACTCTATCGACGACTTCCACCACCCGTCAACGGTCGAGAAGCCGGGGCTTGAAAGCGAGATTGACGCCGTGCGCGACGACCGGTAGGGTTCGAAATAGTTTCGAGGAAGGAAACATCATGGTCGGCAGGCCTTCCACCGGGCGCCCGACGCTCGCCGATGTCGCACGAGAGGCGGGTGTCTCCCCCGGCACCGCCTCCAAGGCGCTCAACGGTCGCCTCGACATCGCCGAGGACACCCGCCAGCGGGTGCTGGAGGCGGTCGCGATGCTCGGCTACCGGCCCACCACCGCGCAGTGGGAACCGACGCGCACCCGCACCATCGCGGCGGTGACCGACGTCGTGACGTCGCCGTACATCTCGAACGTGCTCCAGGGCCTCCTCGCGGCAGCCACGGGCGCCAGGACCGACGTCCTGGTGCGGCTGGCGCCCGACCGCGCGGTGCGTGCCACCAAGGCCGCCGCGCGGGCGTGGGTGGCCGAGCAGAAGGAGTCCGGCGTCGTGGGCATCGTCGGCATCACGCTGGCGGAGCCCAACGCCGTGCTCCAGGCCGCGAAGGAGGTGTACATGCCGTTCGTGATGATCGACCCGGTCAGCCTGGACGACCCTCGGACCATCAGCGTCGGGTCGGCCAACTGGGCCGGCGCGCGCACCGCCACGGAGCATCTCCTGGAGCTGGGCCACCGGCGCATCGCCTGGATCGGCGGACCCACCGCCTCGGCCGCCGCCCGCGAGCGCTTCCATGGTTACCGGGCGGCGCTGGACTCCGCGGGGATCAGCCTGGACCAGACCCTGGTACGCAGCGACCCGTTCTCGATCGAGACCGGACTCGTGCACGGCCGCGAGCTGCTCTCGCTGCCCGAGCCGCCGACAGCGGTCGTCACCGGTGACGACGAGATCGCCGTCGGCGTACTCGCCGCGGCGCGCGAGCTACAGGTCTCCGTGCCCGAGCAGCTCAGCGTCGTCGGCTTCGACGACACGCCACAGGCCAGCTGGACGACGCCGCAGCTCACCTCGGTGCACCAGCCCCTGGCGGGGATGGGTCAGATGGCCGTCGAGACGGTGCTCGCCATGGCGGACGGCGTCCAGCCCGCGTCACGCCACATCCAGCTCGCCACCAGCCTCACCGTCCGGGACTCGACCGCGCCACCGCCAGGGGCGACCGAGGAGCGGGCGACCAAGGACTAGTGCACGTTCCGACGCCGGGTCAGTGCTGGGCGAACTGGACCCCGGTCGGCTGCACGACGTCCGCGCGCACCGGAAGTGCGCTGACGGTCAGCCGTTCGCCGTAGATGTCCGTGAGCCTGATGTCGCCGCCGCACCCGCTGCCGTTCTCGGAGAGGAAGTAGTTGTACCCGGTACGGGGCAGCGCCCGCCAGCCGTCCCCGCCGTCGACCTCCAGCTTCGCTACCGGGTTCCGGTGGTCGATCGCCTGGATGCCGCACCACCACTGGCTCGACCCGTCCTTGTACCGGATCGAGATCGTGTCGGCCGTGCCGGGGCTCAGCAGGCTCCAGGTGACCGGGATCCGGCCGAGCATCGGGTCGTCGAGCTCGGCGAACGCCTCCTGGCTGAGGTCGAGCTGCCCGGGTGCGCAGGGCAGGGGGCACACGTTGGTGACGCGCACCGTGACGGAGTTGCCGTTCGCCGCGGTGACGAGCACGGTGGCGCCGCAGGCCCTGGAGGTCTCGTAGTCGGTCTCGTTCATCGCCACGATCATCATGTCGTCGCTCGGGCCGAAGCTGCAGGCGCCGTTGCCGTCCTCGGCCTCGTAGACGGTGGCGTCGCCCTCGTACGTGGTCCCGGGGCTGATCCGTCCCGCGGACGCGGCGGTGGTCGACGACGACGGCGGGGCGGCGCTGGGCGAAGCCTGCTGCGTCCGGGCGAAAGCACGGGACTTCGGAGCCGGGGAGGCCGTCGGGGTCGGGCTGCCTGTGGGGGTCGGGGTGCCCGACGCGGTAGCGGTCGGCGCGCTCGCCTGCGCGCCGCCGGCGGCTGCAACAGCCGCGGTCCGCGTAGCGTCGGCCGCGCCGCCGGAGAGCGACCCGATGACCGGGTAGGCGAGAACGGCCACGACTGCCACCGCGAGCGCTGCGCCCCACACGGCCCGGTACCTGAGCGCGGTGTTCCGCGCCGAGTGCCTCGCTGTCTTCATGGTTGTCCGTTCGAAGGATCGAGGCAGTGATACGCGGTTCGGTGACCACAAGCCGCGCAAAGGTTACCAACGCCGCAACGCTTCCGAAAGGCCCAATGTGAGCGCTAACAGGACACGGCGGCGCCCGGCGATTCCTCGCCCAAGGACGGGACCGGGCAGTCGGCCGGGCCTCCGTCCTTGGTCATCTCGCTAGGTCCGGTAGCGGAAGAGGATCCGGCCGCGGTCGAGGTCGTAGGGGCTCAGTTCGAGCAGGACGCGGTCGAGCGGCATGATCCTGAAGTGGTTACGGCGGATCTTCCCGCTGATATGAGCGAGCACCAGGTGCCCGCCGACGACTTCCACGCGGAAGGTCGCGTTGCGAAGGCAGCCCGGGTTCGAACGCCCGGCCTCGTCGACGCTCAGGCGCCGATCGTGGCGGTGTCGATGACGAAGCGCCCCGGTCGGCGAGATGTTCGGACCGCGGTACGCCGTGCTGATCGGCACCGTGGCGACCTTGCTGGTGGCCTGACGACGCTCCGCGTCGACCTGGCGCGCACGGGTACCCAGTGATTAGGCCCGAACTCGCGCTGAGTGCGGGCCCAATCCCTGGATAGAAGCGTGCATTCGATAGCCCCGGCCCCGCACGGCGGCCTCATGCGGACCTGACCGTCACCGGTAGCCTGCGAGGGGCGACAGGGCCGGAACTCGTGAGAAGGGCAACGGGAGAATGCCTCCGATCAATGAGATCCATGGGCTGTTGATCGCCGATCGTGAGCGCACGACCGGCCTGATCTCCTCTCTTTCCGGCAACATTGCCTCGATGGTGGAGGCGTCGCGGCTCACCGCCACCGACGACGAGCACGACCCCGAAGGGTCGACGATCGCCTTCGAGCGCTCACAGGCGAGCACTCTGCTCGCTGCGGCCAGAAACCACCTGACCGACGTGGACGCCGCGCTCGCGAGGATCGCCGCCGGCAGCTACGGCCGCTGCGAACGCTGTGGACAAGAAATCGCACGTGACCGCCTGATGGCCCGGCCTACGGCCCGCACCTGCATCGGCTGCGCCGCCGCCGGCTAGCTGACACCGCGCTGTCGACGGAGGTACGCCGAAAGCGGCTGGGCGCACCCGACCGGGTTCTGTCAGGGACACTGGAGAACAGCAATGTCTGCCGAGTTGAGGAGTTTTAGGGTGCCCCAGGGAACTGTCCGATGGTTCGACGCCGACAGAGGGTTCGGCTTCATCGACGTCGGGAACGAGGCCGAGGACCTGTTCGTGCACGCGTCCGAGATCGTCGGCGACGACGGACCGAAGCTGCTCCGCGAGGGGCAGGCCGTCGAGTTCGAGGTGGGCGAGGGCGAGCGTGGCCCGCAGGCGCGCCGCGTCCGGGTCACGGGCGACCGGGCCGCCGACGCGCCAGTGGGTGTGCTCGGCACCGTCAGCTGGTACGAGCCGGCCAAGGGATACGGCTTCGCCACGCCCGACGACGGTAGCGGCGAGATCTTCGTGCACAGCTCGGCCATCGTCGGGGGCGGCGTGATCTCGGAGGGGCAGCGGGTGGCGTTCCTCGTCGTCGACGGGGAGAAGGGGCCGCAGGCGGACCACCTGCTACCGCTCGGGGCGCAGGCCGCACAGGCTGCACCGGCCGGACGGTCGGTATCCGACGGCGCGGACGGCACGGTGTCCTGGTACGACGACACCAAGGGCTTCGGCTTCATCGCTCCCGACTCGGGCGACGAGGACGTCTTCGTCCACGTCCGTGCGCTCGGCCCGGGCCTGACCGAGCTTGCCGAGGGTGCCCGCGTGACGTTCGACGTCGTCGCCGGCGACAAGGGGCCGAACGCCCGCAACGTGCGGCTCGTGCGCGGCTCCGGGAGTGCGCGCACGGCCACGGACCGCGGCCGGCCGGGCCGCCCCGCGGCATCGGGCGGGCCTGTGCGCGGCGGTGAGGGCACCGTCGCGCGCTACGACGCGGACCGCGGCTTCGGCTTCATCACCCCCGACGCCGGGGGCGCGGACCTGTTCGTGCACGTGTCGGTCGTGCGGGGCGACGAGGTCCTGGAGGAGGGTGACCGGGTCCGGTTCAAGGTGCGCCAGAGCGACCGGGGGCCGCAGGCGGACGGCGTCGAGCTGCTGTGAGCTGAGGGCGCCTGGCCTGCTCGCTCGCACGGAGCGAGCAGGTTTACCCGGCTGTCCAGAGAGCGGGGCACAGCTCGGCGTGGTCGCGAAAGACGATGTCTTTGTGGTCGAGGAACTCCACTGCCCACTCGTCGTCGTCGACGCGGGCGGTGATCACGCCGATGCCCCACTGCCCTGGCCGCCAGCGTGCGGCGAACACCGCGGTGCCGACCGGATACGGGTCCTCTCTCTGCAGGAAGTCCTGCACGAGCGCCTCCGGAGGCCGCGGACCGCCGGGGGCGGCGTCGACCCACCGCTGCATGGGCTCGAGCAGGGCCCATGCTTGGGCGAGCTCGCCGACGTACTTCACGCCGGCATCTTCGGAGGCCGACCAGGGTGGGAGCGTCATGGTGCAACGGTTCCACCGCGCCGGCTGGTCTGCCTCTTATCTAGGTCATATGAGCGGGTGAACCCGCCGGCCGCTGGATAACGGCTGTCCAGACGACGTCGCGACCCCCGATACTCGAACGTTGCACCGACCGTATGCATCTGCATCTCAGGTGCACGGCACCAGCCGGCCGGCCGTTCGGACAGGGGAAGCATGATCGACGTAGACGGATACCTGGCCGTGCTGGGTATGGACCGACCGACCGCACCGACCGTCGAGCATCTGCGCGCGCTGCACCGGGCGCAGGTGGAACGGGTCGCGTACGAGACCATCGACAACCAGCTGGGACGGCGGACGGGCATCGGCGCCGCGGAATCCGTGGCCCGGATCCTGCGGGGACGCGGCGGCTACTGCTTCCACCTCAACGGAGCCTTCGCCGCGCTGCTGACGGCCCTCGGCTACGACGTGAGCCTGCACAAGGCCGGAGTACAGGACGAGGTCGAGGATCCCGAGGGTCCGGGAGGCGACCATCTGGCCCTCACCGTAGAGCTCGACGGCGAGCGGTGGCTGGTCGACACCGGGCTCGCCGGCGGCATGTACGAACCACTGCCCCTGCGCCAGGGCAGCTACACCCAGGGGCCGTTCACCTATGCGATGGCCCCGTCGGTGGTGGTGCCCGGCGGCTGGCGGTTCACCCACGACCCCCGCGGTGCCTTCACGGCGATGGTCTTCGCGCCCGAGCCGGTGGAGCTGTCCTCGTTCGCCGCGATGCACCACCGGTTGTCCACCTCCCCCGAGTCCGGGTTCGTCCGGGTGCTCCAGGCCCAGCTCCGCGACGCCACGGGCGTGGACATGCTGCGCGGCTGTGTGCTGCGCCGGATCGACGCCGCGGGCACGTCCGAGCGGACCCTCGACTCGGCCGACGACTGGTACGACGTGCTGGCCGAGGTGTTCCACCTGGACCTGGCGGACGTCGAAGCCCCCGAACGGGCCGCGCTGTGGCACCGCGTCTACCGCGCGCACCAGGAGTGGGAAGCCACGGCACAGCGCGCGACAACGCCCTGAACCTGCGGGAAAAGACCGGGGCAACCGGTGCGCCTGCTGGTCTAATTCGAGGATGGTCGACGTCCCGAACCTCGAAGCCTCGCTGACCGACCCGTGGCCTGCGTACTTCGCCGGCCGCGGGCACCCAGGTGTCCGTCGTGTCGGCGCCGGGGTCGAGGGTGTGGTCTACCGGTTGAGCGCAGGGCTGGTCGCCAAGGTCTGGAGCGGTCGGCCGCCTACCGGTCTCGACCTCACTCGACAGGTGTACGCGGACATCGCCCGGCACCCTCTGCCGTTCGCCACCCCCGAGATCCTCGAGGTCGAGGACCACGGGGGCGTCCTGGTGACCTACGAGCGTGAGCTGCCCGGGGTCTCGGCAGAGGTCTCCTCCCCGCCCGCGGATCACGAGCGCCGACTACCCGCGCAGCACGGTGCGGCGCTGCTCACCGTGCTGCGCGGCCTGGCCTCGGTGCCCGGCACCGAGGCCATGCGCCGCCTGTCCGTCCAGGGCGACGACCGTCCGTTGTGGCAGGGGCACGACCGCTTCCCCGACGCGCTCGCCGACCTGGTCGCACGGGCCGCGGCCAGGCACGGTGCCGCCCTGGCCGGCCTCGTACCGGACCTCGACGCGGGAGTCGAACGCACGCGAGAAGCCCTGCGCTCGCTCCCCGACGCCCCGGTCACCACGATCCACGGCGACCTCGTCCCGCCCAACATCCACGTCGACGCCACCGGACGGCCGGTCGCAGTGCTCGACTTCGGGTTCTTCACGACCGCGGGCGATCCGGCCTTCGAGGCCGCCGTCACCGCCGCAGTCTGGGACATGTACGGTCCGCACGCCGCGGAGCACACCACGGAGCTCACCCAGCTCTTCGCCCACGAGCTCGGGTACGCGGAGGCGACCCTGGAGACCTACCAGGCCGCGTACGCACTCACTACCTACGACCTCTTCGGCACGGGCGAGGACGACGGGCACTTCCGGTGGTGCGCAGCGCAGCTCCGCCGCAACACCGTGTTCAACGCATGACAGGCGAGCGACGGCCACCAGCCGCCGCTCGCCGCCGTCCGGCCGCACCTCGATGACTCCCGTGGCTCCACGGCGCGGGCCGGAGCCCTCATGCGTCGCCGTGAACCGATTCCGTCCCCCGCGCGGATACCTGGATGACAGTGGTTCCGACGGGCAGGGAGACACGATGCGAAGGAAGCACCTCAAGACCAGGGGCGGGACGGCGCCATGACGGCGGCCGCCGAGCTGGCGAGCACCGAGCTGATGAGTACCGGCGCCGCGCCCGAGGTGGGCCGGACCGACGCGCAGCTCATCGCGTCGTCCATGCACGAGCCAGAGGACTTCGCGGCGATCTACGGCCGGCACGCGAGCACGGTGCACCGGTACGCGTACCGGCGCGTGGGTCCGGAGCACGCCGAGGACGTGGTGGCCGAGACGTTCGTGGCGGCGTTTCGCCGTCGGGCCTCCTACGACCTGGACCGGCCCGACGCCCGTCCGTGGCTGCTCGGGATAGCGACCAGGGAGGTCGCCCAGCACCGCCGGGCGGAGGAGACCCGCTACCGCGCCATGGCGCGAGTCGGGACAGCGCTCCCTGAGGACGGTCTCGCCGACCTGGCGACGACGAACGTCGCCGCCCGGGCCGCGGGGAGCGCGCTCGGCGCGGCGCTCGGTGACCTCCGGCCAGGCGACCGGGACGTGCTGCTGCTCTGGGCATGGGGCGACCTCAGCTACGAGGAGATCGCGACGACCCTCGACATCAAGAAGGGCACGGTGCGCTCCCGGCTGCACCGGGCACGCAAGCTGGTCCGCGCGGCACTTCCGGGTGGGCTCTGGGACGAAGAGGAGGACGCGCGATGAGCACGAGCACCAGGTGGACCGGGCACGAGCCCGGTGGGACCGAGCTGGACGCACTGCACACGACGGGCGCGCTGCTCGACCCGTCGGAGGCCGAGCAGGAGGCCGCGCTCCGGTCGGCGCAGGCGCGGCTGACCGCTGAGCTGGGGTCGCCCGGCGCCGCGGCAGACGGGCAGCACGCGCACTCGGCCGGGAGCGGCCTGCTCCGGGCCGTGCGATGTCCGGGCGCCCGCCGCGGGTCGGCCGACCGGCGCCGGCCGGGCGGCCGGCGCCGGACCGGAGGCGCGCGCAGGCCCGCGGTCCGCGCTGCTGTGGGGCTGGGCCTCGCGGCCACGGTCGCGGGGGGCCTGCTCTTCGCGCCCACGGCCACGCTGTCGATGCCGTGGGAGGACGACGGCGGCCCGGCCGCGGTACCGCCCGGATCGGCGTCGGCCGCGGAGATCCTGCAGGCCGCCGCCACCCGGACCGTCGCCGCCGCGGACGACTCGTGGGACGAGGTCCGGGGCGACCAGTTCGTGTACTACCGCACGACGGGAACCAACCGGTACCAGGTCATGGGAGGGGAAGAGGGCGAGGGCGTCACGAAGATCTCCGAGGACTACACGGGCTGGTTCTCGGTCGACGGCACCCAGGACGGCCGGGCCACGGCGACGTACTCCGTCGGGGATCCGCTCGACACGCCGCTGTACACCTGTGAGGACGGTGGGCTCGAGCGGGCCCTCGCGGACGGTGGCGGCGACTGCAGCTCGGAGCCGGCGCTCAAGCTGGACGCACCCACCGACGCCGACGCGATGTACGACTACCTGCGGGATCTGCCGCAGATGGAGGACGAAGGACCTGCGGCGTCGATGGTCATCAACGCCGGCGAGCTGCTGCGCTCCCTGACGCCGAGGGCGCAGGCCGCGGTCTTCGTGGCGCTGAGCCGGGTGGACGGGCTGATCGTCACCCCAGGGGTCACCGACGCGATCGGGCGGCCCGGCATCGCCGTGGGCGTCGAGCTGCAGTACTACCGGCAGGACCTGATCTTCGATCCGGAGACCAAGGACCTGCTCGGTGTGGCGAACTCCTACCCCGACGGCATGACGGACGCGCACGCGATCGTCGAACGGACCATCGTGGACGAGGTTGGCCAGGAGCCCTGACCGAGGGCGACTGACGAAGGTTCGCCAACCCAGTGATCTGGCCCGGAGCTCCCATGAGTTCCGGGCCAGATCGCTGGGTCGGCGGACCTTCGCCTCGCGGCCCGGGGCGTGACGGACCTGCCGCCCGAGGCTGGCGTCGCGGTGTACGTCCGGGGCGAGTCGGGGCTGCTGAGCGCCGCCCGCATCTACGACGACTCGAACCCGCCGCTGTCGGCCTGACCATCGCCGCGGAGCCCCGCGTCTCGTGCCGCCGGTCCGCTCGGCGGCACGAGCGCACGCGGGACACGCTAGATCTCGAAGACCCGCTCCGCCGTGCCCGCCATGACCGCCTGCCGCTCACCGGCGGTCAGGTCCGCCGTCGCGTACCGGAACGCCTCGATCACGTCGGTGTAGCTGGAGTACAGCCGCTCGACGGGCCAGTTCGACCCGAGGAAGACCCGGTCGGCGCCGAACGCCTCGATCGGCGCCAGCACCCACGGGCGGCGGGACACCGGGGTCCAGCCCGGTTCGGTCATGCCGAGCGACGACACCTTGCAGAACGTGTTCGGCTCCGCCGCGAGCGCCCGCAGCATGGTCCGCCACACCTCGAACGTCTCCGGGGTGCGGTCCGGCGGCATGCCGGCCTGGTCGAGCACGAAGCCCGTCCCGGGGTGGGACCGCACCAGGTCGAGCGCCGCCGCGGTGTTCTCCGGGCCGACGGTGTGGAAGAACAGCCCGCCGACCCGGCCGAGCTCGGCGTACCCGCGGCGGAACGCGGGATCGGCGAACCGGGCGGCCGGCCCCATCTCGCGCACACCCCGGAACACACGGTGGGCGCGGTGCCGGGCGAGCTGCTCGGCGGCGTCGGCTGCGGCGAGGTCGCACCTGACGACGGCGGCGTCGGGCCAGCCGGTCTCGTCGGCGAGCCGCTGGAGCCAGGCCGTCTCGGTGACCGGGTCGCGGGCACCGAGGGCCGCGTTCATGTGCACCACCTTGGTCAGGCCCGCGAGCCGCCCCTCCGCGCGCAGCTCGGGCACGGAGAAGCGGGCGGTGCGGACGGCGACGAGGTCCCCGAAGGGGAAGTCGTCGCCGTCCAGCCACCCGTACCCGAGGTCGTGGTCGCGCCGGTCCCACAGGTGCACGTGGGTGTCGACGAACGGGGTGCCGCCGACCATCAGGCGTGCGGTTTGATGTTGAGGTTGACCCCCAGTGCGGCCTCGGTGTCCAGGACGGTCCAGGAGCCGCCCGGGTAGTACGCCTCGACGCGTTTGGCGAAGCCTGCCATCTCGAGGCCCTCGACGACGGCGTCGCGGGCGTCGCCGACCGCGAACCCGAGGTGGTGGACTCCCTCGCCGTGCTCCGTCAGGAACTCGCGAAACGTCGACGGGTTGGCGTCGGGCTCGTTGAGCTCGATGACGACCTGGCTGCCGGGGACCGTGATGACGGCGAGCCGCAGCCGGTAGCCGGCGGGCTGCCCGCGGTACGTCTCGTCGGGGTTGGGCTCCAGTGTGACGACCTCGGGCCGCTCGACGTCGAACAGGGCGCACCACCGGTCGAGCGAGGCCTCGATGTCCTCGACCGCGAGCGCCACCTGGATCAGCCCGCCGACGGGCACGGGGGCGCTCATGCCCACGGCTCGTCCGCGACGACGACGTCCTGGTGGGTGCGCGCCGACTCCTCGATCGCCAGGCCGAGGGCGTGGTCCTGGCAGGCCGCGGCGAGCGAGTAGGGCCCCTCGGCCTCCCCGCGCGCCCAGGCGCCGACGGCGACGAGGTTGTCGGCCACCGCCAGGTCGTCCTCCGAGAGGCGGGTGCCTACCCAGGCGTTGCGCCACACGACCTTGCCGTTGAAGGAGGCGTGGACGACCTCGTTGCCCTCGAGGTTCATGTCGACGCCCGTGCGGCGGTACTCGATGCGGGAGGTGACCGGGTCGTGGCCGTCCCACGAGGTCACGGTGTCGTCGACCAGCTCGCCGAGCGTGCCGCGCACCACCACGCGGCGCGCCAGCAGCGGGTTCCACCACTGCATGTTCATGAAGTCGTAGACGCCGACCCGGCCGTCGCCGAAGTCGAGCGTCGCGTAGGTGGACGTCTGCACCTCGGGCTGCGGGTCGGTGTTCCACCCGTCGAACCCGAGCGGCAGCGCCATCCGGGTGTCGAAGGTGCGCCCGGACACGACCGCGCGGTCGGTGCCGACATCGAGGAACGCGCGGATGAGCGACGTCGCGTGGTACAGGTGCGTCGAGGCGATCTCAACGGCCTGCGGCGTGCCGATGACGCCGTCGGCGATGACCGCCAGGCGGGCCGCGTGGCCGGGCATGAGCACGTACTGCTCGGCCACCTGGACCAGGGACTCGTCCTTGATGGTGGTCCACAGGTCGCGCAGGCCGGCCAGGTCCGGCGCGGGCGGGGTCTCGGCGAGCACGCGCACGCCGCGGGCGGTCAGCTCCTTGAGGATGCCGGGCATGGCGGGCCAGGAGACGTCGGCGATCACGAACTCCGGCTCGTGGGCGAGGAGGTCGTCCAGCGAGGTGACGCCGGGCACGCCGTACCGGGCCTGGATCGCGTCGGCCTTGGCCTGGTCACGTGCCATGACGGCGACCGCCTCGAGCCGGGCGGGGTCGGCGGCGGCGACACGCAGGTGGAACTGCGCGCGCCACCCCGTGCCGATGACGGCGAAACGTGCGGGGTTGCTCATGGGTGCTGTCCTCTCGGTCATACGTCAGTACTTTCTTTCGGGTCGGACGGGTCAGACCTGGCTCATGCCGCCGTCGACGGTGAGCTCGATCCCCGCGACGTAGCTGGACTCGTCGCTCGCCAGGAAGCAGACCGCGGCGGCGACCTCCTCGGGGAGCCCGACCCGGCGCAGCGGGATCTGCGCGACGACGGCCGCCTCGACGTCGGCCGAGCCGCCGGTGAACGCGTCGAACCCGGCCGTACGGGTGGGGCCGGGGCTCACCGCGTTCGCGCGGATCCCCCGGTGGCCGAGCTCGGCCGTGAGGGTGCGCGCCAGGGAGCGCACCGCGGCCTTGCTCGCGTTGTAGACGGCGTGGCCGGGACCGCCGTTGGTGCCCGCGATCGACGACGTGAGCACGATCGATGCGCCGTCCGCCAGGTGCGCGGCCAGCGCCTGCACCGTCAGGACCGTGCCGCGGAACGTCAGCCCCGCGACGGCGTCGAACTTCTCGGGCGTCAGCGAGCTCACCGGCGTGGGCTCGACGTCGCGGCCCGCGTTGACGTGCAGCACGTCGATCTTGCGGCCCAGCCGGGCGACGGCGTCCGCCAGCCGGGCGAGGTCCTCGACGCTGCCCGCGTCGCCGACCACGCCGACGGCCCGCGGCCCGAGCCGGGTCACCGCGGCCTCGACCGAGGCGGCCGAACGCGACGTGACGACGACGGTCGCGCCCTCGGCGACGAAGCGGGTCGCGACCGCCAGGCCGATGCCCGCCGTCCCCGCAGTGACGACGGCGAGCCGCCCTTCGAGCATGCCCACGGGGCTCTCCTTGGTGTTCACTTCAGCGCACCCGCCGCGAGCCCGCGCTCGAAGTACTTCTGCAGCGCGAGGTAGGCGACGAGCATGGGGACGGCGGCGATGACGGCCGCGGCGAGCACCCCGGTCTGGTCGTTCGTGTACTGGCTGACGAAGTACGACGGGAGCAGCGTCAGGACCTGCCGGCCGGGGTCGTTGAGCATGAGCATCGGCAGCAGGTACGCGTTCCACGCCGCGATGAGCGTGAGCACCACGATCGCGGCGGCGATGGGCCGGGTGAGCGGCAGGACCACCCGCCAGAAGACCTGCCAGATGTTGGCGCCGTCGACACGGGCGGCGTCCATGATCTCCGACGGGATGCCGTCGTAGAAGTTGCGGGCCAGCAGCGTCGTGAACGGGATCTGCAACGCGGCGACGGGCAGGATGACCGCGACGAGCTGGTTGTACATGTCGAAGGTCGAGGCGGTGACGAACAGCGGGGTGAGCAGCACGGCCTCGGGCATGGTCAGCGCCAGGAGCAGCGCCCAGAACCAGATCTCCTTGCCCGCGATGCGCAGCTTGGAGAACCCGAACGCCGCGAGCATGGTGCAGGCGTACACGATCAGGATCGCGAAGACCGAGATCAGCACGGAGTTGAGCAGGTAGGTGGGCAGGACGCCGGTCTCCCAGACCTTGACGTAGTTGCCGAGCCCCCGGCCGCCGAGCGACCCCTGGACCATCGCCACCAGCGGCAGCAGGAACGGGAGCGCCATCAGCGTCACGACGAGCTGGATGACGATCTTCGAGCCGAGCGAACGTGTCACGAGCATGGTCAGGCCTTTCCCTCGTGGCGGTTGCGCAGCGACATGAAGACGCCGCAGGCGAGTGCGAGCACCAGGAGGGCGACGGAGATCGCGGCGGCGTAACCGAACCGCTTCTCGGACAGCATCGTGTGGTAGATGTACGTGCCCAGGAACTCGGTCGCGTAGTTGGGGCCGCCCTTGGTGATGAGGTACGGCCAGTCGAACGTCTTGAGCGCGCCGATCAGACCGAGGGTCGCGAGGGCCACCGTGGTGCCCTTGCACATGGGCCACACGACCGACCACAGGGTGCGCAGGTTCCCGGCGCCGTCCATACGGGCCGCTTCGAGGATCTCGGTGTCGATCTGGCTCATGGCGGCGTAGAAGAGGATGAAGGTCAGGCCGGTCCACTGCCAGATCGTGGCGAGCATGACCACGCCCATCGCGGTCGTCCCGCCGGCCAGCCAGGTCTGCGTGAGGCCGTCGAGCCCGACGGCCCGCAGGAGGGTGTTGAGCTGGCCGTCCGCGTCGAAGATCTGGCGGAAGACGGGCGCCATGGTGGCAGGGGCGAGCACGGTCGGTACGAAGACGACGACCTTGTACACCCCGCGCAGGTAGACCTGGGAGTGCATGAGCGCCGCGAACGTGAAGCCGAGCGCCGTCTGCACGGTGAAGGTGACGACGTAGAAGACGGCGGTGTGCGTCAGCGCCTTCCAGAAGACCGGGTCGCCGAACATCTCGGCGAAGTTCGCCAGGCCCAGGAACGTGGGCTCGGTGAGGATGAAGCCGTTCCAGTCCAGGGCGGAGACGTAACCGGTGTAGCCGATCGAGAAGTAGATCAGGCCGACCACGACGACGATCGCGGGCAGGATCCACGGCAGGCCGTTCGCCGTCGGTCTCAGCCCCCGGCGGCGTCGCGCCACCACGGGCGCACCTCCGGTGGGTGTCGCGGCGTCAGGCAGCGTTGCGCTGATGCTCATTGCTTGTCCTTCGGGTCTTGGATGACTCGTGCCTGATGAGGGGGTGGACCGGCCGCAAGGGGTCGGCCGGCCCACCCCGGTCCGTCACTCCGCGGCGGCAACGCCCTGGAGGGTCTGCAGGGCGTCCGGGATCGACGTGTCCCCGCCGGCGACGCCGACCAGGGCGTCACGGAACGCGGTGTTGAGCTCGGCGCTGACGGTGGCGAAGCGCGGCTGCGTCGAGGCCGCGGCCGTCTCGGTGTACGCCGACAGGACGTCGGCCTGCGCCTCCGGGTCCACCAGGTCGATCTGGTCCCAGTCGGGCGTGATGCCCGCCAGCGCGGGGATGTTGTTCAGCGTGTCCGCGACCGACTGCTGGCCGGCCTGCGACGTCGCGAGCCAGGTGACGAACGTGGTGGCCGCCGCCTGGTTGTCCGAGCGGCCGGAGACGGCGAGGCCGTAGTCCGCGTCCCCGAACATGTTGCCGACGTTGCCGGTGCCCGCGAGGTCGGGGAAGTCGACGGGGACGAGGGTGATCGGCTCGGGGTCCGACACGCCCGCTGCCTCCATGGCCGTGACCATCGAGTCCTTCACGGCGTACTGCGTGTACCAGGAGCCCATCATGATCATGGCGTACTTGCCCTGCATGAACTCGTTGTTCGCGTCGGGGTACTGCTGCAGGCCGACGGCGCCCTCCTGCATGATCCCCTCGTCGAACAGCGACTTCCAGGTCTCCATCGCCTGCGTGAACTTCTGGCCCGAGTCGCCCTCGGTGAACGACGCCTCCCCCACGGTCGCCTTCTGGTAGAGCCCGGGCTCGATGTTCTCGACGATGGCCTCGAACGTGTCCATGTCGAACGCCCACTGGCCGGCACCCTGGACGAAGCAGCCCTCGCCCGCCGCCTCGAGCGTGTCGCACACCTCCTTCCAGGAGGCGAGGTCGGTCGGGGGCTCGAGGTCGTACTTCTCGAAGATGCCCTGGTTGATCCAGAGGTTCCCGGAGTAGACGGCGCCGGCGGAGAGCCCGACCAGCTTGTCGTCGACGGTGAGGCCGCTGATGCCCAGCTCGGAGACCTTGCTGGACCAGTCCGGCCCGAGCGCCTCCTCGACGGCGGGAGTGAGGTCGATCGCGCCCGGCCCGAAGGTGTCGACGCCGCCGTTCGCCGAGCCCGGCGCCACGTTGAACACGTCCGGCCCGTCCGACGACGTGATGGCCGGCGAGAGCACCGAGTCGTAGCTGTCGATCGGCTTGGAGACGAACTCGACCTCGATGTCGGGGTACTCCTCGTTGAACGCCGCGATGAGCTTCTCGGCGTTGATCGCGTCCGGGGTCCAGCCCCACCAGGTGATGCTGCCCGCGGTCGCATCCCCGGTCGTCGCGCCGCCCTGGCTGCCCGGCGTGCACGCCGCCAGGAGCAGGCTCGCCGTGGCCACCGCCGCGACGGCCCCGACTCGGCGGGCCGACAACGTCTTCTTCGACGTCTGCATCTCTGCGTCCTTTCCTCGTCCTCGGGACCGATGCGGCACCTCCGAGGTGCGAAAGTTTCTTTAACGCTTTCGCTTCCCGGTACGATAGGGTGCGGTCACGACGACGTCAACACCCGTCGTCAGCACGGTTCGGCGACGAGGAGGGGCGCGAGATGACAGGGACGGCCACGAGGCCCGAGGCCGGCGCGGGACGCAGGGAGCGACGCGGCGGGGTCACCATCGCCGAGGTCGCCGAGGCGGCCGGGGTCTCGACCCCCACCGTCTCCAAGGTGCTCAACGGCCGCCCGGGGGTGTCCGCGGCCACGCGCCGCCAGGTCGAGCAGGTGCTCGCCGAGCGCGGCTACGAGCAGCGCCGCCCGCACCCGGGCGCCGGCAGCGGCCTGGTCGACTTCGTGATCGAGACCCTCGACACCCAGTGGGCCACGACCCTGCTGCGCGGCGCGCAGACCGAGGCCGCCCGGCTCGGCCTCGACCTGGTGCTCACGACCAGCAGCGGCGACTCGTTCGGCACCGCGGCGTGGGTGAACCACCTCGCCGAGCGCGGCTCCGAGGGCGTGGTGCTCGTGGCGGCGCACGTGCACGACTCGGTCGAGGCCGAGCTCTCCCGCCTGCGCATGCCCGTCGTGCTGGTCGACCCGGTCGGGGCCGCCGCCCCGGCGCTGCCCACGGTGGCCGCCACGAACTGGGCCGGCGGGCGGGACGCCACGGAGCACCTCATCGCGCTGGGCCACACGCGCATCGCCGTGATCACCGGGCCCATGGACGAGGAGTCGCACCGCGACCGCCTCGACGGCTACCGCAGCGCGCTCCAGCGGCACGGGCTGCCCGTCGACGACTCGCTGATCCGCCACGGCGACTCGCTGGTCACCGGCGGCCGCACGCACGGGCGGGACCTGCTGGACCGCCCGGACCGCCCCACCGCCGTCGTCTCCGGCTCGGACGAGCAGGCGTACGGCGTCTACCTCGCCGCCGAGGAGCTCGGGCTCACCGTCCCGGGGGACCTCTCCGTCGTCGGGTTCGACGACGTCGAGCTGTGCCAGTGGGTCACTCCCCACCTGACGACGGTGCGCCAGCCGCTGCTCGAGATGGGCCGCGAGGCGGCCCGGATCGTGATCGAGATGTCCCGCAACGAGCTGCGGCCCGCTCCGCGCACCGAGCTCGCCACGTCGCTCGTCGAACGCCACTCCACGGCCGCCCCGCGGCACTGACGCATTCGGCACTGAAACACTCAAGGAAAGTTTCCATGGCCCAGACGGTCGAGATCTCCGCCGATCCCCGCTTCGCGCACCGGCACACCCGCGCCACCGTCACGGTCTCGGACGCCACGGGACAGCCGCTGGCCGGCCGCGAGGTGCGGGTCGAGCAGACCCGTCACGCGTTCTTGTTCGGCAACATCGGCTTCGACTTCGTCGGCCTGGCCAACGGTCTGGGCACGACGCCGCTCTACTCCCCGTTCGGTGGTGCCACTGTCAAGACCGCCCGCACGCTCGCGCCGCTGTGGTTCGACCTGTTCAACCAGGTGACGCTGCCGTTCTACTGGCGCGGGTTCGAGCCCGAGCGCGGCGCGCCGGACACCGACCGGCTGCGGCGCACCGCCGTCTGGTTCGCCGAGCGCGGCGTCGCCGTCAAGGGCCATCCCCTGCTCTGGCACACGATGGCGCCCACGTGGCTCCTGGAGCTCGCCGACGAGGACGTCGAGCGCGAGATCCGCCTGCGGATCGGCCGTGAGGTCTCCGGGCTCGGCGACGCCGTGCCCACGTGGGACGCCATCAACGAGACCGTGATCATGCCCGTGTTCGACCGCGAGGAGAACGCGGTGACCCGTCTGGCGCAGCGCCTCGGCCGGGTCGGCATGGTTCGGCTCGCCGTCGACGCCGCCCGCCAGGCCGACCCGTCCGTCACGCTCCTGCTCAACGACTTCAACCTGTCGGCCGACTACGAGCGGCTCGTCGAGGAGGTGCTCGACGCCGGGGTGCGGATCGACGCGCTGGGGCTCCAGTCGCACATGCACCAGGGCTACCGCGGCGAGGAGTACTTCGCTGACGTGCTCGACCGCTTCAGCCGCTTCGGGCTACCACTCCACCTCACGGAGAACACGCTGCTGTCGGGCGACCTCATGCCGGCCGACGTCACCGACCTGAACGACTACGTGGTGGACTCGTGGCCCTCCACGCCGGAGGGCGAGGCCCGGCAGGCCGACGAGATCGTGCGCCACTACGGCCAGCTCGTGGCGCACCCCGCCGTCCAGGCCGTGAACTACTGGGGTCTCACCGACGAGGGCGCGTGGCTGGGCGCGCCGTGCGGGCTGGTGCGCGCCGACGGCACGCCCAAACCCGCGTACGACGCCCTGCACGGCCTGATCAAGGATGCGTGGTGGCTCCCGCCCACGACGGCGCGGACCGACGAGCACGGCCGGATCCGGGTGGACGCCTTCGCCGGCGACTTCCGGGTCACGGTCGGCGACGACACCGGCGAGCTCACGCTGCCCGCCGGTGCGCAGTCAGGGTCGGTCACCCTCGGCCGGGGTGAGCGCTGACCCGACGGGCATCGGGCCGACCAAGCTCACGATCCGGGCCGGCCGCCATGCTCGCCGTCGATACGGTGCGCGGCCAGGTCCAGGCGTACCGCACGATGAGGGCGAGAACGATCAGCTCCAGTACGACGCCGAGACCGTAGAAGTACAGCCAGAACCCGCCCGCCACGTTGAAGACCGTGACGGGGACGTAGAGCGAGGCCACGACGAGGTTGGCGATGCGGTTCGCCCGGGCGGGCAGCGTCGCTGACAGCACGACCATGAAGATCGGGACGGCCATGAGGGTCAGTGCCGTGGTCGAGAAGGTCTGGGAGAGGTCGAACTCGAAGACCTTGCCGTCGAGGATGTCCTCGACGATGCCGGGTGTGAAGAAGCCGAGAATGTCCACGTAGGCGTACAGGAACATGAAGCTTGTCCACGCTGCGGCGAGCTTGACTCTGACCGGGACCGGCTGGTCGTCCAGCGTGGTGGTGGGTTGGCGTGTTCTCATCGTGGGCTCCGTTGTCGTGGTGAGGATCGGTGCGTCCACGATCGCCGAGCCGGGGCGGCGGGCGCATCGGCACGGAGGCCGGAGCTCCCCCGGCCGATGTGATGGTCTCTCTCTCGTCCTTTCGGCGGGTACGCCGGAGCGCGCCGATCTCTAGGCTGGAGCTGTGAACATCGTCCGGCGCGCCATCTGGCACGAGCCGCGGCCCGCTGACGCCCCGCCCATCGGTCGTCTCGACTGTCTGCTCGTGGGCGTGTTCGCAGCCGCCGTGCTGATCGAGAGCATCGTTCGGCCGGACCTGGCCTGGCGGCCCCTGGTGACGGTGCTCGCCCTGGCGCTGATACCTGCCCTGCTCTGGCGGCGGGGCCGACCCCTGGTCGCCACCCTGGCCGGATGGGGCGTCGCCGGTCTGCTCTCGGTTGTTCAGCTGACCACGCACGCCGGTGATCTCGGCCCCTACTCCATGATGGCTGTCCTGATCCTGCTCTACTCCTTGGTGCGGTGGGGCTCGGGACGGGAGATGGTCCTGGGGACGGCGTTCGTGGCAGGCGTCGTCGTGCTGGGGATGTACGCCTCCTCCGGGGGCTGGACCGACATCTTCGGCGGGAGCGTCCTCCTGCTGTCGCTCGTCGCTCTCGCGGCGGTGTTCCGCTACCGCGCGGACCTCTGGCACCGCAGACAGCACGAGATCCGCAACCAGGAGCGGGCGGCACTGGCACGCGAGCTGCACGACACCGTGGCCCACCACGTCTCGGCCATCGCGGTGCAGGCGCAGGCCGGTGGCGTGGTCGCCGGCACCCATCCCGAGAAGGCTGCCGAGGTCCTGGCCGCTATCGAGTCCGAGGCGTCGCGCACCCTCGCGGAGATGAGATCCATGGTGCGGGTGCTGCGCGAGGAGGAAGCCGTCGCCTACTCACCGCAGCCGGGCGTCGCGGACCTGCCGGCTCTGGCGCGCGCCGACGCGACGCCCACCGTCGAGGTCTCGCTGGACGGCTCGTTGGCCCGGCTGGCAGGACCCGTGAACACCGCGCTCTACCGGCTCGCGCAGGAGTCGCTGACCAACGCCCTCCGGCACGCCCGGGGGGCGAGCCGCGTCGGGATCGACGTACGCAAGGAGGGCGACGCCGTCAGGCTCCGGGTCAGCGACGACGGACAGACCGAGCCGGGACCGGCCCCGGAACGCGGGTTCGGCCTGCTGGGCATGGCCGAACGCGCCCATCTCCTCGGCGGATCGCTCTCCGCGGGGCCAGGGCCCGCGGGCGGCTGGGTCGTCGAGGCCCTGCTGCCGCTGGCGGCACTGCCATGAGCATCCGTGTGGTCGTGGCCGACGACCAGGACCTGGTCCGGGCCGGGCTGGTGATGATCCTCGGCGCGCAGCCCGACCTCGAGGTCGTCGGGGAAGCAGCGGACGGGCTCGCAGCGCTCGACCTGGCTACCCGGCTGCGTCCCGACGTCGTCCTCGTCGACATCCGGATGCCCGGTCTCGACGGCGTCGAGGTGACGCGGCGCCTGGCCGGGCCAGAGGTGGCGGACCCGCTGGCGGTCGTCGTGATCACCACCTTCGACCTCGACGAGTACGTCCTCGGCGCCCTGCGCGCCGGCGCCCGAGGCTTCCTGCTCAAGGACGCCGGGCCGGAGCTCCTCGTGCAGGCCGTCCACGCGGCGGCGAACGGGGACGCGCTGATCGCCCCCAACGTCACCCGCCGGCTGCTGGCGACTCTCGCCGACCAGGCACCGGTAGCACCGGTCCAGCCCACCGACCCGCTCACCGGCCGCGAGGAAGAGGTGCTCGCGCTGGTCGCACGGGGCCGGACCAACGCAGAGATCGCCACCGAGCTCTTCGTCGGCCTGAGCACCGTCAAGACCCACGTCGCGTCGTTGCTGACCAAGCTCGGCGCCCGCAACCGCGTCGAGATCGCGATCTGGGCCTACGACACCCGACGCATGAAAGCCACTTAGTGGGTACAGATCGCGACACAGGCCCCGCGTGACGCTCCCCCGCAGGGCTACGACGCGCGGCCGCTCCCGGCCGGCGAGGCACTGAGCTCCCTGGCCAGCTGCCGCCTGCGGGCAGCACCACCGAGCCGCAGGACGAACGACCGCACCGCCTCGGTCCCCCGGCCCGATGGGACGAACATCTGCTGTTTGAGGTGCGCGATGCGCTGATGCCTCAGGATCGACGGACGCAGCGCCGCCTCCCAGGCGGCCAGCGCGGCGCGGACGTCGTCCGGCGTGCTCCGCAGCGCCTTGCCCAGCTCCGCGCCACCCCGGAGCGCGCTCGTGGCGCCCATGCCCGAGTAGAGGTTCAGGCACCAGGCCGCGTCGCCCACCAGCACCACCCGGCCCGTGCTCCACCGCGGCATCCTGACCTGGTGGACCGAGTCGAACAGGAACTCGGGCGCTCGTTCGAGCTCGTCCAGGACGTACCGCACGACCGGATCGTCCATACCGGAGTAGACCGAACGCAGCCGCTCGATCCGGTCCCCCGTGAACTGCCCGGAGATGTCCGCCGTGCGGTAGGTCAGCAGGGCCGTGGGCGCCCGGTCGGCGAAGCCGAACACCCAGGCCGCACGCCCCGCGCGGGCGCTGATGATGCTGTCCTGGTCGTCGTAGCCCGGGACCTGGCCCGGAAGCTGGAAGGCACAGATCATGGCGTCCCAGTCCTGGATGTACCGCGCGTGCGGACCGAAGGCCAGGCGGCGCACGTCGGACCGCAACCCGTCCGCACCGACGACGAGGTCGAACTCCTCGCGGTACTCCTCCCCGGTCCCGCCGTCCCGGAGCAGCACCCGGACGATGTCGCCCGCGTCGCTGAGCTCGACGGGTCTGGTGGCGAACCGCACGTCGATCCGCGCGCCGGTGCCCGCCCGGCCGAGGCCCTGCCAGAGCGCGGCCTCGATATCGCCGCGGACCACCGCCGCGGGCTGCCCGGGCTGATGCAGGAACCCCAGCCCCGGCGCGCGGTTCCCGCGCCGGTCCAGCTCCCAGGCCCTTCCGCCGTCGGCGGGGTTGCGGGTGTGCAGGTCGTCGGCGATGCCCAGATCGATCGCCGCCTGCCTGCCGTCGGGCAGGAGGCCGACGAAGTACCCGCCCTGCCGCCGTTCCGGCGCCCGTTCGACGACCACCGGCGTCCACCCGGCCGCCCGCAGCCCGATCGCCGCCGACATGCCCGCGATCCCCAGCCCGACGACCAATGCTCGTTTCCGCATCGCACTCTCCCGTTCCTTAACTAAGTTCAGGACCTGAGAGACCCAGACTGCCTGAACTTTGTTAAGGTGTCAACCACGGGCGGGTAGCTGCACGGACCAGGCCCGCCGTTCCTCGCTGCGTGGGTCCTCCACCACCGCCCACTCCGCGTCGATGTGCATGGTGGACCGGCGCCGGTCGTCGTACCGGGCCCACCCCGGGTCGCCGGTGCGGGCGAACCGCACCCAGGCCCCGTGCACACGCGCCGCGAGTCCGGCCGGAGGGCGCCGGGGGCCGAGCATCGCGTGCGGCCCGTTCAGGACCGGCAGGCCGGTCGTGTCGAAGACGAAGGGCAGCTCGATCGCGTGGGTGGCGCCCAGCTGTCCGTCGAGCGCTTCCGAACGCCATGCGAACTCGTAGGCGAACGTGGACGACGGCGCACGGGTGGCGTGCGCCTCGGCGAGCGCCCAGCTGCCGGCGCCGAACAGGGCGTCACCCATGATCGCGGAGCGCAGCTCGCCGGGGGACGCACCGGGCCTGGACGCGCGGTAGGTCTGGACGAGGCGCGACGGGCTGGGGTGGGACGCGTTCGCCGCACGTGTGACGTCCGCCGCGTCCGAGGACGCGAACTTGTCGACCGGGACCAGGTAGAGGTGGCCTTCTTCCGTGTTGGTGCCGATGAGCAGGTCGACGTCGGCGGAGGCTCCCGCAGCGACCGACACGGCGGGTTGTTCGTCGAGGACCAGGCTGAACGGGCTCAGCCCGATCAGCGGGTCGTAGTGGGTCCCGGTCCGCAGGTCGATGCCGCCGAGCCGGGACGCGGCCTCGACGAGCTGTGCGTCCGAGAGCTGTGCAAGCTGCCCGACTCGGGGCTCGACACCGAGCGCCTCGGCCGCCGCCCTGGTGACCCGGGAAGCCTGCTCGGTGGTGAAGGCGCCGAGCCCGCTCCCGCTCTGGACTATCGCGCGACGGAAGAGTCCCGACGCCGGACGGTGCGCGAGGACCCCGCCGACGATCGTCGCCCCAGCCGACTGCCCGAACAGGGTGACGTTGCGCGGGTCTCCCCCGAACGCCGTGATGTTCCGCTGGACCCAGTGCAGCGCCGCGACGACGTCGAGCAGACCGCGGTTCGCAGGGGCTCCCGGGACGTCGAGAAACCCGGCGATGCCGAGCCGGTAATTGACGGTCACCAGGACGACGTCGTCCCGGGCGAAGGCGGAACCGTCATAGATCGCGGCGTTCGTCGATCCGGCGACGAACCCGCCCCCGTGGACGAACACCATGACCGGAAGGTCGCTCGTCGTTCCAGCGGGCGTCCAGACGTTGACGGTCAGGTAGTCGTCGCCGCGGCTCCAGCCGGTGCCGAAGTACGGCGACATGTCGATGCTGCCGAGGCGGCGTTCGGCCTGAGGTGCGGTGGGACCGGGCCGGGTCGCGTCGCGGACCCCGTCCCACGGCGCATGCAGCTGCGGCGGCGCGAACCGCCCCGCACCACGGGGCGGGGCGGCGTACGGGATGCCGAGGAACACGGCCGCGGTGTCCCCGCGGGTACCACGAACGGCTCCCCGGTCCGTGGTGACGACGACTTCGGTATCGCTGGTCATCTGCTGGGTATCGCTGTTCATCTGCTGCCTCTTCACGGGGGTCAGGACGGCTCGGTCGGGTACAGGGAGAACGGCGCCCAGCTCTTCACGGCGAAGGCGCTGCCGTCGCGCGAGACCTCCGCGGCGCCGTGGCCGCCGAGGTGCGCGGGGATGACCAGCGCGTTGTTGTCCGCGGCCCAGCCGAGCACCTTGCGCCGGGTCGCACGGGCGAGCGCCGGGTCCTCGCAGAAGCAGCTGTTGGAGTCCGGCTCGAGGAGCTGCACGGGGTTGTGCAGCATGTCGCCGACGAAGACGGCGCGGTCGCTCCCCGACGTCAGCGTGAGCGTGGACGATCCGGGCGTGTGCCCGGGTGCCGCGTCGAGCCGCAGGTGCTCGTCGATCTGGTGGCTGTCCTCCCAGAGCAGCACCTGGCCGGCCTGGTGCACCGGAGCGACGCTGTCCTCGAACACGTTCTGGTTGCCGCGGCCGAGAGCGGGCCGGTGGTTGTTGGCCGGGTTCCAGAAGTCGAAGTCGTCCTTCGGCATCAGGTAGGTGGCGTTGGGAAAGGTCGGGACCCAGCTCCGGCCGTCCAGGTACGTGTTCCAGCCGACGTGATCGACGTGGAGATGCGTGTTGATCACGACGTCGACGTCCTCGGGCCGGACGCCGGCGCGAGCGAGGTTGTGCAGGAAGTCCGTCTCCAGGTGGCTCCAGACCGGAGAGTACGGACGCTCCTTGTGGTTACCGACGCCGGTGTCGACGAGGATCGTCCTGCCCTCGCTGCGCAACAGCCAGGTCTGGATCGCCGAGTTCACGATGTTGGTCGTGGGGTCCACGAAGTGCGGTGCCAGCCAGGGAGCGCCGTCCCACACCTCCTTGGAGCTGTCCGGGAAGAACGTCTCGGGAGTCATCTCGACGGGGCCGAAGTACTCCAGGACCCGGGTGATGGTGACGTCCCCGAGGGTGATCTGCGACATGGGTGTCCTTGTCTCTGCGGAAGCCTGCTCCGCGACCCTAGGAAGCCGGGCCGCTCCGCCGGTATCCGTCAGTCGACTGCACCTGGCGGTCGCGCACGGGGCCGATCCGCGGGCTGACCACCGGGCTCGTAGGATGATCAGTCATGAAGCCGCAGGACGGTCGTCGGGACCAGGTCTGGGACTTCGCCCAGCTCACGAGCGCGCGGAGCGCGACATCGGCCAGGGTGGACGGCGTGGCTCGACTTCTGCACGCGGTCGAGGAGCCAGGCGGTGCTGGCACCGTCCAGCTGCTCGTGGGCGACGCCGGGATGGGCAGGACCACCCTGCTGGACTCTCTGGCCGGCCACGCCGGGTCGCGCGGATCCGTCGTGCTGCGCGCTCAGGGGAGCGAGTCCGAGCGAACACTCGCCTTCTCCACGCTGCACCAGCTGCTCCGTCCCGTGACAGACCGGATCGACCTGCTGCCCGGGCGGCAGGGGGCCGCGCTGCGCTCGGCCACGGGTACGGACGCCGGAGCGGACACCAGCTCGCCTCGCCCGGACGTCATGGCGACGGGGAACGCGGTGCTCGAGCTGCTGTCCGACCTGGCTGCCCAGCGGCCGGTCCTGCTCCTCCTGGACGACGCGCACCTGTCCGACCAGGTCTCGCTCGACACCCTCGCCTTCGCGGCACGACGGCTGGGCGGGGAGGCCGTCACGCTGCTGATGGCCGCCGAGACCGGACATGCGCTCAGGGGTGCAGCGCGTGACGCGCCGGTCACGGTGCTCGAACCCCTGGACGATGCCGAGGCCTCGCGCCTTCTCGAGGGTCTGCCGGCACGCCCCACGGCGCGGCTCAGCGCCGACATCCTCGAGCAGGCTGCCGGCAATCCGCTCGCGCTCACCGAGCTCTCCAGGGCCGCCGCTCTGGACGCGGCAGGTCACCAGACCTCGGCGGGTCCGCTCCCCCTCACCGACGAGCTGGCGCGCGTGTTCGGCGCGGGAGCGGCCGGGCTGCCGCACGTCACCCGGCAAGCGCTGCTGCGCCTGGCGGCGATGGACCCTGTCGACGTGGCGATCATCCCCGCGCCGACACCGCCGGGCACCGCGCTCGACGCCTGGGAGCCCGCGGCCCGGGCAGGGCTGATCGTTCGCACGGACAGGCGTGTGCGGTTCCGTCACCCTCTCGTCCGCTCCGCGATCTATCAGACAGCGGCTCCAGACGATCGGCGCGCGGCCCACCAGGCGGTCGCGGAGCTGCTGCACGACGAGCCGGACCGGCAGGCCTGGCACCTCGCGGCATCCTGCACGGGACAGGACGCCGCGATCTCGGAGCTGCTGGAGCGGTCCGCCGAGCAGGCCCGCCGTCGCGGGGGCCCCGCGGCCGCAGGCAAAGCCCTGCACCGCGCGGCGGAGCTCACCCCCCACGCCGGGCACGACGTCCGACTGCTCGTCGAGGCGGCCAGGAGCGCGGTGCTGACCGGCGATCTCGCCTGGGTGGAGCACCTGGCGCGGGCGGTGCACACCCGGACCGGGGACACCTCGCTCATGGCCGCCGCCACCGTCCAGGTGAGCCGGCTGACGGTGCTGACCGCCCGCCACACCACGGCGTTCGCTCGACTGATGCGGGCGGCCGGCCAGTTCGCGACGGAACAGCCCGACAGCGCGCTGAACATCCTCGCGGACGCCGCCGTGGCCCGGTTCTACTCAGGAAGGGAGGCCGAGCGGCACGCGATCCACGACATGCTGCGGAGCGTCCCCGAGCACGCCGGTCAGGACTGGCTGCGGGCCTGGGTGCGGATCGTCTGTGATCCGATGCACGACAGGCGCGCGGATCTGCGGATGCTGGGCGCGCGGCTCGCCGCCGAGAGGCGCACCCGACCGGAGCAGCTGACGTACCTCGGCATCGCGGCGTGGCTCCTGGACGAGACGCCGCAGGCGGTCGACACGTTCGACCTGGCCCTGGACGCCGTGCACGCGGGAACCACCCTTCCGAACGGCCTGGGCGGCGCGGCTGCCTGGGCCTACCTGGAGCGCGGGAGGTGGGACCAGGCGCGCGAGGTCGGCGCCCGCATCATCACGACAGCGAAGGCGGCCGGGCTCGACCATGCCGTGGCCTGCGCGACAGCGGTGGACGCCATGGTGCTCGCGCTCCGGGGCGACGTCCTCGGCGCCCGGGCCCAGGCGGCGCGCGCCATCGCGCTCGTCGATCCTCTGGAGAGCCGTTCGGTGTTCGTGTACGTCCGGCGCGCCCTTGCCGCCGCCGCGTCCGCCGAGGGCGACCACGAGACCGCTTACCACCAGCTGCGGACGGCCTTCACCGAAGACGACGGGCCCTTGCACTACCACGCCTCGTACGCCGCCCTCGCTGACCTCGCGGCCGCCGCGGCGCGCAGCGGTCATCGGCAGGAGGCCGCCGAGATCGTCGAGACCGCGGCGCAGGACCTGGGCGAGGGTGTCTCGTCTCGGCTCCGTGCGCTCCTCCACCGGGCGCGCGGTCTGCTGGCCGAACCCGAGAGCGCGGAACCGCACTTCCGGGCTGCCCTGGACGACCCGTTCACCGAGCACTGGCCGTTCGAACGGTCGCAGGCGTCGCTCGACCTCGCGGAGTGGCTCCGTCGTCGCCGACGGGTGGCCGAGGCCAGGGCGCCGCTGGCCGAGGCGCTGGAGACCTTCCGTCGCCTGGGCGCCGAGCCATGGGCCGAGCGGGCGCGAACGGAGTCACGGGCCGCCGGCGTCGACCTGGGCACGTCGACGAGCGAGGCGCTCGCCGACCTCTCGCCGCAGCAGCAAGAGATCATCCGGCTCGCCGCCCGCGGTCTCACCAACCGCGAGATCGGGGAGAGGCTCTTCATCTCCCCCCGCACCGTGGGCTCTCATCTCTACCGCAGCTTCCCCCGTCTGGGGGTCACCGCGCGATCGCAGCTCCGGGCCGTCGTCGAAGGCACCTGATCCTCGGCGTGCGGGCGGCATCCACGTCCCCGCCAGCAGTCGACCGACGGATACCGCCTGCCGCCGCGCAGGACCACGCTTGCTGGATCCTACGGCGACGGAGGTTCTGGGAACGTGGGCACAACCACCATGGGACGGGCCAGGAAGCGGCTCCTGACGCTCGACCCGGGACTGCTGCGACTGTCAACGGGTGCACGGACCGCTCTCGGTCTGGCCGGCGCGCTGGCCGTGCTCGTCACGCTCGACGTGCCCCGGGAGGGCGTGCTCGCGGGCGGGTTCATGGCAGTGGCGACGGCTCTGGCGATCAGTGAGCATCACGTGCGCCGACAACTCACGGCGCTCCTCCTGGGCACCGCGGTGGCCGTGCCTGCCCTCGCTCTCGGCACTCTGCTGGCCGTGGTTCCCGCGGCGTGGGGTGCGGGGCTTCTCGTCGTGGTCTTCGTGGGGGCCCACGCCCGTCGCAGCGGGCGGCGGGGCACTGACCTCGGGATCCTCGCCTTCATGACGTACCTGCTCCCCCAGTTCGCCGGTCTCCGGCCACCGGACCTCCCGGTGGCGACGGGTGCCGCCGCTGTCGCCGCCGCCACCTTCGCGGCGGCCCGGTTCTGCGTGCTGCCGGTCCGGTCTCGCCCACGGTTCCGGGTGCTGCTCGAGTCGCTCGAGGCCTGCAGGTCCGACGTGGGCAGGGCGACGACCGAGCTGGTGCGGCACACCGGGCCCCGGGCACGCCGCCCGGAGCGCCTGCTGAGGCGACGACTGGTCAGGCTGCACGCCTGCACCGGGCTCGTCCACGAGTTCCTGGACGAGGCACCGGCGGGCTCGGTCCCCGGCGCGGCACCGGCTGTCCGCCGGGCGGAGCGGGCCGCCGCCGCGGCCTGGGCGCGCGGAACGCTCGCGATCCTGGACGCACGGGCCGGATCAGCGCGCGGCGTCGGTCCGGGACGTGTGTCACCGAGGTGCGAGGCGCACCTCCACACCCGCCGCTCCGGTACGGTCCCGCGAACGGCACCGAGCTGGCTGTCGGTACGACCCGCGACGCGGCAGGCGCTCCAGGTGACGACGGCGGTCGCTCTGGCCTTCGTCGGCGGGCACCTGTTGTCGCCCCAGCTGTGGTACTGGGCGGTCGTGACGGCCTGGGTCGTCTTCGTCCGGGCCCAGCACACCGAGGACGTGCTGCTGCAGAGTGCCCGGCGGCTCGTTGGCACGGTCGCCGGTGTGCTCGTCGGGTACGGCCTCGCCGCAGTGGCTGCCGGCCACGAGCTCGTGCTCGTCGTCCTCCTCCTCGGGTTCGTCCTCGGGATGTTCGCCACCCCGGTGAGGAGGTACTGGGCGGTGACCTTCTTCATCACCGGGGGCCTGAGCATGGCGCTGACCCTGCAGGGCACCCTCTCGGCAGCGGTGCTCCTCCTGCGGGTCCACGAGACCCTGCTGGGCGCCCTCTGCGCCGTCGGCGCTGCGGTTCTCGTGGCGCCGGTCGGCGCCGGCAGGATCGCTCAGGAGCGGCTGAGCGAGCTCCTCCGGGTCGCGGACGGCCACGCGGGGCCCGGCCTCGTCCATGATGGCTCGCGGTGCGCCGGAAGCACGCGCGACCTGCAGCGGTCGCTCGAGGACTACCGTGACGCCGTGCGCCCGCTGCTGCACCCGCTGAGCCTGCGTCGGCGCGAGCGCGTCCGGGTTCGCAGCACCCTGGAACGTGTCGAGACGTCGATCTTCGGTGCGAGCTGTCCCGTGGCGCCGGCACGTCGGTGACGGTCGGCGCCACCCGGCCTCAGCCGGCGTCCCCGGCACCCAGGTAACGCAGCACGGCGAGCACCCGGCGGTTGTCCGCCGCGTCGTACGGCAGGTCGAGCTTCTGGAAGATCGCCGCGACGTTCTTCTCCACGGCGCCCTGGGAGAGGAACAGCTGCTCCGCGATGCCGCCGTTCGACCGGCCCTGCGCGATCAGGTCGAGCACCTCCCGCTCCCTGTCGGTCAGCCGCACCCGCCCGACGTCCCGGTCGGAGGCGCCCATGAGCTGGGAGACCACCTCCGGGTCCAGCACCGTCTCGCCCCGGGCCACGCGCGCGAGCGCCTGGGTGAACTCCCCCGTGTCGACGACGCGGTCCTTGAGCAGATACCCCACGCCACGTGCGTCACCCTTGAGCAGCTCCCCGGCGTACCTCGTCTCCACGTACTGCGAGAAGAGGAGCACGGGCAGCCCGGGGAACTGGGCCCGCAACGCGACCACGGTGCGCAGGCCCTCGTCGGTGAACGTGGGCGGCATGCGGATGTCCGCGACCACGACGTCGGGCAGGGACGACTCGCTCGCGAGGTGCAGGACCTCGCGCTCCAGGCTCTCGCCGTCCGGCACGGCCGTCACCTCGTGCCCCCGCCGCGTCAGCAGGGCGACGAGCCCGTCGCGCAGGATCCCGGAGTCCTCGGCGAGCACCACCCGCAGTCCGGCCGACGGCGTCGCGTCCGCCCCGGTCATGCGCGGCCACCGGCGCCCGTGCGGCGCGCACCTGCCGCGGCGGCGCGCACGGCCGGGAGCGTCATGGTCACGACGGTCGGCCCGCCGGCGGGGCTGGACAGGTCGAACGTGCCGTCGACCGACCCGACGCGCTCGGCGAGCCCCGCAAGGCCCGACCGCAGCCCGGACCCGTCGGGGGCGACGACGGTCGCTCCCCCGCCGCCGTCGTCCCGCACCTGGATGTGCAGGATGCCGCTCCCGCCGTCGGCGGCGACCTCGACCCGCACGTGGACCCGCGACGCGTGCGCATGCTTGGCCGCGTTGGTGACCAGCTCGGCGATCGAGAAGTAGACGATCGACTCGACCGCCGGCGCCAGGCGGCCGCCTGCCTCGACCCTGGGGTCGATGTCCGCCGTGACCGGCAGCGGCGCGCGTGCGGCGAGCGTCTCGAGGGCGACCGCCAGGCCGCTGTCCAGGGCCGGCGGGTGGATGCCCCGGGCCAGCTCGCGGAGCTCGGCCAGGGCGTCCTTGGTCGACGCGTGCGCCACCTCCAGGAGCTCACCCACGGCGTCCGTCTCGCCGGACACAAGCTGTTCGCGTGCCTCGCCGAGCTGCATGCCGACGGCGACCAGGCGCGCCTGGGTACCGTCGTGCAGGTCGCGCTCGATGCGGCGCAGCCGGGCGTCGGCGTCCTCCACCGTGCCCGCGCGGGAGCGCTCCAGCTCGGCGACCCGCAGGCTGGCCGCCGTCGGTCCGAGCAGCACCCTGGTCAGCAGCTTCAGCAGCGCGACGAAACCCGACTGGGCCAGCGGCCACAGGACCAGCAGCGCCAGGCCGCCCAGAGCGACGACGGCAAGGCCGGCCGGGTTGTGCCACGAGCTGTCCATGGCCAGCTCGGGCGGCAGCGACCAGAACCAGGACCAGTAGGTCACGCCGCCGAGCCCGAGCACGAGGCATGCGGTGCTCACGATGAACCCGGCGAGCGTCACCGGCAGGGCCGCGAGCATGAACAGCAGTGCTCGCCAGCCCGCCGGGTCGCCGAGCGCTCCGCCGAGCCGCGGCCAGAAGCCCTGACGCGGCCGGCGGGGCACGGGCGGCGCGACGTGCGTGTCGAGCAGGTGGCCCGCCAGGCGGCGGTAGGTGGCACCCCACCACCGCCCGCCCACCACGAGCCCGCCCGCGACGAACAGCCCGACGACCGTCACGGCGGCCCCGGCCGTGACCGCCACGGTGACCAGCACGTAGGCGAGCGCGAACGGTCCCAGGAGCAGCATGAACCACAGGTAGCCGTACGACCGCCAGGTGACGGAGGACAACGGCGCGCCGAGCAGGTGCGTCCAGCCGGGTCCCCGCCCGGAGCGCCCCGCTCGTGGGTCGAGGGTCATGGTCTTCATACTGCCAGCCTGCCGCGCGGCCGCCCTGCCGGGACAGGGTGCGTTCCCCCGGGAGGGGTAGGGATTTCCTCCGGGATTTCTTCCGGGGTCCGGACCGGGCTCATGCCGTCGGCGCGGGGTCCGGGAGCACGAGGGCCGAGTGGGCGGGCTGCGGCGTCGTCGCCGGCATGACGGCCAGCTCGCGGAGCATGGCGTTGCGCCGTTCCAGCGCACCGGCGGTCGTCGGGAAGAGCCGGGCGCCACCCTTGTCGACCAGGGCCTGGTTCATCGTGACGAACGCGCGGGTGTCGCGCTCGTAGGCGGCGAAGGCCTCGACGTGGCCCCCGTGCGTGGCCAGCGACCTGGCAAGCATGTAGGCACCCACCAGCGCCAGGCTGGATCCCTGCCCGGTCAGGAACGACGGCGCGTAGGCGGCGTCGCCGACGAACGCCACCCGGCCGCTCGACCAGCTCGGCATGCGGATCTGGCCCGCCGTGTCGAAGAACAGGTCGTCCGCCTGGTGCATGGCCTTGATGATGCCCGGGACCTCCCAGCCCGCACCGGCGAAGGTGTCGGCGACCAGGTCCCGCTGGGCGCCCGGGTCCCGCAGGTCCTCCCGCACGACATGGAGCGGCCGTTCCGGCTGGTGGAAGTTCAGGAAGGCGTGCAGGTCGTCGCCGGCGCCCCCGGTGGCGTAGAGGGCGGCGGCCCGGCCCGGGGTGTTCCACATCATCAGCTCGCGCGACAGCCCGAGCGTGTTGGGCATGGTGAACACGGCAAAGGCGTAGCCCAGGTACCGGTGGAACTGTTCCTCGGGCCCGAACAGGACCTTCCGCGTGCCCGAGTGCATGCCGTCGGCGCCGACCACCACGTCGAACGTGCGCTGCCTGCCGCTGCGGAAGGTGACGTCGACCCCGTGCCCGTGCTGGTCGAGGGTGTCGACGGAGTCGTCGAACACGAGCTCCACGTCGTCCCGGACGGTCTCGTACAGCGCCGCGGTCAGGTCCCCGCGCGCCACCTCGAGGTCCTGCCCCTCGACGCTCCCGGCGACCGCAGAGGGGCGGAGGACGGCCACCTCGGCTCCGTCGGCGTCGAGGAAGGTGAACCGTCCGGTGTCGATGTGCGCCGCCTGCAGCCGCGGCAGGATCCCCATCCGCCGGACCACCTCGATCGCAGTGCCGCGGACGTCGATCGGGTAGCCGCCCCCACGAGGTGCGTGCGCCTTCTCGACCACCGTGACGTCGAACCCGTACCGGTGCAGCCAGTACGCCAGCGTGGGGCCGGCGAGGCTGGCGCCGGCGATCAGGACGTTGCGCCGGAATGCGCGGGAGCGGGAGGTGCCGGACCGAGATGTCATGACTGGACTTCCTTCTTCAGATGGCGGACGACGAGCAGGGACAGCACGGCCACGAGTGCGGCGACGAGGAATCCGGTGACGAAGGCCGACTCGGCAGGCACCCCGGACGCCGGGTCGTTGCCCGCGTCGAGGACCGAGCCGGCGAGCTGTCCGCCCGCGACGGCCCCGATCAGGCGGATCACGACGAGGAGGCTTGTGGCGATGCCGGTGTCCTTGGCGGCCACGGCGGTGGCGGTGCTGGCGAGCAGCGCGGTGGTGATCAGGCCGCCGACGAAGGCGGCGAGCGCCCGGGCGACGACGAGCTGCCACACCGTGTCGTGCAGCGCGGCGACGGCGACGAGGATGCCCGCGGTTGCCACGGCGCCGGTGGTGGCCACGGCCCGGGCGCCGTAGCGCTGCACGGCGAGCCCGCCGACCGAGCCTGCCAGCACGCCGGCGATGGAGGCCGGCATCATGAACAGCCCGATGTCGGTGGTGTCGAGCCCCAGTCCGTAGCCGTCGCCCGACACCTCGAACAGCTTGGGGACGTAGGTCTGCAGCATCGCGGAGATGGCGGCGATGGCGATGGTGAGCACGGCCGCGCTCCACAGGGCGGGCGCCGTCAGCATGCGCAGCTCGACCATCGGCGAGACGGCGCGGCGTTCGACGGCCACCCAGGCCGCGGCGAGCGCGGCGACGACGAGCACGATGCCGCCCACCGCGAGCGGCGGGATGCCGCCGCCGGTGACCGCGAGGAGCCCCAGCATGAGCGCGACCAGGGTGGCGCTCAGCAGTGCCACACCCGCCCAGTCGATGGTGGTGCCCTGTTCGCCCGGCGGATCGTTCGGCATGAGCCGGAGCACGACGGCAGTCGCCGCCACGATCACGATCGTCGGTGCCGCAAAGATCCAGTGCCAGGACAGGCCCTCGGCCAGCGGCCCGGCGACGAGCGTCCCGACGATGCCCCCTGCGGTGAACAGCGCGCTGACCACCCCGACGGCCACCTGCGTCTGCCCCTCCGGGAAGTTCTTGCGCACCAGGATGAACGAGAGCGGCAGTGCGCCCACCATCGCGCCCTGCAGCGTCTGACCGACCAGCAGCACCGGCAGGTTCGGCGCGAGGCTCGATACCACGCCGCCTGCCGAGACCAGCGCCATCAGCACGAGCAGCACCCGCTTCCCGCCGTAGCGGTCACCGAGCTTGCCCGCGATGGGCGCGACGATCGCTCCGGTGATCAGCAGCGTGCTGGCGATCAGCGCGGCCGCGGCCGAGTCGACACCCAGCTCGCGCTCCAGCAGCGGACGGGCCGGGTCCACCACGGTCTGCAGGGTGCCGAGTGCGAGGGCGAGGATGCCCAGGGCGCCGATCGCCGGCCTGCCGATACGGGCCGGGGCCGGGTGTCCGGCCGGGGCTGGTGGCTCGAGGACGATGGTCATCTCAGTCCCTTCCTGGGGTGGTCGGCTGCGCGAGCACGGATGTGATCCGTCTGTTTTCCATACCTCGAACGTAGGTTTCGGGGCATGTGCCCTGGAATGGTGGGATCCGCCGTGGGCGCGGAGGATTTCCTCCGCGCCCACGGCGGGCGGACGTCCCGGCCGCTACTCGACCGAGACGGCCGCCTCGGCCGGTCGTCCGCGCGTGGCCCGCCACGCGGGGAGCAGCGTCGCGCCGAGGGTCAGCAGGACGACCAGCGCGATGATCGCCACGTACACCAGCGGGGGCCCCGCGGGTATCACGAAGCCGAGCCGTTTGAGGCTCACCGGGACCAGGATGCCCAGCGCCGCGATGGTGCCCAGCGCGAGGCCGGTGACGGCCACGATCGCCGCCTCGATCCCCACCATCTGCAGCACCTGACGGCGGGTCGAGCCCACGAGCCGCTGGAGCCCGAACTCTCGCTGCCGCGCCGACGTGCTGGACACGAGGGTGTTGATCATGGTGATCGCCGAGTACCCGACGAGCATGAGGACCATGATGTAGATCGCGTAGGACGCCGTCTTCTTCTGGTCCTCGTACTCGTCGAACAGGATCCCCCGGTCGGCGACGGTCAGCCCGTCCCGGGCCGCGGTCAGCCGGGTCAGCTCCGCCACCAGCTGCTCCGGATCGGTGCCGTCCTGCGCACTGACCAGGATGCGGGTCGGGAACCCGGCGGTGGTGTGAGCGGCCAGCGTGTCGGCCGGGAGCAACAGCGTGTCGTAGTCCTCCGCGGCGGTGAACAGCGCGGCCACCCGCACGTCGAGGAAGGTGTTGTCCCCCATCCGGAGCGTGATCGGGTCGCCCACGCCGACGCCGAGGGTGCCGGCATGCCCTTCCTCGACCGCGACCGTCGCGCCGTGCAGGTCGGCGAGCGCACCGGCGGTGACGTCGACCGGCGTGCTCGCGGCGGCGCTCTCCGCGCTGACTCCCTGGAGGGTCCAGCCCTCACCCATCGGTGACACGTCGTGCGGGCTCTCGACGAAACCGACGCTGCTGACGTACTCGGACGCTCCGGCGACGCCGGGCAGCTGGTTGATCTCCTCGACCAGCCGCGGGTCGACCCGGTCCTCGGCCGTCACCACCGCGTCGGCGACGATGCTGCCGGCGAACGCCTCCTGGTCGGCGGCGTCGTTCGTCGTCTGCAGGTACAGCATCCCGGTCGATATCCCGGTCAGCAGGATGACGGGGCCGATGACGGCGGCCAGCCGACTGGTCCGGCCGCGTGCGTTGAGCACCGCGAGGTCGCCCGTGAGCCCGCCGAGGGCGCGCACCGGCCCCTGGACGACGAAGATCATGACCTTCGCCAGGACGGGCGCCAGCAACGCGAGCCCGATGGTGAACACGATCACCGCGGGGGCGGCCGTCGCCGGGGCGAGCGGCCCGCTCAGCACCGCGACGGTGACGATGGTCAGCGCGATCCCGACCCCCACGAAGAGCAGACCCGCCAGGACTCGCCATCCGCCGATCACCCGGTCGTCGAGCGCGGCCTCGGCGAGCGCCTGGCTCGGCCTGGTCCGTGCCGCCCGCCTCCCCGCGCCCAGTGCGCCCCCGAGAGCCGCGAGGATCGCGACCGCCATCGCCGCCACCGACGGTATCCAGCCCTGGTGGAAGGCCACACCCGCCGTGGCGATGCCCTGTTCGGCCAGGAAGTCGAACACGAGCTCGCCCAGGAACTGGCCCGGGAAGTAGGCCGCGGCGGTGGCGACCAGCGAGAGCACGAGCGTCTCGCGGAGGACGAGCCGTCGCACCTGACGAGGCGTCGCCCCGATGGCACGCAGCAGCGCCAGCTCCTTCTGCCGCTGAGCGATCGACAGCCCGAGCATCGACGCCACCCCGAAGATCGACACCAGGAGCGCGAAGGCACTGAACACACCGGCGAGAGAGACCACGTTCACGCTCGTGGCCGTGGCGTCACGCAGCTCGGCGCGGCCTCGTTCGTCGCCGACGAGGGTCAACGTCTCGCCGTCCAGCTCCGCGTCGATCCGCTCACGCAGCTCGTCGACGTCGGCATCCGGCTCGGCGACCACGCCGATGGCGTCGACGGTCCCCGCAGGCGGGCTGCCCTCGAAGACGTAGGTCCTGGTCTCGCGCACGCCGGGTAGCGCCGAGATGGCGCTCTCGAGCCCGGCGTCGACGCGGACGCGCTCGGGCAGGATCGCCGGCTCGTCCTCGTCGCCGCCGGGTGCGTGGTGCGCCTGGTCGCCGGCGACGACCACGTCGGCAGCACTCAGCTGCCGCGGAGGGGCCGCCGCGCGGAGGCCCGTCTCGATCAGCCCGCCGCAGGCCATCAGGACGATCGCGGCGAAGAACATGGCGAGGAACGCCGCCACGAACGTACCCGTGCGGAACCGCAGGGTGCGGAGCGCGAGCTGGAGCATCAGTGCTGCCCTCCCGCGGCCGTCGTCAGCGCTTCGTCCGTGTAGGCGCCCAGGTGGGTCATCCGCTCGGCCACGGCGTCCGCCGTCGGCGAGCGCAGCTCACCCACCACGCGCCCGTCGGCGAGGAACAGCACACGGTCGGCGTAGGACGCCGCGACCGGGTCGTGCGTCACCATCACGATCGTCTGACCGGTCTCCTGCACCGAACGGCGCAGCAGACCGAGCACGTCCCGCGCGGTCCTGGTGTCCAGCGCACCGGTCGGCTCGTCGGCGAAGATGACGGCAGGCTCGGTGATCAGGGCCCGTGCGATGGCGACCCGCTGCTGCTGCCCGCCGGACAGCTCCGCCGGGCGGTGCTTGCGCCGTTCGCGCAGACCCACCTGCTCGAGCACGTTCGCCACCCGGCCCTTGGCCGGGCTCCGGCCCGCGAGCCGGAGCGGCAGCGTCACGTTCTGCTCCACCGTCAGGACCGGGAGAAGGTTGAACGCCTGGAAGATGAAGCCGACCCGGTCGCGCCGCAGCTCGGTCAGCTCGGTCTCGCTCATCGTGCTGAGCTCGCTGTCCTCCAGGACGACCGAACCCGACGTCGGCTGGTCGAGCCCCGCGGCGCACTGCAGCAGCGTGCTCTTGCCGGAACCGGACGGACCCATGATCGCGGTGAACGTGCCGCGCCCGAACTGTGTCGTCACGTCGTCGAGCGCGACGACCTCGTTCCCCCGCCTGCCGTAGACCTTGCGGACAGCTGTCAGCCGGACCGCGTCGGTGGCTGTACCTGTACCTGTACCTGTGAACATTCCTCGCACCATTTCCCCGTGCCGCGCCGGGTTGCGCGGGCACGAGACGACGCTACGAAGACGCTCAGGTCGCCCACCATGGTGCCAACCGGTCAGCTGCGGTAAGGAAAACTGCATCCTCGGCCGCGTGGCAGCGATCCGGTGGCTCACGACCGTGGCGCCCTGAGGGCGGCCACGGTCGTGACCCGAACGCCCGGTCAGATCGAGTTCACGATCCGCTCGTGCTCCAGCTCTCCCTCGCGGGTCTGGATCCCCGCAGCCAGCAGCTCGTGCGCACGCCGGGTGACGTCGGGCCCCATCGTCGCCATCAGCCCGTCGTTCTCCACCGCGTACGCCGCGCGCGGGACCGCAGGTGCCATCGCGTTCACCGCGGCCTTGATCGCGGACACGACCTCCGGCCGGAGGCGCGCGATCCGCCCCGCGAGCTCGCTCACGAAACCGTCCAGCTCCGCGGCGGGCAGAGCCCGGTTCACCAGCCCGTACCGCTCGGCCAGCTCGGCGTCCACGAGCTCGCCGCCCAGGATGAGCTCAAGAGCACGGGCCCGGCCCGCCAGGCGGGTCATGTGCACGGTCCCGCCGCCGCCGGGAAGGATGCCCATCAGGGCCTCCGTCTGCGACTGACCCGACAGGCCGATCGCCGCGAACCTCATGTCGAGGTACATGAGGAACTCGTTGCCGGCACCGCGCGCGAAGCCGGACAGCTTGCCGATGGTGACCTGCGGTAGGTCGTGCACCTCCTCGCTCAGGGCCTGCAGGATGTTCATGCCGTCCGGCACAGGTGTGTCCTCGGCGGCGGCGATCGCGGCTCGGGTCGCCGCCGACAGGGCGTCCGGGTCCGTGAGGTAGCCCATGTCCCCGTGCGCGCTGAAGAACTCCGGGTCGGCGCTCTCGAACACGATCACGCGGATGCTCTCGTCCCGCCGCACCCGGTTGACGAACCCGCGCAGCGAGGGCAGCAGGACGCCGTCCATCAGGTTGAGGGGAGGGTGGTCGAGGATCACGGTCGCGACGCCGTCCGACGATGTGATGCGGAGGCCTGGCAGGTTGTCGTAGCTCATGGGTCGTGACCCTAGGAAGCGACCGGGTTACCGACCGGGAACCTAGGATCGTGCTATGTCCGAGCTGGCTGTCGACATGTTCGACGAGATCTGCCCGTCGCCGATGCAGCCCCTACGGATGAGGGACAAGTGGGCGCCGATGGTCCTGCGCTGCCTGGAGGACGGACCGCGCAGGTTCTCGGAGCTGCGCGTCCCGCTGCACCGCACGAGTGCCAAGGAGCTCACCCGGTCGCTCCGCAACCTGCAGCATGACGGCTTCGTGTGCCGGACGTCGGTGGGGCGCACCGTGACCTACGAGCTCACCGATCTCGGGCGCAGCCTGCTCGATCTGCTCGACACGGTCTACGCATGGAGCGAGGAGCACGGGGCGGATCTCCTCGACGCCTACGACCCGGATGACGCCGAGGGCGGTCGAGGAGGCCTCGCCCCGTGAGCGGCCTGCGAGGTTCCGGACGGACTAGTCCTCGGGCAGCCGCTGGTGCACCCGCTTCTGCGCGCTCTGGAAGACGATCTGGCTCCGGAACGTGACGACCTCCCGTGGCTGGCTGAGGCGGTCGATGAGGAACGCGTGCAGGTGGTCGAGGTCCCGGGCGGTCACATGGGCGAGCAGGTCCTCGTCTCCGGCGAGGACATAGACGGCGATGACCTCGGGCAGCTTGATCAGTGCGGCCTTGAACGAGTCGATGACGTCGCGGTTGAGCGGGCGCAGCCGGATGGAGACGAACGCCTCGACCCTGCGGTTGAGCGCCGCCGGGTCGATCTCGGCGTGATACCCGCGGATGACGCCGCGGGCGCGCAGGAGCCGCACCCGTTCCAGGCAGGTGGAGGGTGCGATGCCGAGGTGACGGGCCAGGTCCCGGTTGGTCTGCCGCGCATCGCGCTGGAGTTCCTGCACGATCGCCGAATCAAGTTCGTCCATGGTCGGGAGCCTATCGACCCTGCCGAATGAAGTTCGGCCCCGTCCCCAGGCGTACGTTCCTGTGCCTATCCTCACGCCGACATCTTGGTCATCTGACCGAGGATGGCCATCGGCAGAGGACGGTACATGGAAGAGAACGCTCGCCCGGGCACGCACCCCGCCCGAGGGCTCGGCGCCGTGACGGGGGCGGTCATGCTGCTCGGCGCGGTCCTCGGGCCGGGGGCGCTGGCGCTGCCCACGCTGGCCGCCGATGCCGCAGGGCCCGCGTCCTTGCTGGCGTGGGCGCTGCTGCTCCTCGCCAGTGTCCCCGTCGCGGCGACCTTCGCGGCGCTCGGCGGCACCCATCCCGACGGCGGAGGCGTCGCGCACTTCGCGGCGATCGCCTTCGACGGACGGATCGCCGCGGCGGTCAGCTGGTGGTTCCTGACGGCGGTGCCGCTCGGCGTCACGGCGGCCGCGCTGATGGGCGGGCACTACATCGCGGCCGCCCTGGGTGCGGGTCCAGGGTTCGCCATGGGGGTGGGCTTCGGCCTGCTCGTGGCGTCGTTCGCCCTGAACGCGGCAGGCCTCCACGCGACCGGACGGATCCAGGTCCTGACCGCCACCGTGATGGTGACCCTCCTGGTCGTGACCGTCACGGTCTCGTTCGGCGGCGTGCGCTCCGAGGCGTTCACACCGTTCGCGCCCCACGGATGGGGCAGCGTGGGCACCGCCGCCACCGTGCTGTTCTTCGCGTTCGCCGGCTGGGAGGCCGCCACCCACCTCTCGGCGGACTTCGCGGACCCCGTCCGTGGTCTGCGACGTGCGACGACGCTCACTCTCGCCCTCGTGATCGCGCTCTACCTGGGGCTGGCGGTCGTCACGCTCGGCGTCCTGGGCCCGTCCGCCGGAAGTGACCCGGCGCCGCTGCTCACCCTCCTCCGGCGGGCGTTCGGCCCCACCGGGACCGCGCTGGCCACCGCTGCCGCCCTGCTGCTGACCTTCGGGGCCAGCAACGCCTACCTGGCGAGCGGCGCCCGGCTGGGCGCGGCACTCGGACGGGACGGGGCCCTGCCCCGCCGGCTCGTCGGCCGGACGACGCCGGGCCGGGAGCCGCGCCGCAGCCTGGCGTTCCTCGGCGCCTGCTGCCTGGTCGTCGCCGTCCCGGTCCTCGGCGGTGTCGTCACGCTCGACGGACTGGTCCGCGCCACGTCAGCGCTGCTCGCGGCGGTGACCCTCACCGGCACCCTGGCCGGTATCAGGCTGCTGCGCGGACGGCAGCGCGGCAACGCCGTCGTGGCGTCGGCGTTCCTCGCAGTGGTGCTGGTGTTCTGCGGGGCGCTGCTCGTGATCCCTGCGGTCATCGGCGCCGCCGCGGTGCTTGCGGCTGGGAGCGCCCGGGTCGGGTCGTAGGCGACGGCTCGCGGGAGTCGGCCACTTTACCGGTAAACAACAAGTTCCGACGATGCGCATGCACCTCGCGCCGTCGACCGATCTCACCCGCACCAATCCGGGCGACAAGCGTTGACACCTTCCGAGATGCCCTCTACTTTATCGATAAACGTCACGCCAGTGACGGGCTACTCGAGGAAGAGAAGCTGTGACCGATCCGCGTCTACCTGGATACGTGAGCGAGCGTCGACTCGCGGACCACGATCCGAGCCGACATCACCGACTCCACCACGTCCTCCACCTCCCCCGCGTCCGGCGTAGCGGCCTCGACACGGCGCAGGAGCAGCTCCATCACGCGCTCGGCCATCGAGTCGTTGCCGGGATCCATGGTCGTCAGCCGAGGGACGAGGTACTCGCCCTCCGCGTCGTTGTCGAAGCCGACGACCTGGACGTCGTCCGGGACGCGCAGCCCGATGTCGGCCAGCGCGCGCAGGACCCCCATCGCGGCGGCGTCGGTCAGGGCGAAGGCGCCGTCGAACGAGACGCCGTCGCGATGCAGGCGCATGACTGCCTCGTAGCCGTCCTTCGTGGTGAACGACGCGCCATCGACGACGAGCCGTTCGTCGACCGGCACGCCGGCCTTGACGTGCGCGCTGCGGTAGCCACGGCTGCGCAGGGTCGGCATGCTGTCGACGCCCGTCTCCGGCCGACCGCCGATCAGGGCGATGCGCCGCGCACCGCGCTCGAGCATGTACGAGGTGGCAAGCTCGGCGCCGCCCACGTTGTCCATCATCACGTGGTCGAACTCGCCGCCGATCCGCCGCTCGCCGAGCAGGACCACGGGGACCTCGATGCCGGCGCGGCGCACGTCCGCCGTGTCGATCTGGACCGGGCTGAACACGATGCCGCTGTAGGGCCGCACACGCTCCGCGGAGAGGGCCGCGAGCTCTCCCTCCCTGCTCGCGCCGGTGCGCTCGATGATGACGTGGTAGCCCCTCGACTGCGCGAGGGTGTCCAGGCGCGCCGCGAGGTGGGGGTAGTAGGGCCCGTCGAGGTGCGGAACCAGCAGGCCGATCGCACCGCTGCGGCCGGCCCGGAGCTGGCGCGCCGTCGCGTTCACCCGGTAGCCCAGCCGGGCCACCGCCTCGAGCACGCGGGCACGGGTGTCCTCGCTCGCTCCCGGGCGGCCGTTGATGACGTTCGAGACCGTCATCTTCGAGACACCGGCTTCGAGTGCCACATCGCTCATCTTCACCACGTTGCCCATCATGACACCCCGCGATGCACGGCCTGGTCCCGTCGCGCAGGTATCACCCAAGGCTCTGATCAAGGAGGATCCAGAACGCCGTGAAGCAGCTCCTGTACTCCAAGAAACTCGCGCCCTACCTGTTCATCCTGCCGTTCCTCGTGACCCTCGCCGTCTTCTGGGTCATTCCACTGGGCCGGTCGTTCGTGATGAGCACCCAGGAGGTGCTCTACGGGCAGGCCACGTTCATCGGGCTCGACAACTACGACCGGCTCTGGCGGGACCGCATCTTCTGGCAGGCGCTGTTCAACAGCCTGCGCTACATGGTGCTGACCCTGGTGCTCCTCATCCCGATCCCGCTGGCCCTGGCCGCACTGATCAACTCGAACATCGGCAGCGCGCGCATCAAGGCGTTCTTCAAGGCCTCGATGTTCGTGCCCGCGCTGACCTCCGTCGTGGTGGCCGGCATCGTCTTCCGGCTCATCTTCGCGGAGTCGGACGCCGCGATCATGAACCAGGTCGCCGACTTCTTCGGGTTCGGCCCGGTCCGCTGGCTGCGCGGCGACGTCACCGGCCTGGTGGCCCTTCTGGCCATCGCGCTGTGGCGGTGGACCGGCGTCAACATGATGTATTTCCTCGCCGGCATGCAGGCGATCCCGGCCGAGTACTACGAGGCGGCCTCGATCGACGGCGCGAGCAAGCTCCGCCAGTTCATCCACATCACGATCCCGAACATCCGGCCGACCATCGTCTACGTCGTCACGATCAGCGTCTACGGCGGCCTCTCGATGTTCCTCGAGAGCTTCATGCTCTACGCCGGCAACAACTCCCCCAACAACCAGGGCCTCACGGTCGTGGGCTACCTCTACCGCAAGGGCATCGAGGAGAACGACCTCGGCTTCGCCTCCGCCGTCGGCGTGGTGCTGCTCGTCGTGATCATGGCGATCAACATCTCCTACCTCGTCGCCAGCGGCACCTTCAAGAAGGAGGCCGTCTGATGGCCGTGCAGCCGACCACCCTCAGCCCGACGACGGACACGCGTCGGCGGACCCCCGCCCGCCGGTCCTCCGCGCCGTCCACTGCGGCCTGGATCCAGAGCGCCTTCCTCATCGTGATGGCGCTCATCTCCCTGGTGCCGCTCCTGGCGATCTTCGTGGGCACGTTCCAGGACGGCAACGAGGTGATCCGGCGCGGCATGACGTTCGACGTCGACCTCGGCTCGCTCAGCCTGGACAACTACGTCCTGCTGTTCACGGACTCCGGGCCGTACTTCCGCTGGTTCGCCAACACCCTGCTCCTGACGGTCGGGCAGGTGGCGGGCACGCTCCTGGTGAGCTCGTTCGTGGCCTACGGCTTCGCGATGTATGAGTTCCGGACCAAGACCCTGTGGTTCATCATGGTCCTGCTCGTCATGACCGTGCCGTTCGAGATGCTCATGCTCCCCCTGTACGTCCAGGTCAACGACATGGGCCTGGCCGACACGTACACGGTGATCGCGCTCCCCTTCCTGGCCGCGGCGGTGACCATCTTCTTCTTCCGCCAGTACTTCCTGGGGATACCGAAGGAGATCATCGAGGCCGGCCGGATGGACGGCGTCAGCGAGTTCGGCATCTTCTTCCGCCTGGTGCTGCCCATCACCAAGCCGGCGATGGCCGCCATGGCGATCCTCAACGGGATGCTCTGCTGGAACAACTTCCTCTGGCCGCTGCTGGTGCTGCGCAGCCCCGAGAAGTTCACGCTCCCGATCGGCCTCAACACGCTGCTGACGCCGTACGGCAACAACTACGAGCTGCTCATCATCGGGGCCTTCTTCTCGCTGATCCCGATCCTCATTCTTTTCCTCGCATTCCAGCGGTTCTTCATCGAAGGAATCACCGCGGGAGCGGTCAAAGGCTGACCCTCCCTCGACCGAACGACCGACAGAACAAATGAACGGAGCAATCATGACAAGGCTCAGGACGATGGCGTCCACACTGGTCGCCGCACTGGCGGTGACGGCGCTCACCGCATGCGGTGGCGGCCAGCCGGAAGCACCCGTGAAGAACGCCGACGGTTCGACCACGCTGAACATGTGGACGTTCGCCGACGTGCACGCGACGTACTACGAGGAGATGGCCGAGAAGTGGAACGAGGCCAACCCCGACAAGGAGATCCAGCTCGAGGTCACCGTCTACCCCTACGACGACATGCACAACAAGCTGCAGCTCGCCGTGAACTCCGGTGAGGGCCTGCCGGACGTCGTCGACATCGAGGTCAACAAGTTCGCCAACTTCGTCAAGGGCGAGAACCCCCCGCTGCTCGACCTGACCGAGGCCGCGGCCCCGTACAAGGACGACGTCGTCCAGGCGCGCCTCGACCTGTACAGCAAGGACGGCACGATCTACGGGTTCCCGACCCACGTGGGCGCGTTCACCACGTTCTACAACACGGAGGCGCTCGAGGGCGCCGGCATCGACTACACGACCATCAAGACCTGGGACGACTTCAAGGAGGCCGGGGTCAAGTACAACGAGGAGACCGGCAAGGCGTTCGGCGTCGCCAGCACCAGCGTCATGTTCCTGGAGCCGCTCATCACGGCGCAGCTCGGCGGGCAGTTCTTCGACGATGCCGGCAACGTGCAGGTCAACAGCCCCGAGGTCGTCGAGACCCTCTCGATGATGAAGGACATGCAGGACGCCGGCGCGATCTCCACGATCCCCGGCGGGAGCCCCGACTCCGAGGAGGCGTACGGCGCCATCAACGACGGCGACTACGCCGCGATCGTCTACCCGGCCTGGTACACGTCCCGGTTCGTCGACTACATGCCCGACCTCGCCGGCAAGGTGGCCATCGCTCCGGCACCGGTCACGGACGACGCCGTCGTGCAGACCATCGGTGGTGGCGGCACCGGGGCGGCGGTCCCCGCCGTCTCGCCGAACAAGGACCTGGCCGCCGAGTGGCTGGCGTTCGCCAAGCTCTCCCCCGAGGCGAACGTCGCCGTCTGGGAGGTGCTCGGCTTCGACCCCGTGAACATGGCGGTCTGGGAGGACGAGGAAGTCACCAAGAACCCGGAGAACAAGTTCAACAAGTACTTCCAGACCAACCTGTTCGACGTGCTCAACGAGGTCAAGGACGGCATCGGGCACTTCCAGTCGTTCAGCGACCCGAACTGGCCCACGGTCGACGACACGTTCCGCACGGTCACCCTCAACGAGATCTACGAGAACGGCACGTCGGCCCAGGAGGCCCTGGACCAGACGCAGGCCGACCTGCAGAACCAGCTGGGGCAGTAAGGCCCTGACCCACTGAGCCTGACCCACTGAACGCACAGGCGGGGCGGTCGCGGCATCCACTGCCACGGCGGCCGCCCCGCCTGCGTGCGCCGTGCCCGCACGGCTACCCCACGAACCGACCGCCGCACGAACCATCGAGGAGTACATCGCTCATGCTGTCCGCTTCCGTCACCATCGACCCGGCGTTCGTCGTCGGACCGGTGCGCCCCCGTACGTTCGGCTCGTTCGTCGAGCACCTGGGCCGCAGCGTGTACACGGGTCTGCACGACCCCGACCACCCGACCGCCGACGCCGACGGCTTCCGGGGCGACGTCGTCGAGCTCACGCGCGAGCTCGGCGTCTCGACGGTGCGCTACCCCGGCGGCAACTTCGTCTCGGGATACCGCTGGGAGGACGGCATCGGCCCGGTCGAGCAGCGCCCCCGCCGGCTGGACCTCGCGTGGCACTCGACCGACCCGAACCTCGTGGGCGTGGACGAGTTCATGCGCTGGTGCGCCCGGACCGGCGTCGAGCCCATGATGGCCGTCAACCTCGGCACGCGCGGCGTGCAGGAGGCCCTCGACCTGCTCGAGTACTGCAACGTGCCCGGCGGCACGAGATGGAGCGACCTTCGCCGGGCGAACGGCGCGGAGGAGCCGTACCGCATCAAGATGTGGTGCCTGGGCAACGAGATGGACGGCCCGTGGCAGATCGGCCACAAGACCGCGCACGAGTACGGGCGGCTCGCGGCCGAGACCGCTCGCGCCATGCGGATGATCGACCCGGACATCGAGCTCGTCGCGTGCGGCTCGTCGGGGTCCCAGATGCCCACGTTCGGGGAGTGGGAGCACACGGTCCTGACCGAGGCGTACGAGCACGTGGACCACATCTCGGCGCACGCCTACTACTGGGAGGAGGAGGGCGACCTCGCGTCGTTCCTCGCCTCCGCGGTGAACATGGACCACTTCGTCGACTCGGTGGCCGCCACGGCGGACGCCGTACGCGCGGCGGGGAAGCACACCAAGCGGATCCACGTCTCGTTCGACGAGTGGAACGTCTGGTACCAGAAGCGCGCCGAGTCGCGGCCGCCGTCGGGCGACGACTGGCCCGTGGCCCCGGTGCTGCTGGAGGACCGCTACAACGTGGCCGACGCCGTCGTGGTCGGCAACCTGCTCATCTCGCTGCTGCGCCACACCGACCGCGTGCACGCGGCCTCGCTCGCGCAGCTCGTCAACGTCATCGCACCGATCATGACCGAGCCGGGCGGGCGGTCCTGGCGGCAGACGACGTTCCACCCCTTCGCGCTCACCGCCGGGCACGCCGCCGGCGAGGTGCTGCGCCTCTCGGTGGACGCGCCCGTGCAGGAGACGGCCAAGTTCGGCCCGGTCCCGGTGATCGACGCCGTCGCCACGCACGACCCCGAGACGGGTGGCGTCGTGGTGTTCGCGGTGAACCGGTCGCTCACCGACGACGTGGCGCTCGGGGTGGACCTGCGCGGCTTCCCGGGGCTCCGGGTGGCGGACGCGGTCACCCTCTCCAACCCCGACCACACCTGGTCGGCCACGGCCGAGGACGCGACCTCGGTGCTGCCGCGCTCCAACACGTCCGCGAAGGTCGCCGACGACCACGCCCACGTGGACCTGCCGCCCGTGTCGTGGTCGATGCTCCGCCTGGAACGCGTCTGACCCCACCTACGTGACAGCGGTACCCGCACGGGTGCCGGTCATGCGCGAGGCACGGCGTGGAGCCGTTCCTCGTGTGCCGATATCGATTTCGAACGAGAGGCAAGTCAATGACGATGGAATCTCAGCCAAGACCCGCCCACCCGGCCCGACGAGGACGACAGACGCTCGCGGCCGCCGCCGCGACCGCGGTGGTGGCGGGGGCGCTGCTCGCCGCGCCGTCCGCCGCCGCACAGGCGGTGAGCGCCGACCCGTGGGTGAGCGAGGTGCCGAACAACCCGATCTCGGACGTCTACCGCTTCACGGTCCCCCGCGCGGCGGTGACCGAGGCGACCGGCATCGGGGAAGGCCCCGTCGCGGTGCAGGGGAACTTCGGCCCGGGCAAGGCGTGGACCGACCTCAACATGGGAGCCAGCGGGTCGAACCTGACCGCCACGCTCGGCCCCCTCGAGCCCGGCCTGTACTACTACCAGTACGCCGCGCGCCCCGCCGCGGACCAGGACGCGGTCGCCTTCCGCAACCCCGACGCGCCCCAGGAGGTGACGTCGAAGCCCACCTACAGCACCATGTTCGTCCCCGGACCGGGCGCGGAGTGGCTCGACGACGTGGACGGCGGCGGCGAGCTCGAGACGCTCGAGTACGGGCGGACGCGCGACAAGGAGGCGCTCGTCTGGACGCCCCCGGGCTACGACGCGGACCGCAGGAAGGAGTACCCCGTGCTGTACCTGCTGCAGGACGAGGGGCAGAGCTACCGCGAGTGGGTGGAGCTGGGCCGGCTCGGCCAGATCATGGACAACCTCACGCTCGACGGCGACGCCGAGCCGATGGTGGTCGTCATGGGCGACGCCGGCACACCGGGCCCCGCCGGCGTGACGAAGGAGCTGCTGCCCGCCGTCGAGCGTGCGTTCAACGTCTCCGACAAGGGGTCGGACCGAGCGATCGCCGGAATCGGCCGCGGTGGGGAGGCGGCCCTGAGCGCCGTGGTGGACAAGCCGCGAGAGTTCGCCAACGTTGGCTCGTTCTCGGCCGGCTACGACAAGGCGATCTCGCGGGGCAAAGCCAAGCAGATCAACCACTCGACCGACGTCGTCCGCGTGTACGCGGGCAACGTCACCGACCCCGCGTACAACGACACGGTCGCACTGGCCGACAGACTCACGAGGGCCGGCGTGGAGTTCCAGTCGGACGGTTCGGACCCTGAGACCGGCGGCACGTGGGACACGTGGCAGAAGAACCTGCACGACTTCGCCGGGCGTCTCTTCCAGGAGGTCGACGACGAGGGCCCGAGCGAGGGCCACCTGCCATTCGTGAAGCACGAGCTGCCGGCGCCGGGCACGACGCCGACGCCGTGGGTCGACGAGAACGGCGTCGTCACCTTCGAGCTCGGCACCGAGTTCGCCGACGCGAACAACATCACCGTCTGGGGCAACTTCGGCCCGGCCGGAAGCTGGCCGCGCACCCACATGGTCCAGCAGGACGACGGTTCGTGGCGGCTCTCGCTGGCCGTCGAGGGCGGCTCCTACTACTACAAGTTCGTGGTCGACGGCGTGGACCACAAGGACGCCGGGAACCCCACGAAGGTGTCCTCGGAGCCGACGTGGAGCACCTTCACCGCCGAGGGCGACACGATCCGCGCTCAGTACACCGCCCAGGTGCCGGCCGAGGCACGCGGCGAGGTCAGCGTCATGAGCTACCCGAGCACCGCGGGCGGCGGCACGCAGCGCTCGGCGTACGTGTGGACGCCCCCGGGCTACGACGCGGACCGCGCCGAGGAGTACCCGGTCTTCTACCTGCAGCACGGTGGCGGGCAGACGTGGACCGACTGGGTAGAGGTGGGCTACGTCCAGCGCATCCTGGACAACCACTACCTGCGGGGCAACATCGTGCCGATGGTGGTCGTCATGGCCAACGGCAACGGCGTCGACTTCCCCACGGAGGTCACGACGCGCATCGTGCCGGCCGCCGAGGAGCAGTTCAACATCAGCTCCGAGGGCGACCAGCGCGCTCTTGCGGGCCTCTCGATGGGCTCGGGCCACACGCTCAGCACGCTCTGGGCGCACCCGGGCGAGTTCGGCTACATCGGTGCCATGTCGGCGTTCGGTGCGCCGCCGGCCACCGCCGACGTCGAGGCCATCAACGAGGGCACCAAGCTGCTCCGCGTGTACTCCGGTGACGTGCAGGACTTCACCTACGGCGCGACGCTGCAGCTGATCGCCGCCATGGAGAGCCGCGGGGTGAACCACGAGTTCGCGCCCATCGTCCCGGGGCCGCACAGCTGGGACGTCTGGCAGAAGTCGCTCATCGACTTCCTCCCCCGGCTGTTCACGGAGGGTGAGGACGCGTAGCGACGCGAGCACACGAACACGGCGCGGTCGGCGGGTTCATCCCGCCGGCCGCGCCGTCGCTCATGGCGAGTACTCACGGACCGGGACAGGCTGGTGGCCCGGTCGGGTTGAGCCTGGTCAGGGCTGAGGGCGCGTAGGCCGTGACGCGGTGACGGGAAGCTCGCCGCGCAGCATCCGGCCCCCGTCGTTCGTCAGCCGCAGGTAGTAGTCCGACGAGCACGCCGTGCCGTCCTCGTCGAGCGCCCAGATGCCCGAGCCCGCCGGCACGTCACCGGCCGTCGCCGCGGTCTTGGCGATCTGGTTGCCCTCGTTGTACTCGTCGAACATCGAGATGTAGGCGCTCGCCACCCCGGCGCGGGCGTGGTTGTAGAACTGGCGCCACATGAAGTCGCCGTGCGCCCGCTGCCGCTCCTGCAGGTCGCCCGGCAGCACGCAGGGCTGGTAGTCGATCCCGAGGCGGGTGCACTCGGCCAGGTCCGGCACGGTGGCGCGGCCGTAGAAGTCGTCGGCACCGGCGACGTTGCCGATCCTGCCCACGAGCCACGGCGAGATCATGTCGAAGGAGCGGTACACGCCCGCGAACCCGTCCCGGGAGTCGTCGCCCTCGGTACGCCACCAGGTGGGCACGCCGCCCATGACGTAGCAGCCCTGGCCCTTGAACCAGTCGACGACCTCCTGGCACTCCTGCGGCGAGAACGGCCGCTGCGGGTCGTCGAAGCCGAAGCCCCAGATGCCGACCACGGGCTTGCCGTTCTGCCGGGCGTACGCCGACGAGCCGGTGTGGGCCGACATCTTGGTCGCCCAGTCCTGCGTGATCTGCGAGCGCATCTCGTGCCAGTCGCTCACGTCGTACATGACGTAGTACTTCACGCCGGTCCGCTCGGCGGCCGAGCGGACGCGGCCCGCCACCGCGTCGCGCGTCGGGCCCTCGGCGCCGAACGGGTTGAACCGCTGCAGCGCGGCCGTGTGGATCCCGTTCTCGGCCATCCAGCGCAGGTGCACGTCGACGGTCTGCTGGTCGTACGAGGAGAACAGGCGCGCGGCGCGCCCGTCGTTCAGGGCGGGAAACCCGGTCTGGTACGTGGCCGCGTACTCGCGCACGTCGGGCCACGACTTGATCGCGGAGTTGGAGATCGAGGGCGCCTGGTCGGCCTGCCGGGCCCAGTGCCACCACAGGTTGATGGGGGCGCCGTCGCCCCGGCAGGCGAACCAGCCCTGGTAGCCGGCGGTGATCTTGCCGACGACGTCGCAGGGCGGGCTCGCGGCGGCGGCCCCCGCGGTGCCGGGCGCGGCCGAGGCGAGCGCCGATGCCGCGCCGGGTGCGGCGGCCGTGGCCGCGACCGCCGCGGAGAGACTGAGGAAGGAACGTCGGGAGATGGTCATGAGGTCATCCGTTCGTCGAGAGGACGGGCGCGACGTCGTCGTCGTGCCCGGGTACGGCGATCACGCGTGGTGCGGCGGAACGATGCTGGACCTCCCTCCGGCGGGGTGCGGGGTCGCGGGCGGGCCGGGGAGCCGGTCGACGTCGAACCGCAGCCCGTACGAGACGGACTCCCCCGGCGCCAGGACCGGCAGGGTGCCCGCCTCCCGCGCGGTCGCCCGCCCCTGGATCGCGGGCGCGTTCGCGGGTTCGAGCCCCAGGACGTTCTGGCCGGGGGCAAACATCTTCCACTGGTAGAGCACGGGCAGCGTCGCGGTGGGGAACGTGACGGTCAGCCGCAGGCCGAGCTCGGGGTTGGTCACGGTGGCACGCCCTGTCCCGGGTGCGAGGTCGTGCCGGTGCACGCGCTGGCGGTAGCCGGCCTCGGGTGCGGTGACCCGGCGCCAGTCGTCCCCGACCGCGTCGGGGCCGTCCGGCTCGACCCGCGACGACGAGACGTCGACCTCGGCGGCCTCGGACACGAGCGGCCACCCCAGGTTGGCGTGGTAGAGCAGCAGGTGCGGCTCGGGGCGCCAGCCCTCGTTGGTCACCGTGTCCTCGACCGTGACCGACGTCGACCCCAGGCCCGCCCGGATCCGGCGGCGGAGCACCAGGTGCTCCTCGTGCAGGGTCGCCTGGCGCACCACGCCCTCCACGACCAGCTCGTCGCCGACGACGGCCGCCCGCTCGACGCTCGCGGGCACCGCGGTGAGGCGGCCGTGCTGCGGGAACCGCCGTCCGCCGTCGACGACCGGCGAGCCCACGTGGTCGAGGCCGCACGTGACGAGCAGGCCGCCGCCGAACGACGTGCCGAAGTCGTCGGGCCGGTACAGGCCCGGCGCGGTGAAGCCGCCGGGCGCCACCCAGGCGAGCGGCACCCCGTGCACCGTGAGCCGGCCCAGGTCGAGGGCCCGGTCGGGCAGCACGTCGAGCTCGAGCCCGCCGCCCGTCACGAGCCGCAGCCGGCGGGCGCCCCGGGCCGGGCCGTCCGACTCGACGAGCTGCTCGACGCGCGCCACCTGCGCCAGCGAACCCACCCGGCGAGCCACTTCGGCACGGCTCGCCCCCCGGACGGTCACTGGCTCGGGATGCCCCCCAGCTGCCGACATGTGCTCGGTTCCTCTCTCGTTCGGGACGAGGCCCGCACCGCGGGCCCGTGGTCCGGCCGGGGACGTGGGTGCGCCCCCGGCCGGGTGCCTCAGCGGCAGTCCACCGCGCGGTACGGCACGCCGACGACGCCCGTCGCGCCGTCCGCGTCGGTGACCGTCAGCTCGACGTCGCCCGCTGCGATGACGCGTGCGTGGGCGGGGAACGGCCGGCGGACGTCCCTGCCCGGGCGCAGCTCGTCGACCTGACGCTGCCCGAACGGCGACGACAGCCGCACGGCGAGCGGCCGGTCCCCCACATTGCGCAGGTGCGCCACCACCTGGGCCCGCTTGCCGGTGCACCTGCTCACCGCCGTGGCCTCGACCCAGGCCTCGGGCGCGGGCTCGAAGGTCGCGATCAGCTCCGTGTCGGCCGTGAGCGCGAACGTGTACCGGTCCGCGGACGAGACGGTCTCGCCCGCGCCGTCGCGCCACCCGGCGAACCGCGACCCGGCCGCCGGTTCGGCGACAACGGTCACGGTGCTGCCGGTCTCGTAGCGGCCAGGTTCGCTCTCGTTGCCCTCGACGCGGGCGGTCCCGGCGCCGTCGGCCGTGACGGTGAGCGCGGAGGTGGCCATGGTGATCGCCATCGGGTTGACGATCGTGACCGGGCCCCGGCTGGTGGTGCCGTTGTAGCGCATGAGGTTGACCACCCGGACGGCGCTGGACGCGTCGGCGTCCACCGTGTGCCCGCCGGGCCCGAGGTTGTCGGTGCCCAGGTTGAACGCCGTCACCGTCGCGCCGTCGCGCGCGACGATCCCGTCGTGGGAACCGTAGGCGAACGTGTTGCGCACCTCGAGGTCCTGGGCGCCCACGGCGTGGACCAGCACCTCGCGCTCGCGGCTGATCCCGTCGATGACCTGGGCGAAGAGGTTGGCCTCCTCGACCCAGCCGGGCAGCCCGTACGCGTTGCGGGTCATGACGTTGCCGTTGGACAGCACGCCGTCCACGACGCCGTCGGACGCCGCGCCCACGCGCACGCCCTGGTCGAGGAAGATGCCGAGCACCCGCCGCACCAGGAACCCGTCGGCCCGGGCGGTGAGGTCCACCGCGTTCCAGGCGTTGTCGAGGCCGACGTTCTCCGCGTAGACACCCGGGGCGTCGCCGCGCACGGCGAACGGGTAGGGCACGGCGCCGTCGGGCGACGCCGGGTTGTTCTCCGGGTGCAGCACCCGCAGACCCCGCACGCCCGCGTCCTGCCCGGCGAGCGTCACGACGGCGGGCGCCGCGGCGGCCGCCTCGACCGCCGCCTGGTCGGTGCCGTCCTGCCGGCCCGCGTAGGCCATCAGCACCGTTCCCGACGACTCCACGAGCGACGTGCGGTTCGGCACCGCCGACGCGCCGCGCAGCTCGACCCCGGCCGGCACCGACAGGTGCCCGCGCACCGTGTACCAGCCGGCGGGCAGGTACACGACGCCGCCACCGGCCTCCCCTGCGTCGTCGAGCGCCGCCTGGATCCCGGCGGTCGCGTCGGCGTCGGAGAGCTGCTTCGGCGTGCGCGGCACGTCGTAGGGCGCCGCCGTGACGTCGAAGAGGCGCCCGTCGGGCTTCGGGGCGGTCCGGGTCTCCCCCGGCTCAGGCACCTGACCAGGCCCCTCCAGCGTGTGCACCGTCCCCTCGAGGGCGCCGCTGACGGTGGTGTCCGTGAGCTTGACGTAACCCGCCGAGGTATTGCGGACGGCCGCCTCGGACCCCTCCAGGACGCTGGACGCGAAGGCCGAACCCCACCGCTGGTCGGAGTTCTCGACCAGCACGGCGACGTCGGTGTCCCTGATCTCGGCGTCGACGAACACGCCCGTGAACGACGCGCGCGGACCCTTGACCATCCGGATCCCCACGGCGTAGTCGGCGGCGTGCAGGCCGACGAACTGGTCCCACTCCAGGTCGGCGAGCACGAAGCCCGTGCCGTGCGCACGCGTCCAGGCGTCGAGCACCGCCCGGTCCGGAGCGCCGTACGCGGCGCCTGCCCCGGCCCAGTAGCCGTTGTCGAAGCGCACGTCCTCCCAGACGCCCACGTCGGCGCCGTTGTACCCGGCGGCGCCCTCGCGCAGCACGGTGCCGGACACGTTGCGGACGTTCGCCAGCTCGTGCCCCTGCGCGCCGGGGCCCTCGCCGCGGTCGTTGCGCATGGTGGAGATGCCGATGCCGCGGTAGGAGTTCAGGAGGGTGACGTCCTGGACCGTGCTGAGCATGTAGTTCTCGTTGCCGATCCACGCCAGGCCGGGTACCTCGACGGTCCAGCCGAAGGGCACGGGGTCGGCGGCGTCCTGCTCCGGGTAGTAGGTCGTCAGGCCGACGACGCCCGCCGAACCGCCCACGCGCAGCAGCGCCGGGCCGTCGTCGCCGGACGGCAGGCGCGCCTCCAGCACCGTGCCGAGCCCGGCCGGTGCGTCCGGGTCACCGAGCGGCTGCTCGTCCAGGTCGCGGTGGTCGCCGCGCAGCGTGCAGTAGGCGAAGACCTCCAGGGTATCGCTCACGCGGTAGGTCCCGGCCGGCAGCCACACCGTGCCGCCCCCGGCGTCGCGGCAGGTCGCGAGCGCCTCCTGGATCGCGGCGGTCGAGTCCTGCTCCCCCGTGGCGTCCGCGCCGAAGTCCGTGGCGTCGAGGTCGGCGACCACGACGTCGTCGGTCGGGAACACCGTCTCGACCACCCGCGACGCCAGGTCCACGAGCCGCGCGTCGCGCACCTCGAGCGCCGTCAGCCCGAAGGCGCCCCGCTGCGCGGCACGCTCGTCCAGGGCGAGGCGCACGTAGCGCGCGGTGGTCTCCGAGAACCGGGTGCGCACGGGGGTGGCGCCGAGCGATCCGGCGGTCGCCACGGTGCGGAACTCGGTGCCGTCGTCCGACACCTGGATGCGGTAGACGTGCGCGTAGTCGGCGGTCCAGTCGACCACGACGTCGTCGAACCGGGTGGGCTCGCCCAGGTCCACCTGGACCCAGGCCGACTCCTCGTCCCGGCCGGAGAACCACGCCGAGCCGGTCCCGTCGGTGACCGCGCCGGGTGTGCCCGCGCTGGTCGAGCTCGCGGTGGCGGTCGCGCCGCGGGCGAGGTCGGTGGTCCGCTCGGCCGCCAGGAACTCCTCCAGGGCCTGCTGCAGGGTGTCCGTCGCGGCGTCGAGCTGCGGCCCGGAGGCCTCCGGGTCGTCCAGCACCGTCTGCGCGGCCTCGATCGCGGCACGCAGCTCGGCCCTGGACCCGACGGGGAACTGCCCGTCGCGCTCGCCCTCGCGGGCGGCGTAGTGCGCCACGTCGGCCTGCTCGACGAGCTTGCGCAGCCCGACGGCGGGGTCCACCGCGCGGGGCACGACCGTCACGGCGAGCGAGTCGATCCGGACGTCGCGCGTCGAGCCCTCGACGGAGAGCCGGAAGTCGGAGCCGTTGGACCGGTTGGTCAGGATCGCGTCCTCCAGCAGCCACGACCGCGAGCGCCACGTGCCGTCGTCGGTCAGGTCGTGGCGGGCGGACGGCCGGAACATATCCGGGATGGTGTCGCCCGGCGAGTCGTACTGAAGGAACATCGAGCCGCCGCCCTCCTGGACGGTCGCGTCGACCAGCACGCGGTCGCGGACGTCGCGGGCGTAGCCGTCGGAGACGTTGGCGTAGACGAAGTTCGTGCCCTGCTCCCGGCCGGTCTGCCAGTAGCCGCGGCCGTCCGCCGTGCCGGTCGCCAGGCCCGCGGTGTCGTCGCCGGCTCGTACGGCGATACCGCGCTCGGCCACGGCCGGGCCGAGGTCCGCGCTGGTGCCCTGGGCCACCACGCGCACGGCGGCGACGGTCAGCTCGCCGCCGTCGCCGGCGAGCTCGACCTCGGGAGACGTGCCGGCGTCGAGCGTCCCTGCGGGCAGCACGACGACGGTGGTCGTCCAGCCGTCCTCGTCGGCGTCGGCCTCGGGGTCGCCCGCCGTCAGCGGCTCCCCGGAGCCGGTCGCGACCACGGCCTCCCCCGTACGGTGGTCCACGACGAGGTAGCCGGACGTGCCGTCGAGCCGCCCGACGTACTCGTCGGCGAGGTCGAGGGCGAGTCGTTCGGCCCCCGCCGCGGCGTCGGTGCGCCAGTACCCGCGTGCGGCGTGCTCGCCCGTCACCTGCCCGCCCGCGGTGGGTGCGGTGGCCACGGCGATGCCGTGGGTGCGCGGGGTCGCCGACAGGTCGGCGCCGACGCCGGCCGGGTACCGGTCGACGTCGACCAGCGGGCCGGCGGCGGCCGGGGCGACGAACCCCGCCGCCGCGATCGCGACGGCCGCGGCGGTCGCGACCACCCGGCTTCTTCGTGCGTTCATGTTCATCCTCAACACCTTTGTTCGGACTGACGTGATCGGACTGGCTGGAACTCTCCCGGCCGGGCAGGGCCGCCAGGAGCTGGGACGTACCGGGGGGCGCCGTGTCAGGCGCGCACCCCCTCGGCGAGCGCCGTGACGGACGGGTCGAGCGCGTCGCCCGTGCGCCACGAGTGGACGGGATCGAACCCGAACAGCTCGCGTACGGCGGTCGTGTCGATGACGGACGCGAACGCCTCCAGCGGGCGCGTGACGCGCGACGCCGGGTGGTACCGCGCCAGCAGCTCCGCGGTCGGGACGTCGCTGGTGGTGTCGGGCGCCGCGACGTTGACCACGTGGTACCCGGTCACCCCGGATCCGAGCACTGCCCGCACCACGCCCGCGGCGTCGCGGGTGTCGAGCCAGGTCCACAGCTCCTGCCTGCTCGCGGCGGGGTCGCGGTGCGTACGGTCGACCGCCTCGCGCAGCCGGTCCCCCGTGCCGACGAACGGCAGGCGCAGCAGCGTGGCCGGCATGCCGTACCGGCGTGTGGTGTAGGCGCCGACCTGCTCACCCGCCAGCTTGGACAGCGCGTAGGCATCGACGGCGACGGGATCCTGCGCCTCGTCGATGGGCACGTACGCGGGCGACAGGTGCCGCCCGGCCCAGGGGTAGCCGTACGCGGAGAACGACGACGCCGCCACGGCCACCCGCACGCCCGCGCGGCCCGCTCCGTCGAGCACGCAGAACGTACCCTGCACGTTCTGCGTGAACGTCTGGTCGTCGGGCACCTGGCCGGGCGAGGCGATCGCCGCGAGGTGCACGACGCCGTCGACCGCCGAGGCCCCCGGCCCGCCGCCGGCCCGCAGCGCCGACCCGACGAACGCGGGGTCCCGCGAGTCGCCCACGAGCACCGCGTCGGCGGCTGGCGCGTCGAACGGCGCGCGGTCGGTCGCCACGACGCGGTAGCCGGCGTCGGCGAGCGCCGGCACCACCACCCGGCCGATGCCGCCCGCTGCGCCCGTGACCAGCACGGTGTCGCCGGGGTGGAGCGCAGCGGCGACGGCCGTGGGCGCGGCGACGACGGGTGACAGGGTCACGGCGGGCGGTGTGGCGGCGGGTGAGGTGTGGTTCATGTAGCTGTGGGTTCCGATCTGTTCGGCGGCCGCGGCCGGCGGGTGGTGGGTCATCCCTTGACCGCTCCGGCGAGCCCGTTGACGAAGTACCGCTGGGTGGCGAGGAACAGGATGATCACGGGGATCACCACGATCAGGGCGCCGGCCATGAGCTGGTTGTACTGGACGACGTTCGAGGACTGGAGCTGTTGCAGCGCGATGGGCAGCGTGAACATGGCGGGGTCGTTGAGCGAGACCCGGGAGAGCAGGTACTCGTTCCACGTCGGGATCGCGGTGAGCAGTGCGATCGTGATGAGCGCGGGCCGCGCGAGCGGCAGGTAGATGCGCGTGAAGATCCGCAGCTCGCCCGCGCCGTCGACCCGGGCGGCGTCGCGCAGCTCGTCCGGCACGGACCGGAACGAGTTGGTGAGCAGCAGGATCGACAGCGGCGCCGTGCCGTTGACGAACGGCAGGATCAGTCCCAGGTGCGTGCCGAGGATGCCCATCTGGTTCTCCAGCAGGACGATCGGCAGCAGCGTGACCACGCCGGGGACGAAGAGCAGCACCAGGAAGAGCCGGAAGAACGCCTGCCTGCCGGGGAACCGGAGCACCGCGAACGCGTACGAGGCAGCCGAGTAGACCACGACCACCCCGAGCGTCGTGAGCGCGGTGACCTTGAGGCTGTTGAGGAAGTAGTCGAAGAAGTGCAGCTGCGCCCACGTGTCGAGGATGGTCGCGAAGGTGGGGTCGCGCGGGATCAGGTGCCCGCCCCGGATGACCTCCTCCTGCGTCTTGAAGGCGGCAGAGACCATCCAGAGGAAGGGGTACAGGCTCACCACGGCGTACCCGGCGAGCAGCACGCCCACGACCGACCGGGCCAGGACCACCTTCGCGGGGGCGCGACGGTGGCGGGGCGCCGTCGTACGGGTGGCCGCCGCCCCGGCGGCGGGTGCGGTGACGGTGGTCATGGCTTCTCCCTCGCGACGCGCTGGTTGACGATCGCGACCGCGAGCGCGACGAAGAACAGCAGCCAGCCCAGGGCGCTGGCGAGGCCGAGCGTGGGCGCGAGCTCCTGCTGGAAGGCCAGGTCGTACGTCTCCAGCCCGAGCACGTTGGTGCGCCCGGCGGGGCCGCCGTTGGTCATGATGAGGAAGATCTGGAAGCCCTGGAGCGCCTCGCGCACGTTGAGCAGGGTGATCACCGCGGTGGTCCCGGCCAGGAGCGGCCACACCACCGACAGGTTGGTGCGCCACCAGCCGGCGCCGTCGAGCTGGGCGGCCTCCAGGAGCGAGGTGTCGATGGCCTGCAAGCCCGTCAGGTACAGGAGCATCGCGACGGGCACACCCGACCAGACCATGATGACCACCAGGGTGGGCATGGCCGTTGCCGGGTTGCCGAGCCAGCCCTGCGGCTGCTCGAGGCTGCCCAGGCCGAGGGAGCGCAGCAGCAGGTTGACCGCGCCGTTCGGTTCGAGCACGTACTGCCAGGCCATGTACACCGCGATGCCCGCCGTCACGTACGGCACGAAGTACACGGACCGCAGCAGGCCGGCGAACCGGCGGGCCTGGTTGAGCACCACCGCGAGCGGGAACGAGACCAGCACGGTGAGCAGCGGTACGGCGACCATCACGCCGAGCGTGTTGAGCGCGGCCCGGTGGACGACCGGTGCGTACACCGGGCTGGCCCACAGCAGGTCGGCGTAGTTCTTCAGCCCCACCCACTCCCACATCGGGGTCAGGCCGTTCCAGCGGACGAACGACAGCTGGGCGCTGAAGAAGAGCGTGTAGACGCCCATGACGAGGAAGAGCAGGAGGGCCGGGGCGATGAAGACGTAACCCCAGGCGACCTCCTGGCCGCGGTAGTGCACAGGGTGCCGGCGGCGGCCCCGCCGGCCGCCACCGCCGTCCCCCGTGGGGGCGGCGGTGGCGATCAGGGTCGGCGCGGTCACTTCGACTGGGACCAGAAGGTGTCGACGAGCGTCGCGACGTCCTCGCTCACCATGGTGACGTCCTTGGTCTCCAGCGGCGTCAGCTCCATGACGGCGTCGCCCACCTGCGCGGCGTCGTAGGCTGCGGGGCGGTAGGACGTGTCACCGGGGTTGTACGCGTTCTTCCCCTCGCCGAACGCACCGATCATCGCGCCCAGCACCGGCCCGACCGTCGTGGTCGGGTCCTCACCCAGGTCCACCGGCGGGACGTCCAACGCGTCTTGGGCGAACGTCGCGGCCACGTCGGTCTCCGAGAGGTACTCGACCCACTGCAGGGCGCCGTCCTTGTTGCCCGAGGAGGCCGAGACCGAGATCCCGGTGAGGCCGAACGGCGCGAGCTCCAGGTCGTCGATCGCACCGTCCTCGGGGGCCGGCACGGGGAACGTCATGATGTTCTCCGGGTCCATCCCGTTCTGGTCGAGGAACGCGAGGGTGAACGTGCCACCGATGTCGAACGACGACCTGCCCTGGGCGAAGGCGATGTCGGCGTCGTCGATCGTGAGGGACTGCGTGCCGGGCATCCAGTAGGGCTGGACCTGGCTGTAGGCCTCCAGCACCTTCGTGCCGTTGTCCGACGCGAAGTTCTTGGCCGGGTCCTGACCGAACAGCGCGCCGAAGTCCTCCTTGCCGAGCTGGCCGTAGGCCATGGGCTGCATGAGCCACTCGAGGCCCGTGGTGGAGGACTGGAAGCCGATGCTCACGCCGCCGTCGTCGGGACGCACCTCGTGCACGGCCTCCAGCGCCGCGATGAACTCCTCCCAGGTGGTGGGCGCCTCGGTGATCCCGGCCTCCTCCAGCCGCTCCTTGTTCGCGTAGACGATGCCGAACGTGCCGATGGTCAGCGGTACGGAGTAGCGCTGGCCCTTCTCGACGCCTGCGGTCTTGGACCCCTCCGCGAGGGACTGCTCGTAGTAGGCGTCGGTGACCGTGCCGTCGTTCGCCACGGCGGGCAGGAACCGCGAGGTCCACTCCTCGTCGACGTCGTCGGACAGGTCCTCCAGCAGGCCGGCGGCGCCGAACGTGAAGTCGTCGCCGTGGGTGTGCACCTCCAGCACGTCGGGCAGGTCGCCGGTCTGGGCGGCAGCCTGCACCTTGGTGATGAAGGCGTCGTCCGGCGTGTAGGCCTGGACGTCGACGGAGATACCCGTCTTCTTCTCGAACGTCTCGGCGGCGTTGCGCAGCGGCTCGACGTGGGACTGCTTGAAGGTCCACATGGTCAGGGCGTCGGGGTCGCCCTCGGCGGCACCCCCGGAGGCGCCGCCGACCGGGCCGCTGCAGGCGGCGAGCGCGCCGACGAGCAGCGTGGTGGCGGTGATGGTGGTCAGTCGTGCGGAGAACGGTCGACGTCGGTGTCGGATCACGGGCTGAGCCTCTCGGGTCATGGGCGGCATCGGTGCCGCGGCCATCGGAACATAAATCAATTCGATGTACAGTGTCAACGGGCACCCTGGCGGCGCCCCTTTCACTGCGCGGGACGCTCCCCGCGAACAGCCCGTCCGGATCGAGGTCACCGATGACAGCACCGCAGGCAACCACCGACGACGCCCGCGACACCCCCCGCGCCGAGGTGCTCGCCCCGGCCCCGTGGACCCCCGCCGAGGCCGACGGCGTGCGGGTCACCGCGGTGCGCACGTTCCTCACGGGCCCGCAGGGCTGCCCGTACGTCGTCACCCGCGTCGAGACCAACCAGCCCGGGCTGTACGGGCTCGGCGACGCGAGCGACCCGCAGCGCCCGCTGGCGACCCGGGCGGTGCTCGACGAGTACCTCGGGCCGCTGCTGGTCGGCCGCGACCCCGCCGACATCGAGGACCTGCACCGCCTGCTGCTGAACAGCGGCTACTGGCGCGGCGGCTCGATCGAGCACAACGCGCTCGCCGCGGTCGACCTGGCGCTGTGGGACCTCAAGGGCAAGGTCGCCGGGCTGCCGGTGCACCAGCTCCTGGGCGGCAAGGCGCGAGCCTGGGCGGAGGCCTACACGCACGTCGACGGCGCCGACGCGGCGGAGGTGGCCGACAAGGTACTCACCGCCGTCGGCCAGGGCTACCGGCACGTGCGCGTGCAGGTGGCCGTGCCAGGCCGGGACACGTACGGCACGGCGCCGCGCGACGCGGCGGAGGCGGCCCGGCGTCGGACCCGCACCGACCGCTGGGACACGTTGGCGTACCTGCGGCACGTACCGGCGATCCTCGCGGACGTCCGCGACCGGGTGGGTCCCGACGTCGAGCTGCTGCACGACGCCCACGAGCGCATGACCCCGGCCGAGGCCCGGCAGTTCGTCCGCGCCGTCGAGGACGCGCACCTGTACTTCCTGGAGGACGCGCTGGCGCCCGAGGACGTCGCGCACTTCCCGGAGCTGCGCGCCGCGGGAACCACGCCGCTCGCGGTCGGCGAGCTCTACCACGACCCGCGCGCGTACCTGCCGCTCCTGGTCGGGCGCTCGATCGACTTCGCCCGCATCCGCATCCCCACGCTCGGCGGGCTCACCCCGGCCCGCAAGCTGGTCGCGGTGTGCGAGATGTTCGGCGTGCGCACCGCGCCGCACGGCCCGGGTGACGTCACGCCCGTCGGCATGGCGGCCAACATGGCGCTGAACATCTCCTCCCCCGCGTTCGGCGTGCAGGAGGCCGCGACCTTCCGCGACGCGACGCTCGAGGTCTTTCCGGGCGCGCCCGTGCCCACGGACGGGCACCTGCTGGCGCCCGAGGTGCCCGGGTTGGGCATCGACTTCGACGAGCGGGCGGCGCGCCGCTACCCGGTGGGCGCGCCGCTCGAGCACGACCGGTGGGCCCTGCTGCGCGCCACGGACGGGAGCGTGCACCGGGCGTGAGCGCGCCGGGCGGATCAGCCGATCAGGAGCGCGTGCGGCTGCGGCGAGAGCGTCTGGTCCAGCACGAGGCAGGCCGCGCCGACGGCGCCGACGTCCTCGCCGAGCTGCGTGTTGACCACCTGGATGTCGTGCATCTTCTCCACGAACGGCCAGCTCGTGATCATCGGCTCGACCACCGCCAGGAAGCGCTCGGACAGCATCGGCCAGATAGGCCCGCCGAACACGACCAGTTCGGAGTCGAGCAACGTCGCGGCCGCCGCGACCCCCTTGCCCACCCGCCGGGCCCACCGGTCGATGATCACCTGGGCGCCGCGCTCCCCCGCCGCCGCGAGGTCCGCCAGCCGGCCGAGCTGCTCCGCGACGGCCTGCGGCCCCGGAACCGGCGCGGCGTCCAGGACGCCCGCGGACACGGCCTCGTCGACGAGCGAGCGAGTGGTGCAGTTGGCGTCCAGCCCGCCCACCTCGCCGGCGTTGCCGGATGCACCGCGCAGCACGACGTCGTCCGCCACCACGCCCATGCCGGACCCGGTGCCGAGGTAGAAGAACAGGAAGTTGCCGGAATGGGTGGCGGCGCCCGCCCAGCGCTCGGCCACCGCGGCCGCGATGACGTCCTTGTCCATGAGGACCGGCAGCCCCGTGGCCTCGACGAGCCGGTCGCGCAGCGGTACCCGCCCCCAGCCCTTGAGCTGCGGCGGGTCGACCACCGACCCGGTGGCGAAGTCGACGGGGCCGGGCACCGCGAGGCCCAGGCCGAGGATCCGGTCGCGGGCCGCACCGGACTCCCGGATGACGGTCTCGATGGTGTCGCTCATCTCGGCGATCGTCGACTCCTGGTCGACGACGGCGGGCGTGGGCCGGTGGACGCTGTGCACCACCTGCCCCGCGAGGTCGAGCACCACGTACGTGACGACCGCCGGGTCGAGGTGCACGCCGAGCGCGTACCGGCCACCGGGCACCACCTGCAGGACAGTGCGCGGCTTGCCCGCACGCCCGCCCTTCTTGCCGGTCTCGGCGAGCAGCCCCGAGTCGAGCAGACGGCGGCAGATGTTCGAGACGGTCTGCGCCGACAGCCCGGTCGCGCCCGCGAGCTCCACCCGGCTCAGCCCGTCCCGCGCGCGGCGCACCGCGTCGAGGATGACGGACTCGTTGAAGTCACCCATGCGCGGCAGGTTGGTCCCCCGGCGCACGGTCGACGGGGCGGCCGACTGGTCGATCGTCACTGCGGACCTCCTGCTCGATGACCGGCCGGCGGGCGGCCCGGATACCCGCCCCCGCACATCCTCGCACCCCGGTGCGCCTGGTGCGCCCGCTCAGTGTAAATCAACGTGATGAACTCTCCCTCCCCGCCCCCGGCATCCCGTCAGCGAGCAGGGTCCATGAGCTGCGGCAGGAACAGCTGCCCACCTCCAAGGTGGCCAAGGCGTTCACGCACGTCCAGTTCCACGCCCGCTCCCCGATCCGGGTCCCGAGCGAGGCGCTGCCGGCGCTCGTCCGACTGTCCAGGCCGGCAGGCGCCCCCGACCGGAAGGCGCTGGTCGTTCGAGCGATCACCCGGAAGACGGGCGGAGCCGTGCGGAGCTCGTCGACGGCCTGCGGCGCGCGCAGCGCGGTGACACTTCCTTCTGGTCGGGCGCAGGGCTGGAGTTGGGGTAGTATTTCCGTCGGCCCCAAAGGGCCAAAACCGGTAGTGTCGAGCATGCTCGAAACAACCGCGGGCTGTGGCGCAGCTTGGTAGCGCACTTGACTGGGGGTCAAGGGGTCGCAGGTTCAAATCCTGTCAGCCCGACAGATCGCCCCTCACCTGTTCACGCAGGTGAGGGGCGTCTTTCGTTTCATCGAGGGTGGGACCTACTCCGACGGCGAGTACCGTTCCTCCGGCTCGAAGACGTGCTCGACCTCGGGATCGAGCTCGATGTGGACGGCTCCCCGAAGATCGGTGAGGACAACCACTTTGCTCCCGTCCTTCGGTACCCGCTCCGTCGAGCTGCGCATCCGAGCCGCCACCTCGTGCCGTCCCGCCGGAGACGTTCGATGGTCTCCTGCCGCTGTCGCGCATGACGCAGCGCCGCAGGAAGCTGGGTCGCGACGACCACGGCCCAGACGGCGGCCACCACCGTCACGACAGCCGAGACGAGCACCGCCTCGGTCCCGGGCACGCCGTCGAGCGCCCGGCGTGCATGCTCCGACCACGAGGGGCCGAGCGCCAACGCCACCCCGACGCCCGAGCCCATGGTGATGCCCGCGAGCAGCGGCGTCTGATAGAAGAGCGATGCCGTGCGCCGCTGCCCGAAGCGCTCACGCGCTCGTTCGGCGAGGCCTACCGTGGCCAGCAGCGCCAGGTAGCCGAGAACGACAACGCCGCCGATCAGCCACCCCTGGCCGACGTCGGTGAGGCACTCTCCGGACATCCCGCGTGGTCCCACCCGTCGGTCGAGGCATCGTTCCGGGGCTTCGGCTGGTTCATCCGAGCCCCCGGACGCCGGTGCGGGTTACCTCGAGCAGGTGCCCGTCCACCGCGACGAGTGTCGGGGCGGGCGCGTTCTCATCGATCGCGCCCGTGGCGACGTCCTGCCTGGCCGCGGCAGCCTCGCTGCTCTCCTGCCAGAGCAGCTCGCCGGTCGCCGCGTCGAGCGACACCATCCGGGAGACGCCCAACTCGGTCCCGGTCAGGAGCAGCAGCACGGCACGGCCGTCGGTGAAGATCTGGAACACGACGTCGCCCTCCGCGGAGACGTCCCACCGCCACCGTTCCTCGCCCGTGCCGACGTCGCGCCCCCAGACGGCCGTGCCGTGCGCCGAGACCACGGCCGTGCGGCCCACCTGCGCGAGGAAGACCTGCTCGGGAGCCTGCACCTCCACGTCCCATCGTGGGACTCCGTCCGCGCCGTAGCCGAGCAGGCGCTGGCCGGTCTCGTCGGTTCCGAGCAAGGTGTCGGGGCCCGTTCCGTCCGCGATCGTCGGGCCGCGCACATAGCCGGGAAGCTCGGTGACGACGGCGCCGTCGGCGGCGTACACGACGGTGCGCCCCGGACCGCTGTAGTCCAGGTACACGTAACCACCCAGGCCAAGGCTCTCGACGTAGCCCGTCCCGGGCGCGGGCTCAGGATCCAGCAGCACCACCCCGTCCGGAGTGACGGTGGCCGCGACGCCGCACCCGTTCAGCCGCACCAGGTCGGTGGCGACCTGCGCGCCGAACACGTCAGGCTTCACCTCCCCGTCGAAGGCGGAGCCACTGCTCTGGTCCTGCCAGGAACCGTCCAAGCACTCCCAGACGTCCGCCTCCTCGAACGGGACGGTCACGGTCCAGAGCTCCTCTCCGGTGACGGCGTCCTCCGCCCGGAGCCCGACGTCCCGCCCGGCGGCGATGGTCCCGCTGCACTCCCCCGTGTCCTCGCACCTGGCGTCGCCCAGGTCGACCTGTGACTCCGGCCCGATCCGGGTGACCCGCAGGACGGTTCCGTCGGCTCCGGGCCGGCCCGGCCCGTGCCGGCGCGTGTCCGAGGGGTCGAGCGTCCGCGGTGCGGAGACCGTGCCGTCGGGTCGCACCGTCACGACCTCGCGGTCCGCTGCTGTGCCGTACAAGCACACCAGCAGCGATGTCGACCGGACCGACATGCCCTCGTAGGGCGAGATGCCCTTCGGCCCGCACGCCGGATCGTCGCCGAGCGGGACGTCCCAGGCCTCCTCGCCCGTCGCGGGATCGAGCGCGACCAGGCTGCGGCCGGACTGGAACGCCAGGACGTCGTCGAGGACCATCGCCTCGGTCCCGTCCCAGCCCTGGCCGACGCCGACGGTCCCGTCCCACGACCACTTCTCCGTCAGCGGCGTCGACACGTCCTCGACGGCGCCGCCGAAGTCACGCATCCGCTCGATCCGCGCGGCGTCCCGCACACCGTCCGAGGCGATGCCCGTCCCGAGCGCGATCGCCAGGACCGCCGCGACCGTCGGGACGGTCCGCCGCCAGGCGTCCGCCCCGCGGGCGGGCGGTACGTCCGGCTCGCTGTCGGCGTCGTCGAGGACAGCGAAGGCCGCCACCTGGACCGTTCCGTCCGGACCGAGGGCCCCAGGCACCCCTCCCGGACCAGGCTCGTCGTGCTCGACCAGGTCGAAGACGAGTGCGGAGCCCTCATCCGGATCGCTCGGCATGGAGCGAGCATAGATGCGGATAGAGCACCGTAGGGGATGAATCCCCCGACGCTCGCTCCCTCGACAACTACCCGGTCACCGCGGCGGCGTACGCCTCCAGTTTGTCCGCCAGCTCGACGGGCCGGCCCAGCGCGACGCAGTGGCTGCCGGCGATCTCGTCGGGCACGATGCCCAGGCGGTCGGAGGCCAGCCGGCGGAAGAAGTCCGGCGGGAAGAAGCGGTCCTCGCTGCAGAGCAGGAACCGGGTGGGCACGTCGGGCCACGCGGCCAAGGGCCACGGGGCCGCCGACGCGGCGCTCGACGGATGCGCACGTTCCTTGCTCATCGCCTCGTCCGCGATCTTCCGCGGCACGTCGTGATAGAAGCTCACGTACGGGTCCGCGCTGCCGGTCAGGCCGCCGTCCCGCTCGGCCGCCTCCGCCACCGCGCTCCCGTAGCCCGTGTTCGCCCACCAGTCGTCCGGAGACTCCCCCGGCGCCGGGATCATCCCGGCCAGCAGGACCAGCGCGTCCGCGCGCAGACGTTCGGCGACGAGCGGCGCGGTGAACGCGCCGAACGAGTGGCCGACGACGACCAGGTCCCGCTTCGAGCCGACGGCCTCCACGACGACGTCCGCGTAGTCCGCGAGGGTCTTCGAGTCGTCGTCGGCCGGGAGGTCAGGGGCTACGACGTCGTGCCCGCGCGCTCGCAGCTCGGCCTCCACCCGGTGGAAGTGCCAGCCGACGTCTCCGCCACCGTGGATCAGTACGAAGGTGCTCATCGTGCTACCGCCTCACTGTGCGAAGTGGTGGGAGGCCCGTCCCGGAGGACTCCCCATACGTGGTCGAGCGTCATCTCGTCCGGGTCGAGCTCCGTCAGGCACCAGGTGGCGCCGGCGGCGGCGTACCCGGCGGGGTCCGCGCCGGGCGCGACGGGCACCACCAGGTCGTAGGGCGCCGAGGGGTCCGGCCGGAGGCCGCTGATCGTCTCGCGCAGCTCCGCTATCTGGTCGGGGTGCCGGACGCCGATCGGGAAATAGCCGTCGAACCTTGCCGCGCGGCGCATCGGGTTGACGCGGCCCGCGTAGCCCGCGACCCAGACCGGCACCCGCTGTTCCTGCACGGGCGTGGGCAGGAACGTGATGTCGTCGACCACGTAGTGCTTGCCGCGGTGGTGCACGGGCAGCCCCGACCAGGCAGCGGTGAGGATGTCCAGCGTCTCGTCCAGCCGCTCCGCCCGGACCCGCGCGTCGACCTCCTCTCCGGTGCTGACGAACTCCGCGCCGTAGACGTCGCTGCCGAGCCCGACGCCGAGGGTCAGCCTCCCGCCGGAGAGCTGGTCCAGCGAGGCCGTCTCCCGGGCCAGCTTCACGGGCCGACGGCGCGCCACCGGCGTGACCATCGGCCCCAGCCGGATCGACTCGGTAGCGGTCGCCGCGGCCGCGAGCGAGATCCACGGGTCGCCGACCTGCTGCACCGGCGCGGCCCACGCGATGTGGTCCCAGAGGAAGAACCCGTCCCAGCCGATCTCCTCGGCCTCGGCCGCGAGCCGTGCCACCACCCGCGGGTCCGCCAGCTCGTCGAAGACCGGGATCCAGAATGCCGATCGAATGTGTGTGGTCATGGCTGCAACGCTAGGACCGCGCCGCCATCGTGAAAAGCGATGAAATGCGATGGTGACGATCGCCTCTGGCGATATACCCTCGGTGACATGACCGACGTCGAGCTCCGGCATCTCGCGACCTTCGCCTTCGTCATCGGCGAGGGGTCGTTCGGCCGGGCGGCAGCCCGGCTCGGGTACACCCAGTCGACGGTCAGCCAGCACATCGCCGGCCTCGAGCGCGCCGTCGGCGGCCGCGTCTTCGACCGGCCGGGCGGCCCGCGCCCCGTCCAGCTCACCCCGCTCGGCAGCGTGGTGCAGGTGCACGCCGCCGAGCTGCTCGCCAGGGCCGACGCGCTGGACGCCGCCGTCGAAGGGTTCAAGGCCGGCGAGGGCCGCCTCACGATCGGCACCTTCCAGAGCGTGTCCAACACCCTGCTCCCGGCCCTGGTCCGCAGGCTTCTCGACGAGTTTCCCGGCTGTGAGATCCGGCTCTCCGAGGACGAGTCCGACTCCCCCGACCTCGCACGGGTCGACCTGCTCTTCTACGACGTCCGCAAGGACGACGCCGGCGTCGAGTACGTCAAGCTCCTCGACGACCCGTACTTCCTCGTGGCCTCCCGCGGGCGCTTTCCCGACGGCCCCGTGGACCTCGCCGCGCTCGACGGGGCGCCGATGGTCGCCTGGCCGCCGGACTGCGCGCAGCCGGCCCTCGAAGAGGCGCTCGCCGCGAGCGGCGTCCGGCCCGAGTACATGTTCCGGGCCGGCGGCAACGAGGCGGTGCTCTCGATGACCCGCGCCGGTCTGGGCTCGGCGATCCTCCCCTGGCTGGCCATCCACGGCGCCGGAGCGACGACCGACGAGACGCTGAGCATCCACGAGCTGCGCCCCGCGGTGGCGCACCGCGAGCTCTACCTGCTCCGCCGGGCCCACCGCACCCTGTCCCCGCTCGCCGCCCGGGCCGTGGAGCTCACCGTCGAGATCGCGCAGGACCTCCGACGTCTCCAGTGAGCGGGCTCAGGCCCGGGCGCTCGCTCTGTCCAGCCCAGCGGCCGGGCCGGCATCAGCACCAGCACCGACGCCGGCGACCAGGGCGTCGCCCAGCTCGGAACGCAGGTACAGGACCGAACGTCCGTGCCGCGCACTGGTGAGCAGGCCCGCATCACGCAGTGCCCGCAGGTGCTGGTTGACGGCGGACGTCGTCACCCCGAGCCGGCCCGCCAGCTCGGTCGACGACGCCGGCGCCGCCAGGACCGTGAGCAAGCCGGCGCGCGGCGCACCCACCAGGCCCGCGAGCGCCGCCGGCGCGCGGCGGGGCTCGGCCTGCCAGAGCGTTCCCACGCCGCGCGCGCCGTACATGACGACGGGCGGTTCCTCCGGTGAGATCGGGGCTGTCGCGCCGCGGGTGAACAGCGTCGGCACGAGGGTGAGCCCTTCGCCGGTGGTGGGCCGCCGGAACCGGGCGTCGGTGCCCAGGCAGACGCGCACGACGCCGTCGACCAGCCGCACGCGGTCGCTGAGGTCGGCGAACATGGCCGCCGTCCCGTAGGCGGAGATGACCTGCCCGCGGTGGACGACGTCGGCCTGGAGGACCGCGCGCATGCGCGGCCACCAGGGTTCGAAGCAGGTGTCCCAGTACGCGCGCAGGGCCGTCGCGATGCGTTCGCGGACCGTCTCGGGGTCGCCGCGCAGCGGTGCGGGCAGTGCGTCGGGGTGAACGGCGCGCAGGTCGTCGAGCATCCGCGGGAGGTGGACGTTCTCGACGGCCGCGAGCTCGTCCCCGATGCGGGTGAGCGGGCTGTACGGCCTGGGCGTGAGGTAGTCGGGCGTCCACAGCACGCTGTTGGTCAGCGCCCGCAGCAGCGGCAGGTCCAGCGCTGAGCGAGCCTGCTCGGTGCGCTGGAGCCAGGGCAGGTGCACCGGGTAGCGGCCGGGGTCGCGGAACGTGCGCAGGGACAGGGTGAGCTCGGTGAGGGGCGACACCGCGAAGCGCACGTCGGCGACGTCCATGCCGGCGAGCTCGTACTCGATCAGCCCGCCGGTCCGTTGGCGTTCCATGTAGCCGCACGCTACATCAATTGAGCTGGAGGCCCTCCGCGGCGGACAAAGGGGCGTGCAGCAGACCTTCTTCCCCAGCGACCGTGTCGCGCGCTCCCTGACTCTCAGTACCATGGCGTTCGCCCTGTCCAGCGGCGTCTTCTACACCGTCAGCGCCCTGTACTTCACGCGCGTCATCGGGCTCGGTGCCACGACGGTGGGCCTCGGCCTGGGCATCGCGGGCGGCGTGGGCGTGCTGGCCGCCTACGGGGCCGGGTGGCTGTCGGACCGGGTCGGTGCCCACCACGTCCAGGCCTGGGCCACGGGCCTGAACGGGCTGGCGATGCTCGCCTACACCCTCGCGGCGGACGCCGTCGTGTTCACCCTGGTCGCGAGCCTCGCCATCGGCCTGCGCTCGGCGAGCGGCTCGTCCAAGCAGGCGATGCTGGCGCGGTGGTACACCGGGCCCGAGCGCGTAGAGGTCAGGGCACGAATGCGCGTGGTCACCAACGTCTTCATCGGGCTGGGCACGGTGGCCGCCGCGGCGGCCCTCCTGGTGGACACCCCTGCCGTCTATCGGACGGCGATGCTCGCCGTCGGCGTCCTGCTCCTGCTGGCCGCCCTGCCGCTCGCGCGCCTCGGCCGCCAGGTTCCCGAGCTTGCCGCCAGGATGGTCCAGCGCGTAGCCACCGAGCAGCCCACCGACGAGCAGTCCGACGAGCAGGGCAGGCGGCGCGGATCCTCGCCCTGGCGGGACCGCCGGTACGTCGCCGCCGTGGCCTGCAACGCGGTGGTGGCTATGCACTTCGGCCTCCAGACCGTCGGCGTCCCGCTCTGGGTGGCCACCACTGAGGCCCCGACGGCGATGGTCGCGGTGCTGCTCGTCCTCAACACCGTGGTCGTGGCCTCGCTGCAGGTGCGCGCGTCGCGCGGCACGCACGACGTCCGTCACGCGGGAGTGACCGTCCGGCGCGCGTCCTGGCTGCTCGCGGCGGCCTGCGTCCTGTACGCGCTGGCCGGGTACGGCAACCTCGCGGCCGCCTGCGCGCTGCTGGTGGTCGCCGCCCTCGCCCACTCCCTGGGCGAGATCCTCGGCGAGGCGGGCGGCTGGGGCATGGCCTTCGAGCTCGCCGGCCCCCAGCACGCCGGCGCGTACCAGGGCCTCAGCCAGACCGGCTACGCCGTCGCGTCGATGGTCGCCCCCGCGCTCGTGACGGCCACCGCCATCGAGCACGGGACGGTGGGCTGGCTGGGTCTGGCCGCCTTGTTCGTCGCCGCCGGGACGGCCGCCGCGATGGTGGCCCGCGGCGGGGTCGGGAAACCTACCGCGGCCCTGGTGCGTTGACCCGCAGAACGCACTAACCGTACAAAATGCACGGGCCGCCAGGCCCGACCGGGGAGAGACCATGATGGCTGAGTTCGCGCGGGCCGCCGCGGCGAGCGGGAACGCCGTATGGGGCGGCGTAGGGATCGCGGTCCTGTGGGCGGTCGCCGGGCTGGTGGTGCTGGCCGTCGCCGTGCTCGTGACGCTCGTGCTGGTGATGCGCACCAAGGACCCGCGGGCGCTCGCCGTCGTCCGCGGGTTCAACCGGCGGTTCAACAACCCCCGGATGCTGCGGACCGCCGGCCGGCCCGGATCCCCGCTCGCGGTGGTCCGGCACGTCGGGCGACGCTCGGGGACGGCGTACGCCACCCCGATCGGCGTCTTCCCCATGGAGGACGACTTCCTCGCCGTCCTCTCGTACGGGCCCGACACGGACTGGCTGCGGAACATCCGCGCGGCCGGCGTCGCGGACCTGGAGCTGGACGGGAAGACCTACCGGGTGGCCGCCCCGCGGGTCGTCGGCAGGGCCGAGGCGCTGCCCTACGTGCCTGCGGGACAGCTGCCGTTCGTCCGCCTGTTCGGCGTCAACGACTTCCTGGTGCTGCGCCGGGCTCAGGCCGCCTGACGGTCCGGCGCGGTCAGACGCCGACCCGCTCGGCGCCGGCCGCCACCGCCTGGGACGGCACCGCCTTGGACAGGTGGGCCACTCCCTCGGACGTGGACTCGTGGCGGTACCCGGCCCGGCCGTAGATGCGGAGGTTCCTGGAGCTCAGCGCGCCGGTGAACAACCTGAGGAGGGTAGTGCCCTCGGGGGCCTGCGCCTCCACCCAGGACAGGAGGAACCGGCCCAGCCCGCGACCCCGGTGGTCGGGCGCCACCATGAGGCGTCCGACCTCCCAGGCCGCCCCCTGGCTCCGCGCCCGCACGGCACCCACGATCCGCCCGCCGTCCCGCAGCACCCAGGTGGCGTGCTCGGCGATTCCCCGCCGGACGACGTCGAGCGGCTCGTGCAGCGCCTGGATGTCGAGGGTCGCGTTGACCACCGCCTCCTCGACCCAGCAGCAGCGCTGCAGGACCAGCAGCTCGCCCGCGTCGTCGTCCCGGGCCGGCTCGATGGTGATGCCGGCGTGCTCCGGCGCGGTGAGCCGTGCCCGCCCGGGACGACGGAGCGGGCCGAGCAGCCCCGCGAGCTCGTGCAGCTCGTCGAGGATGCGCACGGCTGCAGCGGAGCGCCTCGCGTCCGGGACGAGCCCGTCGTCGTCGAAGCTGTCCGCGATGCGCAGGTTCACCGTCGCCCGGATCGGTACCATGCCCAGCGTGACGGCGACGCTCTTGCCCATGTGCGCCGCGCGCGTGCCCGCCGAGGTGTTGCCGTAGCTGACGAACGCTATGGGCTTGTCCGCCCACTCGGCCGACAGGGCGTCGAACGCGTTCTTCAGCGCCGCCGGCATGGCGTGGTTGTACTCCGGCGTACAGACGACGAACGCGTCCGAACCCCCGACCAGCTCGCTCCACCGGCGCGTGTGCTCGTGCACGTACTGCCCGGTCGAAGGGTGCTCCGGCTCGTCGAGGAACGGCAGGTCGATCTCCGCCAGGTCGGCGAGGGCGCACCGCACGCCGAGCGCCTCCGCACGCCCGGCGACGGCCGAGGTGAACCACTCGGCCACCGCCGGCCCGCGCCGCCCGGGGCGGGTGCTGGGCACCATCACGAGGACCTGCGGCTTTTTCGTTGACGTGTACATGAAATCGAACCTAGAGGTAGGGTCATAGACATGTCAACGACCGACCCGGCACCGTTCCCCGGGCAGCGCGGCACCCGGCGCTGGCTGACACCCGACGAGGAGGCGGCGTGGCGCGCGTTCCGCCGCATGCTCGTCGCGGTCACCGAGCGGACGACGAAGGACCTCTCCCCCACGGACCTGTCGATGCCCGACTACGACGTGCTCAGCACGCTCGCCGACCGGGCCGACCGCCGGTGGGGACTGCGGGAGATGGCGGAGAAGATGGAGTGGTCGCGCAGCCGCCTCTCGCACCAGATCAGCAGGATGCAGACGCGCGGGCTCGTCGACCGCCTGCCCGACGACACCGACCGCCGCGGTGTCGTGCTCCAGCTCACCCCCGCAGGCCTGGCCGCGCTGCGTGAGGCGACCAGCACGCACCTCGCTTCGGTACGACGCCGGTTCGTCGACCACCTGAGCCCCGAGGAGCTCGAGACGATCAGGGATCTGGCGACCAGGATCGCGGACGCTCCGGGCTGACCCGGCGCTCGGCACGACACCCGGCCCGGCACTAGGCCCGGCACCCAGCCCGGCCCTCAGACGGAGGGCGAGGCACCCTCGCCCGTCAGCGACCAGCTCGCGAGCAGGCTCAGCGCCCGCTGGGACGGGGAGCTCGCCTCGGTCGAGTAGACGTAGAGCGTCGTGTGGGGGTCGCCCGGGAGCATCAGGGTCTCGTACTCGACCGTGAGGTCTCCGACCAGCGGATGCCGCAGCCGCTTGGACCCGTGCGTGCGCTGGTTGACCCGGTGCTCGTCCCACCACCTGTCGAACTCGGCGCTGGACTCCCGCAGCTCCGCAACGAGCTCGGCCGTCGCCCGGTCCGCCGGGTCGTTCCCGGCCTCCAGCCGCAGGTTCTCCGCGGCGACGCGGGCCTGCTCCTCCCAGTCGACGAACAGCGACCGCGCGCCGTCGTCGAGGAACATCCAGCGCGCGTAGTTGCGCTGCGGGGCCGGGAACCGCTCGAAGTCGGTGAAGAGCGCCTTGCCCAGCCGGTTCTGCGCGAGCACGTCCGCACGGCGTCCCAACACCAGCACCGGCACGTCGGCCAGGGCGTCGAGCAGCTGGTACAGGCCAGGGCGGACCCGCTGGACGGGACGCGTGCGCGGCGACGGCGTCGCGGTGCCGAGGCCGATCAGGTCCGCGAGGTGGGCGCGTCCCGCCTCGTCCAGGCCCAGCGCCCGGCCGACGGCGTCGACCACCGACGGCGACGGGACGATGCGCCGGCCCTGTTCCAGCCGCGCGTAGTAGTCGGTCGAGACGCCGGCCAGGAACGCGACCTCCTCGCGGCGCAGACCCGGCACCCGGCGCACCCGGCCGTCCGCGGGCAGACCGGCCCTGGACGCGTCGACCTGGCCCCGGGCCCGGCGCAGGAAGTCCGCGAGCTCCGTGTTCTTCTCCGACATGCCTTCATTCTGGGCACCGGTCCGCCCCGGCGCACCCGTCCTGGGTGGACCGCTGAGTCCTAGTCATGGCGGGTCCAGGACGAGGGGGGCCAGCTATGACCGCCTGGAGCGGGCCTCCCGGACGGAGTCTTGATGTGCCGGCACACCGAGCCGGACAGCCACTCAGCACTCCCACTCAGCACTCCCGAGGAGACCCCCATGACCTACCCCACCGACCGTCCCGCCACCTGGTTCGTCACCGGCGCCTCGCGCGGCCTCGGGCTCGAGCTCGTCCGGCAGCTGCTCGGGCGCGGCGACAACGTCGCGGCGACCACCCGCTCCACCGAGCGCCTGACCGGCGCCCTCGAGGGCACCGACACGTCCCGCCTGCTCCCCCTCGCGGTCGACCTCGCCGACGAGGCACAGGTCTCGCGGGCGGTGGCACGGACCACGGAGCGCTTCGGCACCCTGGACGTCGTCGTGAACAACGCCGGCTACGGCTACCTCGCCGCCGTCGAGGAGGTCTCCGACGCCGACGCCCGCACGATGTTCGACGTCCAGGTCTTCGGCGTCTGGAACGTGCTGCGCGCCGTGCTGCCGGGCCTCCGGGCGAACCGCAGCGGCCACGTCATCAACGTGTCGTCGATCGTCGGGCTGGTCCCGTTCCCCGGCTGGGGCCTGTACGGCGCCGGCAAGTTCGCCCTGGAGGCGATCTCGGAGTCCCTGGCCTCCGAGGTCGCGGACCACGGCATCCGCGTGAACACCGTCGAGCCGGGCTACATGCGCACCGACTTCCTGCGCCCGGTCTCGCTCGGCCTGCCCTCGTCGACCAGCGACGCCTACCCCGCCGTCCGCGAGATGGTCGAGCAGCACCTGGACATGCCCGGGACGCAGCTCGGCGACCCCGCGAAGGCCGCAGCGGCGATCATCACCGTCGCGACCACCGGCGACGCACCCCTGCACCAGCTGCTCGGCTCGGACTCCGTGTCCCTGGCGGACGCCCGCCTCCAGGCCCTGGCCGACGAGTTCGCGGCCGGCCGTGCGCTCGCGACCACCACGGATATCCGCACCACGGACACCGCCGCGGTCTGAGCTCTACGACAGCGGGTTCTCGTAGATGGTGCCTACGGACCTGACTCGGCGTACCAGGTACGCCGAGTCAGGTCCGTAGGCCGACCAGCGCTCTGACTGCCGGGGACGGCGTCGTCAGCCCTCCGCGGCGCCCGTCATGATCGCTACCGCCTCGGTCATGGTGTGCGACTGCGGCGTGATCGTCGCCGCACGCCTGCCGAGCCGCTGGATGTGGATCCGGTCCGCGACCTCGAAGACCTGCGGCATGTTGTGGCTGATGATGATCACCGGCACGCCCTTGTCGCGCAGGGTGCGCACCAGCTCCAGCACCTGGCCCGACTCGCGGACGCCGAGGGCCGCCGTCGGCTCGTCGAGGACCACGACCTTCGAGCCGAAGGCCGCGGCCCGCGCGACGGCGACCGCCTGACGCTGCCCGCCGGACAGGTTCTCGACGGGGACCGTCACGTCCTGCAGCGTCGAGATGCCGAGATCGCGCAGCTCGCGACGAGCCCGGTCCCGCATCCCCGCGCGGTCAGTCATGCGCAGCACCGAGCCGAGCGGGCCCTTGCGCCGCACCTCGCGGCCGAGGAAGAGGTTCGCCGCGACGTCGAGCGACGGGGCGACGGCGAGCGTCTGGTAGACGGTCTCGATCCCGGCCGCCCGCGCGTCCTGCGGCCGCTTGAAGTGCACCGGCTCGCCGTCGAGGAGGACCTCGCCCCGGTCGGGGACCTCGGCGCCGGTCAGGCACTTGACGAGCGTCGACTTGCCGGCGCCGTTGTCGCCGATGATCGCGAGCACCTCGCCGCGGTAGAGCTCGATGTCCACGCCGTCGAGCCCGACCACATGGCCGAAGGTCTTGACGAGCCCGCGGGCCTGGAGGACGGGCTGCCGCTCGTCGGCGGCCGGCCCGCCTGCCGTTGCGCTTGTCGCGTCGGGGGCGGTGCCGGGGGGCGTGCCCGTGTCGGTGGTAGTCACTTGCGCACCTTCCGGATCCACTGGTCGAGGGAGACCGCGACGATCACGAGGACGCCCACGGCGAGGGTCTGGTAGAGCACGTCGAGGCCGGCGAGCGACAGCCCGTTCCGGAACACCCCGACGATCAGCGCGCCGAGCAGGGTGCCCCAGACCGTGCCCCGTCCGCCGAACAGGCTCGTCCCGCCGATGACGACGGCGGTGATCGAGTCGAGGTTCATGTCGATGCCGACGTTGGGGCTCGCGGCGTTGGCCCGCCCGATCTGGATCCAGGCGGCGAGCGCGAGGATCGCCCCGGCCGCGAGGTACACGCTCACCAGCACGCGGTTGACGCTGATGCCCGACAGCCGGGCGGCGTCGCGGTCGTCTCCGACGGCGTAGACGTGCGTACCCCAGGCCGTACGCCCCAGCACGAACGCCACCACGAGGTAGGCGGCGAGCATGAGGATCACGCCCGTGGAGACCCGCACGCCGAACACCGGGAACGTGGTGCCCGTCCAGGTCAGGGCCGCGGGCATGTCACCGCCGCGCACGGTGGCCCCGTGCGAGTACAGGAGCGTGACCGCGAGGTAGATGTTGAGCGTCCCGAGCGTGGCGATGAACGGTGGCAGCTTGAAGCGGGTCACGAGCAGCCCGTTGAGGCCACCCGCGGCGAGGCCGGCGACCAGCCCGAGCAGCAGCGCCACCACCGGCGATGCCCCGGCCGACGTCGTGATCTGGGCCATGACCATCGAGGCCAGGACCATCGTCGCGCCGACCGACAGGTCGATGCCCGCGGTGAGGATCACGAGCGTCTGGGCGACGGCGAGGGTGCCCACCACCGCGACCTGCTGCGTGATCAGGGAGAGGTTCGCGGGCGCCCAGAACCGGTCGTTGAGGAGGCCGAAGACGATCACGGACACGACGAGCACGATCGCCGGGCTCAGCGCCGGGTAGCGGTGCAGCACGCCGCGCGCGCGTTCGAGCGAGGTCCGGCGGTCGAGGAACTCGGCGGCCGCGTCGTGCGCCGGTTCTCGAGCCGGTCCGTTGGCCGCCGTGGGCAGGGTGGAGGTGCTCATCTTCAGCCCCAGCAGAGGTCGGTGGCGGCGGCCGAGTCGATCGACTCGACGCCGTCGGCGGGCGTGTCCGTCACGAGCGCGACGCCGGTGTCGAAGAAGTCGAGCCCCTCGGTGGTCTCGGGCGCCTTGCCCGACTCGGCCAGCTCGGCGATCGCCTCGACGCCCAGCTCGGCCATCTTCACCGGGTACTGCTGGCTCGTGGCGCCGATGACGCCTTCCTTCACGTTGTCGACGCCCGCGCAGCCGCCGTCGACGGAGACCAGGACGACGTCCTTCTCCCGGCCCGCGGCCTCCAGGGCCTGGTACGCGCCGTACGCGGCCGGCTCGTTGATCGTGTAGACGACGTTGACGTCCGGGTTCTTGGTGAGCAGGTTCTCCATCGCGGTGCGCCCGCCGTCCTCGGCGCCCTGGCTCGCCTCGTTGCCCACGATCTCGTAGTCCCCGCCGCTGTACGTGCCGGTCGGGGCCTCGTCGCCGTTGACAGCGGGATCGGCGACGTCGATGCCCATGCCCTCGAGGAAGCCCTGGTCGCGGTCGTAGTCGACCGAGACGACCTTGTCGTCGAAGAGGTCGAGCAGCGCGATGGTGGCCTTCTCGCCGTCCAGCTGGGTGGCCGCCCACTCCCCGATCAGCACGCCCGCCTGGCGGTTGTCGGTCGCGAACGTGATGTCGACGGCGTCGGCGGGGTCCGGCGGCGTGTCCAGCGCGATGACGTACAGGCCCGCGTCGCGCGCCTTCTTCAGCGCGTCCACGACGGACGGGCCGTTCGGCGTGATGAGGATGCCCGCGTCGCCCCGGGCGATCGCGTTCTCGATCGCCTGGATCTGGGTCTCCTCGTCGCCGTCCGCCTTACCGGCGGCCATGGTCAGGTTGACGCCCTGGTCGACGGCGGCCGCCTCCGCGCCGTCCTGCATCGCGACGAAGAACGGGTTGGTCGTGGTCTTGACGATCAGCGAGACGCCGACACCGTTGTCACCGCTGTCACTGTCGCCGCACGCGGTGAGGCCGAGCGCCCCGAGTGCGATCGCGCCGGTCAGCGCGATACCGCGCCGCAGCGCGGGTCGGTCATTGGTCAGTGTGTTCACCGTCGAACTCCTTCGTGGGGCCGGTTGCCCGACAACGTTGTCAGGTCCATGTCTAACCGAAACTCCCGGTAGGGTCAAGGCAACAACGCAAAGGAGCGGCCCAGATATGACATCGGTGTCAGACGATTCCTCGCCGTCGGTGCGCCAGCGGCGGCCGACGATGCGCGACGTGGCGCGTGTCGCCGGCGTCGGCATCAAGACGGTCTCGCGGGTCATCAACGGCGAGCCCAACGTCTCTCCCGCGACCGCCGAACGTGTCAACCGCGCCGCGGCGGACCTGCACTACGAACCGGACCTGCAGGCAGGCAACCTGCGCCGGTCCGACGGCCGCTCCCGCACCCTCGGCCTCCTCGTCTCCAGCGTCGCCAACCCGTTCGCCGCGCAGGTGCACCGGGCGATCGAGCGTGTGGCCACCGAGTACGGGTACGCGGTGCTCGCGGCGAGCCTGGAGGACGACCCCGCCGCGGAGCTGCGGGCGGTCACCGCGCTCGCCCGGCGTCGGGTGGACGGGTTCATCGTCACGCCGGTCCGGGACGACCAGTCGTACCTGCGGGTGCACGTCGACCGCGGGACGCCGCTGGTGTGCGTCGACCGGACGCCGCACGGCATAGAGACCGACTGCGTGGTGACGGGGAACGTCGACGGCGCCCGCGACGCCGTCCGCCATCTCGTCTCGTACGGGCACCGGAGGATCGCGTTCCTCGGCGACCTCGAACGCATCGAGACGGCGCGCCTGCGCCGGGAGGGCTACCTGACCGAGCTCGCCACGGCGGGGATCGACGCCGACCCGGCCCTGATGGTGCTCGGCCTGCACGACGACGCGAGCGCCACCGCCGTCGTGCGCACGCTCCTCGCCCTCCCCGACCCGCCGACCGCGATCTTCTCGAGCCAGAACCTGATCACGATCGGCACCATCCGGGCCCTGCAGCAGCTCGGCCGGGAGAACGACATCGCCCTGGTCGGGTTCGACGACGTCGAGACGGGCGACCTCATGAAGCCCGCCGTGACGACCATCGCGCAGGACCCGGACCGCATCGGCCGCCTCGCGGCGGAGCGGCTCTTCGCGCACCTGGAGGGCGACACCAGCGCCGCGCGGCAGGTCGTGGTGCCGACCCGCCTCATCGTGCGGGGCTCGGGCGAGATCCCTGGGCCTGCCTGATCAGCGCCCGATCGAGTGCCCGTCGGGTCAGCCGTGCAGGCTTGACCGGTCGAGCGGGCCCGGCTGGAAGGTGACCGTCGGCCGGCCCGAGCCGTCGTCGTGGCTCACGCGGGCCCGGACGCCGTAGACCTCGGCGATGAGCTCGGCGGTCAGGACGTCTGCCGGCGGACCCGCGGTGACCACCCGCCCCCGCTGGAGCACGACCACCGTGTCGCAGAACATCGCGGCGAGGTTGAGGTCGTGCAGGGCGACGATCGCGGTCAGCGGCAGCGCCGCCACGAGCTCGAGCAGCTCGAGCTGGTGGCGGATGTCGAGGTGGTTCGTCGGCTCGTCGAGCAGCAGCTCGCGCGGCTCCTGGGCGAGCGCCCTGGCGATGTGCGCCCGCTGGCGTTCGCCGCCGGACAGGGTGTGCCAGGGATGACCCGCCTTCGCGGTGAGCCCGACGTGCTCCAGCGCCTCCGCGACTATCCGTTCGTCCCGCGCGAGCTCGCCGCTGAGAGCCGACCGGTGCGGCGTCCGGCCGAGCCGGACGACGTCGCGCACCACGATGTCGACGTCCGTGTCGGCGTGCTGGGTGACGCTCGCGACGGTCCTGGCGACCTCGCGGCGGCGCAGCCGGGCGAGGTCGGTGCCGTCGAGCGTGATCGTCCCGGAGTCGGGCCTCGCGATGCCCTGCAGCAGCCGCAGGAGCGAGGACTTGCCGGAACCGTTGGGACCGAGCAGGCCGATGGTCGAACCCGGCTCGGGTCGCAGCGTGACGCCGTCGAGCACGAGTGTCCCGCCGCGCCGCCAGGAGACGTCTCGGGTCTGGAGCGTCATGCGCGTCCCCTTCTACGCAGCAGCAGGAGCACGAACACCGGGACGCCCACGAGCGCGGTCCCGACACCGACCGGCAGGGGCGTGGGCGCGAAGGCGACCCGGGAGACGGCGTCGACCCAGACCATGAACACCGCGCCGAGGACGATGGTCGCCGGGATCACCCGCGCATGCCGCTGCCCGAACAGCAGCCGCGCCGCGTGCGGCAGCACGAGCCCCACGAAACCGACGGCGCCCGCGATGCTCACCAGCGTCGCGGTGAGCAGGGCCGTCAGGACGAGCAGCAGGACGCGGGTCCGGGCCACCGCGATCCCGAGGGACGCCGCGACGTCCTCACCGAAGGCGAACGCGTCCAGCGTGCGGGCCGAGGCAACACAGACGACGGCGCCGATGGCGACCACCACGGTGCTCAGGACGACGTCGTCCCACCGCATCCCCTCCAGGGAGCCCAGGAGCCAGAACATCACGCCGCGGGCCTCGTCGGAGTCGGCGAACGCGAACATGACCAGCGAGGTCAGCGCCGAGAAGAGCTGCGTGCTCGCCACGCCCGCGAGGATCACCCCCGAGGTGCCGCCGCTCGCGAACCGCGCCAGCAGCAGCACGAGGCCGAAGGCCGCCAGGGCGCCGAGGAACGCGCCGCCGGAGAGGCCGAGCGCCCCGCCACCGAGGCCGAGCATCCCGAACAGAACAGCCCCCGTGGAGGCACCGGACGAGACGCCGAGCACGAACGGGTCCGCCAGCGGGTTCCGCAGCAGCGACTGCAGGATCGCCCCGCACAGCCCCAGCCCCGACCCGCACGCGGCAGCGACGAGCGCGCGGGGCAGCCGCTCCTGCCACACGATGGCGTCCTCCGAGACCCGCACCGGGATCTCGGCGAGCCCCAGGTGGTTCAGCAGGATGTCCCGCACGTTCACGAGCGACACGTCGGCAGGTCCGAGCGTGACGGCGACCCCTACCGACACGGCGAGCAGGACGATCCCGCCGAGCGTCAGGCCTGCGACGGCGAGCGGCTTCGCGCTCAGGGCTGGTCCTTGTTCGGCTGGCCGGTGTTCAGCGAGTCCTTGTTCGCGAGCCACCACGCCTGGATCTTCTCCAGGCCGTCGACGAACCGGATGGACGGGTTCATCTCCGCACCGTGCAGCGGGATGAACCGCTCCTCCTGGACGGCGTCCAGGGTGCTGGTCAGCTCGTCCTGCGTGAGGAACTCGACCTTGTCGTCGAGCCGGTCGCCAGGGAACCGGTCGCGCTGCAGGTCGCCCAGCACGAGGATGTCGGGGTCCGCCTCGACCACGCTCTCCCAGCCCACGGCGGGCCAGTCGTCGGTGGCGTCCTTGAGGACGTTCACCATGCCGGTGTCCGTCGCCAGCAGGGACGCCGCGCCCAGGCCGCCCGCCACGTACGGGGTCTTGGTGTCGGCGAACCAGAACATGACGGTCCGGCCCTCGAGGTCCACGCCCTCCGTGGCGGCCGCCGCGCGCTCCTTCAGGTCCGCGACCAGCTTCTCGCCACGGTCGGCGACGTCGAAGATCCGCGCCAGCTCCCGGATCTCCAGGTACAGCGCGTCGACGGTGAGCGGCGTCGTGCGCGGGGTGCCGCCGTTGACGCTCTTGCCGTTGTCGCAGTCCGTCGGCGAGAGGTACGAGCCGATGCCGGTCTCCCCGAGCCGGTCGCGGGAGACCACGCCACCCTCGGTGTTGTAGTGCCGCCCGAACGACGCCGTGACGAAGTCGGGGTCCGCACCCAGGAGCACCTCGTACGTCGGCGCGTTGTCGGCGAGCCGCGGCACGCCCTCGTTCGCCTCGGCGAGCGAGTCCAGCACGGGGTCCGTCCAGGACGCCGTGCCGACGATCCGGTCCTCGAGGCCGAGCGACAGCAGGATCTCGGTGGAGTTCTGGTCGAGGGACACCACCCGCGCGGGGGCCGCCTCGACGGTGACGTCCTGGCCGCAGTTCTCCAGCGTGAGCGGGTACTCGGTGCGGCCCTCGCCGGCCGGCGCCGCCTGGGCGGGCTCCACGACCTCGGACGCGCCGCATCCGGTGAGGCCGACGAGGACGACGGCGGCGAGCGCCGCCGTGCGTGCGCGCATTCCAGTGATAACCACGGGTCTCCTGAGGTCGTGCTGCGGTGCCCCGCGGTCACGGAGCGTTCGAGCGTTGTGAGGTGAGGTTAACCTAACTTTTCGCCCGGCCCGTTCACACGGGGCAGGCAGGAGAGGGTGCGGAGGGCGATATCCGCCGGAAGTTTGGGTCTGCGCGTGCTTGTGTTCGGGTGTCCGAACTTTTAGGGTCATGCCATGCCCCGCACTCGCCGCGCCGTCGCCGCCGTCCGCCTCGCACTCCCCCTGGTCCTGGTCGCGGGGGGCATGTCCGGGTGCGCGGCCTCGGCGCAGGGTTCGGGGTCTGACGACCGGCCGGTGGTGCTGACCACGTTCACCGTGCTCGCGGACGTCGCGCAGAACGTGGCGGGCGACCACCTCCGTGTCGAGTCGATCACCAAGGTCGGCGCGGAGATCCACGGGTACGAGCCGACGCCGCGCGATATCGCCAAGGCGTCCGAGGCCGACCTGATTCTCGACAACGGTCTCAACCTCGAGTCGTGGTTCGGGCAGTTCGTCGAGTCGGTGGACGTGCCGCACGTCGTCGTGTCCGACGGCGTGGAGCCGCTGGACATCACGGAGGACGCCTACGCGGGCAAGCCGAACCCGCACGCGTGGATGAGCCCGGTGAACGTCCAGCTCTACGTCGACAACATGGTCGACGCGTTCGCCGAGCTCGACCCGGCGCACGCCGCCGACTTCGAGACCAACGGCGCGGCGTACCAGGCGGAGCTGCAAAAGGTGCAGGACGAGCTCGTCACCGGGCTGTCGGCGCTGCCCGAGAACCAGCGGGCGCTGGTGACCTGCGAGGGCGCGTTCTCCTACCTCGCCCGCGACGCCGGGCTGACCGAGCAGTACATCTGGCCCGTGAACGCCGAGCAGCAGGCCACCCCGCAGCAGATCACCTCGGCCATCGAGTTCGTCCAGGCCAACGACGTCCCGGCCGTGTTCTGCGAGTCGACGGTCTCCGACAAGCCCATGCAGCAGGTGGTCGAGGCGACCGGCGCGGCGTTCGGGGGCACCCTCTACGTCGACTCGCTCTCCGCGGCCGACGGGCCGGTGCCGACCTACCTCGACCTGATCCGGTACGACGCCACGACGATCGTCGACGCACTCACCGGGAGCGAGTCATGACCCCCGCGAACCAGCTTCCAGCGAACCAGCCCCCCGCCATCGAGGTGTCCGACGTCGTCGTCCGCTACGGCGAGGTCGTGGCCCTCGACGGCGTGTCCCTCAGCGTCGCTTCCGGCCGCGTGACCGGGCTCGTCGGGATGAACGGGTCGGGCAAGTCGACGCTGTTCAAGGCGATCATGGGGACGGTCCGCCCCGACACCGGAACCGTCCTGATCGACGGCACCGCCCCCGTCGCGGCCCGCAAGCAGGGCCTGGTCGGGTACGTGCCGCAGAGCGAGGACGTCGACTGGGCCTTCCCCGTCTCCGTCCGGGACGTGGTCATGATGGGCCGCTACGGCCGCCAGGGCCTGACCCGGCGGGCCCGGCACGTCGACCATGCCGCCGTCGCCGAGGCTCTTGAGCGGGTGGAGCTCACCGGCTACGCCGACCGGCAGATCGGGCAGCTCTCGGGCGGGCAGCGCAAACGTGCGTTCGTCGCCCGCGGTATCGCGCAGGACGCCCGGATCCTCCTGCTGGACGAACCCTTCGCCGGCGTCGACAAACGCTCGGAGGCCACGATCGTGCGGCTGCTCAGAGAGCTCGCCGACGACGGCCGGACCGTCCTGGTCTCGACCCACGACCTGCACGCCCTCCCCCGGCTCGCGGACGAGGCGGTGCTCCTGCTGCACCGGGTCCTGTTCCACGGCGGGGTCGCGGAGGCGCTGCGGCCCGACAACCTCGCCCACGCGTTCGGGCTGGACGTGCTCGACCGGGACCTGGACAGGGGCTCCGACAGAGACCGCGACAGAGACTTCGACAGGGAGGGATCCGCATGAGCCTCCTCGACCTCCTGCTGGAGCCGCTGCAGTTCGACTTCATGGTCCGCGCCCTCGTGACGACGGTCATCGCCGCCGTCGTCTGCGCGCTGCTCTCGTGCTGGCTCGTGCTGGTCGGCTGGTCGCTGATGGGCGACGCCGTCTCCCACGCCGTTCTGCCCGGGGTGGTGATCGCCTACGTGCTGGGTGCGCCGTTCGCGCTCGGGGCCCTCGTGTTCGGGTTCCTCGCGGTCGCCCTCATCGGCGCGATCCGGGGCACGAGCCGGATCAAGGAGGACGCCGCGATCGGGATCGTGTTCACGACCCTCTTCGCGCTCGGCCTCGTCCTGATCTCCGTCACGCCGAGCAACACGGACCTGAACCACATCATCTTCGGCAACATCCTCGGCGTCTCCACCCCCGACCTGATCCAGATCGCCGTCCTGGCCACGATCGCCTTCGTGATCCTGGTGCTCAAGCGCCGCGACCTGACGCTGTACGCGTTCGACCCCATGCACGCCCACGCGATAGGGCTCTCGCCCCGGTTCCTCGGGGCCCTGCTGCTCGGGCTGCTCGCGCTGACCGCCGTCGTCGCCCTCCAGGTGGTCGGCGTGATCCTGGTCGTCGCGATGCTGATCATCCCCGGCGCCACCGCGCACCTGCTCACCGACCGGTTCGGGCGCATGCTCGTGATCGCCCCCGTGCTGTCGGCGGCCTGCTCGGTAGTGGGTATCTACCTCAGCTACTGGCTCGACGCCGCCTCGGGCGGGCTCGTCGTCCTCGTGCAGGGCGCCGCGTTCCTGCTCGTCTACCTGTTCAGCCCGCGCCACGGCCTGATCAGCAAGCTGCCGACGGCCCGACGGCGGATCGCCGTCGCCAGCTGAGCCCGCGCCGCGGACATCCCGCGCTGCCGCCGCGCGGCTCGCGACTTCGGTCGCTTGCACGGTTTGGTTCGTGACTTCGGTCCGTTGCCCTGAGATCGGTCGGTTGATTGACCGATCTCAGGGCAACGGACCGAAGTCACGCGGCACGCCCAGCGACCCCGCTCACCGGCCGGTGAAGACCGGCGTCTCGCGGTTCAGGAACGAGGCGACGGCGTCCACGTGATCGCTCGTCGCGCCGCACGCGATCTGGCCGAGCGCCTCGGCCTCGAGCGCCTCGTCGAGGCTGAGGCCCGGCGCGTGCCCGATCAGGCGCTTGCTCTGCGCGAACGCGGCGGTCGGCCCGGCGGCGAGCTGCCTGGCGAGGTCGACGGCCCTGGGCAGCACGTCCTCGGCGATGGCCGTCTCGCCCGAGATGCCCCAGGCGATCGCCTCCTCGGCGGTGAACGTGCGCCCGAACAGCATCAGCTCCTTCGCCCGGGCGTCCCCCACCGCGCGCGGCAGCGTCACCGACAGGCCGGTGTCGAAGGTCAGCCCGATCCCGGCGAAGGCGGTGGCCAGCTTCACGCCGTCCGCGAAGACCCGGTGGTCGCAGGCCAGCGCGAGGCCGAGCCCCGCGCCGACACACGTGCCGCCCACCGCGGCGATCACCGGTTTGGGCATGGTCAGCAGGTTCCGGACGATCGGCGTGTAGTGCTCGCGGACCGTCGCGAACGCCGACTCCGCGCCGCCCTCCAGGGCCTTCGCGTGCTCGCCGAGGTCCTGCCCGAGACAGAACGCCCTGGCCGACCCCGTGAGCACCACCGCCCGCACCTGCTCGTCGGCCGCGATGTCCGCGACGGCGTCGCGCAGCATCACCTTGGCCGCGGCGGTCAGCGCGTTGCGGTGCTCGGGGTCGTCGAGCGTGATCGTCGCTACCGCGTCCCTGCGGTCGACGACGACGGGGGTCTCGGTCATAACGGCTCCTCCAGAGTCTGCGGTCCGAGCATGTGCGAACGTGTCAGACGCAGGGGTCACCCCGGTGACCTGTAGGTCTGACACGTCAGTTGCGTCACCATGTGTAGAAACCCTTGCCGGTCTTGCGTCCCAGCTCACCGGCCGCGACCTTGTCCCGGAGCACCCGTGGTGGCGCGAACCGCGGCCCCAGCTCGCGTTCGAGGTGCTCGGCGATGTTCAGCCGCACGTCGAGCCCGACGATATCGGTGGTGCGCAGCGGGCCCACCGGATGCCGGTAGCCCAGCGTCATCGCCGTGTCGATGTCGGCGGCGTCGGCCACGCCCTCCTCCAGCATGCGCATCGCCTCCAGCGCGATCGCGACACCGAGCCGGCTGCTGGCGAAGCCCGGCGAGTCCCTGACCGTGATCGCCGTCTTGCCCAGGCCGGCGACCCAGCCGCGGGCCGACTCGACCAGGGCGGGTGCGGTCCGCCGTCCGACCACCACCTCGACCAGGTCGCTCACCGGGACCGGGTTGAAGAAGTGCAGGCCGACCAGCCGGGACGGGTCGGGCAGCGCCTCCGCGAGGACGTCGATCGACAGGGAGCTCGTGTTGCTGCCGATCATCGCGTCCGGGACGACGGCGGCGACCCGCCGCAGCACGTCGTGCTTGAGGTCGACCAGCTCGGGCACGGCCTCGACGACGAGCGCGCACCCGGCCAGGGCCGCGGCGTCGGTCACCACCTCGAACGTGCCGGTGGGCCGTGCACCCCTGCTGGCGCCCTTGGCCGCCGCCTTGGCGAGGCTCGCCTCGATCCGCTCGCGTGCCGCCCGGGCCGACGACGCGTCGGTCTCGATCACGGTGACGGCCGCCCCTGCGAGAGCGAACGCGTGCGCGATCCCGGCCCCCATCCGGCCGCCGCCGTACACGCCGACGGTCCGCGGGACGACGTCGGCGGTGCTGGACGTGCCGGGCGTGCCCAGGGTGCTCGAGGTCTCCGCGGTCATCGCTGCTCCTTACGGCTTCCCGGGCGGCGTTCGAGAAACGCGGTCATCCGGTCCGTCTTCTCCTGGGTCTCGAACAGCACCGCCTGCGCTATGTCGTCGACCAGCGGGTGCGCGTCGCGCGGCGCGTCCAGGACGGACTTGGTGAGCCGCACGGCGAGCGGCGCCTGGGCGGCGATGCGGTCGGCGAGCCGGTGCCCGGCGGGTTCGAGGTCGCCGGCGTCGACCACCTCGTTGAGCAGGCGCACCGCCAGCGCCTCCTGGGCGTCGAGCACCCGGCCGGCCAGCAGCACCTCCTTGGCCAGGGGTTCGCCCACGAGCTCCTTGAGCCGCCAGGCCGCGCCGGCCGCCGCGAGGATCCCGAGGCCCGGCTCGGGGTTGCCGATCTTCGTCGCGGGCGTGCCGATCCGGAAGTCGCAGGCGTACGCGAGCTCCGCGCCGCCCCCGAGCGCGTACCCGTCGACCAGCGCGATCACCGGCATCGGCAGCTTCCGCACCCGTTCGAAGACGCCGGAGTTGATCCCGGCGAGCGCGTCGTCGCGGCGTCGCTCGCGCAGCTGGGCGATGTCCGCGCCCGCCGCGAAGGTGCCGCCCGCACCGATCAGGAGCGCCACCCGCGGCGCGGCCTCCAGCGCGGCGCACGCGGCGTGCAGGGCCTCGACCATCGCCCGGTCGATCGCGTTGCGGACCTCCGGCCGGTTCAGCCGCAGGACCACCCGGTCGTCGTGCTCCTCGACCAGCAGCGGCGCGGTCATGCGTCGAAGCCCGTCATGCACCGAAGCCTGTTCACGCACCGAAGCCCGCTCATGCGTCGAAGCCTGCTCATGCGTCGAAGTCCACGGTGACCTCGTCGCTGACCGGGTACGTCTGGCAGGTCAGCACGAACCCGGCGGCGACCTCCTCCGGTTCGAGCGCGTAGTTGCGCACCATGTCGACCTCGCCCGCGCAGACCTTCGCCCGGCAGGTGCCGCAGACCCCGCCCTTGCACGCGAAGGGCAGGTCGGCGCGGACCTCCTGCGCGGCGTCGAGGAGCCGCTTGTCCTGCGACATCGCACTCGTCGTCGACCGACCGTCGAGGATCACGGTCACCTCGCTCGTCGCGCCGTCCACCACCCGGTCCGGATGCCGCAGCTCGGGCGGGGGCTCGTCGACCCAGAAGAGCTCGAAGTGCACCCGCTCGGCGGGGACGCCGAGCTCCGCCAGCACCGCGCGGGCCTCGGTGAGCATGCCGAACGGCCCGCAGAGCCAGACGTGGTCCATGTCGCCGACGGGCACGACGAGGGTCAGCAGGTCGCGCAGCCGGTCGCCGTCGAGCCGGCCCGAGAACAGCTCGACGTCGCGCGGCTCCCTGGACAGCACGTGGACCAGGTCGAGCCGGTCGTGGTGGGCGTCCTTGAGGTCCGCGAGCTCCTCCGCGAACATCACGGAGCTGGTGGTGCGGTTGCCGTAGAGCAGCGTCACCCGCGCGTCGGGGTTGCGAAGCACGGTGGCCATGATCGAGAGCATCGGCGTGATGCCCGAACCCGCCGCTATGCACAGGTGCCGCCCGCCCTGCGCGGCGTCGGCCCGGAAGCTGCCGCTCGGCGGCAGCACCTCCACCCGGTCGCCGGGACGCACCTCCCGCACCAGCCAGGTCGAGAACAGGCCGTCGGGAACCTCGCGGACGCCGATCCGCGGCGCGCTGCCCGCGGGCGCGCAGATGGAGTAGCTGCGGCGCTGCTCGACGCCGGCGACGGTGCGCCGCAGCGTCAGCGACTGGCCGGCGGCGAAGTCGAACACGTCCCGCAGCTCGTCGGGCAGCTCGAAGGTGACGGCGGCCGCGTCGTCGGTGAGCTGCTCGACGTCGGTCACGGTGAGCGTGTGGAACGTGGCGGTCACGTCAGATCTCCTTCACGTGCTCGAACGGCTCGAGGCAGGCCTGGCAGCGGTACAGCGCCTTGCAGGCCGTGGAGCCGAACTCCGAGCCGACCACGACGTCGTCGGACCCGCACCGCGGGCAGCGGACGGCGCGGCGCGTGGGCGTGAGCCGCAGCGGCACCGGGCCGGACCTGCGCGGGGCGGGCCCGGGCGGCGAGATCCCGGCGGCCGCGAGCGCCGCCCGTCCCGTGGGCGTGATCCAGTCGGTGGTCCAGGCGGGTTCGAGGACCACCCGCACGCGCGCGTCGGCGAAGCCCGCGGCGTGGAGCTCGCGCACGAGGTCGTCGCGCATCGCGGCCATGGCGGGGCAGCCGGAGTAGGTGGGCGTGATCGCGGCGACGACGGCGCCGTCCTCGCCGACGGTGACGTCGCGCAGGACCCCGAGGTCGGCCAGCGTGAGCATCGGCAGTTCTGGATCGACGACGGCGGACGCGGCGTCCAGTGCCCGTTCGAGGGCGCGGTCGTGGTCGTGGCCGTGGTCGTGGTCGAGCACTGGACCGTCGTCGAGAACTGGGCGGAGCGCGGCGGTCACCACTGCCCCCTGGGGTGCGCGCGGGCAACCACCTGCATCTCGGCGAGCAGCTCAGCGAGCGCCTCGGTGTGGACGCCGTCGCGGCCCTGGTGCGCCGCGTGTTCGTGGTGCCCCGGGTCATCGTGCCCCCCGACGACCGGCGGCAGCACCGGCCGGTCGACACCGCTAGCCATGAGCACCTGGTCGAGCACCGCCTCGACGTCGGCCGCGACACCCGCCGGGTCGACGCCGACGCCGGCCAGCGCGGCGGCCCGCTCGATGTCGTGCGTCTCGAAGAGCTCCGCCCAGTACGGCCAGAGCTCGTCGAGACCGGCGAGCAGCCGGCGTCGTGACTCCTCGGTGCCGCGGGCCAGGGTCAGGAACCAGCGCCCGGCGAAGTCGCGGTGGTAGGTCAGCTCCTTGACGCCCTTGGCGGCCACGGCGGCGAGCACGGCGTCGCGGCTCCGGGTCAGCGGGTCAGACAGCCGGTCGAGGAGCGCCAGGCGCCACGAGGAGAACAGCAGGATCCGAACGACGGTCTGCGCGAAGTCGCCGTTGGGGACCTCCGCGAGCCGCACGTTGCGGAACTGCCGGGCGTCGCGGAAGAACGCCAGCCGGTCCTCGTCCGGGACGGGCGAGCCGTCGGGCAGGGCGGGTACCTGCGACGGATCAGCGGCCGCCGCCCGGGCGAGCAGCAGCCGCGCCTGGCCGAGCAGGTCGAGCGCGATGTTGGAGAGCGCGATGTCCTCCTCGAGGTCCGGCGCGTTGCTGCACCATTCCCCCAGCCGCTGGGACAGCACCAGGGCGTCGTCGCCGAGCATCAGGCAGTAGGTCGCCAGCGTCGCCGGGTCCACGCCGTCGGGCACGGTGGTGTCCACACCGGCGAGCGGGTCCTCGAAGTCGGTCCCGAACGCCCAGTGGGCGTCGTTGACGAGCAGCCCCGAGTAGGCGTTGTCGTGGTCGTCGGGCTCGTGCGTCCGGACGTCAGGCATGTCGTGCTCTCCCTACGGGTGCGGACCTGCTCGTGCGGCATGGGCGTGTACAGGACCTACATGTGCGGGACGTCGGCGGGGATCTCGTAGAACGTCGGGTGCCGGTAGACCTTGTCCCCGCTGGGCGCGAAGAGCGGATCCTTCTCGTCCGGGCTGGACGCCGTGATCGCCGACGAGCGGACCACCCAGATGCTCACGCCCTCGTTGCGGCGCGTGTAGACGTCGCGGGCGTGGCGCAGGGCCAGCTGGTCGTCCGGCGCGTGCAGCGACCCGACGTGCACGTGGTTGAGGCCGCGCTTGCCGCGGATGAACACCTCGTAGAGCGGCCACTCGCCGCTGACCTGGTTGCTCATGTCGTCGCCTTCCCGGTCGTGTCGTCCGCGTCTTCCGCAGCGCCGCCCGTGCCGCCGTCGTGCGCCGCGAAGGCGAGGGCCGCCTCGCGGACCCAGGCGCCGTCGTCCCAGGCCTTCTTGCGATGCGCCACGCGCTGGGCGTTGCACGGGCCGTTCCCCTTGACGACCTCCCAGAACTCGGCCCAGTCCGGCTGCCCGAAGTCGTGCGCGCCGCGCTCCTCGTTCCAGACCAGGTCCGGGTCGGGGAGGGTCACCCCGAGCGCTTTCGCCTGCGGCACGCTCATGTCGACGAAACGCTGGCGCAGCTCGTCGTTGGTGTGCGTCTTGACGCCCCACGCCATGGACTGCGCGGTGTTGGGCGACTCGTCGTCCGGCGGGCCGAACATCATCAGCGAAGGCCACCAGAACCGGTCCACCGACTCCTGGACCATGGCGCGCTGCTCGTCCGTGCCGCGCATCATCGTCGTGAGCAGCTCGTAGCCCTGCCGCTGGTGGAAGGACTCCTCCTTGCAGATGCGGATCATGGCCCGCCCGTAGGGACCGAACGAAGTCCGGCACAGGGGCACCTGGTTGCAGATGGCGGCGCCGTCGACCAGCCAGCCGATGGTGCCCATGTCCGCGTACGAGAGCGTGGGGTAGTTGAAGATCGAGGAGTACTTCTGCCTGCCGCTGATCAGCGCCTCGGTGAGTTCCTGGCGCGAGACGCCGAGCGTCTCCGCGGCCGAGTAGAGGTAGAGGCCGTGCCCCGCCTCGTCCTGCACCTTGGCCAGCAGGATCGCCTTGCGCCGCAGCGACGGCGCGCGGCCGATCCAGCCGCCCTCCGGCTGCATGCCGATGATCTCGGAGTGGGCGTGCTGGGCGACCTGCCGCACGAGCGTCCTGCGGTAGGCGTCGGGCATCCAGTCGCGGGGCTCGATGCGGTCCTTGCGGTCGATCACGGCCTGAAAGCGCGCCTCGAGCTCTGCCTCTGGCCCGGCCTGTGACTCGGGCTCGACAACTACCGGCATGGCACCTCCAGGGCATGGCTGCGACTATTTACTGACCGATCGTTCTGTACTAGATTGACACAGCCGCAGCGGGTTGCACAACGGCCCGGGGCCTACCGACACCGATCAACGCCGATCGCTTGATCCGAGGGGATGCGCACAGTGAGCACAGAGCCGGTGAGCACACAGACCGTGAGCACACACCTGGAGAGCTACGTCGCGGGCCGCTGGTTCCGCGGGACGGACGACGGCGAACCGGTGCTGGACGCCGTGACCGGGCAGGAGGTCACCCGTGTCTCGAGCCACGGCCTCGACTTCGCGGCGCTGGTCGCCCACGCCCGCGACGTCGGCGGCCCCGCCGTCCGGCGGTTGACGTTCCACGAGCGGGCGACGCTGCTCAAGGAGCTCGCCCTGCACCTGGGCCGGTTCAAGGACGACTTCTACGCGCTCTCGCTCCGCACGGGCGCCACCCGGCGCGACTCCATGGTCGACATCGACGGCGGCATCGGCACGATGTTCAGCTTCGCGAGCAAGGGCAAGCGTGAGCTCCCGAACGACACAGTGGTGCTCGACGGCGCGCTCGAACCGCTCGGCAAGGGCGGCACCTTCGTGGGCCAGCACCTGTACACCTCGCGCCCCGGCGTCGCCGTGCAGATCAACGCCTTCAACTTCCCCGTCTGGGGCATGCTCGAGAAGCTCGCGCCCGCGTTCCTCGCGGGCCTGCCCAGCATCGTCAAGCCCGGCAGCCAGACGGCGTACGTCACCGAGGCGGTGGTCCGGCAGATCGTCGCCTCCGGCATCCTGCCCGAGGGCAGCCTGCAGCTGGTCTGCGGCAGTGCGGGCACGCTGCTGGACGAGCTCGGCGAGCAGGACGCCGTCGCGTTCACCGGCTCGGCGCACACCGCCGCGATCCTGCGCGAGCACCCGGCCGTGCTGCACCGCGGCGTCCGCCTCGGCGTCGAGGCCGACTCGCTGAACTGCTCGATCCTCGGCCCCGACGTGACGGTGGAGGACCCGGAGTTCGACCTGTTCGTCAAGGGCGTCGTCACCGAGATGACCGTCAAGGCCGGCCAGAAGTGCACGGCCATCCGCCGCGTCATCGTCCCGGAGCCGGTTGCCGACGCCGTCGTCGAGGCGATCAGCGCCCGCCTGGCCAGGATCACAGTCGGCGACCCCGCCGACGAGAGCGTCCGCATGGGCGCGCTCGCGAGCCTCGGCCAGCGCGACGAGGTGCGCAAGGCCATCGAGGCGCTGCGCACGTCCGCCGACATCGTGTACGGCGACCCGGCGCACGTCGAGGTCGTGGGCGCCGACGCCGAGCGCGGGGCCTTCCTCTCCCCCGTCCTGCTCCGGGCCCGCCCCGGCGCGGCCGAGCCGCACGACGTGGAGCCGTTCGGACCGGTCGCCACGGTGCTCACCTTCGGAACCGTCGAGGAGGCGGTGGACCTGGCGGCCCGGGGCCGCGGCAGTCTGGTGGCGTCGCTCGCCACCCACGACCCGCAGGTCGCCCGCGAGGTGGCCCGCGGGCTCGCGCCCTGGCACGGCCGGCTGCTGATCCTCGACCGCGACGACGCCGCCGAGTCGACGGGCCACGGCAGCCCGCTGCCGATGCTCGTGCACGGCGGCCCGGGCCGCGCCGGCGGCGGCGAGGAGCTGGGCGGCGTCCGCGCCGTCCTGCACCACATGCAGCGCACGGCCATCCAGGGCTCCCCCGACATGCTCACCGCGGTCACGGGCCGGTGGACCACGGGTTCGCGACGCGTCCTCGACGGCGTGCACCCGTTCCGCAAGTCGCTGGCGGAGCTGCGCATCGGCGACACCATAGAGACGGCGACGCGGACGGTCACGCTCGACGACATCAACCACTTCGCCGAGTTCACCGGCGACACGTTCTACGCGCACACCGACCCCGAGGCCGCCGCGGCGAACCCGTTCTTCGGCGGCATCGTCGCGCACGGCTACCTCGTGGTGTCCCTCGCTGCGGGCCTGTTCGTGGACCCTGCGCCGGGCCCGGTGCTGGCCAACTTCGGCGTCGACGGCCTGCGCTTCCTCACCCCCGTCAAGGTGGACGACACCATCCGGGTGAGCCTGACCGTCAAGCAGATCACGCCGCGATCCTCCGCCGACTACGGCGAGGTGCGCTGGGACGCGACGGTCACCAACCAGGACGACGAGCTGGTGGCGACGTACGACGTGCTGACGCTGGTCGCGAAGACCGCCCACCGGGCCGAGCACTGACCGCCGGGAAGCGACCCCCACACACTGCACGCCTTCGTCGGCGTGTCGCGTGCCGTGTGTTGGGGTCGCTTCGATGGCCACCCACCCGGTCTCCAGCGGGGCGAAGGGCTGGTCTCACGTCTGGGACGATGACGCCATGACCACAGAGGCGACGGCGGCAGGCTCGATGTCGGCGGGTGCGGCATCGGCGGGCGCGGCGTCGACAGGCGCGGCGTCGGCGGGTGCGCCCGCCCGACGTCCGCGCGGGCGTCCGGGTCACGACCGCGAGGCGGTACTCAGGACGGCGATCACGCTCTTCAACCAGCGCGGTTACGACGCGACGTCGATCAGCGACCTGGCCGCCGAGCTGGGCGTCACCAAGTCGGCGGTCTACCACCACTTCGTCAGCAAGGAGGCGCTGCTCGCGGCGGCCCTCGACGAGGCGCTGGAGGGGCTGAGCGAGGCGGTCGAGGCGGCGTCGGTCGCGACGGACGGCGAGCCCAGCTCCGTCCGCCTGCGGACCACCGTCGAGGCGGCCGTGCGCATCCTCGCCGACAACCTGCCCGCCGTCACGCTCCTGCTGCGCGTCCGCGGCAACAGCGACCTGGAACGTTCGGCGATGGAACGACGCAGGCACATCGACGAACGCCTCGCCGTGCTCGTCCGGCAGTCAGCCGCGGAGGGCGACCTGCGCGCCGACGTCGACCCCGACGTCATCAGCCGGCTCATCTTCGGCATGGTCAACTCCCTCGCCGACTGGTACCGGCCCGGCGGGCCGTTGCCCGCCGACGCGCTGGCCGCCACGATCTCCAGCGTGCTGTTCGACGGCCTGGGGCCGGCGCGGGGCGGCGTCGATCCGGGCAGCGATCCCGCACCGTTCAGGAGAAGTCCGCGGCCGTGATCCCGTCCGGGCGTCCGGGTGGCCACTCCACCAGCTCCAACCGGTAGCCGTCCGGGTCGGTGAGCCACGACGTCTTCGGACCGTCAGGGCCGCCGGGGTACTCGACGGGACCTGGCTCCAGGCCGGCAGCGGCCAGGTGCTCCTGGGTGGCGACCAGGTCGTCGACCTGGATCGCGAGGTGGTCGAAACCGCTGCCGACGTCGACGCGACCACCGTCAGGACGGTGGACCAGCTCGAGCGACGCCGCAGGTTCACCGGGGAACTGGAGGAGCACGAGGCGGCTCCCGTTCCCGATGTCGACCACGCCGAGCTCGGTGTAGCCCAGAGCGGTGTAGAAGTCGAGCGAGCGCACCAGGTCTGTGACGCGATAGGAGACGAAGAGGGTCTTCATGCCGCTTCCCCTGGTCGACGGATCCGGTAGCGGAGGTGCGTGACGTCTCGATCCTCGAGGCGCCGCACGAGGTCGAGCTCGATGTGATCCTCACCGAGGTGGTCGAACAGACGCCGGCCGGTCCCGAGGAGCACCTGCACGAGGTGGATCTCCATCTCGTCCAGCTGACCGGCCCGGAGGAGCGCTTGAGCCGCACCCGCGCCATGCACCATGACTGCGCGGTCGCCGGCAGCTGCACGCGCCTGACGGGCGCAGTCGTCCACATCGGTGACGAACCGCGCGTTGCCGAGCGGTATGTCGCCGTCGTCGGCGTCATGGGTCAGGACGAAGATAGGCACCCCGGCATGATGGTCACCCTGCCAACGCCCGGCGAGCTCGAAGGTCCGACGGCCGGAGATCAGCGCCCCGGTCTCCGAGGCCTCGCGATACACCTGTCCGCTGGGACTGTCCGACTCCCGGTCGTCGAGCCAGCTGAACAAGCGTCCGCCACCGCGTCCGAGCTCCTGGCCCGGTCGATCGTCGGGACCAGCGATGTAGCCGTCGAGCGACATCGACATGTACAGCCGGATCGGACCACTCGTCTCAGTTTCCATCTCTCCTCCTGGGGTAGGGATGCTCCGCGTCGCGCTCTGCCGGGACGGACAGAGGGACACGGGGATGACTTCCGGCGGTAGGCAAACTCGTCGGAAGCCACCAGCGACGGTGTGCGGTAACGGCGTCCGGTAACGCCATACAGTGACCGCATGTCGAAACCGTGGACGATCACGCTGGGCGCGCTCGACGAGAAGCTGGGTATCCGCGTGCTGGAGCAGTCGGCGCAGCGGGTGGTGGCGACCATGCCGGTGGCGGGCAACACCCAGTCGCTGGGCCGCCTGCACGGCGGCGCGACGGCGGCGTTCGCGGAGGCGCTGGGATCCTGGTGCGCGCTGATCCACGCCAGCACGCTGGGCAAGGTATGCGCGGGCGTGGACCTGAACATCACGCATCACCGGGGCGCGACGGACGGGACCCTCACCGGCACGGCGTCGCCGGTCCACCTCGGCCGGACGATCACGTCCCACGAGATAGTCGTGACAGACGAGCAGGGCCGCCGCATCTGCACGGCCCGCATCACCAACCAGCTGATCGAGCCGCGCTGACGTCTTTCGGGCCGACCGGACCCGCCAACCGGACATACCAACCAGGCTCCGAGGGCCCGGCCGCTCAGGCGACTTCGGTGGTGGGCGGTGGGGCTTCGATGGCTTCAGGTAGGCGGATGCGGTGCCCACGGGCGTCCGTGAACGCCCACCCGGTCTCGAGGAGGACACCGGCCGTGGTGTCGGTGGGCTTGCCGGTCCAGTGCATGGTGATGCCGCGGGTGTCGACGAGCTGGTGGTGGTACCAGCACAGCAACGCACTGTTCGTCACGGAGGTGTCTCCGCCGTCGGCCCAGTGGGTCAGGGCGTGGTGGACCTCGCACCGTGACGGCGGTTGGTCACAGCCCGGGTAGACGCAGTGCTGGTCTCTTGCGATGACGGCGCGGCGCATCTGCCCTGACACCGTGCGCTGGGCACGTCCGACGTCGAGGACGGCGCCGTCGGGGCCGAACACGATCCGGGTGATCGCGCTGTGGCACGCCAGGCGGCGGATCAGCGCGCGTGGGGCACGGCCGCCGGTCTCGGTGAACACCGGACCACCGGAGGACAAGAACCCGGACACTGTCATATCCGCGGTACTCCAGCCACCCGGACCTCCACCCAGACTTCCACCCGGACTACCGGCCGGGCTTCTGGTGGGGCTTCCGGTCGGGCTTCCGGCCGTTGGGCCACCACTCAGACCACCTGTGCCCGCACCGGCATCTGCACTTGTGCCCGCACCCGTGCCCGCGCAGGTGCCAGTGCCGGTGCCAGTGGTGCCGGTGCCAGTGGTGCCGGTGCCAGTGGTGCTGGTGGTGCTGGTGCCGGTGCCGGTGCCGGTGCCGGGGATGCTCGGCCCCACGCCGAAGCGGGTGCCGCGCCCTGGTGCGGTCTGCCCGCAGGTCAGGCACAGGCCGTCCCGGGTCCTCGTGACCTGGGTGACGAACTCGTCCCACGACACCGTCACGTTCAGGTGCGGTGCGATCGCAGCGCCCGGGGAGGCCTGGTTGGTGTCCAGCACCACCCGCGCCACATCCGCCAGACCCTGCGCCCGACGCTGGGTCGTCGTGCGGGTGTCCTCCGCCGCCGGGGCGCCCAGGACCGCGTTGATCGCGGTCGTCAGCTGCAGGCCGTGCTCGTCGGTGAGGAACCCGGCCACGTGATACCCGCCGAACGTCTTGGCCAGATCGAAGAACTCGCCCTGCGCGGCCTTGTCGTCGTCCACATCGTCGGTGTCGGGGTCGGTCACAGTCGCGAACCGGCGGGCGACCTTCCGGAACTGGTCCGCGTTGAGCACACCAGCCTCACGCAGCACCAGGGCTTCACCGGTGACCAGGGTCCCCTCCGTGATCGCGCCCTCCAGGACCTGCGTGACCAGCTCACGGGTGCGTGTCCCGTCGGGGTCCTCGGTGGGGTCGGGGAAGTCGACCGGCACGGTCTGGACGAACTGTTCCGGGGTGGTGGTGTGCCCGGTGCGGGTGTCGATCAGCCAGGCCAAGGCGTCGGTGCGGGTCTCGCTGGTGGGCGCGACCTCCGTCATCACCCTCGCGTGGTCGACACCCAGGGTTCCCGCGACCAGCCGCTCCCGCGTCACGGGCAGCGCGGTCGCCAGGCGGCGGGCGATCGTCATGTCCTTACCCGCCGTCGAGGCGGAGATGCCTTCGCGCAGGCGCAGCCAGGTCGTGAACGTCCGGGCCGTGGCACCGGAGCGCCAGGACCCCTCGTTCTCGATGCGGGGTAGCAGGGTGTACCGGACACCGTCCAGGCGACCGGTCACCTGGCGGATCCGGGTGTGCGCATCAGCCAGGCGAGTGACCGTCGGCGCGTCCCAACCGGTCAGCGTCTCGGGGTCGGTCAGAGCAGTCAGCTCCGCGGTCGCCGCCTCGATCCGGGCCAGCACATCCTCGATCGACGCCGCAGCAGGCAGACCAGCAGCGGAACCACCGTTCGTCGTCTGCCCCATCGTGCCCACCCCCGCCCATCTCGCTGCTCGCCTCTAGTTCCTACTCCCTTGCTGTATCTATTATCTCGAACACTCGTGCGATCTGCTTGTGGATCTCAAATCTGTGGATAACTCTCCAGCGCAGCAGGTGGAAGCCTCTTCGGACTCCCGCGAACCCACCAGGCGCACAACGAGACCAACAAACCGTGCCGATCGCACTACCGAGGACCACAGCTCAGCGGCACACCATCAGTGGCACACCGTCAGAGCCGGACGATCGCCGCGGCAGGGCTCTCGATGGCGTCGGCGACGGAGCGCATGAAGCCTGCCGCCGTCCCGCCGTCGCAGACCCGGTGGTCGAAGACGAAGGACATCTGCGTGATCTTGCGCGCCACGATCTCGCCGTCGACAACCCACGGGCGGTCGATGATGCGGCCGAGGCCCAGCATCGCGACCTGCGGGTGGTTGATGATCGCCGCGCTGCCGTCGACCCGGAACCCGCCGTAGTTGTTCAGCGTGAACGTCCCCGCGGTGAGCTCCTCGGTGGTCGCCTTGCCCGTGCGGGCGCGTGCGACGAGGTCGCGGAGGGCCACGTCGAGCTCGGTCGTGGTCATCGAGCCGGCGTCGAGCACTGCCGGGACGACCAGCCCGTGCTGTCCCTGGACGGCGACGCCGAGGTTGATGACGCCGGGCATGACGATCTCGTCGCGCTCCACGTCGAGCCTGGAGTTCAGCACCGGGTACTCCTTGAGCCCGGCCACGACGAACCGCGCGACGTAGGCGAGCAGGCCCGGCCCCGCATCGTCGGGAGTCCGGGCGGCCTCGCGCAGGCTCCAGAGCGCGGTCGCGTCGACGTCGACCCAGACCGTCGCCTCGGGAATCTCCGCGCGGCTCCGTGACAGCACCTTGGCCGCCGTCTTCTGGAAGCCGCTGAGCGGGATGCGCCGCTCCCCGCGCGCGGGAACGCTCGGGAGGACGGCGGAAGAAGCGCTCGGCAGGACGGCGGTCGCAGGAACGTCCGGCACGACGGCGGCCGGGGCGCGCACCGGGGTCTCCGTCGCTGCCGCAGCCTGCGACGGCGTCAGCGACGGCGCCTGCCGCGCCCGTTCGATGGCGGTCCACACGTCGGACCTGGTGACGACCCCGCCGGCCCCGGTCGGCGCGATCGCGTGCAGGTCCAGCCCCGCCTCCCGGGCGAGCCGCCGGACGATCGGCGAGATCACCTTCACCGGGCCACCGCTGGAAGCCGCAGCGGCTCCCGGGCCTGCAACGACCCCCGAAGCCGCAGCCATGGCGGGCACCGCCGACGGGACAGCACGTGGCCGGCGCCGTCGGCCCGAACCCGGATGCACAGAGGTCCCGTACCCGATGAGCACGTTGCCGGAGCCCGCCCGTTCCTCCTCGCGGTAGGTCTCGGCAGCCACGCCGTCACCGTCCGCGGCCACCCCCTCGCCGTCGGCGGTCACACCAGCCGCCACACCGACAGCGATCGTGATCAGCGGCCTGCCCACCTCGACAAGCTCCCCCTCGGCGGCGTGCAGCACGCCGACCCGGCCCGCGTACGGGCTGGGCACCTCGACGACGGACTTGGCCGTCTCGACCTCCACCACGGGCTGGTCCACCGTGACGACGTCCCCCTCCGCGACCAGCCACTGCACCACCGAGGCCTCGGTCAGCCCTTCGCCGAGGTCAGGCAGCAGGAAGGTCTGCTCCGTCGCGGTGGTGGTCATGCGTCCTCCCACTGCAGGTCGTCGACGGCGTCGAGGATCCGGTCGACCGACGGCAGCTGGAGGTGCTCGAGCTTGGGCGGCGGGTACGGGATGTCGAACCCGGTCACGCGCCGCACCGGCGCCGACAACGAGTGGAAGCAGCGTTCGCTCACCCGGGCCGCGATCTCGGACGCGACGCTGGCGAAGCCCGTCGCTTCCGCGACGACGACGGCGCGTCCCGTCGACTCGACGGCCGCGCAGACCGTGGCGTCGTCGAACGGCACTATCGAGCGCAGGTCGACGACCTGCAGGCTGCGGCCCTTGCGCGCGGCCTCCTCGGCGGCCTCCAGGGCGACCGGTACGGCGGGTCCGTAGGCGATGAGGGTCGCGTCGGTGCCCTGGCGCCGGACCACGGCCGTGCCGATGCCCGGCTCGCGGTCGCCGCCCAGGGCGACGTCGCCCTTCGCCCAGTAGAGCTTCTTCGGCTCGAGGAAGACCACCGGGTCCGGCGAGGCGATGGCCTCACGGAGCAGCGAGTAGGCGTCCGAGGGGTTCGACGGCGCGACGACGTGCAGGCCGGGCGTGTGCGCGTAGTACGCCTCCGACGAGTCGCAGTGGTGCTCGACCCCGCCGATGCCGCCCGCGTACGGGACCCGGATGACGAGCGGCAGCTCGACCCGGCCCCTGGTGCGGTTCCGCATCTTGGCGATGTGGCTCACGACTTGCTCGAAGGCGGGATAGGCGAAGGCGTCGAACTGCATCTCGATCACCGGCCGCATGCCGTTCATGGCCAGGCCGACGGCGAAGCCGGCGATGCCGGCCTCCGCGAGCGGGGTGTCGAAGCAGCGGTCCTCGCCGAACGTCGCGGTGAGGCCGTCGGTGACCCGGAAGACGCCGCCGAGCGGGCCTACGTCCTCCCCGAGCACCAGTACCGAGGGGTCCTCGGTCATCGCGTCGTGCAGCGCCCGGTTGATCGCCTGCGCGGTGCTGAGCGTCTCGTGTGCGACGGCGGTGGCGGTCATGGGCGGGCCTCCAGTTCAGTTCGGCTCAGCTCGTCGTGCACGACGGCGAGCTGCTCGACCAGCTGCGGCGTCGGCCGCGAGTACACGAAGCGGAACAGGTCGTCGGGGTCCGGCTCGACGTCCCGGTTCATGCCGTCCCGCGTGCGCCGGGCGACCTCCTCGGCGGCCTCGGTGAAGGCTGCGGCGCGGGCGTCGTCGAGGATGCCCTCGGCGCGGAGGTAGGTCTCGAGCCGGACCAGCGGGTCCTTGGCCGCCCAGGCGGTGACCTCGTCGTCGGTGCGGTAGCGGGTGGCGTCGTCGGCGTTGGTGTGGGCCTGGATCCGGTAGGTGCGCCCCTCGACGAGCTGGGGCCCCTCCCCCGCCCGCGCCCGTGCGACCGCCCCGGACAGGACACCGAGGAGCGCCGCGAGATCATTGCCGTCCACCTGCTCCCCTGGGATGCCGTAGCCCACGCCCTTGTGCGCCAGCGACGGGGCGACCGACTGCCTGGCCAGGGGCACCGAGATCGCGTACTGGTTGTTCTGGACGAAGAAGACGACGGGCGCGTGGAAGACGGCGGCGAAGTTCAGCGCCTCGTGGAAGTCGCCCTCGCTCGTGGCGCCGTCGCCGCACATCGCCAGCACGACGGTGCGCTCCCCGCGCAGCCGGGCCGCGTGCGCTACCCCGACGGCGTGCGGGAGCTGCGTGGCGAGCGGCGTCGTCAGGGGCCCGACGCGCAGCCCGTAGGGGTCGTACCCCGAGTGCCAGTCGCCCTTGAGCAGGCCGAGCACCTCGACGGGGTCGCCCCCGCGCGCGACGACGGCGGCGGTGTCGCGGTAGGTCGGGAAGAGCCAGTCCTCGGCGTCGAGCACCTGCGCGGCGGCGACCTGGCAGGCCTCCTGACCGTGGGAGGAGGGGTAGACCGCGAGACGTCCCTGCCGGACGAGCGCGCTGGCCTGGTCGTTGAACCGGCGGGCGGCGACCATGCCCGCGAACCCTCGGAGCAGCTCGTCGTCCGCGGGCAGGTGCGCGGTGCCGGCGGCCGTCGGACGGCCGTCCGGACCGAGCAGCATGACCGGCATCTTCGACGGCAACATGCGATCCACGTCACTTGTCATAGAGATATACTCGTCAAGGTTCTATTCGGAATCCATCAACGGCGAGGATCCGAGAAACCGTCCAGCAATGGGCAGGTAATGCGATCCAAATGTCCAGCGGCGAAGGGGCTGAGGGCGTGGCTGCGAGACAAGTGGCACCGGGCCTCGACGACGTCGACCAGCGCATCGTCGACGAGCTCCGTCACGACGGCCGGATGTCCATGCGATCGCTGGCCGAGAAGCTGCACATCTCGCGGGCCAACGCCTACGCGCGAGTGCAGCGCCTGGAGTCCAGCGGCGTCATCCGCGGGTACAGCGCGGACATCGACCCGGTGCTCGCCGGGCTCGGCACGTCGGCCTACGTCACGGTCAACCTGGAGCAGGCGGAGTGGCGCTCGGTCCGCGAGGAGCTGCGCACCCTGCGCGGCGTCGACCACATCGGGCTGGTCGGCGGTGAGTTCGACCTCGTCCTGCTGGTCCGTGCCCGGGACAACGCGGACCTGCGCCACCTGATCCTGGACCAGATCCAGGGCATGAAGGGCATCCTGAACACGCACACGCTGCTGGTGTTCGAGGAGCCGGTCCCCGCGGGCCCGCCCCCGGCCGCCGCGCCCCCAGACCAACGACACCGTTGAACGGGGTTACTGGTCCGGGGCCTCCTGGAGGGCGCGGACCTCGATGCGGGACTGCAGGGCGGCGGAGGCCTTCTCGGCCCAGCCGAGCGCGGCCTCCTCGTCGGCGACGTCGATGATCCAGAAGCCACCCACGTACTCGGGCGCTTCCACGAACGGCCCAGGGACGCGCTCCACGTCGCCACCCGAGGCGTCGACGGTGATCGCAGTCGACGGCGGCTGCAGGCCGCCCGCGGTGACGAGCGCCCCCGGACTCGGTCAGCGCGGTGTTGAAGGCGCCAACCGCGGCGAACACCGCCTCCAGCTCGGCCGGATCCATCTCCTGCATCGACTCCATCGTCGGCTCCTCGGCACTGTCGTGCGGGAGGGTCAGGAAGTACTGGGTCATGGGACTGCTCCGTTCTGTTCGGTCTGGCTATTAGTGGTGTGGACGAGACGAGACAAGGAAACTCATCACTCCTCGGACGCGTTCTCCTGGATCATCACTGCGGAGGCGTGGATGCAGACGATCCGGAGCGTCCCGGCGCCGGTGTTGGTGAAGCGGTGCCAGGTGTCGGCGGGGGCGACGGCGGTGTCGCCCGCGCGGGCCACGAACGTCCTGTCGCCGACGACGATGGTCGCCTCGCCCTCCAGCACCGACCAGGTCTCGTCGTAGGGGTGCCGGTGCAGGCCGGGACCCTGACCGGGGTCCGAGGTGACGAGGAAGAACGACACGTTCGACCCGTACTGGGCGCCCTCGAAGCGGAGGGTGCGGCTCTCGCCGATGCGGATCTCGTCGGCGGGGATCGCCGCGGGGACTGCTGCGGTGGCGGTCGCGGGGGTGGCTGCTGCGGCTGCGGAGCTGTTCATGATGGGTACTTCCTCTCGGGTGAAGACTGCGTCCTGATGAGACCTACTCTCGGCCGACCGCACCCCCGCTGACTACGCTTTCGATGTGGATCGAAAGTTCGTCGAGTTCCGGCTCGGTTCCAGCGACATCTCAGCCGTGCGGTTCGGCATCTCCCCAGGTCACGAGCTCGTGCACGCCGTGCGCACCATCCTTCGCCCGCAGAGCGCACCCCTGCACTGGGGCTGGTTCCGCAGCGTCCAGGCCGGCGTCCACGCCGGTGTACAGGCTGGTGTACAGGGCAGCGGCAAGCCACCCAGCGAGGCCTTTCGCCTGATGGCGGTCATCAGCGGCGTCGACGGCTACATGCCCGACTTCCTCACCGCGACGCCGTCGGGCGACATGACTCCCGAGGAGGAGGCAGAACGCCTCCGTGAGGTCCCCGACGAACGGCTCCGGTTCGACCTGGAGAAGATGGTGCTCCGCTCGACCGGCGCCCGCCAGCAGGAGATCCGCGACCTGATCGCGGCACCGGACCACGCCCGGAAGGTCATCGTCGAGGCCTGGCAGGAGGTCTGGGACACGCTGCTCGCGCCCGTCTGGCCGCAGATGCTCCGCCTCCTGCGGGCCGACATAGGCGTCCGCGCCCGCCGCAGCAGCGACGCCGGGCTCGCGGAGATGGCGAGCACCCTGCACTCCACGGTGACCTGGGCCGACGAGATAGTGCGCGTCCAGATGCGCAAGCACGAGGAGATCGTCGACTGCGGCGGCACCGGCCTGGTGCTCGTCCCGTCGGTCATGGTGGCCACCCGCGGCTGCGCCGTGCTGACCGAGCGCCCCGCGCAACCGACGATCTTCTACCCGGCCCACGGGGTGTCGGAGACCTGGCACCGCGACGGCGCGGACGCCCTCGCCGCGCTCTCCGCCCTGCTCGGGCCGACCCGCGCCCGCCTCGTCCTCGAGCTCCAGCAACCCCTCTCGACGTCCGAGTGCGCGGCGCTGACCGAGCTCGCGGTGTCGACGGCGTCGCACCACCTCACCGTCCTGCGCGACGCCGGACTGATCGACAGCCGCCGCAACGGCGTCCGCGTCCTGCACACCCGGACCCCGCTGGGCGAGGCGCTCGCGGGCGTCGGCTAGTCCCTGCTCCGTGCGCGGCTGTGGCCTGGGCGCGCCGCGCGCTTGGCACACTTTTCTGCGCAACCCGGCCCGACATGAAGCGGCGCGTCATCGCCGGTAACGTCGCACGGACAGCGCAAACAGTCCGAGCGAACCAAGGGGCGCACGTCATGACCAATGTCGCTGACACGATCGTCGAGATCATCAAGGATGCGGGCGTGGACCGGGTCTACGGCCTGCCCGGCGACTCGCTGAACGGCTTCACCGACGCCATCCGGACCAGCGACGGCGTCGCCTGGCAGCACGTGCGGCACGAGGAGGCGGCAGCCTTCGCGGCGGCTGCCGAGGCCGCGCTCACCGGAGAGCTGGCCGTCTGCGCGGGCAGCTGCGGGCCGGGCAACCTGCACCTGATCAACGGGCTCTTCGACGCCAACCGCAGCCGGGTTCCGGTGCTCGCGATCGCGGCGCAGATCCCGGGCGCCGAGATCGGCAGCAACTACTTCCAGGAGACCCACCCGCAGGACCTGTTCCGGGAGTGCAGCGTCTACACCGAGCTGGTGAGCATGCCCGAGCAGCTGCCGCGCGTGCTCGAGATCGCCATGCGCACGGCGGTCGAGAAGCGCGGTGTCGCCGTCGTCGTCATCCCCGGCGAGATCTTCCTCGCCGAGAGCGCGGGCCGCAGGAAGTCCGCGCCGATCCGGGCGGCGCAGAGCGTCGTCCGGCCGCGCGAGGCCGAGCTGCGGCAGGCCGCCGAGATCCTGAACGCGGCCAAGAAGGTGACCATCCTGGGCGGCGCGGGCACCGAGGGCGCGCACGAGCGGGTGCTCGCGATCGCGGGGCGGCTCAAGGCACCGGTGGTGCACGCGCTGCGCGGCAAGGAGTTCCTCGAGTACGACAACCCGTACGACGTCGGCATGACCGGCCTGCTCGGCTTCTCCTCGGGCTACCGCGCCATGGAGAGCTGCGATGCGCTGCTCATGCTCGGCACCGACTTCCCCTATCAGCAGTTCTACCCGTCCAAGGCGAAGATCGTGCAGGTCGACGTCCGGGGCGAGCAGCTCGGGCGGCGCACGCCGGTCGACCTGGGGCTGGTGGGCGACGTCGGCGACACCATCGACGCGCTGCTGCCGCTGCTCGACGACCACACCAACCGCAAGCACCTCGACTCCGCACTCAAGCACTACGCGAGGGCGCGCAGGGACCTCGACGACCTCGCCGACAACGACCGCAACCGCGAGCCGATCCACCCGCAGTACGTCGCGCGCCTGGTGAGCGAGCTGGCCAGTGAGGACGCGGTGTTCATCCCCGACGTCGGTTCCCCCGTCGTCTGGGCGGCCCGGTACCTGACCATGAACGGCAGGCGCCGCCTGATCGGCTCGTTCAGCCACGGCACGATGGCGAACGCCGTGCCGCACGCCATCGGCGCCCAGTCCGCGTTCCCCGGGCGGCAGGTGATCGCCCTGTCGGGGGACGGCGGGCTCGGGATGCTGCTGGGCGAGCTGCTGACCGTCCGGCAGAACAAGCTGCCCGTGAAGATCGTGGTGTTCAACAACTCCTCCCTCAACTTCGTCGAGGTGGAGATGAAGGCCGCGGGCTTCGTGAACTTCGGCACGCAGCTCGACAACCCGAGCTTCGCCGACGTCGCCAATGCGATGGGCATCCACGGTCAGCGGGTAGAGCAGCCGGACGACCTCGAGGGCGCGCTGCGTGCGGCGCTCGACCACGACGGGCCGGCGCTGGTCGACGTCGTCACCGCCCAGCAGGAGCTGTCGATCCCGCCCGCGATCACCGCCCAGCAGGTCAAGGGCTTCACGCTGTACGCGATCCGCACGATCCTGTCGGGGCGCGGCGACGAGCTCGTCGACCTGGCCGACACCAACGTGTTCCGGCGGCTGTTCGACTGATCACGGCGCCCGCGCCCGCGCCGACAACTCAATGGTCGCCGTGCGACATCTCCGCCTCTCCCTCGGCGCTCATCCCCGAGTGCAGCGGCAGGAACGCGTGCAGGTGACCGCGGTCCGCCTCGATGTGCTGCAGGTCGAGCTGGACCGCGGCCACCGCCCAGGCGTCCACCGCCCGCAGACGCAGGTCGCCGGCGACGTCGCGCAGCCGCGCCGAGCCGTCCGCCGAGTCGTCCGCCGCCGCCAGCTCGAGGACGTCGAGCGTGTCCCCCAGCAGCCGGGTCGAGAGCATCAGCCCGTTGCGGACGATGTTGTGCTCGGACGATCCGGTCGGCAGCGCCTCCGTCTCCGCGGTCACCTCGTCGACGACGGCGCGCCACTCGTCCAGCTCGGCCGACGTCGGGGGCGTCGCGCCGTCCGACGTCGGATCGCCGTCCGCAGACCCGCCCTCCGACGCGTCACCCGACCCCGCGCCGCCCACCGGCAGCGACTCGTACAGCCCGTCCATCACGGGCAGGAGCCGCTCCTGGGCGGAGACCGCGAGCTCGGCGGCCGCCGCCAGGTTCTCGACGGCCCGCTCCTCCTCCGCGGCCTCCAGCTCCGCCACGCGGGCGGGGTCGACGTCGAACCCGTCCGCCGCCGGCGCCTCGCCCTCCCACGGGCGCAGCACCAGCAGCACCAGCAGCACCAGCAGGGCCACGGCGGCAGCCACCAGAACGGCTGCCACCGCGGCCCCCCGCCCCAGCCGCCGGCGCCTCGTGGGCACCGGCGACCGGGTTCCGGGGCGGCCGGCACCGCCCCGGCTCGACGGACGTGCCGCAGCCTCCGGTCCGCGCCGCGGTGCGTTCCGCGGCCTGTTCCTCGTCTTCGGCACGTCCTTGCTCCTTCCTGTCAGTGACTCAGCCAGTAACTCAGCCAGCGGCTCAGCCAGCGGCCCTGTCAGAACCCGGCTACGAGCCGCAGCTCGCGGCCTCGTACCCCTCGTCGACGACCACCTCGTGCGGCCCGTTGACCGCGGTCACCGTGATCGTCCCTGCCTGGATCGCCCGCGCCCCCGAGCTGAACTGGCGGGAGACGGTCTCCCCGGGCAGCACGTTCCGGTACGTCTTGCTCCCGTACGGGGTGCTGAGCTCGATCGCCGCCGGGTCAGCTCCCGCGTTGGTGGCGCTCACCGTCACGCGCGCCTGCGGGCCGGTGCACCGGCTCGCCGCCGCGACCTCTATCTGCGGCGGGTCCGGCTGGTCGTCGAACGTGAGGTCCTGGAACTCCACGGCGCTCCTGTTCGACGCGTGGTGCGCGGTGACGAACAGCCCGACGTCCTGGGTGTCCGCCGCGCCCGCGAGCGCCTCCGGCTCTCCGATCTGCGTGAACGTCTCGCCGTCGGAGCTCCAGTAGGCCGAGTACAGGTCGCCGTCGCGCACGAGCCGCACCCAGGCCGGGTACGCCGTCGAGCCGCCGCCCGTCGACGTCACGAGCTGGCCGGCGTCGTTGCCGCGCAGCCACTCGAACCCGCCGCTCGGCCGGATGCCGAGCGCCGCGTAGCCCGGCGACGACCCCGGCTGGGTCACGTCGTTGCGGACGATGATCCCCGCCTTGGCGGACCCGTGGGAGTTGCCCTGGCTGTTGATCCGTACGGTGGCGGTCCAGTGCCGGTCGGTGCCCTCGCGGTAGATCGCCGAGTACTGGTCGACGCCCTGCCACATGTTGGCGCCGCCCGACTCGATGACGTACCTCCCGGTGGCGAGCTGCTCGAACTCGCCGTCCGCGTTGCTGAAGGTCCGCATCCCGGCGAACACGTCGCCGACCTGTGCGACGACGATCCGTGAGGTGGTGGTGAGCTCCCGGTCGTTGGTCGCCACGGCCGTCAGCTCGTAGTAGCCGTCGGCGGTGACGTCCCATGTCGTCGCGTAGGGCGCCGTCTCGTCGACGCCTATCGAGGTCCCGTCGGCGAAGAACTCCACCTGGCTGACGGTGTTCTCCGCGTCCGTCGCGTCCGCGGTGACCTCGATCTGCCCGGGTTCGAGCTCGACCCCGCCCTCGGGTGCCGTGATGGCCACCTCCGGCCGTGTGGTCTCCGCCGCACCCTTGCCGTCGGCCTCCACGAAGTTGAGCCGCCGCTCGCCCGGACCGGGGAAGACCACGAAGAGCTCGAAGCTCTCCCCCGGGTCGTCGACGACTACGCGCACGTCGTGGAAGTCGCTGATGCCGGTGCCCGCGACCTCGGCGGTCCCGAGCAGGTCGCCGTCCGGGGCATCCCGCCGCAGCTCGATGGTGCCCGCGGACGCCGAGGCCACGCGCAGCGTCAGGGCGTCGATCTCGTGGAGGTTCACCGGGTCGTAGGACGCCCAGGCGCCGTCCGCGCCGACGAGGACGGACCCGCCGCCCTCGACGTCCCGGCTCGGCGCCGTCGTCGTGCCCTCCTGGGTCGTGTGGAACTCGGCCTGCCGTTCCCGGGGGAACAGCAGGGTGGTGTCCGAGCCGGTGAGGGACGGGATGTCGCCCGCGCCGCCGTCGTCCTCGTACCGCGCGTCGAGCACGTAGAAGACGTTGTTGTCCGCCCCGTGCCCGCCGCCCAGCGACGTCGTGACGGAGCCCGTGCGGCCGTGCTGCGGGTCGGCCGGGTGCGGGTGGTCGTCGTGCCCCAGGGCTGGCTGGATGACGACGCGCTCGTCGTCGATCGCCGAGCCGTCCGGCGAGTCCTCGGCGTCGGTCACCGAGACGTCCCACCCGATCGTGTCGCCGAACTCGAAGAACGAGCCCGTCGGCGGGAGCCCGAAGTCGACCTCCGGCCGGGTGTTGCCCACGGTGATCGGCACTGTGCCGGTCCCGTCCTTGCCCGCCGGGTCCGTGACGGTGAGCCGGGCGTCGTAGACGCCGTCCGCCGTATAGGTGTGCGACGCCGTCGGGTCGGTCGAGTCGGTGGTCCCGTCGCCGTCGAAGTCCCACGCGTACGTGAGGTTCTCGCCCTCCGGGTCGGTGCTGCCCGTCCCGTCGAACTCCACCTCCAGCGGCGCGGTCCCGGAGTCCGGCGACGCCTCGGGCAGCGCCTCGGGCGAACGGGAACCCGTCACGTAGTCGACCCGGTGCAGACCGGAGTCCGGGTTGTCCCGGCCGAAGCCGCCGCCCCAGTCGAGCACGTACATCGCGCCGTCGGGACCGAACTTCGCGTCGATCGGCGCGAGGAAGTCCTCGTCCGGCAGGAACCGGTTGACCTTCTCGACGTCGGTCTGGCCCGGGGCCGCCCCGGGGTCCTTGGTCTCGACGGTGAACACCTGGTTGCGCGCCCACTCGTAGAAGAACGCCTTGCCCTCGTAGTACTCGGGGAACTTGGTGTCCGAGTCGAGCTCCGGGTCGAAGTCGTAGAACGGGCCGCCCATCGGCGCCAGTCCCCCGCCCTGGTTGATGCCGCCCGGCACCGAGGACCGCTGGTAGCCGTACCAGAGGTCCGCCGGCTGAGCCGGGGGCAGCTCGGTCAGGCCCGTGTTGCGCACCGAGTCGTTGACCGGAGCGGAGCAGTCGAAGAACCCGCCCACGGTGACGGGGCTGGTCCGGTAGTCGACGTCGCGGAACGGCTCGTTGTTGCCCATGCACAGCGGCCAGCCGAAGAAGCCGGGCTCCTTGATGAGGTTCCACTCAGCGATGCCCGCGGGGCCGCGCTGCGCCAGGTTGTCGGTGTTGCTGTCCGGCGAGTAGTCGGCGACGCCGAGGTTGCCCGTGGCCGGGTCGATGGCGAACCGGAACGGGTTGCGGAAGCCCATCGCGTAGATCTCGGGCAGCGTCTTGTCCTGCGTGTCCTCCGACTCCGGGAACAGGTTGCCCTCCGGCACCGAGTAGGTGCCGTCGTCCTCGGGATGGATCCGCAGCACCTTGCCGCGCAGGTCGTTGGTGTTGGCGGACGTCGCCCGCGCGTCGTGGAAGGTGCCGTCCCGCTCGCTGAGCGGCGCGTACCCGCCCGACGGCTCCGAGTGCGGGTTCACGTCGTCGCCGACGCCGAGGTACAGGTCGCCGCTGGTGTGGTCGACGACGACCCCGCCGCCCGTGTGCCCCGGCTCGTCCGGCAGGCGCCTGGCCGGGACCTCCAGCAGCACCTTCTCGGACGCCGGGTCGATGGTCGTCGCCCCCGAGGCGCCCGTCGTGACCGTGAACCGGGACAGCCGGTTGTGGAAGTTCGCGGGATCGGTGTCGTCCTCGCTCGCGGGCGACCAGTACTGGTACAGGTACCCGTTCTCGGCGAAGTCCTTGTCGAGCGCTATCCCGAGCAGGCCGTCCTCGCCGCCCGAGTACACCGGGAGCGTCACGGCGGTGGTCGTGGTCTGCGTCTCCGGGTCGAACACCCGGATCTGCCCGCGCACCAGCTCGGTGAAGAAGACCCGCCCGTCGGGTGCGACGTCGATCCCGAACGGCGCGCTCGTGTTCGTGTCCAGCGCCACCTTCTCGAACTGGCCCCAGTCGGTGCCGCCGCAGTCGCCCGCGGCCAGCCCGGCCGCCCACTGCACGCCGCCGACGATGTGCCGCACGAAGTCCGGCTCGCCCGTGTAGTGCGCGCCGAAGTGGCCCATGCCCGTCATCCACGCGCGACCGCCGTCGTAGTACTTGCACCACGAGATCGGGTGGTCGTAGCCCATGGCGTTGCCGCCCGGGTCGTAGGTCGACTCGTCCATGGTGGCCAGCACGTGCGCGTCGCCGCGCACGTTGGTCGAGAAGTTGTACCACTCGTCGGCGCGGTCCCAGCGCTGCGGCAGGTGCTTGGTGGAGGGGTGCTTGCGGTCCTCGACCCGGACCGTGCCGGGCAGGCCGGGGCTCGACCCGGTCGCGGCGTGACCGGGCATCAGCGACCCGATCATCTCGTCCCACCACGCGTAGCTGCCGCGCATGTCGGTGGCGTTGTGGATGGCGACGATGCCGCCGCCCGCCTGCTGGTACCGCTCCATCGCGGCCTTCTGCTCCGCGTTCCACGGGTCGCCGGACGCCTGGAACATGACCAGCGCGTCGTACTGCGCCAGGTCGGCGTCGTTGAAGACGGTCGGGTCCTCCGTGTGGTCTGACTCGATGCCCGCCTCGGCGAACGCCGCCTCGAGCACCGGGGTGCCCTGCGTGATCGCCTCCTCGTGCCGGTACTGGGTGGTGGCCGTGAAGATGAGGACTCGGCCGTCCGCCTGGACCTCAGCCTTCTCGTCGGCGGCGGCCTGCGGTTCGGCCCCGGCAGTCGTGGTGGCGGTGGCCGCCGGGACGGACGCGAGCGTGAGCGCCAGCGCTCCGATCGCGAGCGCCGCGATGGATCTCCCCCAGCGGGGACGTCGTGGTGCGGTCATCGTGTTGCCTCCTGGCAGATCGGCGTGGCAGATCGACGTGCGGTCCCGCCGGGAACTCCCGGCGGAGCATGTTTCGTTGACCAGCCCGGCGTGCCGGCGCCGAGCGCTCGCGAGCGCGTGCGGTTCAGACCTGTGTCAGGGCATCAGTCCTCTCAGGTAGGCGAGGCCGTCGATCGCCAGGGTGTCCTGGCTCGCGGCCAGCGGCCGCCAGATCGACGCGGCGGTGGCGATGGTGGCGTTCTCGCCGGTGAACGACTCGATGACGAGCGGCCCGGCGTAACCGGCCTGCTCCAGCGCGGCGAGCAGCGCCGGCCAGTCGATGCCGTCGCCGCCGGGTGCGCCGCGGTCGTTCCCGCAGACCTGCACCGCGGCGATCCGCGCCCCAGCGCGTTCGACCGCCGCGGGCAGGTCCCGCTCCTCGATGTTCATGTGGTAGACGTCGAGCATCAGCCCGATCCCCTCGGCGGGCAGCGCGCCGACGATCTCCAGCGCCTGGTCCACCGTGTTGACCAGGCTCGTCTCGTAGCGGTTGAGCGGTTCCAGGCCGACGACGACGCCCGCCGCGATCGCGTGCTCGACCACCGGCGCGAGGTGCTCGACGAGCTCGGCGCACGCGTCGGCCCGCTCCTGCGGCGTCGTCCGCCAGGTGCGCCCTACCGACGCGTACGCCGGGCCGCCGATCACCCGCGCGCCCACCGTGTGCGCGGCGTCGACCACGGAGCGCAGGTAGTCCTGCGTCGCCCGCACCGTGCCGGCGTCGGCCGCGACCAGCTCGCGGCCCTCGCCCATGACGAGGGACACGCTCGCGCCGAGGCCGTTGTCCGCCAGTACCTGCGCCGCGCGGGGCGGGTCCCAGTCGCCGAGGCGCTCGACGGGCAGCTCCAGGACGTCAAACCCCCAGTCCGCCACGCGGGGCGCGAGGTCGGCGAGCGAACGGTCGGTGAGCGGCGACGTCCACACCCAGGTGTTGACGCCGACCGGCCAGGTGGTCGCGGGCCCGTCAGGGACCGTCCATGGCTGCATCCCCATCTAGCGGTCCGTCCAGGCTTCGGGGTAGCCGGGCAGGTCCTCGCCGCCGAACTTCGCGTAGTGCAGGGACGGCATGTCCGCGTTGGCGTCAAGGAACCCCGCGAGGTCAGCGGAGGTGACCGGTTCCTGGGGCAGCACCCACTCGGAGGGCACCTCCTCGCCGGCCCAGATCTTCTGCGCGGCCAGGATCGGGGTGCGCCACTGGAAGTTGGAGTAGACGTTGCCGATCGCCGTCATCCCCGTCTCGTCCCACTTGCGCAGGAAGCTCATCTCGTCCTCGCCGACGAAGACGGGGTACGGCTGGCCGGCGTCCTCGAACGCCTCCACCGCCGCGACGGCGCCGTCGCCCGCGTCCATCCAGATGCCGTCGACCTCGCCGCGCTGCAGGTACTGGGTGACGAGGTCCTTGATCTTGGCGCCGTCGCCGCCCGTGAACTCGACGCCCACCACCTCGAGGTCGCTCTCCGAGAAGATCTTGTCTGCCGCGGCCCACCGATGCTCCAGCACGTCGACGCCGGGCAGGATGCGCAGCGCCAGGACCGTCGAGCCGGGGTCCAGGTTCTCGGCCAGGAACTCCGCGCCCACCGCGCCGTAGGCGTAGCCGCCGATCGGGTGGATGAACGTGACCATGCAGTCGGTGTTCACGCCGCGGTCGAACACGATGACCGGCTTGCCGCTCTCGCAGGCGGCCTCGACCGCCGGGGTGAGCGTCGCCGTCGTCGACGGGGAGATGACTATCGCGTCGCAGTCGCCGGCCTCGACGAACGCCTGGATGTCGGAGATCTGCTTGTTGTCGTCGTCGGCGGCGTCCGAGACCCGGAACTCGCCGATCACGCCCTCCTCCTGGAGCACCTCCACCTGCTGCTGCATGGTGATCCAGCCGGTGACGCGCCACGGGTTGGAGACCGACGCGTTGGAGAAGCAGAGCGTCTTGTCCCCGCCCTCGCTCGCGAGGTCGGCGGTGTCGACCCACTCCGGCTCGATGGCCTGGAGCCAGGGCTGGTCGGCCGGGCCCTCCGGCTCGACGTCGCGCTGGGCCAGCTCGCGGTCGTAGTCCGCCTGGACGAACCACTCGCTCTCGGCCCCGGAGTCGGCGGGTGCCTCCTGGGTCGCGCTCGGCTCGGCGCCCGGCGGCTCCTCGGTAGGGGTGTCGGTGGTGCAGGCCGTCAGCAGGAGCAGTCCTGCCGCTGCGGTGCCCGCCAGCAGTGCCCGGAACTGTCGCATGTCCATCCCCTTTGATGAGTGCGGGTCGTTCGATCAGTGCGCGTCGTTCTGAGTGCGGGTCGTTCGATGAGTAGTGCTCAGGTGCGGCGCCGACGTGCCGCGTAGGCGACGGCGGCGATGAGGATCACGCCCTGCACGGCGGGCCGGATGGTCGACGGCAGGGCGAGCTGGTTGAACAGCGTGAACAGGGCCTCGAGCGTGAGCGCGCCGACCATCGCGGCGACGACGGTCCCGCGCCCGCCGCCGAGGGCGACGCCGCCGAGCACGACGGCGGTGATCGCCATGAACTCCAGCCCCTGGCCCACCTGAGCGGTGACCCCGGCGAACCCGCCGATGAGCACCGCCGCGACGGTGGCGAGGAACGAGGAGAGCAGGAACGCCCGGGTGCGCAGCCACCACACCGAGGCGCCGCTGTACGCGGCGGCGACGGCGTTGTCGCCGACGGCGACCAGGGACCTGCCGAACGGGCGGCGCATCAGCAGCACCGCCAGCCCGACGACGACGAGCGCCACCAGCAGCGCGTACGGGACCTGGAACTGTCCCGGGACGTCCGGGAAGCCCTTGCGGCCCAGGACGCGGAAGCTCTCGCTCAGGGCGCCCGTCGGCGCGCCGCCGGTCCACAGCCGGATCGCGCCGAAGAGCACGAGCATCATGCCGAGCGTGGTGATGAAGGACGGGACCCGCAGCAGCGTCGTCACCAGGCCGTTGACGAGCCCGACCAGCAGGCCGAAGACGAGCATCAGCCCCACGACCGGCCAGGTCAGCGCCTCGTCGCCGTCCATCAGCCGGGCCGCTATCACGACCTGGGCGCCGACGAGCGAGCCCACCGACAGGTCGAACTCACCGGAGACGATGACGAAGTACTGGCCGATCGCGAGCACCACCAGCGGCGCGGCCTTCTTCGCGAACGCCATGAGCGACACCGGCTCCGCGAAGGACGGGTTGATCACGACGATCACGGCGAGGACCAGCACGAGCAGCGCGAGGACGGTCCAGCTGCCGCCGGACAGGAGCTGCTCGCGCCACCGCCGGGCGGCGCTGCGGGTGGTGCTGTTCCCGGTGCTCTTTCCGGTGCTGTTCCCGGCGTCCGGGGTCAGTTCCGTGGTCATGCGACGCCACCTCGTCGGACGGCCGAGACCTTGGTGCCGAACCGGACCCGCCGGCTCGCCGGGTCGATCTGGCGCCGCGCGTACAGGGCCACCGCGGCGATGATGATCACGCCGCGCAGCACGTCCTTGAAGAACGGGTTCACGTCGAGCACGTTGAACGCGGTGTCGAGCACCGCGAGGATCGCCACCCCGCCGACGGTGCCGACCACCGAGCCCCGGCCGCCGAACAGGAGCGTGCCACCCAGCACCACGGCGGCTATCGAGTCGAGGTCGAGGCCGTAGGAGTAGACCAGCGCGTTCCCGGTGCCGAACCGCGCCGCGATGAGCAGCCCGGCCACGCCCGCGCACAGGGAGCACAGGACGTGCGCCAGGACGAGGGTGCGGCTCGTGCGCACGCCCGAGAGCCGGGCGACGTCGAGATTCCCGCCCACCGCGAACATGTGATAGCCCGCCCGGGTCCGCGTGAGCAGCACGAACGCCACCGCGGCGACGACCAGCATGACGATCGTCGAGACGGGCACCGGGCCCACGCGGGTGTACCCGAACGTCTGGAACGCGAACGGCACCTCGCCCTCCGGCCCCTTGAACCGGGTGTCGAGGAAGCCCTTGACGATCAGGCCCGTGCCGAGCGTCGCGATGAACGGGTTGACGTTCAGCGACGCGATGATCAGCCCGTTCACGAGCCCGACGGCGGCCGCGACCGCAAGCGCAGCCACCACCCCGAGCCAGACGCGCGACGGGTCACCCGCCATCGTCGTGGCCCCGACCAGCGAGCACAGCGCGACGACGTACCCCACCGACAGGTCGAGCGACCGGCACAGGATCACCAGCGTCTGCCCGACGGCGACGAACCCGAGCAGGCTCGTCTGGGTGAGCATGTAGCTGACGTTGCCCTGCGCGAAGAGGTTGCCGCCGCGGACCGCCACGAGCACGCCCGCGACCAGCAGGATGCCGACCAGGGCCAGGTAGACGATCTCGGTGGACCCGAGGCGACGGCTGCGCACAGTGCCCGTCGTTGTGCCGGTCGTTGTGCCGGTCGTTGTGCCGGTCGTCATGCCGCCCCCGTCGCCAGCGCCATGATCGTCTCCTCGTCGCTGCCGCCCGGCAGCTCCCCGACGATCCGGCCGTCGCGCAGCACGAGGATGCGGTCGGCCATCGCCACCACCTCCGGCAGCTCGGACGAGATGAGCAGGACGGCGGTCCCGTCGGCCGTCAGCGTGCGCATGAGGTCGTAGACGGCGCGCTTGGCGCCGACGTCGATCCCGCGCGTCGGCTCGTCGAGCACGATCACCCGCGGCTCGGTCACCAGCCACTTCGCGAGCACGACCTTCTGCTGGTTGCCGCCGGACAGGTACTGCACCTCGGTGTCCTGGGCGGCCGCGACGGTGCTCGCGGGCACGGCGAGCGACCGCAGCACCTCGGTGATGCGCCGCGCCCGGCGGTCCGACGCACCCGGCAGGACGGCGTCGAGCACGAGCCGCGCGTTCGCGAGGACCGACTGGCCCAGAGCGAGGCCCTCGGCCTTTCGGTCCTCGCTGACCAGCGCGAGGCGGTGCCGTACCCCCTGCCGCGGCGTGCGCACGTGGGCGGGCTGCCCGTCGACGGTCATGCTGCCGCGCGTGAACGGCGCGATGCCGAACACCCCGTGCGCGACCTCGGTGCGGCCCGACCCCTGCAGGCCCGCCAGCGCGACGATCTCGCCGGCCCGTACCTCGAGGTCCACGCCGTCCACCATCGTGTTGCCGGCGCCCGCGAGCGCCAGCCGTACCTCGCCGAGGGCTTCGCCGGGCCCCTCGCCGGCCCTCTCGCCGGACACCGAGCCGGCGGGCTTGTCCGGGAAGAAGCCGGCGAAGTCGCGGCCCACCATGGTGCGCACGAGCCGGTCGGGGCCGACGTCGGCGGCCGGGGCGGTGAGCACGTGGTTGCCGTCCTTGAGGACGGTGATCGTGTCGGCCAGGTCGTAGATCTCCTGGAGCCGGTGGGAGACGTACAGGATGGCGACGCCGCGGTCGCGCAGGCGCCGGACCAGGTCGTAGAGCAGCGCGACCTCCTGGTCGGCGAGCGCCGCCGTCGGCTCGTCCATGGAGATGATCCGGGCGTCGTACGAGACGGCCTTGACGATCTCGACCACCTGCTGCTGGGCCACGGACAGGGAGCCGACCCGGTTCCAGGACGCGATGCCCGTCAGCCCCAGGTCGTCGAGGAGGCGGGTGGTGTCGGCGTGCAGCCGACGCCGGTCGACCGTGCCGCCGAACATGCCGCGCCGAACCGGTTCGCGGCCGAGGTAGACGTTCTCGGCGACCGACCGGTCCGGCAGCAGGTTGAACTCCTGGAAGACCGTCGCGACGCCTGCCCGCTGCGCGTCGAGCGGCGTCGGGAAGGAGACGGGCGAGCCGTCGAGCTCGATGGTGCCGGCGTCCGGGCGGTGGACGCCGGCGACGATCTTCATCACCGTCGACTTGCCGGCGCCGTTCTCGCCCACCAGGGCGTGGACCTGTCCGGGATACAGAGTCAGGTCGATCTCTCGCAGCACCGAGGTGCCGAAGAACTCCTTGCCGACGCCGGAAAGGCGCAGCACCGGGCCCGGTGCTTCCGGCTCTCGTTCCGAACTGGATTTCGGGTCGGGTCCTGGAGTGTGCGCGTCGTCATCGGCTCGCATATCCACCAATGTAGGGACCTTTTGGTCTATGTCAAGCAAAAGATGCTTGTCGTTTACGCGGCTTCTGTGACCGCTGGCGCATATGGGCTATCTTTTGCCGATACGCAGCCATAAGTTCACCCGGGAGGCGGTTGCCCATGCCCATCGACGACCCTCCGAGGGGCGTGCCCCTGTCCCTGGGCACCGGCGAGTTCTTCCAGCTGCTGCGCGACCGCGAACCCCGGACCCGCGCCGATCTGGTGGCCATCACGGGCCAGGCCCGGTCGACCATCGCCTCACGGATCGACGCGCTCATGAGCACCGGGCTCATCGCCCCGGCGGGCATGGCGGGGTCCACCGGAGGAAGACGGCCCGCGACGTTCGCCTTCCAGCCGGGCGCCCGGGTGGTCCTCGCGGTCGACCTCGGCGCGACACACGCCCGGCTGGCCGTCACCGACCTCGCCTCCACGGTGCTCGCGGCGAGCGACGAACCCCTCTCGATCGCCGCGGGCCCCGGCGTCGTCCTGCCCTGGGTGGTCCGGGCCTGCCGTGACCTGCTCGCCGCCGCAGGCCGCGACACCGCCGACCTGGCCGCCATCGGCATCGGGCTGCCGGGCCCGGTGGAGCACTCGACGGGGCGGCCGATCAACCCGCCGATCATGCCCGGCTGGGACGACGTCGACGTCCCCGGCATCCTCGGCGCCGAGCTCGGGGTCGCCGTGCTGGTCGACAACGACGTCAACATCATGGCGCTCGGCGAGCACCGGACCGCCTGGTCCGACGTCTCCGACCTGCTGCTCGTCAAGGTCTCCACCGGTATCGGCGCGGGCATCATCGCCGACGGCGCCCTCCGCCGCGGCGCTCAGGGTGCGGCGGGCGACGTCGGGCACATGTCGGTGCCGGGCGCCGACCACGTGCCCTGCCGGTGCGGCAACACGGGCTGCCTCGAGGCCGTGGCGAGCGGCCAGGCGGTCGCGACGGCGCTCGCCGCCCAAGGGCTGGAAGCCGCTGACAGCGCTGACGTCGTCGCGCTGGTCCGGTCCCGGGGCGCCGCGGCGAGCCAGGCGGTGCGGCAGGCGGGCCGCGACATCGGCGGCGTCCTGGCCTCGTGCGTGAGCGTGCTCAACCCGTCGGTCATCGTCATCGGCGGGGTGGTGGCCGACGCCGGCGAGCACCTCATCGCCGGCATCCGCGAGGCCGTCTACCGCAGGTCCCTGCCGCTGGCCACGCAGCACCTGCGCATCGTCACCTCCCGCGCGCGCGAGGGCGCGGGCGTCCTGGGCGCGAGCGCCATGGCGGTGGACCACGCCCTGTCCCCGGCGGCGATCGACGCCCTGACCGGCTGACCCCGGCCGGCCCGCCGGTCCCTGGCCGGGCTGCCACGCCGAGCCCTCACCCATACGCTGGTGGGCACGGCATTCCTGCGCACGAGTGACCGGCAACCAGTCCCCCACGGCAAAGGATCCAGCACCAGTGACCAGCAACATCGACACCCACCAGCCCCTCGCGAACGACCCCACCTGGTGGCGGCAGGCAGCCGTCTACCAGATCTACCCGCGCAGCTTCGCCGACGCGAACGACGACGGCATCGGGGACCTGCGCGGCATCATCTCCCGCGTGCCGTACCTCCAGGGGCTCGGCATCGACGCGGTCTGGCTGAGCCCGTTCTACCCGTCCGCGCTGGCGGACGGCGGGTACGACGTCGCCGACTACCGCGACGTCGACCCCAGGATCGGCACCCTCGACGAGTTCGACGAGATGGTCGCCGCACTGCACGCCGCGGGCATCCGCGTGATCGTCGACATCGTGCCGAACCACTCCTCGGACGAGCACGTCTGGTTCCAGGAGGCGCTCGCCGCGGGTCCCGGCAGCCCGGAGCGTGCGCGCTACATCTTCCGGGACGGCCTCGGCGCCGACGGTTCCGAGCCCCCGGCCGACTGGGACAGCATGTTCGGCGGGCTCGCGTGGACGCGCGTGCCCGACGGCCAGTGGTACCTGCACCTCTTCGCCAAGGAGCAGCCGGACTTCAACTGGGACAACGAGGAGGTCCGCGCGGACTTCCGCAAGACCCTGCGGTTCTGGTCGGACCGCGGCGTCGACGGGTTCCGTATCGACGTCGCGCACGCCCTGACCAAGGAGCTCGGCGACTCGCTGCCCACACAGGCCGAGATCGACGCGATCACGGAGCCCGGCGCGCACCCGCTCTGGGACCGGGACGAGGTCCACGAGATCTATGCCGACTGGCGCAAGGTCTTCGACGAGTACACGCCGCCGCGCATCGCCGTGGCGGAGGCCTGGGTCTCGACCCCGCGACGCCCCCGGTACGCGAGCGCCGATGGGCTGGGCCAGGCGTTCAACTTCGACCTGCTCGAGGCCGACTTCGACGCCGAGCAGTTCCGGACGATCATCTCCGACAACCTCGCGCTGTCCGCGGCGTCCGGGTCCTCGACGACATGGGTCTTCTCGAACCACGACGTCGTGCGCCACGCCACCCGCTACGCGCTGCCCGCGCGCAACGGCAGCACGACGAAGCAGGGCCGCGACTGGCTGCTCTCGGGCGGCACGGAACCCGCCGCCGACGTCGCCCTGGGCCTGCGCCGCGCACGCGCCGCGACGCTGCTCATGCTCGGCCTGCCGGGCAGCGCCTACCTCTACCAGGGTGAGGAGCTCGGCCTGCCGGAGGTCGCCGACATCCCCGCGGCGGAGCGCCAGGACCCGGCGTTCTTCCGCAACCCCGGCGTCGACGTCGGGCGGGACGGCTGCCGCGTGCCGCTGCCGTGGACCCGCGAGGGCAAGTCCTTCGGCTTCGGCGAGGGCGGCGCGCACCTGCCGCAGCCCGCGACCTTCGGCGAGCTGTCGGTCGAGGCCCAGGACGGCGCACCCGGCTCGACGCTCGAGCTCTACCGTGCGGCGCTCGCTCTGCGCCACGAGCTGCAGACCGACGAGACGCTCGAGTGGGTGCCCGGACGCGCCGACGTCCTGCACTTCACGCGCCCGAACGGCTGGCACGTCGTGACCAACTTCGGCCCGGACGCGGTGCCGCTGCCGGACGGCGAGGTGCTGCTCGCGAGCGAGCCGCTGCCCGGCGGCCTGCTGCCCGGCTCGACGACGGCGTGGGTGCGCGCCGCGGTGTGACGCGCGGCCGGTCGTGAACGGCCCGCATCCGGAGCTGTTGCCGGCCGGGTGCGGGCCGGCGGGTTGATCCGCCGCGCCGCCGCACGCCGCAGACCTGGACCCGACCCTCAGGACACCCAGCTCGGGTTGAAGTCGGGTCGGGCCGAGTACGGCTGGACGAGCGCCACGAGAATGAGCTGGCCCGGGTCGGTGGCACGCCGCTGCTCGACCTCGTCCCGGGTGACACTACGGTCGTCGATCGTCAGCTCCCGGTCGACAGACGCCTCCGCGGCGTGTGTCACGACCCGTCGCTTGGCCGCGATATCAGCGAGGACGTAGGTCGCTGAGGCCCGAAGCACCCACCGTTCGTCGTAGGGGTCGTACCGCGGGTCCAGCGTCCAGGGCTCGTCGTCATCGTCGGGAGCTCGCCGCGCCGCGGCCTCCGCCTCGTCGAACCTGGTCAGCAGGTATTCGGACAGGTCGAGTTCGGTGGTCATCCGGCGAATCCTTCCACTCGGTCCCGCCCCGGCGAGGTGCAATAGTTCGCTGGTTCGGGAAGCCGGGTGTTCTCATCCTGCTGCCAGAGGGCGCCCGGCTGCTCAGCTCCACGGACGCGGCTGACGACCTGCGCGTCCTGCTCTGACGTGAAGACCTGGACGGAGCAACCGGACAGGACCGAGGTCGAAGCGGTCGCCGCCAGCACTGCCGGGGGCGTTCCGGACCACACCTCGTGACGCCTATGGCCAGGCCTTGGGGACAAGGACACCGCTCCAGGTGACGACTTCGATGGATCCCTCCACCGTCATCCGCCGGCGTTCGGGGACACCGGGGCGCCGGTCGGCGTCGGCGTGGGCGACACGCTGGGGCTCGGCGTCGGCTCGGGGGTCGGATCCTCGGACGCCGTGGGCGTGGGCTTCGGGGTCGGCTCCTCCGTCGGATCGGTGGTCGGGTCCGACGTCGGAGGCGGCGGGCCGTCGGTCGGCGTCGTGCCCCCGCCGCCCGGGCCGGTGCCTCCTCCCGCGCCGGAGCCTGCCCCGGACCCTGCCCCGGATCCTGATCCTGATCCTGATCCGCCGGAGCCGCCGGTGCTCGTGCCTGTACCTGCGCCTGTGCCTGGTGCGCCTTCGCCGGTGCCGCCCTGGTCGAGCCCGCCGCCCGACGACGCCGTCCCGTCCCCCAGCAAGTCCGCGTCCGCGCCGTCCTCGCGGGGTTCGCCCGCCTCGGCGTCGTCCCCATCGCGGAGGCGTGGCTCCGCAGGCTCGCCGGTGCTTCCGTCGTGGGTGTCGTCGGCGGGGACGAGCGGCAGGTCGAGGGCCGTGCGCTCGACCGGACCGGTGGTCTCGGTGTCCGGGCGGTCCGCCCACAGCATGGACAGGCCACCGATGCCCAGCGCGAAGGCCGCGAGCACCCCGCAACCGACCGCGACCATGGTCAGCCTGCGCACGCCGGCGCCGCGCGCTGAAGGCGACGTGATTGATTCAGCCGGTGCGGCGGCTGATGCGGCCGGTACGGGCGGTGGGACTGGTGCAGCCAGTACGGCAGGTGGGACCGGCTGGGGTGGGGCTGGCTGGGCTGGGGCTGGCTGGGCTGGTGCGAAGCGGTGCGCGACGACATCGACGTCCGATGCGTCCGGCACGCCGCCGTCCGGCGGGACGGGCAGCGCAACCAGGTCCCAGGCCGGCCCGCTCACCGAACCTGGGGCGAGCTTGCCGAGCTGCGCTGTCTCGAGCTGCTCGAGGTGCCGTGTCGGCCGCGGGTTCTCCCTCACGCGGGAACGATAGCGCCCGGGGGTGAAATGTCGGAATCCCGATGGGGCCGCTGTGGGACGATCCGCCGGTGACGACGACATGGCGGTCCGGACTGGAGCTGTGGCTGGACGACCCCGAGGGTGAAGACCCCGCACCGGAGACAAGCCATCCGGCATTCGCCAAGGTGGCGCCGCCTGAGTTCTACGACAAGGGCGACGAGTTCGCGCCGTTCGGCAACGACTCGGGATCCGACATGCTGGGCAACGTGCAGGACTGGTATCTCGACGGAGTGACGGACGACGAGCTGCCGCGGATCGTGATGGGCTCGCTCGGCGACTGGGACACCGAGGGAATCACTGACGGGCTGTGGTCAGGCGACTCGGACGTCATCGATGACTGGTTCGCCGCGTGGGGCTCGATTGCCGCTCATCACGTGTATCACGAGACGAACGGGGTGATCGCGGCGGCTGTCGGACAGTTCAAGGTTCGTGGCCTGCTGGACCCGGTCATGCGGAGGGCTGGTCTCTTCGCGCTGGCCGTCAAGCGGGGCAGTCTCGACGACGGAGACCTGCGGTATCCGAACTGGGAACACACTGCCCGTGCCCGAGCTGGCGCCGAGGCCGTGCGAAGGGTCCTGATCGCCGCTCCCGTGGTGGGATCGCCCCTGCATCGGGGTGAACCCCTGCCCACCGGCCTCGACCGGAAGGCGCTGGACGCTCTCGGCGGCCCAGCCACATGAGCGCCCAGCAGGAGCGAAGCGGCATTCCCCCGGCCGCGCGACGCACGAACCGCAGGGCGATGGTGGCGATGCTGACCGGCGTCGCCACGGCGCTTGTCGGCGCCGCGGTCTGGCACGCCGGCAGCAAGGGCCAGCTCCTTCTGGTCGCGGGGACCATGAACGGCCAGACCCTCGCCTTTCTGCTGTGGCTCGTCACCGGCCTGTCCGTGATCGTGCTGGGCGTGGTCGGGTTCCGGCTGTTCGTCATCGGGTACGAGGCGTTCACCGCAGCCATGGCGGCGCTCTTTCTCTGCGCGGTGATCCTGGCTGCCGCCGTCGGCGTCCTCGTCACGGGCCTCCTCGCGCTTCTCAGCGCGGAGCTCACGTACAAGACACTGCATGAGCTCGACCGCCCCGCCGGGAGGCATGTAGTCATCGAGGAATCCGTGTCGTTGCGCGGCAGCACCTCGTGGCGGTTCTACGTGGGCGGGCCGTTCCTCTACGACGAGATCACGGCGCCGACGACGACCGTCGAGTGCGCGGAGCTCAGCAACGCGGGGGAGACCACGTTCGAGTACGGCGAATACCTGCTGCGGACCGACAGGGAGGGGAGGGACATCATCACGTACGCCCCCGGGGGGCAGCTGAGCTGCAGCCACGGCGACGCGTCGGAGATGGTCCTCCCGGACTGACTGCCAGGACGAGAACCTAGCGCCCGATCCGGTCAGGTGGACGCGGCCCGACCACTGACGCTTCTCAAGCAGGCCGTTAGCGACATCTGCATGACGCACCGAAGAGTTATCCACAGATTTCGAATCCGACAAGCAGATCGCACGCGTGTTCGAGATAATAGAGGCAGCGAGGGAGTGGGAACTAGAGGCGAGCAGCGAGGTAGGCGGGGGGTGGGCGCGGTGGATCGGACGACGAAGAGCGGTCCCGCTGCTGGTCTGCCTGCTGCGGCGTCGATCGAGGATGTGCTGGCCCGGATCGAGGCGGCGACCGCGGAGCTGACCGCTCTGACCGACCCGGAGACGTTGACCGGTTGGGATGCACCGACGGTCACTCGCCTGGCTGATGCGCACACCCGGATCCGCCGGGTGACCGGTCGCCTGGACGGGGTCCGGTACACCCTGCTGCCCCGCATCGAGAACGAGGGCTCCTGGCGTTCGGGTGGAACGGCCCGGACGTTCACGACCTGGCTGCGCCTCCGTGAAGGCATCTCCGCGTCGACGGCGGGTAAGGACATGACGATCGCGCGCCGTCTGGTGACCGCGCTCCCGGTGACGCGGGAGCGGCTGGTCGCCGGGAGCCTGGGCGCGGACCACGCGAGGGTGATGACGGAGGTCGCGCCCACCAGCGAAACGCGTACCGACGCCTTGGCCTGGTTGATCGATACCCGCACCGGGCACACCACCACGCCGGAACAGTTCGTCCAGACCGTGCCGGTCGACTTCCCCGACCCGGTAGACGACCCCGACGGGGCACGCACCCGTGAGCTGGTCACGCAGGTCCTGGAGGGTGCGATCACGGAGGGGACCCTGGTCACCGGTGAAGCCCTGGTCCTGCGCGAAGCCAATGTCCTGAATGCGGACCAGTTCCGGAAGGTGGCGCGCCGGTTCGCGACTGTGACCGATCCCGATACCGACGATGTGGACGATGACAAGGCCGCCCAGGGCGAGTTCCTCGACCTGGCCAAGACGTTCGGCGGGTATCACGTGGCAGGGTTCCTCACCGACGAGCACGGCCTGCAGCTCACGACCGCGATCAACGCGGTCCTGGGCGCCCCGTCAGCCGAAAACACCCGCACGACGACCCAGCGTCGGGCACAAGGCCTCGCAGACATCGCCCGCGTGGTGCTGGACACCAACCAGGCCTCCCCAGGCGCGGCGATCGCACCACACCTGAACGTCACGGTGTCCTGGGACGAGTTCGTCACCCAGGTCACGAGGACCCGGGACGGCCTGTGCCTGACCTGCGGGCAGACCGCACCAGGGCGCGGCACCCGCTTCGGCGCGGGCCCGAGCGTCTTGGGCACCAGCACCAGCACCACC